>NZ_JODM01000013.1 GCF_000717995.1 Streptomyces violaceorubidus
TTGAGACGTCAGACACCTCGATCAACAGCTCGGGGGCCTCGCTCGTTGCGCTTGTCGGCCCATCACCCGATCGGTGGCGACCTCGAAGAAGCTCACTGATCGGCGCGAGCGTGTCCGTGGCCATCGTGTGGAAGGCGATCTTCTCGGACGACGCGGTCGTCGACCGTACGCAGCAGTTCTTCGGGATCGACGCCGGCGGCTGGACCGGTGACCCGGAACTGATCATCTACAGCCTGGTGGCGCTCACCGTCTGGCAGTTCGGCGCCCCGAGGAAGGTCACCGTCACCCGGCACGGCGCCACCATCGACATAGCGACCGGCGTCATCACCGCGAGCATCGGCACGTCCGGATCGGCGCTGGTCAAGTCGGTCACCCGGGGCTCCACCGAGATCGCCAAGAACGGCCGCCTCGTCCTGCTCCGCCAGCCCGAGATCGAGGACGGCGACCGGGGCACGGTGACGTGCGAACGCTTCGACGGCGCGATCGAGGAGGTGAAGGTCGAGCAGGAGGGCCCGGTCCGCGCCGTCGTCCACATCGACGGCAAGCACCGCAAGGGCCACCGCCGCTGGCTCCCCTTCTCCATCCGCCTCTACTTCTACGCGGGCGCCGACTCCTTCCGCATGGTGCACACCCTCACCTTCGACGGGCACCAGGAGCCCGGCAGGGCGAACGGCGACTTCATCCGGGGCCTCGGCGTCCGCTTCACCGTCCCGATGCGCGACGCGTCCTACGACCGCCACATCCGCATCGGCGGCGAGGGCACCGGCCTGCTCCGCGAGGCCGTCAAGGGCATCACCGGACTGCGCCGCGACCCCGGGGCGGACGTACAGGCGGCGCAGTTCGCCGGGGAGAAGCTGCCCGACCCCGCCACCTGGGACCAGCGGGTCACCACCCGCCTGGCGTACATTCCCGAATGGGGCGACTACACCCTCGCCCAGCTCTCCGCCGACGGCTTCACCCTGCGCAAGCGCACCAAGAAGGGCCACGGCTGGATCGGCGCGGGCGGCGGCCGGCGCGCCTCCGGCTTCGGCTACGTCGGCGGCGCGAGCGGCGGCCTCTCCTTCGGCCTGCGCGACTTCTGGGAGAAGTACCCCGCCCAGCTCGACATCCGCGACGCCCAGAGCGAAGAGGCCGAGGTCACCCTCTGGCTCTGGTCCCCCGAGGCCCAGCCGATGGACCTGCGCTTCTACCACGACGGCATGGGCCAGGACACCTTCCCCGAGCAGCTCGAAGCCTCAACATCACCTACGAGGACTACGAGCCGGAGTTCGGCACCCCCTACGGCATCGCCCGCACCTCGGAACTCCTCTTCTGGGCCAACGCCGCCACCCCGAGCGCCGAGCAACTCGCCGAACAGGTCGGGGCGGTGCGCGTCCTGCCGCAGCTCGCCGCCCCGCCCCCGCAGCTCATCAGGGCCGGGGTCTTCGGTCCCGGCCTCTACTCCGAGCCCGACCGGTCCACCCCCGCCAAGGCCAGGATCGAGGACCACCTCGACTTCCTCCTCGCCTACTACAAGGACCAGGTGGAGCAGCGCCGCTGGTACGGCTTCTGGGACTACGGCGACATCATGCACACCTACGACGCCGCCCGGCACACCTGGCGCTACGACATCGGCGGCTACGCCTGGGACAACTCCGAACTCTCCCCGGACCTCTGGCTCTGGTACGCCTACCTGCGCTCCGGCCGCGCCGACATCTTCCGCTTCGCCGAGGCCATGACCCGGCACACCGGCGAGGTCGACGTCTACCACCTCGGCCAGTGGGCCGGCCTCGGCACCCGGCACGGCGTCCAGCACTACGCCGACAGCGCCAAGCAGCAGCGCATCGCCAACACCACCTACCGGCGCTTCTACTACTTCCTCACCGCCGACGAACGCGTCGGCGACCTCATGCACGCCAACGTGGACTCCGACGAGACCTTCCTCGCCCTCGACCCGCTCCGCAAGATCCGCACCGACCCCTACACCCCCGACCGCAACGCCCTGTCCATCGGCTCCGGCACCGACTGGTGCGGCCTGGTCTCGGCGTGGCTCACCGAGTGGGAACGCAGGGGCCCGAAGTGGGAGAAGGCCAGGGACCGCGTCCTGTCCACCATGGAGACCATCGCCGCCCAGCCCAACGGCTTCGTCCAGGGCAGCGGCCTGTACGACCTGGACACCGGGCGCTTCGCCGTCGCCGACACGCCCAAGGTCGAGGTCTCCCACCTGTCCGCCGTCTTCGGCCTGAACGAACTGTGCGCCGAACTCGTCGACCTCGTCGACATGCCCGAGTTCGAGGAGGCGTACTACGACTACTGCCGCTACTTCAACGCGAGCAAGACGGAACAGGCGGAACGCTACGGATCGAACTTCGGCAGTCTCCTCCTCTTCCAAGGACACTCCCGCCTCGACGCCTACGCGGCCGTACGCACCGAAGACGACAAGCTCGCCACCCGGGCGTGGCAGAAGTTCCTCGACTCCGACGGCTACAAGGAGTCGGCGCCCTGGGCCACCCGGGAACTGGGCGGACCCCTCGCCCTGGTCCCGGGCAGCGAGGCGAGCTGGGTGTCCACCAACGACACCGCCCTCTACGGCCTCGCCGCCATAGAGAACCTCGCACTCCTGGGGGACAGGATGCCGTAACCGGCCCTGACCGGCGCGGGCGCGGGCACACTGCACGGGTGGACTGGAACCATTACCGCTTTCGCAGCCTGTGGCCGCTGCCCGCGCCCGCGGCGGACGTCTACCGCGCCCTGGAACGCGTCGAGGACTACCCCCGCTGGTGGCCGCAGGTCCGCGAGGTGACCCGGCTCGACGACACCAGCGGCCTCCTCCGGTTCCGCTCCCTGCTCCCGTACGAGCTGACCGCGACCGTGCGGGAGGGACGCCGGGAGCCGGCCGCGGGGGTGCTGGAGGTGGCGATGAGCGGCGACATGGAGGGCTGGGCGCGCTGGACGGTCGCCCCGCGCGGCTCTGCCGCCCTCGTCCGCTACGACCAGGAGGTCGTCGTGCGCAAGCCGCTGCTGCGCCGCCTCGCCGTGCCCGGGCGCCCCCTGTTCCGGGTCAACCACCGCCTCATGATGAGGGCGGGACGGCAGGGCCTGGCCGCGCACCTGGCAGGCGGTCGGCAAGCGGTTTGATGGAAGCGCCGGGGGCCCTGTATTGTTCACTGCGTTCCCGGGCGATTAGCTCAGTGGGAGAGCGCTTCGTTCACACCGAAGAGGTCACTGGTTCGAACCCAGTATCGCCCACCCGGGAAGAGCCGGTCCGTCACGCGACGGACCGGCTTCCTCGTGTTCCGGCGTTCCCCGTGTCATCACGCCGCCGCCGGCAGGTCCGGGCGCAGGGGCCAGGCGGGGTCCACCGGCTCCTCCGTGCCGTTGAGCGCGAACCACGCCTGCAGCCCGCGTGCCTGACCCGCGTGCCACACGGCCTGGAGGGTGTGCAGCTCGGCGGGGGAGAGGCGCTCCAGCCGTGCCTGGAAGCGGCGCCCCACCGCCCGCACGACCTCCAACGCCGCCTGGGCGTCGGCCGCCGCGTCGTGCGCGCCCTCCAGCTCCACGCCGTAGTGCGCGCACAGGTCGGTGAGAGTGCGGCGCCCCTTGCGGTAGCGGTCCAGGTGCTTGTCCAGCACCCGCGGATCCAGCACGTGCAGCGGCGTCCGCTCCAGCCAGCGGCCCAGCGACGAGGCGCGGTGCCGGCGCAACTCCCGGTCCAGCAGCGTGAGGTCGAACGGCGCGTTCATCACCACCAGCGGACGCCCGGCGCGGGCCTGCTCGGTCAGCGCCTCGGCTATCTCGTACATCACCGGCGCCGGCCACCGGCCGTGGCGCTGCACATGGTCCTGGGTCAGCCCGTGCACCGCCGTCGCCGCCTCGGGCACCGGCACCCCCGGGTTCACCAGCCACCGGGTCACCCGCGGGCGCAGTCCCGGTGCGTCCTGGACGACGAGGGCGGCCGACACGATCCGGTCGGTCTCGATGTCCACACCCGTCGTCTCCGTGTCGAAGGCGGCCAGCGGCCCCTCGAACCAGCTCGTCATACGGCACTCAACTCCTCGTCCGAGCACGGCAGCTGACGCGCCGTCCCTTGTCCCGGTTCGGTGATACCCGGGCTGTTTGCGACGTACGCCGGAAGGACACAACAGGAGTACGGGTCTTTGCAGTTCACAGACCCGCCACGGGGATTCACCAGTTCTGGAAGGCTGTTGGTCATGGCCATTGCGCAGCCCGAACGGGGCGGGCTGCTGCCCGAGCGCACCGCGCCCTCACGCGGCTCTCTCGCCACCACCGCCTGCATGGAGACCTTGCAGGTCGGCTACCTCCACGCGGTCGCCGCCGCGGCCGGCTGCTCGCTCTCCCAGCCCTTCCCGGACAACGGCATCGACTGGCACGTCAGCCACAGCGCTCCCGGGCACACCGTCGACGACGAGGTCACCATCAAGGTGCAGCTCAAGGCCACCTACCAGCTCGCCCCCGGACCCCCCGGCCGCTCCTTCTCCTTCACCCTCGACAACGACCACCTGGCGAAGCTCGCCCGCACCCCGGTGTCGGTGCACAAGATCCTGGTCGTGATGATCGTCCCCCGGTCCCGGGACCAGTGGCTGCGCGCCGGCCACGACCGGCTCGACCTCAGACACTGCTGCTACTGGACGAATCTCGCCGGGCACCCCGTCACGGGCCGGCGGCGCACCACCGTGCGGATACCGACCGCGCGGATCTTCGACGACCGTGCGCTGTGCGAGATCATGACGCGGGTCGGGACGGGAGGGAAACCATGACGCACCGCCCGACCGGCGAACCCCCGCGGTCCGTCGAGCCCCTGCGCTCCGTACGACCGCACCCCGCCGACGCCCTCGACGAGCTCCCCCGCGACGGCGGCCGGCCCGAGCCCGCCGCCGTCGACCCGGCCGTGCTGACGGCGCTGCTGCACCGGCACGGCTGGCGGCGGCGCGGCGGCGCCCCCGGCCGCTACGGCCGCTGGACCCCGCCCGGACCGGCCGCGGGTGTCACCAGCCTCCTGGTGCCCGTCAGCCGCGCCTTCCCCGACAGCGACGACCTGCTCGGCGAGGCGCTGCACGCCCTGTCCCGCAGCGGCACGCCCGACGCCCGCGAGATCCTGCTCTCCCTCGCCGTCCCCAGCGACGAGATCCGCTGGGAGCGCGACATACCGACGGGACCCGGCGACACCGCGTCCTGGACGGCACAGGAGCACCTGCGCTCCGCCGCCCGCCGGATGCTGCTCGCCGGAGCGCTCGCCACCCGCGCGCGGGCGGGCTACTACGGCGCCCGCCACCGGCGCGCCGCCTCGGCGGCGCTGGAGAACGTGGTGGTGGGCCCGGTCCCGGCCGGCCGCACCCTCACGGCGTTCCTGCCGGTCGGCACCGGCCGCCCCCTCGCCGTACGCCTGCACCAGGCCCTCCACGCCGCCCGTGAGGCCGTCGACTACCGGCGGGCCACCGGGGGCACGGAGGCCTTCGACTCGGCCGTCGCGGCGGGCGTCAGCCATGAGCTGACCGAGTCCCTCGTCGCCCTGGTCCGGGGCACCCAGGGCGCCCGGATCGCCGTCGGCTGGGCACCGGCCGCGGGCGTCCCCGAGGGCTGCGGCGCCCTCACCGAACCCGTCGAGTTCTCGCCCGGCGACCTGCCCGCCCTGCGCGAGGCCGCCGCCCGCTATCTGCGCGCGGAGCCTTCGGTGCCGGTACGGATCACCGGCACCGTCGTCCGCATGCGCCGGCCCGGACCGCGCGGCACGGGCACCGTACGGCTGCGGGTGCTGGCCGGCGCCGAGGTGCCGTACGTGCGGATCGCGCTGGACGAGGAGGGCTACCGGATCGCCGGGCACGCCCACCTCGTCGGGCTGCCGGTCAGGGTGCTCGGGCGGCTGGAGAGCCGGGGCGGGTTCCGCAGGCTCACCGGCGCCTCGGAGATCACCCCCGTACAGGTCGACGACGCGGAGCGGGACCGGCTGCTCAAGGCGGTCCAGGAACACGTGGAGGTCGCCGCCTTCCTTGAGGAGACCTGCGGGGACGGAGGCGAGGGCCGGTATTGATTTCGCGGTGGGCGGGCCCGGGTCGGTACGATCGCCCTCATGCGTGCGCTCCGGTATGGCGCCGCGGCCCCACCTTCAGTCAGGAGAGACCGGTGTCAGACGTCCGTGTGATCATCCAACGCGATTCGGAGCGGGAAGAACGCGTGGTGACGACGGGCACTACGGCCGCCGAGCTCTTCGCCGGCCAGCGCTCGATCATCGCGGCGCGCGTGGCCGGTGAGCTCAGGGACCTCGCCCACGAGGTCAAGGACGGCGAGACCGTCGAGGGCGTCGAGATCTCCTCCGAGGACGGCCTGAACATCCTGCGCCACTCCACCGCGCACGTCATGGCCCAGGCCGTGCAGGAGCTGTTCCCCGAGGCCAAGCTGGGCATCGGCCCGCCCGTCAAGGACGGCTTCTACTACGACTTCGACGTCGAGAAGCCCTTCCACCCCGATGACCTCAAGGCCATCGAGAAGAAGATGCAGGAGATCCAGAAGCGCGGGCAGCGGTTCTCTCGCCGCGTGGTCACCGACGAGGCCGCTCGCGAGGAGCTCGCCGACGAGCCGTACAAGCTGGAACTGATCGGTCTCAAGGGCTCCGCGTCCAGCGACGACGGTGCGGACGTCGAGGTCGGCTCCGGCGAGCTGACGATCTACGACAACCTCGACCCGAAGACCGGCGAGCTGTGCTGGAAGGACCTCTGCCGGGGTCCCCACCTGCCCACCACCCGGAACATCCCGGCCTTCAAGCTGATGCGCAACGCCGCCGCCTACTGGCGCGGCAGCGAGAAGAACCCGATGCTCCAGCGCATCTACGGCACCGCCTGGCCCACCAAGGACGAGCTGAAGGCGCACCTGGACTTCCTCGCCGAGGCCGAGAAGCGCGACCACCGCAAGCTCGGCAGCGAGCTGGACCTCTTCTCCATCCCGGAGCAGATCGGTTCTGGACTCGCCGTCTTCCACCCCAAGGGCGGCATCATCCGCCGGGTCATGGAGGACTACTCGCGGCGCCGCCACGAGGAAGAGGGCTACGAGTTCGTCTACACCCCGCACGCGACCAAGGGGAAGCTCTTCGAGACCTCGGGCCACCTGGACTGGTACGCCGACGGCATGTACCCGCCCATGCAGCTCGACGAGGGCGTGGACTACTACCTCAAGCCCATGAACTGCCCGATGCACAACCTGATCTTCGACGCGCGCGGCCGGTCCTACCGTGAACTGCCCCTGCGGTTGTTCGAGTTCGGCACCGTGTACCGGTACGAGAAGTCGGGCGTCGTGCACGGCCTGACCCGGGCCCGCGGCTTCACCCAGGACGACGCGCACATCTACTGCACCCGCGAGCAGATGTCGGAGGAGCTGGACAAGACCCTCACCTTCGTCCTGAACCTGCTGCGCGACTACGGCCTGAACGACTTCTACCTGGAGCTGTCCACCAAGGACCCGGAGAAGTTCGTCGGGTCCGACGAGGCCTGGGAGGAAGCCACCGAGACGCTGCGACGGGTCGCCGAGAAGCAGAACCTGGAGCTGGTGGCGGACCCGGGCGGTGCCGCGTTCTACGGCCCGAAGATCTCCGTCCAGGCCAAGGACGCCATCGGCCGCACCTGGCAGATGTCGACCATCCAGCTCGACTTCAACCTGCCGGAGCGCTTCGGTCTGGAGTACACCGCCGCGGACGGCACCAAGACCCGCCCGGTCATGATCCACCGCGCGCTGTTCGGCTCCATCGAGCGCTTCTTCGCGGTGCTCCTGGAGCACTACGCGGGAGCGATGCCGCCGTGGCTCGCTCCGGTCCAGGCGGTGGGCATCCCGGTCGGGGACGCCCACGTGCAGTACCTGGAGGAGTTCGCGGCCGAGGCACGGCGCAAGGGGCTGCGTGTCGACGTGGACTCCTCCTCGGACCGGATGCAGAAGAAGATCCGCACGCAGCAGAAGCAGAAGGTCCCCTTCATGATCATCGTCGGTGACGAGGACATGCACGGGGGCACGGTGTCGTTCCGCTACCGCGACGGTTCGCAGGAGAACGGCATTCCGCGTGACCGGGCGCTGGCGAAGCTCGTGGATGTGGTGGAGCGCCGTATCCAGGTGTGAGCAGGTGCCCGCGTCCGCGGGGTTCGGCCCCCGGGAGAAGCTCCCGGGGGCCCTTTCGGCTTCCCGGCGCGTACGCCATATGCTGCACGCATGACGAGTGAGCCGGAGCAGCAGCTGGGGGTGGGGACGCCGGACGCGTTCCAGCGTCTGTGGACGCCCCACCGGATGGCGTACATCCAGGGCGAGAACAAGCCGAGCGGCCCGGGCGCCGACGACGGCTGCCCCTTCTGCTCGATCCCGGCCAAGTCCGACGAGGACGGCCTGATCGTCCGGCGGGGCGAGCACGTGTACGCGGTGCTCAATCTGTACCCGTACAACGGCGGCCACCTGATGACCGTGCCCTACCGTCACGTCGCCGACTACACCGAGCTGACGGACGTGGAGACCGCGGAGCTGGCCGAGCTGACCAAGCAGGCGATGACGGCGCTGCGCACGGCCTCCGGGGCCCAGGGGTTCAACCTGGGGATGAACCAGGGCGCGGTGGCGGGTGCGGGCATCGCCGCTCACCTGCACCAGCACGTGGTGCCGCGCTGGGGCGGCGACACGAACTTCATGCCGGCGATCGGCCACACGAAGGTGCTGCCCCAGCTCCTGGGCGACACCCGCAAGATGCTGGCGGAGGCCTGGCCCTCCAGCCCGTCCGGCGTTTGAGGACGAGGCCGTCCAGGCCGAAGCGGGGGTCCGGGGGCGCGGCCCCCCGGGACGCCCACCCCGACGCCCCGCCCCACCGCCGGAGGCCTACGCGTCGTAGACGTCCGCCTTCTTCGGCACCGCCTCCTGCACCGCCCCGCTCAGGCCGCCCGCGCGGGCGCCGAACTTCTCCGTGTCCACGCCGTTCTCCTTCAGCACCTTGATCGCCGCCGAGTGCACCGCCCGCAGGACCGGGGTGGCCGCGCGCAGCGCGTCGTCGGCCATGAAGCGGTGCCGCCACGGCCGGTCCGCCCAGGCATGCCGCACGCCGAAGGGCTCGGGCAGCGTGAGCTTGCCGCCCAGCCAGTACAGCAGCGGGGGGTACCAGGTCAGCGGGGCCCGCGCGGCCAGCCGCACCACCTCGTCGGTGTCGACCAGCGGGAGCTTGACCGTGCGGGTCTCCCAGAACTTGACGGACTTCTGGACCGTCTTCTCCTTGGCCGCGGGCTTGCTGGTGAACAGGGAGTGCACCGGCCCCAGGGCGTGCCCGGTGACCTCGATGCGCAGCGTCTCGTGCAGCACCGTCACCGTGATCAGCATGGAGATGACCAACTGGCCGTCCCACAGCGTCCACTGCACGCCCAGGTAGTGCCGGTCGCCCGCGCCGAACTGCTGCTTGTCGCAGATCTCCTGTATCGCGTGCTGCTTGACCTGGTACGCCTCGACGTCCGTGCCCTCGGGCCGGGACACCGAGTCGGCGTTCTCCCCGATCGGGGTCACGATCCAGTGCCGCACCGTCGGCTTGGTGAAGCCGCCGGTGTGCAGCGGGCCGCGCTCCAGCATCCGCAGCCGGTCGTGGATGGCCTTGATGACGTCCCAGCTGCGGAACGGGTTGATCTCCCGGTCCGGGTCGGCGGGGACCAGCTCCTCCGCGAGCTGCCAGTTGCCCCAGCGGGTGCCCATGCCGAGGATCCCCTTGGGACCGGCGTAGAAGACCGAGTTGGACTGCTGCTCGGCGCTGAGCCGGGCCAGGGACTGCCGCAGCTCCTCGGCCGCCGTCTCGCCGGGGCTGCTCGGCACCGCCTCGGGCACCTTGGCGCCCACGCCCGCGCCGGACAGCAGGCCGCTCCAGCGCTCCCGGAGGTCCCGTGCCGTGCGCTCGCAGATCCGCTTGGCCCAGAACCAGCCGATCACCGGGGCGACGACGCAGGCGCGCGCGTACAAGGCCCAGAAGCCGCTGAAGGGCATCTTGAGCAGGAAGAGCACGGCGAGGACCGCCATCGCGAGCAGAAGCGCGGTGGCGAGCGCGCCGGCCCGCTTGTCCTCGCGCCGGCCGACGGAGGTGCGGATCTGGAAGACCAGGAGCCAGATCAGCAGTCCGGGCAGGAACAGCAGCCCGCACAGCACCATGACGGCGCTGAGCCAGTTGTCCCGGTCCCTGCGGATGCGGTGCGCCGCGAGACTGTGCTCCACCACGACCTGGGGCTGGGTGCCGAAGGACTGGATGAGCGGGGCCCGCTTGGGGCCCAGCATCCGGTCGATGATCGCCCGGGAGTACGCCTCGCCGAGATTGGGCCGGAACAGCTTGATCCGGGGCTTGCTCACGGACGACTTGTGCCACTCGCTGTTGGCCTTGAGTATCTCGTCGGCCTCGCTGTCCCGGTAGGCGGCCGAGGCCAGCGCGAAGGTGGCCGTCTGGCCGCCGTCGTCCGTGCGCGGCACCTGCGGTCCGAAGAAGTCCGCGTAACCGCCGTCAACGGTCATTCCCGCCCCCGATCGCCACCACTGTCGCTCCTGCGGCCTTCCCGACTTCCCTGCCCCGCACACCTGTTGATCTGGTCATCAGCGTATCCGTCGACAACGTCGTGCGTCACGGGACGCCCGAATACGCCCCCGCGCGCGGATCGAGCGCCGGGCCGCGCCGTCGCGCGCCGGGGCCGCGGACCCCGGCGCGGAGAACCCGGCCCCGGTACGGCGGACCCCGTACCGGGGACCGGGCCGCGCTAGGAGGCCGCCCGCACCTCCTCGCGCATCCGGTCCGCGACCTGGGCCGGCATCGGTTCGTGCCGGGCGTAGCGCCGGTCGAAGCGCGCCGTGCCGTGCGACAGGGAGCGCAGGTCGACGGCGTAGCGGCCGATCTCGATCTCGGGCACCTCGGCCCTGATCAGGGTCCGGCCGCCGCTGGTCTGCTCGGTGCCCAGCACCCTGCCGCGCCGTCCGGACAGGTCGCTCATCACCGCGCCCACGTAGTCGTCGCCGACCAGCACGCTCACCTCGGCCACCGGCTCCAGCAGGTGGATCCTCGCCTCGGCCGCGGCCTCCCTGAGCGCCAGCGCGCCCGCGGTCTGGAACGCGGCGTCGGAGGAGTCCACCGAGTGCGCCTTGCCGTCCCGCAGCGTGACCCGCACGTCGATCAGCGGGTGGCCCGCGGCGACGCCCTTGGCGGCCTGGGCGCGCACACCCTTCTCGACGGAGGGAATGAACTGCCGGGGCACCGCGCCGCCGACGACCTTGTCCACGAACTCGATGCCCGAACCGCCCGGCAGCGGTTCCACCTCGATCTCGCAGATGGCGTACTGGCCGTGCCCGCCCGACTGCTTCACGTGCCGCCCGCGCCCGGCCGCCGGGCCGCCGAACGTCTCGCGCAGAGGGACCCGGTGGGGCACGACGTCGACCTGGACGCCGTAGCGGCCGCGCAGCCGTTCCAGCGCCACGTCGGCGTGCGCCTCGCCCAGGCACCACAGGACCACCTGGTGGGTGTCCTGGTTGTGCTCCAGGCGCATCGTCGGGTCCTCGGCGACCAGCCGGGCCAGCCCTTGGGAGAGCTTGTCCTCGTCGGGTTTGCTGTGCGCCTCGATGGCGAGCGGCAGCAGCGGGTCCGGCATGTCCCAGGGGGCCATCAGCAGCGGGTCCTCCTTGGCCGAGAGCGTGTCCCCGGTCTCCGCGCGGGTCAGCTTGGCCACACAGGCGAGGTCGCCCGCGATCACGTGTGTGACCGGCCGCTGCTGCTTGCCGAACGGCGTCGACAGGGCGCCGATCCGCTCGTCGACGTCGTGGTCCTCGTGCCCGCGGTCGGTCAGACCGTGCCCGGACACGTGCACCGTCTGGTCGGCGCGCAGCGTGCCGGAGAAGACCCGGACCATCGAGATCCGGCCGACGTACGGGTCGGAGGACGTCTTGACCACCTCCGCGACCAGTGACTCCTCGGGATCGCACATCCGCAGTTCGCGCCCGTCGCCCTCGGGCGTGGTGACCCGGGGTGCCGCGCGTTCCAGGGGCGTGGGGAAGCCGCGCGTGATCAGTTCGAGCAGTTCGACCGTGCCCAGTCCCTGCCGGGCGCCCTCGGCGGCCGGGGCGGCGGCCAGGACGGGGAAGA
The DNA here is from genome assembly GCF_000717995.1 of Streptomyces violaceorubidus. GTDB lineage: Bacteria > Actinomycetota > Actinomycetes > Streptomycetales > Streptomycetaceae > Streptomyces > Streptomyces violaceorubidus. The sequence continues at coordinate 12,104 of NZ_JODM01000013.1, forward strand.
ACACCCCGCGTACCACGGCCCGTTCCAGGTCCTCGACGAGCGTCTTGACGTCGACCTGCTCGCCGCCGAGGTAGCGCTCCATGAGGGTCTCGTCCTCGCTCTCCGAGATGATCCCCTCGATCAGCATCGAGCGGGCCTCGTCGAGCTGCGGCAGGTCCGCCTCGCCCGGCTCCGACGCCACCCGCTCGCCGGACGCGTAGTCGAACAGCTTCCGCGACAGCAGTCCCACGAGCCCGGTCACGGGCGCGTGCCCGTCGGGGGCGGGCGGGCCGTGCAGCGGGAGGTACAGCGGCAGTACGGCGTCGGGGTCCTCGCCGCCGAAGGCCTCCGCGCAGATCCGCGTCATCTCCTCGAAGTCCGCGCGGGCGGCCTCCAGGTGCGTGACCACGATGGCGCGGGGCATGCCGACGGCGGCGCACTCCTCCCAGAGCATCCGGGTCGGACCGTCCACCCCGTCGGAGGCCGAGACGACGAAGAGGGCCGCGTCCGCGGCGCGCAGACCGGCCCTCAGCTCACCGACGAAGTCGGCGTATCCCGGAGTGTCCAAGAGGTTGATCTTGATGCCGTCCCATTCGACCGGCACCAGGGAGAGCTGTACGGAGCGCTGCTGGCGGTGCTCCATGTCGTCGTAGTCCGAGACGCAGCCGCCGTCCTCCACGCGGCCCGCCCGGTTCACCGCTCCCGCCGTCAGCGCGAGAGCTTCCACCAGGGTCGTCTTGCCCGATCCGGAGTGGCCGACCAGCACCACATTCCGTACGGACGTGGGGTGGTCGGCCGCCGTTGCCCTTCCGGCGGCTCCGGGATGGGTGTGTGCCTTGTCGCCCATGTACTTGCCTCCCGTACACGGTGAGGTCGCTGTGGGCGCGGACACGCGGGACCGCGTGCACTGGCGGCTCCGGCGACGCCCGCGGTCCTTCGAGCTTTCCACTCCCGTCACGCCGCGTCCATACGAAGGACCCGATCCCGCCGCCCACCCGCCGCTCACGAAGGGCTCAGGGTGCCCGGCCACCGCCCACGCGTGCGCGTGACTACGATGGGCCAGCCGGTGGCCAGCAAGGGCCGCGGCGCCACACCGACCGTCGGGAAGGCCATGCTGAACAAGTACGCGCGTGCATTCTTCACGCGTGTCCTCACACCGTTCGCCGCGTTTCTCATCCGCAGGGGCGTCAGCCCCGACACGGTCACGCTGATCGGCACCGCCGGTGTGGTCGCGGGCGCGCTGGTCTTCTACCCCATGGGTGAGTTCTTCTGGGGCACGGTGGTGATCACGCTCTTCGTCTTCTCCGACCTGGTCGACGGCAACATGGCCCGCCAGCTGGGCCGCTCCAGCCGTTGGGGCGCGTTCCTGGACTCCACCCTCGACCGGGTCGCCGACGGCGCGATCTTCGGCGGCCTCGCCCTCTGGTACGCGGGGATCGGCGACGACAACATCCTGTGCGCGGTGTCGATCTTCTGCCTGGCCAGCGGCCAGGTGGTGTCCTACACCAAGGCGCGCGGCGAGGCGATCGGCCTCCCGGTGGCCGTCAACGGACTGGTCGAGCGCGCCGAGCGCCTGGTCATCTCGCTGGTCGCCGCCGGATTCGCCGGACTGCACAAGTTCGGCGTGCCCGGCATCCAGTACCTGCTGCCGATCGCCCTGTGGATCGTCGCCGTCGGCAGCCTCGTCACGCTGGTCCAGCGGGTCGTCACGGTCCGCCGGGAGGCCGCCGAGGCGGACGCCGCCGCGCAGGAGAGCCAGGGCACCGAGGCGGCGAAGTGAGCGCTCGGGACCGCCTGACCGACGGTCTGTACGGCGCCGGCTGGGCCACCGTGAAGAAGCTCCCCGAACCCGCTGCCGTGCGCCTCGGCCGCACCGTCGCCGACATCGCCTGGAAGCAGCGCGGGGCGGGGGTGCGCCGCCTGGAGAGCAACTACGCGCGCGTGGTGCCCGGCGCGAGTGCCCAGCGGCTCTCCGCCCTCTCGCGCGCGGGCATGCGCTCGTACCTGCGCTACTGGATGGAGTCGTTCCGGCTCCCGGCGTGGAGCACCGAGCGGATCAAGAACGGCTTCGCCCCCGAGGATCTGCACCACCTCACCGACGGCATGGCCGCCGGCAAGGGCGTGATACTCGCGCTGCCGCACCTGGCCAACTGGGACCTCGCGGGCGCCTGGGTCACCACGAAGCTCGGCATCCCGTTCACCACCGTCGCCGAGCGCCTCAAACCGGAGACGCTGTACGACCGTTTCGTCGCCTACCGCGAGGGTCTCGGCATGGAGGTCCTGCCGCACAGCGGCGGCACCGCCTTCGGCACGCTGGCCCGGCGGCTGCGCGACGGCGGCCTGGTCTGCCTGGTCGCCGACCGCGACCTGTCCGCCTCCGGCGTGGAGGTCGACTTCTTCGGCGAGACGGCCCGGATGCCCGCCGGCCCCGCCCTGCTCGCCCAGCAGACGGGCGCGCTGCTGCTGCCGGTGACGCTCTGGTACGACGACTCGCCCGTGATGCGGGGCCGGGTGCACCCGGCGGTCGAGGTACCCGGGTCGGGCACCCGGGCCGAGAAGACGGCCGTCATGACTCAGGCGCTGGCCGACGCCTTCGCCACGGGGATCGCCGACCACCCGGAGGACTGGCACATGCTCCAGCGCTTGTGGCTCAAGGACCTCGACCCGGCCAAGGCGCCCGGGGCCCGCGAGCGGGGGGCCCAGTGAGGATCGGCATCGTCTGCCCGTACTCCTGGGACGTGCCGGGCGGCGTCCAGTTCCACATCCGGGACCTCGCCGAGTACTTCATCCGGCTCGGTCACGAGGTGTCCGTCCTCGCCCCGGCCGACGACGAGACCCCGCTGCCGCCGTACGTCGTCTCCGCGGGCCGCGCGGTGCCGGTGCCGTACAACGGCTCGGTGGCCCGGCTGAACTTCGGCTTCCTGTCGGCGGCCCGGGTCCGGCGCTGGCTGCACGAGGGCGCCTTCGACGTCATCCACATCCACGAGCCGACCTCGCCCTCGCTGGGCCTGCTGACCTGCTGGGCGGCGCAGGGGCCGATCGTGGCCACCTTCCACACCTCCAACCCGCGCTCGCGCGCGATGATCGCCGCGTACGCGATCCTCCAGGCGGCCCTGGAGAAGATCAGCGCCCGGATCGCCGTGAGCGAGTACGCCCGGCGCACGCTCGTCGAGCACCTGGGCGGCGACGCGGTCGTCATCCCCAACGGCGTCGACGTCGACTTCTTCGCCGAGGCGGAGCCCGAGCCCCGGTGGCAGGGCGACACGATCGGCTTCATAGGGCGCATCGACGAGCCCCGCAAGGGCCTGCCGGTGCTCATGCGGGCCCTGCCCGGGATCCTCGCCGCCCGCCCGCAGACCCGGTTGCTCGTCGCCGGTCGCGGGGACGAGGAGGAGGCCGTCGAGAGCCTGCCGAAGGAGCTGCGCTCCCGCGTGGAGTTCCTCGGCATGATCAGCGACGAGGACAAGGCCCGCTTCCTGCGCAGTGTCGACCTGTACGTGGCGCCCAACACCGGCGGCGAGAGCTTCGGCATCATCCTCGTCGAGGCCATGTCGGCCGGCGCTCCCGTCCTCGCCTCCGACCTGGACGCCTTCGCCCAGGTCCTCGACCAGGGCGCGGCAGGCGAACTCTTCCCCAACGAGGACGCCGACGCCCTCGCCGAGGCGGCCGTACGCCTGCTGGCCGACCCGGAGCGGCGTGCCGCGCTGCGGGAGCGGGGGAGCGCCCACGTACGGCGCTTCGACTGGTCCACCGTCGGCGCGGACATCCTGTCCGTCTACGAGACGGTCACCGCGGGAGCGGCGGCGGTGGCGGCTGACGACCGCGCGACGGGCCTGCGGGCCCGCTTCGGCCTGGCGAGGGACTGACCCACCGGGGACGCCGGGCCCGCGGGCGCGCTCGGCGACCGGCGGGCCGGGGTCGGCCGGGGCGGTACCGCCCGTCACCGTCGCGCGGGTCGGCCGGGGCGGTACCGCCGGCCACCGTCGCGCGGGTCGGCCGGGCGGCTCGCACCTCGGGGCCACCGCCGCGCACCGAGTCACCGGCGCGGGGGGCCACCGGCCCACGGAACGCGCACAGTGCCCGGACCCCGGGGCGGCGTACGCGGCCCACCGGACGGACGTGTCGCGGTCGGCCCACCGATAGGGTTGCGGCCCGTGACCGCAACCCTCATCTGGATCCTGGTCGTCCTCGTCGCCGTCGGCCTGTACCTCAGCTGGACGGCGGGCCGTCTGGACCGGCTGCACGCCCGGATCGACGCCGCCCGTGCCGCCCTGGACGCACAGCTGCTGCGCAGGGCGTCCGTGGCCCAGGAACTCGCCACCTCCGGCGTGCTCGACCCGGCCGCCTCCATGGTCCTCTACGAGGCCGCGCACGCCGCCCGGCAGGCCGAGGAGGAGCAGCGGGAGGTCGCCGAGAGCGAGCTGAGCCAGGCGCTGCGCGCCGTGTTCGCCGACGCGCAGCAGATGGACGTGGTGCGCGAGGCGCCCGGGGGAGAGGAAGCGGCCCACGAACTGGCGGAGGCCGTACGGCGGGTGCCGATGGCCCGGCGCTTCCACAACGACGCGGTGGGCGCCGCACGCAGACTGCGCGAACACCGCAAGGTCCGCTGGTTCCGCCTCGCCGGGCACGCGCCCTTCCCGCTCGCCTTCGAGATGGACGACGAGTCGCCGGCCGCCCTGGTGGAGCGGGCGGCGTAGCCCGTACCACCGGCACCGGGGACGAAAACGATCCACCGCCTTCCCATTGGCCCTTGCTGTGGCCTGCTCGCCTCACGTTTCCTCGTTGCTGCAGAAACCCCCTTCTCCTCAGCGAGGTAACCCGTGTCCAGCACGCTCTCCGAAAACCAGGCACCCGAGACCGGCACCGCCCGTGTGAAGCGCGGCATGGCCGAGCAGCTCAAGGGCGGCGTCATCATGGACGTCGTCACGCCGGAGCAGGCGAAGATCGCCGAGGACGCGGGCGCCGTGGCCGTCATGGCCCTGGAGCGGGTCCCGGCCGACATCCGCAAGGACGGCGGCGTGGCCCGGATGTCCGACCCGGACATGATCGAGGGCATCATCGGCGCCGTCTCGATCCCCGTGATGGCCAAGTCCCGCATCGGCCACTTCGTCGAGGCCCAGGTCCTTCAGTCCCTCGGCGTCGACTACATCGACGAGTCCGAGGTCCTCACCCCGGCCGACGAGGTCAACCACAGCGACAAGTTCGCCTTCACCACCCCCTTCGTCTGCGGCGCCACCAACCTGGGCGAGGCCCTGCGCCGGATCGCCGAGGGCGCGGCCATGATCCGCTCCAAGGGCGAGGCGGGCACCGGCAACGTCGTCGAGGCCGTCCGCCACCTGCGCCAGATCAAGAACGAGATCGCCCGGCTGCGCGGCTGCGACAACAACGAGCTGTACGCCGCCGCCAAGGAACTGCGCGCCCCCTACGAGCTGGTCAAGGAGGTCTCCGAGCTGGGCAGGCTCCCCGTCGTCCTGTTCTCCGCGGGCGGTGTGGCCACCCCGGCCGACGCCGCGCTCATGCGCCAGCTCGGCGCCGAGGGCGTCTTCGTCGGCTCCGGCATCTTCAAGTCCGGCGACCCCGCCAAGCGCGCCGCCGCCATCGTGAAGGCCACCACCTTCTACGACGACCCGAAGATCATCGCGGACGCGTCCCGCAACCTCGGCGAGGCCATGGTCGGCATCAACTGCGACACCCTCCCCGAGACCGAGCGCTACGCCAACCGCGGCTGGTAAGGCACCGACCCCATGAGCGACACCCCCGTCATCGGCGTCCTGGCCCTCCAGGGCGACGTGAGGGAGCACCTCGTCGCCCTGGCCGTGGCCGACGCCGTGGCCAGGCCGGTGAGGCGCCCCGAAGAACTCGCCGAGGTGGACGGCCTGGTCCTGCCGGGCGGCGAGTCCACCACCATCTCCAAGCTCGCCGTCCTCTTCGGAGTGATGGAGCCCCTGCGCGCACGCGTGCGGGACGGCATGCCCGTCTACGGCACCTGCGCGGGCATGATCCTGCTGGCCGACAAGATCCTCGACCCGCGCTCCGGGCAGGAGACGGTCGGCGGCATCGACATGATCGTGCGCCGCAACGCCTTCGGGCGTCAGAACGAGTCGTTCGAGGCCGCCGTCGACGTCAAGGGCGTCGAGGGCGACGCCGTGGAGGGCGTCTTCATCCGCGCCCCCTGGGTCGAGTCCGTGGGCGCCGCCGCCGAGGTGCTCGCCGAGCACGACGGCCACATCGTCGCCGTCCGCCAGGGCAACGCGCTGGCCACGTCCTTCCACCCGGAGCTGACCGGCGACCACCGGGTGCACCGGCTCTTCGCCGACATGGTGCGCGCCAACCGGGCGGCTCAGTCCTTGTAGGATTCCTGCGTTCGTTGCAGGAGATGGGTTACGCGAAGGAGACAGGCAGATGTCCGGCCACTCTAAATGGGCTACGACGAAGCACAAGAAGGCCGTGATCGACGCCAAGCGCGGCAAGCTCTTCGCGAAGCTGATCAAGAACATCGAGGTCGCGGCGCGCATGGGCGGCGTCGACGTCGAGGGCAACCCGACGCTGTACGACGCCATCCAGAAGGCGAAGAAGCAGTCGGTCCCCAACAAGAACATCGACTCCGCGGTCAAGCGCGGCGGCGGCCTGGAGGCCGGCGGCGCCGACTACGAGACGATCATGTACGAGGGCTACGGTCCGAACGGTGTCGCGGTGCTCATCGAGTGCCTCACCGACAACCGCAACCGCGCCGCCTCCGACGTCCGCGTCGCCATGACCCGCAACGGCGGCTCCATGGCCGACCCGGGCTCGGTGTCGTACCTCTTCAACCGCAAGGGCGTCGTGATCGTGCCCAAGGGCGAGCTGAGCGAGGACGACGTCCTCGGCGCCGTCCTGGACGCGGGGGCGGAGGAGGTCAACGACCTCGGCGAGTCCTTCGAGGTGCTCAGCGAGGCCACCGACCTGGTCGCGGTCCGCACCGCCCTCCAGGAGGCCGGCATCGACTACGAGTCCGCCGACGCCAACTTCGTCCCCACCATGCAGATCGAGCTGGACGAGGAGGGCGCGCGGAAGATCTTCCGGCTCATCGACGCCCTGGAGGACAGCGACGACGTGCAGAACGTCTTCGCCAACTTCGACGTCAGCGACGAGATCATGGAGAAGGTCGACGCGTAACGCGTCCCCTGCTCAACGGGCCGACGGGGACACACCCCGTCGGCCCGTCGCCTTGTCAGTGGCACCCGATAGCCTGCACAAACAGGTGATCGACGAGAGGGGCCGGCCGGTGCGAGTGCTGGGGGTGGACCCGGGGCTGACCCGCTGCGGGGTCGGCGTCGTGGAGGGCGTCGCGGGCAGACCGCTCACCATGGTCGGTGTCGGCGTCGTCCGCACCCGGGCCGACGCCGATCTCGGCCACCGTCTCGTCGCCATCGAGCAGGGCATCGAGCAGTGGCTCGACGAACACCGGCCCCAGTACGTCGCGGTGGAGCGCGTCTTCAGCCAGCACAACGTCCGCACCGTCATGGGCACCGCCCAGGCCAGCGCCGTGGCGATCCTGTGCGCCTCCCGCCGCGGCATCCCCGTCGCCCTGCACACGCCCAGCGAGGTCAAGGCCGCCGTCACCGGCAGCGGACGAGCCGACAAGGCGCAGGTCGGCGCCATGGTCACCCGCCTGCTGCGGCTCGCCGCCCCGCCCAAGCCGGCCGACGCCGCCGACGCCCTCGCGCTCGCCATCTGCCACATCTGGCGCGCCCCCGCGCAGAACCGCCTCCAGCAGGCTGTCGCCCTGCACTCCACCCGGGCCCCCCGGACCCCGCACGCCCCGAAAGGCCGTACGCCATGATCGCCTTCGTCAGCGGCACCGTCGCCGCCCTCGCACCCGACGCCGCGGTGGTCGAGGTCGGCGGCGTCGGCATGGCCGTCCAGTGCACGCCGAACACGCTCTCCACCCTCCGGCTGGGCAAGCCCGCCAAGCTCGCCACCTCCCTGGTCGTCCGCGAGGACTCGCTCACGCTCTACGGCTTCGCCGACGACGACGAGCGCCAGGTCTTCGAGCTGCTCCAGACCGCCAGCGGCGTCGGCCCCCGCCTCGCCCAGGCCATGCTCGCCGTGCACCAGCCCGACGCCCTGCGCAGAGCCGTCTCCACCGGCGACGAGAAGGCGCTCACCGCGGTCCCCGGGATCGGCAAGAAGGGCGCGCAGAAGCTGCTCCTGGAGCTGAAGGACCGGCTCGGCGAGCCCATCGGCGCCCCCGCCGTCGGCGCCCCGGTCAGCACCGGCTGGCGCGACCAGCTGCACGCCGCCCTGATCGGCCTCGGATACGCGACCCGCGAGGCCGACGAAGCCGTCTCCGCCGTGGCGCCCCAGGCCGAGGCCGCCGGCGGCACCCCGCAGGTGGGCCAGTTGCTCAAGGCCGCCCTGCAGACGCTGAACCGCGCCCGCTGACCACGCCCGCCACCACCGACCCGGTGCGCCACGGCAAGGAGAATCAAGTGAACTGGGACGACACGACCGACGCGGAGGCCGCCGCCGAGCGGCTGGTGGGCGCGGTCGCCGACGGCGAGGACCAGGCCGTGGAGGCGGCCCTGCGCCCCAAGGACCTGGGCGAGTTCATCGGCCAGGAGAAGGTCCGCGAGCAGCTCGACCTGGTGCTGCGGGCCGCACGCGCGCGCGGGGCGACCGCCGACCACGTGCTCCTCTCCGGCGCCCCGGGCCTCGGCAAGACCACCCTTTCGATGATCATCGCGGCCGAGATGGAAGCCCCCATCCGCATCACCTCGGGCCCCGCCATCCAGCACGCGGGCGACCTCGCGGCGATCCTCTCCTCGCTCCAGGAGGGCGAGGTCCTCTTCCTCGACGAGATCCACCGCATGTCGCGGCCCGCCGAGGAGATGCTCTACATGGCGATGGAGGACTTCCGCGTCGACGTCATCGTCGGCAAGGGTCCCGGCGCCACCGCCATCCCCCTGGAGCTGCCCCCCTTCACCCTGGTCGGCGCCACCACGCGCGCGGGACTGCTGCCGCCCCCGCTGCGCGACCGCTTCGGTTTCACCGCCCACATGGAGTTCTACGGACCGGCCGAGCTGGAACGCGTGATCCACCGCTCCGCCGGCCTGCTCGACGTCGGGATCGACCCGACCGGCGCCGCCGAGATCGCCGGCCGCTCCCGCGGCACCCCCCGCATCGCCAACCGCCTGCTGCGCCGGGTGCGCGACTACGCCCAGGTGAAGGCGGACGGCCTGATCACCCAGGAGATCGCCGCGGCCGCCCTCGCCGTCTACGAGGTCGACGCCCGGGGCCTCGACCGGCTCGACCGCGGCGTGCTGGAGGCGCTCCTCAAGCTGTTCGGCGGCGGACCGGTCGGCCTGTCCACGCTCGCCGTCGCCGTGGGGGAGGAGCGTGAGACAGTGGAAGAGGTCGCCGAACCCTTCCTCGTGCGGGAGGGTCTGCTCGCCCGTACCCCGCGCGGGCGGGTGGCCACTCCGGCCGCATGGGCGCACCTCGGGCTCACCCCGCCGCGCTCGCAGGGGTCAGGAAACGGACAACAGGACCTGTTCGGGGCGTGACGACCCGCTCACGCGGGGCACATTCGCCGGAGCAGGAACCCCGGTGCCATGCTGGGCGTTGTTCCATGCGCGCGGACTCGCCTAGACTCCGCCGATGCCGCCCTTGTCGGCGGCGTACACACCCCCAACCATCAGGCCGCTTCCCATCGCGGTCGTGTGAAGGAAGTACCGACCCGTGAGTCTCGTGACCCTCCTCCCGTTCATCGTGCTCATCGGGGCCATGTTCCTGATGACTCGGTCGGCGAAGAAGAAGCAGCAGCAGGCCGCCTCCATGCGGAACGAGATGCAGCCCGGAACCGGTGTCCGCACCATCGGGGGCATGTACGCCACGGTCAAGGAGGTCAACGACGACACGGTCCTCCTCGACGCCGGCCCGGGTGTGGAGCTGCTCTTCGCCAAGAACGCGATCGGCGCAGTCCTCTCCGACGAGGAGTACAACCGCATCGTCCACGGCATCGAGTACGACCTGAAGTCCGACTCGGACGTCGTCCCCGACGACGCCTCCTCCCTCACCGAGACCGACGCCCCCGCCGACGCCGCCTCCGACGACAAGTCCGTCGACCTCGGCAAGAAGGCCGACGCGCCCGCCGACGACACGGCCGACGAGCCGACCGTCGACGCCGCGCCCGCCGAGGCGAAGACGGACGAGCAGGCGAAGAAGTCCGACGGCGGTTCCGAGGCGAAGTAAGCCGTGCCCCAGGGTGCGCGGGACTCGGTTCCCGCGCGCCCCGAGTGACGCGCGGCTCGGCTCGCACGGATTTGGACACCATGTGATGGCCGCCGGTGACGCCTTCTGGGCGCCGAGCGGCCCGAGAGGGAGAACACAAAGGTGGTAGCACCTAAAAAGGGAAAGAGTGCGAGCGCTCAGAGTAAGCCCGGGCGCTCGCTGGCCCTGATCCTGATCGCCATCGTGGCGCTCACGGGGGGGATGTTCGCCTCCGGGCACACGACTCCGCGTCTCGGCATCGACCTGGCCGGCGGCACGAGCATCACGCTCCGGGCCGTGCCGGAGGCGGGCCAGGAGTCCGCGATCAACAAGACCAACATGGACACCGCGGTCGACATCATGAACCGCCGTGTCAACGGTCTGGGTGTGTCCGAAGCCGAGGTCCAGACCCAGGGCGACCGGAACATCATCGTCAACATCCCCAAGGGGACGAACTCGAAGGAAGCCCGGCAGCAGGTCGGCACCACCGCGAAGCTGTACTTCCGTCCGGTCGTCGCCACCGAGCTGTCCGGCGCCAACGCGACCGGCAGCCCCTCGCCGAGCGAGACGGGCGGCGCCTCGGACAAGGCCACCGACAAGGCCACCGACAAGGCCACGGAGAAGGCCACCGACGGCGACAAGGCCACCGACGGCGACAAGGCCAGCGGCACGCCGTCCGACTCCGCGTCGGCCAGTGCCACCTCCCAGGGCAGGGCCGCCAGCGACGCCCTGAAGGCCGACCCCAGCCCCTCCGCGAAGAGCTCCGGCGGCGCCTCCCCGTCCCCGAGCGCCAGCGCCTCCGGCGACGACGCCGCCGCCAAGGTGCAGCAGCAGTACGCGGCCCTGGACTGCACCGACAAGGGCGCCCGGGCCAAGGCGGGCGAAGGAGCCAAGCCCACCGACTCCACGGTGGCCTGCGGCCAGAACGCGCAGGGCCAGTGGCAGAAGTACATCCTCGGCCCCGCCGCGGTCGACGGCACCGACGTCAACAAGGCCGAGGCCGTCTTCAACACGCAGACGGCCGCGGGCTGGACCGTGACCATGAAGTTCACGGACAAGGGTTCCAAAAAGTTCGCCGACATCACCGGCAAGCTCGCGCAGAACCAGTCCCCGCAGAACCAGTTCGCGATCGTCCTGGACAACGAGGTCGTCTCCGACCCCTACGTCAGCCAGGCGCTCACCGGCGGCAGCGCGGAGATCTCCGGCAACTTCGACCAGGAGGAGGCTCAGGGCCTCGCCAACGTGCTGTCCTACGGCGCCCTGCCGCTGACCTTCAAGGAGGACAGCGTCACCACCGTCACCGCCGCGCTCGGCGGTGAGCAGCTCAAGGCCGGTCTGATCGCGGGTGCGATCGGCCTCGCCCTGGTCGTCCTCTACCTGCTGTTCTACTACCGCGGTCTGTCGTTCATCGCGGTGTGCTCGCTGCTGGTCTCGGCCGGCCTCACGTACGTGCTCATGTCGCTGCTCGGCCCGACCATCGGCTTCGCGCTCAACCTGCCGGCCGTGTGCGGTGCCATCGTCGCCATCGGCATCACGGCGGACTCGTTCATCGTGTACTTCGAACGCGTCCGCGACGAGATCCGGGAGGGCCGCACGCTGCGTCCCGCCGTCGAGCGGGCCTGGCCGCGCGCCCGGCGCACCATCCTCGTCTCCGACTTCGTGTCCTTCCTCGCCGCCGCGGTGCTCTTCATCGTGACCGTGGGCAAGGTACAGGGCTTCGCGTTCACGCTCGGTCTGACGACCCTGCTCGACGTGGTGGTGGTCTTCCTGTTCACCAAGCCGCTGCTGACGCTGATGGCCCGGCGCACGTTCTTCGCGAGCGGTCACAAGTGGTCCGGCCTCGACCCCAAGGCCCTGGGCGCCAAGCCCCCGCTGCGCCGCACGCGCCGTCCGTCCCGTCCCGCCGGCCCTGTCGACCCGAAGGAGGCGTGAGAGATGTCGAAGCTCGGCACACTCGGCGCCCGACTGCACCACGGCGAGGTCGGCTACGACTTCGTCAAGAATCGCAAGATCTGGTACGGCATCTCGATCCTCATCACCATCACGGCCATCGTCGGCCTGGCGGTGCGCGGCCTGCACATGGGCATCGAGTTCCAGGGCGGCGCGGTCTTCACCACCCCGAAGAACATGAGCGCCTCGGTCTCCCAGACCGAGACCTGGGCGGAGGACGCCTCCGGCCACGACGCGATCGTCCAGAAGCTCGGCGACGGCAGCCTCCGCATCCAGATCGCGGGCACCGACACCCAGCAGTCGGACCAGATCAAGGAGGACCTCTCCAAGAACCTGGACGTCCCCGCGGAGAAGATCAACGCCGACCTGGTCGGCCCCAGCTGGGGTGACCAGATCGCCAACAAGGCCTGGCAGGGCCTCGGGATCTTCATGGTCCTCGTGGTGATCTACCTGGCGATCGCCTTCGAGTGGCGCATGGCACTCGCCGCCTTCGTCGCACTGATCCACGACATCACCATCACGGTGGGCATCTACGCCCTGGTCGGCTTCGAGGTCACCCCCGGCACGGTGATCGGTCTGCTGACGATCCTCGGTTACTCGCTCTACGACACGGTCGTCGTCTTCGACAGCCTCAAGGAGCAGACCCGGGACATCACCAAGCAGACCCGCTGGACCTACGCGGAGATCGCCAACCGCTCGATCAACAGCACCCTGGTCCGCTCCATCAACACCACGGTGGTCGCGCTGCTGCCGGTGGCGGGCCTGCTGTTCATCGGCGGCGGTGTCCTCGGCGCCGGCATGCTCAACGACATCTCGCTGTCGCTGTTCGTCGGCCTCGCCGCGGGCGCCTACTCGTCGATCTTCATCGCCACGCCGCTCGTCGCCGACCTCAAGGAGGCCGAGCCGCAGATGAAGGCCCTCAAGAAGCGGGTCCTCGCCAAGCGCGCCCAGGCGGCGGCCAAGGGCGAGACCACGGACTCCGCGGCCGACGAGGGTGCCTACGACGCCGACGAGCCCGACGACGCCGCGCCCGCGGTCGTCGGTCCCCGCGACCAGCCCGCGTCCCGGGGCAGGGGCCGCGGCCGACCGTCGGGGAAGCGCCGATGACCGACACGACCGACCTCACCGGGCTGCTCCTGAGCCGCATCCGGGACGTGCCCGACCACCCGGAGCCGGGCGTGGTGTTCAAGGACATCACCCCGCTCCTGGCGGACCCGGCGGCGTTCACCGCCCTGACCGACGCGCTCGCCGAGGTCGCCGGGGACACCGGCGCCACCAAGGTCGTCGGACTGGAGGCCCGCGGCTTCATCCTCGGCGCCCCGGTGGCCCTGCGGGCGGGCCTCGGCTTCATCCCCGTACGCAAGGCGGGCAAGCTCCCCGGAGCCACGCTCAGCCAGAGCTACGACCTGGAGTACGGCTCCGCCGAGATCGAGGTGCACGCCGAGGACCTCACCGCGGGCGACCGCGTCCTGGTCGTCGACGACGTCCTCGCCACCGGCGGCACCGCCGAGGCCTCGCTGGAGCTGATCCGCCGGGCCGGGGCCGAGGTCGCGGGCCTCGCCGTGCTGATGGAGCTGGGCTTCCTCGGCGGGCGGGCCCGGCTGGAGCCCGCTCTGGCCGGGGCGCCGCTGAAGGCACTGCTCACGGTCTGAGAGCGGGCCGGGCACACATCACGGCACCCTTGGGGCGGACCCGGAGGAATCCGGCGTCCGCCCCAGGCGTTGCAGGGGTTGACGGCCCTCACATTGGCCAGAAGGCGATCCTGGAGGGCAGGATCGCTACCATGGGGTATCCGGAGCCTCACCGGGGGACCCGGATCGCGCACGAGGAGTCCTCTTGCCAGACGAGGCCCAGCCACTGACCGCCGCAAAGCCCGAGTCCGCCTCGGCGTCCGCGGCGAAGCCCGCGCCGAGCGCGCCCCAGGCGAAGAACGACACGCGTGGGCCGATCCAGCACGCTCCCTCCACGCCGGTCGACAAGCCCGCGGAGCAGCAGCCGCGTCCCAAGACGCTGCCGGCCGAGCGCCCGCAGAACGCGCCCGTGGTCCGCACCCCCGCCGGGCAGCCTGCCCGCTCCGGCTCCTCCAACCGCGTCCGCGCCCGCCTCGCCCGCCTCGGTGTACAGCGGGCCAACCCGTACAACCCGGTCCTGGAGCCCCTGCTGCGCATAGTGCGCGGCAACGACCCCAAGATCGAGACGGCGACGCTGCGCCAGATCGAGCGCGCCTACCAGGTCGCCGAACGCTGGCACCGGGGCCAGAAGCGCAAGAGCGGCGATCCGTACATCACCCACCCGCTCGCCGTCACCACCATCCTCGCCGAGCTCGGCATGGATCCGGCCACGCTGATGGCCGGGCTGCTGCACGACACCGTCGAGGACACCGAGTACGGCCTGGAGGACCTGCGCCGTGACTTCGGCGACGTGGTCACCCTGCTCGTCGACGGCGTCACCAAGCTCGACAAGGTCAAGTTCGGCGAGGCCGCGCAGGCCGAGACCGTGCGCAAGATGGTCGTCGCCATGGCCAAGGACCCGCGCGTCCTGGTCATCAAGCTCGCCGACCGCCTGCACAACATGCGCACCATGCGCTACCTCAAGCGCGAGAAGCAGGAGAAGAAGGCGCGCGAGACCCTGGAGATCTACGCCCCGCTCGCCCACCGGCTGGGCATGAACACCATCAAGTGGGAGCTGGAGGACCTCGCCTTCGCGATCCTCTACCCCAAGATGTACGACGAGATCGTCCGCCTGGTCGCCGAGCGCGCCCCCAAGCGCGACGAGTACCTGGCCGTCGTCACCGACGAGGTCCAGCAGGACCTGCGCGCCGCCCGCATCAAGGCGACCGTCACCGGCCGCCCCAAGCACTACTACAGCGTCTACCAGAAGATGATCGTCCGCGGCCGTGACTTCGCGGAGATCTACGACCTGGTGGGCATCCGCGTCCTGGTGGACACCGTCCGCGACTGCTACGCGGCGCTCGGCACGGTCCACGCCCGCTGGAACCCGGTTCCCGGGCGGTTCAAGGACTACATCGCGATGCCCAAGTTCAACATGTACCAGTCGCTGCACACGACGGTCATCGGGCCCGGCGGCAAGCCGGTCGAGTTGCAGATCCGCACCTTCGACATGCACCGCCGCGCGGAGTACGGCATCGCCGCGCACTGGAAGTACAAGCAGGAGGCCGTCGCCGGCGCCTCCAAGGTGCGCACCGACGCCCCGAGGTCCTCCGGCAAGAGCAAGGACGACCACCTCAACGACATGGCGTGGCTACGCCAGCTGCTCGACTGGCAGAAGGAGACCGAGGACCCCGGCGAGTTCCTGGAGTCCCTGCGCTTCGACCTCTCGCGCAACGAGGTCTTCGTCTTCACCCCCAAGGGCGACGTCATAGCGCTCCCCGCCGGGGCCACCCCGGTGGACTTCGCCTACGCCGTCCACACCGAGGTCGGCCACCGCACCATAGGGGCACGGGTCAACGGGCGGCTGGTGCCGCTGGAGTCGACCCTGGACAACGGCGACCTGGTGGAGGTCTTCACCTCCAAGGCGGCCGGCGCGGGCCCCTCCCGCGACTGGCTGGGCTTCGTGAAGTCGCCGCGCGCCCGCAACAAGATCCGCGGCTGGTTCTCCAAGGAGCGCCGCGACGAGGCGATCGAGCAGGGCAAGGACGCCATCGTCCGCGCGATGCGCAAGCAGAACCTGCCGATCCAGCGCATCCTCACCGGCGACTCCCTGGTCACGCTCGCCCACGAGATGCGCTACTCGGACATCTCCGCGCTGTACGCGGCGATCGGCGAGGGCCATGTCGCCGCGCAGAACATCGTGCAGAAGCTCGTCTCGGCGCTCGGCGGCGAGGAGGCGGCCACCGAGGAGATCGACGAGTCGGTCCCGCCGGCCCGCGGCCGGGGGCGCAAGCGCCGAACCAGCGCCGATCCGGGCGTGGTCGTCAAGGGCGTCGACGACGTCTGGGTCAAGCTGGCCCGCTGCTGCACGCCCGTGCCCGGCGACCCCATCATCGGCTTCGTCACCCGCGGCAGCGGCGTCTCCGTCCACCGCAGCGACTGCGTCAACGTGGACTCGTTGTCCCGCGAGCCCGAGCGCATCCTCGAGGTCGAGTGGGCGCCCACCCAGTCCTCCGTCTTCCTGGTCGCCATCCAGGTCGAGGCGCTGGACCGCTCCCGGCTGCTGTCGGACGTCACACGGGTGCTGTCCGACCAGCACGTCAACATCCTCTCGGCGGCCGTCCAGACCTCCCGCGACCGCGTGGCCACCTCCCGCTTCACCTTCGAGATGGGGGACCCGAAGCACCTCGGGCACGTCCTGAAGGCCGTGCGCGGCGTGGAGGGCGTCTACGACGTGTACAGGGTGACTTCGGCACGCAGGCCGTCGTAGAGGGCCGCACAGGCGCACACACGAGAGGGGCTCCCGTACGCACCGTACGGGAGCCCCTCTCGTGCGTGGTCCGGGACCGTCAGCCGCCGAACTCGTGCAGCCCCTTGAGCGCCTGGTCCAGCAGCGCCTGGCGGCCCTCCAGCTCACGCGCGAGCTTGTCGGCCTTCGCGTCGTTGCCCTGGGCACGCGCCTGCTCGACCTGGGAGCGCAGCTTGTCCACGGCGGCCTGGAGCTGACCGGTCAGGCCCTCGGCACGCGCGCGGGCCTCCGGGTTGGTCCGGCGCCACTCGGCCTCCTCGGCCTCCTGGAGGGCCCGCTCGACCGCGTGCATCCGCCCCTCGACCTTCGGCCGGGCGTCGCGCGGCACGTGGCCGATGGCCTCCCAGCGCTCGTTGACCGAGCGGAAGGCGGCACGGGCCGCCTTGAGGTCGGTGACCGGGACGAGCTTCTCGGCCTCCTCGGCCAGCTCCTCCTTGAGCTTCAGGTTCTCCGTCTGCTCGGCGTCCCGCTCGGCGAAGACCGAGCCGCGGGCGGCGAAGAACACGTCCTGGGCGCCGCGGAAGCGGTTCCACAGGTCGTCCTCGTGCTCGCGCTGGGCGCGGCCCGCGGCCTTCCACTCGGACATCAGGTCGCGGTAGCGCGCGGCCGTCGGTCCCCAGTCCGTCGAGTTCGACAGCGCCTCGGCCTCGGAGACCAGCCGCTCCTTGGTCCGCCGGGCCTCCTCGCGCTGCGCGTCGAGCTGCGCGAAGTGCTGCTTGCGGCGCTTGGAGAACGCCGAGCGCGCGTGCGAGAAGCGGTGCCACAGCTCGTCGTCGGACTTGCGGTCCAGGCGCGGCAAACCCTTCCAGGTGTCCACCAGGGACCGCAGCCGCTCACCGGCGGCCCGCCACTGGTCGGAGCGGGCCAGCTCCTCGGCCTCCGCGACCAGGGCCTCCTTGGCGCCGCGCGCCTCGTCGGACTGCTTGGCCCGCTGGGCCTTGCGCTCCTCGCGCCGTGCCTCCACCAGCGCGACGAGCTTGTCCAGCCGGGCCCGCAGGGACTCCAGGTCGCCGACCGCGTGGTGCGCGTCCACCTGCTCGCGCAGGTGGCCGATGGCGGTCTGGGCGTCCTTGGCCGACAGGTCGGTGGTCTTCACCCGCTTCTCGAGGAGGCCGATCTCCACAACCAGGCCTTCGTACTTGCGTTCGAAGTAGGCCAGTGCCTCCTCGGGGGAGCCTGCCTGCCAGGATCCGACGACCTTCTCGCCGTCGGCCGTACGCACGTACACGGTCCCCGTCTCGTCGACGCGGCCCCACGGGTCGCTGCTCACAGCGCCTCCTCCACATGATGCCTGCGGAGGGCTTCGCTACCCCCGGGCATCGTCCACAGTTTCGTCACGGCCAACATAGGCGACCGGCGGGGGGCCTGTCCGCACCCGCGCGAGTCGAACTTTCGCTGATGAGGGTCAGGATTTCGTGACGGTGGCCTTGTCGATCACGACCGTCGCGTTGGGCGCCCCGTCCCCCTGACCGGTGCTCTCCCCGGCGTCCGCGATCTTCTTCAGCACGGCCATGCCCTTGTCGGAGATGGTCCCGAACGGCGTGTAGCTCGGCGGCAGCGGGCTGTCCTGGTACACGAGGAAGAACTGGCTGCCGCCGGAGCCCGGCTGCCCCGTGTTCGCCATGGCCACCGTGCCCGCCGGGTACGTGTTCGACTTGAGGCTCTTGTCCTTCAGGTTCTCGTCCGGGATGTTGTAACCCGGGCCACCGTTGCCCTGCCCCGTCGGGTCGCCGCACTGCAGCACGTAGATGCCGTTGGTGGTGAGGCGGTGGCAGGGGGTGTGGTCGAAGAAGCCCTTGCCCGCCAGGAAGTCGAACGAGTTGACGGTGTGCGGCGCCGCTTCCGTCTTCAGCGCGATGTCTATGTCACCGCAGGTGGTCGCCAGCTTCATCGTGTACTTCGCCGACTTGTCGATGGTCAACGCAGGTTCCTTCTTCCAGGTCTGCGTCTTGACCTTGCCCTCGGCGGGCTTCTCGCACGGGTCCGGCGCCTTGCTCGGTGCCGAGGCGCTCGGCGTGACCTCCGCGCTCGCGTTCGTCTTGCTGTCGTCGTCGTCCCCCAGGACCACGCCGGTCGTGTACAGCGCGACGCTGCCGATCAGAATCACGCCGAGCACCGACGCGATCGCGGCGTTGCGCATGCGCGCCTTGCGTCGAGCGGAGGTACGTCGCTGCTGCTGCCGCAAGAACTTCTCCCGGGCGAGCTGACGCCGCCGCTGCTCCTGGGTGACCACCGGGTTCTCTCCTCATGCGTCTTCGTGTGCCGACCGGTACGCGTGGGTGCGATGAGCCGACCGTGGGCGTGTAGCCCCGTACCGTATATGGGTTCGCTGAGGAATCGGCACCGCCGGTAGGCTCTGACCATGGGCGCGGCCGGTTCGCAAGCCCATCCGTACCGACACAAACGAAGGACGATCG
This sequence comes from Streptomyces violaceorubidus, assembly GCF_000717995.1. Taxonomy (GTDB): domain Bacteria; phylum Actinomycetota; class Actinomycetes; order Streptomycetales; family Streptomycetaceae; genus Streptomyces; species Streptomyces violaceorubidus. Next base: position 31,120 of record NZ_JODM01000013.1, read on the forward strand.
TGCTCATTGCCGGGTTCCCCGCCGGTGCCTGGGGGACGAACTGTTATCTCGTCGCCCCTGCCGCCGGTGAGGAGTGCGTGATCATCGACCCGGGCCACCAGGCGGCCCCCGGAGTCGAGGAAGCGATCCGCAGGCATCGGCTCAAGCCCGTCGCCGTCGTCCTCACCCACGGCCACATCGACCACGTCGCCTCGGTCGTCCCGGTGTGCGGCGCCCACGACGTGCCGGCCTGGATCCATCCCGAGGACCGCTACATGATGAGCGACCCCGAGAAGGGCATCGGCCGCAGCATCGGCATGCCGCTCATGGGTGAGCTGACCGTCGGGGAGCCCGACGACGTCAAGGAGCTGACCGACGGCGCGAAGCTGGCGCTGGCGGGCCTGGAGCTGACCGTCGCGCACGCCCCGGGCCATACCAAGGGGTCGGTGACCTTCGGCCTGCCCGAGGCGGCGGACATCCCGCCGGTGATGTTCTCGGGCGACCTCCTGTTCGCCGGCTCCATCGGACGCACCGACCTCCCCGGCGGCTCCATGGACGACTTGCTCGAGTCCCTGGCACGCGTGTGCCTGCCGCTCGACGACGCGACCGTGGTGCTGTCCGGACACGGCCCCCAGACGACCATCGGCCAGGAGCGCGCCACCAACCCGTACTTGCGGCAAGTGGCCGCGGGCGGCCAAGGGAACAGCGCTGCCGAGGCTCCCCGACGAGGAATGTGACGAGACCTTCCGTGAGCACCTTCAAGGCCCCCAAGGGCACGTACGACCTGCTGCCGCCGGACTCCGCCAAGTACCTGGCCGTCCGCGAGGCGATCGCCGCCCCGCTGCGCAACTCGGGCTACGGCTACATCGAGACGCCCGGCTTCGAGAACGTCGAGCTGTTCGCGCGCGGCGTCGGCGAGTCCACCGACATCGTGACCAAGGAGATGTACGTCTTCGAGACCAAGGGCGGCGACCGCCTCGCCCTGCGCCCGGAGACCACCGCTCCGGTACTGCGCGCGGTCCTGGAGGCCAACCTGCACAAGGCGGGCAACCTGCCGGTAAAGGTCTGGTACTCGGGCTCGCAGTACCGCTACGAACGCCCCCAGAAGGGCCGTTACCGCCACTTCTCCCAGGTCGGCGCCGAGGCGATCGGCGCCGAGGACCCGGCCCTGGACGCCGAACTGATCATCCTGGCCGACCAGTCGTACCGCGCGCTCGGCCTGCGGGACTTCCGCATCCTGCTCAACTCCCTGGGCGGCCAGGAGTGCCGTCCCGTCTACCGGGCCGCGCTGCAGGACTTCCTGCGCGGTCTCGACCTGGACGAGGACACGCTGCGCCGCGCCGAGATCAACCCGCTGCGCGTCCTGGACGACAAGCGCCCCGACGTCCAGAAGCAGCTCACCGACGCCCCGCTGCTGCGCGACTACCTGTGCGACGCCTGCAAGGCGTACCACGAGGAGGTGCGCGAGCTGATCACGGCGGCGGGCGTGGTCTTCGAGGACGACCCGAAGCTGGTCCGCGGCCTGGACTACTACACCCGCACGACGTTCGAGTTCGTCCACGACGGTCTCGGCTCCCAGTCCGCGGTGGGCGGCGGCGGCCGCTACGACGGCCTCTCCGAGATGATCGGCGGCCCCTCCCTGCCGTCGGTCGGCTGGGCCCTCGGCGTCGACCGCACCGTCCTCGCCCTGGAGGCGGAAGGCATCGAGCTGGACATCCCGTCCGCCACCTCCGTCTTCGCGGTCCCTCTGGGCGAGGAGGCCCGCCGGATCCTGTTCGCCAAGGTCACCGAGCTGCGCAAGAACGGCGTCGCGGCCGACTTCTCCTACGGCGGCAAGGGCCTCAAGGCGGCGATGAAGGCGGCCAACCGCTCCGGCGCCCGGTACACCCTGGTCCTGGGCGAGCGCGACCTGGCCGACGGCGTCGTCCAGCTCAAGGACATGGAGTCCGGCGAGCAGAGCGCGATCGGCGTCAACGAGATCGTGGCGGAGCTGGAGTCACGGCTCGGCTAGCGGCCGGGTGTCCCCGTCCCCTCCAGGGGCGCGCGTTTCGTTCGCGTGTGCCCCTGGAGAACGGGTGGTGGCCCGAAAGCGCCGCTCCGGAGTGATCGCCGAACCGTTCATAGGCTCATCGAACGGTGCCCCTACAGGGTCGTGCGGCACAATGGCCCCTGCCCGAAGCAGTCCCACTCCCCAGTGACGGAATCGGCGTGATGAGCAAGACGACAGTGAAGGACGTCTCCACCGTGACAGAGTCGTCGCCGGACAGCGGCACCCGCACCCCGCGCACCGAGGGCGGCAGCCGCGCGCTCGCGCTGCTGCTGGTGATCACGGGCGCGGCCGGCCTGCTCGCCGCGTGGGTCATCACGATCGACAAGCAGAAGATCCTCGAGGCCAAGGTCGCCGGCACCACCTTCACGCCCGGCTGCAGCCTGAACCCGGTCGTCTCCTGCGGCAACATCATGGAGAGCGACCAGGCCTCGGCCTTCGGCTTCCCCAACCCGATGCTCGGCCTCGTCGCCTACGGCATCGTCATCTGCGTCGGCATGAGCCTGCTCGCCCGCGCCACCTTCCCGCGCTGGTACTGGCTCACCTTCAACGCGGGCTGCCTCTTCGGCATCGCCTTCGTCTCGTGGCTCCAGTTCCAGTCCCTGTACCGGATCAACTCGCTGTGCCTGTGGTGCTGCCTGGCCTGGGTCGCCACGATCCTGATGTTCTGGTACGTGACGTCCTTCAACGTCCGCAAGGGCTTCCTGCCCGCGCCGGGCTGGCTGCGCGGCTTCTTCGGCGAGTTCACCTGGGTCCTGCCGGTGCTGCACATCGGCATCATCGGCATGATGATCCTCACTCGCTGGTGGGACTTCTGGACCAGCTGACCGGCCTTCCGCGAGGGCGGGCCCACCGGGCCCGCCGCGTTGTCGGTGCGGTCCTTTAGGGTTCAGGGCGTGGAGCCCGATCTGTTCACCGCCGCAGCCGAAGAACGCCAGGAGAAGGACCCGACCGGCAGCCCCCTCGCCGTGCGGATGCGCCCGCGCACCCTCGACGAGGTCGTCGGCCAGCAGCACCTGCTCAAGCCCGGATCGCCCCTGCGCCGCCTGGTCGGCGAGGGCGCGTCCGGCCCCGCGGGGCCCTCCTCGGTCATCCTCTGGGGCCCGCCGGGCACCGGCAAGACGACCCTGGCCTACGTCGTCTCCAAGGCCACCAACAAGCGCTTCGTGGAGCTCTCGGCGATCACCGCGGGCGTCAAGGAGGTCCGCGCGGTCATCGACGGCGCCCGCCGCGCGGTCGGCGGGTACGGCAAGGAGACCGTCCTCTTCCTGGACGAGATCCACCGCTTCAGCAAGGCCCAGCAGGACTCCCTGCTCCCCGCCGTCGAGAACCGCTGGGTCACCCTGATCGCCGCCACCACCGAGAACCCGTACTTCTCGGTGATCTCCCCGCTGCTCTCCCGCTCCCTCCTGCTCACCCTCGAACCCCTCACCGACGACGACGTGCGGGACCTGCTCCGCCGCGCCCTGAGCGACGAGCGCGGCCTGCGGGACGCCGTCGCCCTCCCCGAGGACACCGAGGAGCACCTGCTGCGGATCGCCGGCGGCGACGCCCGCCGCGCGCTCACCGCCCTGGAGGCCGCCGCCGGGGCCGCGCTGGACAAGGGCGAGACGGAGGTCTCCCTGACCACGCTGGAGGAGACGGTCGACCGGGCCGCGGTGAAGTACGACCGCGACGGCGACCAGCACTACGACGTCGCCAGCGCCCTGATCAAGTCCATCCGCGGCTCCGACGTCGACGCCGCCCTGCACTACCTGGCCCGGATGATCGAGGCCGGCGAGGACCCCCGCTTCATCGCCCGGCGCCTGATGATCTCCGCCAGCGAGGACATCGGCCTGGCCGATCCGAACGCGTTGCAGATCGCCGTCGCCGCCGCCCAGGCCGTCGCCATGATCGGCTTCCCCGAGGCCGCCCTCACCCTCAGCCACGCCACCATCGCCCTGGCGCTGGCCCCCAAGTCCAACGCCGCGACCACCGCCATCGGCGCCGCCCTGGACGACGTGCGCAAGGGGCACACCGGCCCGGTCCCCGCCCACCTGCGCGACAGTCACTACAAGGGCGCCGGAAAACTGGGACACGGACAGGGGTACGTGTACCCGCACGACCTGCCCGAGGGCATCGCCGCCCAGCAGTACGCCCCGGACGGACTGAAGGAGCGGACGTACTACACGCCGACCCGGCACGGTGCCGAGGCCAGGTACGCGGACGCGGTGGAGTGGACCCGCGGGCACCTCGGTCGCAAGCCCTCCTGAGCAGCCTGTAGAATCGCCCGGAGCGCCGAGTCCCGTGCAGTCAGAACGGGACAACCGGCCGGAACCCTCCGGGGTTCCAGGAGCGTCGCGCACCGTCGATCGGTGTCGCGGGCAGCCCACCACCACCCGGCTTCCGGGAGCGGTCGGTGGGCCACTCGCGTGCTGCACGTATGTGCCCAGACCAGGGGAGCGGCTGCCCGGCGGGTCCCGAGCGGACCGGACGGGTTTCCCCGGCTGCGGATTGCGACCTCCCTCAACCCTGACAAGCCGGAAATCTAGAGAAGAGACACAGACAGTGGCGAACCAGTCCCGCCCCAAGGTCAAGAAGTCGCGTGCCCTCGGCATCGCGCTGACCCCGAAGGCCGTCAAGTACTTCGAGGCCCGCCCCTACCCGCCGGGTGAGCACGGCCGCGGCCGCAAGCAGAACTCGGACTACAAGGTCCGTCTGCTCGAGAAGCAGCGTCTGCGCGCGCAGTACGACCTCAGCGAGCGCCAGCTCGTCCGCGCCTACGAGCGTGCCTCCAAGACCAACATGAAGACCGGCGAGGCCCTGGTCATCGAGCTCGAGCGCCGTCTCGACGCGCTGGTCCTGCGTTCGGGCATCGCCCGCACGATCTACCAGGCCCGCCAGATGGTCGTGCACGGCCACATCCAGGTCAACGGCCAGAAGGTCGACAAGCCGTCCTTCCGCGTCCGCCCGGACGACGTCGTGCAGGTGCGCGAGCGCTCCAAGGAGAAGACGCTCTTCACGATCGCCCGCGAGGGTGGTTTCGCCCCCGACGGCGAGACCCCGCGCTACCTCCAGGTGAACCTCAAGGCCCTGGCGTTCCGCCTGGACCGCGAGCCGAACCGCAAGGAGATCCCGGTGATCTGCGACGAGCAGCTCGTCGTCGAGTACTACGCCCGCTGATCCCAGCCCCGGCGCAGTACCACCCGCGGTACCTCAGCCCGCCGTCTCCCCGCCCTTCCGGGTGGGCGAGGCGGCGGGCTTCGCCGTCCGGGCGCCCGCCGCGGCCCGCCCCCCGGCGGTCGGGCGCGGCGCCGGCAGCGAGACGGGCACCCCGGGCCGGCGCAGCGCCCGCGCCACCGCCTCCCGCCGCCCGAGCCGCGTACCGTGCCGCACGCACTCCTCGTACCGCTCATCGCCGAGCCGGTCCCTCGACGCCGCCTCGCACAGCTCGTGGGGGGCGTTGTAGTACGCCGAGCCGAACAGCGGCAGCCCCACCGACGGCCACATGCGATCCGCCGCGCCCTGCAACACCGCCGCCTCCGCCGCGTCGCCCTCCGCCACCGTGACCAGGGCGAGCAGCTCCACCGCCAGCACCGAGCCCAGCTGGTCGCGGAAGCGGTGCGCACTGCCCAGGCAGTCGGCCAGCAACTCGCGGGCGCGCACCGGCTCGCCCTCGCTCCAGGCCGCGTAGGCCAGCACGTACAGGGCGTACCCCCGCGCCCAGCGCTCCCCGTGGTCCTCGCACACATGGCGCACGTCCTCGCACAGGCGCACCGCGTCCGGCAGGTCGCCCTGGAACGCCCGGGTCATCGCCAGCTCCACCTGGCCCATCAGCACATTGCTGTTGAGCTCGCCGATCTCCCGGTAGCGGTGCAGCGCGGAGCGCAACAGCCGCTCCGCGCGCGGCATGTCGTCGGCCACCAGCGCCAGACAGCCGGTGCGGTGCTCCGCGTAGGCCACCGCCGTGGGGTTCGCCGAGCGCTCCGCCTCCTGGCGGCACTCCTGGAGCGCCGCCAGCGCGGCCACCGTGTCGCCCTGGAGGATCGCCACGTAGGCGAGCACCCACAGCGCCTTCAGCCGGGACTGCTCGCCCGCCGTCGGCTCTGCGTCCAGCCGCACCGCCTGCTCCAGCCAGTGCCGCCCCTCCGCCAGCCGACCGCAGCCGACCCAGTGGAACCACAGGGCGCCCGCCAGGTACTGGCCCAGGTGGGCGCCGTCCGGCTCGTCCAGGCAGTGCTCCAGGGCGCCGCGCAGATTCGGCAGCTCGGCGTCCACCCGCGCCGCGACCTCGCCCTGGCGCGGCGAGAACCACTCCAGCTCGCACCAGGTGGCCAGGCCGACGTACCAGTCCCGGTGCCGCCGCCGCAGCCGGACCGCGTCGCCGGTGGCCTCCAGCCAGTCGGCGCCGTACGCCCGTACCGTGTCGAGCATCCGGTAGCGCACCCCGGCCGGGGACTCCTCGCGGGTCAGCACGGACTGCGCGAGCAGCGCGGAGAGCACGTCGAGCACGTCGTCGGCCGGCAGTCCGTCCCCGCTGCACACGTACTCGGCGGCGTCCAGGTCGAAGGGCCCGGCGAACACCGAGAGCCGCGCCCACAGCAGCCGTTCCGGCGGGGTGCACAGCTCGTGGCTCCAGCCGATGGCCGTGCGCAGCGTCCGGTGCCGGGGCAGCGCGGTGCGGTCCCCGCCCGTCAGCAGCCGGAACCGGTCGTCGAGGCGCCGCAGCACCTGCCCCGGCGACAGCGCGCCCAGGCGCCCCGCCGCCAGCTCGATCGCCAGCGGGATGCCGTCCAGGCGCCGGCACAGCTCGCGCACCTCCCGCTGGTCGGCGTCCGGGTCGGCGGCGTAGCCGCAGGTGACGCTCCGCTGCCCGGCCCGGACCGTCAGCAGCTCCATCGCCTCCTCCGTGCCCAGCGGCGCCAGCGCAAAGAGCCGCTCCCCGGCCACGCCCAGCGGTCTGCGCCCCGCCGCCAGCACCCGCAGCCCCGGGGCACGGGCGAGCAGGTCGCTGACCAGCGCCGCGCAGGCGTCCACCAGGTGCTCGACGCCGTCCAGGAGCAGCAGCAGCTCCCGCTCGGCCAGGTGCGCGAGCAGCGTCTCGCGCGGGAGCCGGGTCGTGTGGTCGGTCAGACCCAGCGCCTCCACGACCGCGTAGTCGACGAACTCCTCGTCCCGCACCGGCGCGAGTTGCACCCGCCACACCCCGTCCCGGGGCGAGCGGCGCGCGGCCGCCCGCGCTGCCAGCCGGGACTTGCCGACGCCACCGGTGCCGGTGACGGTCACCAGCCGGGCCGAGTCCAGCGTCCGGGCCAGCTCCGCCAGTTGCGCCCCCCTGCCCACGAACGTGTCGAGCTCCAGCGGGAGGTTGCCGTTCGGGATGCCGTCGCGCCGATGGTCTCGCATGAAACACGGAGCGTACTGAACCGTATTCACTCCGTACAATCGGTGCGCCGAACTCCACCGCACCGCGCCGCGCGCGACGGGGAATCCGGTACGGAGCCGCGCGCCCGGCGCGATAGGCTCGGTGCACGACTTTCCCGATGTCCGATCACGTCTTCAAGGGAGCGGGTGCACACAGTGTCCGGTGGCGAGGTGGCCGGGATCCTGGTGGCCGTCTTCTGGGCGATCCTGGTCTCCTTCCTCGCCGTCGCACTGGCGAGGCTGGCCCAGACGCTCAGGACGACCACCAAGCTCGTGGCGGACGTGACCGACCAGGCCGTCCCGCTGCTGGCCGACGCCTCCGCGGCGGTGCGCAGCGCGCAGACCCAGATCGACCGGGTCGACGCGATCGCCTCCGACGTCCAGGAGGTCACCTCGAACGCCTCCGCGCTCTCCACCACCGTGGCCTCCACCTTCGGCGGCCCGCTGGTCAAGGTCGCGGCGTTCGGGTACGGCGTGCGCCGGGCACTCGGCGGTCGCAAGGAGGACATGTCCGCCCCCGCCGCCCAGGCGCGGCGTACCGTGATCGTGGGCCGCACGCTCCCGGCCGCGCGGCGGACGAAGCGGAAGAAGGGCTGACCGAGCGATGTTCCGCCGTACGTTCTGGTTCGGCACCGGCGTGGCCGCCGGTGTGTGGGCCACCACCAAGGTCAACCGGAAGCTCAAGCAGCTCACCCCCGACAGCCTCGCCGCGACCGCGGCGAACAAGGCGCTGGACGTGGGCACCCGGGTCAGGGACCGCGCGGTGGGCTTCGCGCTCGACGTCCGCGACAACATGGCCCAGCGGGAGGCCGAACTGGACGACGCGCTGGGCCTGAACGCCCCCGTCGACCGTGAACTGCCCGCCCTGAGGCACCACACCGCCATCGAGAACAGCAAGGACCCGAAGTACGTCGTCGACGACCACGCGACGTACTCGTACAACCGGAATGAGGACCACTGATGGAGTCGGCCGAGATTCGTCGCCGCTGGTTGAGCTTCTTCGAGGAGCGCGGTCACACCGTCGTCCCTTCGGCGTCGCTCATCGCGGACGACCCGACTCTGCTCCTCGTCCCGGCCGGCATGGTGCCCTTCAAGCCCTACTTCCTGGGAGAGGTCAAGCCGCCCTTCGACCGGGCGACCAGCGTCCAGAAGTGCGTGCGCACGCCGGACATCGAAGAGGTCGGCAAGACCACCCGCCACGGCACGTTCTTCCAGATGTGCGGCAACTTCTCCTTCGGCGACTACTTCAAGGAAGGCGCCGTCAAGTACGCCTGGGAGCTGCTCACCAGCCCCCAGGACAAGGGCGGTTACGGCCTCGACCCCGAGCGCCTGTGGATCACCGTCTACCAGGACGACGACGAGGCCGAGCGCATCTGGCACGACGTCGTGGGCGTCCCCTCCGAGCGCATCCAGCGCCTCGGCAAGAAGGACAACTACTGGTCCATGGGCGTCCCCGGCCCCTGCGGCCCCTGCTCCGAGATCAACTACGACCGCGGCCCCGAGTTCGGCGTCGAGGGCGGCCCCGCCGTCAACGACGAGCGGTACGTGGAGATCTGGAACCTCGTCTTCATGCAGTACGAGCGGGGCGAGGGCATCGGCAAGGAGGACTTCGAGATCCTCGGCGAGCTGCCGAGCAAGAACATCGACACCGGTCTCGGCCTGGAACGCCTCGCGATGATCCTGCAGGGCGTGCAGAACATGTACGAGATCGACACCTCCATGGCCGTCATCAAGAAGGCCACCGAACTGACCGGTGTGGCCTACGGCGACGCCCAGGCCTCGGACGTCTCCCTGCGCGTGGTCACCGACCACATGCGCACCTCCGTGATGCTCATCGGCGACGGCGTCACCCCCGGCAACGAGGGCCGCGGCTACGTGCTGCGCCGCATCATGCGCCGCGCCATCCGCAACATGCGCCTGCTCGGGGCCACCGGTCCCGTCGTCAAGGACCTGATCGACGTCGTGATCGGCATGATGGGGCAGCAGTACCCCGAGCTGATTACCGACCGCGAGCGGATCGAGAAGGTCGCCCTCGCCGAGGAGAACGCCTTCCTGAAGACGCTGAAGGCCGGCACCAACATCCTCGACACCGCCGTCAGCGACACCAAGGCCGCCGGTGGCTCGGTCCTCGCCGGTGACAAGGCGTTCCTGCTCCACGACACCTGGGGCTTCCCGATCGACCTCACCCTGGAGATGGCCGCCGAGCAGGGGCTGTCCGTGGACGAGGACGGGTTCCGGCGCCTGATGAAGGAGCAGCGGGAGCGCGCCAAGGCCGACGCCCAGGCCAAGAAGACCGGCCACGCCGGTGCCGGTGCCTACCGGGAGATCGCCGACAAGGCCGGCGCCACCGACTTCGTCGGCTACACGGACACCGAGAGCGAGTCCACGATCGTCGGCATCCTCGTCGACGGAGCGTCCTCCCCGGCCGCCACCGAGGGCGACGAGGTCGAGATCGTCCTGGACCGCACCCCGTTCTACGCCGAGGGCGGCGGCCAGATCGGCGACACCGGCCGGATCCGGGTCGACACCGGCGCCGTGATCGAGATCCGCGACTGCCAGAAGCCGGTCCCGGGCGTGTACGTGCACAAGGGCGTCGTCCAGGTCGGCGAGGTCACCGTCGGTTCCAAGGCCCAGGCCTCCATCGACGACCGCCGCCGCAAGGCCATCGCCCGCGCCCACTCGGCGACCCACCTCACCCACCAGGCGCTGCGCGACGCCCTCGGCCCGACGGCCGCCCAGGCCGGTTCCGAGAACCAGCCCGGCCGCTTCCGCTTCGACTTCGGCTCGCCGTCCGCCGTGCCGACGGCCGTGATGACCGACGTCGAACAGAAGATCAACGAGGTGCTCGCCCGCGACCTCGACGTGCGCGCCGACGTCATGGGCATCGACGAGGCCAAGAAGCAGGGCGCCATCGCCGAGTTCGGCGAGAAGTACGGCGAGCGCGTGCGCGTCGTGACCATCGGCGACTTCTCCAAGGAGCTGTGCGGCGGCACCCACGTGCACAACACCGCCCAGCTCGGCCTGGTCAAGCTGCTCGGCGAGTCGTCCATCGGCTCGGGCGTGCGCCGCATCGAGGCCCTGGTGGGCGTGGACGCCTACAACTTCCTCGCCCGCGAGCACACGGTCGTCGCCCAGCTCCAGGAGCTGATCAAGGGCCGCCCGGAGGAGCTGCCGGAGAAGGTCTCGGCGATGCTCGGCAAGCTCAAGGACGCCGAGAAGGAGATCGAGAAGTTCCGCGCCGAGAAGGTCCTCCAGGCCGCCGGCGGTCTCGCCGACTCCGCCAAGGACGTGCGCGGCGTGGCCCTGGTGACCGGGCAGGTCCCGGACGGCACCACCGCCGACGACCTGCGCAAGCTGGTCCTCGACGTGCGCGGCCGCATCCAGGGCGGCCGGGCCGCCGTCGTGGCGCTGTTCACCACGGTGAACGGCAAGCCCCTCACCGTCATCGCCACCAACGAGGCGGCCCGCGAGCGCGGCCTCAAGGCCGGTGACCTGGTCCGCACCGCCGCCAAGACCCTCGGCGGCGGCGGTGGCGGCAAGCCGGACGTCGCCCAGGGCGGTGGCCAGAACCCGGCCGCCATCGGTGACGCCGTTGACGCCGTCGAGCGCCTCGTGGCGGACACCGCCAAGTGAGCACGCCCGAGAAGGGACAGGCGGACGGCCCGGTGATGCGCCGCGGCCGCCGCCTGGCCGTCGACGTCGGTGACGCCCGTATCGGGGTGGCGTCCTGCGACCCCGACGGGATCCTCGCCACTCCGGTGGAGACCGTCCCCGGCCGCGACGTCCCGGCCGCGCACCGGCGCCTGGGGCAACTGGTCGCGGAGTACGAGCCCGTCGAGGTCGTCGTCGGTCTCCCGCGCTCCCTCAAGGGGGGCGAGGGCCCGGCCGCGGCCAAGGTCAGGCGCTTCGCGCAGGAGCTGGCCAAGGGCATCGCGCCGGTCCCGGTCCGGCTGGTGGACGAACGCATGACGACGGTCACCGCCAGCCAGGGGCTGCGCGCCTCGGGAGTGAAGTCGAAGAAGGGCCGGTCCGTCATCGACCAGGCCGCCGCCGTGATCATCCTCCAGCAGGCACTGGAATCCGAACGGGTGTCAGGCAGGCCACCCGGCGAGGGCGTCGAAGTGGTCATCTGATCGCGGTACGGTAACGTTCCGCGCGATGCGGAGGCATTCGAACAGCCACCGCACAGCAAGAGGCGGAACGGAAGCGGGCCCTTCGGCAAGGGCCCCGGTCCCCGTCGCCTCGCGGCTCTAGGGGATCGATGACTGAGTATGGCCGGGGCCCAGGCTCCGAACCGTGGCATCCGGAGGACCCGTTGTACGGGGACGGCGGATGGGGCGGACAGCAGGCCCACGCGGGTCAGCAGTCCCCCTACGGCGGCCAGCCGCAGCAGTATCCGGAGCAGCAGGCGCAGCAGGGTTACGGCGACTGGAGCAACGGAGGCCAGTCGTCGTACGGCGGCGGCCAGCCGCAGTACGACCAGTACGGCCGTCAGCACCCCGAGCCGCAGTACGACCAGTACGGTCAGCAGCAGTACGACCAGCACCCGTACGGCGGACAGCAGTACGACCAGCAGTACGCGCCCCAGGCCCAGCCCCAGCCCCAGCAGGGTTACGACAACGGTGGCTGGGGCAGCGGGGCACAGCCGCAGGCGCAGTACCCGGCCGACCCGTCCGACCCCTACGGACAGCAGACCGGCGGCTACGGCGCCGAGCAGCCCGACTTCTACGGCACGCCCGAGGCGTACCCGCCGCCGGAGCCGCCCACCCGCCGGCGCGCCGAGCCCGAGCCGCAGCGCACCGACTGGGACCCCGGGCCGGACGAGGGCGAGCACGCCTTCTTCGCAGGCGGGGACGGTGAGGACGAGGCGGCGGACGACGGCCGCGAGGCTCCCCAGGACCGCAGGTCCCGGGGCGGCGGCAAGCCCAAGAAACGCCGCAGCGGATGCGCCTGCCTGGTGGTCTGCCTGGTGCTCGGCGGCGGCGTGGCGGGTGTCGGCTATTTCGGTTACCAGTTTTACCAGGATCGTTTCGGCACGGCCCCGGACTTCGCGGGCGACGGCAACGGCGAGCAGGTGACCGTCACCATCCCCAAGGGGGCGGGCGGCTCCACGATCGGCCAGGAACTCAAGCGGCAGGGCGTGGTGAAGAGCGTCGACGCCTTCATCGCCGCCCAGCAGAGCAACCCCCGCGGCAAGAGCATCCAGGACGGCGTGTACACGCTGCAGAAGGAGATGTCGGCCGACAGCGCGGTCGAACTCCTGCTCAGTCCGAAGAGCCGCAGCAACCTGATCATCGCCGAGGGCAAGCGCAACGCCGACGTCTACAAGCTCATCGACAAGCGCCTCGGAGTGAAGAGCGGCACCACCGCCGAGGTCGCCAAGTCCGACTACAAGGACCTCGGCCTGCCCGACTGGGCGCTGAACCACAAGGACGTGAAGGACCCGCTGGAGGGGTTCCTCTATCCGTCCAGCTACTCGGCGGCCAAGGGGCAGAAGCCCGAGGACGTGCTGAAGCAGATGGTGGCGCGCGCCAACGAGCAGTACGAGAAGATCGGCCTGGAGGAGAAGGCGGAGGGCCTCGGCCTGGAGGGGCCGTGGCAGTTGCTCACCGTGGCGAGCCTCCTGCAGGCGGAGGGCAAGACCCACGACGACTTCCGCAAGATGTCCGAGGTCATCTACAACCGGCTCAAGTCCTCCAACACCGAGACGAACCAGAAGCTCCAGTTCGACTCGACGTTCAACTACCTGATGCGCCAGAGCAAGATCCACATCAGCGTGTCCGAGATCCAGACCAACCCGGACCCGTACAACACCTACTACCACCGGGGCCTGCCGCCCGGACCCATCGGCAACCCCGGCGAAGAGGCCCTGCAAGCGGCGCTCAACCCCACCGAGGACGGCTGGATCTACTTCGTGGCGACCGACGGCGTGCAGAAGACCGAGTTCGCCAAGACCCACGCCGAGTTCCTGAAGCTGAAGGACAAGTTCGATGCCAGCTCCCGCGACTGACCGGCGCCGGGCCGCCGTACTCGGCTCCCCGATCGCCCACTCCCTCTCCCCGGTGCTGCACCGCGCCGCCTACGCGGAGCTGGGCCTCGCGAACTGGACCTACGACCGCTTCGACGTCGACGAGGCGGCGCTGCCGGCTTTCGTCGAGGGGCTGGGGCCCGAGTGGGCGGGTCTTTCGCTGACCATGCCGCTCAAGCGCGCCGTGATCCCGCTGCTCGACTCGGTCAGCGAGACCGCGGCCTCGGTGGACGCGGTGAACACCGTCGTCCTCACCGAGGACGGCCGCAGGACCGGTGACAACACCGACATCCCCGGCATCGTCGCCGCCCTGCGTGAGCACGGCATCGAGAAGACCGAGACCGCCGCGGTCCTCGGCGCCGGCGCCACCGCCTCCTCCGCGCTCGCCGCGCTGTCCCGGATCTGCACCGGCGAGATCGCCGTCTACGTGCGCAGCGCGGCCCGCGCCGACGAGATGCGGGGCTGGGCCCAGCGGCTGGATGTCGACGTGCGCATCGCGGACTGGACGGACGCCGAGGAGGCCCTGCGCGCCCCGCTGGTCGTGGCCACCACGCCGGCCGGCGCCACCGACGCCCTCGCCGCCGCGGTCCCCGAGCGGCCGACGACCCTCTTCGACGTGCTCTACGACCCCTGGCCCACCGCGCTCGCCGCCCGCTGGTCGACGTACGGCGGTGCCGTCGTCAGCGGGCTCGACCTGCTGCTCCACCAGGCGGTGCTCCAGGTGGAGCAGATGACCGGCCGGTCTCCCGCGCCGCTGGCCGCCATGCGAAAAGCGGGGGAGCGCGCGCTCGCGGATCGTTAGGTCCCCTCCCGGTTCCGCAGGGGCGAGCGGGAGGGGTGCGGATCACGGTGCTCGCCCCGATCGTGCTCGCCGTCGTCGCGAGCCGGGTGGTCGAGGCGCGGCACGGGCAGGCACCGGCGCCGATCACCTCGGACCCTCGGCGCCGCCGCGGCCGAGGGAGCGCGGCGCGGGACTTCCTCGGTGCGTTCGCCCCGGCTCCGCCTCGGCGGCGGGGCGACCGATCCGCCCGACGCCGCCCGGGTCGGCGTGCGCGTCGCGTCGGCGCGTCCGTCCGCGCGTCCGTCCTCGCGTCCGTCAAATGGACCGCCGACCGGGTCGGGCGGCCGAACGTGGGAGGATCGGAGGCGGCGGACCGGGGCCGCGCACCCGGTCGGACCGTCCCGTACGCGGAGAAGACGCGTACGCGGGGCATACCGGGGCGCGAGCACTGAGGAGCACCGTTGAGCAGGTTGCGCTGGCTGACCGCGGGGGAGTCCCACGGTCCCGCACTCGTCGCGACGCTGGAGGGACTGCCCGCCGGCGTGCCGATCACCACCGAGATGGTGGCGGACCACCTGGCGAGGCGGCGGCTCGGCTACGGTCGCGGTGCGCGGATGAAGTTCGAGCGCGACGAGGTCACCTTCCTCGGAGGCGTCCGGCACGGTCTGACCATGGGCTCCCCGGTCGCCGTCATGGTCGGCAACACCGAGTGGCCCAAGTGGGAGCAGGTCATGGCGGCCGACCCGGTGGACCCGGAGGTGCTGGCCGGCCTCGCGCGCAATGCCCCGCTGACCCGGCCGCGCCCCGGTCACGCGGACCTCGCCGGCATGCAGAAGTACGGCTTCGACGAGGCCCGGCCGATCCTGGAGCGCGCCTCCGCCCGGGAGACGGCGGCCCGTGTCGCGCTGGGCGCGGTGGCCCGGTCGTACCTGAAGGAGACGACCGGCGTCGAGATCGTCAGCCATGTCGTCGAGCTGGCCGCGGCGAAGGCACCGCGCGGTGTGTACCCGACGCCGGCCGACGTGGAGAGGCTGGACGCCGACCCGGTGCGCTGCCTGGACGCGGACGCGTCGAAGGCGATGGTCGCCGAGATCGACCAGGCCCACAAGGACGGTGACACCCTCGGCGGTGTCGTCGAGATCCTCGCCTACGGTGTGCCGGTGGGCCTCGGCTCGCACGTCCACTGGGACCGCAAGCTCGACGCGCGCCTCGCGGGTGCCCTCATGGGCATCCAGGCGATCAAGGGCGTCGAGATCGGCGACGGCTTCGAGCTGGCCCGCGTGCCCGGGTCGCAGGCCCACGACGAGATCGTCGGCACGCCGGAGGGCATCCGCCGGGTCTCCGGCCGCTCCGGCGGTACCGAGGGCGGCCTCACCACCGGTGAGCTGCTGCGGGTGCGCGCCGCGATGAAGCCGATCGCGACCGTGCCGCGCGCCCTGAAGACCGTGGACGTGACCACCGGCGAGGCCGCGCAGGCCCACCACCAGCGCTCCGACGTGTCCGCCGTGCCCGCCGCCGGGATCGTCGCCGAGGCCATGGTGGCCCTGGTCCTCGCCGACGCCGTGGCGGAGAAGTTCGGCGGCGACAGCGTGACCGAGACCCGCCGCAACGTGCGGTCCTACCTCGACAACCTGGCCATCCGATGAGCGCACCACTGATCGTCCTGGTCGGCCCGATGGGGGTCGGCAAGTCCACCGTCGGGCAGCTGCTCGCCGAGCGGCTGGGCACGGGATACCGGGACACGGACGAGGACATCGTCGCCGCCCGCGGGCGGACCATCGCCGAGATCTTCGTGGACGAGGGCGAGGCGGCCTTCCGGGCCCAGGAGAAGGAGGCCGTGCGCAGCGCGCTCGGCGAGCACGACGGCGTCCTCGCCCTCGGCGGCGGCGCGATCCTGGATGCCGAGACCCGCGCGCTGCTCGCCGGACAGCGGGTCGTCTACCTCTCGATGGACGTCGAGGAGGCGGTCCGGCGCACCGGCCTCAACGTCGCGCGTCCGCTGCTGGCGGTCAACCCGCGCAAGCAGTGGCGCGAACTGATGGAGGCCCGTCGGCACCTCTACGAGGAGGTCGCCACGGTCGTCGTCGCCACGGACGGCCGCACGCCGGACGAAGTCACCCGAGCCGCCCTGGACGCACTGGAGTTGAAAGAGACATGAGCGAGGCAGTCACCCGGATCCAGGTCGGCGGCACCGCCGGGTCCGATCCCTACGAGGTCCTGGTGGGCCGTCAGCTCCTGGGTGAGCTGGGCGGGCTGATCGGAGACAGGGCGAAGCGGGTCGCGGTGATCCACCCCGAGGCGCTCGCCGAGACCGGTGACGCCCTGCGCGCCGACCTCGCCGAACAGGGCTACGAGGCGATCGCCATCCAGGTGCCCAACGCGGAGGAGGCCAAGACCGCGGAGGTCGCCGCCTACTGCTGGAAGGCGCTCGGCCAGTCCGGGTTCACGCGGACCGATGTCATCGTCGGGGTCGGCGGCGGTGCCAGCACCGACCTGGCCGGCTTCGTGGCCGCGACCTGGCTGCGCGGGGTGCGCTGGATCGCGGTCCCCACCACCGTGCTGGCCATGGTGGACGCGGCCGTGGGCGGCAAGACCGGCATCAACACCGCCGAGGGCAAGAACCTGGTCGGCTCCTTCCACCCGCCCGCCGGTGTCCTGTGCGACCTGGCCGCCCTGGACTCGCTGGCGGTCAACGACTACGTCTCCGGGCTGGCCGAGGTCATCAAGGCCGGCTTCATCGCCGACCCGGTGATCCTGGACCTGATCGAGTCCGACCCGCAGGCCGCGCGCACCCCGGCCGGACCGCACACCGCCGAGCTGATCGTGCGTTCCATCGAGGTCAAGGCCGAGGTCGTCTCGTCCGACCTCAAGGAAGCGGGCCGCAGGGAGATCCTCAACTACGGCCACACCCTCGGCCACGCCATCGAGAAGAACGAGCGCTACAAGTGGCGCCACGGCGCCGCCGTATCGGTCGGCATGCACTTCGCCGCCGAACTCGGCCGCCTCGCGGGCCGCCTGGACGACGCCACCGCGGACCGCCACCGCAGCATCCTCGAAGCGGTCGGGCTGCCGTTGCACTACCGCTACGACCAGTGGCCCAAGCTGGTCGAGAACATGAAGGTCGACAAGAAGTCCCGCGGCGACCTGCTGCGCTTCATCGTCCTGGACGGCCTCGCCAAGCCCACCGTGCTGGAGGGCCCCGACCCGGCCGTCCTCCTCGCCGCCTACGGCGAGGTGGGCGAGTAGTACCCCGGTGCGCCGTTCCGCCCGATTCACCGTGCGGGACGGGCACTTCGGGCCGCCCCCGGCCGTTCACCAAACGACGGCCGGGGGCGGTACCGTTCGGTGGCAGGACGGCGGGCACCCTTCCCGCCGTCAGCGCCCATCGCCTGTACGAGACGGAGTGGCACCGGATGCAGCACCCAGTGGGTTCTCCGCTGCCGCCGCCCCACCAGCCGGGGCAGGGACCGGCCCTCGGCTGGTCCCCGGCCGCACACCACCCTGGCCCGCCCCAGGGACCCGCCCCCGTACCGCCCGCCGCGCCGGGATACCCCACGGCACCGCGGCAGGCCCCGGTCCCGCACCCGGGTCCCGGCCCGGCCCCGCACCAGCCGCCCCCCGCGCCGGCACATCATCGGCCGGCTCCCGCCCCGCCCGCCTCCGCCCCGCCCGTGCCGGACACCACCGGGCATGTGCCGCTGCCGCCCGGCGGCCCGGTCGCCGTGCCCAGCGTGCCGCCCGCCACCGCCGCCGCGCCCGACCCCACCACGACCACCCTCGCGGTGCTGCTCATCGGCCCCGCGGGCGCGGGCAAGACCAGCGTGGCCAAGTACTGGGCGGACCACCGACGGGTCCCGACCGCGCACATCAGCCTCGACGACGTCCGCGAATGGGTCCGCTCCGGCTTCGCCGACCCCCAGACCGGGTGGAACGAGCACTCGGAGGCTCAGTACCGCCTCGCCCGCCGCACCTGCGGCTTCTCCGCGCGCAACTTCCTCGCCAACGGCATCTCCTGCATCCTCGACGACGCGGTCTTCCCGGACCGCCCGGTCGTCGGCCTCGGCGGCTGGAAGCGGCACGTCGGCCCCGGCCTGCTCCCCGTCGTCCTCCTGCCGGGCCTGGACATCGTCCTGGAGCGCAACGCCGAACGCAGCGGCAACCGACGCCTCACCGACGAGGAGGTCGCCCGCATCCACGGCCGCATGGCCGGCTGGTACGGCTCCGGCCTCCCCATCATCGACAACTCCCAACTGGACGTCCCGGAGACCGCCCACCTCCTCGACGAGGTCCTCTCCCGCTCGATAGCAAGCCCCCCGGCCTGGTAAGCGCCCCGCAGGGGCGCGGGGAACTGCGCGACAAGCCCCCACCGGCCTGTCAGGCGCCATACGACAAGAAGACCCACCCCAGTCGGCGCACCCCGCGTCCCCGGGCCCCGCCCACTCGGCCCACCCAAGCGGCACACCAACCGGCGGAGCCATACGCTCGGCTCATGTCAGAGGTCTACGCGGCCCGCCGGACGCGCCTACGGGAACGCTGCAACGCGGGCGGCAGCGCGGCGGCGCTCGTCTCCCGGCCCGCCAACGTGCGCTATCTCGCGGGCGCCGCCCCGCACGGCGCCGTGCTGCTCCTCGGCAGGACCGAGGACCTGCTGGTCTGCTCGGGCCCGCCCGACGACCGGCCGACCGAAGGCCGGCCCGACGAGTCGCTCCAGGTCCGCACCCTGCCCGGCCCCGGCGGTGATCCGGCCGTCACGGCCACCGGCCTCGCCGTCGACCAGGGCACCGAGTCCCTCGCCACGGAGGACCACCACCTCACCGTGGGCCGGCACCGTGCCATGCGCTCGGTCGCGCCGACGCTGCGCCTGACCGACCTCGGGCAGGCCGTCGAGCAGCTGAGGGTGGTCAAGGACGAGGAGGAGATCTCCTGCCTGCGCATCGGCGCCGAGATCGCCGATCAGGCCCTCGGCGAGCTCCTGGAGTCCATCCTGGTCGGCCGCACCGAGCGGCACCTCGCCCTGGAGCTGGAACGCCGCCTCGTCGACCACGGCGCGGACGGCCCCGCCTTCCCCACCTCCGTCGGCACCGGACCGAACTCGGGACGCCGCGGTCACCGGCCCACCGACCGCCGGGTGGAGGAGGGCGACTTCCTCTCCGTGTGCCTGGGCGCGACGTACCGCGGTTACCGCTGCGAGATCGGCCGCACGTTCGTCATCGGCACCTCGCCGGCCGACTGGCAGATCGAGCTGTACGACCTCGTCTTCGCCGCCCAGCGGGCCGGACGCGAGGCCCTCGTACCCGGCGCCGCCTGCCGTGATGTGGACCGCGCGACCCGCCAGGCACTGGACTCGGCGGGGTACGCGGAGAACCTCCCGGCCCTCACCGGACACGGTGTCGGACTCGAAATCGACGAGGACCCTCAGTTGGCCCCCGCGGCCATGGGTAAACTGGACGCTTGTGTGCCGGTCACCGTCGAACCGGGGGTCCACCTCCCGGGCCGGGGCGGGGTCCGGATCGATGACACGCTCGTCGTGCGCCCCGAGGCGGACGGCGGACCCGAGCTACTCACCATCACGACCAAGGAGCTGCTCGCGCTCTAGCCTCGCGCTGTGCGTACGCTCCCGGGTCGTCCACGTCAGTCCAGTCCAGGAGATTCCGCAACCGTGGCTTCCACGAACGACCTCAAGAACGGCCTGGTGCTCAAGCTCGAAGGCGGCCAGCTCTGGTCCGTCGTCGAGTTCCAGCACGTCAAGCCCGGCAAGGGCCCGGCCTTCGTGCGCACCAAGCTCAAGAACGTGCTTTCCGGCAAGGTGGTCGACAAGACCTTCAACGCCGGCGTCAAGGTCGAGACGGCCACTGTCGACAAGCGTGACATGCAGTTCTCGTACATGGACGGCGACTACTTCGTCTTCATGGACATGGAGACGTATGACCAGCTGATGATCGACCGCAAGGTCGTCGGCGACGCCGCGAACTTCCTCATCGAGGGCTTCGAGGCCACCGTCGCGCAGCACGAGGGCGAGGTGCTCTTCGTCGAGCTGCCGGCCGCCGTCGAGCTGACCGTCCAGGAGACCGAGCCCGGCGTCCAGGGCGACCGCTCCACCGGCGGCACCAAGCCCGCCGTCCTGGAGACCGGTCACCAGATCAACGTCCCGCTCTTCATCACCACCGGTGAGAAGATCAAGGTCGACACCCGTACGAGCGACTACCTCGGCCGGGTGAACAGCTAACCGTGGCTGCTCGCAACACGGCCCGCAAACGCGCCTTCCAGATCCTCTTCGAGGGCGATCAGCGCGGCGCCGACGTCCTGACGGTGCTCGCCGACTGGGTCCGGCACTCCCGGTCCGACACCCGGCAGCCGCCGGTGAGCGAGTACACGATGGAGCTGGTCGAGGGCTACGCCGAGCGCGCGAAGCGCATCGACGAGCTGATCGCGCAGTACTCGGTCGACTGGACGCTCGACCGGATGCCGGTCGTCGACCGCAACATCCTGCGCCTGGGCGCGTACGAGCTGCTCTGGGTCGACGGGACCCCGGACGCCGTCGTCCTGGACGAGATGGTGCAGCTGGCGAAGGAGTTCTCCACGGACGAGTCGCCCGCGTTCATCAACGGCCTGCTCGGACGACTGAAGGACCTGAAGCCCTCGCTGCGCCGCGAGTAGCTCCGAGGGTTCTGCGCGCCCTGACGGCGTTGCCCGCACGCAGTGCAGAAACCGCCGGGGTGGCCGGGACCGAACGAACGGTTCCGGCCACCCCGGCGGCACGTTTCTGCTGGGGTGGTGGAGCTCAGAGCTCCTCGTGGGACGCCACCGCGCGGCGCGCGTCCGCGTCCAGGACGCCCCAGCTGATCAGCTGCTCGGTGAGGACCGAGGGCGACTGGTCGTAGATGACGGCGAGAGTGCGCAGGTCGTCCTGGCGGATCGAGAGCACCTTGCCGTTGTAGTCACCGCGCTGCGACTGGATCGTGGCCGCGTACCGCTGGAGCGGGCCCGCCTTCTCGGCCGGCACGGTGGCCAGCCGCTCCAGGTCCAGGACCAGCTTCGGCGGCGGCTCGGCGGCGCCGCCCGGGGTGGTGCCCGGCAGCAGCTCCTGCACGGGAACGCCGTAGAAGTCCGCCAGCTCGGCGAGGCGCTGCACGGTCACGGCACGGTCGCCGCGCTCGTACGAGCCGACCACGACGGCCTTCCAGCGGCCCTGGGACTTCTCCTCGACACCATGGAGGGAAAGGCCCTGCTGGGTGCGGATGGCCCGGAGCTTGGCCCCGAGCTGTTTGGCGTATTCGCTGGACATATGGCTCCCCGGACAAGGTGTCGACGCGGCTGCCTGTTGTCCGCCGCGCGGCTGGTAACTCACTGTGAGGTTACGCAGCGTTACTCTGCCGCGTCAAGCCGAATGGTCCGCACCGACTCTTCCGTGGTAACCGCCCTTCGTTACTCCGGACGGGTGATCGATGTGCGGCAGAAGGGTGACAGGGGAGTGTCCGGGGGGGCCGCCGGGGAGGTTCTGTGGGCCTGCTACTGTAGGTGGCGCATATCCGACGTCCTTTAAAGTCCGTCCCGTGAGGCGGAGAAGGGGGTCCGTTTCGTATGGACAAGCAGCAGAATGCCCGGCCCGTCCTCGAGGGGCCCGACATCGCGCGGGTGCTGACCCGCATCGCCCACGAGATCGTCGAACGCGCCAAGGGCGCCGACGACGTGGTGCTCCTCGGCATCCCGACCCGCGGCGTCTTCCTCGCCCGGCGGCTCGCCGACAAGCTGGAGCAGATCACCGAGCGCAAGATGCCGGTCGGCTCGCTCGACATCACCATGTACCGCGACGACCTGCGCATGCACCCGCCGCGTGCCCTGGCCCGCACCGAGATCCCCGGCGACGGCATCGACGGCCGCCTCGTCGTCCTCGTCGACGACGTGCTCTTCTCCGGCCGCACCATCCGCGCCGCCCTCGACGCGCTGAACGACATCGGGCGCCCGCGCGCGGTGCAGCTCGCCGTCCTCGTCGACCGCGGCCACCGGGAACTGCCCATCCGCGCCGACTACGTCGGCAAGAACCTCCCGACGTCGCTGCGGGAGACGGTCAAGGTCCAGCTCGCCGAGGAGGACGGTCGCGACACCGTCCTGCTCGGTGCCAAGCCGGCCGCCCCGGGCGCCCACCCCTAGCACCCCGCGTACGCGCCCAGCCGTGCCGTGCGCGTGCTCGGCGCGCCCCCGTACGCGCCCGGCCGCCCGAATTAGCCCGCTCTTCCGCATGACTCGCCCTACGGAGCCTGACAGATGCAGCGTCATCTCATCTCGGCCGCCGACCTCACCCGCGACGACGCCGTCCTCATCCTCGACACCGCCGAGGAGATGGCCCGGGTCGCGGACCGGCCGATCAAGAAACTGCCCACCCTGCGCGGCCGTACCGTCGTGAACCTCTTCTTCGAGGACTCCACCCGGACCCGGATCTCCTTCGAGGCCGCCGAGAAGCGGCTGTCCGCGGACGTCATCAACTTCACCGCCAAGGGCTCCAGCGTCTCCAAGGGCGAGTCCCTCAAGGACACCGCCCAGACCCTGGAGGCGATGGGCGTCGACGCCGTCGTCATCCGGCACAGCGCGTCCGGCGCCCCCTACCGCCTGGCCACCTCCGGCTGGATCGACGCCGCCGTGGTCAACGCCGGGGACGGCACCCACCAGCACCCCACCCAGGCGCTGCTCGACGCCTTCACCATGCGCCGCCGCCTGGTCGGCCGCGACGCCGGGCTCGGCAAGGACCTGGACGGCCGCCGGATCACCCTCGTCGGCGACATCCTGCACAGCCGCGTCGCCCGCTCCAACGTCGACCTGCTGCACACCCTCGGCGCCGAGGTCACCCTCGTCGCCCCGCCGACCCTGCTGCCGGTCGGCGTCGAGACCTGGCCCTGCGAGGTCTCCTACGACCTCGACTCCACGCTGCCCAAGTCCGACGCGGTGATGCTGCTGCGCGTGCAGCGGGAGCGGATGAACGCCGCGTTCTTCCCCACCGAGCGCGAGTACTCCCGCCGCTACGGCCTCGACGGCGACCGCATGGCGAAGATGCCCGACCACGCCATCGTGATGCACCCCGGCCCGATGGTGCGCGGCATGGAGATCACCGCCGAGGTCGCCGACTCCGACCGCTGCACGGTCGTCGAGCAGGTCACCAACGGCGTCTCCATCCGGATGGCCGTCCTGTACCTGCTGCTCGGCGGCAACGAGCCCGCCGTGTCCCACGCCCGCCCCACCGAGGAGAAGTAAGAACATGAGCAAGACCCTGATCCGCGGTGCGAAGGTGCTCGGCGGCGAGCCGCAGGACGTCCTGATCGACGGCGCCGTCGTCGAGGCGGTCGGCCGGAACCTGTCCGCCGAGGGCGCGGAGGTCGTCGAGGCCGACGGCAAGGTGCTGCTGCCCGGCCTGGTCGACCTGCACACCCACCTGCGCGAGCCCGGCCGCGAGGACTCCGAGACGGTCCTGACCGGCACCCGCGCGGCGGCGAGCGGCGGCTACACCAACGTCTTCGCCATGGCCAACACCTTCCCGGTCGCCGACACCGCCGGTGTCGTCGAGCAGGTCTGGCGGCTCGGCCAGGAGTCCGGCTACTGCGACGTGCAGCCCATCGGCGCCGTCACCGTCGGCCTGGAGGGCGCCAAGCTCGCCGAGCTGGGGGCCATGCACGAGTCCGCGGCCGGTGTCACCGTCTTCTCCGACGACGGCAAGTGCGTCCACGACGCCGTGATCATGCGCCGTGCCCTGGAGTACGTGAAGGCCTTCGGCGGCGTCGTCGCCCAGCACGCCCAGGAGCCCCGGCTGACCGAGGGCGCCCAGATGAACGAGGGCGTCGTCTCCGCCGAGCTGGGCCTCGGCGGCTGGCCCGCCGTCGCCGAGGAGTCGATCGTCGCCCGGGACGTGCTGCTCGCCGAGCACGTCGGCTCCCGCGTCCACATCTGCCACCTGTCGACCGCCGGGTCCGTCGAGATCGTCCGCTGGGCCAAGTCCCGCGGGATCGACGTCACCGCCGAGGTCACCCCGCACCACCTCCTCCTCACCGACGAGCTGGTCCGGTCGTACGACCCGGTCTTCAAGGTCAACCCGCCGCTGCGCACCGAGCGCGACGTCATGGCCCTGCGCGAGGCACTCGCCGACGGCACGATCGACATCGTCGCCACCGACCACGCCCCGCACCCGCACGAGGACAAGGACTGCGAGTGGGCCGCCGCCGCCATGGGGATGGTGGGCCTGGAGACCGCGCTGTCGGTGGTGCAGGCGACCATGGTGGACACGGGCCTGCTGGACTGGGCCGGCGTCGCCGACCGGATGTCCTTCAAGCCCGCGCAGATCGGACAGGCCACCGGACACGGCCGTCCCGTCTCGGCTGGTGAGCCCGCCAACCTCACCCTGGTCGATGCGGCATACCGTGGCCAGGTGGACCCCGCGGGCTTCGCCTCGCGCAGTCGCAACACCCCCTACGAGGGGCGTGAGCTGCCGGGCCGTGTGACGCACACGTGGCTGCGGGGCAAGGCCACGCTCGTCGACGGGAAGCTCACGTGACATCTGTAGCACCGGTAATCCTGCTGGCCGCCGAGAAGGAATCGGCGGAAGTGACCGACTGGGCCGCCCGCGTCGGCTGGGTCGTCGGCCTGGGCCTCTTCGTGGCGCTCGTCTACTGGCTGATGCGCGAGGGCTGGAAGTGGCGCGGCACGCTCCAGGGCGACCTCCCCGAGCTGCCCGGCGCGCCGGACGAGCCGGGCACGGCGAGACTGGTGCTGAGCGGCCGCTACCACGGTTCCACCACCGCCGGTCAGTGGCTGGACCGCATCGTCGCGCACGGCCTGGGCACCCGCAGCCGGGTCGAGCTGACCCTGACCGACGCGGGACTGGACGTCGTACGCCCCGGCGCCGCCGACTTCTTCGTCCCCGTCGCCGCGCTGCGCGAGGCCCGGCTGGACAAGGGCATCGCCGGCAAGGTCCTCACCGAGGGCGGCCTGCTGGTCGTCACCTGGGCCCACGGCGACAAGCTGATCGACTCCGGCTTCCGCTCCGACCACGCGGCCGAGCACAACGAGTGGGTCGACACCCTGAACGACATGATCAACAAGACGGAAACGGAAGGCGCACGATGACGACCTCCAGCAGGGGAGCCCACCGGACTCCCGCCGTACTCGTCCTGGAGGACGGCCGGATCTTCCGCGGCCGCGCCTACGGGGCCGTGGGGGCCACCTTCGGCGAAGCCGTGTTCTCCACCGGCATGACCGGCTACCAGGAGACCCTCACCGACCCGTCCTACCACCGACAGGTCGTCGTGATGACCGCCCCGCACGTCGGGAACACCGGGATCAACGACGAGGACATGGAGTCCAGGAAGATCTGGGTCTCCGGCTACGTCGTGCGCGACCCCGCGCGCGTGCCTTCCAACTGGCGCTCGACGCGCTCCCTCGACGAGGAACTGACCGCCCAGGGCGTCGTCGGCATCTCCGGCATCGACACCCGCGCCCTCACCCGCCACCTGCGCGAGCGCGGCGCCATGCGCGTCGGCATCTTCTCCGGCCAGGCGCTGCCCGACGAGGGCACCATGCTCGCCGAGGTCCGCCAGGCCCCCGAGATGAGCGGCGCCGACCTCTCCGCCGAGGTCGCCACCACCGAGGCGTACGTCGTCCCGGCGATCGGCGAGAAGAAGTTCACCGTCGCCGCCGTCGACCTCGGCATCAAGGGCATGACCCCGCACCGGATGGCCGAGCGCGGCATCGAGGTGCACGTCCTGCCCGCCACGGCCACCGTCGACGAGGTCTACGCCGTCGAGCCGGACGGCGTGTTCTTCTCCAACGGCCCCGGCGACCCCGCCACCGCCGACCACCCGGTCTCGGTCATGCAGGGCGTCCTGGAGCGCGGCACCCCGCTCTTCGGCATCTGCTTCGGCAACCAGATCCTGGGCCGCGCGCTCGGCTTCGGCACCTTCAAGCTGAAGTACGGCCACCGGGGCATCAACCAGCCCGTGCAGGACCGTACGACCGGCAAGGTCGAGGTCACCGCGCACAACCACGGATTCGCCGTCGACGCCCCGCTCGACCAGGTCTCCGACACCCCCTACGGCCGCGCCGAGGTCTCCCACGTCTGCCTCAACGACAACGTGGTGGAGGGGCTCCAGCTCCTCGACCGGCCGGCCTTCAGCGTCCAGTACCACCCCGAAGCGGCGGCCGGCCCGCACGACGCCGCCTACCTGTTCGACCGCTTCGTGAAGCTCATGGAGGGCCAGCGTGCCTAAGCGCACCGATATCCAGTCCGTCCTGGTCATCGGCTCCGGCCCGATCGTCATCGGCCAGGCCGCCGAGTTCGACTACTCCGGGACCCAGGCGTGCCGCGTGCTCAAGGCCGAGGGCCTGCGCGTCGTCCTGGTCAACTCCAACCCCGCGACGATCATGACCGACCCGGAGATCGCCGACGCCACCTACGTCGAGCCGATCACCCCGGAGTTCGTCGAGAAGATCATCGCCAAGGAGCGGCCCGACGCGCTCCTGCCCACCCTGGGCGGTCAGACGGCCCTCAACACCGCCATCTCCCTGCACGGCAACGGCGTCCTGGAGAAGTACGGCGTCGAACTGATCGGCGCCAACGTCGAGGCCATCAACAAGGGCGAGGACCGCGACCTGTTCAAGGAGGTCGTCGAGGAGGTCCGCAGGAAGATCGGCCACGGCGAGTCCGCCCGGTCCCACATCTGCCACTCCATGGACGACGTCCTCAAGGGCGTCGACGCGCTCGGCGGCTACCCCGTCGTCGTCCGCCCCTCCTTCACCATGGGCGGCGCCGGCTCCGGCTTCGCCCACGACGAGGAGGAGCTGCGCCGCATCGCCGGCCAGGGCCTCACCCTCTCGCCCACCACCGAGGTGCTCCTGGAGGAGTCCATCCTCGGCTGGAAGGAGTACGAGCTGGAGCTGATGCGCGACAAGAACGACAACGTCGTGGTCGTCTGCTCCATCGAGAACTTCGACCCCATGGGCGTCCACACCGGCGACTCGATCACCGTCGCGCCCGCGATGACG
Source organism: Streptomyces violaceorubidus (assembly GCF_000717995.1). Taxonomy (GTDB): domain Bacteria; phylum Actinomycetota; class Actinomycetes; order Streptomycetales; family Streptomycetaceae; genus Streptomyces; species Streptomyces violaceorubidus. The sequence goes on from NZ_JODM01000013.1 coordinate 58,381, forward strand.
CTGACCGATCGCGAGTACCAGACCCTGCGCGACGTCGGCATCGCGATCATCCGCGAGGTCGGCGTCGACACCGGCGGCTGCAACATCCAGTTCGCGGTGAACCCCGAGGACGGTCGCGTGATCGTCATCGAGATGAACCCGCGCGTGTCCCGCTCCTCGGCCCTCGCCTCCAAGGCGACCGGCTTCCCCATCGCCAAGATCGCCGCGAAGCTCGCCGTCGGCTACACCCTCGACGAGATCCCGAACGACATCACGCAGGAGACCCCGGCCTCCTTCGAGCCGACCCTCGACTACGTGGTCGTCAAGGCCCCGCGCTTCGCCTTCGAGAAGTTCCCGAGCGCCGACTCCACCCTCACCACCACCATGAAGTCGGTCGGCGAGGCCATGGCCATCGGCCGCAACTTCACCGAGGCCTTCCAGAAGGCGCTGCGCTCGCTGGAGAAGAAGGGCAGCCAGTTCACCTTCGTCGGCGAGGCGGGCGACAAGCTGGAGCTGCTGAGGGAGGCCGTGCGGCCCACCGACGGCCGTGTCAACGCCGTCATGCAGGCCATCCGCGCGGGCGCCACGCCCGAGGAGGTCTTCGAGTACACCAAGATCGACCCCTGGTTCGTCGACCAGCTCTTCCTGATCAAGGAGATCGCCGACGAGCTGGCCGCCGCGCCCGAGCTGACCGCCGACCTGCTCGCCGAGGCCAAGCGGCACGGCTTCTCCGACCAGCAGGTGGGCGAGATCCGCGGCCTGCGCGAGGACGTCGTCCGGGAGGTGCGGCACGCGCTGGGCATCCGCCCGGTCTACAAGACGGTCGACACCTGCGCCGCCGAGTTCGCCGCCAAGACGCCGTACTTCTACTCCTCCTACGACGAGGAGAGCGAGGTCGCGCCGCGCGAGAAGCCCGCCGTGATCATCCTGGGCTCCGGCCCGAACCGCATCGGGCAGGGCATCGAGTTCGACTACTCCTGCGTCCACGCCTCCTTCGCGCTGTCCGACGCCGGGTACGAGACCGTGATGGTCAACTGCAACCCCGAGACCGTCTCCACCGACTACGACACCTCCGACCGGCTGTACTTCGAGCCGCTCACCCTGGAGGACGTCCTGGAGATCGTCCACGCGGAGCAGCAGACCGGACCGGTCGCGGGCGTGATCGTCCAGCTCGGCGGCCAGACCCCGCTGGGCCTGGCTCAGGCGCTCAAGGACAACGGCGTGCCGGTCGTCGGCACCTCGCCCGAGGCCATCCACGCCGCCGAGGACCGCGGCGCCTTCGGGCGGGTCCTCGCGCAGGCCGGGCTCCCGGCCCCCAAGCACGGCACCGCCACCACCTTCACCGAGGCCAAGGCCATCGCCGACGAGATCGGCTACCCGGTGCTGGTGCGGCCCTCCTACGTCCTCGGCGGACGCGGCATGGAGATCGTCTACGACGAGACCCGGCTGGAGGCGTACATCGCCGAGTCGACCGAGATCAGCCCGTCCCGGCCGGTCCTGGTCGACCGCTTCCTGGACGACGCGATCGAGATCGACGTCGACGCCCTGTACGACGGCGAGGAGCTGTACCTCGGAGGCGTCATGGAGCACATCGAGGAGGCCGGCATCCACTCCGGCGACTCGGCGTGCGCCCTGCCCCCGATCACGCTCGGCGGCTTCGACATCAAGCGGCTGCGCGCCTCCACCGAGGGCATCGCCAAGGGCGTCGGCGTGCGCGGCCTGATCAACATCCAGTTCGCGCTGGCCGGGGACATCCTCTACGTCCTGGAGGCCAACCCGCGCGCCTCGCGCACCGTCCCCTTCACCTCGAAGGCGACCGCGGTGCCGCTGGCCAAGGCCGCCGCCCGCATCTCTCTGGGCGCCACCATCGCCGAACTGCGCGCCGAGGGCCTGCTGCCGGCCAACGGCGACGGCGGCGAGCTGCCGCTGGACGCGCCGATCTCCGTCAAGGAGGCCGTGATGCCGTGGTCCCGCTTCCGGGACATCCACGGCCGCGGCGTCGACACCGTCCTCGGCCCGGAGATGCGTTCCACCGGCGAGGTCATGGGCATCGACTCCGTCTTCGGCACGGCCTACGCCAAGTCGCAGGCGGGTGCCTACGGGCCGCTGCCGACCAAGGGCCGCGCCTTCATCTCGGTCGCCAACCGCGACAAGCGCTCGATGATCTTCCCGGCCCGCGAACTGGTCGCCCACGGCTTCGAGCTGATGGCCACCTCCGGCACCGCCGAGGTGCTCAGGCGCAACGGCATCAACGCCACCGTGGTGCGCAAGCAGTCCGAGGGCACCGGCCCGAACGGCGAGAAGACCATCGTCCAGCTCATCCACGACGGCGAGGTCGACCTCATCGTCAACACCCCGTACGGCACCGGCGGCCGCCTCGACGGCTACGACATCCGTACGGCGGCCGTGGCCCGCTCCGTGCCCTGCCTGACGACGGTCCAGGCGCTGGCGGCGGCGGTGCAGGGCATCGACGCCCTCAACCACGGCGACGTGGGAGTGCGCTCACTCCAGGAACACGCCGAGTTCCTGACCGCGGCCCGCGACTAGCAGCCCCGAGGGGGACACCGGAAACGGTGTCCCCCTCTTCATGAGGCTTCATGAGGACACCATGTACAAAACCTTCTTCTCGCTCGTCTTCAAGCGCATGGACCCGGAGGGCGCTCACCACCTGGCCTTCCGCTGGATCCGCCTGGCCGTCCGCGTCCCGGTCCTGCGCACCTTCGTCGCGGCCGTGCTGGCGCCCCGCTTCAAGGAGCTGCGCACCGAGGCCCTCGGCCTGCGCATGCACGGCCCCTTCGGGCTCGCCGCGGGCTTCGACAAGAACGCCGTCGCGATCGACGGCATGGCGATGCTCGGCTTCGACCACGTCGAGATCGGCACCGTCACCGGGGAGCCGCAGCCCGGCAACCCCAAGAAGCGGCTGTTCCGCCTGGTGGGCGACCGGGCGCTGATCAACCGCATGGGCTTCAACAACGACGGCTCACTGGCCGTCGCCGCCCGCCTCGCCTCCCGTACGCCTGTCTTTCGCACCGTCGTCGGCGTCAACATCGGCAAGACGAAGACCGTCCCCGAGGCGGAGGCGGTCGGCGACTACGTGAAGTCCGCGGAGCGGCTCGCCCCGCACGCCGACTACCTGGTCGTCAACGTCTCCTCGCCCAACACGCCCGGGCTGCGCAACCTCCAGGCCACCGAGGCGCTGCGCCCGCTGCTGAGCGCGGTCCGCGAGGCCGCCGACCGCGCGGTGACCGCCCGGCGCGTCCCGCTGCTGGTCAAGATCGCGCCGGACCTCGCCGACGAGGACGTGGACGCGGTCGCCGACCTGGCCGTGGAACTGGGCCTGGACGGCATCATCGCCACCAACACCACCATCGCCCGCGAGGGCCTCGGCCTGACCTCCTCGCCGGCCCTCGTCGGGGAGACCGGCGGACTGTCCGGCGCCCCCCTCAAGGCACGCTCCCTGGAGGTGCTGCGCCGCCTCTACGCGCGCGTGGGCGACCGGATCACCCTGGTGGGCGTCGGTGGCGTCGAGACCGCCGAGGACGCCTGGGAGCGCATCCTGGCCGGTGCCACGCTGGTCCAGGGCTACAGCGCGTTCATCTACGAGGGTCCCTTCTGGGGCCGCGCGATCCACAAGGGGCTCGCCGCGCGGCTGCGGCAGAGCCCGTACGCCACCCTCGCCGACGCGGTCGGCGCCGACGTGAGGAAGCACGCATGACGGTGATGGAAGCCTTCGGCGCCCGGCTGCGCCGCGCGATGGACGAGCGCGGTCCCCTGTGCGTCGGCATCGACCCGCACGCCTCCCTGCTCGCCGAGTGGGGGCTGAACGACGACGTGGCCGGTCTGGAGCGCTTCAGCCGCACCGTCGTGGAGGCGGTGGCCGACCGGGTCGCCGTCCTCAAGCCGCAGAGCGCCTTCTTCGAGCGCTTCGGCTCGCGCGGCGTCGCCGTGCTGGAGAAGTCGGTCCAGGAGGCGCGGGCGGCCGGCGCGCTGGTCGTCATGGACGCCAAGCGCGGCGACATCGGCTCCACCATGGCCGCGTACGCCGAGTCGTTCCTGAACAAGGACGCGCCGCTGTTCTCGGACGCGCTGACCGTCTCCCCGTACCTCGGCTACGGCTCCCTGAAGCCGGCCGTCGACCTGGCGCGCGAGAGCGGGGCAGGCCTGTTCGTGCTGGCGCTGACCTCCAACCAGGAGGGCGGCGAGGTCCAGCACGCGGTGCGGGAGGACGGACGCAACGTCGGGGCGACGATGCTGGCCCACCTGGCCGCCGAGAACGCGGGGGAGGAGCCGCTGGGCTCCTTCGGCGCGGTGGTCGGCGCCACCCTCGGCGACCTGTCCTCGTACGACCTGGGCATCAACGGTCCGCTGTTGGCGCCGGGCATCGGGGCCCAGGGGGCGACGCCCGCGGACCTGCCGCGCGTGTTCGGTGCCGCCGTGCGCAACGTGGTGCCGAACGTCAGCCGGGGTGTCCTTCGTCACGGTCCCGACGTGGCCGCTTTGCGGACGGCCGCGGACCGCTTCGCGGCGGAGATCCGGACCGCGCTCTCGGCGTCCTGACCCTGGATACATCCTCAAATCAGAGGGAGTATGTCCTAAATGTCCGTCCTGACGGAGGCTGACCAGGACTTTTCCGCTGTTCTCGCTGACTCTGGCGGACTTGACCGCTAGTCTCCGTCGAGAGTCAACGGGCGAGCGTGTTGCTCGTGGCTCACCAGGTGAGGGGCGACTAGGTTCCTCACCGGTCCGTATCCGACAGTTCGACATCCGAGGTGACGTAGGCGTGGCTCTTCCGCCCCTTACCCCTGAACAGCGCGCAGCCGCGCTCGAAAAGGCCGCCGCGGCTCGCCGGGAGCGGGCCGAGGTCAAGAATCGACTCAAGCACTCCGGCGCCTCCCTCCACGAGGTCATCAAGCAGGGTCAGGAGAACGACGTCATCGGCAAGATGAAGGTCTCCGCCCTCCTCGAGTCCCTGCCGGGCGTGGGCAAAGTCCGCGCCAAGCAGATCATGGAGCGACTGGGCATCTCCGAGAGCCGCCGCGTGCGCGGTCTCGGTTCCAACCAGATCGCGTCCCTGGAGCGCGAGTTCGGCAGCACCGGCAGCTGAGTCCGGACCACTCCGGGATTGCTGGAATAATCGCTGCATGGCTGCAACACCCCGGGGGACGTCCCCCGTACCCCCGGACGCACGTCCGCGGCTGACCGTGCTCTCCGGCCCCTCGGGGGTCGGCAAGAGCACGGTCGTCGCCCATATGCGCAAGGAACACCCCGAGGTATGGCTGTCGGTCTCGGCGACGACCCGCAGGCCCCGCCCCGGCGAGCAGCACGGTGTCCACTACTTCTTCGTCAGCGACGAGGAGATGGACAAGCTGATCGCCAACGGCGAGCTGCTGGAGTGGGCCGAGTTCGCCGGCAACCGGTACGGGACGCCGCGCACGGCCGTGCTGGAGCGCCTGGAGGCCGGTGAGCCGGTCCTCCTGGAGATCGACCTCCAGGGTGCGCGGCAGGTCCGTGACTCCATGCCCGAGGCCCGGCTGGTGTTCCTGGCCCCGCCCTCCTGGGACGAGCTGGTGCGCAGGCTCACCGGCCGGGGCACCGAACCGCCCGAGGTGATCGAGCGCCGCCTCGCCGCGGCCAGGGTCGAGCTGGCGGCCGAGCCGGAGTTCGACCAGACCCTGGTGAACACCTCCGTCGAGGACGTGGCGCGCGAGCTGCTAGCCTTGACGAACGTCGTGTGATCGCCACTGGTCGTCCCGCGGTCGTCCCGACTGAATCTTTCCCATCCATCGGAAGGTAGAGCGTGTCCTCTTCCATCTCCGCGCCCGAGGGCATCATCAACCCGCCGATCGACGAGCTCCTCGAGGCCACGGACTCGAAGTACAGCCTCGTGATCTACGCGGCCAAGCGGGCCCGCCAGATCAACGCGTACTACTCGCAGCTCGGCGAGGGCCTCCTCGAGTACGTCGGTCCGCTCGTCGACACCCACGTCCACGAGAAGCCGCTCTCGATCGCCCTGCGCGAGATCAACGCGGGGCTGCTGACCTCCGAGGCCATCGAAGGCCCGGCGCAGTAGTACCAGCAGCATCGGCGGTAATATCTTCAGCCTTACGCTGACTTATCCACAGGCCCGGCAGCCCGACTGTCGGGCCTGTGGTGTGTGATGGGTCGTACGCGCAGTCCGAGCGCAGGATCTGAGCCGGGGAGAGACGGTGGACAAACCCGAGGTCGTTCTGGGGGTCAGCGGCGGCATCGCCGCGTACAAGGCCTGTGAGCTGCTGCGCAGACTCACCGAGTCGGGACACGGGGTCCGCGTCGTGCCCACCGCCTCCGCCCTGCACTTCGTGGGCGCCGCCACCTGGTCCGCGCTGTCCGGCAACCCCGTGTCGACCGAGGTGTGGGACGACGTCCACCAGGTCCCGCACGTACGCATCGGCCAGCACGCCGACCTGGTCGTCGTCGCCCCCGCCACCGCCGACATGCTCGCCAAGGCGGCCCACGGCCTCGCCGACGACCTGCTCACCAACACCCTGCTCACGGCCCGCTGCCCGGTCGTCTTCGCGCCCGCCATGCACACCGAGATGTGGGAGCACCCGGCCACCCAGGAGAACGTGGCGACGCTGCGCCGCCGGGGCGCCGTCGTGATCGAGCCCGCCGTCGGCCGCCTCACCGGCGTCGACACCGGCAAGGGCCGGCTGCCCGACCCGGGCGAGATCTTCGAGGTCTGCCGCCGGGTGCTCGCCCGCGGTGTGCGCGAGCCCGACCTCGCCGGACGGCACGTCGTGGTCAGCGCCGGCGGCACCCGGGAGCCCCTCGACCCGGTCCGCTTCCTCGGCAACCGCTCCTCCGGCAAGCAGGGCTACGCCCTCGCCCGTACCGCGGCCGCCCGCGGCGCCCGCGTCACGCTGGTCGCGGCGAACACGTCGATGCCGGACCCGGCCGGCGTGGACGTGGTGCCGGTCGGCACGGCGGTGGAGCTGCGCGAGGCGGTGCTGCGCGCCGCGGCGGACGCCGACGCCGTCGTCATGGCCGCGGCGGTGGCCGACTTCCGCCCGGCGGCGTACGCCACCGGGAAGATCAAGAAGAAGGACGACCGGGAACCCGAGCCGATCACCCTGGTGCGTAATCCGGACATCCTCGCGGAGATCTCCACGACGCGTGCCCGGTCCGGACAGGTGATCGTCGGCTTCGCCGCCGAGACCGACGACGTCCTGGCCAACGGCCGGGCCAAGCTGAAGCGCAAGGGCTGCGACTTCCTCGTGGTGAACGAGGTGGGCGAGCACAAGACCTTCGGCTCCGAGGAGAACGAGGCGGTGGTCCTGGGCGCCGACGACAGCGAGACGCCGGTCGCCCACGGCCCGAAGGAGGCCCTGGCCGACACGGTCTGGGACCTCGTCGCCCGACGGCTGGAGTGAATGACCCATTTGCTCGAAGAAGCCTCGAAGACGACGCATTCGAGCGTGGCGCCCCTGGCCAAGGACGCTTCCTTCTGGGCAGAATGCCCGTGCCGCAGGTCACAGCCCTCCCGAGAGCTGAGACAGGTGGGCCCGCGGCAGAGTGCGACCGATAAACTGTTCTCGGACGTCGCCGGGTGCAGCTCCCCGTGCCGTCCACCAATGATCAGCCAGCAGCCGCTGCAACCCCAGGGAGCGTTGTGTCCCGTCGCCTTTTCACCTCGGAGTCCGTGACCGAAGGTCACCCCGACAAGATCGCTGACCAGATCAGCGACACGATTCTCGACGCGCTTCTGCGTGAGGACCCGACCTCTCGGGTCGCCGTCGAAACCCTGATCACCACCGGCCTCGTGCACGTGGCCGGCGAGGTCACGACCAAGGCATACGCGGACATCGCCAACCTGGTCCGGGGCAAGATCCTGGAGATCGGCTACGACTCCTCCAAGAAGGGCTTCGACGGCGCCTCCTGCGGCGTCTCGGTCTCCATCGGCGCCCAGTCCCCGGACATCGCCCAGGGCGTGGACACCGCGTACGAGAACCGCGTCGAGGGTGACGAGGACGAGCTGGACCGGCAGGGCGCCGGCGACCAGGGCCTGATGTTCGGCTACGCGTCCGACGAGACGCCGACGCTGATGCCGCTGCCGGTCTTCCTGGCGCACCGCCTGTCCAAGCGCCTGTCAGAGGTCCGCAAGAACGGCACCATCCCCTACCTGCGCCCGGACGGCAAGACCCAGGTCACCATCGAGTACGACGGCGACAAGGCGGTCCGCCTGGACACGGTCGTCGTCTCGTCCCAGCACGCCAGCGACATCGACCTGGAGTCGCTGCTGGCGCCGGACATCAAGGAGTTCGTCGTCGAGCCGGAGCTGAAGGCGCTCCTGGAGGACGGCATCAAGATCGACACGGAGAACTACCGCCTCCTGGTCAACCCGACCGGCCGTTTCGAGATCGGCGGCCCGATGGGCGACGCCGGTCTGACCGGCCGCAAGATCATCATCGACACCTACGGCGGCATGGCCCGCCACGGCGGTGGCGCCTTCTCCGGCAAGGACCCGTCGAAGGTCGACCGCTCCGCGGCGTACGCGATGCGCTGGGTCGCCAAGAACGTCGTGGCGGCCGGCCTCGCCGCCCGCTGCGAGGTCCAGGTCGCCTACGCCATCGGCAAGGCCGAGCCGGTCGGCCTGTTCGTGGAGACCTTCGGCACCGCCAAGGTCGAGCCCGAGAAGATCGAGAAGGCGATCGACGAGGTCTTCGACCTGCGTCCGGCCGCGATCATCCGCGACCTCGACCTGCTGCGCCCGATCTACGCCCAGACCGCGGCGTACGGCCACTTCGGCCGTGAGCTGCCCGACTTCACCTGGGAGCGCACCGACCGCGTGGACGCGCTGCGCGAGGCCGCGGGCGTGTAAGCACCCGGGCGTACCGCGCCCGACGGGCAGGTGACGAGGCCCGGTGCCCCCGAGGGGGTGCCGGGCCTCGCCGCATGCTCCCGGCCCCGGCCGCGCTGTCAGTGGTCTTTGCGAGAATGCAGGCGTGAGCAGCGAGAACGGACCGGGGCAGGGCGGCGCGCAGGACGCGCCGCCCGAGCAGCTCGCGCTCATCCGGGAGACCGTGCGCCAGGCGAGCACCCCGCGGGCCAAGCCCCGCACCTGGCGCGGGGCCGCGCTCGCCAAGGAGCTGCCGGTCGCCAGGGTGCTGGTCGACAAGGGAGTGCTCCACCTCGACCGGCACTTCGACTACGCCGTGCCCGAGGAGCTGGACGCCGACGCCCAGCCCGGGGTGCGGGTGCGGGTGCGCTTCGGGGCCGGACGGCACCGGGTGCGCGACGGGCGGCGCGAGGGCGGCGGGCTCATCGACGGCTTCCTCGTCGAGCGGCTGTCCGAGTCCGACTACGCGGGGCCCCTGGCGGCGCTCGCCCAGGTCGTCTCGCCCGAGCGGATCCTCGACGAGGAGTTGCTGGGCCTTGTCCGGGCGGTCGCCGACCGGTACGCGGGCAGTGTCGCGGACGTCCTCCAGCTCGCCGTACCCCCGCGCAACGCGCGCGCCGAGAAGCGGGCCTCGCCGCAGCCGCTGCCCGCACCGCCGTCCCCCGAGCCGGGACCGTGGGAGCGGTACGAGCAGGGGGCCGCGTTCGTGGCGGCCCTCGCGTCCGGCGGCGCGCCGCGCGCGGTGTGGAACGCGTTGCCGGGTCCGCGGTGGGCCGAGGAGCTCGCGCGGGCCGTCGCGGCGACGCTGGCCTCCGGCCGGGGCGCCCTCGTGGTCCTGCCGGACGGCCGGGCGGTCGCCCGCGCCGACGCCGCGCTCACCGCGCTCCTCGGCGAGGGACGGCACGCGGTGCTCACCGCCGACGCGGGCCCCGAGAAGCGGTACGCGCAGTGGCTCGCGGTCCGCCGGGGGGCCGTACGGGCCGTGGTCGGGACCCGTGCCGCCATGTTCGCGCCGGTGCGGGACCTCGGTCTGGTCGCCCTGTGGGACGACGGCGACGACAGCCACAGCGAGCCGCACGCCCCGCAGCCGCACGCCCGTGAGGTGCTGCTGCTGCGCGCCGCCCAGGACCGGTGCGCCTTCCTGCTGGGCGGCTGGAGCTGCACGGTGGAGGCGGCACAGCTCGTGGAGACCGGCTGGGCCCGGCCGCTGGTCGCCTCGCGGGAGCAGGTACGGGCCGCCGCGCCCCTGGTGCGGACCGTGGGGGACCAGGACCTGGCCCGGGACGAGGCAGCCCGCGCCGCCCGGCTGCCGACCCTCGCCTGGCAGGCCGTCAGGGACGGACTGCGGCACGGACCGGTGCTCGTGCAGGTGCCCCGGCGGGGTTACGTACCGCGGATGGCCTGCGCGGCGTGCCGGACGCCCGCGCGGTGCCGGCACTGCTCGGGCCCGTTGGAGGGGCAGGAGTCCTCGTCCGCGCTGCGGTGCGGCTGGTGCGGGCGCGAGGAGGGCGCCTGGCACTGTCCGGAGTGCGGGGCCTTCCGGCTGCGCGCGCAGATCGTGGGTGCCCGGCGCACCGCCGAGGAGCTGGGGCGGGCCTTCCCGGCCGTGCCCGTGCGCACCTCCGGGCGGGAGCAGGTGCTGGACACCGTGCCCGGGACCCCGGCGCTGGTCGTGAGCACGCCGGGAGCCGAGCCCGTCGCCGAGGGCGGTTACGCGGCGGCACTGCTGCTCGACGGCTGGGCGATGCTCGGCCGGCCCGACCTGCGCGCGGGCGAGGACGCCTTGCGGCACTGGCTCGACGCAGCCGCCCTGGTGCGGCCGCAGAGCGCCGGGGGCACCGTCGTCGCGGTCGCCGAGCCGACCCTGCGGCCGGTGCAGGCGCTGGTGCGCTGGGACCCCGTCGGCCACGCGCTGCGGGAGCTGTCCGAACGGGCCGAGCTGGGCTTTCCGCCGGTGTCGCGGATGGCGGCCGTGGCGGGACCACCGGAGGCGGTGACCGGCTTCCTCGGCGCGGTCGACCTGCCGAGGGAGGCGGAGGTGCTCGGCCCGGTGCCCCTGCCGGTCACGGCACCGGGACGGCCGCGGCGGGTGGGGGCGCCACCGCCCGGGGAGCACTGGGAGCGCGCGCTGGTCCGGGTGCCGCCGGGGCGCGGGGCGGCGCTGGCCGGTGCGCTGAAGGCCGCTCAGGCGGCGCGGACGGCCCGCGGGGGCGACGCGGCGGTGTGGGTGCGGATCGATCCGCCCGACATCGGGTGAGGGGCGTACACGCCCACGCCACGGCCCTCCGTCTCCCGGAGGGTCGGGAGGTGCGGAGGGCCGGTGTGGGGCCGCGGTTCGGCCGGTGCGGCGGCCGGTGCGGGTCAGTCGGTGCGGGTCGGGCAGCGCTGGTCGGTCGGTGCGGGTCGGGCAGCGCTGGTCGGTCGGTGTGGGTCGGCCGCAGTGGGTCGGTCGTCGGTGCGCGTCAGCCGTTGCGCGGGCCGGGGAACGCGGTCGGGCGGACCTCGTCGCGCAGGGACGGACTGCCCGACGTCGGCTGAGTCGGCATGGAGCGGGCCGCCGGGACCGTGGGCACCGGGGGGAGCCCCGAGCCCACGTTGACCGGGTGGGTGCCCGTCGGCTCCGCGGGGTGCTCGGTGGTCTCCGCGGCGGACGCCGTCTGGGCCGCCGCGCGCCGGGAGCCGTAGCGCCGGTGCACCGCCTGCTTGGTGACGCCGAGCGCCGAGCCCACCGCGTCCCACGAGAAGCCGAGCGAACGGTCGAAGTCCACGGCGGCCGTGACCAGGGTCTCGACACTGTCCCGCAGCTCCTGGGCGAGACGGACCGTCGGGGCGGGGGCGCGTCCGTAGACGACGAAGCCCGCGGAGGGGCCGGAGCGGCGCGGGCGGTAGACGTTGCCCAACTGGGCGGTGAGGGTGCGCAGTGCGTCCACCTGCCGGCGGACCCGCTCGATGTCCCGCACCAGCAAGTGCAGGCTGGCCCGAGCCTGGGCGTCGTGGGTTGCGTGGTCGGCCATGAACAAGCCTCTCGAACCGGCGTTGAAAGGAATCGGGCCGCGCGGGCGGCCCGGTCAACTCTTCCTTGACCAACGTGTGGGTGGGCCGTTGGTCACGGGGCGGGGGCGTGGGGGTTTGTTCGTGCGCCCCCTCGGCCCTGCCGTCCCGGGGCTCCCGCCCGTGCCCCGTCCGTTCGCCGTCGGGCGGGAGGCGGAGTCCTTCCCGGGGGTGCCGCGCGGTCGGCGGCGGCCTTCCGCCGGTTGACGGCTCGTAGACTGGTGCGCTGCCCAGCAAACACCCCCGCCCGAGAGGCCCGTCCCACCCATGAAGCTCGTCTTCGCCGGTACCCCCGAGGTCGCCGTCCCCGCCCTGGACGCCTTGATCGCCTCCGGGCGTCACGAGGTGGCCGCCGTCGTCACGCGGCCCGACGCGCCGGCCGGGCGCGGGCGCCGACTGGTCGCCTCGCCCGTGGCCGAGCGGGCCGAGGAGGCGGGCATCGAGGTGCTCAAGCCCGCGAAGCCGCGCGACCCCGACTTCCTGGAGCGGCTGCGCGAGATCGCGCCCGACTGCTGCCCCGTCGTCGCCTACGGAGCCCTGCTGCCCCGCGTCGCCCTGGACGTGCCCGCCCGGGGCTGGGTCAACCTGCACTTCTCGCTGCTGCCCGCCTGGCGCGGCGCGGCCCCCGTGCAGCACGCGCTGATGGCGGGCGACGAGATCACCGGCGCGTCCACCTTCCTGATCGAGGAGGGTCTGGACTCCGGCCCCGTGTACGGGACGGTCACCGAGACCATCCGCCCCACCGACACCAGCGGCGACCTGCTGACCCGGCTGGCCTTCGCCGGGGCCGGCCTGCTCGCGGCCACCATGGACGGCATCGAGGACGGCAGCCTGGCGGCGGTGCCGCAGCCGGGCGAGGGCGTCACCCTCGCCCCGAAGATCAGCGTGGAGGACGCCCGGGTCGACTGGACCGCCCCGGCGCTGCGCGTGGACCGGGTGGTGCGCGGCTGCACCCCGGCGCCCGGCGCCTGGACCACCTTCCGAGGCGAGCGGCTCAAGCTGGTGCACGTCGTTCCGCTGCCCGACCGGACGGACCTCGCCCCGGGGCAGCTCGCCGCCGGGAAGAACAACGTGTACGTCGGCACCGGGTCGCACGCCGTCGAGCTGCTGTGGGTGCAGGCGCAGGGCAAGAAGCCGATGCGGGCCGCGGACTGGGCACGCGGGGCGCGGATCACCGAGGGCGAGCAGGTCGGCGACTGACGGGCGTCGTCGCGTCCTCGCGTCGTCGCCTCGCCTCGTCGCCTCGTCGCTCTCCGCGCAACCGCTTCACCGTTCACCGGCCCGGCGTACGCTGGTGAGCGCACTTCATCCCACACCCGGAGCACCTTTTTCGTGAGCGAGCAGCCCCGCCGTCCCCGCAAACCCGGCAAGCCGTACCGCAGGCCCCAGAAGGACCCCGTCCGCATCCTCGCCTTCGAGGCGCTCAGGGCCGTCGACGAGCGGGACGCGTACGCCAACCTCGTCCTGCCGCCGCTGCTGCGCAAGGCGCGGGAGAGCGAGGGCCCCGAGAAGTTCGACGCCCGGGACGCCGCCCTGGCGACCGAGCTGGTGTACGGGACGCTGCGCCGGCAGGGGACGTACGACGCGATCATCGCGGACTGCGTGGACCGGCCGCTGCGCGAAGTCGATCCGCCGGTTCTCGACGTGCTCAGCCTGGGCGTTCACCAGCTGCTCGGGACACGTATCCCGAGCCATGCCGCGGTCTCGGCCTCCGTGGAGCTGGCGCGGGTCGTGCTCGGGGACGGACGGGCCAAGTTCGTCAACGCCGTACTGCGCAAGGTCGCGCGGGACGACCTGGACGGCTGGCTGGAGCGCGTCGCCCCGCCCTACGACGAGGACCCCGAGGACCACCTGGCCGTCGTGCACTCGCACCCGCGCTGGGTGGTCTCCGCGCTGTGGGACTCGCTGGGCGGCGGCCGGGCCGGCATCGAGGAACTGCTGGTCGCCGACAACGAACGCCCCGAGGTCACCCTGGTCGCGCGGCCGGGCCGGGCCACCCCCGACGAACTGCTCGGCGAGGAGGCCGCCGTACCGGGGCACTGGTCGCCGTACGCGGTGCGGTTGAGCGAGGGCGGTGAACCGGGGGCCGTCGAGGCGGTGCGGGAGGGCCGGGCCGGGGTGCAGGACGAGGGCAGCCAGCTGGTCGCCCTGGCCCTCGCCAACGCGCCGCTGGACGGGCCGGACCGGCGCTGGCTGGACGGGTGCGCGGGGCCCGGTGGCAAGGCCGCGCTCCTCGCCGCGCTCGCCGCCGAGCGGGGTGCCTTCCTGCTGGCCTCCGAGAAGCAGCCGCACCGTGCCGGGCTCGTGGCCAGGGCGCTGGACGGCAATCCCGGCCCGTACCAGGTGATCGCCGCCGACGGGACCCGCCCGGCGTGGCGGCCCGGGAGCTTCGACCGCGTCCTGGTCGACGTGCCGTGCACGGGGCTCGGTGCCCTGCGGCGCCGGCCCGAGGCGCGCTGGCGGCGCCGTCCCGAGGACCTGGACGGCTTCGCCCCGCTCCAGCGCGGGCTGCTGCGCAGCGCCCTGGAGGCCGTACGGGTCGGGGGCGTCGTCGCCTACGCGACCTGCTCGCCGCACCTCGCGGAGACCCGGGCCGTCGTCGCGGACGTCCTCAAGCAGCACCCCGAGGCCGACCTGGTCGACGCCCGCCCACTGCTGCCGGGCGTCCCCGACCTGGGCGAGGGCCCCGACGTACAGCTCTGGCCCCACATCCACGGCACCGACGCGATGTACCTGGCCCTGATCCGCCGCACCGCGTAACCCGCGAAGGCCCCGGGACCGCCCGCGCCCTCACGCAACCCGCACCCGACGCCGCTCCGCGCCCCCTCCAGGGGCGCGGGGACCTGCGCGGGCAACCCGCCACCGGGCCCGCGGTCGACGACGATCCGCAAGCCCTCCAGGGGCGCGGGGACCTGCGCGGGCAACCCGCCACCGGGCCCGCGGTCGACGACGATCCGCAAGCCCTCCAGGGGCGCGGGGAAGTGCGCGGGCAACCCACCACCGGGCCCGCGGCCGACGGACAGCCCCCGCCACCCCGGACCCCCGCCCGCTCACCCCGGAGGACATGGCAGGCTTGGGGCATGGCCGCGCAGATCAACCCCAGCATCCTGTCCGCCGACTTCGCCCGCCTCGCGGACGAGGCCAAGGCGGTCCAGGGAGCCGACTGGCTCCACGTCGACGTCATGGACAACCACTTCGTCCCGAACCTCACGCTCGGCGTGCCGGTGGTCGAGTCCCTGGCCCGCGCGACCGACACCCCGCTGGACTGCCACCTCATGATCGAGGCCCCCGACCGCTGGGCGCCGCAGTACGTCGAGGCGGGCGCCGGGTCCGTCACCTTCCACGTCGAGGCCGCCGCCGCGCCGGTGCGGCTCGCCCGGGAGATCCGGGCCAAGGGCGCCCGCGCGTCCATGGCGCTGAAGCCCGCGACGCCGATCGAGCCGTACGAGGACCTGCTCCCCGAGCTCGACATGCTGCTGATCATGACGGTTGAACCCGGCTTCGGCGGGCAGGCGTTCCTCGACATCATGCTTCCCAAGATCCGGCGCACCCGTGAGCTGATCAAGAAGCACGGTCTGGAGCTGTGGCTCCAGGTCGACGGCGGGGTCTCGGTGTCGACGATCGAGCGGTGCGCCGACGCCGGCGCCGACGTCTTCGTCGCGGGTTCCGCCGTGTACGGGGCGTCCGACCCGGCCGAGGCGGTACGTGCACTGCGCACACAGGCAGATGCGGCGACCACCAAGGCATCCTGGTCCTGCGACCACTGAGGAACAGAAAGTGAACGGCTCCCATCAGGGCTGATCAACAGCGCCGAATCTGCAAGGATGAACGGCGTATCCAGAGTGTGAACAGCAGTGAGGAGATCGCCGTGTCGGGTATGTCGGCGGGCCGTTCAGCCATGCGGATGGGACCCGCTGAGCTGGTCCAGGCGGCGGCCATGGCCCGCCGCTTCTACCTCGAGGGCAAGTCCAAGATCCAGATCGCGGAGGAGTTCGGCGTCAGCCGCTTCAAGGTGGCCAGGGTTCTCGAGACCGCCCTCGAGCGGGACCTTGTACGCATCGAGATCCGGGTGCCGGCCGAGCTGGACGCGGAGCGCTCGGACGCCCTGCGGGCGCGTTACGGCCTCAGGCACGCCGTCGTGGTGGAGTCCCCGGCCGACGCCGAGGAGACACCCGACCCGGAGAACCTGGGCGAGGTGGCCGCCGACCTGCTCGGCGAGCTGGTCAACGAGGGTGATGTGCTCGGGCTGGCCTGGGGCAGGTCGACCATCCACATGGCGGCGGCGCTCGACCGGCTGCCGCCGTGCACCGTGGTCCAGCTGACGGGCGTGTACGACGCCGGGACCGCCGAGCGCGGCTCGGTGGAGGCCGTCCGCCGCGCCGCCCAGGTCTCCGGCGGCGACGCCCACCCCATCTACGCGCCGATGCTGCTGCCCGACGTGGCCACCGCACAGGCGCTGCGGCACCAGACCGGTATCGCCCGGGCCTTCGAGTACTTCGACAAGGTCACGGTCGCCTGCGTCTCCATCGGCTCCTGGGAGCCCGGCATCTCGACGGTGCACGACATGCTCAGCGACGAGGAGCGGGCGCACTACGCCTCCCTCGGGGTCGCCGCCGAGATGTCCGCGCACCTCTTCGACGCCGAGGGCCGCCGGGTCGGGCGGGACCTGGGGGAGCGGTGCATCACGGTCAAGGCCGACCAGCTCCGCCGCATCCCCGAGGTCGTCGCGATCGCGGGCGGGCAGCGCAAGGCCGCGGCCATCGACGCGGTGCTGCGCTCCGGCCTGGTCACCAGCCTGGTGACGGACACCTCGGCCGCGGACTACCTGATGACGGCGGGTTCGGCACCGAAGTCGACGCTCAACCGGACCGACCCCGACGGGATCTGACGGCCCATCGGCACCGGAGGAAGCCGGTCGGCACCGGACGAAGCCGGTCGGCACCGGCAGGACAGGAAGAAGGACGCGACATGACCGAGGACCCCGCGGGACGGCTCGTGGCCACGCTGGACCTCGACGGGGTCACGGACAAGGCGGGCCTGATGGAGCGCTGCGCCCGTGACCTGTCGCTTCCCGACTGGTTCGGCCGCAACTGGGACGCGCTCGCCGACTCCCTCGCCGACCCCTCCGTCTGGCCGGAGGGCGCGGCCGACCGCGGCCTGGTGCTCGTGGTGCAGGGCTGGCGGGCGTACGCCGAGGCGCGGCCCGAGGAGTGGGCCGTCGCCGAGGAGGTCTTCGCCGAGGCCACCGACCGGGGCCCCGGGCTCTTCGTCACCCTCGGCCCTGGAGGTTCCTCCAAGGAGGCCGTTGACCAGCCTGGATGATCTGCCCGGGGCTGATCGGCCGCCCGTCGTGGGACAATGAAGTACGTGCTCTTTCCCCCTGGCTGACCTGTCCGGGGGCCACCTCTGATCGACTGGGATGTGCAGCACGTGCGTTTCCTCAATGACATCCAGCCCTCGTACGACCTGACGTACGACGACGTGTTCATGGTGCCGAGCCGCTCCGCCGTCGGCTCCCGGCAGGGCGTGGACCTCGGCTCACCGGACGGCACGGGCACCACCATCCCGCTCGTCGTCGCCAACATGACCGCCATCGCGGGCCGGCGGATGGCCGAGACGGTGGCCCGGCGCGGCGGGCTCGTGGTCATCCCGCAGGACATCCCGATCGAGGTCGTCACCGACGTCGTCTCCTGGGTGAAGAGCCGCCACCACGTCCTGGACACCCCGATCGTGCTCGCCCCGCACCAGACCGTCGCCGACGCGCTGGCCCTGCTGCCCAAGCGCGCGCACAACGCGGGCGTCGTCGTGGACGAGGACCACAGGCCGGTCGGCGTGGTCACCGACACCGACCTGTCCGGCGTGGACCGCTTCACCCAGCTCGAGGAGGTCATGTCCAAGGACCTGATCCTCATCGACGCGGACCTGGACCCGCGCGAGGCCTTCAACACCCTCGACGCCGCCAACCGCCGCTACGCGCCCGCCGTGGACAAGGACGGCCGCCTCGCCGGCATCCTCACCCGCAGGGGCGCCCTGCGCGCCACCCTCTACACCCCGGCCGTCGACGCGAACGGCAAGCTGCGCATCGCCGCCGCCGTCGGCATCAACGGCGATGTGGCGGGCAAGGCCAAGCAGCTTCTCGACGCGGGCGTGGACACCCTCGTCATCGACACCGCGCACGGCCACCAGGAGTCGATGATCAGCGCCGTCAGGGTGGTGCGCGACCTCGACCCGCAGGTCCCGATCGTCGCGGGCAACATCGTCTCCGCCGAGGGCGTGCGCGACCTGATCGAGGCGGGCGCCGACATCATCAAGGTCGGCGTGGGCCCCGGTGCCATGTGCACCACCCGCATGATGACCGGAGTGGGCCGCCCCCAGTTCTCCGCCGTCCTGGAGTGCGCGGCCGAGGCGAAGAAGTACGGCAAGCACGTGTGGGCCGACGGCGGGGTGCGCCACCCGCGCGACGTGGCGATGGCCCTCGCGGCCGGCGCGTCCAACGTGATGGTCGGCTCCTGGTTCGCCGGGACCTACGAGTCCCCGGGCGACCTCCAGCACGACGCCAACGGCCGCGCCTACAAGGAGTCCTTCGGCATGGCCTCCGCGCGCGCGGTGCGCAACCGCACCTCGGAGGAGTCGGCCTACGACCGGGCCCGCAAGGCGCTGTTCGAGGAGGGCATCTCCACCTCCCGGATGTTCCTCGACCCGGCCCGCCCCGGCGTCGAGGACCTGATCGACTCGATCATCGCCGGTGTCCGCTCGTCCTGCACCTACGCCGGTGCCGGCTCCCTGGAGGAGTTCGCGGAGAAGGCCATCGTCGGCATCCAGAGCGCCGCCGGTTACGCCGAGGGCAAGCCGCTGCACGCCAGCTGGAGCTGACCCGCCGGCCCCCTGGCTTCGGCTTCCGTGCCCGGGTGACGGTGGACGGGCGGCCCGTCCACCGTCACCCGGGTGGTCTTCGGTGTCCGGAGGGGAGTCGGGCCCGTGTTCTACTTCGTGTACGGCCACCGCCGCTCCCGACTCGCCGCTCCGGACCCGTCCGCGGGCCGGACGCACCAGAAGTGAAGTGAACGACCCGCCGTGCTGAACGATCTCGACGAACGCATCGTGCACGCCCTCGCCGAGGACGCCCGCCGCTCCTACGCGGACATCGGGCAGTCGGTCGGCCTCTCCGCGCCCGCCGTGAAACGGCGCGTGGACCGGCTGCGCGCCACCGGAGCCATCACCGGCTTCACCGTACGGGTCGACCCCGCCGCGCTCGGCTGGGAGACCGAGGGGTTCGTCGAGATCTTCTGCCGCCGCAACACCTCGCCCGAGACCATCCAGCGGGGCCTGGAGCGCTACCAGGAGGTCGTGGCCGCGTCCACCGTCACCGGGGACGCGGACGCGGTCGCCCAGGTCTTCGCCTCCGACATGCGCCACTTCGAGCGGGTCCTGGAGCGGATCGCCGGGGAACCGTTCGTGGAGCGGACCAAGTCCGTGCTGGTGCTCTCACCGCTGCTGCGGCGCTTCTCGTCGGGCTCGCCCACGTAATCCGATGGGCAGGGCGCCGGCCGGCGTCTAGCATCGGTGCCATGACCCGGCGACATTGATCCACCCGTAGCGCCTCCTCCCGAGGGCCGCCCCGGACGCCGTACCTCCGGTGTCCGATCCGCCCCCTCGGGAAGGCCCCATGACCGTCTCACCCTCGCCCTCGCCCGCCCCGGAGCGTGCCGCCACCGCGCCCGCCGGCACCCGCCGCCTCGTGCGCACGCTGTACGCCTCCGCGTTCTGTGACGAGTTCGTCCTGCTCTACCCGGTGTACGCGCTGCTGTTCAGCGACACCGGTCTGTCCGTCTGGCAGACGACCTCGCTGTTCGCCCTGTGGTCGCTCACCGGTGTCCTGCTGGAGGTGCCCTCCGGCGCCTGGGCCGACGCCGTCTCCCGGCGGCTGCTGCTGATCCTCGGCCCGCTGCTCACCGCCGCCGGCTTCGCGCTGTGGGTGCTCGTGCCTTCCTACGGCGCCTTCGCGCTCGGCTTCCTGCTCTGGGGCGCCGGCGGCGCGCTCGGCTCGGGCGCGCTGGAGGCGCTGGTCTACGACGAGCTGGACCGGGCCGGCGCGGCCGACCGGTACGCCCGCGTCATGGGCCGGGCCCGGGCGATCGGCATCGCCGCGACCATGTCCGCCATGGGTCTGGCCGGTCCGGTCTTCGCCTGGGGCGGCTACGACGCGGTGGGCGCGGCGAGCGTGCTCGCCTGTCTGACCGCGGCGGCGGTGGCGACCCGGTTCCCCGAGCACCGCACACGCTCCTCCGGCGGCGAGCGCTGGTCCGCGAGCCTGCGCGCGGGACTCGCCGACGCCCGCGCCGACCGGTCCGTGCGCGGCGCGCTGCTGCTCGTACCGGCCGTGACGGCGGTGTGGGGCGCGCTCGACGAGTACACCCCGCTGCTGGCGCGCGACACCGGTGTGGCGTCCGAGACCGTGCCCTGGCTGCTCCTGCTGATCTGGGCCGGCGCCACGGCCGGCAGCCTGCTGGCGGGGGCGGCGGAGCGACTGACCACCCACGGGTTCGCCGCCCTGCTCACCGGCTCGGCGCTCGCCCTGGCCCTGGGCGGTCTGGCCGGGACACCGGCCGCTCTGGTCCTGGTGGCGCTCGCCTTCGGCGGGTTCCAGCTGGCCACGGTGCTGGCCGACGCCCGCCTCCAGCAGCGTATCGACGACACCGGGCGGGCCACCCTGACCTCGGTCGCGGGCCTCGGTACCGAGCTGGGCAACTTCGCCGTCTACGGCGCCTACGCGGCGGCGGCCACGGCGTGGGGGCACGGCACCGCCTTCGCGCTGTCCGCGGTGCCGTACGTCCTGACGGCGCTGTTGCTGGTCGGTGCCGTCCGGGCCGCCGTCGCGGCTGCCGGGGCACGACGTCGAAGCCGCCGGTCCCGCGCGTGACCACTTCGCACGCCGGCCCGCTTCCCCCTCGCCGCCGCACCCGCACCACGTCGGGCCCAGGGCTGGACCCGTCTCCGCCGCGCGAGGGAGGGCGGGGACCGGGCCTGCTGGAGGGGCGCAACGAATCGCCGTCGAGGGCGGTGCGCACGCAACGATCCGCTCACCGGCGCGCAACAGGTCCGTCTTGTCCGGCCGAGTCCGCCGACCGTACCGTCTATCTGGCCCCCGCCCCCTTTCCCCCGGTGAGGAATACGCATGCGCACCGCCCTGCTCCAGAGCTCCGGCCGCCCCGGTTCCCCCGCCGAGAACCTCAAGGTCCTCGACGAGGCCGCGGGCCGTGCCGCCGCCGCGGGTGCCGCGCTGCTCGTCACCTCCGAGCTGTTCCTGACCGGGTACGCCATCGGCGACGCCGTCGGCGCCCTCGCCGAGCCCGCCGACGGCGACTCGGCCGACGCGGTCGCGGAGATCACCGGGCGCCACGGCCTCGCGATCGCCTACGGCTACCCCGAGCGGGCCGGTGCGAGCGTCTTCAACTCCGTGCAGCTCATCGACGCCGACGGCACCCGTCTGGCCTGCTACCGCAAGACGCACCTCTTCGGCTGCTTCGAGCGCGACCACTTCACCCCGGGCGAGCAGCCCGTCGTCCAGGCACGGCTCGGCGAGCTCACCGTCGGCCTGATGATCTGCTACGACGTGGAGTTCCCGGAGAACGTCCGCGCCCACGCCCTGGCCGGCACCGACCTGCTGCTCGTCCCGACCGCGCAGATGCACCCGTTCCAGTTCGTCGCCGAGTCGGTCGTGCCGGTGCGGGCCTTCGAGAACCAGATGTACGTCGCGTACGTCAACCGGGTCGGCCCCGAGGGCGAGTTCGAGTTCGTCGGCCTGTCCACCCTCGCGGGGCCCGACGGCATCGCCCGCGCCCGCGCCGGGCGGGCCGAGGAGCTGCTCCTCGCGGACGTCGACCCGGCCTTCCTGGCCGCCTCGCGCGAGGCCAACCCGTACCTGGACGACCGCCGCCCCGGCCTCTACGGCGCCCTCGCCTGAGCCCCGCACCCCGCGTTCGGCCCTCCCGCTTCCTCGGTCCCCCCGTTTCCACCCGTGATCCCCGTTCCACCCGTGCAAGGAGTCCGTACCCCATGACGTCCACCGTGCCCAACGCGATCGAGCACGCAGACGAGCAGCAGCCGCCGATCACCATGTTCGGGCCGGACTTCCCGTACGCGTACGACGACTTCCTCGCCCACCCCGCCGGACTCGGCCAGATACCCGCCACCGAGCACGGCACCGAGGTCGCCGTCATCGGCGGCGGCCTGTCCGGCATCGTGGCCGCCTACGAGCTGATGAAGATGGGCCTGAGGCCCGTCGTCTACGAGGCCGACCGGATCGGCGGCCGCCTGCGCACCGTCGGCTTCGACGGCTGCGACCCCTCGCTGACCGCCGAGATGGGCGCGATGCGCTTCCCGCCGTCCTCCACCGCCCTCCAGCACTACATCGACCTGGTGGGCCTTCAGACCCGGGCCTTCCCCAACCCGTTGGCCGAGGCGACCCCCTCGACGGTCGTCGACCTCAAGGGCGAGTCGCACTACGCCGAGACGCTCGACGACCTGCCGCAGGTCTACCGGGACGTCGCCGACGCCTGGGCGAAGTGCCTCGAAGAGGGCGCCGACTTCTCCGACATGAACCGCGCCCTGCGCGAGCGCGACGTCCCCCGCATCCGCGAGATCTGGGCGAAGCTGGTCGAGAAGCTGGACAACCAGACCTTCTACGGCTTCCTGTGCGACTCCGAGGCCTTCAAGTCCTTCCGGCACCGCGAGATCTTCGGCCAGGTCGGCTTCGGCACCGGCGGCTGGGACACCGACTTCCCCAACTCCATCCTGGAGATCCTCCGCGTCGTCTACACCGAGGCCGACGACCACCACCGCGGCATCGTCGGCGGCTCCCAGCAGCTGCCGCTCAGGCTCTGGGAGCGCGAGCCCGAGAAGATCGTCCACTGGCCGCACGGCACCTCGCTGAAGTCCCTGCACCGGGACGGCGAGCCCCGCCCGGCCGTGACCCGGCTGAACCGCACCGCGGGCAACCGCATCACCGTGACCGACGCGGACGGCGACATCCGCACGTACCCGGCGGCGATCTTCACCGCCCAGTCCTGGATGCTGCTCTCGAAGATCGCCTGCGACGACTCGCTCTTCCCGATCGACCACTGGACCGCGATCGAGCGCACCCACTACATGGAGTCCAGCAAGCTCTTCGTCCCGGTCGACCGGCCCTTCTGGCTCGACAAGGACGAGGACACCGGCCGGGACGTCATGTCGATGACGCTCACCGACCGCATGACCCGCGGCACCTACCTGCTCGACGACGGCCCGGACAGGCCCGCCGTCATCTGCCTCTCCTACACGTGGTGCGACGACAGTCTGAAGTGGCTGCCGCTGTCCGCGAACGAGCGGATGGAGGTCATGCTGAAGTCGCTCGGCGAGATCTATCCGAAGGTCGACATCCGCAAGCACGTCATCGGCAACCCGGTGACGGTCTCCTGGGAGAACGAGCCCTACTTCATGGGTGCCTTCAAGGCCAACCTGCCGGGCCACTACCGCTACCAGCGCCGTCTGTTCACCCACTTCATGCAGGACCGGCTGCCCGAGGACAAGCGGGGCATCTTCCTCGCCGGCGACGACATCTCCTGGACGGCCGGCTGGGCCGAGGGCGCCGTGCAGACCGCGCTGAACGCGGTCTGGGGCGTCATGCACCACCTCGGCGGCGAGACCGACCGGACCAACCCCGGCCCGGGCGACCTCTACGAGGAGATCGCGCCGGTGGAGCTTCCCGAGGACTAGGTTCTGTCCGGCGGATCATGTGACCTTCCGACCGGTCGCTCGTTGGTTCGGTCATGGGTCGGGGGGATCTGACGAATCGCGAGTGGTCGTTACTGGAGCCGCATCTGCCGCCTTCGGGTCGGCGGGGCGGCCGGTGGAATGACCACCGCACCGTGGTCAACGGCATCTTGTTTCGTGTCCGGACGGGCGTCCCTTGGCGTGACCTGCCGGAACGCTACGGTTCGTGGAAAACCGTCTACGAACGACATCGCCGCTGGTCGGCGGACGGCACCTGGGACCAGATTCTGCATTCGGTCCAGGCCGACGCCGACCTGGCGGGGCGGATCGACTGGTCGATGGTTGGCGTCGACTCGACGTCCTGCCGGGCCCATCAGCATGCGGCCGGTGCCCGCAAGACCCGGCCGCGGGTCCCGAAAAAAGGACGACGCCCCGGCACCACCGCCCCGACGAGGGACTCGGACGCTCCCGGGGCGGCCTGACCTGCAAAATTCACCTGGCCGGCGAAGGCGGCTGCCGCCCTATGGCCCTCCTGCTCACGCCGGGCCAGTGGGGCGACGCCCCGCAGATGATCGAGGTCCTGGACCGGATCCGGGTCCCCCGACCGCTGGGCGGACGCCCCCGGACACGGCCGGACCACGTCAGTGGCGACAAGGCATACAGCTCACGCCGCAACCGCCGCTACCTGCGAAGACGCGACATCCGGCACACGATTCCGGAACCGAAGGACCAGCGGGCCAACCGCCGCCGCAGAGGCAGCGCGGGCGGCAGGCCCACCAGCTTCGACCGTGACCGATACCGGCGGCGCAACGAGGTCGAGCGGACCATCAACCGGCTCAAGAACTCCCGCGCAGTCGCCACTCGTTACGACAAGCGGGCCTACGTCTTCCACGGCACCGTCACCGCCGCAGCAATACGCCTCTGGCTCCGCAGTGATCCGCCGGACAGAACCTAGGGGACCAGAGAACCAGGGGACTAGAGGACGGGAGGAGGACGGGGCCGCGCCCGGGTCTAGACCCCGGCCGCCCTCGCCTTCTCGTAGACCTGGGCGGCGACGTCCTTGAGCTCCTCGGCGTCGCGCAGGGTGCTCTGCAGGTCGACGAGGATCTCGTCCAGGCCGATCTCGGCGTGCGCGACCAGGTCCTCGACGATCTGGTCGACGCCGCCCTGGAAGGGGCGGCGGTCGGATCCCTCGTAGTTCTTGGCGCTGTAGCGGGTGTTGACCCGCAGCACCGTTCGGATCGGCTCCGTACGGCCCCGCTCGGCGGCCAGCTCCCGCAGCCGCCGCCACTGCTCGGCGACGGTCGCGGCGCCCATGCCGGTCGGCAGCCAGCCGTCGGCGTGGTCGACCAGGCGGCGCCGGGCCCGGCCGCTGTCGCCCGCCGCCAGCAGGACGGGGATCGGCCGGGCGGGTTTGGGGCCGACCTCGGCGGAGGCGATTTTCGTCACCTCGCCGTCGTACACCACCGGGTCGGGACTCCACACCGCCCGGCACACCCCGATCAGCTCGTCGAGGGCGGCGCCGCGCTCGGCGAACGGCCGTACGGACGCCGCCGCGTACTCGTCGTGCGACCAGCCGGTGCCGAAGCCCGCCACCACCCGGCCGCCGCTCGCCGCGTCCAGCGAGGCCAGCGTCTTGGCGAGCTGGAACGGCACGTGCAGCGGGGCGACCAGCACGCTCGTACCCAGCCGGGCCCGCTCGGTGGCCGCGGCGGCGAGGGTGAGGGTGACCAGCGGCTCCGCCACGCCCCGGTACGTGTCCGGCCAGGGCAGGCCCTCGATGCCGTACAGCCCCTGGGTCGCGGGCTGGGGGAACAGGGCGCGCTCGAACACCCACAGGCTCTCGTAGCCCGTCCGTTCCGCCGCGCGCGCCACGTCGGGGACGTCCTTGCCGATGTCGTACTGCCGCATCTGGGGGAGGCCGAGTCCGAGCCGGGTCGTCATGCCGGGTGCTCCTTCGCAGTCGGGGTGCGAGTTGCCCATGGGTCCAACCGGTTTCAACGTACAACGAACGTACGGTTGTTCCGTACGCGCACCGCGGCACCACGGCGGGGACCGGACGGATCAATCCGGCAGCGGGGTGAGCAGCATGCGGCCCGCGAAGCCCACCGCGGCGTCCAGCCGTTCGGTCAACTCCCCGGCGACGTCCGGCAGCCGGCGCAGCGCCCACAGCGCGCGGGCCGCCGCCCAGGTGGCCTCGCGGGCGCGCTCCAGACTCCAGGAGCCGAGCAGATGGGTCAGCGGGTCGGCGATCTGGAGGAGATCGGGACCCGGCATCAGCTCGTCGCGGATGCGCTCCTCCAGCGAGACGAGGAGATCACCCACGCGGTCGAACTCGTCCTCCAGGTCGACGGGTTCGCAGCCGAGCGTACGACAGGTGTCCACCACGGCCAGCGCGAGGTCGTGGCCGATGTGCGCGTTGATGCCCGCCAGCGCGAACTGCAGGGGCCGTACCCCCGGATGGCGGCGGAACTGGAACAGGGGGCGCCAGCACGCGGGCGGACGGCGGTCCTCCTCCGCCGCGTCCACGGCGGCCAGATAGCGCTCGGCGAACCGCACGTCCAGCGCGGTCGCGGCCGGGGCGTCCGCGAACCGGCCGCCGTCGATGTGCCGGTCGACGGCCTCCGTGACGGCCAGGTAGACGCGGTTGAAGACCGCGATCCCGTCCCGGGCCGGCAGCGCCGTGTCGAGGGCCCGCATCCGGGACAGGACGGTGTCCACCGTCAAGGCGGCCGTCGGGACTTGCTCGCAGTGCGCCATGGCGGCAGCGTCGCAGCTTTAGGCTGACGGCTGTGCCGGCGGGCCCGGCGCTTCCCCAGAACGGGGGAATGTGCCCGCCGCGGGGGAGGGGGATCCTACGTGTCAGGCCGTCGTGCCCGACGTCCGGCAGTTCGCGGGACCGAACGGAGGCGGGTCGCCGGCCGCGGTGCGAGGGTCGCCGCGGCGTCCGTCGTCGTCGCGGTGGGGGCCGCCGCCGGCCTGCTCACCGCGCTCGGCGACGCGGGCGGCGGGGAGACGGAGGCCGCCCGCCCGCAGGTGTCCCCTCCGGTGCGGCCGGACGCCCTGCCCGCCTCGCCGCCCTCGTCGCCGCCCCCCTCGCCCTCGCGGTCCGCGTCGCCGTCCCCGACGCCCCGGAAGCCGACTCCGGCCCCTACGCCGAGGCGGACCGCCACGAAGGAGGAACCCGGGACCACGGCCGCCGCCACCCGGCTCTACCGGCACCCCGACTCCCAGGTCGCCGACTGGCTCCGGGCCCACCCCGGCACCCGCGCCGGGACGTCATCGCGAACCGGGTCGCCGGGCACCCGGCCGCCGTCTGGTTCGCCGACCACACACCCGCCACGCTCACCTCCCGGGTCCGCGCCGTCACCTCCGCGGCCGCCGCCCAGGGCCGGGTGCCGGTGCTCGTGCCGTACGCATACCCGACCGCGACTGCGGAGGCCACTCCGAGGGCGGCGCGCCCGACCTCGACGCCTACGACGCCTGGATCGACCGGTTCGCCGCCGGGCTGGGCTCCGGCGAGGTGATCGTCGTGCTGGAGCCCGACTCGGTCGCCCAGTCCGCGTGCCTGTCCGCCGGGGGACGCGCGGACCGCTTCGCCTCCCTGGCCCGCGCCGGGCGGGTCATGAAGGACGCCGACCCGGCCGCCCGGGTGCACTACGACGCGGGTCACTCCGGCTGGCACGCCCCCGCCCAGCAGGCGGGCCGGCTGAAGCAGGCCGGTGCCGCCTCGGCCGACTCCTCCGACGGCGTCTTCAGCAACGTCTCCAACTTCCACACCACCGCCGACGAGGTCGGCTACGACCGCGCGGTCCTCGACGCCCTCGGCGGCCCGGCGGGCCTCGGCGCCGTCATCGACACCAGCCGCAACGGCAACGGCGCCCCGGCCGACGGGGAGTGGTGCGACCCGGGCGGTCGCAGACTCGGCCGCGCACCGACCCTCACCACCGGCATGGGGCGCATCGACGCCTACCTGTGGGTCAAGCTGCCCGGGGAGTCGGACGGCTGCCGCGGCGAGCCGGGGACGTTCACCCCCTCGTACGCCTACGACCTGGCGCGCTGAGCACCGCCCTCACCGTCACCGCCGTTGCCCGCGCCGCCGCCTTCGGACTCCGCGTCGTACGACGACGTGCCCTCGTCGAGGAGCGGCTGCTGGGTCTTGAGGTGGGCCGGGGCGAAGGCGCGCAGCGCGTGGTAGCCGGTGATCACGACCAGGGTGCCGAGCGCGATGCCGCTGAGGGAGAAGGTGTCGGTGAACTCCAGGCTGACGTTGCCGACGCCGATGATGATGCCCGCGGCGGCCGGTACCAGGTTCAACGGGTTGCGCAGGTCCACCTTCGCGTTGATCCAGATCTGCGCGCCGAGCAGGCCGATCATGCCGTAGAGGATGACGGTGATGCCGCCGAGCACGCCGCCCGGGATCGCGGCGACGACCGCGCCGAACTTCGGGCAGAGGCCGAAGAGCAGGGCGAATCCCGCCGCGGCCCAGTAGGCGGCCGTCGAGTAGACCCGGGTCGCGGCCATCACGCCGATGTTCTCGGAGTACGTGGTGTTGGGCGGACCGCCGACGGCGGTGGAGAGCACCGAGCCGATGCCGTCGGCGGAGATCGCCGTGCCGAGCCTGTCGTCCAGGTTGTCGCCGGTCATCTCGCCGACCGCCTTGACGTGCCCGGCGTTCTCCGCGATCAGGGCGATGACGACCGGCAGGGCGACCAGGATCGCCGACCACTCGAAGCTCGGCCCGTGGAAGGTCGGCAGCCCGACCCAGTCGGCCCGGCCCACGGCGGAGAAGTCCAGCCGCCAGTGGTCGGTGAGCTTGCCGCTGCCGTCCACCGAGTGGATCTTCCCGAAGATCCGGTCGAGGGCCCAGGACAGCACGTACCCGAAGACCAGCCCCAGGAAGATCGCGATCCGGGACCAGAAGCCGCGCAGGCACACCACGGCCAGACCGGTGAACAGCATCACCAGCAGCGCCGTCCACTGGTCCTGCGGCCAGTAGGTGGACGCGGTGACCGGGGCCAGGTTGAAGCCGATCAGCATCACCACGGCGCCGGTGACGACCGGCGGCATCGCGGCGTGGATGATCCGCGCCCCGAACCGCTGCACGGCGAGCCCCACCAGGAACAGCGCGACTCCGACGACCAGGACCGCGCCGGTCACCGTGGCGCTGGTGCCGCCCTGTGCCCGGATCACTGCGGCGACGCCGACGAAGGAGAGCGAGCAGCCGAGGTAGCTGGGCACCCGGCCGCGGGTGGCGAGCAGGAAGATGACGGTCGCCACGCCCGACATCATGATCGCGAGGTTGGGGTCCAGGCCCATCAGGACCGGAGCCACGAACGACGCCCCGAACATGGCCACCACGTGCTGGGCGCCCAACCCGGCCGTGCGGGGCCACGAGAGCCGTTCGTCGGGGCGGACCACCGCTCCGGGGGCGGGCACTTTGCCATCCCCGTGCAGCTTCCAACGCACGCCGAGGTCCATGGTGAGGTTTCGCTTTCTCTGTGCCGAGTCTGTCCGGACCATTGTCAGGGGTGCCCGGCCATGCGGTTGACCTGCACCCTTCCCCGAAGAGTGCCCTGAGCGTCCGCTTAGGATGACGGCGGTCCCCCGTACGCCGACACCACGCGTACCACCACGCACCACCCAGGAGCACGCAGTGACCGCCGAAGCGCCCGCCGCCCCCGTCCCGCCCGCCGTGCCGCACGGCCGGCTCGTCCCCGTCACCGTCCACTTCGACGACCTGGACGCGCTCGGGCTGCTGCACAACGCGCGCTACCCGGTGATGGTCGAGCGGGCCTGGACGCGGTTGTGGGCCGGGTACGGCGTCCGGTTCGAGGGCGACTGGGCGGCGGCCGGCGACGCGTGCAACGCCGTCAAGGAACTCACGATCACCTACGAGGCACCGGTCACGCGGCCGGGCGCGTACGCCGTCCACCTCTGGCTGGACCGGCTCGGCACCACCGGGCTGACCTACGGCTTCCGGTTCTGCTCGGCGGACGGCGCCACCACCTACGCCCGCGGCACCCGGGTGCTGGTCCGGCTGGACTCCGGGACGCTGCGCCCGGCGCCGTGGAGCGAGACCTTCAGGACTGCCGGTCGGGCACTTCTGCGACCGGCGCACTGATCTTCGGGCGGTTGCGGTCCCCGGCCCGCAGCACCCTCGCGAACACCACCAGGCAGCAGGCCAGCAGGGTCACCAGACCGAACGACACCACCAGGCTGGTCGCCTGGGCCAGACCGCCGATCGCGCTCGGCGCGACCAGGCCGGAGGTGTACGTGATGGTGGCGACGCCCGCGATGGCCAGGCTCGGGTTGGAGCCCGCCCGGCCGGCCGCGGCGAAGCACAGCGGAACGACCACGGCGATGCCGAGGCCCATCAGCGCGAAGCCGGTCATCGCCACCGCCGGATGGCCGCCGATCACGACGAGCAGACCGCCCAGGGCGGCCAGCACACCGCTCACCCGCACCGTGCGCACCGCGCCGAACCGGTCCACCACCTGGTCGCCGACGAGCCGGGCCACCGCCATCGTCAAGGTGAAGCCCGTCGTACAGGCCGCCGCCAGGCCGGCCGAGGTCTGCAACTCGTCCCGCAGGTAGACCGCGGACCAGTCGAGGCTCGCGCCCTCCGCGAACACCGCGCAGAACCCGACCGCGCCGATCAGCACCGCCGACCTGGGCGGCAGTGCGAAGCGCGGCGGCGGGTCCTCGTCCTCGGCGGGCTGGAGGTCCAGCACCCAGGTGCAGGCGACCAGGCCCGTCACGGTCAGCACCGCGGCGGCCAGGAGGTGGTGGGTGCGGGCGTCCGCGCCCAGGTGGGCGGCGAGCGTGCCGGCCGCCGAACCGATCAGCGCGCCCGCGCTCCACATGCCGTGCAGTCCGGACATGATCGACTTGTCGAGACGGTTCTCGATCTCGACGCCCAGCGCGTTCATCGCCACGTCCGACATGCCCGCCGTGGCGCCGTAGACGAACAGGGCGAGACACAGGGTGAGCAGGTTCGGGGCGAGGGAGGGCAGGACCAGCGCCAGGGTCCACAGGGCCAGCAGACCGCGCAGGGCGGTACGGGCGCCGAAGCGGTGACTCACGCTCCCGGCCAGCGGCATGGCGAGGGACGCGCCGAGCGCCGGGAAGGCGAGCGCCAGCCCCAACTGGCCCGCGCTCACGCCGGCGTGGTCCTGGATCCACGGCACCCGGGTCGCGAACGAGCCGGTGACGGAGCCGTGCACGGCGAACACGGCCGCCACGGCGTACCGGGCATGCTTCACCTCGCGTCGCCCGTAGATCCCTGTGCTCATGGTCCACCCCTTCGTGTCCTCGGTGCGCGGCGGTGCGTGGCAGCGCGCCGGGTAAACTATCAGGGAGCCTGCCTGATAGATAGTGGGTTACCGGCGTGGGCCCCGCGCCGCCGATCTGGAAGGATCCCGGCATGCCCGCATCCCCGAGCACCGCCCGGGCCATCAACGACCGGCACGCCCTTCATCTGCTCCAGCAGGAGGGCCCGTTGACGGCAGGGCAGTTGAAGCAGCTGACCGGCCTGTCCCGGCCCACCGTCGCCGACCTCGTCGAACGGCTCACCGCCTCCGGGCTGATCGAGGTGGCGGGGGAGTCCGGCGAGCAGCGCCGCGGGCCCAACGCCAAGCTCTACGGCATCGTCGCCGAGCGCGCCCACCTCGCCGCCCTGGACGTACGCACCGGGGGCGTCGCCGTCCTCGTCTCCGACCTGCTCGGCCGGGTCCTCGCCGAGGCCTCCGCGCCGATCGACGACCGCTCCGGCACCGGTCCCGCGGTGGAGCAGGCGGTGAGTCTGGTCGAGCGCGCGGTGAAGGAGGCCGGCGCCGACCGGCTGCACACCGTCGGTATCGGCGCGCCCGGTCTGATCGACCCCGTCGGCGGCGAGCTCCGGGACTCCGGCGGGCTGCCCGAGTGGCACCGCCGGCTGATGGCCGCGCTCCAGGAGAAGTTCCCCGAGGCGCGGGTCGGCGTCGAGAACGAGACCAACCTCGCCGCCCTGGCCGAACAGCGCGACGGCGCCGCCCGGGGCCGCGAGACCTTCGTCCTGCTCTGGCTCGGCCTCGGCATCGGCGCCGCCGTCGTCCTGGACGGCACCCTGCGCCGGGGCGTGTCCGGCGGCGCGGGCGAGATCGGCTTCATGCCGGTGCCGGGCACCGCGGGTCTGCCCTCCGCCACCGACTGCGACGGCGGCTTCCACTCCGTGGCGGGGTCGGCGGCGGTGGCCGCGCTGGCGGCGGAGCACGGCGTGACGGCACGGCCCACCGGGCCCGAGCCGCACGCCGCCGCGCTGGTCCGGGAGGCGGTGCGCCGCTCGGCGTCCGGCGACGACCCGGCCGCCGGGAGCTTCCTCGACGCCCTCGCCGACCGCGTCGTCCTCGGCGCCGCCGCCGTCGTCTCGGTCCTCGACCCCGGCTGCCTGGTCCTCGCCGGTGAGATCGGCCAGGCCGGTGCCGACGCCCTCGCCGACCGCGTCCAGCAGCGTCTGGGCCGGATGTCCCCGCTGGCCACCGAGGTGCGGCCCAGCGCCCTGGGCGGCGCCGCGGTACTGCGCGGCGCGCTGCTGACCGCCCGTGACCGGGCCCAGGACGAACTCTTCGCATCGCCGGAGCGGTAGCCCACGGCGCCCGGGGCGGGCGTGCTCCGTCCCGAGGCGAGGACGGCAGGCCGCCGGGCCGCGCGGGTCCGAGGGCCGCCTCCCTGTTCGGCCTCGGCGAGGCGGAGAACCCTCGCGGTCGACCGGCTGCCCGGAGCGGTGGCCCTCGGGGCGTCGGGCGTGGTGGGGCGGTCCCACGGGAGCGGACGGAAGCCGAAGCCCTCGGATCCCGGAGGCGGTGTTCCGGCGGGGGAGGGAGGGCCCTGGCGGGGTGGGACCGCGCGGGATCGCGCGCCGCCGGTTGCGCGGATCGCCCGAGGCTCGGGGGCGGGGGTGCGCGTCCCGGTGCGGCGGTGTGCGGGGGCGCGGCCCCCGGGGCGACCACTGCCGTGGACGGCCGGGGCAGGGCGCCCGTGTCCTCAGCGAGCCGGCCGCCGTCCTGCGGGGTCCGGCTCGTGGAACGCCGAGCGGTCCGCCGCCAGCCACACCAGTACCGCCGGGAGCAGCACCGCCGTCCCCAGCAGGGCCATGAAGCCCGCGGCACTCGCCGCCGACAGGGGTTCCAGATGCCGGGCGTGGAACAGGAGGTGGGCCACGGAGGAGACCAGGTAGGCCACCAGCGCCGTCAGCACCAGGCGGCGTTCCATCGCCGCCACCGCCGCGCACAGCACCACGGCGAGCGCGAGGCTCGCCCCGCCGAAGTCCCGGAGCAGGTGCTCGTTGTAGGGCGGCAGGTGCGACACCCACGGCCACTTCCAGAACAACTCGGGCAGCAGCAGGATCCACAGCCCCAGCACCACCTGGCCGCCCGCGAGCACTCCCAGCCCCGCCCGCAGCCACGCCCGTCTGCTCATCCGCGCCGCCCGCCCTCCCCGTCGCCGAACCGCACCGCCAGATACTCCTCGAACGTGCCCCTGCCGACCGCGTGCCCGGGCGTGAGGTGCCCGCCCGCGCGGAACGCGCGGTAAGTCTTCCCCGCGAGCGGCACGTTCACCACGGCCCGGCGGCGTCCCGTCGCGCCCAGGTAGGCGCGCGCCAGCGACTCGACGGTGCGCACCTCGGGGCCGCCCAGGTCCGGCACCCGTCCGGCGGGCGCGCCCACGGCCAGTGCGGCGAGCCGGTCGGCGACCTCCGCCACCTCCACCGGCTGGTCCGAGGCATGGGCCGGCAGCACCAGGACCGGCGCCTTGGCCAGGAGCCCGAGCACCCGCACCACCAGGTCGTGGAACTGGGTGGTCCGCAGCACCGTCCACCCGAGACCCGACTCCATCACCAGCCTCTCGACGGCGAGCTTCGACCGGTAGTAGCCGAGCGGCACCCGGTCGACCCCGACGATCGAGATGTGGGCCAGGTGCCTCACCCCGGCCCGTCGCGCCGCCGCGATCAGGTTCGCGGCCGACCGTTCGTCCCCGCCGCGCGGCGTGGTCGCGCAGTGCACCACCGTGTCGACACCGGCGAGCGCCGTGTCCAGTCCGCTGCCGCCCTCGCGCAGGTCGACGGCGTACGGCTCGCCGTGCCGGCTGAGTACCCGCACCTCGTGCCCGTCGGCGCGCAGCCGTGCGGTGACGGGCCGGCCGAGTGTGCCGGTGCCGCCGGTCACCAGGATCGTGGTCATGCTGTCGGCTCCCTGCCGGACGTGGCGTGCGGTTCGCCCCTCACACCGTTCCGCAGCCCGAAGGACCGCGCACCCCGCCGGAGCCCGGCAGGGTGCGCGGAGGGAGGGGGACCCGGCGGCGGGCAAGGGCCTTCGTCACCGCCGCCGGGCCCGTTCGGGTGGGGTCAGCAGGCGCCGAGGTCCTGCCAGACACCCCATTCACCGGTGGTCCCGGGCTCCTCGCCCTTCGTCCACCACTTGGACTTCCACGTGTGCCCCCGGTGGGACACGGTGGTCCCCCCGCCGTACGACGCGGCCGCGTCCCAGGCCGGGGCGGCGCACTGCCCGGTGCCGTCCGTCGGACTGGGGCTCGGCCCCGGGGACTGGGTGCCCGTGGGCGTCGGCGTGGGGGTCGGCGACTGCGTCCCCGGGTCCACCACGGTCGTGCCCCGGGCGAGGTCGCCGGCCAGGGCGTACGCCTTGCCGCCGATCGTCACGGTCCAGTTCGACGGGGTCGACACGGGCAGGTAGTAGTTGAACGACAGGTCGACGCTCGCGCCGGGCGCCAGCGACTGCCACGCCGGAAGCTTCAGCGACACCCGGTGGAAGTCCCCCTTCAGACCGCCCGCGTTGCCGCCCGTGTGGTCGCTGCTGATGACCTTGGTGCCGAAACCGGACTGGTCGGAGGCGTTGCCCGGGGCCGAGGTCGCGTAGTCGAACCGGAACTCCGTGCCGCCCGGCAGCGCGGACTTCGTGTGGTTGGTGATCCGCAGCCTGGGTGTGATCGGGTAGTTGGAGTCGCCCAGTTTGAAGTCGGTGAACTCCACGTCCACGTCCACGGCCTCCGCGGGCAGTTCCGCGTTCGACTTCCGCGCTCCGTAGGGCGCGGCCGACTTGAACGTGTCGTACATCAGCGACGTGAGCGTGTCGCCCGGCTCGTACTGGCCCTTGGCGGCGTTCCAGCCGTAGTCGCCGGCCAACTCCCAGATCATCGCGCCGCCGATGCCCCGGTCCACCACGTAGTCGGCCTTGGCCCCGACCGACTGCTCGTCCTCGGTGGACAGGAAGACCTTCTTCTCGGCGTTCCACAGCCAGGGGGCGACCAGCGTCGCGTCGTACTTGCGGGCGTAGGTGCCGGTCAGCTTCGTGTCCGCCGGGAAGCCGTAGTCGGTGACGTAGTCGCCGACGATGCCCTTCTCCAGGTTCTTGGCGTGCCACATCGGGTTGGAGCCCGCCGGGGACTCCTTCCCGCCGGTGTCGAGGTCGTGCCAGAGGTTGTCGATGCCGACGGCGCCGTCACCGCACTTGGTCAGGCCGGAGCCCGCCGGACAGGAGGAGGCGGACGCCCTGCCCCACAGGCCGTCGGTGCCGCCCTGGACGTTCTTGTGGCCGCGGGTGTAGTAGGGCAGGCCGATGTTGATGCGGCCGGCCGGCATCGAGCCGCGGAAGTAGTGGTAGGCCCAGTCGGTGTTGAGGTAGCCGATGCCGCCGTACTGGGCACTGCCGTAGACACCCGCGGCGGCCAGCTCGGCGTCCTTGCCGTCGTCGAAGAGCGAGGCGTTCGGGCCGACGTACTCGTTCCAGGCGCCGTGCAGGTCGTACGACATGATGTTGACGTAGTCCAGGTACTTCTGGACCTGGAAGGTCTCCATGCCGCGCAGCAGGTACCCGGAGGACGGCGCCGCGACGGAGAGGAGGTAGTGCCTGCCGTCGGCGGCGCCCGCGCGGTCGAGCTTCTCGCGCAGCGTCTTCATGAGCGCCGCATAGCCCTTGACCAGCCCGGCCCGCCGGCCGTTCGCGAAGGACCAGTCGAGCGGGTTGCCCGCGTCCTTCATGGTCGTCGGGTACTCGTAGTCGATGTCGACGCCGTTGAAGCCGTACTTCCTGACGAAGTCCACCGCCGAGTCCGCGAAGGTGTCGATGCCGGCCTGGTTGACCGCGCCGTCCGCCTTGGTGGCCATCGAGTAGAAGCCGCCCGAGTCCACGCGCGAGCCGTCGTCCGCGAAGTAGCCGCCCGTCTCGGCCCAGCCGCCCACCGAGATCATCGTCTTGACGTCCGGGTGCTGCTTCTTGAACTTGTTCAGCAGGTTGAAGTGGCCCTTGTAGGGGAGGCCCGGGTCCATCTCGGCGCCCGCGACGCCGGGCCAGGTCATGCCGGTCGCCGGGTTCTTCTCGCCGTCGGTACCGACGGAGAGCCGGTTGCCCCCGTCCACGTGCGCGAAGGCGTAGTTGATGTGGGTGACCTTGTCCCACGGGATGTCCGAGGCGAGGTAGGCCGGCTTGCCGTCCTTGCCCGTGCGCCAGCCGGTGAAGTAGCCGATCACCCGGCGCGGGTGGTCGGCGCCCATCTTCTCCCCGCCCGCCGAGTCGTAGACCGAGCAGTAGGGGACCTCGATGCCGGGAGTCCGGTAGAGGCCGTCGGGGCGGCAGGACTCCTGGCCGGCGGCCTGCGACGCGGTCGCCGGAAGGCCGGCGAGCAGCAGACCGGCGACGGCGGCGCCGGCCGCGAACAGGGCCGGCCCCGCTCTGCGGCGGGATCTGGGGCGTGAGGGGGAAGGCACAGTCGGTTCCTCTCCACGGAAGTTGCGCAGACCCTAGAGAGGACTAGACCAGTGAGTCAATAGGTATGGACCAATCTCAAGGAGGGCGGGTGGCGGGCCCAGTTGGGGCGCTCGCGGTGGGGTCCGGGACCGTGAAGAGCGTTCTGTGAGCCACCCCACACGCTCCGTCCGCATGGACGGGGATCAGTCGTGGCACACTGGCCGTGTACCAGAAGCAGCGCACTCCGGGGTCGGTGAAAGTCCGAACCGGCGGTTACAGTCCGCGACCCGGTCGCCTCCAGCGACCGGTTGACCAGGTGAAATTCCTGGACCGACGGTTAAAGTCCGGATGGGAGGCAGTGCGCGGCGGGCGAGCACAGGTGCGCGCCGCCGATTTCTGGGCGTGCCCGTCAGGGGCGCGTCCCGTCCGGCGTCGCCCCCGGTGTCCTCGTTCGTGAATCTGTCGTTCCGACAGCCCCGGAGTCCGTGCCCGAAGAGGCAGGAGGACCCGGGAAGTGTTCACCGGAATCGTCGAAGAGCTGGGCGAGATCACCGCCGTCGAGACCCTCGACGACGCCTGTCGCTTCCGCCTGCGCGGCCCCGCGGTCACCGAAGGAGCCCGCCACGGCGACTCCATCGCCGTCAACGGCGTCTGCCTCACCGTCGTCGACCACGAAGGCGACGAGTTCACCGCCGACGTGATGGCCGAGACGCTGAACCGCTCCAGCCTCGGCGCCCTCGCCGTCGGCTCCCGGGTCAATCTGGAACGCCCCACCGCCGTCGGCGCCCGGCTCGGCGGCCACATCGTGCAGGGCCACGTCGACGGCACCGGCGAGATCCTGGAGCGCAAGCCCTCCGAGCACTGGGAGATCGTCAGGATCTCGCTCCCCGCCGACCTCGCCCGCTACGTCGTGGAGAAGGGCTCCATCACCGTCGACGGCATCAGCCTCACCGTCGTCGACGCGGGACCCGACTTCTTCACCGTCAGCCTCATCCCCACCACCCTCGCGCTGACGACGCTGGGCATCAAGCAGCCCGGCGACCCGGTCAACCTCGAGGTCGACATCATCGCGAAGTACGTCGAGCGGCTGCTCGGCGCACCGGGGGGCACTCGGTGAACTGGCTCAACTCCGAGGCGTTCACGCTCTTCGACCAGCACATCAAGTGGTCGGACATGATCGGCAACGTGATCGGTCTGCTCGGCCTCGCCCTCGGCTGGCGGCGCTCGATCTGGACCTGGCCCGTGCAGTTCGTCTCCGGGCTCGTCCTCTTCGCGGCCTTCGCCACCGCCCACCTCTCGGGCAGCGCCGGCAAGCAGATCGTCGTCATGGTCGTCGCCGCCTGGGGCTTCTGGCAGTGGAACCGCGGCCGGCGGCAGAACCAGGACGGCTCCGTCGCCGTCCGGTTCGCCACCTGGCGCGAGCGCGGCGCGCTGGTCGCCGCGGCGGCCGTCGGCACCCTCGCGGTGGGCGCCCTGTTCACCGCCTACCCCACCCTGTCCTGGGACCCCTGGCCGGACGCGTACATCTTCGTCGGCACCGTCGTCGCCATGTACGCCCAGGCACGCGGCATGGTCGAGTTCTGGTTCGCCTGGCTGCTGGTCGACCTCGTCGGCGTCCCGCTGAACTTCGCCAACGGCTTCGCCTTCTCCGGCTTCGTCTACGTCCTCTACGGCGCGCTCGTCCTGTGGGGCCTGCGCGACTGGTGGCTGCGCTCGCGCAACGCGGCCCGCCCCCTTCCGGAAGGAGCGCCCGCATGAGCACGGCACCCATCCTCTACAGCCCCGACGGCATCGACGACCTCTCCCTGGACCCGGTCGAGCAGGCCGTCGCGGACATCGCCGCGGGCCGCCCCGTCGTGGTCGTCGACGACGAGAACCGCGAGAACGAGGGCGACCTCGTCATCGCCGCCGAGAAGGCGACCGAGGAGATCGTCGCCTTCATGATGACCGAGTGCCGCGGCCTGATCTGCGCCCCCATGGAGGGCGAGGAACTGGACCGGCTCCGGCTCCCGCAGATGGTCGACGACAACACCGAGTCGATGAAGACCGCCTTCACGGTCACCGTGGACGCCACCGCCGCCCACGGGGTCAGCACCGGCATCTCCGCCTCGGACCGCGCCACCACCCTCCGGCTCCTGGCGAGCGGTACCGCCGAACCCACCGACCTGGTCCGCCCCGGGCACATCTTCCCGCTGCGCGCCCGCCCCGGCGGCGTGCTCGTGCGCAACGGCCACACCGAGGCCGCCGTCGACCTCGCCCGTCTCGCGGGCCTGCGCCCGGCCGGCGCCATCGTGGAGATCGCCGGCGAGGACGGTCGCATGCTGCGGCTGCCCGAGCTGATCCCGTTCGCCCGCAAGCACGGCCTGACGATCATCTCCATCGAGGACCTCATCGCCTACCGGCGCAGCGAGGAACCCACCGTCCGCCGCGAGGCCGAGGTCCGACTGCCCACCAAGCACGGCGCGTTCACGGCGTACGGCTACCGCTCCACGGTCGACGGCGTCGAGCACATCGCGCTCGTCCACGGCGAGATCGGCGACGGCGAGGACGTCCTGGTCCGCGTCCACTCCGAGTGCCTCACCGGCGACGTCTTCGGCTCCCAGCGCTGCGACTGCGGCCCCCAGCTCGACGCCTCGCTGGACCGCATCCACGCCGAGGGCCGGGGAGTCGTCGTCTACCTGCGCGGCCACGAGGGACGCGGCATCGGCCTGATGTCCAAGCTGCGCGCCTACGAACTCCAGGAGCGCGGCCGGGACACCCTCGACGCCAACCTGGAACTGGGGCTGCCCGCCGACGCCCGCGACTACGGCGCCGGCGCCCAGATCCTCGCGGACCTCGGGGTACGCGCCGTCCGCCTGATGACCAACAACCCGGACAAGAGCGCGGCCCTGGAACGGCACGGCATCACGGTCACCGGCCGCGAACCCATGCCCGTCCAGGCCGGCGAGCACAACCTCCGCTACCTGCGCACCAAGCGGGACCGGATGGGACACGACCTGCCCTGGCTGGACACGACCCCCGTGTCCACCTGCGGCAACCAGTAAGCAAGTACGACGAGGAGACACGTGAGCGGCAAGGGTGCACCGGAACTGTCCGTACGCAACGTCGGGGACCTCAGGGTCGCCGTGATCGCGTCGCAGTGGCACGACAAGGTGATGGACGGACTGGTGGACGGCGCCCTGCGCGCCCTGAGCGAGCTGGGGATCGACGAGCCGACGCTGCTCAGGGTCCCCGGCAGCTTCGAGCTGCCGGTGGTCGCCAAGGTCCTCGCGGGCCGCGGCTACGACGCGATCGTCGCCCTCGGCGTCGTCATCCGCGGCGGTACCCCCCACTTCGACTACGTCTGCCAGGGGGTCACCCAGGGACTGGTCCAGGTCTCCGTCGACACCGGCGTCCCCGTCGGCTTCGGCGTCCTCACCTGCGACACCGAGGAGCAGGCCCTGGACCGGGCCGGCATCGAGGGCTCCAGCGAGGACAAGGGACACGAGGCGGTGACCGCGGCCGTCGCCACGGCGGCCACGCTCCGCTCAGTATCCGAACCGTGGCGCTAGGCCGTCCGGCACACGCGTAAAGTGGGGCCCACCATGTCCAAGAAGACTTTCGAGGAGCTCTTCACCGAGCTCCAGCACAAGGCCGCCCATGGCGACCCCGCCACCTCCCGCACCGCCGAGCTTGTGGACAAGGGGGTCCACGCCATCGGCAAGAAGGTCGTCGAGGAGGCCGCCGAGGTCTGGATGGCCGCCGAGTACGAGGGCAAGGACGCCGCAGCCGAGGAGATCTCGCAGCTGCTGTACCACGTCCAGGTGATGATGGTCGCCCGCGGCATCTCCCTGGACGACGTCTACGCCCACCTGTAAGTCACAGCCCCCCTTTTCCACCTCCACGCAAAGGAAGCCGACCTCATGCTGCGCATCGCCGTCCCCAACAAGGGTTCCCTGTCAGGCCCCGCGGGGGAGATGCTGCATGAGGCCGGCTACCAGCAGCGCCGCGAGGCCAAGGAACTGCGGATCGTCGACCCGGTCAACGAGGTCGAGTTCTTCTACCTCCGCCCCCGCGACATCGCGATCTACGTCTCCTCCGGCAAGCTCGACATCGGCATCACCGGCCGCGACCTGCTGATCGACTCCGGCGCCGACGCCGAGGAGATCCTCCCGCTCGGCTTCGCCCGCTCCACCTTCCGCTTCGCCGGCAAGCCGGGCACCGCGAACGGCGTCACCGACCTCAAGGGCCGCACCGTCGCCACCTCCTACGAGGGCATCGTCGCCGCCCACCTGGCCGAGCAGGGCGTCGACGCCTCCGTCGTCCACCTGGACGGCGCCGTCGAGACCGCCATCGAGCTCGGCGTCGCCGAGGTCATCGCGGACGTCGTGGAGACCGGCACCTCCCTGCGCAACGCGGGCCTGGAGGTCTTCGGCGAGCCCATCATGAAGTCCGAGGCCGTCGTCATCCGCCGCTCTGACGCGGAGCCCGACGACACCACCGAGCCCAAGGTCCAGCAGTTCCTGCGCCGCCTCCAGGGCGTCCTGGTGGCCCGGACCTACGTGATGATGGACTACGACTGCCGGGTGGAGCAGCTGGAGAAGGCCGTCGCCCTCACCCCCGGCCTGGAGTCCCCGACCGTGTCCCCGCTGCACAACGAGGGCTGGGTCGCCGTCCGCGCGATGGTCCCGGCCAAGGAGGCCCAGCGGATCATGGACGACCTGTACGAGATCGGCGCCCGGGCCATCCTGACCACGGCCATCCACGCCTGCCGGCTCTGACCCCTCGCCGTCCC
The DNA here is from genome assembly GCF_000717995.1 of Streptomyces violaceorubidus. GTDB lineage: Bacteria > Actinomycetota > Actinomycetes > Streptomycetales > Streptomycetaceae > Streptomyces > Streptomyces violaceorubidus. The sequence goes on from NZ_JODM01000013.1 coordinate 99,551, forward strand.
GGAGCACGACCCGGAGCCACGCCATGCCCGACACCACACCGGACCACCCGCCGGCCCTGCCCGTCACCTTCCGTCCGGGCCGCACCCGTGCCGTCCTGATCACCCTCGCGGTCATCACCTTCGTGACCGTCACGGCGCTCGGGATGCTGCTCGGCGGCCTCGGCCCCGGCGAGCGCCTCAGCTTCGTGCTGACCGCCCTCGTCCTGGCCGGCGTGCTGCTCCTGCTCGCCCGGCCCCGGGTCGTGGCCGACGAGTCGGGCGTCACCGTGGTCAACCTGACCGCCAGGCGCCGCCTAGCATGGCCCGAGATCCTCCGGGTCAACCTCCGCCAGGGCGACCCCTGGGTCTTTCTCGACCTCAGCGACGGCACCAGCCTGCCCGCGCTCGGCATCCAGCCCGGCATCGCCAAGCAGCAGGCCCTCGCCGACGCACGTGCTCTGCGCGACCTCGTGGAGGCCCGTTCCGGTGCCCTCCCCGAGGCCCCGCGTGACTGACGCGGCGCCGCCGACCCTGCCGCGGGCCCCCTTTTCGTGATTAATCTGGGAACGAGGACGCGGCCGTCGCGTCCCCGCCCCCGTCGCTCCGCCCGGTGCGCGGGGTTCCTGCTACCCGAGGAGTGACTCCCTCCGGCGATGGACGGACCGTCCTGCAGTACCCGCGCCGCCCTCTGCTGTGACACCCCACAGGCGGCGGCATCATGACCACCCCCCTGCTGCTCCTGGCAGCCGCGTTCCTGCTGATCCTCGCCAACGGCTTCTTCGTCGCGGCCGAGTTCGGCCTGGTGACCGTCGAACGTCCCGACGCCGAGCAGGCCGCCGCGGCCGGCGACCGGCGCGCCCACCGGGTCGTCGAGTCCCTGAAGGAGCTGTCCTTCCAGCTCTCCGGCACCCAGCTCGGGATCACCATCACCTCCCTCGTCGTCGGCATGCTCGCCGAACCGGCGCTCGCCCGGCTGCTCGACGGCCCGTTCACCGCGATCGGCGTCCCCGACGGGGCCGTGCCCGGCGTGTCGGTCGTCGTCGGCATGCTGCTGGCCTCCGCGGTCCAGATGGTGATCGGCGAACTGGTGCCCAAGAACTGGGCGGTGTCCAAGCCGCTCCAGGTCGCGCGCTTCGTCGCCGGCCCCCAGCACGCCTTCGCCCGCCTCTTCCACCCGGTGATCGCCGCGCTCAACACGGTGGCCAACCGCCTGGTCCGCGCCCTGGGCATCGAACCCGCCGAGGAACTGGCCTCCGCCCGCACCCCCGGCGAACTGGTCTCCCTGGCCCGGCACTCGGCCCGGGCCGGCGCCCTGGAACAGGACACCGCCGACCTCTTCGTACGGACCCTGTCCCTCGGCGAGCTGACCGCCCAGCACGTCATGACCCCCCGGGTGAAGGTCAGCGCCCTGCACTCCACCGCCACCGCCGAGGACGTGGTCAACCTGACCCGTGCCACCGGGCTGTCCCGCTTCCCCGTCTACCGGGAGAAGATCGACGAGATCGTCGGCATGGTCCACCTCAAGGACGCCCTCGCGGTCCCCGTGCACGACCGGCTGCGCACCCCGGCCGGCCGGATCGCCCGCCCCGCGCTGCTCGTCCCCGAGACCCTGCCCGTACGGCCGCTGCTCACCCGGCTGCGCAGCGAGCAGCCCATCGCGGTGGTGGTCGACGAGTACGGCGGCACGGCCGGCGTCGTCACCCTGGAGGACATCGTCGAGGAGATCGTCGGCGAGGTCCGCGACGAGCACGACGGCCTCGACGTCCCCGAACTCGTCCCCGCCCCGCCCGAGGACGGGCGCCCCGCCTGGGACGTCGACGGCAGCTGCCGCGTCGACGTCCTGCGCCGCGTCGGCCTGGAAGCCCCCGAGGGCCCGTACGAGACGGTGGCCGGACTCGTCGCCGACCTGCTCGGCCGCATCCCGGCCGTCGGCGACCGCGCGGAACTGCCCGGCTGGCGGCTCTCCGTCCGCCAGGTCGGCCACTACCGCGCCGAGCGGATACGACTGGTGCGCACCGCCGCGGTCTCCGCGCTGGAGGCCGTCCGATGAGCGTCCTGCAACTCCTCTTCGCCGCGCTGCTCGTGCTCGCCAACGGCTTCTTCGTCGGCGCCGAGTTCGCCCTGGTCTCCGTGCGCCGCAGCCAGATCGAACCCCTCGGCACCGCCCGCGCCCGGCAGGTGCTGTACGGCCTGGAACGGCTGCCGCAGATGATGGCCGCCGCCCAGTTCGGCATTACCGTCTGCTCGCTGACCCTCGGCGCCGTCGCCGAACCGACCGTCGCCCACCTGCTGGAGCCGGTCTTCGAGTGGGTCCACCTGCCGCACGGCATGATCCACCCGCTCGGCTACGTCATCGCGCTGGCCGCCGTCGTCTTCTGCCACCTCGTCATCGGCGAGATGGTCCCCAAGAACCTCGCGATGGCCGCCCCCGAGAAGGCCGCGCTGTGGCTCAGCCCCGGCCTGGTCGCCTTCGCCCGCCTGTGCCGGCCGGTCACCGTCGCGCTCGGGGCCTGCGCCCAGGGCATCCTGAGGCTCTTCCACGTCGAGCCCAAGGACGAGGTCGAGGCCGTCTTCACCAGCGAGCAGCTCAACCGCCTGGTGGAGGACGCCGGTCAGGCGGGGCTCCTCGACCCGGAGGAACAGGAACGCCTGGAGGACGCCCTGGAGCTGGGCTCCCGCCCGGTGACGGACGTACTCCTCGCACGTGAGTCCCTGGTGACGGTCAGCCCCTCGGTCACGCCCGGCGAGATCGTCGCGCTCACCGCACGCACCGGGTACTCGCGCTTCCCGATCGCGGCGGACCAGGGCCCCTTCATGGGCTACCTGCACGTCAAGGACGTCCTCGACCTGGAGGAGTCCGAGCGGGCCGTCCCCCAGCACCTGTGGCGCCCGATGACCACCCTGCGCCCCGAACTCCCCCTGGACGACGCCCTCACGGTGATGCGCCGTGCGGCGACCCACCTGGCCCAGGTCACGGACGCGTCGGGCAGGGTCCTCGGTCTGGTCGCCCTGGAGGACGTACTGGAACTCCTGGTCGGCGAGGTACGGGACCCGGCCCACCGGGACGACGCCGCGCTCTCGCCGGCCCGGCGGAGCGGTCCGGCCCTGACCCAGGCGTCCTGAGCCGCGTCCGGGCTCAGAGCCGTCCCAGGGCCCGGTACCCCGAGGCCCGGTACCGGGCCAGCGTCGTCGCCCGGGCCTCTGCGGCCCGGGCGACCCGGTCGTAGTGCTCCTCCGCGAGCCCCAGGAACAGGTCGAGGAAGCCGGGGAGGGACCTGTCCCACTCGATCTCCCCCCAGCAGCTCTGGAGCGTCGCGTTCAGCCGGACCTGCCCGGTGCCCAGGTTCTCGATGCGGTACAGCGGCGCGGGCAGCGCGTGAAAGGGGGCCGTCCGCACATACGAGAACGTGGCGGTCCGGCCCGTCAGGGTGTACCCGACTTCGGTGATGAAGAAGGTGGCGCCGCTCTCGTAGAAGCGCAGCAGGTTGCCGACACTGCACACGCCGCCGTCCGAGTACCGGCCGTCCGCGAGGTCCTTGGACTTGAAGTCGACGCCCACCACCTCGCCCGCCGTGCTGAACCCGGCGTCGTAGATCGACCGCCGTCCGGGCCGGGGCAGCGCATCCGCGCCCCATGTCGCGCACAGGTCTTCCCAGCGGTCCGTGACCGCCTTCTCCACGTGCGCGCCGAACGCGCGCGCGTCCGGCTGCTCCTCCAGGCCGTGCGCCTCGATCACGGCGAGGAACGATCGGTCCAACGTGGTGGACCACTGGCGTGCGGCGGTACCGGTCAGCATGGAGCAACCATACGGAGGCGCGCTCCCGCCCGTCAGGGGCCCGGCGGATCCTGCGGCCCGCGCCCGCTCAGGACCTCCCCGTACGCCTGCATCAGATCCGGCAGCCGCAACGTCGCCAGGTCGTCCCGGGTCAGCGCCCCCGGATACACGGACAACCGCAGATCCCGGTACGCGCAGCTCTTCTCGTACAGCGTCCGCAGGAACCGCCCGTTCCCCAACTCGTCGATCCACCCCTGGTCCACCACGTGCCCGGCGATCGACCGCAGCTCGTCCAGCGCCTCCTCGTCCCACCCGTCGCCGTTCTCCGCCGCGAGCACCTCGCCGATCGAGGTCAGCTCCAACGGCCGGTACGACGGGAAGTCGACCCGGGTGGTGAAGCGGGAGGAGAGCCCCGGGTTGGCGCTGAGCAGCCGGTCCATGCCCTCCGGATAGCCGGCCAGGATCACCACCAGGTGGTCCCGGTTGTCCTCGGCCCGTTTCAGCAGCACCTGGAGTGCCTCGTCGCCGTACGCGTCGCCCTTGCCGTACCCGGAGTTGGACAGGGAGTACGCCTCGTCGACGAAGAGGACACCGCCGAGCGCGGAGTCGATCAGCTCGTTCGCCTTCACGGCGGTCTGCCCCAGGTACTCGCCGACCAGATCGGCCCGCTGCGCCTCCACCAGGTGGTCGCCGCCCAGCAGCCCGAGGGCGTAGAAGACCCGGCCCAGGATCCGGGCCACGGTGGTCTTGCCGGTGCCGGAGGGGCCCGAGAAGACGAAGTGACGTTTGGGCGGCTGCACGGGCAGGCCCTGACCGGCCCGCAGCCGCGCCATGTTCAGCTGCGCGGACAGCGCCTTGACCTGCCGCTTCACCGGTTCGAGGCCCACCATCCGCTCCAGCTCGGCGAGCGCCTCCTCCAGCAACGCGGGATCGGTGGGTCCGCTGGGCAGGGACGGGTCGGGTCCGCCCGCCTTCTCGCGCACCGACGGTCCGCCGAGCCGGGGCAGCGGGGCGGCCGGCTGGGGCTCGGGAGCGGAGAGCTTGACGTCGCGCTCCTCGGTGCCGAAGAACGGGTCGAGTCCGTCCAGGCCGTCCGCCCCCACCCCCGCCTGCGCGAGTCCCGTGAGGTCGGCCGAGTCGTCGTACCCGTCCCCCTCGGCGATCGCGGCCAGCCGGGCCGAGGTGTCCATGAACGCGGGGTCGACGCGGTGCACCGCCCGGTACAGCGGGAGCGCGGCGGCGCTGCGCCCGGTCCCCTCGTGGGCCCGGGCCAGCCAGTAGCGCAGTTCCTTGCGCTGCGGCTGCTCGCTGCGGCACCGCATCAGGGCCGCCGACAACAGCGGCTCGGCCTGCCCGTACATCTCCAGGCGGACCCGGGCCATGCCGCTGAACAGGCCGGCCTCGATGCCCAGTAAGGGGTCGCCGAGCAGCGGGTCGGTGTGCCGGACGAGCTGCTCCCAGTCCTTGACGAGATAGGAGCGGCACGCGTGCAGGAAGCGGACCTGGGGGTCGGAGTCCACCGGGGGCAGCCCGGCCAGGGCCCGGTCCAGCTCCGGGACGTGCCGGCCGTCCAGCCAGTGCGAGGCGTGCGCCAGCAGCAGGTCGCGCGGGTTCTCCAGCACCGGCTGCACCCACCAGCCCAGCCAGTACCAGGAGTTGAGCGTCCGGCGGTGGCGGGCCCGCTGCTCGCCGAAGCGGTCGCGGTTGCGGAACATTCGCAGGAGCGCGTTGGTGGTGTCCACGCGCAGGGCGTGCAGTCCCAGCCAGCCGTCGGCCATCGTGGGGTCGATCCGTACCGCCGCCCGGAACTCCTCCTCCGCCTGCGGGTAGGCCCCCATGGTGTAGGCGTCCACGCCGCGCAGCCAGGCGAGTTCGGCCGGGGCCTGTGGGCCCTGCGTGCCGAAGTCCATCACGTCCCCCACCTACCGTGCCCCCGTCGGTATGCCGCCGAGCCGTCGCCCGTCGGCCGCCTTGGTCAACGGCTGTACCGCGGACCGGAGTTGCAGGTGCGTGCGGCAATCTCCCGTAGGTCGCACCGAGGGCATCGTACCCGCGGCGGTCTTTCCTCCGAAGGGTGCGGGAGGGGTCGTTCCACGAGGTGGGAGCGGGTGGGGCGCAGGGCCGAACGGTGACTGAGGGTGAGCGTACGGCGCCGCGGAGCAGCCGGAAAACAGCCTCGGGGCAGAACGAAGCCCCCGATCACGGGGGAACAACCGGGGGCTTCGCGTCTGCCGGCGGCTTCGAGCTGCCGCACATCCAGAACGTAAGACCTGTACGGCCCCCGGGTCAAGCGAAGTTGGGGCACGTCGGCGCGTTGTCCGTGTGCGATCTTCACGAGTTCAGCACATTGCGGAGGGTCCGTCACTCTGGGTGAGGAAGTGGGCTCCGGAGGTGGTTCCCGCGGGCCCCGGCAGCACCTCGTACCCCTGTTCGCGCTGTCGCACCAGAAGGTGCGCGAAGGGGCGAGAGGGGTCTTCGGCGAAGTGCCGGCGCTCGGCCGGGATCCACCCGTCCCAGAACGTCCGCTGTTCCGCTCCGTCGCGCGCCCGTCCGCGTTCCCACGCCCGTTCCCGGGGCAGATCCATCCAGAGCAGCCCGGCCAGGTGCGGCCGCAGCGCCTCGCGGCCGGCGCCGACGCCCTCGACCAGGATCAGGGGAGCGGGCGGCAGCGCACGGGGGGTGCCGAACCGACGGGCCCGCCAGTCGTAGGGGGTGTAGTGGGCGGTGTCACCGCGCCGCAGGGGCTCGATCACCTGGTCGAGCAGTCGTGCGGTCCAGTCGAACAGCTCGTCGTGACTGGCGATGTCGTCGAGGTGCAGCACCGGCACGCCGCCCAGCTCGGCCGACAGACGTCCGGCGAACGTGGACTTCCCGGACCCGGCGTACCCGTCGACACCGATCAGACGCACCGAACCGCAGGAGGGGGGAAGCCGGCGGAGCCGGGCTGCGAGGTCGAGGATGGCGGGTCCCGTGGGCGACGGAGGCGGACACGTTCACCCGCACTCTAACCAGTGGTCGACACCAATATTGGTGGCGCGGCGTGCGTGGAAGTGCTGGCAGGAGCGGGCGGCTGCGGCCATAGTTGGCGCACGACCGTGCAAGACGGATCCGCCCGACCCGGACACCTGGGGGTCTCCCGCCCATGAGCAGAGTCGAACAGCCGTCCCGCAGAGCCCTCCTGGCCGCGGCCGTCGCCGCGGCCGCGGTGGCGGGCGGCGCGATCCCGGCCGTAGCCCAGTCGGCGCCCGGCGCCGGTGGCGGCGCGGACCCCGGCCGGGCGGGCGCCCGGCCGGTGGACTACCACGCCTGGACCACCTACGGCGACTGGCGGGCCGGGGCCGTCCGCGGGGCCCGCCCCGTCGCGGGCGCCCGCCCCGGCGTCGTGATCGGCGCCCCGGCCGGCACCACCGACTACACCGACCCGCACACCGGCACCACCGCCGCCTGGGAGTACGCGACCTGGACCTCTCCCGTCCACCGGCTCACCGTGCCCTCGACGGAGGTCATCGCCTCCTGGAACGCGCACACGCCGGCCGGCACCTGGATCCAGGTCGAGCTCAAGGGCACCTACTCCGACGGCACGGACACGCCCTGGTACGTGATGGGCCGCTGGGCGTCGGGCGACGGCGAGCAGGACATCCGGCGGACCTCCCTCGACGACCAGAGCGACGGCAGGAGCAGCATCTGGACCGACACCTTCTCCGTCGACGACGCCTCCACCGGCCTGCGCCTGGTCTCCTACCGGCTGCGGCTCACCCTCCACCGCCGCCCCGGCACGCGCGTCACGCCCACCGTCTGGCGGCTCGGCGCGATGGGCTCCGACATCCCCGACCGCTTCACCGTGCCGGCCTCCGCCCCGGGCCACGCCGGGGAACTGCGCGTCCCGCGCTACTCGCAGGAGATCCACAAGGGCCAGTACCCCGAGTACGACAACGGCGGCGAGGCCTGGTGCAGCCCCACCTCCTCGCAGATGATCGTCGAGTACTGGGGCGGGCGCCTCACCGAGGAGCAGCTCGCCTGGGTCGACCCCTCGTATACCGACCCGCAGGTCTGCCATGCCGCCCGGTACACGTACGATCACCAGTACGCCGGCTGCGGCAACTGGCCCTTCAACGCCGCCTACGCCGCCACGTTCGAGGGCCTCCAGGGCGTGGTCACCCGCCTCGGCTCCCTCGCCGACCTGGAGACGCTGATCGCGGCCGGCATCCCGGCCATAACGTCCCAGTCGTTCCTGGAGGAGGAGCTGACCGGCGCGGGCTACGGCACCTCGGGCCACCTGATGACCGTGATCGGCTTCACCGCCGACGGCGACGTGATCGCCAACGACCCGGCCTCGGACGACAACGACGCGGTGCGCCGCGTCTACCGGCGGCGCGAGTGGGAGAACATCTGGCTCAGGACGAAGCGGTACAACGCCAGTGGCAAGGTCGTCTCCGGCACCGGCGGCGTCTGCTACCTGTACTTCCCGGCCCGTCCTGGCCCACTCCAGCGCAAGGCTCTCGCGGCGGTGGGGGTGCGCTGAGCGGCCGGGCCGCACGGCTGTGACCAAGCTCTCGGACGCAAAAGCCGCTCACAGTGGCAAGGTGGACACCGTGAGCGGGGGGACTCCGCCGAAGCCCGACCCGAGAGCAGCGAGAAGCCATGACCGCACACAGCGCAGCCGCCACCCGTGTCCGCACCGGCGGCCCCAAGGACGACGGCCCGAAGATCCTGGAACACGTCATGGGCTGGACCCTCGTCGTGGTGGTCGCGATGCTCGTGGTGCAGCTGGGCCTCCTGTGACGTGACCGGGGTGTGACCTGCCCCACGATCCGACCTGCCATACTGCGAAGCGTCCCGCCGCCCGTAGGAGACCAGGGTCGAAATTGAATATCAGTCAACAAGGTGCCGACGTCCGTCCCCGGGCGCGCGGCACCGAGCGCTCCGTGGCGCGCCGCGCCGAACTCATCGCCATCGGGCGGAGGTTGTTCGCCGACACGTCCTACGACGCGCTCTCGATGGACGACATCGCCCGCCAGGCGCATGTGGCCAAGGGGCTGATCTACTACTACTTCGAGTCCAAGCGGGGCTACTACCTGGCGATCATCCAGGACTCCGTCGCCGGCCTCGTCACCACCGCGGCGCGTGGCACCGAACTGCCCCAGGTGGACCGCGTCCACCGCACCATCGACGGCTACCTGCGCTACGCCGAGCACAACCACGCCGCCTACCGCACCATCGTCAGCGGCGGGGTCGGCTTCGACGCCGAGGTGCACGCCATCCGGGACGGGGTGCGCGAGGCGATCGTCGCCACCATCGCCGAAGGGGCCTACGGGCGCTCGGACATCGGGCCGCTGGCGCGTATGGGGCTGCTCGCCTGGGTGTGCGGCGTCGAGGGCGCCACCCTGGACTGGATCGCCCGCCCGGGACTGCCCCGCGAGATCATGTGCGAGCTGCTGGTGAAGTCGCTCGGCGGCACGCTGCGCGCCATCGAGGAGCTGGACCCCGCCTACCCGGCCCCCGCCCCGGCCCGCCGGGACGACGCCTGACGAGGGGGCAAAGACCCGAGCCGGTCTCTGCCCCCTCGCCCCCCCCGTGGGCGCCGGGTGGTTCAGTCGATCGCCTTGATCAGCTCACCGTTCGCGGTGTCGCCGCTCAGCTCCCAGAAGAAGGTGCCGCCGAGGCCCTGCTCGTTCTTGTACGACATCTTGGTGGCGATGGTCTGCGGAGTGTCGTAACTCCACCAGTCGTCGCCTCACTTGGCGTACGCGGTGCCGCCCACCGTGCCGGTCGCCGGGCAACGGGTCTTCAGCACCTTGTAGTCCTCGATGCCGTCGTCGTACGTGCCCTTCGCCGGACCGGTGGCGGTGCCGCCCGGTCCCGACTGGGTGACGCCGGTCCAGCCGCGGCCGTAGAAGCCGAGCCCGAGCAGGAGCTTGGAGGAGGGAATGCCGAGCCCCTTGAGCTTCGCGATCGTGGCCGAGGTGTGGAAGCCCTCCTTCGGGATGCCGGAGTACGAGGTCAGCGGCGAGTGCGGGGCGGTCGGCCCGGTGGCGTCCCAGGCGCCGAAGAAGTCGTACGTCATCGGGTTGTACCAGTCGACGTACGGGGCGGCGCCCGCGTAGTCGGCCGCGTCGATCTTGCCGCCGGCCGTGGCGTCGGCCGTGATCGCGGCGGTGACCAGGTAGTCCTGGCCGAACTTGGCGCGCAGGGCGCTCATCAGCTTCGGGAAGGCGTCGCGGCCGCTGGTGTCGCAGCTCAGGCCGCAGGCGTTCGGGTACTCCCAGTCGATGTCGATGCCGTCGAAGACGTCGGCCCACTTGGAGTTCTCGACCAGGTCGTAGCAGGACTGGGCGAACGCCTGCGGGTTCTGCGCGGCCTGCGCGAAGCCGCCGGACCAGGTCCAGCCGCCGAACGACCAGAGGATCTTCAGGTCGGGGTGCTTCTTCTTCAGCTTGAGCAACTGGTTGAAGTTGCCCCGCAGCGGCTGGTCCCAGGTGTCGGCGACACCGTCCACGGAGTCGGCGGCGGTGTAGGCCCGGTCGGTCGCCGCGTAGGCGTCGCCCATGGCGCACTTTCCGCCGGTGACGTTGCCGAACGAGTAGTTGATGTGGGTGAGTTCGTCGGCGGAGCCCGAGGACTCGATGTTCTTGACGTGGTAGTTGCGGTCGTAGACGCCCCATTCGGTGAAGTAGCCGACGACCTTGGACCCGGCCGCGGCCTGCGCGGCGGGGGCCTCGGAGGTGGCCGTGGCCGGGCCGGCGCCGGCCAGCAGACCGGCGCCGAGGGCGAGGGTGCACAGGGCGGAGAACAGCGTCCGGATGGGGCGGACGCGGGGGAGGTGCGGGACGTGCATCGGGTGTCTCCTCGTGGGGGGAAGAGGGAAACGCGCGCCGATTGGCATGAACGCGGTAAGGCGTTCGATCCGTCACCGTAGGAGGACTAGACCAGCATGGTCAATGGTTCGGACCATTCTTGGCTTCCGGCCATTCTCGGAATTCTCCGAGTAAGCGGTCGTTAACTGGTGACTCCATGCCTCCGATCGGGCATACTCACAGCGCACAGCCGCTGGTCAGCCGCTTCCGCGACCCGGGAGTGCGAGCATCGGCCAGGCCCGAACGACCGGCGGAGCCGCCTCCACCCAAGGCGCACGTCCGCCGATGTGCCCGACAGGGAGGAGAGCGTCGCCATGCCCGACCGCGCCCCGCAGCCGGTGGACCGGCAACTGCCGACGGACGAGGCACGGGACCTGATCTCGCTCGTCCGCGACATCGCGCAGCGTGAGATCGCCCCGAGCGCGGCCGAGGAGGAGGACGCCGGACGCTTCCCGCGCGAGGTCTTCACCCTCCTGTCCGACTCCGGCCTCCTCGGACTGCCCTACGACGCCGAGTTCGGCGGCGGCGAGCAGCCGTACGAGGTCTACCTCCAGGTCCTGGAGGAGCTGGCCGCGGCCCGGCTCACCGTCGGCCTCGGCGTCAGCGTGCACACGCTCGCCTCGTACGCGCTGGCCGCCCACGGCACCAAGGAGCAGCAGGCCGAGCACCTGCCCGCGATGCTCGGCGGCGGGCTGCTCGGCGCCTACTGCCTCTCCGAACCCGCCTCCGGCTCCGACGCCGCCTCGCTGCGGACCAAGGCCGTGCGCGAGAGCGGCGGAGACTGGGTGATCACCGGCACCAAGGCGTGGATCACGCACGGCGGCATCGCCGACTTCTACACCGTCATGGCCCGCACCGGAGAGGACGGCCCGCGCGGCATCACGGCCTTCCTGGTGCCCGGTGACGCCGAGGGGCTGAGCGCCGCGGTGCCGGAGAAGAAGATGGGGCTGAAGGGCTCGCCCACCGCGCAGATCCACCTGGACGGCGTGCGGATCCCCGACGCCCGCCGCCTCGGCGACGAGGGACAGGGCTTCGCGATCGCCCTGTCCGCGCTCGACTCGGGCCGGCTCGGCATCGCCGCCTGCGCGATCGGCGTGGCCCAGGCGGCCCTGGACGAGGCGGTGTCCTACGCGGCCGAGCGGCGGCAGTTCGGCAAGCCGATCGCCGACTTCCAGGGGCTGCGCTTCATGCTCGCCGACATGGCGACGCAGATCGAGGCAGGCCGGGCCCTGTACCTGACGGCGGCACGGCTGCGCGACGCCGGACGGCCCTTCGCCAAGCAGGCCGCCATGGCCAAGCTGCACTGCACCGACACGGCGATGCGGGTCACCACCGACGCCGTGCAGGTCCTCGGCGGATACGGCTACACCGCCGACTTCCCGGCCGAGCGGTACATGCGCGAGGCCAAGGTGCTGCAGATCGTCGAGGGCACCAACCAGATCCAGCGGATGGTCATCGCCCGTCACCTCGCGGGTCCCGAGGAGCGCTGAAGTCGGCGGCGACGGTGAGGTCGCCGCCGGCCCGGAAGTCGCCGGTGGTGAAGAAGTCACCCGTGGCGAAGAAGTCGCCGAGTCCGCGCGGGGGTTCCGCGAGCCTGACCCACTCCGGGTCGTGGCGCCCCGGCAGGGTGCGGCCGCCGTCGGCCCAGGTCCGCATCAGCTCACGGTAGATCGGCGGGTCGGGGATCTGCGGGGCCGGGGGAACCGGTCCCGCGGACGCCGGTACGAACACGCGGCGCCGACTCCCGGACGACGAGTACGTGGGGGTCATACCCGGGCAACGCGGTGAGACGCGGACAGGTCACCGGCGGAGGCAATCGAGAGTGAGTTCGTGCGCGTCCACCGCACCGGAGCATGCCGCACCGCGCCACGGCCTCCTGCGAGCCGTGGCGCGACCGGGACGAGGAATGACAGGGCGAGCGCCGCGAACCGGGTGCTCGGGCGCCTCAGGCCGCTTCGCGCCGCATCGTCGGCACCCGCATCGGGCGCGAGCCCGGGCCGCCGACGTGGGAGAAGGGCTGGGTCCGCCAGTCGAGGCCGCGGGGGAGCGTCAACAACAGGGCGGTGTCCTGCTCGTGGGGCTCGAACGACTCGTCGGCGGGGCGCGCCTCGGTGGCCCGGCGGCCGGTGCCGGCGCAGACCGTGAGCCCGAACGGGTTCCACGGCGAGGCGCACAGCGCGTGCTCCGGCAGCGTCTCCTCGTCGGCCAGCAGGGCGATGGGCTGGGCGCAGTCCGGGCAGAACACCCGGTACATCTCGAAGGTGTCGTAGGTGTCGACTTCCTCGTCGTCGAAGGCGTCGGGTTCGACGCCCTCCGGTACGGGCTCGACGACCGGCTGCTGCCGCTTGGGCGCGGTACGACCAGGGCGCTTAAGACTCTGCATGGGATTCTCCCCCTCGGGCTGGGCCGGGACGGCACTGCGGCCTCGACCACAGCAAGCACTTCCCGTCCCCCCTCCGGGGTAATCACGAGAACATCACGGAGAACGTTCAACCAGTGTGGTGTTCGTCACATGCCCCTCGCAGATGCCCCGTGCGGCGGGTTTGTCCCCGCCCGGCCCTCGTCCGACGCCCCGTCACATCACGAACGGGACATGACCCGGACTGCTCAGGTGTCCGAGGAGATCAACCGCACTGTAGGTTCTTGCGCCATGGAGGAGCTGGACCGACAGATCGTGCAGCTGCTCGTCAAGGACGGGCGGATGAGCTACACTGACCTGGGCAAGGCCACGGGCCTGTCCACGTCGGCCGTGCACCAGCGGGTGCGGCGGCTGGAACAGCGTGGCGTCATCCGCGGGTACGCGGCGGTCGTCGACCCGGAGGCCGTCGGGCTGCCGATGACCGCGTTCATCTCGGTGAAACCGTTCGACCCCAGCGCTCCCGACGACATCGCGGACCGCCTCGCCGGGGTCCCCGAGATCGAGGCCTGCCACAGCGTCGCGGGCGACGAGAACTACATCCTCAAGGTCCGGGTGGCCACCCCGCACGAGCTGGAGGAACTGCTCGCGCGGGTCCGCTCGCTGGCCGGTGTGTCGACCCGCACCACCGTGGTCCTGTCGACCCCCTACGAGTCCCGTCCCCCGCGGATCTGAGGGCGCGGGCGCGGCAGCGGGAGCCGAGGGCGGCGGCCGGGCCGCCCCGGCTGCCGGACGGCGCCCGTGAGGGGCGAGACTGGTGTCCATGAGTGAGTCCACCACCCCGTCCTCGACCGTCCTGCTGCGCCGCGGCGAGGTCCACAGTCCCGCCGACCCCTTCGCGACGGCCATGGTCGTCGAACGCGGCCAGGTCGCCTGGGTCGGCTCGGAGGGCGCCGCGGACGCCTTCGCGGACGGGGTCGACGAGGTGATCGACCTCGACGGCGCGCTCGTCACCCCGGCGTTCACCGACGCACACGTGCACACCACCGCCACGGGGCTCGCCCTCACCGGGCTCGACCTCTCCGGCGCCCCGACCCGCGAGGCGGCCCTCGCCCTCGTACGGGACTTCGCCGCCGCCCGCCCGGACGACCGCGTGCTCCTGGGCCACGGCTGGGACGCCGCCCGCTGGCCGGACGGACAGCCCCCGACGCGCGCCGAACTGGACGCGGCGACCGGCGGTCGTCCCCTCTATCTCAGCCGGATCGACGTCCACTCGGCCGTCGTCACCACCGCCCTGCTCGACCTGGCGCCCGGTGGTCTCGCACCCGGGGACGGCCCGCTCACCGGCGACGCCCACCACACCGTCCGCGCCGCCGCGCTCGGGGCCGTCACCCCCGCCCAGCGCGCCGGGGCCCAGCGCGCCGCGCTCGCGCACGCCGCCTCCCTCGGCATCGGAACCGTTCACGAATGCGCAGGCCCGGAGATCTCCTCCGAGGACGACCTCACCGGCCTGCTGCGCCTGTCCGCCGAGGAGTCCGGACCGCGGGTGATCGGCTACTGGGCCGAACAGGACGTCGACAAGGCGCGCGAGCTGGGCGCCGTGGGAGCCGCCGGCGACCTCTTCGTCGACGGCTCCCTCGGCTCGCACACCGCCTGCCTGCACCAGCCCTACGCCGACGCCGGCCACACCGGCACCGCCCACCTGGACGCCGTCGCCGTCGCCGCGCACGTCGTCGCCTGCACCGAGGCCGGCCTCCAGGCGGGCTTCCACGCCATCGGCGACGCCGCGGTGAGCGCCGTCGTGGAGGGAGTGCGCGCCGCCGCCGACAAGATGGGCCGCGCCCGTGTGCGCGCCGCCCGCCACCGGATCGAGCACGCCGAGATGCTCACCCCCGAGACCGTCGCGGCCTTCGCCGAGCTGGGGCTGACCGCCTCCGTCCAGCCCGCCTTCGACGCGCTCTGGGGCGGCGAGGACGGCATGTACGCCCGGCGGCTGGGCGCCGAGCGGGCGCGCACCCTCAACCCCTTCGCGGCCCTGCTGCGCGCCGGTGTGCCGCTCGCCTTCGGCTCCGACAGCCCGGTCACGCCCCTCGACCCGTGGGGCACCGTCCGGGCCGCCGCCTTCCACCGCACGCCGGAGCACCGCGTCTCCGTCCGGGCGGCGTTCACGGCGCACACACGTGGCGGCTGGCGGGCGATCGGCCGCGACGACGCGGGCGTCCTGGTGCCGGGCGCGCCCGCGGACTACGCCGTGTGGCGCACGGGCGACCTCGTGGTGCAGGCCCCGGACGACAGGGTGGCGCGCTGGTCGACCGACCCGCGCTCGGGCACGCCCGGCCTGCCCGACCTCGCCCCCGGCCGGGACCTGCCCGTCTGCCTGCGTACCGTGGTGGGCGGCCGGACCGTCTTCGTACGGCCGGGCGAGTGATCTCCACGGCCGACGGGGCGATGATCTTCGCGGGGCCACGACCTGCGTCTCCTCCGCGCTGACCTGCGCATTGGCGTCAAAGGTGCAGGTGGAACGACTGTTGACAGGCGACGGCGGGGGGCCGGTAGGTTCGGCGGAGTCCACCACCGGACGCCCGACCGGGGAACCTTCCGCATACGCGTCGCGGCGCCGCTGAGTCAGGGACGGTGTGCCGCACCGGGGCACCGCCACTGGGAGCCAGGCTCAGTGCCCGCACCGCGACGAGGGAACGTTCCGGCCGGCCGGGAGGTGTGACCCGGGTGGGGCCCGGGCGCTCAGTAGACAACGGCCTAGGTCGACCCGCAGCCGGCGGGTCCCGGGCCGGCCCGAAGGGCGCCGGGCCCCCATCCGTCGCACAAACGGCCTGAATCGGCCATCCCTACCCCGGTTCCGGGAAAACGACACCACCGTAGGACCGTCCTGTCACGTCGGCGCAGGCCGCGGCGATTATGGTGGACCTCTGTGTACGGACACGAAGGGGCAGTGGTGAACGACGGCGACGGGACGCCCGCGGCTGCGGGGCGGGTGAGGCGGTTCGGCCCCCTGGGCACGGCCTTGGTGATCATCCCGACCTACAACGAGGCGGAGAACATCAGGGCGATCGTCACGCGCGTGCGCGAGGCCGTCCCCGAGGCGCACGTCCTCGTGGCCGACGACAACAGCCCCGACGGCACCGGCAAGCTCGCCGACGAACTGGCGGCCGGCGACGACCACGTCCAGGTCATGCACCGCAAGGGCAAGGAAGGCCTGGGCGCCGCCTATCTCGCCGGTTTCCGCTGGGGCCTGGAGCACGGCTACGGCGTGCTGATCGAGATGGACGCCGACGGCTCCCACCAGCCCGAGGAACTGCCCCGCCTGCTGACCGCCCTCAAGGGCGCGGACCTGGTGCTCGGTTCCCGCTGGGTGCCCGGCGGCCGGGTGGTGAACTGGCCCAAGTCCCGCGAGATCATCTCGCGCGGCGGCAGCATGTACTCGCGGATCGCGCTCGATCTGCCGCTGCGCGACATCACCGGCGGCTACCGCGCCTTCCGCCGCGAGACCCTGGAAGGGCTCGGGCTGGAGGAGGTCGCCTCCCAGGGGTACTGCTTCCAGGTCGACCTCGCGCGCCGCGCCATCAAGGCCGGCTACCACGTCGTGGAAGTGCCGATCACCTTCGTGGAGCGCGAACTCGGCGACTCCAAGATGAGCCGCGACATCCTGGTGGAGGCCCTGTGGCGGGTCACCACCTGGGGCGTGGGGGAGAGGGTCGGCAAGGTCCTGGGCCGCGACCGGCGGCCCGGCACGGCGGCCGACAGGCAGACGGCCGACGGGCAGGCGCCCCCCGGCGACGAGACCGCGAAGTCCGGTAACGGGTCCGCGAAGTCCGTCGACGAGTCGGCGAAGTCCGGTGAAGAGTCGGCGAAGTCCGTCGACGGGGAGGCGAAGTCCGGCGAAGAGTCGGCCAAGGCGTCCGACGCCAAGGCCTGACCACCCGCTGATGCCGGACTGAACCGGGGCCAGGCACACTGGGAGTATGACGACTGGCGCCCAGACCCCCAGGTCCCCTGCCCGGCCTCCGCGCTCCCGGCTGCGCACCTTCCTGCCGCTGGGCGTCGCCGCCTGGCTCGTGCTGGAGATCTGGCTGCTGACCGTGGTCGCGGGGGCGTCCAGCGGCTTCGTGGTCTTCCTGCTCCTGGTCGCCGGCGTGGTCCTCGGCTCCGTGGTCATCAAGGCGGCGGGCCGCCGGGCCTTCCGCAACCTCACGCAGACCCTTGACCAGCAGCAGTCGGCCACGCGGTCCGGCATCCCGCCCGAGGCCCGTCCGAACAGCGAGGGCAACGGCCTGATGATGCTGGGCGGGCTGCTCCTGATCCTGCCCGGACTGATCTCGGACACGCTGGGCCTGCTCATGCTGCTGCCCCCGGTGCAGAAGGCCGTCGGCCGGTACGCCCAGCGGACGGTGGAGCGCAAGCTCCGGGAGGCCTCTCCCGGCACCCTGGGCGACGCCTTCCACCAGGCCCGGATGCACCGCCCGGACGGCAAGGTGGTCCAGGGCGAGGTCATACGGGACGATCCGGACGACGCCCCGCAGGACCCCCGTCCGCCACTGACGCGCTGAGTCTCCGCCTCCTGCCGGGGGTGGCCCCGGGACAGGACAAAACCGCGGGTGCCGTACATGAAGCCATGTACGGCACCCGCGGTTGTTCGGTTGTGTCGCCTACGGTTTCCCGCTACGCACTCTTGCGGCTGTCTCGCGGATGGACCGCGATGTTCATCGCGCCGGAGCGCAGAACGGCCAGCCGCTCCTCGAGGACCTCTTCGAGCTCCTCGCGGGTGCGGCGCTCCATCAGCATGTCCCAGTGCGTACGCGCGGGCTTGGCCTTCTTCTCCTCAGGGCCGTCGCCGTCAACCAGGAGTGCCTGGGCCCCGCAGACCTTGCACTCCCACTCCGGCGGAATCTCCGCCTCGACCGAGAAGGGCATCTCGAATCGATGCCCCTTCTCGCATGCGTACTCCACGGCCTGGCGCGGGGCCAGGTCGATGCCGCGGTCCGTCTCGTAGCTGGTCACCACGAGGCGCGTGCCGCGAAGAGCTCGCTCACTCATGAATCGTGCCTCCCGGGCTTGTCGCCCACAGGACAGGTGTCGCTGTCGTCGTCATCCGGTCAACGTCCGGGCGGCGGTAAAGATTCCCGTCCCGACTCCCGATCCGGGCCCTGCGTCGCCGTCGCAGCCGCAGCCTTGCAACCAGTGCAGTACCCGCCGACGTCCGGTTTGTCACCTCTGCTGGCAGATGTGACATAGCGATTCGGCACCTTTGACGCGCAGTAACGGTACGCCTGGCAGGCCAAACGCGTACACTACAGCCCTTTCGCGCCGAGTGCTAAATCCTTTCGGGAACCGGATTTCCCGCGTCGCCGATCGCCCGCCGCACCGGGACCCGCGCGAGCAGCACGAACCCGAGGACGAAGAACACCACCAGCGAGATGATCGCGTCCCGGTAGCTCCCGGTGAGCTGGTAGGTCAGCCCGAAGAGCAGCGGCCCCAGCCAGCTCATCCCGCGGTCGCTCAGCTCGTACGCCGAGAAGTACTCGGCCTCCTTGCCCGGCGGGACCAGGTGGGAGAACAAGGAGCGGGAGAGCGCCTGGCTGCCGCCCAGGACGAGCCCGATCCCGGCGGCCAGCACGAAGAACCACGCGGGTGCGCCGGCCGGCAGGAAGTACCCGGCCGCGAGGGTCACCGTCCAGGCGACCAGCGAGCCGAGGATGGTGCGCTTGGCCCCGTATCTGCGGGCCAGCCGGCCCAGCGCCAACGCGCCCGCCACCGCCAGCACCTGGACGAGGAGCACCGCCACGATCAGCGTGGACTGCCCGAGCTCCAGTTCCTCGGAACCGTAGACCGAGGCCTGGGAGATCACCGTCTGGATGCCGTCGTTGTAGACGAGGTACGCCAGCAGGAAGGCCAGCGTCAGCGGGCGGCGCCGCATGTCCCGGACGGTCGCCGCGAGCTGCCGGAAGCCGGGCAGCGCCGACTCCCGGGCCGCCGCGCGCCGATCGCGCAGCCGCCGGAGCGGGATGAGCGCGAAGGCGCCCCACCACAGGCCCGCCGAGGCCAGGCAGATGCGGACCGCCGCGCTCTCGCTCAACCCGAAGGAGTCGTGGCCGGTGTAGAGGATCAGGTTGACGACCAGGACCAGGGCGCCGGCCGCGTAGCCGAAGGCCCAGCCTCGGGAGGAGACCGCGTCGCGCTCCTCGGGCGGGGCGATCTGGGGCAGGTAGGAGTTGTAGAGCATCATCGCGACCGACTGGGCCGCGTTGGCGACGACCAGGAGCAGGCCGCCCAACAGGTAGCGGTCCCCGTCGAGGAAGAACATGCCGGTCGTGGCCGCGGCGCCGGTGTACGCGGCGGCGGCCAGCAGCGGCTTCTTGCGGCCCGAGCGGTCCGCGGCGGCGCCCACCAGGGGCATCACCAGCACCGCCAAGATCACCGACAGCGACACCGAGTACGCGAAGAACGACCCGGCGCGCACCGGTATGCCCAGGGGGTGGACGTAGCCGTCCGCGTCCGCCGCCGATTCGGCGACCGAGGTCAGATAGGGGCCCAGGAACACGGTGAGCACGCTCGTCGAGTAGACGGAGCACGCCCAGTCGTAGAAGTACCAGCCGCGTTGCTCGCGCCGCCGTTCGGCGGCCGGGTCGGCCCCGTCCGCCGTGGCCGTCCGCAGGGTGTCGGTGCCCACCGTGCCCTCGCTCTTCCCGTGAACGCGCACCGTCCCCGGGGCGCGGCCGGGTCTCATCCCCAGGCGCCGCGGTCCTCCATGACCTTGCGCAGTGTGTCGATGTGATCGGTCATGATGCCATCCACTCCCAGGTCCAGGAGCCGGTGCATGCGGTCCGCGTCGTTGACCGTCCAGACGTGCACCTGCAGCCCGCGCGCGTGGGCGGCGCGCACGAACCGGTGATCCACCACAGGGATGCCCGACTGCGCCTCGGGGACCTGCGCGGCCACCGCCGAGCGGCGGAGCGCGGCCGGTACGCCCCAGGAGCGCAGCCGCAGGCCGAGGACACCCCGGGTGCCGTACGAGGTGGCCAGGCGTGGGCCCGCGAGTCGCTGGGCGCGGACGACGCGGGCCTCGGAGAACGAGCCGACGCAGATCCGGTCCCAGGCGTTGGTCCGGTCGATCAGTTCCAGGAGGGGCAGCAGTGCGGGCTCCGCCTTCACGTCGATGTTCCAGCGCACCTCGGGGAAGGTCTCCAGGAGCTCCTCGAAGAGCGGCACCGGTTCCCGGCCCGCCACGCGCGCGTGGCGCACGGTCTCCCACGGCAGGTCGGCGATCCGCCCGGCCCCGTCCGTCACCCGGTCCAGGGTGGCGTCGTGGAAGGCGACGAGCTTCCCGTCCCGCGTGGCGTGCACGTCGGTCTCGATGTACCGGTAGCCCGCCTCGACCGCGCGGCGGAACTGCCGCAGCGTGTTCTCCAGGCCGTCCGCCGCCCCGCCCCGGTGGGCGAACGGGATCGGACCGGGGTGGTCGAGGTAGGGGTGGCGTATCGGCGTGGTCACCGACGCAGTATCGCGCGCCGCGGCCGACCCGCGGCAACCACCGTGCTGCCGTGCGGTGACGGCGGCACGGCGAACACACGCAGGAACACCTGGGCGAGCGGGCCGATCGACAGGGCGTAGAGCAGGGTCCCCAGGCCGACCGTGCCGCCGAGGGCGAAGCCCGTCACCACGACGGCGATCTCGACGGCCGTCCGCACCAGACGCACCGAGAGCCCCGTGCGCCGGTTCAGCCCCGTCATCAGGCCGTCGCGCGGGCCCGGACCGAAGCGTGCGGCGATGTACAGCCCGGTCGCCGCGCCGTTGAGGACGATGCCCGCCACCATCGCGGCGATCCGCGGCGTCCAGCCGTGGGCGTCCGGGACGAGGCCCAGCGTGGCGTCCATCGCCGCGCCGATCACGAGCACGTTGGAGACGGTGCCCAGGCCCGGCCGCTGGCGCAGCGGAATCCACAGCAGCAGGACCGCCGCGCCCACGATGGTCAGCACCACGCCCATCGACAGCCCGGTGTGCTCCGCGAGGCCCTGGTGCAGCACGTTCCACGGTTCGAGGCCGAGTCCGGACCTGACCAGCAGGGCCGAACTCGCGCCGTAGAGCACGAGACCGCCGTAGAGCTGGGTGAGCCGCCGCGCGAGGCGCCCGGACCGCCCGGTCTGCCCGGCCTCCCCGGTCTGCATGGTCTGCATGGTCTGCCTGGACAAGAGTCCCCCCTGGGCCGTGGTAGTGGACTGCCACGTGACACTGTGTGGCTTGAGAAGTACGGTGAACCATGGCCAATTCGGGGAAGGTGGACTGATTTTCTTGGTGCAGTGGACCTCGGCCGTGGGGGCGGGGCAGCTCGCCCGGCTGCTCGGCTCCCAGCAGGACCGCCCGGCCGGGCCCGGCACGCGCCGCCCGCCGGCCTACCGCGCGCTCGCCGACGGCATCCGGCTGCTCGTGCTGGAGGGCCGCGTCCCGGTGGCCGCCCGGCTGCCCGCCGAACGGGAGCTGGCCCTCGCCCTGACCGTCAGCCGCACCACCGTCGCCGCCGCCTACGAGGCGCTGCGTGCCGAGGGCTTCCTGGAGTCCCGGCGGGGCGCGGGCAGCTGGACGGCGGTACCGGCCGGGAACCCGTTGCCGGCCCGCGGTCTCGAGCCGCTGCCGCCGGAGGCCCTCGGCTCGGTGATAGACCTGGGCTGCGCGGCGCTGCCCGCACCCGAGCCCTGGCTCACCCGCGCGGTGCAGGGCGCCCTGGAGGAACTGCCGCCGTACGCGCACACCCACGGCGACTACCCGGCCGGGCTGCCCGCGCTGCGCGCGATGATCGCCGAGCGCTACACCGCGCGGGGCATCCCCACCATGCCCGAGCAGATCATGGTGACCACGGGGGCCATGGGCGCGATCGACGCCATCTGCCACCTCTTCGGGGGACGCGGCGAGCGCATCGCCGTGGAGTCCCCGTCCTACGCCAACATCCTCCAGCTGATGCGCGAGGCCGGTGCCCGGCTGGTGCCCGTCGCGATGGCCGAGGGGCTCACCGGCTGGGACGTGGACCGCTGGCGCCAGGTGCTCCGCGACGCCGCGCCCCGCATCGCCTACGTCGTCGCCGACTTCCACAACCCGACCGGCGCGCTCGCCGACGAAGACCAGCGGCGGCGGCTGGTGGACGCCGCCAGGTCCGCGGGCACGGTGCTCGTGGCCGACGAGACGATGAGCGAGCTGTGGCTGGACGACGACGTCGAGATGCCGCGCCCCGTGTGCGCCTTCGACCCGGCGGGGTCCACCGTGATCACCGTCGGCTCCGCGAGCAAGGCCTTCTGGGCCGGGATGCGCATCGGCTGGGTCCGCGCCGCGCCCGACGTGATCCGCAGCCTGGTCGCCGCGCGGGCGTACGCCGACCTGGGCACGCCGGTGCTGGAGCAGCTGGCGGTGAACTGGCTGTTCAGCACCGGCGGCTGGGAGCAGGCCGTGACGGTGCGCCGCGAACAGGCCCGGCAGAACCGGGACGAGCTGGTGGCGGCGGTACGGCGGGAGCTGCCGGACTGGGAGTTCGAGGTGCCCCGGGGCGGGCTCACCCTGTGGGTACGGACCGGGGGCCTGTCGGGTTCCCGGCTCGCCGAGGCGGGGGAGCGGGTGGGCGTCCGTGTTCCGTCCGGGCCGCGCTTCGGGGTCGACGGTGCCTTCGAGGGGTACGTCCGGCTGCCGTTCACGGTCGGCGGCGCGGTGGCCGAGGAAGCGGCGGCACGACTGGCCGCCGCGGCCCGGCTGGTGGAGAGCGGGGGCGGCGTCGTCGGTGGCGGCGGTGAGGCACCGCGGACCTTCGTGGCTTAGGACCGTGGTGTACTCCGCCGGCGACGGCGGGCGGCCGGGACGCTGACCCGCGGAGGGTGCGCGAGGGCCGGGGCTGGGCGGTGGGTGCGCCGCCCCGGCCGGGGCGTCAGGAGGTCTCCGCAGCGAGGGCCTCGGCGGGGACCGGCTCAGCGGGAGCCGGCTCGGTCGGTGTCCCCGCCGTCGGCTTCCGGGCCGTCACCGGGGTCGGCTCCGTCTCCGCCACGGTCTCCTGCGGCTCGCTCGCGGCCTCGCTGACCGGGGCTGCGTCCTTGCTCATGGAGACGGCCTTCGACTTCGCCTCGGCCTCGGCCTCCGCCTCCGGAGGAAGGGGCGCCTGCTCGCCGTCCGCCGGTGTCGTGCGCGGGGGGAGCAGGTCGAGCACCGCCTGCCGGTGTGCCTCGCTCGTCGCGTCGTCGTAGGGGTCGGGAGTGGCCGGGACCTGGAGGCGGTGCACCGGGCCGTTGCCCAGACGGGCGTATCCGCGCCCGGGCGGGACCTGGTCCAGGGGCGTGGTGTGCGGGGGAGCGCCCAACGCGTGCGCCAGTTCCTCGGCGGTGGCCGGGCCCAGCACGACACGCGCGCGCGTGTGCTGGCGCACGGCGTCGGTGAGGCTGTCCAGGGCGTCCAGCTGGTCGGCGACGACCACCGTCACGTTCGCGGCCCGGCCGTGCCGCAGCGGGACCTGGAGCAGGGTCTGCGGGTCCCGGCGGCCGTCCGTGGTGGCGAGGTGGGTGAACGCGGTCGGACGGTCCAGGAAGACCCACAGGGGCCGCCGGGTGTCGTCCGGTGCCGCCAGACCCTGCTGGCGGGCCCGGTTCACGGAGATCAGCCGCCGTTCCGTCTCGGCGGCGGCCCACTCCAGACTGGTCAGGGCGCCGGTGAGGCCGCACTCCACGGCCAGGACGCCGTCCCGGCCCACCAGGCAGGCGTACTCCCCGGTGCCGCCGCCGTCGACGATCAGCAGGTCGCCGTGGTTCAGCGCCTGGAGGGCGACCGAGCGCAGCAGGGTGGACGTGCCGGTGCCGGGCTGCCCCAGGACCAGCAGGTGGGGCTCGGTCGAGCGGATGCCGGTGCGCCAGACGACCGGCGGTACGTCCCGCTGCTCCACGCCGTGGGTGAGCGGGAGCGTGCGCTGGACCCGGGTCGGGTCGGTGAAGCCGAGGACGGTCTCGCCGGGCGCCGTCACGAAGCGCTGGGCGGCGATGTCGGTGGGCAGCGCCGCGAGCACGTCGACGCAGAGGTGGTTGGCCTCCTCGTCCCACGTGAAGTGGTACTCCCGGCCCCGGCCGGACTTCGCGGTGAGCAGGTGCTCGATCCGGGCCCGGGACTCCGCCTCGCCGTCGGTGAAGTAGGCGGGGTAGCGGATCACCAGGTGGGCGACGCGCCCGTCGTCGTCGAACTCGTACGCCGGGAACGCCTTCTCCCACCCGCCTCCGTGGGCGTACAGCGGGTCGGGGTCCTCCGCGAGGGAGAAGTACGGGACCAGTGCCTCGTAGAGCGACTGCAGGCGACTGGTCCGGGTGTCGTCGGTGCCCTCGGGCGCCGCCGGGGTGCGCTCCCTGCCCTGCCAGGCTGCCGCCGCCATCAGGGCGATGACGGCGAGCAGCGGGCCGTACGGCACGAGCGCCACCACCAGGACCACGGAGGCCACCAGGAACAGCAGCGCGCCGCGCCGGTCCTTGGGGGTCTCGGCCCATCTGCGCCGCGCGGCCGCGGCCAGTCGGCGCAGACCGCGGCCGATCGTGATCAGCGGCTGGAGGACGTCGGTGGCGCCGTCGGCCGCCGTCCGGGCCAGCTCCCGGCTCCGGGCGAGCTGTGCGCCGCCGTTGCTGAGAATGCGGGGGAGGGGCCGCCGGGCCACTGCTGCCTCCTGGAGGTGCGTACGTGCGGATGTCGGGCGGGGGGAGCGGGCCGTCAGAACTTGATGCCGCCGAGGAGGCCCGCCAGGCTCTCGCCGCCCGCCTTGATGCTCGGGGCGATGGCCGTACTCGCGAGATAGAAGCCGAACAGTACGGCGACCAGCGCGTGCGAGGCCTTGAGGCCGTCCTTGCGGAAGAAGATGAAGACGACGATGCCGAGCAGGACCACGCCTGAGATCGAGAGGATCATGTGAGTTCTCCTGGTTCACGGGGACAGTCACCATGAGTACTTCCAGGCTCACAGCATGTATCCATACGATAAAAGGTGCAAATGGGGGAAATTCGACCGAATTACCTCGGGTGGCGGAGCGGTCCTTGGGCCGCTCGGGTGCGCCGCGAGCCAGTACCCTGGCGATTTGCCGAATGTTCGCAGTGAGAGGTGGTCCGGCAGATGAGTGAAGCCCCCGACCCCGAGGTCGTGGAGCTGGCGACCAAGATCTTCGATCTGGCCCGGCAGGGGCGGACCGAGGAACTGGTCGCGTACGTGGACGCCGGCGTGCCGGCCGACCTCACCAACGACCGCGGTGACTCCCTCGTCATGCTCGCCGCCTACCACGGGCACGCCGACGCGGTGCGCGCGCTGCTGGCCCGCGGCGCCGACGCCGACCGCGTCAACGACCGGGGCCAGACGCCGCTCGCCGGAGCCGCCTTCAAGGGCGAGACGGAAGTGACCAGGGCGCTGCTCGAGGCCGGCGCGGACCCGGCGGCGGGCACCCCGTCGGCCGTCGACACGGCGCGGATGTTCGCCCGGACGGACCTGCTGGAGCTGTTCGGCGCCCAGTGACGGGACGACGGAGAGGGCCCCGTCCAGGGCCACTCCACATTTTCTGACCAGGGAAAACAGTGGAAACGGGGGAGGCGGTACAGGGCCGCCGAAATTTCGGTCGCGGCAGATGTGACCGCCGGGCCATCATGACGACGTGGTTCACGGACGTGATGGCTGGGCAGGTGTTGCCGCACCGCGCGGGCCGTGACACGGCTCGCAAGGGCCACCGACGAGAGGCAGAGGAACATGGTCTTCAGCAAGCAAGAGACGGCGGGCGCTCCGACGTGTTGGCGCACGGCCAGGTAAACGCGTGCTCCCCGGTTGCGTCGACGCTTGATGTGAGGCTGTTTCCCATGTTCGATCCGGTCATAGCGCCCAGCGGTACGCTGCTCGGCCTGCTTCAGCGGGGTCGCGGCGACGGCACGCTGCACGCGCTCACCGCTCCGCGCGCCGAAGCGCTCGCGGCGCTGAACCACTGTGTGCTCCACGACCCCCGCCACGACTGGCAGGTCGAGAACCGCTCCCTCTACTACGCCCGCCTCTACCTCGACCTGAACGGCGAGCTGGACGCGATCGAGGCCCACCTCTTCGACCCCGAGGACGTCCTGGTCGCCGACGAGTCGCGCACCGGACTGGCCCTCGCGGTCCTCGGCCACCTCGCCTCCTACGGCAGGCTGGACGCACTCCAGCTGCTGCGCCGGTACGCCGCGCACGGCGTCAACTGGGCGTGGGCCCTGGACGAGCTGGCGCTGCGCGACGACGACGCGGGACTGCGCGCCCTCGCCGCGCCCGTACTCGCCCGCTTCCCGCGCGACGCCGAGGGCGAGGCCGAGCTGGCCGCCGCGGTGCGGGACGCCTTCGAACCCCGCCCCTGGCGCCTGTGGGCCGACGACCCCCGCGAATCGATCGCCACGCGCGTGCGTGCCGCCCAGGAGACGGGCTGCTTCGACCGCTGGCAGCGCCAGATGAACTCCAGCGGACCGCGTCCCGGCTGGAGCGTGCGCGCCGTGTTCGAGTGGGCCGAGCAGGGCGTGGAGCGCGGCACCCCGCTGCACGTGCCGGCCGCCCGCTGCCTCACGGCCGTCGCCGGGCCCGAGGACCGGCCCGAGATCGTCGAGGCCGCGCGGTCGGGCACCGAGGGGGCCCGCTGCACCGCCCTGCGCCACCTCGCCGACAGCAACGATCCGGACGTCCTCGACCTGATCGAGGGCGCCGTGGCCACAGGCTCGGCACCGGTCGTGGAGGCCGCCGTCGCCGCCTACGAGCGCATGCGCAGCCTCGCCGCCGTCGACCGGGCCCGCGGCTGGGTGCACCGGCCCGACGCCCTGGGGGCCGCCGCCGGACGGGTGCTCGCCTGCCGGGGCGCCGCCCAGGACCGCGATCTCGTCCTCGCCGCGCTGCGGGAGGCGGTACGCGGCGAAGGCCCCGACGCGCCGACCCTGTGGACCCTCGTCGACGGCACCGGACGGCTCGGCATCGCCTGCGCCGCGCCCGTACTGCGCCACATCTACCGCGAGACCGCCTCCTCCCACCTGCGCGGCCGAGCCGCCCGCGCACTGGCCGCCACCGACCCGTCCTTCGCGGCGGGCTTCGCCATCGAGTGCCTGTGGGACTGCGAGGAGACCACCCGCGAACTCGCCGCCCGCCATGCCGAGACCGGCGACAACCGCGTCGTCGAACGGCTGCGCAGGCTCGCCTCGGACCCGGCCGAGGAGGACGAGGTCCAGACGGCCGTACGCAGCCGCTTCGGACCGGACGCGCCCGCCGTGTGAGCGCCAGGGGTGCCGGTGCGACCGGGCGCCCGCACCGGCCCCGCGACTGCGGGCCCGAGGCCGCCCCGGGTGAACGGCGGATGGACCGCGGTCCAGGCGGGCGTGGCCGCGGTCCGGCCCGCCGGGTGGGCGGGGGAACGCTCACGGGACGTTCCTCGGGCGGAAAGATCGACGTTGACGCGAGCACGTCCAGTGCGGCGACAACACCGGTATGCGTGTCTGGCCCCCGGCCCGGCCGAGACCTTCGGGCTGGCCGCGCTGGAGGCGATGGCGTGCGGCACACCCGTGGTGGCGAGCGCGTCCTCGGCACTGCCCGAGGTGATCGGCGCGGCCGGGGCCGTCGCCGCCGACCACGGGCACGCCTTCGCGGACGCCGTGGAACTGCTCCTGGCCCGCCGAGAGACGGACCGGCGGGGTGCGGCACGCGCGCGTGCGGAGCGCTTCGGCTGGAACACGGCCGTCGAGGCGTTCCTGGCCGCGCACGACGCGACCCTCCCGACGCGTCCCGCGCTCCCGGAGGCCGTCTCGTGAGACACCTCCGCTCGACGCCCCGGCAACCGGCGGGACCCGGCCACACACCGGGCGCCGCCGGGTCGCTCGCCACGCGCCGAACGGCGTGTTGTGTGTCGCGCGTTGGGTGGGGTGGGTGGTCGGTGGGCGGGCAGGGCGTCGCCCGTGGCGGCACGCCGTCGACGACCGTGGTGGCCTGCTCCTCTTCCCCGCCCCCGGTCGTAGAGGGCGCCGTGCGCTCTGACGTATGCCCCGCGTGTGGCCGCCGCCCGGGCGAAGTCCTCCAGGGCGCCGGTCGTCACGCCCCGAGGCCCACGCCGGGGGCCGTGTCAGGGGCCATCGAGGTGGGGCCCCAGTGCCCGGTAGCGTGGGCGGTCCCGGGGTCCTGTCGTGGCACCCGGGGTCACGCCACGCGGTACTGCTCGTCGCGGTCGTCGGTGAGGAACATCTGCCCCGGCGCGTGGGTGAGGGCGAAGGGCGGCCGCGAGGCCATGACCGCCGCCTGCGGGGTCACGCCGCAGGCCCAGAACACCGGGATGTCGTCCGGCTCGCGGTCCACCGCGTCGCCGAAGTCGGGCCGGTCCAGATCGGCGATGCCCAGCGCCGACGGGTCGCCGCAGTGCACCGGGCCGCCGTGCACCGCCGGGAGCAGACTGCTCTCGCGGATCGCCGCCGACAGGTGCGCGGGCGGCACCGGACGCATCGACACCACCATCTGCCCCCGCAGCCGTCCCGCCGGACGGCACCGGCGGGAGGTGACGTACATCGGGACGTTGCGGCCCTGCTCGACGTGGCGGATCGGGACGCCCGCCGAGGCCAGCGCCCACTCGAAAGTGAAGCTGCACCCGATCAGGAACGTCACCAGGTCGTCCCGCCAGTACTCCAGCACGTCCGTGGGCTCGTCCACCAGTTCGCCGTCGCGCCACACCCGGTAGCGCGGCAGATCGGTGCGCAGGTCGGCACCGTCGGCGAGCAGGGTGGTCCAGGACCCGGCGTCCGTGACGTCCAGCACCGGGCACGGCTGCGGGTTGCGGGTGCAGAACAGCAACATGTCGTACGCCCAGTCGGCGGGCACCGAGATCAGGTTGGCCTGGGTGTGGCCGGCGGCGACCCCGGCCGTGGGGCCGGTCAGGCCCTTCCGGAAGCGGGCGCGAGCCGTTTTCGGGCTCCACGCGTGCGCGTGCTCGTCGACGAGGGCGAGCGGCCGGTCCCCGGTCGCGGGGTGCGGGTGGTTCATGCCAGTTCCCTTCCGCGGGTCTCCGGCAGCCCCAGCAGGGCCAGTGCCGCGATGCCGTAACCGATGGCGCCGAAGACCAGCGCGCCGCCCACGCCCCAGCTGTCGGCGAGGAAGCCGACCGTGGTGGGGAAGACGGCGCCCACGGCGCGCCCGGTGTTGTACGTGAAGCCCTGGCCCGCGCCCCGCACCGCCGTCGGGTACAGCTCGCTCAGGTACGAACCGAAGCCGCTGAAGATGGCCGACATGCAGAAGCCGAGCGGGAAACCCAGCACCAGGAGGAGGGTGTCGGCGCCGCTGGGGATGTTCGCGTAGGCCAGGATGCAGACCGCCGACAGCAGCGCGAAGAGCCAGATGTTGCGCCTGCGGCCCAGTACGTCGGTGAGCAGGCCGCCGGTGAGGTAGCCCAGGAACGCGCCCGAGATGAGGAACGTCAGGTAGCCGCCGGTGCCGACGACCGACAGGTCGCGCTCGTCCTTCAGGTATGTCGGCACCCAGGTGGCGAGGGTGTAGTAGCCGCCCTGGACCCCGGTCGAGAGCAGGCTCGCGAAGAGCGTGACGCGTAGCAGCCCCGGTGAGTCCGCCGTGCCCGGCCGGAAGATCGCCGCGAACGAACCCCCGCCGGCACCTTTCTCCCGGACCTCGGCGGCCCGCGGCGCGTCGTGGACGCTGCGCCGCACCCACACCACGAGCAGCGCCGGCAGCGCGCCCGTCCAGAACACGACGCGCCAGGCCAGGTCGTCACCGGCCAGGGAGAAGACCAGTGTGTACACGAGCACCGCGAGCGCCCAGCCCACGGCCCACGAGCTCTGGATCGCGCCCAGCGTGCGCCCGCGGTGTCTGGGGCTCGCGTACTCGGCGACCAGGATCGCGCCGACCGCCCACTCGCCGCCGAAGCCGAGGCCCTGGAGCGCACGGAAGACCAGCAGCGTCTCGTAGTCGGGCGCGAAGCCGCAGGCCACCGTGAAGACGGCGTAGGTGATCACGGTGAGCAACAGCGCCCTGACCCGGCCGACACGGTCCGCCAGCACGCCCGCGAGCGCGCCGCCGATCGCCGAGACGACCAGTGTGACCGTCGTGAGCAGACCGGTCTGGCCGCTGTCCAGACCGAAGTACGCGGCCAGCGCGACCATGGTCAGCGGCAGCGTGAAGTAGTCGTACGCGTCAAGGGCGTAGCCGCCGAACGCGCCGCCGAAGGCGCGGCGGCCCCGCGGACCGAGGGCACGCAGCCAGCCGAACGGGCCGTCTTCGGGAGGGCGTTCGGCCGCGCCGGGCGGGCGGGTGCAGGCGGGGAGGGCCGGTGGGGGAGGGGGTGTGCTCATGGTGCACCTCGCAAGGGGAGGACGGAGAGTGCGGATCGAGCGGGAACCTGGTGGCACGGTAGGGGATCGTTCAACGATCCCTCAATACCCCTGTTGTTTCGTTCTGGTATCTGCGGTTGAATTCCGGGCATGGCAGAGCAGTTGACGGGACTGGCCGACGACCGCGCCCTCCTCGGGCGGACCAGCACCGCCGAGCGGGTCTCGGACATCCTCAGGAGCCGGATCGCCGACGGCTACTTCCCGCCCGGCACCCGGCTGTCGGAGGACAGCATCGGCGGCGCCCTCGGCGTGTCCCGCAACACCCTGCGCGAGTCGTTCCGCCTGCTCACGCACGAACGCCTGCTCGTCCACGAGCTGAACCGGGGCGTCTTCGTCCGGGTCCTCACCGTCGAGGACGTGGAGGACATCTACCGCACCCGCTCCCTGGTCGAGTGCGCCGTCGTCCGCGGCCTCGGCGAGCCGCCGTACCCGCTGGACGGGCTCGCCGAGGCCGTCGAGGACGGGCGGCGGTCGGCCCGCGAAGGTGACTGGAAAGGCGTGGGTACGGCCAACATCCACTTCCACCGGGAACTGGTGGCCCTCGCCGGCAGCGAACGCACCGACGAACTGATGCGCAGCGTCTTCGCCGAACTGCGCCTCGCCTTCCACGTCGTGGACGATCCCCGGCGCCTGCACGAGCCGTACATCGCCAGGAACGCGGAGATCCTCGCGACCCTGGGCAGCGGCGAGCGGGAGACGGCGGCGCGGCTGCTCGCGGTGTACCTGGAGGACTCGCTGAAGCGCGTCGTGGAGGTCTACCTGCGGCGCGTCGGGGACGAGGGGTAGGGCCGGTCCGCCGCGAGGCCCCGGGCCTCGGCGGCACGGCGGCACGGCGGCCGGCCACCGTGCGCGCCGGGGTCCATCTGCGTCGTTTGGGCCGATGTCAGACCGAGGACCTAGTCTGTGCACCGTGACTTCGCCTGCATCGACGGACCGCGTTCCGCCCCAGCTCAGCGCGGGGCCGCGCCCAGCCCCGGGCCCGGCCGCCGACGAGGGGCTGGCGCGGCGGCTGCGCGCGCTCGCCTGCACGGCGCCGCTGCACGACCTCGACGCGCGCAAGGCCAACCTCGCCGGTGAGTACTCGGTGTACGGCATGGCCGAGGTCGCCCTCGCCGCCATCGACCTCGTCACGCTGAACATGGACTTCGACACCGGCGCCGACCACGACCAGATAGTGGCCAGGCTGATCCCGCGCGTCGCCGCCCAGGCCCCGCAGCGGCCCGCCGCCGAGCACGAGCGGGTGGCCCGCTGGGTCCTGGAGAACCTGATCAACGTCGGCAGCGTGGACCGCGGCTTCCGCGCGGTGTACGGCACCTTCGGCCCCGACGGCACCTATGTGCGCCGCGACTACGACTTCAAGCTGCTCGAAGAGGTCCCCGGCCCCGGCGGCACCGTCTACCTGCGCACCACGGACGAGGCGGTCAACGTCCTCGTCGGCGCCCTGGACACGGACGTCACCAGCGCCCAGATCGCCGCCGAGGTCAAGCTGGAGGTGCTGATCAACCGCGGCCGCCTCGCCGACGCCCAGCTCGCCGCCGAACAGGCCCGGTACCGGACCGTGCAGTACTCGGAGACCCTGCGCCGCGCCCTGGACGCCACCCGGCGCAACGTCCGCGCGGTGGACTGGCTCAGCGCCGTCCCCGACATGATCGCCGAGGCCCTGGACCACGTCGCCGACCGCTACCGGCACGAGAACGCGATCCTGACCAACATCCGCAAGGCCCGTGACGAGACGGAGGACGCCGAGCACAAGCGCCGCGCCGCCGAGCTGGTCGACATCGTCAAGGACTGCATCCGCCGCCACACCCAGCTCCAGTCCCGCCTCCTGGAAGCCGGCCCGCTCTTCCGCGCCGAACAGGACCGGCAGGCCTTCGCCACCCCGCTGACCACCTCCGGCCTCGACCTGTACGGCCATCTCGTCGCCCCCGTGCTGCCGTTGCCCGTGGAGAGCGCGCTCCGCGTCACCGACGCCTTCTTCGCCCGCGGCACCGGTCTGCGCACCCCGGTCTCCGTCCGGGTCGGCGACCTCGTGGACATACTGCTCACCCCGCCGGTCGAGCGGGAGCACCTGGGCGCCGAGATGCCGGAGCCCGACCTCATCGCCACCCCGGACGACAGCCGCTTCAGCGAGGAGCAGCTGGCCGCGGCCATGGAGCTGCTCGACCTGCCGCACGACGCCCCGCGCCGACTGTCGGGGCTGCTGGCCGACGCCCGCGCCCGCGACGCGGAACTCCCGTACCTCGTCGCCCTGCTCGCCGTCCACGCGGCCAGCCCGCCGGTCGGCACCGCCTACCGCCAGGGCGAGCCGAAGCTGCTGTTCGCCGTCGACGACGGCACCGAGCTGGACGACCCCGAGTTCGGCGGCGCCGACCTCATCGTCGGCACGGCACTGCTGGACGCGGCGGGCATGGCGGCGGACCGGACGGAGGCGGCATGACCGCACCGCACCGCCCCCCGGCCGGCCCCGACCGCCACCTCAGCCACCACCCCAGTCCCGAGCCGCAGCACAGCGAGGAGCACCGACCGTGACCGAGTACGCCGACCGGAGCGAGCCGGAGGCGGGGGCCGCGCCGACCACCGCGGCCGTCACGCCCGCCGACGCCGCCGACGCGGCGCGGCTCGTCGCCTTCGGCCTCCAGCCCAAGCTGCTGCCCGCCCGCGACCAGGAGTACGCCGACCTGCTGCGCCGCTACCGCGAGGACCCGCCCTTCGCACGGCTCGCCGACGCCGTGGCGGCCGGCCTCGGGCTGATCGTCCTGGAGGTGTCCCCGCGCGCGGGGATGGCCGTGACCGCCGCCGAGGACTCGGTGTTCGCCGTCCGCATGGGCGACTACGCGCGCCGTGCCGCCACCGACTCCGGCGACCGCTTCCTGCACGGCCTCGCCCACCTCGCCGTGGCCGCGATGGCCTATCCGCGCCCCGAGGACCTCGCCGACGACGGCTACATCGGCCGCGTCACGGTCAACGGCGTGGACGCGTTCGTCCGCCAGGCCTGCCGCAGGCTCGAGGAGCGCGCCGAGCAGCAGGGCGAGAACACCGACCCGGCCACCGACGCCCCGGGTCTGGAGGCCGCCTGGCGGATCTGGGTCCGGCGCAGCGCGACCGGCGCCACCAAGGACGCGCGCAGACTCCCGGGCTCCACCACCGGCATCGTCGGCAAGGCCGCCGCGTTCCTCACCGAGTCCGGCTTCCTCCAGCGCACCGGCGACGAGCACGGCGGCACCTACCGGACGACCGCCCGCTACCAGCTCCAGGTCCGCGACATGGCCGGCAGCGCCGCCATGAGCGAGCTGCTCGACCTGGGCGTCGTCCCGGTCACCGACGGCACCGCGACGCTGCTGCCCGCCGACGAGACGGACGACCTGGAGCTGGTCGCCGACGCCGGCCTCCCCTTCCACTCCTCCTGACCCCCGCACCCGCCCCGCCCGCCCGACGTCCCCGCACCCCCCGAC
>NZ_JODM01000014.1 GCF_000717995.1 Streptomyces violaceorubidus
CACCGCACCAGCGTCCTGTTCGCCATGCTCCGCGACGGAACCTTCTACGAACCCCGAACCCCACAGCTCGCTTGACGAAAGACATAGAGGCACCCCCCCCCCGCGATGGCGTGTTCGACGCGAGGTGTGGGCGGGGAAGGTTCCGCGCCCACACCTCGTCAAGCCGGAGCCGCACTCGTCACAGCGCGCGCCGCCTGGAACGGATCAGCAGCACACACCCGCCGGCGAAGAGCACCCCGCCGATCGCCGCGGGCCACAGGCCCAGCCCGGATCCCGTCTCGGCGAGCCCGCCCTGCGCCTGGGGCCCGGGCGCCGGCCCGGTGCCGTCGGCGTCGCCACCGCTGCCGGCGTCCCGGCTCGCCCCGGTGGCGGCCGCGGCGCCGCTCACACCGTCCGGGGTGCGGGCGGCCGGCGTCGCGGCCCTGGGCGCGGCGCTCGCGGACGCGCGGGCGTCCTGGTCGTCGGCCGGGGGTACGGACTCGTCCCCGCCGGTCCGCCCCCGGTCCGGCTCCTGGTCCTGCTCCTGGTCCTGCTCCTCGTTCTGGCCGGGCGCCTTTCCGCCGTCCTTCCCGTCGTCCTTCCCGCCCGCCTGACCGTCCTGACCGGTGTCCGTGGGTGCCGAGGCGGTGGCGGTCTGTTCGGCCGGGGGCTCGGCGGTCTGGCCGCCGTCGTCGCCGCCCGGCTGCTCCTCGCCCTCGCCCGGCTCGGACCCCGGGGGTGTGTCCGGGCCGCACGTACGGCCGGAGTTGATGCACTCGGCCATCTCGCGCATCAGGTCCTCGTCGAAGACGTTGATGAAGTCGCTGTGGTCGGTGACCGGCTTGTGCAGCTGCTCGGGGAAGGAGTCCACGGCGAACAGCGGAACGGTCCCGCCCCCGTCCTCCAGGCTGGGCGCGGCCACGTCGTAGACCACCCGCTGCACCAGTCGCGGGACGGCCCGGAACCCTTCCGGGCAGCTGCCGTCGGCGGCGGCGAAGGCCATGTGGGTACGGTGGTTGGCGCTGTCGATGTTGCGGCCGTCCCAGCAGCTCTGGAAGGTGAAGGTGCGCACCACGTCGCTGTCCTCGGGGCAGAGCGGGTACTTGTCCTTCAGCTGCCGGTCCTCGAAACCGGTGCAGCTCCAGGAGGCGTTCGCGTTGATGTCGCCGTTCACGAACGCCTTGGCGTCGCCGGTGATGATCCGCAGCAGCCGCGGCATCTCCGTGACCTTGCCACGCTCGTTGCCCTCGAACGTGAGGGTGACCTCGGCCGGCGTGACGATCTCGCCCGCGTTGCCCTCGATGCCGCCGCCCGGTGACTGGGCGTCCTGTTCGGCGGTGCCGTTCTGGAGCCGCAGCACGGGCCAGTAGTACGAGGACTTGTCGCCCTGGTCGGCGCAGCTCGTGTCACCGGCGGCCAGGTCGTCGTCGCCGGCCAGGGCGTTGTTGGCCTGGTTGCCGACGTAGTCGTGGAAGTGGTGGGCGCCGTTGCTGACCCCGGGGGCGGCGATCAGGTTGTCCGAGTTGAACAGGCCCTCGGCGTTGACGCCGCAGCTGGTGGCGAAGGAACCGGTCGAGGCCTTCTTCTGCCGGGGCGCCCGCACGACGTTGGGCTCGACGGACTCGATGTCGACGTAGTCCGCCGCCACGGGGCCGTTTCCCGCCTGTCCGCCGTTGCCGGGCTGCTGCTGACCGTCACCGGGCTCTCCACCCCGGCCGTCCTGCTGCCCCTGCTCCTGGCTCTGCCCCCCTTGCTGCTCCTGACCCGGTGCCTGCCCCGGCACCTGCTGGTCCGGGCTGCCGCTCCCCGGCGCCGCCGAGGTGATCTCGGTGCGGCGCAGGGCGCATTCGGCCAGGGTGTCCAGGCCCTCGGGGCGGCCCCCGGCCTTCTCGACGGCGGCGGCGACGCGCTCGATGGTCGCCGCGCGCTCCTTCTTCAGGGGGTCGAGGATCGCGCCCTCGTCGAGGGTGCCGTCGTCCGCGGTGCGCGCGGCGCCCTGGAGAGCGCGGTAGGCGGCGGCGATCTGCTCGTCGAGGTGGGCGAGTTGGGTGTCGACCTCCGGCCGGGCCTGCTCGGGCACGGCGGTGAGCCGTTCGCTCAGGTCGGGGCAGTCGACGGTGGCCGCCACTCCGGAACTGCCCAGGGGGACGGCCGCGTCGCCCGACTCGGTCGCGGAGGCGAAGACGTTCACGGCCACCAGGCCGCTGCCTCCCAGTATCAGCGCGACCGCTCCGAAGGTCGCGCGCCGCGCCCCGGTCGGGCGTCTGCGCCTGTTGTGTCCCAAGGCGTGCTCCTGTGTCGTGACGGACTCGGACGTGAAAGGCCCCCGGCTCCATACGGAACCGGGGACCGGAGCGTTCAAGTGCCGCTGGAATTCCCAGCGTTCCCTCACGTCACGGGCGCAGCACCAGCCGGATCGGGTCGCCCTCCTTCTTCTCCAGCCGGGCGACCGCAGCGGCGGCCTCGGCGAGCGGCAGCACCCCGCTGGCGGACCCGGAGAAGTCCAGCCGGCCGCCCTGGATGAGCCGCAGGAGCTGAGGCAGGGCCACCGGCATGTCGGAGCCGTAGTGGCCGAGGATGCGCTGCTGGAGGTAGCTGAAGCGGGTCCCGTCCGTGACGGTGAGCGGCTTGTCGGTCAGGCCCACCAGGACCAGCCGCCCCTTGGGTGCGAGGACGGAGACCGCCTGCTCCCGCACGGGCGGCACGCCGGCGAAGTCGAAGGCGGCGGCGAGTCCGAGGCCGCCGGTCGCCGCGCGGACGGTCCCGCGCAGCTCGGGGTCCGCGGAGTCCAGGGCGAGGTCGGCGCCGGCCGCCAGGGCGCGTTCACGGGCGACGGGGCTCGGGTCGACGGCCACGACCGGGCAGGCACCGATCGCCCGGAGCAGTTGCACGGCGTGGACGCCGAGGCCGCCGATGCCCCACACGCCGACCGCCTCGGCGGGCCGGACGGCGCCGCTCTCGGTGATCGCGCCCCAGGGCGTGGACACGGCGTCCGGGATGATCGCGCCCTGCTCGAAGGGGATGGTGTCGGGCAGCGGTGTCATGGCGTCGGCGGCGGAGAGGGCGTACTCGGCCCAGCCGCCGTCGTAGTCGACGCCGCGGGTGTACGTGACGCCGTCGCGCGTCTCACCGGCGTGCAGCACGACCCGCTGCCCCGGCGACCAGGCGGTGACACCGGCCCCGGTCTCGGCGACGGTGCCGGAGACCTCGTGGCCGAGGGTGACGGTGTCGCCGCGCAGCAGCAGGGGGCTGAGGGTGCCGTCGATGAGGTGCACGTCGGACAGGCACACACCGGCCGCCTCCACCTTGACCAGCACCTCCCCCGGGCCGGGCTGCGGGCGGGGCACCTCTTCGAGCCGCAGGGTGCGGCTCGGGACGTGCAGGCGGGCGGCGAGCATCTGCGCCATGACGGGACCTCCTCGGTGCGGTCGCGATCCTGGACGGCCCTCAGCGGTCCATCGCAGGTCGACTTGCGTTAACCGTACACCCAACGCAGGAAGACTTGCTTTACGCTGGTCCGATGAGCTCACCGGAACCCGTCGCCCCGCCCCTGCGCCGCCGCGGGGAGCGGATGCGCAGGGCCGTACTGGCCGCCGCGGTGGACCTGCTGTCCAGCCAGGGC
Source organism: Streptomyces violaceorubidus (assembly GCF_000717995.1). Lineage (GTDB taxonomy): Bacteria > Actinomycetota > Actinomycetes > Streptomycetales > Streptomycetaceae > Streptomyces > Streptomyces violaceorubidus. The sequence goes on from NZ_JODM01000014.1 coordinate 3,602, forward strand.
CTGGCGGGCGCGACGGTCGGTGCCGTGGCCCGCGCGGCCGGGGTGCACGAGACCTCCGTGTACCGGCGGTGGGGGACGCGCGAGAACCTGATCCTGGACGCGCTGACCACGGAGCTGGACGCCACGCTGCCGGTCCCGGACACCGGGCGGGTCCGCGACGACCTGCTGGCCTTCTTCTCCGCGCTGGCCCGGCTCCTCGTCACCGCGCAGGGCCGGGCGCTGCTGCGGCTGAGCGTCGAACAGGACGACGCCCTGGAGGACCGGCGCGGTCCCTACTGGAGCGAGCGTCTCGACCGCGCCGTGCTCATGGTCCGGCGGGGCGTCGAGCGGGGCGAGCTGGCCGCGGACACCGATCCCGGGCTGCTGATCGAGGCGGTCAGCGGTCCGCTGTTCGTGCGGGTGCTGCTCAGTGGGGCGCCGCTGGACGAGGTGCTCGTGCGGGGGCTGGTGGACCTGGCGCTGGACGGGGCCCGACCCCGGTGAGCGATCGCTCCGACCCCGTTCCGGACGACGACCCGTGCCGGACGACGGCCCCTTCCGGGCGGCGGCCCCTTCCGGGCGACGGCACCGCCCGGGCGACGGCACCGCCCGGGCGACGGCACCGCCCGGGCGGTGAGGTGAAGGCGGGGATCGGGGGAACCCGGCGGTCGTCAGGGGCGCGGGTGCGCCGAGGACGGAGGAGCCATGGACGGCAGCAGGCCGCTCGCCCTGGTCACCGGGGCGTCCAGTGGAATCGGGTACGAACTCGCCGCGCTGTTCGCGGAGCGCGGCTACGACCTCGTGGTCAACGCCGAGGACGAGCGGCTGGAGCACGCCGCCGAACGGCTGCGGGAGACCGGCGTGGCGGTACGGCCGGTGCGCGCGGACCTCCGGACCCCCGACGGCGTGGACCAGCTGGTCGCCGCCCTGACCGGGCTCGCGGTGGACGTGGCGGCCCTGAACGCCGGGGTGGGGCGGGGCGGCGCCTTCGTCGACACCGGCCTCGCGGACGACCAGTCCGTCATCGACCTCAACGTGACGTCGACCGTGCGGCTCACCAAGCCCCTGCTGCGGGACATGGTGGCGCGCGGGGTCGGGCGCCTCATGTTCACGTCGTCGGTCGCGGCGACGATGCCGGGCTCCTTCCAGTCGGTCTACAACGCGTCGAAGTCGTTCGTGCAGTCCTTCGCGCAGGCCCTCCAGGAGGAGGTCGCGGACACCGGTGTCACGGTCACCTCCTTCATGCCGGGGCCCACCGAGACCGACTTCTTCCGGCGGGCCGGCATGGCGGGCACCAAGGTCGGCACCATGGCGAAGGACGACCCCGCGCAGGTCGCCCGGCAGGCGTTCGACGCCGTCATGAAGGGCCGCGGAAAGCTGGTCACCGGCTCGGCGAAGACCAAGGCCCAGGGGGTGGCGGACAAGGTGCTGCCGGACCGCGTCAAGGCCGCCGTCCACCGCCGCATGGCCGAGCCGGGCACCGCGCGGGACACGGGCGACCGCTAGCACGTCCCGCGGGGACCTGTCGCCCGAAGGGCCCCTTGTGGGCGGCTCGCTCCCGGTGGAACGATGCCCGGGCACCGGCTCACCGCACCGGAACCGGAGGGACCACCGTGACCGACGACCGGGAACGCCCGCGGGCCGCCGCCGCGTTCGACGCCCTGGGTGTCGAGTACGAGAAGGCGTTCGCCGCGTCCAAGCCGCACCGCCGCTCACTGGACTGGCTGCTGGAGCGGCTCGCGCCGGGCAGCCGGGTGCTGGACGTGGGCAGCGGCACGGGCCGGCCCACCGCCGAGACCCTCGCGGGCGCCGGGCACGACGTGCTGGGCGTCGACATCTCCCCGGTCATGGTGGAGCTGGCCGCCCGGCAGGTGCCGGCCGCCACCTTCCGGTGCGCCGACATCCGCGACGTACCGCTGGCGGAATCCTCGTTCGACGCCGTCTGCGTGTACTTCTCCCTGCTCCAGCTGGACCGGGAGGAGCAGGCGGACCTCGTACGGCACCTGGTGCGGTTGCTGAGGCCGGGGGGCTACCTGGTCCTGGCCACCGTGCCGCTGGACGTGGAGGACGTCGACGCCACCTTCATGGGTCAGCCCGTGCGCGTGACCAGCTTCCCCGCCCCTGCCCTGATCGACCTGGCCGAGGAGTCCGGCCTGGAGGTGCTGGCGCAGGAGGCGTCGATGTTCACCCCGGTCCACCCGGACGCCCATCCGGAGCCGCACCTCTTCCTGCACTGCCGGCGCTCGGGCCTGCCCCGGATGGGGTAACTGCGCACGCGGGGATCCGGATCCCACGGTCACAGTGGGCACATGACCGAACCTGGCGAGCGACGGCGCCGCAGCACTTCCACGACCACGCGCGAGCGTGGCGTGCCCGACGCCCGGGACGCCGCCCGGCGCGCCGCCGACGCCCTGTCCGAGCTGATCCGGCACCGCCTCGAAGGGGTCTCCGCGGTGTGCCGGAGCGAGGAGGGCGGCTGGAGCGTCCACGTGGACGTGCTGGAGGTGGCACGCATCCCCGACACCACCAGTCTGCTCGCCACCTACGAGGTCGAGTTGGACCCGGCGGGCGACCTGGTCCAGTACCGCAGGATCGCACGCTACCGGCGTGGTGCCCAGGACCAGTGAGCGGGCCGTGCGGCCCGCACCCGGAAGGACCCCCGCATGATCACCTACGACGACGAGGTCGTCTGCGCGCCCCGCGCCGGAACCCTCTACGACGTCCTCGAACTCATCCTCGACCGCGGCATGGTGATCGACGTCTTCGTGCGCGTCTCCCTGGTCGGCATCGAGATCCTCAAGGTGGACGCGCGCATCGTGGTCGCCAGCGTCGACACCTACCTCCGGTTCGCCGAGGCCTGCAACCGGCTGGACCTGGAGCACGACGTGCGGTCCAAGACCGTGCCCGAGATGTTCGGCAGCCCGGTGGCCAAGACCGTGGGCAAGGCCGGCGCCAGGCGGACGGCACGTTCCCTGACCGACAAGGTGCGCGACGTCCTCACGCCCGAGCACGAGGAGGAAGCGGAGGCGGAGGCGGAGCCCACAGCCCGTCCCCGCGAACGGGCGGAGCGCGGCAGGAGCCCGCAGCGAGCCCGCGGCCGGACCGCCGCGCGCCCCCGCGACGAGGACGACCGCCCCCGTTCCCGCCCCCGCAGGCGCACCGATGAGGAGGACCGATGACCGCGCCCGCCACCACCGACACCGCCGCCGACACCGCCGCCGACACCGCCGTCTCCCCGGACGCACCGGCGCCCGCCCCGAAGGCAGCCCTGTACGTCTACGGCATCGCCCCCGCCGGGATCCGCGCGCCCCGCGCTCCCGGCGTCGACGGCGCCCCGGTGCGGCTGCTGACCGAGTCGGGACTGTGTGCCGCGGTGTCCGACGCACCCCCGCGGCTGCGTCCCCGGCGCCGTGACCTGCTCGCCCACCAGGCCGTCCTGGCCGAACTGGCGGCCCGGGGACCGGTGCTGCCCATGCGGTTCGCGGTGCTCAGTCCGCGGTCCGACACCCTGCTCTCCCAACTGCGTTCGGACTGCCAGCACTTGACGACGCAGCTGGAAGGTGTGCGCGGGTGCGTGGAGCTCAACGTCAAGGGCACGGTGGTACCCGGCCACTTCGCCGACCTGGTCCGCCGGGACGACAGGCTGCGCGGCCTCGCCCTGCGGACCCGGCGCCGGCCCGACTACGAGGCCAACGTCCGGCTGGGTGAGGCGATCGCCCTCGGTGTGCGCCGCGAGGCCCGGCGCGCGGCCCGGGAGGTCGTCGACCGGCTGGCCCCGCTCGCCGTGCGCATGGCAGGAGGCACGACCGACGACGAGCAGGTGCTCAGCACGTCGTTCCTGCTGCGCTCGGCCGACGAGACGCGGTTCCGGGAGGCGGTGGCGGCCCTGGCCCGGACCTGCGGGGACCGGCTGGCCCTCAGCGTGACCGGGCCGCTGCCCTGCTACAGCTTCGTCGACCCGTGTCCCGCGTCACCGGCCGGCCGGTGACCGCATGGGCATCGTGAGCGGCCTCCTCCTGCTGCCCCTGGCTCCGGTGCGCGGTACGGCGTGGATCGCCGACCACCTGCTCCAGGAGGCCCGGCGCCAGGCACACGACCCGCGCGCCGTCCAGGCGCGGCTGGCCGCACTCAACCGAGCCCTGGACGAGGGCACCGTCGACGAGGCGGCCTTCGAACGCGAGGAGGACCGTCTGCTCACCCTCCTCGAACGCCAGACCCGGCCCACCGGCCCTACGGCCACCACGAACCCAGCACGGAGACGACACGTATGAACGACAGCAGGACGACCATGGCGGCCGCCGTGGCGGGCGGATACCTCCTCGGACGCACGAAGAAGGCCAAGCTCGCCTTCGCGGTCGGCTCCTACCTGGTGGGCCGTCGCGTCGGCCTCTCCCCCGGCCAGGTGCTCGGCCAGGGACTGGGCAGTCTGCAACGGGCGCCGCAGTTCCAGGAGTTGAGCGAGCAGGTGCGCGGCGAGCTGCTGACCGCCGGACGCGCGGCGGTCACCGCCGCGGCGAACCGTCGGCTCACCGGCCTCGCGGACAGCCTCCGCGACCGTACCGACGCGCTCACCGGCGAGGGACGGAGGGACGACGCCGGCGACGACCGCGACGACCACGACGAGTCCTGGGACGAGGACACCCCGGACGAGGACGCCTACTTCGACGAGGAGGACCGGGCCGCGGACCGTCGGCCCGCGCCGGCGCCGTCCCGCAGGACGGCCGAGAAGGCCGCGAAGAGGCCACCGGCCAAGAAGTCCCCCGCGAAGAAGGCCCCGGCGAAGAAGGCGGCCGCCAAGAAGGCCGTACCGGCGAAGCGCCCGGCGGGCCCCGGCGGCAGGCGCGGAGGTGGGCGCGGATGACCCCCGACCGGCAACAGGGCGACGGCGGACCGTCGCCCCTCGGCGACCTCAAGGACGCCCTGGGCGGCTACCTCTCCGCCGCGGGCCACGGGCTCGTCGGCAGGGCGGGGGACCGCATCGGCTCCCTGACCGACCGTCTGACCGACTCCGCCGACGGCGGAGGTTCCGAGGGGGGCGGCGGATCCGCGGGAGGGGGCGGTTCCGCGGGAGGCGGTGGCGGTGGCGGTGGCGGTGGTTCGAAGGGCGGCGGCGGCAGCGTCAAGGCGACGCACATCATGGAGACCGTCGACATCGGCGTCCCCCTGCGCACCGTCTACGACCAGTGGACCCAGCTCCAGGACTTCAGCGGCTTCACCAAGGGCGTCCAGAGCGTCAGCCCGCACGACGAGGTGAGCTCGGACTGGACCGCCAAGATCGCCTTCTCGACCCGCAGTTGGAAGGCGACCGTCCAGGAGCAGATCCCGGACCAGCGGATCGCCTGGACCTCCGAGGGCGCCAAGGGGAGCACCAACGGAGTGGTCACCTTCCACGAGTTGGCGCCCCGGCTGACCCGGGTCGTCGTGGTCGTGGAGTACTACCCGGCGGGCTTCTTCGAGAAGACCGGGAACCTCTGGCGCGCCCAGGGACGCCGACTGCGACTGGACCTGAAGCACTTCGCGCGGCACGTGACCATGACGGACGGCGAGGAGGTCGAGGGCTGGCGCGGCGAGATCCGCGACGGCGAGGTCGTCATGAGCCACGAGGAAGCGCTGGAGGAGGAGAACTCCCAGGACTCCGACGACTACGACGACGCCGAGGACGGGGACGACGCCGAGGACGGGGATGACGCCGAGGACGAGGACCGGTACGAGGACGACGAGGAAGGCGAGTACGACGACGAGGAGGAGCCGTATGCGGACGAGGAAGACGCCGAGGACGAGGACGACGAGGAAGACGACGACGCGGACGACCGGCGCGCCCGCCCGCATCGCTGACGCCGCCCCGGGGAGCAGGCGGTGACCGACCTCGACCACCGGTATCCGGGCCCGGAGGCAGAGCCCTACGGGCCCCCTTCGGGAAGCCTCGCCGACCTCCTCGAACGCGTCCTCGACAAAGGCATCGTCATCGCCGGCGACATCAAGATCGACCTTCTCGACATCGAACTGCTGACGATCCGGCTGCGGTTGTTCATCGCCTCCGTGGACACCGCCAAGAAGGCGGGCATCGACTGGTGGGAGACCGATCCCGCGCTGTCGTCCCGGGCCGCGCGGGACGCGCTCGCCGAGGAGAACGCGCGGTTGCGGGAGCGCCTCGACGCCCTGGAAGGGGCCGCCGACCAGACGGCGGGAGCCGTGCGGTGAGCGCGTCCACCGCCGGACCGGCGGCCATCGACCTCGTGTGCGCCTTCGCCGTCACCCGCACCCCGCCCGACCCGGCCGGTCTGGCGGCGGCCAGGGGGCACGAGGAAGGCGGTCCGCTGCGCGTCCTGCGCGCGGGCGGCCTGTGCCTGATCGTGCAGGACGTCCCCGCGGCCCTGTTCGACGAGTCGGCGCTGGCCGAACGCCTCAACCGGCCCGCGGACCTCGAACGCTGCGCCCGCGCCCATCACCGGGGCGTCGAGGCCGCGGCCGGGCGGGGCCCCGTGGTGCCGCTGCCGATGGCGACGCTGTACCGCGGCGACCTGACCGCGGCGCGGGCGGTGACCGCCCGGCAGCCGGTGCTGAACACGCTGCTGGACCGTCTCCGGGACCGTACGGAGTGGGCGGTGAAGGTGCACGCCGCCGAGGCCGCGCCCGAGGCCAGCGGGGACCGCGGCACCGGCGCCGCCACCGGTTCCGGCTCCGGCTCCGGCTCCGGCTCCGGCTCCGGTGGTCGCGTCTACCTCAGCCGGGTCAGCGCACGGCGGCGCGAACAGCGGGGTGCGCACGGGAAGGCGCTGGCCGAGGCGGAGGCCGTCGACGCGGCGCTGCGGCGCCACGCGGTGGCCGCGACCCGGCACCGCCCGCAGAGCGAGCGGCTGACGGGCCGCCGGGCCCCGCAACTGCTCAACGCGGCCTACCTGGTGGCGGACGCGCGGCGCGCCGAGTTCACCGCCGCCCTGGCCCGGTTCACCGCCGGCGGAGCGTATCCGGCCGTCCGGGTGGACGCCTCGGGCCCGTGGATCCCGTACTCCTTCGCCCGCTGGGACGAGGACCCGCGGGCCGACCCGGACCAGGAGGTCCCCTCATGACCGTCCCGGACGCCCGTACCCCGGGCCCGGCTCCCGTGCCCTGGGACGGTCCGGAGCCGTACGCACCGGTCGGGGTGCCCCTGGTCGACCTGCTGGACCGGGTGCTGGCGACCGGGGTCGTGGTCAGCGGCGATCTGGTCCTGGCCGTCGCGGACGTACCGCTGGTGCGGATCTCCCTGCACGCGCTGCTGTCGTCCGTGAGCGAGCGGGTGCCCGCTCCCTGGCCGGACAGCGGGCCGCTGTGACCGCGCCCCGCGACCGTGCCGCCCATGCCCTCGACCTTGACCCCGAGCGGGTCACCAACGACCTCGCCGCGCTGGTCCTGACCGTGGTGGAGCTGCTGCGCCAGCTCATGGAGCGGCAGGCCGTGCGCCGCTTCGACGAGGGGACGCTGAGCGCGGAGCAGGAGGACCGGCTCGGTACGGCGCTCATGCTGCTCGACGAGCGCATGGACGACCTGTGCGCGCAGCACGGCTTGAGCCGCTCCGACCTGAACCTCGACCTGGGCCCGCTGGGCCCCCTGCTGGCGGACCCGGAGCCGTAGGGCACGGCGACGGTGCGGCACCCCGGGCGTGCGGGAAGGCCCGGACACCCGGGACGAGCGATCGTTATGATGGCGCGGAATCGCTCAAACGAACATTCTCGGGTGGGGAGACCTGATGCGGGAGCCGGTCGATCTCAGGCGCCAGCGGATACTGGCGGCGGTCCAGGCGCGCGGTACCGCGCGGGTGCGTGACCTCGCCGACGAGTTGCAGGTCTCGGTGGTCACCGTGCGCCGGGACGTCGAGGAGCTGACGCGCGAGGGCCGGCTGAGCCGGGGCCACGGGGTCGTGCGGTCGACGCTGCCGGCCCGGGAGACCGTCGCCGAGGCGGTCCCGGCGGCCGGGGACCGGGTGGCCGTGGTGGTTCCCGTGCGGCACTCGTACCTGACCGAGACCCTGCACGGGGCCCGCACGGTCCTGGAACGGGCGGGGGTGCGCATGGCCCTGCACCTCGCGCCGCAGGCCTCCGGCGCCGAACGCCCGCTGGTGGAGCGGGCGCTGGCGGACGGCGCGGACGGGCTGCTGATCGCGCCGCGGTGGCGCGCGCGGGCCGACGAGGAGGCCGACCACGAGTGGCTGGCCGGGGTCGGGGTGCCGACGGTGCTGATGGAGCGCCGCCCGTGGCGCGGCAGCGCGCTGCACGCCCTGGACTCGGTGTGCTCGGACCACTGGTACGGCGCGCATCTGGCGGTGGAGCACCTGGTGGGGCTGGGGCACCGGCGGATCGTGTTCGCCACCCGGCACGACAGCCCCACCGCACGCGCGCTGCGTGCCGCGTTCACCGAGATCGCCGGGGCGCATCCCCTGGTGGAGCGGTGGGCGTGGGCGCTGGTGGCGCCGGAGGCCGGGGTCGACGGGCCGTACGGCGCCGACGAGACCGCCGAACCGGCCGCGCTGATGCGCGGGGTCGGTGCGACCGCGATGGTGCTGCACGGCGACGTGGACGCGCTGATGGTCGTCCAGCGGCTCGCGGAGGAGGGCGTGCGGGTGCCGGAGGACTGCTCGGTGGTCGCGTACGACGACGTGGTGGCCGGTCTCGCCTCGCCCCCGCTGACGGCCGTGTCGCCGCCGAAGGCCGAGGTGGGGCACACGGCGGCGGAGCTGCTGCTCCAGCGGCTGGCCGAGGCGCCCGGGAGCCGGCCGGGCCGGCGGGTCGAGCTGCTGCCGCGGCTGATGGTCCGCGGGTCGACCGACCGGCCGTGCGAAACGCTCGGCGAATGAGCGTTTGAGCGTTTCTTTTTCTTCTGATCGATCTATTGACCGTTTGGGTCGGGGCGTTCAGGATTCCCGTGTCTCGAAGAGTCGTGTCCGCACCCGCGCGGACCCGCAGGAGCCGCGGAGGCGCCATGCCCGGACGACCCAGCCGTCGCTCCGTGCTCGCCGCGATGACCGCCCTACCCCTGGCAGGAGCCGCGAGCGCCTGCACCGGGGGGAACGGAGCATCGTCGGCCCGCACGGGCACCACCACCCGCATCACCTTCTGGTCCGCCCTGCGCGGCAGCCAGGAGGTGGTCGACGCGTTCAACCGCACGCACCGCACCGTCCAGGTGGAGTTCCAGCAGATCCCCTCCGGCGGACAGGGCGGATACGCCAAGCTCAGCAACGCCGCCCGGGCCGGGAACGCGCCCGATGTCGCCACCCTGGAGTATCCGCAGGTGCCGGGGTTCGCCATCGACGGCGTCGCCCGCGACATCACCGACCTGGTCAGTGACGGTCTGCGTCGCAAGCTGCTGCCGCAGGCGCTCGGCCTGACCACGTTCGAACGCAGGGTGTTCGCCGTGCCGCTGGACGTCGAGCCCATGGTGATGCACTACCGCGCCGACCTGTTCGACCGCTACGGGCTGGAGGTCGCCCGCACCTGGGAGGAGTTCGCCGAGCAGGCCGCGACCGTGCGCCGCAAGGCACCCGACCGCCGGCTGGTGCTCTTCCCCACCGACGGGATGACCCAGTTCGCCTGCTACGCCTGGCAGGCGGGCGCCCGGTGGTTCGACACCTCCGAGGGCGCCTGGAACGTCTCCCTCGCCGACGCGCCCTCCCGGCGGGTCGCCGAGTACTGGCAGGGGCTGATCGACCGCGACGACGTCTTCGTGAACGCCGTCGAGAGCAGGCAGTCCGACGCGCAGATCGGCAACGGGCTGGTCCTCACCCGGCTCAGCGGCGCCTGGGACGCCGGCGCCCAGATGAACGCGCGACCCGGGCAGAAGGGCCAGTGGCGGATCGCGCCGCTGCCGCAGTGGGACCCGGCGAGCCCCTCGGCCGGCACCCACGGCGGCTCGACCTTCGCGGTCACCAAGGACAGCCAGCACCCGGAGGCCGCGATGGAGTTCATCGAGTGGCAGGTCTCCCACCCCGACGCGCTGCGCGCCCGCCTCTCCAGCGGCACCAGCAGCCAGTACCCGGCGGCGCCGGGACTGGTCTCCGTGGGCCGCGACGCCTTCGACCGCTCGTACTACGGCGGTCAGGACATCTACTCCCTGTTCGAGCGGGAGGCCGCGAAGATCGGCGACCAGTGGCTGTGGGGCCCGCGGATGAGCGCCACCCAGAAGGTCATGCAGGACTCCTTCGCCCGCGTCGGCGGCGGCCAGGGCAGTCTCGTCGAGTCGCTGCGCACCGCGCAGGAGGGCACCATGCCCGATCTCAAGGCCCTCGGCCTGTCCACCACCCAGCGCAGCACCTGAGCCGACGAAAGGCAGGTGACACCCCATGACCACGACGACCCCCGCACGGGTGGCGACCGGCGCCTCGCGCGCCACCGCCCCGGACGGCCCCGCCTCCGGGCTGCGGGCCCGCAGAGCGGCCAAGCGCCGTCAACTGACCGCCGCCGGCGTCCTCATGACGCCGTTCTTCGCCCTGCTGATCACCGTCTTCCTGATTCCCGTCGGCACCGCCGTCTACCTCAGCTTCTTCAGCGACGACCAGCCCGGCCTCGGCTTCGGCCCCGAACGCACGGTCTTCGTCGGTCTGCGCTCCTACGCGGCCGTGCTCACCGACCCCACCTTCCTCGGCGGCCTCGGCACGGTCGCCCTGTACTGCCTGATCTACATCCCGCTGATGGTCCTCGGCGCACTCGCGCTCGCCCTGCTGCTCGACTCCGGCGTGGTGCGGCTGCGCGCCTTCGCCCAGCTCGGCCTGTTCCTGCCGCACGCGGTGCCCGGCATCATCGCGGCGCTGATCTGGCTGTACCTGTACACGCCCGGCATCAGTCCGGTCATCGAGCTGTTCGCGAAGGGCGACATCACGATCGACTTCCTGGGCGTGCACACGGTGGTCCCGTCCATCGTGAACATCGCCCTGTGGAGCAACCTCGGCTACAACATGGTGGTCTTCTACGCCGCGCTCCAGGCCGTGCCGCGCGAGGTGATCGAGGCGTCCGTCGTCGACGGCGCCGGGCCGGTGCGCACGGCGCTCCAGGTCAAGACGCCGCTGGTGCGGGCCTCCATCGTGATGGTCTCGATCTTCACCCTGATCTGGGCGCTCCAGCTGTTCACCGAGCCGATGCTGCTCAGCCAGTCCTCCCCGATGATCAACTCGCGCTTCTCGCCCAGCATGTACATCTACGACGCGGCCTTCACGCGCAACAACTACAGCCTCGCGGCGGCCGCCTCGGTGGTCCTGCTGGTGTGCACCATCGCCCTGTCGTACGGCGTCACCCGCTTCACCAGCCGCGCCGACTCCGAGGAGGTCCGATGAGCGCCGCCGACAGCTCCCTGCTCCGCCCGAAGATGCTGGGCCGGGCGACCGTCAACGTGGTCGTCGCCGTCTCCGTCCTCTACACGCTGCTGCCGGTGCTGTGGCTGGTGCTCGCCTCGGCCAAGAACCGGGACGCGCTGTTCAGCAGCGACCTGCTCTCCCTGAGCGACTTCTCCTTCCTCCAGAACCTGAAGGACGTCTTCGCCATGGACGGCGGGCTGTACGGCCGCTGGTACGTCAACAGCCTGCTGTACGCGGTGATCGGCGCCGCGGTCGGCGCGCTGGTGAGTGTGGCCTGCGGCTACGCCTTCGACAAGTACCGCTTCCGGCACAAGGAGAAGCTGTTCGGCCTGGTCCTGGCGGCGGTCATGGTGCCGCAGACCGTGCTCGCGCTGCCGCTGTACCTGATGGCCTCCGAGGCCGGCCTGGTCAACACCTTCTGGGCGGTCTTCGTCCCGGTGCTCTTCAATCCGTTCGGCGTCTACCTCGGCCGGATCTTCGCGCGGGGCTACGTGCCCGACGAGGTGCTGGAGGCGGCGCGCGTGGACGGGGCCGGGGAGCTGGTGACGTACGCCCGGGTGGCGCTCAGGATGCTCGGCCCCGGCCTGATCACGGTCTTCCTCTTCCAGCTGACCGCGATCTGGAACAACTTCTTCCTGCCCATGGTGATGCTGTCCGACCAGGACCTCTATCCCGTCAGTCTCGGGCTGTACCAGTGGAACAGCTCGGCGTCGGTGTCGCCCGAGTACTACCCCGTGGTGATCATGGGCTCGCTGCTCGCCGTACTGCCGCTCATCCTCGCCTTCGTGCTGCTCCAGCGTTTCTGGCGCAGCGGCCTGACCGCCGGAGCCGTCAAGTGACCGTGCACGCCCCCGACTCCCCCGGCGGGTCCCGGCCCCGCGCCGCCGTGGCCATGTCCCCGGACGCGGCCTCGGCCGTCCTGGACCCCCAGTCGCTCGCCGCGTTCCGCCGGGTCTGCGACCTCGCGCCGTTCCCGGTGCTCGACGACCTGACCACGGCGCGGGCCGCGTCCGTACTGGCGGACGTGGAGCTGCTGATCACCGGGTGGGGCTGTCCGCCCCTGGACGCGCGGGTGCTGCGGGCGGCGCCCGGGCTGCGGGCCGTGGTGCACACGGCGGGCAGTGTCCGCGGCCACGTCACGGACGCGTGCTGGGAGCGGGGCGTCGAGGTCTCCTCGGCCGCCGCGGCCAACGCGCTGCCCGTGGCGGAGTACACGCTCGGCATGATCCTGCTGTCCGGCAAGCGGGTGCTGGAGCGGGCCCGCGACTTCCGGGTGTCCCGGACCCGCGGCAACTGGCTGCGCACCTCGCGCGGAGTGGGCAACTACCGCCGCACGGTGGGGATCCTGTCGGCGTCGCTGATCGGCCGCCGGGTCGTGGAACTGCTGCGGCCGCACGACGTGGAGGTCCTGCTGCACGACCCGTACGTCACCGACGCGGAGGCCGCCGCGCTGGGCGTCGAGAGCGTGGGGCTGCCGGAGCTGTTCGCGCGCTGCGACACCGTCAGCGTGCACACCCCGCTGCTGCCCACGACCCGTGGTCTGGTGAGCCGTGCGCTGATCGACGCGATGCCCGCCGACGCGGTGCTGATCAACACCTCCCGCGGTGCGGTCGTCGACCAGGAGGCGCTCACCGACGCCGTGACGGCGGGCCGGATCAGGGCCGTGCTGGACGTCACCGACCCCGAGGTGCTGCCGCCGGACCACCCGCTGTGGGACTGCCAGCACGCCCTGATCACCCCGCACCTGGCCGGTTCCGAGGGCAACGAGTGGCGCCGGCTGGCCGACCTCGCCCTCGCCGAGACGACCCGCTGGGCGTCCGGCTCCGGCTTCCTCCATCCCGTACGACGCGAAAGGCTGGCGTTCCTGGCATGAGCATCCCGTTCGAACTGCCCACCGAGGACCGTGCGTCGAGCCCGTACACCGGTTACACCCGGGCCCACTGGGAGGCCGTCGCGGACGGGCTGCTGTGGTCCGCGTGGCGCTGGAGCACCCCGGGCCGCGCCCTGCTCGACCTGCCGGGGCGGCCCTCGCGCTCGGGGGTGCGCTCCGACGGTCTGGAGGGCTTCGCGCGGACCTTTCTCGCGGCGGGCTTCCGCGTCGCGGGCGCGGACGGCGCGGATCCGCACGGCTGGCTGGACCGCTACGCCGAGGGCCTCGCCTCCGGCACCCGCACTCCGGGCCGCGAGGACACCGAGTCCTGGCCGCTGATCCTCGACCACGATGTGCAGGGCCAGCCCATGGTCGAGTCGGCCTCGGTGGCGCTGGGGCTGCGGCTGACCGCGCCCTGGCTGTGGAAGCACCTGGACTCCGGGGTGCAGGACCGGGTGGAGGAATGGCTGCGCGGGGCGCTGCGGCATGTCCCGGCCCCCAACAACTGGTACCTGTTCCCCTACACGGTCGCCGGGTTCCTGGAGTCGGTCGGCCGCGGCGACGCCGAGACCGCCGCCGCCAGGGCCCGCGCGCTGGAGCTGATGGAGGGCTGGTACCGGGGCGGGGGCTGGTACGCCGACGGCGACGGACGCGCCTTCGACCACTACAACGGCTGGGCGCTGCACCTGTACCCGGTGCTCGACGCCCACCTCGGCGGCGACACCGACGCACGCGGCCGGTACGGGGAGCGGCTGCGCGCCCACCTGGACGGCTTCGCCCTGATGTTCGGCTCCGACGGGGCGCCGCTGCACTTCGGCCGCTCGCTCACCTACCGTTTCGCCGCGTCGGCGGCCGTGGGCCTGGGAGCGCTGACCGGTCACACCCCGCTGACGCCGGGTGCCTCGCGGCGACTGGTCAGCGGCAGTCTGCGGTACTTCGTGGACCGCGGGGCGCTGACGGACGAGGGGGTGCTGAGCCTGGGCTGGTACGGCCCGCACGAGGCGACCCTGCAGCCGTACTCCGGCCCGGCCTCCCCGTACTGGGCGTCCAAGGCGTTCGTGTCGCTCCTCGCCCCGGCGGACCACCCGCTGTGGACCGCGCCGGAGGAGCCCGCGCCGGTGGAGGAGGCGGACCGCGTCCTGGCCCTGCCCGCGCCGGGACTGCTGGTGCAGGCGACCCGCGGCGACGGGATCGTGCGGCTGCACAACCACGGCAGCGACCACGTCCGGCCGCACGAGGGCGAGTCGGCCGCCGAGGACGACCCGCACTACGGCCGACAGGCCTATTCGACCCGGACGGGTCCCACGGCCGGGGACAACGCGGCGGACAACCACCTGTCGGTCGAGGTGGGCGGCCGGTCCAGTGTGCGGCGCCGGGTCCGTCCGCTGGGGGCGGGGCAGGGCGACGGATGGGGCTGGGCCGCGTCCTGGCACCGGCCCGTCTTCGTGGCCGGGCCACCGATGGTGCCGGGGCTGCGGGTGGAGAGCGTGACGGTGGCCCGGGGGCCGTACGAGCTGCGGGTGCACCGGGTCCTCGGGGCGCCGCCCGGGGCGCGGGTCACCCACACCGGCTGGGCCACCGGTCCCGAGGAGCCCCTGAACTCGGTACTGCACGGCCTGTACGGCTGGGAGCCGGAGGCGGAGACCGTGCGTGCCCCGCAGGGCACCGCGTATGTGCCGTGGGCGGAGCTGCCCCGGCTGTCCGGCCCGGCGGGCGGCACCTCCGTGCACGTCAGCCTGGCCGCGCTGACCGGTGAACCGGTGAGCGTTCCGGCTGCCGACGCCGTGGCGGAGGTGGTGCCGGCCGAGGACGGCGTGGAGGTGGTCTGGTCGGCCGACGGCGCCCGCACCCGGGTGTCGTTCGATCCGGTGGGGGTGACCCACACGCAGGCGTAGACCCGTACGGCGCTTCGAGGGCTCCGACCCGCGTCCGCGGTCGGAGTCCTCCCGCACGCGCCCTCCCGCACGCACCCTCCCGCACGCGCTCTCCCACCTGCGCCCTCCCGCACGCGCCCTCCGCGTGCCTCCTCCCCCGGGCGCGCCACCCCGGTGGCGAGCCGCGCCCGGGCCGGTGAGGCTGGGACGGCACCGGTGAGAAGGAGCCGTCCCCATGCGCAAGTCGTCGTGCACCGTGATCGCGGCCCTGGCCCTTTCGGTCCTGTGCGCCACCGGAGCGCGGGCCTCGGTGCCGCGCGCCCCGGTCCTTCCGAGCGAGGTGACGGCGACCGAGTGCGTCGAGGGCGGCGGAGTGATCGTCATCTCGGCGGACGGCGACGGGAGCGGCGCCTTCACGACGCTCTGCCAGGGCGGCGTCCACGACGGACAGGCCGTCACCTGAGCCGACCGCCTCCGTCGCGCGCGCCCATGCCTTGAGTGCCGAACACTGGGTACGCGGTCACGGCCCACCACGGCAGTCGCTACTCGAACACGACCGGGCGCGTGCAGCGGCCCGCCCAGAACGGAGAAAGGCCGATGAGCGAGGCCAATCCCCTCAAGCGAGCAGTCCACAAGGTGACCGAGGGCCTGCACGGCGAGGCCGGCGGTCCGCCGGACGGCATTCCGGGTCGGCCCGGCCCCCAGTCGCCCCCCGTCGCCGAACCCACCGAGCCCCGTGAGCCGCTGCCCCCCAAGCCTGACCAGAGCGGCCCGGACACCGTGTCGCCGACCGGTCAGCCCACGGGCGCCGACCAGGCACGGGTGGCACAGTCCGGCAGCTACCTGACGGACGCTCAGGGAACGCGGCTGTACGACACCGACCACTCGCTGAAGGCCGGGCCGCGCGGTCCCGTGCTGCTCCAGGACCACCATCTGCGCGAGAAGGTGATGCACTTCGACCACGAGCGCATCCCGGAGCGCGTGGTGCACGCCCGGGGCGCCGGCGCCCACGGGGTGTTCCAGAGCTACGGCACGGCGGCCTCGGTGACCAAGGCCGGTTTCCTGGCCGCGGACGTGGAGACACCGGTGTTCACCCGCTTCTCCACGGTGGTGGGCTCCCGGGGGTCCTCGGACACCGTGCGGGACACCCGCGGGTTCGCGACGAAGTTCTACACCAGTGAGGGCGTCTTCGACCTGGTCGGCAACAACATCCCGGTCTTCTTCATCCAGGACGCCATCAAGTTCCCGGACGTCGTGCACGCCGCGAAGCCGCACCCCGACCGGGAGATCCCGCAGGCGCAGAGCGCGCACGACACCTTCTGGGACTTCGTCTCGCTGCACACCGAGGCGACCCACCACACCCTCTTCTTCATGGGCGACCGGGGCATCCCGCGCTCCTACCGGATGATGGAGGGCTTCGGCGTCCACACCTTCCGGCTGGTCAACGCCCAGGGCGCCACGACGCTGGTGAAGTTCCACTGGAAGCCCAAGCTGGGCGTGCACTCGCTGGTCTGGGACGAGGCGCAGATCATCAACGGCGTCGACCCGGACTTCCACCGCCGGGACCTCGCCGACGCCATCGAGGCGGGCGCGTACCCGCAGTGGGAGCTGGGCATCCAGACCTTCCCCGACAACCCGGAGCAGACCTTCGAGGGCATCGACCTGCTGGACCCGACCAACCTCGTGCCCGAGGAGTTGGCGCCGGTGCAGCCGGTCGGGCTGCTGACCCTGAACCGCAACCCGTCCAACTTCTTCGCCGAGACCGAGCAGGTCGCCTTCCACGTCGGCCACCTGGTGCCCGGGATCGACGTCACCGACGATCCGCTGCTCGCGGGGCGGCTGTTCTCCTATCTGGACACGCAGATCACGCGTCTGGGCGGCCCCAACTTCCCCCAGCTGCCGATCAACCGGCCGCAGGCGCCGGTCAACGACATGCTGCGCGACGGCATGCACCAGAACGCCGTGCACCGGGGGGTGGCGCCCTACCGGCCCAACTCCCTGGACGGCGGCTGCCCGTTCACCGCGGGCGCGGACACGAACGCGTTCATCGAGGCTCCGGTGCGGGTGCCGCAGGGCAGGAAGGTCCGCGAGGCGCCGGAGTCGTTCGCCGACCACTTCAGCCAGCCGCGGCGGTTCTGGCTGAGCATGAGTCCGGTCGAGCGCGAGCACATCATCGGCGCCTACACCTTCGAGCTGGGCAAGTGCTACGAGCAGGCGATCCGGGAGCGGACGCTCCAGGTGCTGGCCAACATCGACCCCGAGCTGTGCGCGGGCGTGGCCGAGGGCCTCGGTCTGCCCGCGCCGGGGCCGACGGTGCCGCTGGCCGACGTCGAGCCGAGCCCGGCGCTGTCCCAGGTGGGCGGTACCTGGCCGCTGGACGGCAGGGTCGTCGGCATCGTGACCGGCGGGGCCGACCTGGAGGGCGTGGGCGCGGTGCGGGAGGCGGTGCTGAACGCCGGGATGGTGCCGCTGGTCGTGGCGCCGACCGGCGGCACCCTCGGCTCCGGCGACGCGGCGCTGACCGTGCAGCGCAGCTATGTCACCGCGCGGTCGGTCGAGTTCGACGCGGTGCTGATCGCGGGGACGCCCGACATGGGCGGCGACGCCTACACCCCGCGCGACTACAAGGCCGGTCCTGCGCCCGCCGGGCCGGGGACGATCGACCCGCGGGTGAGCCTGCTGCTGTCGGAGGCCTACCGGCACGGCAAGGCGATCGGTGTCTGGGCGGGCGGCGAGCCGGCGCTGGAGGCGTCGGGAGTACCCGCCGACGCGCCGGGGGTGATCGTCGCCGACTCCGGCACCGCGGCCCTGGAGCGGGTGACGGAGCTGATGGGCTCGCACCGGGTGTGGGAACGCTTCACCACGCCGCGGGGCTGATCCGGCGGACCGCGGGGCCGGGCGCCGGGGCGGGCGTCCGGTCCCGCGGTGCGTTCAGCACAGGACGCGCAGCGCGCCGGGCAGCACTCTGGCGGTGACGGGCACGACGGCCTCGACCTCGCCGTCGGCGCCGTAGGGTATCGCCCGGTCCGCCTCGATGCGGACCTCCCGGCCGCGCAGCACGCGTACCTGGGGCCGGTGGACGTGGGCGCCGGTCGAGAGTTCGTTCATCAGGGCGAAGAACAGCCGCCGCGGAGCCTGATGGATCATGACCACGTCCAGCAGGCCGTCGTCCACGCGGGCCGAGGGGGCGATGAGGCGGTTGAAGCCGTAGTAGCCGGAGTTGGCGGCCACCACCGTGTAGCCGCTGAAGGCGTGCTCCTCGCCGTCGACCGTGACCCGGTAGCCCGCCGCACGCCAGCCCGCCACGGCCCGCACCGCCCCCACGTAGTAGGAGGCGGCGCCGCGCAGCAGCCGCGCGTGGTTGGCGTGCCGGTTGGCGAGCGCGTCGACCCCGGCGTAGACGCTGCCGAGGACGACGGTGCGCTCGTGCACGGCGGAGGTGACCTCGACGGTGTCGACGGGGCGGGGCTCGGCGCGCAGCAGCACCTCGGCCAGCTCGGCCGCTTGCGCGGGCAGCTTCAGTGCCCGCGCGAAGTCGTTGCCGCGTCCGGCCGGGACGAGCCCGAGCACGGTGCCGGTGCCGCTGAGGGCGCCGCCGATCGAGCCGGCCATGCCGTCGCCGCCGACGGCGAGCACCACCCGTCCCCGCTCCCCCGCCTGGCGGGCGAGTTCGCGGGCGTGCGCGAGGCTGTGGCTGTACTCGGTCTCCAGCCCGGCCCCCGCCTCCCGCAGCAGGCGGGCCACCCCGAGGAGCGCGGCGGCCGAGGTGGCGCCGCCCGCGGTGGGGTTGACGACGGCGGTGAACTGTCGCATCGATGTGCCTCCGGGCTGACGGTGGTGCCGGACAGTTGTCTCACGGGGTGGGGAGAGCGCCGTGCGGCGGGGTCAGTCCGCGGGCAGCAGGACGCCCGGGCTGAGCAGTCCGGCGGGGTCCAGGCTCCGCTTGACGGCGCGCAGGGCCCGGACACCGAGGGGCCCGGCCTCGCGGACGTACCAGTCGCGGTGGTCGGTGCCCACCGCGTGGTGGTGGGTGATGGTGCCGCCCGCGGCGAGGATGGCGTCGTTGGCGGCGTGCTTGGCCCGTGTCCAGTGGGCCACGGCGTCCTCGCCCTGGGCGGAGACGACCGTGAAGTACAGGGAGGCGCCGTTCTCGTAGAGGTGCGAGATGTGGCACATCACCAGGGGCGGGGTGCCGGCCTCGGTGAGGGTGCCGGTGAGCGCCTCGCGGACGGCGGCGTAGAGGGCGGGGAGGCGGGACCAGCGGGCGGCGGTCTCCAGGGTCTCGGCGAGCGCGCCGGCGTCGAGCAGGCAGTCGCGCAGGTACGGCGCCGAGTAGCGGCCGTGGGCCCAGCGCTCCCCCGGCTCCTGTCCGGCGAAGGTGCCGCCGTTCGCGCGCAGTACGGCGGCGGCGCCCTCGCGGCGGTGCGCGGTGTCCTCCTCGGTGCCCTCGAAGCCGACGATAGCCAGGCAGCCGGCGTCCTGCCGCTCCAGGGAGGCGCCGACGGCGTCGGGCTGGGCAAGGCCGACGAGGGTCTCGGTCTCGTCGGACAGCCGCAGCACCGTGGGGCGCGGGCCGTCCTGGGCGAGTCGGCGCAGGGCGGCGGCGCCCTCGTCGAAGGAGGCGAAGCGCCAGCCCTCGTAGCGGCGGACCTCCGGTACGGGGCGCACCCGCACGGTGACGGAGGAGATGACGCCGAACGCGCCCTCCGAGCCGAGGACGAGCTGGCGCAGGTCGGGTCCGGCCGCCGAGCGCGGGGCGCGGCCCGTCTCGAGGGTGCCCTCGGGGGTGGCGAGGGTGAGGCCGAGGACCATCTCGTCGAAGCGGCCGTACCCGGCGGAGGCCTGCCCGCTGGAGCGGGTCGCGGCGAAGCCGCCGATGGTGGCCCACTCGTAGGACTGGGGGAAGTGGCCGAGGGTGTATCCGTGCTCGGCGAGCAGCGCCTCGGCCTCGGGGGCGCGCAGGCCGGGCTGGAGGGTCGCGGTGCGGGAGACCTCGTCGAGGTCGAGCAGGCGGTTCATGCGGCGCAGGTCGAGGGCGACGAACGCGCCCGCCCGACCGGGGGCGAGTCCGCCGACGACGGAGGTGCCGCCGCCGAAGGGGACGAGCGCCAGCCGGTGTTCGGCGCAGGCGGCCAGCACGGCGAGCACCTCGTCGTGGCCGTCGGGCAGGACGACGGCGGCCGGGGTGTCGGTGACGTCACCGGTCCGCATCCGCAGCAGGTCGGGGGTGGACTTGCCGCGGGTGTGCCGGATGCGGCTCTCCGCGTCCGTGCGCACGTCGCGCGCCCGGTCGCCGACGGCCGCCTCCAGCGCGCGGCGGGCGTCCGGGGTCAGCGTCGAGACGGGGACGTCGATCTCCGCCAGCGGAAGGGGGGCGGCGTCGCGGGGGGTGACGCCGAGCAGGTCGCGCAGCAGCCCGGCCACCGTGTCGGGCAGCGGCGTCGCCCTGGCCGGGTCGCCCCAGCCGTTGAACAGCATGTCCATTGCCTGTCGTCCTCACGGTCGCTTCGAGGGATGCCGTACGCACCGCCCCCTGGGCGTTACACTGTTACACATGACGCCCAACCGTCACAACCATGCGAGCAGGCAGGCCCCCTCGGACAACGACGCGGTGCTGGACGCCGTGCGCGACTGCGTGCTGGCCGTCGGGGTGCGGCGCACGACGATGACCGACGTCGCCCGCCGCGCCGGCGTCTCCCGGATGACGCTGTACCGGCGCTGGCCGGACGTGCGGTCCCTGGTCGGCGACCTGATGACCCGGGAGTGGATCGCGGTGGCCACCGGGGCGATCCCCGGCCCGGCCGAGGACGCCGACACCCGCTCGCGCGTCGTCGAGGGTCTGGTGGCCGGGGTGGCGGCCTTCCGCGACCACCCTCTCTTCCGCAAGATCGTCGACGTCGATCCGGAGCTGCTCCTGCCCTACGTCCTCGACCGGCGCGGGGCGAGCCAGGAGGCCCTGCTGGGGCTGCTGGCCGACGCGCTGGAGGAGGGCCACGCCGACGGGTCGGTCCGCCGGACGCACACCGGACGGCAGGCCCGGTCGGTGCTGCTGGTGGTGCAGTCCTTCGCCCTGTCGCTGCGGACCATGACCGACGAGGGCGACGGCGAGCTGACCCCCGCGGCCCTCCTCGCCGAGCTGCGCACCATCCTGGAGAGGACCCTCACGCCATGACCCCCGTCAGCCCCGCCGCCGGGGCCTCCCTGTCCGCCGCCCGGCGCTCGCGCGAGGCGGCCGACACCGTCGGCGGCCCCGAGGTGGACGTCCTGGTCGTCGGTCTCGGCGCGACCGGTGCCGGTGCCGCGCTGGACGCCGCGGCCCGGGGCCTGAGCGTCGTCGCCGTGGACGCCCACGACCTGGCCTTCGGCACCTCCCGCTGGAGCTCCAAGCTCATCCACGGCGGCCTGCGCTACCTCGCCACCGGCCAGCTCGACGTCGCGCACGAGAGCGCGGTGGAGCGCGGGGTGCTGATGGAGCGCACGGCGCCCCACCTGGTGCGCGCCCAGCCGTTCGTCCTGCCGCTCACCCCGCTGGTCTCCCGCGGCCAGGGCGCGCTGGCGTGGGCCGGGTTCCGGGCCGGGGACACCTTGCGGCTGGCGGCGCGCACCGCACGGGCCACGCTGCCCGCGCCGCGCCGGCTGTCCGCGCTGGAGACCCGCCACCTCGCCCCGGCGCTGCGCTCGGACCGGCTGCGCGGCGGGCTGCTCTCCTGGGACGGGCGGCTCACCGACGACGCCCGGCTGGTGACGGCGCTGGCCCGGACCGCGGCGGCCCGCGGTGCGCGGATCCTGACCCGCCTCAGGGCGCTGGAGCTGACCGGGTCCGGCGCCCGGGTACGCGACGAGACGACCGGCGAGGAGGGCGTGATACGGGCCCGCGCGGTGGTCAACGCCACGGGGGTGTGGGCCGGCGGCCTGGTGGACGGCATCCGGATCCGCCCCTCGCGCGGCACCCACCTCGTCCTGCGCTCCGAGCGGCTCGGCCCGCTCCCGGCCGGCCTGCACGTGCCGATCCCCGGCGAGACCAACCGCTTCGTGCTCGTCCTGCCCCAGGGCGACGGCCGGGTCTACGTCGGGCTCACCGACGAGCCGGTGGACGGGGACGTGCCGGACGTGCCGGAGGTGCCCGAGACGGACGTCGGCTTCCTGCTCGACGTGCTCGGGTCGGTGCTGGAGACGCCGGTCCACCGGGCGGACGTGGTCGGCGCCTTCGCGGGTCTGCGCCCCCTGCTCGACGCCGCCCCGTCCCACCGGCCCGGTGCGGGGCCCCGCACGGCCGACGTCTCGCGCCGGCACGCCGTGCTCACCTCGTCCGAGGGCGTGATCACCGTGGTCGGCGGCAAGCTCACCACCTACCGGCGCATGGCCGAGGACGCCGTGGACGCCGCCGTCGCCGCCCGCGGCCTGGCCGCCGGTCCGTCCCCGACGGCCGCGCTGCCCCTGGTCGGCGCCGCCTCCCCGCACGCCTTGACCGGCGTCCGGGCGCCGCGCCGCCTGGTACGGCGGTACGGCACCGAGGCCCCGGCGGTCCAGGCCCTCGCGGCCCGGGACCCCCGGCTCGCCGCACGCGTACTGCCGGACCACCCCGTCACCGGGGCGGAGCTGGTGTGGGCCCTGCGCCACGAGGGCGCCCTCGACGAGGCCGACCTGCTCGACCGGCGCACCCGCATCGGCCTGGTCCCCGAGGACCGCGCGGCGGCCCTGGACGCGGTACGCGACCTCGTCGGCGAGGTCACGGCGGAACGGGGCTGACACCGGCCGGGGCCCGCCCGACGGCCTTCTGCCGGGCGGAGTCGGCATGCGCCGCAGGTGGCCGGGAGGGGCCGGGGCCGGCCCCTCCCCGTCAGGCGTCGCGGTCGTCCTCCTGGACGGCCCTGCGGAGCTTCGCCTCGATCCTGTGCCGGGACTGGCCTCCCTCCTTGACGTACTCGGCCACCGCGGTCCGCGCGTCCCGGTCCAGGTCGCGCCAGGCCCGCACGGCGGTCTCGTACGTGTCCGACTGCCGCGGGGTCCACTGATGCTGCGTGGGAGGCCCGTACGAGTCGCGCAGCTCCTCGACCCGGTGCTGGGCCAGGTCCGCCGCGCGGCGCTTGTGCACGAGCTCCTCGAATGTGTGTGCCACCACACCTCCGACCGTAGTCAGAGGAACGCCGTCGCGCGCGTCGAGCAAGCGACGGCCCGTCCGGCCGATGTGTTCCGGTCCGCCCAAGTGGGCCACGCGGGCCGCGAAGAGCCTTAACATCAAGCCACCGACGGCGGTCGGGGCATATGCGGCGCACACGAGAGACGAGGACAGCGTGGCGGAGATCGAGGGAGCGGCGGTACCGGAGCGGCTGCTGATCACCCGTACCACCACGGGCGGCGGCGTCAGCCTCGTGAGCCTCGCCGGAGAGGTCGATCTCGACGGCAGTGGTCAGTTGCACGAGGTTCTGTTGTCGTCGGTGGAGTCGGCGCCGGGCACCGTCGTGGACTTCGGCGAGGTGGGATTCCTCGACTCCAGCGGCATCAACGTCCTCATCTCCGCGCACCGGGCCGCCGAGTCACGCGGCGTCTGGTTCCGGCTCGCCGCACCGCGCGAGGCCGTCGAACGCGTGCTGCGGCTGGTGGGCGTCGACGCGCTCATCCCGTGCTACCCGAGCGTGGAGCAGGCCCTGACCGCCTGAGCGGAGGGTCAGACCAGGGGAAGGCGCGCGTACACCGTCTTCCCGCTCGCGTGCGGCTTGGTGATGACCTCGCCGCACAGGCGCGTCACGATCTCCAGCCCGTGCCCGCCGACCCGCAGGGGGTCGCGGGGAAGGAAGGTGGGGAAGGCGTCCCCCGTGTCCGACACCGCGAACTCCACCCGGTCGCCCACCAGGGTCAGCTCCAGCCGGCAGGGGCCGGGGGCGTGCCGCAGCGCGTTCGTCACCAGCTCGGTCGCGACCAGCCGGGCGGCGTCCAGGAAGGCGTCCGTCAGGTCCAGGCCCCGCTCGGCGAGCCGCGCGACGAAGCCGTGCACGACGTCCCTGGAGGCGGGGATCATCGCCGGTCCGCCCCCGAACTCGACGGCCGCGGACACGAGGGAGGCATCGCCGGTGTCGGGTCCGTGCGCCGGAGTCATACCGAGCCTCACCGTCCGGTCCGGAGCCGAGTGGAGGGAGCGAAGGTGCCCGGTTCTCACGATACGCATCAGGACGCTTCCCACGAACCCTTTGCCCCAACTTCCGCCGGACGCGCCGGTTTTTGAACGGACCGAGCCGACCGGACCAGGAGGCGGTGCAGGTGCCGACCGATATCTCGAATCGGTGCGCGGGGGCCGTCCGGAAGGGCACGGGCCGCCCGGCTCCACCTGGGCGGTCGAAGATGTCGGTCGTATTTCCTCATGCCGTGGAGGGGATGACGGGCTCCGGACCGTCGGGTCAACGCCCCGTCACCACCGGGTCATGCTCACCTGTGCGGCCCGACCGCGTGCGCGACCCGGGGGCGGTGACGCATTCTCGCTGTGTCGCCCGCGCGGCGGCGCACGGACGAGGTGGGGCCGTTGCTGCGCCACCCGGACGGACGCACCGAGACGCTCGACCTGCCCGGCGGGGTGGTGCTCGGGGTGGCCCCCGGGGCGCCCTGTCCGCTGACCGAGTTCGCGGTCGAACCCGGCGCCGTCCTCGCCCTGTACACCGACGGTCCCGTGGAGCGGCCCGGCACCGACATCGACGAGGGGATCACCGCCCTGCGCCTCGCGCTGGCCGGGGCCGGTGCGCCCGCCGCGCGTCCGGGGAGCCGTTCGCTCGCGGGCGTCGCGGACCGGATCGTCGTGGCCGCCCGCCACACCACGGACCGTCCCGACGACATCGCGCTGCTGCTCGCCACCCGCCGCTCCGGCCCGGCCGGCCCCCGGTGAGCGCGACGGTGCCCGGGTCGGGAGCCCGCGGTTCCCGCGCCCGTGTCCCCCGTCCGGCGGACCCACCCGTCACGGGGGGTGCCCCTCGCCTCTCCGGGCCCGGCAGTGTAGACATGGGCACATGGTCCGACTGATGGGTCGATCGGGAGAACGGTCACCCCGTCGTCCCGGCGGCCCGCACGCCCGACACCGGCAGGACGCCGACCGGTCACGGCGGGGAGGGGGCGCGAGGCGGCCTGCCCCGGCGCTGCGCTCGGCGCTGTCCGGGCGCAGTGTGGCCGGCCAGGTCTTCGTGATGAACGTGGTCATCGTGCTGCTGCTGGTGGTGGCCGCGGCGGTCGCCCTGGTGCTGCAGGTGCGGCGCGACAGCACGGTGGAGGCCCGCAACCGGTCCGTCTCCGTGGCCGAGACGTTCGCCAACTCCCCCGGCATCCTCCAGGCGCTGCGCAGTCCCGACCCCACAGCGGTGCTTCAGCCCCGTGCCGAGGCGGTGCGCAAGGCCACGCACGTGGACTTCGTGGTGGTCACCAACCCCGAGGGCATCCGCTACACCCATCCCAAGCCGGACCGCATCGGCAAGAAGTTCGTCGGGAACACCGCCCCCGCGCTGGCCGGGAAGACGGTGACCGAGGAGATCGAGGGGACCATCGGACCGCTGGTCCAGGCCATCGTGCCCGTCGAGGATCCCGACGGCAGGGTGGTGGGGCTGGTCTCGGCGGGCATCACGACCAAGAACGTGGGCGGTGTCGCCGACCGCCAGCTGCCCCTGATGCTGGGCGCGGCGGCGGCCGGTCTAGCCCTGGCGACCGGGGGCACGGCCCTGGTGAGCCGTCGGCTGCTGCGGCAGACGCACGGCCTGGGGCCGCACGAGATGACCCGGATGTACGAACACCACGACGCCGTGCTGCACAGCGTGCGCGAGGGCGTGCTCATCGTCGGCGGCGAGGGCAGGCTGCTGCTCGCCAACGACGAGGCGCGGCGGCTGCTCACGCTGCCCGCCGACGCCGAGGGCCGGCACGTCGGCGCGCTCGGGCTGCCGTCCGACCTGGCGGAGCTGCTGGCCTCGGGCCAGTCCGCCACCGACGAGGTGCACCTGGTCAAGGACCGGCTGCTGGCCATCAACCAGCGCCCCACGGACGTACGGGGTGGCCCGGCCGGAAGCGTCGCGACGCTGCGCGACTCCACCGAGCTGCGGGCCCTGTCCGGCCGGGCCGAGACCGCCCGGGAGCGCCTGGACATCCTCTACGCGGCCGGCGTGGGCATCGGGACCAGCCTGGACGTCACCCGCACGGCGGAGGAGCTGGGCGAGCTGGCCGTCCCCCGGTTCGCGGACTACGTCACCGTCGACCTGTTCGACACCGTACTGGCGGGCGGCCAGCCCGGCGGGGTGACACCGCTGCGCCGCGCCGCCCTGCGCGGCGTCACCGAGGACGTCCCGCTCTACCCGGTGGGCCGGCAGATCCGCTACGTGGACTCGTCCCCGCAGGGGGGCTCCCTGCGGACCGGCCGGGCCGTCCTGGAGCCCCGCCTCGGCGAGGCCCGGGGGTGGCAGGCGCAGGACCCGGAGCGTTCCGCCCAGGTGGTCGAGTACGGGGTCCACTCGCTGATCACCGTTCCGCTGCGCGCGGGGACGCTGGTGCTCGGCGTGGTGAGCTTCTGGCGTTCGGTCAAGCCCGAGCCGTTCGACGAGGACGAGCTGGCGCTCGGCGAGGAACTGGTCGCGCGGGCCGCGGTCTCCATCGACAACGCCCGCCGCTACACCCGCGAGCACAGCATGGCGGTGACCCTCCAGCGCAGTCTGCTGCCGCGCCGGCTGCCCGAGCAGAACGCGCTGGACGTCGCCTACCGCTACCTGCCCGCGCAGGCGGGGGTCGGCGGGGACTGGTTCGACGTGCTGCCGCTGTCCGGGGACCGGGTCGCGCTCGTGGTCGGCGACGTCGTCGGGCACGGGCTGCACGCCGCGGCCACCATGGGCCGGCTGCGGACGGCGGTGCACAATTTCACCGCCCTCGACCTGCCGCCCGACGAGCTGCTCGGGCTGCTGGACGAGCTGGTCGGACGGATCGACCAGGACGAGGCGGCCGACGACAGCACCGCCCCGGTGACCGGTGCGACCTGCCTCTACGCGATCTACGACCCCGTCGCCGGTTCCTGTGTGATCGCCCGGGCGGGTCATCCGCCACCGGCCCTGATCCGGCCGGACGGCACCGTGGAGTTCCCGGAGGTGCCCGCGGGGCCCCCGCTGGGCCTGGGCGGCCTCCCGTTCGAGATGACGGAACTGCACCTGGCGGAGGGCAGCCGGCTGGTGCTGTACACCGACGGGCTGGTCGAGGACCGCGCGCACGACATCGACGTCGGTCTGGAACAGTTGCGCCGGGCCCTGGAGACGGCCGGCGAGACGCCCGAGGAGACCTGCCGGACCGTCCTGGACGCGCGGCTCCCGGACCGGCCGGGCGACGACATCGCCCTGCTGGTGGCCCGCACCCGGGTGCTCGGCCCGGACCAGGTGGCCGAGTGGGACGTCCCGAACGATCCGGCGGCGGTCGGCGAGATCCGCTCCCAGGTCACCCGGCGGCTGGACGAGTGGGGCCTGGACGAGCTGGCGTTCACCACGGAGCTGATCCTGAGCGAGCTGGTCACCAACGCGATCCGGTACGGCGGCGAGACCGTCCACGTCCGGATGGTGCGCGACCGCACCCTGATCTGCGAGGTGTTCGACAGCAGCAGCACCTCACCCCACCTGCGCTACGCCGCCATGACGGACGAGGGCGGACGCGGCCTCTTCCTGGTCGCCCAGCTCGCGGAGCGCTGGGGCACCCGCTACACGCCGGCCGGCAAGGTCATCTGGGCGGAGCAGCCGGTGCCCTGACGGGGCAGGGCGCCCCGTCGCCCTCGTTCCGTACCAGTTTCGTGCACGACGGGTGTCCAGCACGCGCCTCTTCTGGTAGGAAACTTTCCTATCAGTGCCCGGCACTCCCGTTCCCCCCACACCCCCACTCCCCCACACCTGGAGATTCCGTGAGGCACCCCTTCCGCGACCCGGCGCGCCCCGCAGGCCCCTCGCGCCGTACCGTGCTCGCCATGGCATGCGCGTCCCTGGCGACAGTCCCCCTGCTCACCCCCTCGCGCGCCGCGGCGGCACCCGCGCGCGCGACGGGTCTCGACGACCCGGCGAAGAAGGAGATCGCCATGCAACTGGTGTCGAGCGCGGAGAACTCCTCGCTCGACTGGAAGGCGCAGTACCGGTACATCCAGGACATCGGTGACGGCCGCGGCTACACGGCGGGCATCATCGGCTTCTGCTCCGGCACCGGTGACATGCTCGACCTGGTGGAGCTGTACGCCGAGCGCAGTCCCGGAAACGTGCTCGCGCCCTATCTGCCGGCGCTGCGCCGGGTGGACGGCTCCGACTCGCACGAGGGCCTCGACCCCGGCTTCCCGGGCGACTGGCGCCGGGCCGCCGACGAGGACCCGGAGTTCCGCCGGGCGCAGGACGACGAGCGGGACCGGGTGTACTTCGACCCGGCCGTGCGGCGCGGCAAGGAGGACGGGCTGCGCACGCTCGGGCAGTTCGCGTACTACGACGCGATGGTGATGCACGGCGACGGCTGGGCCCTCGGCTTCAGCAGTATCCGCGAGCGCGCCCTCGGTCAGGCCCGGCCGCCCGCCCAGGGGGGCGACGAGGTCGCCTACCTGCACGCCTTTCTGGACGCGCGCGTGTGGACGATGAAGCAGGAGGAGGCGCACAGCGACACCACCCGGGTCGACACGGCGCAGCGCGTCTTCCTGAACGAGGGCAACCTCGACCTCGAACCGCCGCTGGACTGGCACGTGTACGGGGACGCCTACCACATCGGCTGACCCGCGCCCCGGCCCCGAAGCTCGCACCGGGGGCGTCCGGGCAGGACACGGGCCGCGGAACCGGCCGTACGCCGGTTCCGCGGCCCGTGTGCCGCCGGTCGCGTGTTCCGGCGTCAGTGCCGGAACACGTCCTTGCCCTTCTCCTTGGCCTGCCGGGCGTCGCCCTTGGACTGCTCGGCGCGGCCCTCGGCCGTCATCCTCTCGTTGCCGACGGCCCGGCCGGCCGCTTCCTTGGCCTTCCCCTTGGCCTGTTCCATCTTGGACCTGGACTTCTCCTTGCCGGCCACAGTGGTTCACCTCTCGGCGCTCGTGTGCGATGTCCTGGCCTGCGGGTCGCCCGGTACGGCGGGTCCAAACGTGCGAACGCCCGGCAGGGGTGTCCGGCGGGCCCCGGGGTACGCGCAGCGGCAGGACAGCAGGACGGAACGTCACGTCGACTCGGAGGAACGTCATGGCCGGAGTACTGGACCGGATCAAGCAGTTCGCGCGCAGCCCGCAGGGGCGCCGGGCGACCGAACAGGTACGCCGGGCGGCGTCGGACCCGCGCCGCCGCGCGCAGGCCCAGGAGATGCTGCGCAGGTTCGGCAAGCGCCGCTGAGCGCCCTGGCGCGCGGCAGTCGGCCGGGCGGTCAGTTCTGACCGGCGTGGGTGTGGCTGTGGGACGACTCCGGCGGGCAGTTTTGGTCGCCGCCGGGACGGTCCCGGCGCCAGTCGCGGACCGCGACGGTCAGCGCGCACAGCATGGCGGCGACGCCGGTGCCCACCGACAGGCCCACGGCCTCGTGGTAGTCCTCGTGGGTGGCGTTCAGCGTCAGGTAGAAGAGCCCCGGCAGCGCGGCGGTGCCCACGGCGCCGCCCAGCCGCTGGCCCGTCTGCAGGGCTCCTCCGGCGGCGCCCGCCATCCGCACCGGCACGTCGCGCAGCGTCATGGTGATGTTCGGGGAGATCACGCAGCCGCTGCCGAGCCCGCCGAGCAGCAGGGCGGGGGCGGCGAGCCAGGCGGCCGGGCCGGGGGGCGCGAGCCAGAGCAGCAGCGCGGTCGTGCCCAGACCCACCATGACGGCGACCAGTCCCCACACGGTCAGCAGCCGCCCCAGCCGCTCCACCAGCCGGCCCGCCACGGCGGCGGCGACGGCCGAGCCCACGGCGAACGGGGTCACCGCCAGGCCGGACATGAGCGGTGAGTAGCCCAGGCCGTTCTGGAAGAACAGCGCGAAGACCAGCCACACGCCGCTGAACCCCACGAAGTACAGGGCGGCCAGGGCCGCGCCGGTGGCGTAGCCGCGGGTCTCGGTGAACAGTCCCGGCTCCAGGAGCGGCTGGCCGCCCCGCCGGGCGACCCGGCGCTCCCAGCGCACGAAGGCGGCGAGGACCAGTGCCCCCGCCGGGAACAGCCACCACACCTTGGTCAGGCCGCCGCCCTCGGCGAGGACCAGCGGCAGCATCAGCGCCAGGATGCCCGCGCCGAGGAGCGCCACGCCGACGGGGTCGAGCCGCCCCCGGCCGCCGGGCGCCGCCCGGGGCAGCAGGCGGAAGCCGAGGAGCAGCGCGAGCAGGCCCACCGGCACGTTCACGTAGAAGATCCACCGCCAGCCCTCGGGCCCCGCCAGGGCCAGGATCAGACCGCCGACCACGGGTCCCACGGCGCTGGAGACCCCCACGGTCGCGCCGAACAACCCGAAGGCGCGCCCGCGTTCCGCGCCCCGGAACAACTGCTGGATCAGTGCCGAGTTCTGCGGCGCGATACTGCCCGCGGCGACTCCCTGGGCGAGCCGGGCCGCCACCAGCAGTTCGATGCCGGGCGCGGCTCCCGCGGCGGCGCTGCACAGCACGAAGGCGGCCAGGGCGGCGAGGAAGACGCGGCGCCTGCCGAACGCGTCGCCGATCCGTCCCGCGGTCACCAGGGTCAGGGCGAACGCGAGCGCGTACCCGGAGACGACCCACTGCACGGACGCCGGCGAGGTGCGCAGTCCCTGTTGCATGGAGGGCAGGGCCACGGCGACGATCGTGACGTCCAGCAGGGTCATGAAGCCGGCGACCAGGGTCACCCACAGGGCGCGCCAACGGTTGGGGTCCAGGCTGTCGTCCGGACGCTGCACACGGGCTCCCCTCGTGAGGCGGCACGGGACGCACCGCTGTGTCCCCACGCCTGCGTCACCCGTGACCAGGGCTTCAAACCCGCGCCCGGACGGTACGCCCACCGGAGCCCAAACCTGAACCATGAGATCCCATAAGATGTCCTTATGACCTCATAGACCGGACCCGCGTACCGACTTAGGCTTGCCTTAGCTTAGGCTTCCCGGAGAGTCGATCTGTCACCGCTCGAAGGGAACCTGAACATGCCCCGCCCTCTGCGGGTAGCCATCGTCGGATCCGGCCCGGCCGGCATCTACGCGGCCGACGCCCTGCTCAAGTCCGAAGTGGCCGCCGACCCCGGTGTTTCCATCGACATCTTCGAGCGCATGCCCGCCCCGTTCGGACTCATCCGGTACGGCGTCGCCCCCGACCACCCGCGGATCAAGGGCATCATCACGGCCCTGCACCAGGTGCTCGACAAGCCGCAGATCCGCCTCTTCGGCAACGTCAACTACCCCACCGACATCAGCCTGGACGATCTGCGCGCCTTCTACGACGGTGTGATCTTCGCCACCGGCGCCACCGCGGACCGGGCTCTTTCCCTCCCGGGGATCGACCTCGACGGCTCCTACGGCGCGGCCGACTTCGTCGCCTGGTACGACGGCCACCCGGACTTCCCGCGCACCTGGCCGCTGGAGGCCGAGAAGGTCGCCGTCCTCGGCGTCGGCAACGTCGCCCTGGACATCGCCCGCGTCCTCGCCAAGACCGCGGACGAGCTGCTGCCCACCGAGATCCCGCCGAACGTGTACGAGGGCCTGAAGGCCAACAAGGCGCTGGAGGTCCACGTCTTCGGTCGCCGCGGCCCGGCGCAGGCGAAGTTCAGCCCGATGGAGCTGCGCGAGCTCGACCACTCACCCAACATCGAGGTGATCGTCGACCCCGAGGACATCGACTACGACGAGGGCTCGATCGCCACCCGGCGCGGCAACAAGCAGGCCGACATGGTCGCCAAGACCCTGGAGAACTGGGCGATCCGCGACGTCGGCGACCGCCCGCACAAGCTGTACCTGCACTTCTTCGAGTCGCCCGCGGAGATCCTCGGCGAGGACGGCAAGGTCGTCGGTCTCAGGACCGAGCGCACCGAGCTGGACGGCACGGGCAACGTGAAGGGCACCGGCGAGTTCAAGGACTGGGACGTCCAGGCGGTCTACCGGGCCGTCGGCTACCTCTCCGACCAGCTGCCCAAGCTGCCCTGGGACCTCGACACGGGCACGGTCCCGGACGTGGGTGGCCGGGTCGTCCAGGAGTCCGGCGAGCACCTGCGGTCGACGTACGTCACCGGCTGGATCCGGCGCGGGCCGATCGGTCTGATCGGCCACACCAAGGGCGACGCCAACGAAACGGTGGCCAACCTGCTGGACGACTACGCGGGCGGCCGTCTCCAGACGCCCACCGCACCCGCGCCCGAGGCCGTGGACGCCTTCCTCGCCGAGCGCAACGTCCGCTTCACCACCTGGGACGGCTGGTACAGGCTCGACGCCGCGGAGAAGGCGCAGGGCGAACCGCAGGGGCGTGAGCGCGTGAAGTACGTCGAGCGCGAGGACATGCTCCGCGAGAGCGGCGCCTGAGCCCGGACGCCCGGCGCCGACGGCCTCCTGGCGGGGCTCCGGCGCCGGGCGTGTCCGCCGGGTCCGCGGCGGGCGAACGAGTGGCCGGGCTCAGACCTCCAGTTCGCCCTCGATGCGGCGCAGCTGGTGGCGGGCCATGGCCAGGTTGGCGCGGCCCGCGTCCAGCACCAGGTAGAGGAACAGTCCGTTGCCGCCGCGCCCCTTGAGCAGGCGGATCATGTGGTACTGGCTGCTCAGGGTGATCAGGATGTCCTCGATCTCCTCCTTCAGGCCGAGGTGTTCCATCGTGCGCAGTTTGGACCGTACGACGTCGGTGTTGCCGGCGGCGGCGACCTCGAGGTTGAAGTCCTTGCCCCCGCCCAGGGTGCCGAGCGCCATTCCGCTGGTGTAGTCGACCAGGGCGACGGCGGTCGCTCCGTCGATGGAGCTGAGGCATTCCTTGAGCGAGGTCTCCAGGTTGGCCATGGTGTTCCCTTTCCGGACGTGATCGGTGTGCGAGGGGTGGTTCAGGTCGGCCGGTGGTGACCGCCGGCCTCGGGGGTGGGCTGGTGTGCGGGCCGCTGGGGGGTGCGCACCGGCAGGGTGCCGATGGGGCGGGCCGACTGGGCGGGGAGCACGGCACCGTGCTCGGCGGCCGGGGCGCGGCCCCGTTCCGTCCCGATCCCGGCGGCGACCAGCTCCCCGATCCGCGCGCCGCTGCGCCGGCCCTCCAGGTGCAGCCGGCCCACGTTGACCCGGCCGTCGGCCAGCAGGGTGAGCACGGCGGCCGGACCGGCGGCGTACGTGGCGACGTAGCCGTCGCTCCCGCGCAGCAGCAGCTCGCGGAAGCCGCCGCGCGCGGTGGCCTCGGCCGTGCGGTGCGCGACGCCGAGCGCGGCCGCGGTGAGCGCGGCGAGGCCCTCGGGTTCGGTGCCCGGCGCGTCGTGGGCCAGGACGAGTCCGTCCACGGTGGCCGCGAGCGACCCGGTCAGCTGGGGCACGCGGTTGCGCAGTCGGTGCAGTTCGTCCAGGACGTCGCTCTCGACGGCCATCAGCAGTCTCCTTTCGTCGCGCCGGCGGCGCGCGCGGATCACAGGGCCTCCAAGGCGTCTCGAAGCCGTCGCAGCAGGGCCGTGTCGGGGTCGTCCCACACGACCGCCCGGGGTTCGGGGCCGGGGGGAAGGGGCGGCGCGGTGGGTGGCTCGGCACGGACGAGGCCGTCGGCGGCCAGACGCCGCAGTTCGACCAGGGTGTGGTAGGTGCGGCAGGCGAGCGCCGACGCGATCTCCGCGGCGGTCCGCACCCCGTCGACCTGGGTCAGGGTGCGGCCGCGCCGCACGGGCAGCTCGGCGGTGTCCGTGCCCGGCACCCGGGCCAGGGGCAGGGTGTCGATGGCGGGGTCGGGCCAGATCCGGTCCAGCAGGGCGCGCCGGCGCCCGGACTCGCGCACGACGACCTCCACCGGGACGGAGCGGACCGCTCCGAGCCAGTGCACCGCGCCGGACCGGAAGCGCTGGGCGCGTGTGTCGTGGGTCAGGACGAAGTAGGCGGCGTCGAACAGGGCGCCGAGGTGGCAGACCTCCAGCGCGCCCGCGGTGAGCCGGCCGCTGTCCACGAGCCGGTGGCCCACCCGGTGCTGGGCGCCGCCCCGGTCGACCGCGTCCCACCAGCCGTCCGGGGGGACCGCGCCGCTGCGGGTGAGCAGCGCCCCGAGATCGGGCGTGAAGGCCGACTCCACGTGCACGACGCGGCCCGCCGAGAGGTAGACGATGCCCCGCTCGCCCGACAGGGCACCGGTCGCCCCTTCGGCCGCGAGGGCACCGAGCGCCTCCGACGTCGTCCCGTGCCTGGTCCAGGTGGTCGTCACCCGGGTCATCCGAGCACCAGCCGGTCCGCCAGCTCGGCCAGCCGGATGCGGGCCAGGGCGAGGTTCCCCTCGTCGCGGCCCAGCCACAGGTGGAGGAAGACGGTGCTGTCGAACGGGGTGCTGACGAACCTGAGCAGGTGGTAGGCGTCGCCGGTGGTGGCGATCAGGTCCTCCACCGGGGGTTCCTTCCCCGCCTCCGCGATGCCGCCCGCCGCCAGGGAGCCGCTCTCCGCGACGTGCCGGCCCAGCTCCGCCGTCTCGGCGGCGGTCGCCTCCCAGTCGCCGCCCGGCGCCTCGCCGACGGCGCCGAGCGCGAGCCCGCTGATCCAGTCGACCAGACACGCGCCGCGCGCGCCGGGCAGTCGCATGGCTTCCAGCAGACTCTCGTCGATTCCGGGCACGCCGGATCCCCTCCCCCTGCACGGCTGCACCTCGAACGTGACGACGACACTACGGAAAGTGCACGCATCCGGTGAGCGCTTTGGCATTTTCCAGAGGAACGTGCGCGCGCTCGGGCATACTGCCGTGTTCGGCCGCTTCGGGGCCCGCCGGGCGAAGAAGCGTACGCACGCCCGGACGGGCAACCCGGGGGGCATGGCCCGACTCCACCTCCCCCGCAGGGGGAAGCACCCGAAGGACGCCCCGGCGGACGGACCGGCCGAGGGAACGGACGACGAGAAGACGGCCGAGGACTACGGTCCCGACGCCGCCACCGAGGACGCCGCCCCCGACTCCCCCACCGAACTGCCCGGACGTTCGTGGTCCGCGCTGTCGCGGCGTGTGCTCCACGAGTTCAAGGACGACGAGCTGACCGACCGCGCCGCCGCCCTGACCTACTACGGCATCCTGTCGCTGTTCCCGGCCCTGCTGGTGCTGGTCTCACTGCTCGGCATCGCCGGGGAGTCCGCCACCCAGGAGGTCCTGGACAACGTACGGAAGTTCGCGCCGGGTTCCGCGCGGGACGTGATCACGAACGCCGTGCAGCAACTGCAGGCCAAGGCGGGCCTGGGCTCCGTACTGGCGGTGGTCGGTCTGGCCGGTGCGCTGTGGTCGGCGTCCGGCTACGTGGCCGCGTTCGTCCGCGCCGCCAACGCGGTCTACGACGTGCCCGAGGGGCGCCCGGTGTGGAAGGTGCTGCCGCTGCGGGTGGCGCTGACCGTGGTGCTGCTCGTGCTCGCCGTGGTCAGCGCGCTCATCGTGGTGTTCACCGGAAGCCTGGCCCGGCAGGCGGGCACGGCGCTCGGCGTGGGCGACACCGCCCTGACGGTGTGGTCGTTCGCCAAGTGGCCGGTGCTGGTCCTGCTCGTCACCTTCATGATCGCGATCCTGTACTGGGC
Organism: Streptomyces violaceorubidus; assembly: GCF_000717995.1. Classification (GTDB taxonomy): domain Bacteria; phylum Actinomycetota; class Actinomycetes; order Streptomycetales; family Streptomycetaceae; genus Streptomyces; species Streptomyces violaceorubidus. Next base: position 39,270 of record NZ_JODM01000014.1, read on the forward strand.
CGCGCCGAACGCCCGGGTCAAGGGATTCAGGTGGATCTCTCCGGGCAGCCTGCTCGCGCTGCTGATCTGGCTGCTCGCCTCCGTCGGGTTCGCCTTCTACGTGGCCAACTTCGGCTCGTACAACAAGACCTACGGCACCCTGGCCGGCGTCATCATCTTCCTCGTGTGGCTGTGGGTCACGAACCTGGCCATTCTGCTCGGCCTGGAGTTCGACGCGGAGCTGGCGCGGCAGCGGGTCATCGACGCCGGTTTCCCGCCCGACGACGAACCGTACGTCGAACCGCGCGACACCCGGGCCTGGAACGAGGCGGACCGGCGGCGCGCGGCCGAGGCCGCGGACGAGGACGAGGACGAGTGAGACCGTGGGTGCGACGGCGGGCCGTGGGCGCTACGGCAGGATCGAGTCGACGTAGCCGCCGTCGACCCGGACGGCCGCACCCGTGGTGGCCGAGGCGAGCGGGGAGCTGAGGTACACCACCAGGTTGGCGATCTCCTCCGGCTCGATCAGCCGCTGGAGCAGGGACTGCGGGCGGTGTTCACGCATGAAGACGCGCTGTGCCTCGTCCCAGGGGAGGTCGCGGTCGACCAGCTGGTACACGAAGTCCTCGACGCCCTCGGTGTGGGTGGGGCCGGCGATCACGCAGTTCACCGTGACGCCGCTGCCGGCGGCCTCCTTGGCGAAGCCGCGGCCGACTCCGAGCAGGGCCGTCTTGGACACCCCGTAGTGGATCATCTCGGCGGGGATCACGACGGCCGAGTCACTCGCGATGTACAGCACCCGGCCCCAGCCGCGTTCCCTCATCCGGGGGAGATGGGCGCGCGTCAGCCTGACGCCCGCGAGGACGTTGATCTCGAAGTAGCGGCGCCACTCGGCGTCGCTGATCTCCAGCGCCGGCGCGGCCCCGAAGACGCCGAGGTTGTTCACGAGGATGTCCACCTCGGGCAGCGTCTCCAGGGCCCGCTCGGCACCCTCCTCGCTGCCGAGGTCGGCCGCGACCGGCACGAACGCGCCGTCCGGCACCTCGGCGCGCAGCTTCGCCACGCTCTCCTCCAGGCGGCCGGCGTCGCGCCCGTTGACGCCCACGGTGGCACCGGCCCGCGCCAGCCCGGCGGCGATCGCCGCCCCGATGCCCTGCGAGGAGCCCGTCACCAGTGCGGTGCGTCCGCCGAGGTCGAGGTTCATCAGGTCGCTCCTTCTCGTGCCGTACGGTCGGTCGGGTTGCTCCTGCCCACCCTCGCTCACGACGCACCCGGGCCACGGCCGGCCGCACCGTGGGCCGCGCCGCGGCACGCCCGGTCGGCGGACCCCCGATGCTCTCGGCTGACCTGCGGCGACGATACTTGCCTACGTCCGTGCCCCTGCTGCCCGATGGACCCATGCCGACCTCTCCCACCGCCCGCCCCACGCATCCGCCCACGCTGTGGGCCGCTCGCGGCCGCCATGTCGGCTCCGCGGCCGAGGACACCGTCCTGCTCCGGCTGCGGCGGCTCAAGGACGACCACGTCATCGACGACTTCCTGGAGCCGCCCGACGAACCGGCGGCCGAGGGCCCGCCCGCCGGGGTCCCCGGCCCCCGGATCTTCGAGGCCCGCTGGAAGGCCCCCGGGGCCGTCACCGTGCGGGCCAGACTGATCCTGGAGCCCGGCTCCGCAGGCGGCCAGGACTGGACGCTGCTCGCGGAGGCCGAGGACGCCTGGGACCTCGCCTGGCCCTCCCCCGCCACCGTGTACTGGCCCGACGACCCGGACGTCACCTGGGACCGGGACGCCGCCACGGGGCTGCGGCTGCGGGGCATCAACACGCTGCCCGACGACGACAAGGCGGTGCGCCGGCTGCTCAAGGAGGCCGGGCGCAGCCCGTGGAACATCCACGTCGTCGTGCACGAGGCGATGACCCCGGACCATCGGGGCCGGGTGCCGCTGGCGCAGTGGCTGCCGCCCGGCCTGCGGCACCGGGTGGTCGAGCACCGTGCCGCGCCGCAGCAGTTGCGGGTGGTGAACTGGGCCCTGGAGGACTTCGGCGTCCAGGTGCCGCGCGGCGGCGCGGTGGTGCTGCCCGGCACCCCGGCCCCGGCCGACTACGCCGCCGGTGACTTCTCCGTGCGCACCGTGTTCCTGGACGGCTCCGAGCCCACCGCGCTGATCGCGGCGGTGACGTCGTTCGCCGCGCTGCCCAGGCCGCTGACCGAGGACGCGGTGGCGGCCCTCGGCTCGCTGCGGGAGGACTGGCGGCTGCTGACGCTTCAGGAGGAACTGGAGCGCGAGCGCAGGCTGGTGAAGATGTACGCCGAGGCGCTGGAGGCCATGACCCAGTCCCGCGACCTGTATCGCGAGGCGGCGGAACGCGCGGCCGAGGCCCTCGCCGTGTACCGGGAGTCCGCCGGGGCGGCACCGTCCGGACCGGCCCCGTCCCAGACGCCCCCGTCGTCCCCCCTGCGGAGCCTGACCCGCACCCTGGAGCGGTTCAGGGGCTCCGCACGCCCCGCCCCCCGCGACTCGCCGGAGCCTCCCACGCCCCCGGCGAACGACGACTGACGCCCCCGGATCCCACCGGCCCACCGGCCGGTCCGGCAACCCGGTCGACATCCGACCCGGGGCTCCCCGACGCGCGCCGAGGTCCGGGCGGCCGTCGGACGCCGGGCCCTGCGGGACACCACGGGTGAGGGCCGCTCCGCCCGGCGGGGCACCCCGCGGCCCCACCCGCGACTCCGTCGGACCGCGCCCGGCAGCACGACTGCCCGGCCAACCGTCCGACCACGAGCCCCCGGACCGCACAACGGGCTTCTACCGCCCCTCGGGTACACCGCCCTGCCACGCCGCCCCCGTAGCGGGGCCGGTGCAGGGCGCCTCGGCCGGGTCGGCACCTCGGTCGACATCCAACCCGGGGCCCCCGATGCGCGCCGGGCCCGGCGACCGTCGGACGCCGGACACTGCCGGACACACACCAGCCTCCGCCCGGCGGACAACCTGGGGCCCACGACCACAACCCCGCGGACCGCGCCCCGACCGGACGACTGCCCGCCAACCGCCCGACCACGAGCCCGCCGGGCCGCACAACCGGCCTGTCGCCGCTCGGGCACACCGCCGGGGCGAGGCCGGTGTGGAGCTGCGCCGGGTGAGGGCATCCTCACGTGTCATCCGGCGCGTGGTGGATACGCGGACGGCACCACGAGCACGGCCCGTCCCGGAAGGTCATCGACGCCATGGACAGCCAGCACGACAGCGCCCCCGCTTCCCGCCCACCGGAGTCCTCCCGTTCCCGGACCACGCTCCGCGTCAACGGCACACCGCACACCCTCACCGTCGACCACCGCCGGGTCCTGCTGGACCTCCTGCGGGAGGACCTCGAACTCGCGGGTGCCAAGAAGGGCTGCGACCACGGGCAGTGCGGCGCCTGCACCGTCCTGGTCGACGGGCGGCGCGTCAACAGCTGCCTGCTGTTCGCGGTCGCCCTGGACGGCTGTGAGATCACCACCGTCGAGGGTCTCGCCGGGGACGGCGAGGAGCTCCACCCGGTGCAGCGCGCCTTCCTGGACCGGGACGCCTTCCAGTGCGGCTACTGCACCCCGGGCCAGATCTGCTCCGCGGTCGGCGCGCTCGCCGAGGCCGCCGCCGGGCACCCGTCCCACGTCACCGACCCCGCGGCGCCCTCCGGCGAGCCCGTGACGCTGGACCGGGACGAGATCCGGGAGCGGCTGAGCGGCAACCTGTGCCGGTGCGGCGCCTATCCGCGCATCGCCGACGCGGTCGAGGACGTGATCCCGTGAAGCCCTTCGCCTACGTACGCGCGGACAGCGTCGAGGAGGCCACCGAGGCCTTCGCGGCCCACCCCGGCGCCCGGTACCTCGGGGGCGGCACCAACCTCGTCGACCTGATGAAGCTCGGCGTGGAGGCGCCCGTCGCGCTCGTCGACGTCACCCGGCTGCCACTGGACACCGTGGCGGAACTGCCGGACGGCGGACTGCGGGCCGGGGCGATGGTGCGCAACAGCGACCTCGCGGCCCACCCCGCGGTGCGCGACCGGTATCCCGCGCTGTCCCAGGCACTGCTGGCCGGGGCCTCCGGGCAGTTGCGCAACGCCGCCACCACCGGCGGCAACCTGCTGCAGCGCACCCGCTGCCCCTACTTCCAGGACGTGTCCAAGCCCTGCAACAAGCGGGAGCCCGGCAGCGGCTGCGGCGCGCTGGAGGGCGTGCACCGCGACCATGCGGTGCTCGGCCACTCCGACCAGTGCATCGCCACCCATCCCTCGGACATGGCGGTCGCGCTGGCCGCCCTCGACGCGCGCGTGGAGCTGCACGGCCCCGAGGGCACCCGCAGCGTGCCCGCCGCCGACTTCCACCGGCTCCCCGGGCTGCACCCGGAGCGGGACACGGAGATCCACCCCGGCGAGCTGATCACCGGTGTGGTCCTGCCCGCGGCCACGGCCGGGCTGCCCTCGGCGTACCGCAAGGCCCGCGACCGGGCGTCGTACGCCTTCGCGCTGGCCTCGGTCGCCGTCGTGCTGCACCTCGCGGACGGGGTGGTGGAGCGGGCCGGGATCGCCTTCGGCGCGCTGGCGCACCGGCCCTGGCGGGCCCGGCGGGCCGAGGACGCGCTGCTGGGCGCGGCGCCCACGACGGCGGCGTTCGAACACGCCGTCGACCTGGAGCTGGCCGCGGCCGAACCGCTGCGGGACAACGCCTACAAGGTGCCGCTGGCCCGCCGGCTGGCCCTGGACGTACTGGGCCGGCTCGCCCCGCCGGCCACGACCTGACGACCGAGGCGTCCACGAGGAGGACTCCATGACCGCCACCGATGCCGTCCTGGGCGCGCCCGTCGAGCGCCGGGAGGGGCGGGAGAAGGTCACCGGCACCGCCCGGTACGCCGCCGAGTTCCCGGCGCCGGGAAGGGCCCATGCCTGGCCCGTGCCGGCGACGGTCGTCCGGGGCCGGGTGACGGGCGTCGACACCGCGTCCGCGCTCGCGCTGCCCGGCGTGCTCGCGGTGCTCACGCACGAGAACGCGCCCCGGCTCGGCGTCCCGGACGACCCGACGCTGGCCGTGCTCCAGGACCCGCGCGTACCGCACCGGGGCTGGTTCGTGGGCGTGGTGGTGGCCGAGACGCTGGAGGCGGCCCGCGCCGGAGCCGCCGCCGTCCGGATCACCTACGACACCGAGCCGCACGACGTGACGCTCACCGCCTCGCACTCCGGGGCGTACGTCCCCGAGTCGGCCAACGGCGGCTTCCCGGCCGTCACCGAGCAGGGCGACCCGGACGGCGCCCTCGCCTCCTCGGCGACGCGGCTGGACGTCGAGTACCGGGTGCCGCCGCTGCACAACCACCCGATGGAGCCGCACGCCAGCACGGCCCACTGGGACGGCGACCGGCTGGCCGTGCACTGCTCCAGCCAGGGCACCACGGCGGTGCGGAAGGAACTGGCGCGCCTGTTCGCACTGCCCGAGGACCGGATCACGGTGCGCGCCGAGCACGTGGGCGGCGGGTTCGGATCGAAGGGCACACCGCGTCCCGAGGTGGTGCTGGCCGCGATGGCGGCGCGCGAGACCGGGCGACCGGTGACCCTCGCGCTGCCGCGCCGCTGCCTGCCCGCCGTCGTCGGGCACCGCGCGCCGACCCTGCACCGGCTGCGCCTCGGCGCGGACCGGGGCGGACGGCTCACGTCGCTCGTGCACGAGGTGACGACACACACCTCGCGGGTGAAGGAGTTCGTGGAGCAGGCGGCGGTCCCCGCCCGGGTCATGTACGCCGCTCCCGCCCTGCGCACCGCTCATCGGGTGGCGGCGCTGGACGTGCCCACGCCCTCCTGGATGCGCGCCCCCGGCGAGTGCCCCGGCATGTACGCCCTGGAGTCCGCGATGGACGAACTGGCCGCCGGACTCGGCGTCGACCCGGTGGAGCTGAGGATCCGCAACGAGCCGGAGCGCGAGCCGGACAGCGGACGGCCCTTCAGCAGCAGGCACCTGGTGGAGTGTCTGCGCGAGGGCGCCCGGCGCTTCGGATGGGAGAGCCGTGATCCCCGGCCCCGCTCGCACGAGGCCGGTCCCCTGCTGATCGGCAGCGGGGTGGCCTCGGCCACCTACCCGGTGCTGGTCTCCCCGTGCGTCGCCTCGGCGCGGGCCCTGCCCGACGGCGGGTTCCTGGTGCGGGTCAACGCCACCGACATCGGCACGGGTGCCCGGACGGTGCTCGCGCAGATCGCGGCCGACGCGCTCGGCGCCCGGCTGGACCGGGTGCGGGTGGAGGTCGCCGACAGCGGCATCGGGTTCGCCCCGATGGCCGGTGGTTCCTCGGGCACCGCGTCCTGGGGGTCCGCCGTGCACCAGGCGTGCGTCCGGCTGACCGGCCTGCTGGCGGAGCACTCGGGACCGCTGCCGGACGAGGGGGTCACGGCCGAGGCCGACACCTCGGGGACGGTGGACGCCGAAAGTCCCTTCGCCCGGCACGCGTTCGGCGCCCATTTCGCCGAGGTGGCCGTGGACACCGTCTCCGGCGAGGTGCGGGTGACCCGGCTGCTGGGCGTCTTCGCCGCGGGGCACATCCTCAACGCGCGCACCGCCCGCTCCCAGTTCATCGGGGGCATGACGATGGGCCTGGGCATGGCATTGACCGAGGACAGCACGGTGGACCCGGTGTTCGGCGACTTCGTCGAGCGCGACCTGGCCTCCTACCACGTGCCCGCGCACGCGGACGTCGCGGACGTCGAGGCGCACTGGATCGACGAGGAGGACGACCACCTCAACCCCATGGGCAGCAAGGGGATCGGCGAGATCGGGATCGTGGGCTCGGCGGCGGCGGTGGGCAACGCGGTCCACCACGCCACCGGCATCCGCTTCCGCGAACTGCCGCTCACCCCGGACCGGGTGCTCACCGCCCTGCTCTCGCACGAGCATCCCGCGGGCATGCTGGGCGCCTGACGGCACAGGCGTGGTCCGCGCCGGTTCACCTTCCGGCGCGGACCACGTGCTGTCGGGCAGCGGGCGGTCAGTCCGCGGCGGTGCGGCTCGACACGGTCACGGAACGGGTCGGCCTGCGCCGCGCGGAGGCCGGTACGGCCACGCGCACGCACAGCGCCGTCAGCGCCACGAGCGAGGCGGCCACGGCCACCGCGACCGCGATCCAGAGCGGTGCCAGCGTGAGGTCCGTGACCGGGGACACCCGTGCCGAGGGGGTGGCGCTGCCGTAGAGCTTGGCCGCGGCCAGCGCCGCCGGTCCCACGACCGCGGCGGCGAGCAGCGGTACGGCAGGACGCACGGTCAGCAGCAGGGCGAGCACCAGGCAGAGCGCCGACAGGCCGAGTGCCACGCCGTAGGCCGGTGCGGAGGCGTCGCCGCGGTGCAGCGGGAAGTAGGCCACGCCGCATCCGGCGAGGACCGCGACGGTGAGCCAGGCCGGCCAGGCCGGACCGCGGGCGGCCCGCCGGGCCGCGCGCTCGCGTGCCGCACGGGCCTGGTCGCGGTCGTGCGGGGCACGGGACTCCGTGCGGCGCGCCGCACGGGGTTCCGCACGGTCGCGCGCGGCGCGGGACGCGTCGCGGTCGCGTCCCAAGCGGAACGGCCGGGGCGGCCTGCGGCGTTCCCGGCCGGGGCGGTCCGCCCCGGCCGAAGCGCCGTCGACTGCTGTCGACCGGGCCGCGGGCTCGCCCGGGTCGAGTTCGCCGGCCCCGTCCCGGGCCGACCGCGACCGCCGGGCATCGGGCCGCTCCGCGCGTACGTGTCCGTCCTCGGCGAGCCGGCCGATCAGTTCGACCAGCTCCTCCACGGGCCGGCCGGTGGCGGCGGCGCGCACGGCCTCCTGCCCGCAGCGCGGCTCCAGGGGCGTGCGGTGCAGCAGTGCCATCAGCCGGGTCACGTCCTCCACGGAGCGGCACTCCGCCGCGGCCCGGATGGCCTCGTCCGCGCTGTCGGACGGTCGTGGCGGCCGGGTCAGCAGGCCGACCAGCCGGGTGACGTCCTCGACGGACCGGTTCACGCCGACCGCGCGGAGCGCGTCGACCGTGGCCTGCGCGTAGCGCGGTGACCCCTCCAGCGTCGTGATCAGCTCGACGACCTCGTCCAGCGGCCGGTCGGCGACGGCGGCGCGCACCAGGTCGCCGACGGGGTCGCCGTAGGCGTTCGCCGCACCGTCGGCGGTGCCGGCGTCCAGGTCGTCCCGCGGGTAGGGGGCGGTCTCCGCGTCGGGGGCGGGGAGGTGGGGGTCGGGGTCGAGCTCGGGGAGGTCGGCATCGTCGAAGTCGACGTCCCAGAGGTCTCCCTCCTGCTCGGGCGAGGGCCGGCCGGCGGAAGTCCTGGCCGCGGGTTCCGCGCCCGGTGGTCGCGCCGTGCCGGTGGTCGTGGTCGTCTCGCCGGTGGGCAGATCCACTGCGGATATGGCGTACTCGGGCGAGCGGGGTGATGAAGAGCCGGTGGTCATGATCTCTCCGTGTGGTGGGGGTGCGGCCGCCCTGCGTCCCCGACATGCGACTCGCGCTGTGTGCTGCCATTACTAAGCACCTCCACCACCTCGTGCCACTCCGGTGGGCCACAGGGATGAGAGACCCCCTCACCGAGTCTTGCCGCCACCGGGAGCGGGCATCCGGGTAGGGAGGCGCGTACCGCGCGCCGAAGGAGGGGACCGTGGATACGACCACTGTGATCGTCGTGGCGGTGCTGCTCGCGGCGCTCGTCCTCGCGGCGGCGCTCGCCGTCCTGGTGCGGCTGGTCCGCACCCGGCGGGACCTCAGGCGGGCCGGACTGCCCACGGGCCCGCGCTGGGTCTTCTGGGGCGCCGTCCTCTACCTGGTGCTCCCGACCGACCTCCTGCCCGATCCGGTCTACCTGGACGACATCGGCGTACTGCTCCTGGCCCTGCGCTCCGCGCGCGGGTCCGCGGACGGGCGGCGGGGCACGCTCCCGCCCGGCGATTACGCAGCGTAAGGAAACCATTCACCCGTTCGATTCGTATAAGTCTCTGGAAGCCGAAGGAAGTCGGCGGACCAGGTGACGGTGCACAGGGATCGTCGTCTGATCGGCGCAGCACCGACTAGGGAGAGACGATGCAACCGTTCGCGCTCAACTACGCACGGCCCGCAGTGGAGTTGGAAGCCACCACTCCGTACGTCTATGACTCCGGGCTGCAGTTGAACGTGCTCCTCGACGGGCGGGTGGCCGCCTGCGACCACGCGCTGCTGAGAGAACTGGGGACCACGACCTCCACCGCGGGGTCGAAGACCCACTTCGACGACTGAACACGGGTCGCCGAGAATGACCGTGTTGATCCTGACCAGTGAAGAGGACGTCACCGCTGACATGGTGGTGGTGCACCTGAACGCTTCGGGAGTACCGGTGGTCCGCCTGGACCCCGCCGACCTCACCGACTCCGTGGCCCTGTCCGGCGAGTTCGTGCACGGCTCCTTCAGGGGCCATCTGTCCTCGGGGGGCCGCCTGGTGAGCATCGGCGGGCTGCGGTCCGTCTGGGTGCGCAGGCCGGGCGGCGCGGCCACGCGCGCCGCCGAGCCGTCCGCGTGGCTGACCGAGGAGGCCGGTCAGGCGCTGTACGGCATGCTGCGCGGCTCGGGGGCCCGCTGGATGAACCAGCCCGACGCCGCGCACCGGGCCAGGTACAAGCCCTGGCAGCTGCGTCTCGCCCAGCGGTGCGGCCTGCCCGTGCCGGCGACGCTGATCACGACGTTCCCCCGGGCGGCCCGCGAGTTCGCCGAGCGGTACCCGGATCTGGTGGTCAAGCCCGTCTCGGGCGCCCATCCGCAGGATCCGCCCCTGGCGGTGCCGACCAGCAGGGTGTCGCCCGAGGCCGACTTCTCCGCCGTCGCGCACGGTCCGACCCTGTTGCAACGCCGGGTCGCCAAGCGTGCCGACATCCGGCTGACCGCCGTCGGCGAGGAGTTGCTGGCCGCCCGCAAGACGGCGCTCGCGAGCCTGGACCCCGACGAGGTGGACGTCCGCTTCACGGCGTCGGGCGAGCCGTGGCGGCCTGCCGAGGTGCCGCCGCGCGTCGCCGAGCAGGTGCGCGCCTACCTCCGGGCGGCCGGACTGGCCTACGGCGCGCTCGACTTCGCCGAGGACGGCGACGGTACCTGGTGGTTCCTCGAGTGCAACCAATCCGGGCAGTTCGGCTTCGTCGAGGTGGAGACGGGCCAGCCGATCGCCCGCACCATCGCCGAGTGGCTGGCCCGGCCAGGCGCCGCGGACGCGGTGGAGGCGGGCGGCCCGGACACGGCGGCGGCCGGGTGAGGTTGGGTGCTCCCGTCAGTGCGGGCGCGGGCCGGGCAGCAGGGCGGTGCGCTGCCAGCCGGCGCCCGGGGAGGGCCGGCGCTCGACGCCCGGCAGGTGCCCGGGGGTGCGCAAGGGGCGCATGACCACCTCCAGTTCCCTGCTCACACGCTCGGCGTCCCGCCGCACCTGCTCGGGGACGTCACCGCGTTCGGCGACGAGTCGGTCGTAGATGGGGGAATCCTGGAACACCCGTCAACGTGCCTTTCGTGTCGTCCGCCCCCGTACGGAGGCGCGACTGAGCAGTCTAGGCGCCCGTTCACGCGGTGGTGCGCATTCCGCCAGGATGTGAACGGCGGCTCAGGCCCCGGTCGTGGAGCCGGGCCGGACGATCATGAGGACGGTCACGGCGGCCCACAGCAGGTTGAACAGGCCGGTGAACAGGGCGAGCCGGGCCGTGCGGGCCCGTTCGACGGGCTGTCCGTCGGCCAGTTGGTCGAGCAGCTCCTCCTGGGCCGGCAGGACGAAGGCGGCCAGGAGCCCGGCGGCGACGGCGGTGAGGGTGACGGACGTGATCAGCCAGGCATCCGACAGGACCCCCATCGAGGCGGCGGTGGCGAGGCCGAGGACCGGCACCGCGATGCCGAGACCGGCGTAGACCCGGCAGACGCGGTGCAGCAGCCGGACCGTCCGCACGTCCCCGGCGTCCGCCGCGCCCCCTGCCCCGGCCCCGGCGGACGCGGACACCGGCACCCGGCGGACGGCCGCCGGGAACATGCTGGCCGCGACGGTGACGGGTCCGACGGCGAGGATCGCCGCCAGGACGTGGAGGGACAGCAGAAACGTGCTCATCGGTCGGGGCTCCCGGGAGGCAGGGTCGGTCGATGCGGTGATCGGGACCCACGGTAGGAAGCCGACGGGCGCCGGCACAGCGGCGGAAACGACAGCTTCCAACGGAATCCCGCCAGCGCCTCCACCAGGGGCCGGCCCACTCCACCCGGTCACTCCGAGGAGCACGGCTCGCCCTCCGGCCGCGTCCTCGACGCGCTGCGCCGGGCGGGCGGTGCCAGGGGCTGGCAGGTCCTGCGGCGCGGACCGGGGCCGTCACACGGCCAGGGACAGGCCGCTCTCCCCGTTGGCTTCCGCCGGGGGCGCCTGCGGCGCCGTCCCTCCCTTGGCGAGCAGCAGCGCGTCCGCCTTCGCCACCGCGTCGTGGACGCCGGTCGTCGCCATCATCACGCACAGTGTGTAGCTGACGTCCGCCAGCTCCCGCGCCGTCGCCGGCCGCTGCCGCTCGGCGTGGGCGATCCTCAGCGACGCGTACCGCGTCAGCAACTCCCTGACGACCTTCGGGTCCGGTTCAAGCACGAAGCGCCCCTCTCTCGATTGCGCTTCGTATGCCCGGACCCGGCGGAAGCAATCACCTCCTGTACCTCTCTGCTCCCGGTTGACGGGAATTCGCCGCTTCCGCACCCGTCACCGGGAGGGGTCGCGGCCGCCGCTCAGGCGACCTGGCCGCTGTGCAGCGCGGTGTACGCCCCTCCCCCGGCCAGCAGTTCCTCATGGGTGCCGGTCTCCTGGATCCGGCCGTCGCCCATCACCACGATCCGGTCCGCGCCCCGCACCGTGGACAGCCGGTGCGCCACGACGAACGTGGTGCGCCCGCGCAGCAGCCGGGCCAGCGCCTGCTGGACGAGCGCCTCCGAGCGGGTGTCCAGCGCCGAGGTGGCCTCGTCGAGTATCAGCACCCGAGGGTCCCGGATCAGGGCGCGGGCGATGGCCAGGCGCTGGCGCTGCCCGCCGGACAGCCGCGCCCCGTGCTCCCCGACCAGGGTGTCCAGGCCGCGCGGCAACCGGTCGACGAACTCCAGGGCGTTGGCGTCGCGCAGGGCCCGGCGCACGGTTTCCTCGTCGGCGTCGTCCATGCCGTAGGCGACGTTCTCCCGGATCGTGCCGTCGAACAGGATGGACTCCTGCGGCACCACCGAGACGAAGCGCCGGTAGGTGCGCAGGTCGAGGGTGTTCATGTCGATGCCGTCCAGCAGCAGCCGGCCCGAGGTCGGGCGCAGGAAGCCGATCACCAGGTTGAGCACGGTGGACTTGCCCGCGCCGGACGCGCCCACCAGGGCGATGGTCTCGCCCGGTTCGACGCGGAGGGTGAAGTCGCTGACCGCGGGCCGCCCGTCGCTGTCGTAGAGGTGCTCGACCCCCTCGAAGGTGACGGCTCCGCGCAGCGAGGTCAGCTCCGTCCTGCCCTCGTTGTCCTCCAGTTCGGGGGCCTGGAGCACCTCGCCGACCGAACGGACGGACTCCAGGCCCTTGGTGATGACCGGGGCCAGGCCCGCCAAGGTCGTCGTGGAGTTGGTGAGGGTGGTCAGGAAGGCGCTGAGCATCACGACGTCGCCGGCGGTGACTCCCCAGACGTCGTAGTACGAGACCAGCGCGGCGCCCGCCAGCACCAGGACGCCGACCACGTTGAGCACGACCCAGGACAGCGAGCCGAAGCGCCCGTTGACGAGGTCGAGGCGCATCCCGGAGGTCAGCAGCCGGTCCAGGGTGCCGTCCATGCGGCGCAGCGCCTTGCCCTCCAGGCCGTGGGCGCGGGTGACCGGGATGAGCCGGGTCATCTCCGTGACCCGTGAGGACAGGGTCTCGACCTCGTGGCGGAAGTGCTCGTTGTGGGTGCGCAGCCGGGCACGCAGGCGGGCCACCAGCAGCGAGGCGGCGGGGACGACGACGAGGAAGACCGGCAGGAACTCCGGGGTGCGCACGGCGATGATGACGAGGCCGCCGGTGAGCACGGTGAAGGCGCCGAGCCCGGTCTCGGCGGTCTGCTGCACCATCTGTTCCACCGTCTCCACGTCGCGGACCACCTTGGCCTGCAGGACGCCCGCGCTCACCCGCGAGTGGTAGCCGATGGAGAGCTGCTGCATGCGGGTGCACAGCGCGGACCGCAGTGCGGTGCCCATGCGGCGCACGCTGCCGTACAGGAGTCGGACGTAGAGCAGGTGCAGCGGGTAGTTGACCACCAGGATGAACATGATGATCCCGGTGCTGGTCCACAGGTCCTCGATCGGACCGTGCTGCACGACGGTGTCGATGATGGACGCGGTGATCAGGGGCAGCAGCCAGATGGGGCTGTGCTTGACGGTGAAGACGGCGACCGCGCCGGCCAGGCGGCGGCGGTCGGCGCGGAACAGGTAGACGAGTGTGCGTATCGGGTGTTCGCCCCGGTAGCGGTGATCGAGCGGCTTTTCCATCGACGACGCCATCGGCGTGGTCCTCCTGGTGACCGAGTGGGGCAAGCGCTTACTTCCCGCGCTTTCCTACCCGGTCGGCCGGAAGTACGCCACACCGTTCCGCGCCTCGGAAGGGGGACCCGCGCCTTCTCCCCCGTGGAGGGCGCGGGTCCCGGTCTCCGAGGGCGCGGGGCTCGGTCGCCGAGAGGCGGGCTCAGTCGCCGAGGGTGCGGGCGAGTTCGGTGGTGGCGCGCGTGATCTCGGTGTCGTCCTCGGCCAGCAGCCGCTCGAGACCGTCCCGGCGGGCGCGGACGGCCTGCCGCGCCGCGCGCTCCCAGGCCACCGGGTTCTCACGGTGGTTGAGCAGCTTGGGGTAGGCGGTGGCGGTGGTCTCCCACTGCCGGGCGTCGGCGATGTTCTTGAGCAGCTGGATGATCTGCGCCCGGCAGCTCACCTGGGGCCGCTGCGCCAGCTCCCACAGGAAGGGAACGGTCGCGGCGGTCGCCTGCTCGACGACGAAGCCGTACTGGCAGATGCGCTTGCGCAGGTCGCCGAGGGCGGCGCGGGCGGTCTCGGCGTCGCCCCGGGCCACCTTGCGCAGCAGCCGGGGGATGGCCGCCGCCGAACCGGTGGAGTCCTGGATGTCGCTCCAGGGCACCCCGTCGAGGCCTGCGAGCAGGGTGGTGGTGCGGGGGGAGCCGGGCGACGTCTGACGGTCGGTGCGCTGGATGCTCGGCTCGGGTGTCGGAGCGCTGCGCATGGTGTGGGGCCCTTCCGCGGCAGTCGGGTCAGGTGAGGGGGCGGGTCGACAACGTGGCCCAGACCGTCTTGCCCGCCGGGGGGCGCGGGGTCCAGCCCCACTCCTTGGCGAGGGCGTCGACGATGCACAGGCCGCGTCCGTGCTCCCGGAGTGCGGAGCCGTCGGACGGGTGGAACACGGGCATGTCGTCCCCGGGGTCGGAGACGGTCAGCGTCAGGTCGCCGGAGTCCAGAGCCAGTCCGAGCCTGATCTCCGGTACGCCGGCCGCCGGCGAAGGCACCGCGTGCGTCACGGCGTTGGAGACGAGTTCGGTGACCACCAGGACCGCGTCGTCACCGCGGTGGTCGAGCGACCACCCGCGCAGTGTGTCCCGCGTGAAGCCCCGCGCCCGGGCGAACCCCTCCCCGCTGCACGCGACGCGCAGCGCGGCGGCGGACGGGCGACCGCCGAGGACGGGGCGCCCCGCGTACGGGAGCCCTTCGGAGCGGCTCGTCACTCCTGCCTCCGACACGGGTTCGCCGGGCGACCGGAGCGTTGGATGCGCAGGTGACGGCACAGCATCTCCCTGATGCGACGTCAGGACGGGGCCTCAACCGGGGGGTTGACGCCACGGCTATTATCCACGCTGAGAGCGCTCGCGTGCAATTGCACGAGAAATTGCGCGAAAAAAGTCGGATGGGGGCGCTCGGGGACCGGCACGACTCGGTCCGCTCCCCCGGACAGCAAGGAGACCGCGGTGCCACCAGTGCGCAACGGAGTGCAGGCCAGCCAGTTGAACGCCTGCTGGAAGAAGAGCCGGCACAGCAACGCCGAGGGCAACTGCGTCGAGGTCGCCCTCGTCGACGGAGGCATCGCGATGCGCAACTCCCGCGACCCCGACGGCCCCGCGCTCGTCTACACTCCGGCGGAAGTGGCAGCGTTCCTCGCGGGGGCGAAGGAGGGCGAGTTCGACCACCTGGTGTAGGCCGGGGCGTCGCGGCGGCCCGGAAGCGGAGCCCAACTACCCGATTCCCACGGGCGGATGCGGCGGACACCGACCGGATGAGATAGTGTTTTCTTCAAGTCTGCCGGTCTGCTGGGAGCCAGGATGTCCGCCGCGCCGCATCGCATCTCCCGTCTCGAACCCTACCTGGACCGGGCCGAGCCGGCTCCGACACTCCTCAAGATGCTCGTCGGCGTACAGCTGGCGGGTTTTCGCGAGGATGCCGGCCTCTCCCAGGACCAGGCGGCACGGGAACTGGGCTTCAGTGCCGCGAAGCTCTCGCGCATCGAGTCGGGCAAGGGCCGCAGGCCCCCTTCGGAGAACGACGTCCGCGCCCTGCTCACGCGGTACGGCACCGACGCCTACGAGGCCTCGGTGCTGCTCAAGCTGTTGCAGCGCGCGGGCGAACCGGGCTGGTGGCAGCGGTACGACAAGCGCCTGATGCCCGAGTGGTTCGACCGCCTGGTCGGCCTCCAGGAGGCCGCGGCGACCATCCGGACCTTCGAGATCCAGTACGTCCCCGGGCTGCTCCAGACCGAGGCCTACACACAGGCCGTGGTCGAGCGCGGTCTGCCCAACGCCACCGCGGCCGAGGTCCGGCGCCGCGTCGAACTGCGCAAGCACCGGGCCGCGTTGCTGGACCGCAGGGACGCGCCGCAGCTGTGGGCGATCATCGACGAGTCGGTCCTGCTGCGGGTGCTGGGCAGCCGCGAGGTCATGCGCGAGCAGCTCGACCACCTGGTCACGATGGCGAAGCGGCCCCATGTGACGCTGCAGATCGTGCCGCTGGACGTGACGAACGCGTCGGCGCCCGCGATCCCCATCACCTACCTGCGTTTCGGCGGCGCCGATCTGCCGGACGTGGTCTATCTGGAGCACATCGGGAGCGCCAACTTCCTGGAGGACCGGGACGAGACGGAGCAGTACCGGGTCGCGCTGGACCGGCTGGCCGACGAGGCGCTGACTCCGCGCGCGTCACTGGAGCGGTTGCGCGAGACGATGGCCATGCGCTATCCCGCGCCGTGACGGCACCCACCACGCCACGACGGAGGAGGGGCCACACGCGGTGCGTGTGGCCCCTCCTCCGTCGTGGGTGACCTGCTCGGCTCGTCCCCGGTCAGCGCAGACGGCCCAGACCGCCGAACTCGATCCACTCGTCGGTGAGCTGACGCGGCGCCACCTCGGTGTCCGGACGCCAGGTGGAGACCTCCACCAGACCCGGTTCCAGGATGTCCATGCCCTCGAAGAGGGCCTCGACGTCCTTGGGCTCACGCACCCGGCCCCAGTGGCCCTGCGTCGCCTTGTCCATGAAGTCCGTGACGAACTTCCGCACCTCGGCATCCTCGCTGACCAACTGGCACATCACGGCGAAACTCCCGGGCGCCAGCCGCTCGGTCACCCGGCGGACGACCGCCTTGGGCCCGTCCGTGTCACTGTCCGGAATGCAGTGGAACACCGAGTTGAACAGGACGGCGACCGGCTGCGAGAAGTCGATCAGCCGCTGGGTGTCCGGGTGGGAGAAGATCTCCTCCGTGGCACGCATGTCGGCGTGGATGACGGCGGTCTGGTCGTTCTGGTCGAGCAGGGCCCGGCCGTGGACCAGAACCATCGGGTCGTTGTCGACGTAGACGACGCGCGACTCGGGGGCGACGCGCTGGGCGACCTGGTGCACGTTGTCCTGCGTGGGCAGGCCGGAGCCGTGGTCGAGGAACTGACGTATGCCGTAGTCCTCGGCGAGGACCCGGACGACCCGCTGGAGGAAACGACGGTTGTTCAGTGCCAGCCGACGCGTGCTGGGGACGACCTTGTCGAGTTCGCCCACGGCCGCGCGGTCGGCCGCGTAGTTGTCCTTGCCGCCCAGGTAGAAGTCGTACATACGGGCCGCTGTGGGCACGTTGGCGTCGATCTCCGTGGACAGCTGCTTGTCGGCTTGCATCGTTCCCCCAGCTCCGTACCGGCGCCAACTGGACTGGCATGACAGACAGTACATCCTAAAGACGTAGTGGTCAGCCAAACCAGGGGCCGGATCATGTGGCCGTCAAACCTGTTGCCGGTCGGCTCAGTTGACGGCCACTCGATCGGGTCAGCCGCGTCCGGCCATATACGCGTCCACGCCGGGCGCCTTGTGGGCCTCCTCCACGCCGACCAGGCCGCCCACCGCCTTGGCGTCGGGCTTCAGCACATACGTGGAGCGGCTGGCCGGCGCGGTCACGAGGGTGAAGTCCTGCGGGGTGCCGAGCCCGGTGTCGGCGTTCTTCTGCGAACGGTGCGCCTTGACCACGTCCTGACGGGCGAGGCTGCCGCCCTCACAGGCCTTCTTCAGGTCGGCGCCGGTCAGCTGGGCGGCGTTGTACCCGGAGAGGACGCCGGAGTCGACGGGCTCGCCCGGGTACGCCTTCTGGTAGGAGGCGACC
Source organism: Streptomyces violaceorubidus (assembly GCF_000717995.1). Lineage (GTDB taxonomy): Bacteria > Actinomycetota > Actinomycetes > Streptomycetales > Streptomycetaceae > Streptomyces > Streptomyces violaceorubidus. The sequence goes on from NZ_JODM01000014.1 coordinate 56,870, forward strand.
ATCCTCTTGACGCCGGGCAGGTCGGAGCTGACCGCCGGTGCGGCGCTGACGACGTGGACCATGGCCTCCAGCGCCGCCGCCGCGGGGGTCTTCAGCAGCTGCGGCGCGTAGCCGGGCGCGCTGCTGACGATCGGCACCTTCAGGCCGCGGGCGGCGGCCACGCCGGCGAGGGAGGCGGTCTGGGCGGGGCCCGCGCTGATGAGGATCGCCTTCACCCCGGCCTTGCTCAGCGCGGACACCTGCGCGGTCAGGTCGGTGTCCGTGGCCTTGATCTTCTGGCCGGCGACCTTCATCCCCGCCTGTTCGGCGGCCCACTCGGAGCCCTCCAGCGCGTTGGCGCCGTAGTCGCCCTCGAAGTAGACGTGACCGATCGTGTCGCCCTTGGCGATCTTCTTGGCGCGGGTGAGGAAGTCGACGGCGGCGATCATGTCGAGGTCGTAGGTGGTGCCGAGGACCTGGACGGAGTCCCGGCCCAGCAGGCTGGCCGCCCAGGCCTGCGGGAAGGTCAGCATGTGGTCCCGCTCGATGTCGTCGAGCAGGGCGGCGACCACCGGGGAGCCGATCACCTGGGGCAGGGCGACGACGTCCGGGGCGATGTCGGCGTAGGCGGTGACCGCCTTCTGCACGTCGTAGCCGTGGTCCTTGACGACGATCTCCACCTCGCGTCCGCAGATGCCGCCCGCGGCGTTGGTCTCGTCGGCCCACATCTGCTGGGCCTGCACGATGCTCTTGCCGAGGGTGGCGTAGGGGCCGGTGAGGTCGGTCAGCGCGCCCAGTCTGATGGTCTTGTCGCTGATTCCGGGGCCGGACTTGACGCCGTCGGCGGCGGCATCGTCGGTGCTCCCGCCGTCCGCCTTGGAGCTGCAGGCGGTGCCCGCGAGCAGCACGGCGGCCAGTGCCGCGGCCAGGGCGGCGGTCCGGGCAGCGGTCCGGGCGGTGCGGGGCCTGGGGTGCGTGACGTTCACGGGGTGTGCTCCTTGGCTCGTGCGGTGGTGTCGGAGGTGTCGGTGGTGGTGGCGCCGGCGGGGCCGGGCGAGGGCCCGGTGCCGGGTGGTCCGGTGACGGGTGGGCGGCGGCGCAGGCGGGCCCGGGTGCGGCGGGCCAGTCCGTGCAGGCCGTCGGGGGCGTAGAGGAGGATCACGACGATCGCCGCGCCGTAGAGGTAGCGGGACGCCTCGGTCGGACCGATCGAGCCGCCGCCGGACCCGGGCGCCGCCACCAGGGGCAGTTGGTCGGCGTAGCGGGTCATCAGCAGGGGCAGCGCGGTGACGAAGACGGCTCCGGCGGTGGCTCCGGCCACCGAGCCGAGACCGCCGATGACGATCATGGCGAGGTAGTCGACGGAGAGGGCGAGGGAGAAGTAGTCGGGCACCACGCGGCGGAAGGAGAGCGCGAGCAGGACGCCGGCAAGGCCGGCGTACATCGACGAGAGGACGAAGGCGGCGGAGCGGTACCGGGCCACGTGCACGCCCATCACGGATGCCGCGGTCTCGCTGTCGCGCAGCGCCACCAGGGCTCGTCCGGGGCGTCCGCGCAGCAGTCCGCGCGCGGTGAACCAGGTGAGGGCGAACAGGGCGAGGCCCAGGTACCAGAGCCGTTCCTCGCCGCCGAACGGCACGCCCAGGACGGTGAGTTCGGGATCCGACTCGGCGAAGGTGAAGCCGCCCAGCTCCAGCGGCGGCACCGAGCGGCCGTTGAAGCCGCCGGTGACGGAGTCCGCGGTGAGCAGGACGTGGTGGCCGAGGAAGACCAGGGCGAGGGTGGCCACGCCGAGGTAGACGCCCTTCACGCGGCCGGCGACGGGGCTGAACAGCCCGCCCGCCGCCCCGGCGAGGAGTACGGCGAGGACGACGGCGAGGGCGGGCGGCAGTCCGGGCCCCGGCTCGCCCGCCAGCCAGACGTAGCCGTAGGCGCCGACGGCGAGGAAGAAGGCGTGCCCGAGGGAGAGCTGTCCGGCCGTGCCGCTGAGCAGGCCGAGCCCCACCGCGCCGATGGCCGCGGCCATGGAGAACAGGCCGATGCGCAGCCAGAAGGCGTCCAGGTAGAAGGGCAGGGCGCACAGGAGCAGTGCGGTCAGCAGGTACGGGCCGCACGTGCGCAGGAGGGGTCGCAGGTCAGACACGGGCCGCTCCCTTGGCCGCGAAGAGTCCGGCGGGGCGCACCAGCAGGACGAGCACCATCACGGCGTACGGCGCGACGTCCCCGAAGCCCTCGCCCAGCACGTGCAGGTCGGACTGGTATCCGGCGACGAAGGCCTCGGTGAGGCCGATCAGCATGCTGCCGACCAGAGCACCGACCGGGGAGGTCATGCCGCCGAGGATGGCGGCCGGGAAGGCCTTCAGCGCGATCTGCCCGGTGGTGCGCTCCAGGCCGGGCGCCGGGAAGGCGACGAGGAAGACGGCGGCGAGTGCGGCGAGACCGCCGGCCAGGCACCAGGCGACGGTGCGCACCCGGGTGAGCCGTACGCCCATGAGGGCGGCGGCCTCGCGGTCCTCGGCCGCCGCGCGCAGCGACAGGCCCCAGGGCGTGAACCGGAAGAGGGCGAAGGCACCGCCGATGGCGACGGCGGACACCAGGATCGCGGCGACGCGGCTGTCGGCCACGGTCACCGGACCCAGGTCCGTCACCGCGTCCCCCCACGGATCGCCGAGCGGCAGCAGGTCACCGCCGATGCGCCGGGCGAGGTCGGTGACCAGGACGATGTCGATGCCGATGGTGACGATGGTCTGGATGTGCGCGGCGTGCGGGTCGCTGCCCCCGACGCGTTGCAGCACCAGCCGGTCCAGCACCCCGGCGACGGCCGCCGTCACCAGGACCGCGACCGCCAGTGCCCCGGCGAAGCCGAGGTCGTCGTGGAGGACGGCGACGAGGTACCCGCCGAGCAGCAGCAGCGAGCCGTGGGTGAAGCTCAGGACTCCGGAGGCCTTGAAGATGGTGACGAAGCCGAGGGCGATCAGGGCGTACACGGAGCCCAGGGCAAGGCCGTTGAACAGACTGTCGAGGAAGCCGGTCACGCCGCGTCCTCCCCCGAGGTGGTGCCGAGGTAGGCGCGCAGCACCTCGGGGTCGCGCCGGACCCGGTCGGGGGTGCCGTGGGCGATGGCCCGGCCGAAGTCGAGGACGGTGACCTCGTCGGCGAGCCGCATGACCAGGCCCATGTCGTGCTCGACCAGCACGACGGAGAGGCCGAGTTCGGCGCGGATCTCCCGGACCACCTCGGTCATGCGGACGCGTTCGGCGGCGTTCATGCCGGCCACGGGTTCGTCGAGCAGCAGTACACGGGGCTCCAGACAGAGGGCGCGGGCGAGTTCGACGCGTTTGCGGTCGCCGTAGGACAGCAGCGCGACGGGTGAGTCGAAGTGGGCGCCGAGGCCGGTGAGTTCGGCGATCTCGCGGGCCTTGGCGAGGTGGGCGCGCTGTTCGCGCACGGCGCGCGGCAGGCGCAGCGCGCTGGCGGCGAAACCGGCGTGGGACAGGGCGTGCCGGCCGAGCATGAGGTTGTCGGCGACGGTGCCCTGGGTGGTGACGATGTTCTGGAAGGTGCGGGCGACGCCCAGCGCGGCGATCCGGTGCGGGGCGAGCCGGGTCAGTTCCGCGGCGCCGAGCCGTACCGAACCGGCGGCGGGGCGGTACAGGCCGGACAGGACGTTGAAGCAGGTGGACTTGCCGGCGCCGTTGGGGCCGATGACGGCGTGCACGGTGCCGGGGGCGACGGTGAAGGAGACGTCGTCGAGGGCGAGGAGACCGGCGAAGCGCACGGTGACGCCGCGCACGTCGAGCGCGGGCGGTGCGGCGGCGGGGGTGGTCACGCGGCCCCCTTGCCGTCGGCGCCGTCGGTGGTCTCGCCCAGGTAGAGACGGCGTACGGCGTCCGTCCGCGCGAGGTCGGCGGCGTCGCCGGACAGCCGGATCTCGCCGACCTCCAGGACGTGGGCCTGTCCGGCGAGGGAGAGGGCCATGCCGGCGTTCTGTTCGACGAGGAGGACGGCGGTGCCCTGGGCGTTGATCTCTCGGACGACCTCGGCGATGCGGTCGACCATCATCGGGGCGAGCCCGAGCGATGGCTCGTCGAGGAGGAGCAGGCGCGGGGCGGCCATCAGGGCGCGGCCGATGGCCAGCATCTGCTGCTCCCCGCCGGACAGCAGGCCGGCGGCCTGGCGGGTGCGCTCGGCGAGTCGCGGGAACAGCGTGAAGACGCGCTCCCTGGCCTCGCGGACCTGGGCGGGGGCCCGGCGGTTGAGGCCGAGCCCGCCGGCCCGCAGGTTCTCGTCGACGGTGAGTCCGGCGAACACCCGCCTGCCCTCGGGCACCTGGACGACTCCGGCGCGCACGGCGGCGACCGGGTCCCGGCCGTCCAGGACCGTGTCGCCGTAGCGGACCCGGCCGGCCGTGATCGCACCGCGGTGCAGGCGCAGGGTGCCCGAGACGGCCCGCAGCAGCGTCGTCTTGCCGGCGCCGTTGGCTCCGAGCAGGGCGACGACGGCGCCGTGCGGGACGGTCAGGGACACGGAGCGGAGGGCGGACAGGGCGCGCCCGTACGTCACGTCGAGGCTCTCGACGTGCAGCGCGGGTGCGCCGTCCGGTGGTGCTGCGGGCATCGCGGCTCCTTGGGACCGGGCCGGGAACGGCGCGGTGACGGTGAAGGGGGGAGCTCACGACAGCACGGGCACGGGGGGCCGTACAGGGGGGCCGGGCAGGGTCGCTGCGGTGTCCCAGTCCGGGGGCGGCGAGTCTGTGCGGATGCCCAGCGGACGGTGCGGGACCGGCTTCCGGGCGCCCGCCCTCGCGGTGCGCGGTGCTGTCACCCGGCGTCCGGCGTCCGGCGTCCTGGCGTCCCGGGCGTCCGGGAAGCACCGCGGGCACCGGCCCCGGAGCGGATCCGGCGCGGCCCCGGCGTGGATCCGGCGTGGCTCCGGCGCGGCCCCGGCGCGGATCCGGCGTGGCTCCGGGGCGGCTCCGGGGCGGCCCGCACGGTGCGCCGAGCGGGACCGTACCGGTTGCGGTCCCGACGCTCACGGACCCCGCCCGTCCCGCCGCCCAGCCGTGGGCCATCCGCCGCCGGATCGTCGCGGCCGAGCCGGAGTCGACGGCACCGACGCGGGAAGGGTGAGCCGGAGGGCGGGACAGGGCGCCGGTGTGAGGGGCAGGGCGCAGGTGTGCGGGACCGGGGCACGCCGTGGCGGCCCGGTGGCTGCGCTGCTCGCGGGGACGTCGTGCCCCGCGCCCGCGCTCAGTCGCGCAGGACCCGTCGGGCCGTCAGGGCCAGGCTGAACTCGACGACGTCGGCCGGGCGGGCCAGGGAGCGCCCGGTGAGCTGTTCGCAGCGGCGGAGGCGGTTGAGGACCGTGTTGCGGTGGCAGTAGAGGCGCTCGCCCGCACGCTGGGCCGAACCGTCGCAGTCGAGCCAGGTGGTGAGGGTGTCGAGGAGCACCTCGCGGTCGGCGGGCTCCAGACGGAGCAGCGGGCCGAGCACCTTCTCGGCGAGCGCCCGGCCCATCTCGGGGCTGGAGACGACCAGGGCGGCCGGGAGATGGTCGGCCAGGCGCACGGTGCCGCCCGCCACCGGGCAGATGGCCAGGGCGGTGTCCGCGAACCTGCGGGCGTCCCCCACGGCGGCGAGTCCGTCGACCGGGCTGCCGACGCCGATCCGGAGCCCCGGAACCGGGGCTTCGGGCGCGGTGTCGATCTCGTCCGGGTCCGGGAGCCCCTCGCCGTGGGCGCCGACCAGGACGATGCCGTAGTCGGCCTCCGCCCCGGCGTGCCAGTGGACGTGGCCCCCGGGCGGTACGGCGGCGGCGCGGGCCGCGGCGGACCGGGCCGGCGGGCCGCCGGTGACGGCGACGACGACGTACCGGCCCTGTTCGGGGAGGTCGAGGGCCCGGGCGGCCTCGGGGAGATCGGCGATGCGGCCGGTGCCGTCGAGCAGGCCGGCCGCCAGCAGCCGGGCCCGGTTCTCGCGGCGCCGGCCGAGCTGCCACTCGGTCTGCCGGTAGGCGTCCGCGACGAGGGTGCAGTGCTCGTCGACGAAGTTCCACACGTCGGCGGCCACGTGCACGAGGAGCCGCACGTCCTCCGGCGCGGCCCTGGACGTCTCCTCGACCAGCCGCTGCCACACCAGCGAGCCGCCCAGGCGGAAGGCGTGCAGCAGCGCGTCCAGCGGGAGCCCCTGCTCGGCGCGGGCGGCGCCGATCCGCCAGGAGCACCGGCGGGCCGCGTCCCGGGCGCCGCGCGGGTCGAGCAGCGAGGCCACGCTGTGCCGCAGCGAGCGGTGGGCCTCCTGCCAGGTGGCGGCGGGGTCCTTCGCAAGGGCGGCCCGGTACGCGGGCTCCTGCTCCCGCAGCAGGGCGATCAGCCGGTCGGTCAGGTCGGGGAGGTCGTCGAGCAGGGCACGGGCGGCCCGGTGCAGGACACGCAGGGCGTCGGCGTCGATCAACGACGTGACGCCGGGTGTCCGCGGGCGTGGAACGGGCGTCAGCCCGGTGCGGATCACTGCTCGTGACCGTACGGCGTGCTGCATCGCGGTCCTCCCCGGGGCAGGGCTGGTGGAGGCGCCGCGCCGCGACGGGCCGTCCCGCCGCGCCGGGCCTGCCCCCTGACTCGTCCTGCCCCGAAGGATGGCATACCGTCCGGTCGGTCCCTAGTGTTGTGCACCGGTCTTTTCGTGGTGCCCGGCCCGGCGGACCCCTCGGGCCCCCTGAGCGTCCTGGGCCTGTTCGGCCTGCCCCACCATGCGGGCCAGCTCCAGACGGGAACGCACGCCGAGTGCGGCGAACACCTTGCGGAGGTGGTAGTCGACGGTACGGGTGCTCACGCCCAGGGCCAGCGCGACCTCCCGGTTGGTGGCGCCCTCGGCGACGTGCCGCGCGATGCGCAGTTGCTGCGGGGTCAGGCGGCCGAGGCGGTTCGGCTTTCCGGCGCCGTCGTCCTGCGGGGCGGCCCCGAGGGCGCGGAGTTCGTCGCGTGCCTGGGCGGCCCAGACGCCGGCGCCGCAGCGCTCGAAGCCGGCCAGCGCGGTCCCGAGCCGGCCGCGGGCCTCGCGCGGTCTGCGGCGCCTGCGCAGCCACTTGCCGTACAGCAGCGCGGTGCGGGCCCGCTCGAAGTCGCCGCCTGCCTCTTCGTGCCGGGCGAGGGCACGGCGGTAGAGGTCGTCGGCGTGCTCGGCGGGGGCGAGGAGGGCGTGGCAGCGGGCCAGTTGGGCGGCGGCCTGCGGGTCGGCGCCGAACCCCGCCCAGTCGGCGAAGTCCGGGAGGACCGTACGGGCGTCCTCGTGGCGTGAGGCCAGCACCGCGGCCTCCACGAAGCAGGGCACGACCAGCCGCCACACCGCGAAGTGGCCCCGCCCCGGCCCGGGCAGGACCAGGAGTCCGAGCCGGTCGGCGGCGTCGAAGGGGCGCCCCCGGCCGAGGTCGGCGCGGGCCGCCGCCCACTGCGCGAGGGTGGCCGCCTGGGCCAGTCCGTGCCGGCGGGCGGTGTCCAGCGCGGCCGTGACGTGCCGGGTGACGACGTCCGGTTCCTCCTCGATCGACGCGGCGAGCGCCAGCACCGCCCGGTGGTGGGCGGCGGTGTTGCCCTGTCCGGCCCGCAGCGCGGTGCGCAGCCCCTCCTCCGCGTGGGTGCGGGCCTGCGGGTGCCGGCCGGCGCGCAGTTCGGCGTAGGCGAGGTACTCCAGTGCCTTCGGCACCAGCGCGTCCGACCCGAGCTGCCGGGCGGCGGCCAGGGCCCGGGCTCCGCCGCTGCGGGCGGCGTCCACGTCCCCGAGCAGCAGCGCGGCCGCCGCCGACCGCAGCAACGCCTCCGGCCGTTCCTCCGTCCTGCCCCGCTCGACCACCTGCGCGAGCGGGGTCCCGGCCCGGTCGAGCCGTCCTTCGAGCAGCGCCCGCATGCCGACGCGGTGGTCCCGTACGACGGCGGCCGTGCGCGCCGCGGGACCGCGGGCGCCGTCGGGGGCGGCGGGCCGGTCGGTCCCGTCAGTCCCGTCGGTCCCGTCAGTTCCCTCCATCCCCTCCGTCCCCTCCGTCCCGTCGTTCCCGTGCGCCGGATTCTCGGTCCGGGGCGGTGGTCCGGGGGCGAGCGTGGCCAGGCACGCCGCCAGGTCGCCGGCCGCCCAGGCCGCGTCGGCGGCGGCCAGTGCGGCGTTCGCGGCCTCGGCGGGCGCCTCCGTGGTGAGCAGGGAGGCGGCCAGGAGCAGGGACTGGTGGGCGTCGCCGACCGGGCCGTCCCTCAGTTCCGTCACGCCGCGCACCAGCTCCGCCCGCCCCCGTACGGCGGCGGGGGCGGCGTGCTCACGGGCCGCGGCGAGCAGGGAACGGGCCCGTTCGGGGCACCCGGCGAGCAGGGCCTGCTCGGCCGCGGCGGTGTAGCGCTCGGCCCGCCGCGCGCCGTCGGCCGTCAGCTCGGCGGCCCGGGTGTACGCGGTCGCGCGCAGTCGGTGCGAGGCGGGCACCGCGCCGTCGGCCGCCGCCGCGAGCCGGTCCGCCGCTTCCGCCGCGAGCCGGTCCGACGACGCGGGCCGGGGCTCCGGGCCGCCCAGCGACCACGAGCGGTGCAACAGACCCGTGAGCCGGTGTCCACCGCCCTCCCACACGTCGGCCAGCGCGCGGTGCACGGCGCGGCGCCGCTCCACGGTGGCGGCGGCGTGCACCGTGCGGCGGACCAGTGGACTGCGGAAGCGGAGCCGGTCGCCGGCCAGGACGAGTTGCTCGGGCAGCGGTTCCGCGCGGGGGTCGGGTCCCGGAGCCGGCCGCAGGCGCCGCAGCGCGTCGTGGACCAGGCCGGCGTCGACGTCGGTGCCGTCCTCGGCCTGCCCGGCCGCCGCTACCGTCAGCAGCAGGTCCCGTGCGTGGTCGGACGGGCCGCTCGGCGCGCCGCCCGCGGTCTCGGCCAGGGCGCTGGCGTCGGCCAACGGGCGGGGCAGCGGCCGGTGTCCGCGCAGTTCGGCGGGTGACAGCCGGCGCACGAGGGCGACGAGGAGGGCCGGGTTCCCCTCCGCCTCGGCCAGGAGTTGCTCGCGGACGGCCGGGGCGGCGGCACCGTCGGTCACGTCGTCGAGCAGGGCGGCGGCCCTCGGCGGGGCCAGCGGGTCCAGGTGGACGACGGGCAGCGGGGCGAGCTCCGGGTCGACGGCGCGGTCCGAGGCGACGGAGAGCAGCAGACCGACCCGGTCGGCGGCGTGCAGGCGCCGCGCCGCGCGGCCGAGCGCCGTCCGGGCCGGCCCGTCCCACAGGTGGACGTCGTCCGCACACACCAGCGCGGGCGCCGCGGCGGTCGCCGTTCGCAGGGTGCCGAGCAGTTGTTCGGCGGTGACGTGCGCGGCCCTGCCCGGGCCCGGACCGAGGTGGAGCACGGGCCCGGCCCGGAAGGAACGGGCGGCCCACTGGAGCAGGGTGGTGCGGCCGAGCCCGGGTTCGCCGGCCAGGAGGAGTTGGCCGCCATGGCTCGGCAGCTCGTCCAACAGCGCGCGCAGCGCCTTGCGTTGCGTGCTTCGGCCGTGGATGCGCACGGCCGTACGTACGGTCGTCTCTCCGGTCATTCCGGGGAGGTTACGCGCGCGTAACCCGAGGCGGAAGGTGCCGGTCCGCCCATGCCCGGGCGGGCGGCACGCGTGCTGTGCCGACGCCCAACCGGCTCCGAGCCCGGTCGTGCGCCGGCACAGCGGACCGGGGCTCAGGAACCGTGCGGGCAGTTGCCCCGGTACTCCTCGATCGTCAGGCTCGGCCTGGGCAGCGGGCACAGGAACTGCTCGTAGCGGGTGTCGTTGTCGATGAACCGCTTGAGCCAGGAAATGCTGTACTTCGCGATCGTCGTGTTGGACGTGTTGGGCGAGAAGTGGGTCGCGGCGTTCAGCTCCAGATAGGCCCGGTCGGTCGCGGAGGGCAGGCTGGAGTAGAACGGCTCGGCGTGCGAGGCCACCGGGGCGATGGTGTCGCCGTCGGCGCCGACGATCAGCGTCGGGGTGCTGACCTCGGGCCAGCTCTTGTCCAGGTTCCAGGGGGTGAGGGGGATCGCCGCCTGGATCGACGGGCGGGACTTGGCGGCCTCCAGGGTGCCGCCGCCGCCCATGGAGTGGCCCATGACGCCGAGGCGGCTGCTGTCGATCCGGCCGCGGACGGAGCTGCGCTCGGTGAGGTAGTCCAGTGCGGCCAGCAGCTGCCTGCCGCGGGAGTCGGGCTGGTCCAGTGTGGTGTTGGTGTCGATGGTGAACACCACGAAGCCCTGGGAGGCCAGCCGCGGGCCGAGCCAGGCCATGGAGGACTGGTACGCGGTGAACCCGGGCGCGATCGCGACGGCGCCGAACGTGCCGTCGCTCGTGCTGGTCGGGTAGTAGATGGTGCCGCCGCCGAAACCGGTGACCGCGAGCGAGGAGACGCTGGTGTCGGCCACGGAGTAGGGGCCGCGCAGTGCCTCGATGCTGGACTCGGTGGGCGCCGGTCCGCGCTCGTACGGGTTGTCGGCGGCCTGGGCGCCCGGGCCGCCGAGGGTACCGAGCGCGACGACCGCGGCCACGGTCGCCGTCAGTCCGGCGAGTCGCCGCTTGGTGCCGTGGAAGGCGCGGCTCGCGGCCCTGGGGGCGGCGTCGGTGTGGGGGTTCTGCTGCACGAGGGGTGGTCCTCTCGGTCGTGGCGAGTCGGCCGCCCGGTGATCGCACACGGCCCGGAACGCGTGGGGTCGCGTCCCGGGACATCCGCCGGGCGGGCCTCGCCGATGGGTTGGCCGTGCCACTGTCGAGCGGCGGAGCGGGCGGGGGGATCGGCAGAATCACCGGTCTCGTACGACGCCGGGGTACGGCCGCCCACCGGCGCCGGCGTACGGCCGCCCACCGGCGCCGGCGTACGGCCGCCCTGCGGCGCCGGGGTACGGCCGCCCTTCCGAGGGCGCGGGGCGTCCGGCGCAAGGTCGGGGGCCGGGACCGTGAGGCGGTTGGGCGAGGGAGCCGGCACGGGCGGGGGCCGGGGCGCGGACGCCGGGCGCGGGTTCGAAACCAGGACGGTGAAGGCGCGGGGCCGTGGCCGTGGGCGCCGACACGGGAGCGTGGACTACGGCACCGTGCGCGGATTCCAGGGCCGGGACCGTGCGGGGGCCCGGGGGCCGCGTCCCGGGCGCGGGTCGGAGCGGCGCGGGGCCGCCCCCGAGCGCGCCGCGCACCCGCGTCCGTGAGGCGGCGTGACCCTCCGGTGAACCGTTCCGCCGCGCCCCGGGCGCCCCTGCCCCTGTCCGCACACCCGGTCGGTGTGACACGCTCGGCGTCGGCCGGGCTGTCGCACGCCGGTCGTCATGGAGGATCGTCGGCGGGCCCTGACCGGGTCGCCGCCGTGGAGAGGCGACGGAATGCGCATCGGACTTCTCGGCACCGGCCCCTGGGCGGACATGGCTCATGCCCCCGCCCTGGCCGGGCACGAAGACCTGGACTTCGTGGGGGTCTGGGGCCGCCGCCCGGACGCCGCCAAGGAGCTGGCAGAGCGGCACGGCACCCGGGCCTACGACGACGTCGACGCCCTGCTGGCCGACGTGGAGGCCGTCGCCGTCGCGCTGCCCCCGGCCGTGCAGGCCGACCTGGCGGTGCGCGCCGCGCGGGCCGGGTGCCACGTGCTGCTCGACAAGCCGCTCGCGACGACGGTGGAGCAGGGGCGGGCCGTGGTGGAGGCGGTGCGGACGGCGGGCGTCGCCTCGGTGGTCTTCTTCACCACCCGGTTCCAGCCCGAGACGGAAGCGTGGATCAGCGAACAGGCCGCCGACGACGGCTGGTTCACGGCACGGGCGCACTGGCTGGGCGCCCTGTTCGGGGACGGCGACAGCCCGTTCGCCGCCTCGCCGTGGCGGCGGGAGAAGGGCGCCCTGTGGGACGTGGGGCCGCACGCCCTTTCCGTGCTGCTGCCGGTCCTCGGTGACGCCCGGCGTGTGGCGGCGGCCGCACCGGGGCCCGGGGACACCGTCCACCTGGTCCTCGACCACACCGGCGGGGCCTCCAGCACGCTCACCCTCAGCCTGACGGCGCCGCCCGCCGCGGCGGGGACCGGGGTGGAGCTGCGCGGCCGGGCGGGGGCGACGCTGCTCCCGGAGACCGCGGAAGGTCCGGTGCCCGCGCTGCGACGGGCCGCGGACGCGCTCCTCTCCGCCGCCGGGGGCGGACGCCCGCACCCGTGCGACGCCGCGTTCGGGCTGCGGGTCACCGAGATCCTCGCCGAGGCCGAGGGCCTGCTGACCCACTGACCTGTCGAGTCGCCGCCTGCCGCCACGCCGCCGGGGTGAGCTCGGTCAGTCCCGGGCCCGTTCCCGCCCGAAGGGCTCGTCGCTCCACCGGAACCAGGCCCGGTCACCCCTGATGTGGAGCAGGAACTCGGCCACCGGGCCCTCGGGCGACACCAGCCGCACCCGCCGTTCGATCTCGGCGTAGGCCGCCTCCCAGCGCGTCCAGTGCTCCGCGTCGTCCGCTTCCGCGAGGGCGAGTTCGCGGGCGAACAGATCACGGACGGCACCGTAGCCCGGACCCGCGCGGAACCGGCCGGACAGCCAGGGGAAGCCGGCGTCGTCGATCACGATCTCCCCGATGTCGCCACACTCCGCGTCGGCCGCCCGGCCCGCCTCCGGTGCCCGGCGCACACGCCAGACCTCGCCCTCGCATCCCATGCCGCCTCCGTCGCACCGTCGCTGCCCGTCACCGGGGGGCCAGCATGCCATCCGACCCGGCGACGGGCCTCGCGCCGCCTCGCGTCGACGATTAGGGGCGCCTTGAACACCGGTTAAGCGTTCCCCGCACGGCATCCCCCATTCCAAGTCCCACCTGGACCAACGGGTTTGACGCAGGCTGCGGACGGTTGGCGGGGCCGACGGTGCTGCGTACCATCGCCGCCACCCCCTGAGAGCGCTCTCAGGATCTGTCAGGCCCCGATCACTGGAGACCCCCCACATGACTCCTCGTCACCGGCGTCCGCTCGCCCGCCGCAAGCTGCTCGTCGCCCTCGGCGGAGCGGTCGTGGCCGCACCCGTCGCCGCCGCCATCGCCCCGCACGCCCTGGCGGGCGTCGGCTCGGACGAACCGGCGCCCAGGGCGGCCGGCGCCCTGGCGCTGACGATCGTCAACGGCACCGGCTCCTTCGGCAACGCCGACGTCCACGTCTACATCGTCGGCAACGTGGACGGCCGCCAGGTGCGGGTCACCCCCGAGGGCACCGTCGCTCCCGTGGCCCTCTCCGACAACGGCGCCGACGGCTACACCGACTACGCGATCGGCCTCGCCGGCAGCGGCGGGACCAAGCTGACTCTGCCCCACCTCTCCGGCCGGATCTACGTGTCCCTGGGAGAGAAGCTGAAGTTCAAGGTCGTCGTGGACGGCGCGGGGAACGCGGCGCTGCAGTACCCGGCGGGCTGGGTCGAGTCCGACCCGAACCACGGGGTGCTGCACGACTGCGCGGAGTTCACGTACAACTCCGCGGGCATGTTCTGCAACACCACCATGGTCGACATGTTCAGCGTGCCGCTCGCCATCCGGCTGACCGGTGCCGGCGACCAGACCACCGGCACCGTGCGTCCGGGTGGCCGGGCGGCCGTGTTCGAGGCGGTGCGGAAGGTGGAGGAGTTCGCCCCGCTGGTCGTGGAGGACACCCGGGTGATCGCCCCCGGCCACGGGCTGGACGCCGGTCTGTTCCCGACGGACTACCTCGCCCCGTACATCGACGAGGTGTGGAGCACCTACACCGCCGGGGACCTCAGGATCACCACCGACGCGGGGACCTTCTCGGGCCGGGTGCGCGGGGACCGGCTGACCTTCGACGGGCCCGCCCAGGTGTCCTTCGCCAAGCCGTCCACCCGGGACGTGCTCTTCTGCGACGGCAATCTCGCCGCCCCCAACGACGGCACGACCGGTCCCGTCGCCGCGGTCCTCGGCGCCGGGTTCAACCGCTCGGCCCTGGTCTCGTCGGCCGACCAGCCCACCACCGACCCCGCGACGTTCTACGGGACCGCGCTGACCAACCACTACGCGAAGGCGGTCCACGCGGCCACCGAGGACGGCAGGGCGTACGGCTTCGCCTTCGACGACGTGGCCGACTTCGCCTCCTACGTCCAGGACACGGCGCCCACCGGCTTCCGGCTGACGCTCGGCGCCCTCTAGGGGGTGTCGTTTGGATCTTGCCGGGGTCGCGGGGTCTGGCACGCACGTCTGCGGCGTTGTCGTCGGTTGCCAGGGCTCCGCCCTGTCGCCCTCCTCCGCCGTGCAGCTGCACGCACCAGACCCCGCTCGGGTCGGCAGCAAGGCACCGTCGCCCGGAGCCGGCCAGCTCCAAACGACACCCCCTAGGACCCGCACGTGCACGGCCGCCGCACCGCCCTCCGCGTGCGGGCGGTGCGGCGGCGTAGGAGCGTAGGGGTGTGCGAAAGGTGTCCGTCCCGCAGCCGCATTGGGGCGAGGAACGGCGGAGCTGGCTGAGCGGGGCGCCGCCGCCCCGCTGGGTGCGGGTGCTGCCGCCGGCCCTCGTGGCGGCGATCTGCGCGGCGACCCTGCTCAGCGACGAGCCCTTGGAGATCGGGTTCCTGCTGGGCGCCATCCCTCCGCTGGCCGTGCTGTCCTACGGCCCGCTGGCGACCGCCGTGCTGGGCGGCGTGGTGATCGCGCTGCTGCACATCCCGGCCCTCCAGCTCGACCGGCCGGGCGACGCCGACCTGCTGACCATCGTCTTCGTCGCCGTACTCAGCGTCTTCGTGTCCTTCGTGCGCAGTCGCCGCGACGCCCAGCTGGGGCTGGAGCGCACGGTCGCCGAGGCCGCGCAGCGTGCCGTCGCGCCGCCGCTGCCCGAGCGGGTGGGGGCGGTGCGCTGCACGGGGCTGTACCGGGCGGCACAGCGCGGGACCCTGGTCGGGGGCGACTTCTTCGACGTGCGGGACGGCCCCTTCGGTGTCCGCGCGGTGATGGGTGACGTGCAGGGGCACGGCCTGTCGGCGGTGTCGACGGTCGCCTCGTTGCTGGGGGCCTTCCGGGAGGCGGTGCTCGACCAGCCGGACCTGGCGTCGGTGGCGGGGCGGCTGGACCGCAGGCTGCTGGTGGACTCGGCGGACGCGCGGCATGCCGAGCTGTTCGCGACGGCCGCGCTGCTGGAGTTCTCCGCCGACGCCCTCGAGGTGCGTGTCGTCGTCTGCGGCAACCCGCCGCCCCTGCTGCTGCGGGGTGCGGACGCCGCGGAGCTGGAGGTCTCACCGTGGACGCCGCTCGGGCTCGGGCTCGCGGACGCCGGGTCGATCGAGGCGTGCACGGTGTCGCTGCGCCCCGGGGACCGGCTCTTCCTCGCCTCGGACGGCGTGGTGGAGGCGAGGGACACCGGCGGCGCGTTCTATCCGCTGGCGGAGCGCCTGCGGAGCCTCGCGGGCGAGGATTCCGCCGCCCTGCCCGCCCTGGTCTGGGCGGACCTCGCGCGCTTCTGCCCGGACGTGCAGGACGACGTGACGATGCTGGTGCTCACTCCTTCGCCGCCGGTCGGGAAGTGACCCCCCGCTCCCCCTCGCCCGCCCCCTCCGCGTCGATGTGCGGCAGGATCCGGTCGAGCCACCGCGGGGTCCACCAGGCGTGCCGCCCCAGCGGGGTCATCACGGCCGGCACCAGGAGCCGGCGTACGACGGTGGCGTCGACGAGCACGCTCACGGCGAGGCCGAGCCCGAGCATCTTGACCACGATGTTGTCGCTGACGACGAACGCGGCGAAGACACTGACCATGATCAGGGCCGCGCGGGTGACGACCCGTGCGGTGATCTCCAGGGCGTGCCACCGCGCCCTCGGCGTCCGCCGTGCGCAGCCAGGCCTCGTGCACCCGGGAGAGGAGGAAGATCTCGTAGTCCTCCGGATGCGCGGGCGGGTTCCGCATTGAATGGTGTTATCGGGATATTCGGGACCGACAAGAGCACGGCACCGAAGCAGCGATCCGGACGCGAGGAGCACTGATCATGTCGACGTCACAGCCCGACGCCTCCCGACCCTCCGAAGCCCGCGCGGGCGAGGACCGCGCCACTCCGGACGACCTGCTCCACGCCCGCACCGGGACGGACGTGTCCCCGGAGGACCTGGTCCTGGCGACCGGCCGGGACGTCACCCCGCAGAACCTGGAGTGGGCCAGGCGCAAGCTGGCCGAGGAGGGCCCTTCGGCCCTCGACAAGCTGCTGCCCTGACCGCCCCGAGCCCCGCCCGGACGCGGTCGTCCGGGCGGGGCTCCGCGGGGTCGTCCTAGGCTTCCGGCAGCTCCGTCTCGTCCTCCACCACGTGCACGGCGGCCTCCTCGGCGCCGGCGGCTCCGCCGTCGACGCCGACGTCCTGCGCGACGGTCTCCTTGGTGGTGTCGGCGCGTACGCCCTCGTCGGGGGCGACCAGGCGGCCGGCCCGGCCGGTGCCCGCCTCCGGGTCGACCGGTTCGCCCTCTCCGCCCGGTTCGTCGCCGACTCCGTCCCCGTCGGGTGCCCTCACGTCCGGCACCTCCTCGGCCAGCCGTTCGTCGAGGCTCTCGCCCTCGTGCTGCTCGGCGGCCGTGGTGCCGTGCTTGGTCACGCCCAGGGGCTTCTCCGGCGGGGAGTAGCCCTCGTCGAGCGTGTCGTCGTAGGTCCGTTCGTCGACGGCGTCCTGGAGGTCGAGGGGCGCGGCGTCCTCCTGCTCCTCGTTGGTTCCGGTGGGCTGGTAGGCGTCGTCGGCCATCGGGTCCGTGCCCATCGCTGCCTCCCTCTCGCGCTGCGTCGGCTCAGTGGTCTCGCTGTCCGGTTCGCGTTTCCCGATACGCGATCTCTAACCCGGGGGTGCGACGCGGATCTCCAGGTCGGTGACGCGGTGCGCGGCCCAGTCGCGGGCGTAGGCGGGCGGGGTGCCGCCGGGCCCGGTGAGGGCGACGACCGGGATGCGCCGGGCGGTGTCCACGATCTCGGCGGCGGTGGTGTTCTCGTTGTTGCCGCCGGTGGCGCCGGAGGAGCAACCCGTGTAGTAGCCGACCGGAATGGACTCGTGTCCGGTGACCAGGCAGGGCGGTCGGACTCCGAGCCGGTGCAGTCCGTCGGCGACGCGGGCCCAGTCCTCGCGGCTGGCGACGTTGCGGTCCACGGTGCCCACGAGCACCGAGAACTGGACCGCGAGGTGCCCGGCCGCGGCGAGCGCGACCAGCGTCGCGGTCACCGGCCGCCACCGGTCCCGCCCGGTCTTGACCAGGTGCCACAGCGCGTCGGCGACCGGGAGGGCGAGCAGGGCGTAGGCGGGCTGGAGGAAGCGGGGCGCCGCGTAGCCGATCAGGAACAGGTACGGCGCGGCGGCCGTGACGGCGCAGGCGAGGGCGACCAGTGTCGCGGTGGCGCGGCGGGCCCGGACGGCGACGACCGCGCCGAGGACGGCGAGGACCGGAAGGAGCAGCCACCACAGGGTGACGACCGGGTGCGGCATGGCTCCGGTGCACGGCCGGCACAGGCCCCGTCCCCCCAGGCTGCGCATCTGGTCGTCGAGGGCGAGGTTCCAGCCGAGGCCGCCCTGGATCTCGGAGGCCCGGGACAGCCGCTCCCCGAGGCCCCCGTACCAGGCGTACGCCTCGACCACCCATTCCCCGGCGCCGGCCGCGAGGCCGCCCGCGAGGGCGAGCAGCAGCGGCCAGTGGCGGCGTACCAGGACGAGGACGAGCAGGGGTCCGGCCACCCAGACCGCGTCCGTGGGCCGCATCAGTGCCATCAGCGCGGCGCCGGCCGCCACCCCCGCCGGCGCGCCCCGGCCCGAGCACCCCCGTCCGGCCCCCAGGGCGCGCAGGGCGCAGCCCACCGTGACGAGGGCGCCGATCGCGACCCAGTAGTTGGGCATGGCCTGCGGGCCGTAGAAGAGGGTCACCCACAGGGTGGCGAGGAACGCGCCGGCCGTGGCGAGGACCCGGGCCGGGAAGAGGCCCTGCCAGGCGCGCAGGCCGAGGTACAGGCCCAGGCCCGAGAGGACGGCGAGGTAGACGCGCAGGAGTTCGGTGGAGGCCGACCAGGAGGCGACGGGGGCCACCAGCAGGGGCACGCCCCGGGAGCGCGGCGCGCTGAAGAAGGCGGCGGGGTGGTGGCTGGTGACCTGGCTGACGTACACGATCTCGTCCCAGCCGAGGCCCATCGAGGGGTGTACGAAGACCAGCTGGGCCAGGACGAAGACGGCGGCCACCACCGCGATCGGTCTGCCGCCGCGCAGCCGCCGGGAGGTGCCGGACCTCCCTGCCCCCTCGCCGTCGCGTCCGACGCCGCGCCCGCCCCCGCGTCCGCGCCCGCCGACCAGGATCGCGTTCGAGCCGTCGGCCATCGTGCACCCCTCACCCCCGCTCGTCGCGGGGTCGCTCGTCCCTCACCTCCTGCCGCCCGTGGCGGGAGCCCAAAACCCGCGGATACGCGGAATCTCGGAAAACATGGTCAAACTAACCCGCGGACCACCGACGTGCAGGGCGGAACTCGGCCAGTCGCGCGGGCTCATTCCTCGCCCGGGACCGGCCGCTCGGTGACGCCCGGGCGGCGGTGCGGGGGCTGTTCGGGGGTGGGCCGCCACTTCGGCGCGGAAATGCCGAGCGTGACGGGCTCCTCCCCCTCGACGTGCACCTCGGTCCCGTGGTGATGGATCGTCAGGGGCGGCCCGGCCAGCAGCGAGTACGACGCCCGGTCGGGAGCGATCTCCACCCGCAGGCAGCGGCCGCGGAACTGGAGCCGGAAGGCGAGGCGGCTGAACTTCTCGGGCAGCCGGGGGGCGAAGCGCAGGCTGTCGCCGTCCCGGCGGGTGCCGCCGAATCCGGCGACCAGCGCCATCCACGTACCGGCCAGCGAGGCGATGTGCAGTCCGTCGCGGGTGTTGTGCTCCAGGTCCGCCAGGTCCATCAGGGCGGCCTCGGTGGCGTAGTCGTAGGCCAGGCGCAGGTGGCCCGTCTGGGCGGCGACGACGGCCTGGCAGCAGGCGGACAGGGAGGAGTCCCGCACGGTCAGCGGCTCGTAGTAGGCGAAGTTCGCGGCCATCTGGTCCTCGTCGCAGTGGGCGTCGAACCAGCTGCCGCAGGCGTACATGGCGAGCACGAGGTCGGACTGCTTGACGACCTGCTTGCGGTAGACGTCGAAGTACGGGAAGTGCAGCATCAGCGGGTACTGGTCGGCGCCGGTGTTCGCGAAGTCCCAGCGCTGGTGGCGGGTGAAGCCGGCGTGCTGCTCGTGGACGCCGATCTCCTCGTTGTAGGGGATGTGCACGGCTTCGGCGGCGTCCCGCCAGGCGGCGCTCTCCTCCTCGTCGACACCGAGCCGGGTCGCCTCCTCCGGGTGGCGTTCGCACACGTCGGCGGCGGCGAGCAGGTTGGAGCGCGCCATGAGGTTGGTGTACGTGTTGTCGTCGACGACGGCGCTGTACTCGTCCGGGCCGGTGACGCCGTCGATGTGGAAGACGCCGTGGGGGTCGTGGTGGCCCAGCGAGCGCCACAGCCGGGCCGTCTCCACCAGGAGTTCGAGGACGGTCTCGCGTTCGAAGTCGGTGTCGCCGGTCGCCGCCGTGTAGCGCACCGCGGCGTGCGCGATGTCGGCGGCCACGTGGAAGGCCGCGGTGCCGGCCGGCCAGTACGCGGAGCCCTCCGAGCCGTCGATGGTGCGCCACGGGAAGGCGGCGCCGCGCAGCCCGAGCTGGGTGGCGCGGTCCCGGGCGGCGGGCAGGGTGGCCTGGCGCCAGCGCAGCGCCTCGGCGACCGCCTTGGGCGCGGTGTAGGTGAGGACGGGCAGGACGAACATCTCGGTGTCCCAGAACGCGTGGCCGTCGTATCCGGAGCCGGTCAGTCCCTTGGCCGGAATCGCGCGCTGCTCGGCGCGGGCGCCGGCCTGGAGCACGTGGAACAGGGCGAAGCGTACGGCCTGCTGGATCTCCTCGTCGCCGTGCACCTCCACGTCCGCGCGGGCCCAGAAGTCGTCGAGGTAGTCCCGCTGTTCGGCCACCAGGCCGTCCCAGCCGCCGTGCGCCGCGGCGGCCAGCGCTGCCTCGACCTGGTCGCTCATCGCGGGCCTGGAACGGGTGCCGGACCAGCCGTGGGCGACGGTCTTCTGCACCCGCAGCCGCTCCCCCGGGTCGAGGACGGAGGTGATGGTCAGACGGGACACGTCCGCGTTGCTCTCGCTGCTGGTGGTGATCTCACCGGGCGCGTCGACGACGTGGTCGGCGGCCACGGCGACCCTGAGGCCGCTGCGCCGGGTGCGGTGCACCAGGCGCAGCCGGGAGCCCATGGCCAGGTCCTCCTCCGGCTCCAGCGGGGACTGGAGCGCCTGGGCCGCCCTCGGGTCGCCGTCGCTGCCGGGCAGGCTCTCGTTGGCGACGAGTTCGGACTGGATGACGAGGCGGGTGCGGCTGTCGAGGGGCTCGACCTCGTACTCCACGGCGGCGATGGCGCGCTGGGTGAGGGAGACCAGGCGGGTGGAGCGCACCCGGACGGTCGTCCCGGCCGGGGAGGTCCACTCGCAGGTGCGCTCCAGCACGCCGCGCCTGAGGTCCACGGTGCGTTCGTGCTTGCCGAGCCGTCCGTAGCGCAGGTCGAAGGGCTCGTCGTCGACCAGCAGCCGCAGCAGCTTGCCGTTGGTGACGTTGATGACGGTCTGACCCGACTCCGGGTAGCCGTAGCCCGCTTCGGCGTAGGGCAGCGGGTGGAGTTCGTAGACGCCGTTGAGGTAGCTGCCGGGCAGGCCGTGCGGTTCGCCCTCGTCGAGGTTGCCGCGCCAGCCGACGTGTCCGTTGGACAGGGCGAAGACGGACTCGCTCTGGGCGAGCAGGTCGAGGTTGAGCGCCGTCTCGCGCACCCGCCAGGGCTCCACGGTGTACGTCCGGTTGGTGATCACGCGTGGCCCCCCAGCTCGGCGAGGTCCTTGACGACGCGGTCGGCGCCGTGGGCGTAGAGGGCGTCGGTCTGGCCGACGCGGTCGACACCGACGACGTAGCCGAAGTGTCCGGAGCGGCCCGCGTCCATGCCGGCCAGGGCGTCCTCGAAGACGGCGGCGCGGGACGGCTCGACGCCCAGGTCGCGGGCGGCGGCCAGGAAGGTGTCGGGGTGTGGTTTGCCCGGCAGGTTCCGTTCCCGGGCCACGACGCCGTCGATCCGTACGTCGAACAGCCCTTCCGCGTCGATGGAGTGCAGCACGTCCCGGGTGTTGGCGCTGGAGGAGACGATCGCGGTGGCGAGACCGGCGCCGCGGACGGCGTCGATGTAGCGCAGCGTGCCCTCGTAGGGTTCCACGCCGTCGGTGCGGATCTTCGCCAGGAGGAGTACGTTCTTGCGGTTGCCGACGCCGTTGACGGTCCGCGCGTCCGGTGGGTCGTCGGGGGTGCCCTCGGGCAGCTCGATGCCGCGGGAGGCGAGGAAGGAGCGGACGCCGTCGGCGCGGGGGCGGCCGTCGACGTACCGGTCGTAGTCGGAGTCGGTGAAGGGGCGGAAGTCGGCGCCGTCCCGCTCGCGCAGGAAGGCGTCGAACGTCTCCTTCCAGGCGGCGGCGTGCACCACCGCGGTCCGGGTGACGACCCCGTCGAGGTCGA
Organism: Streptomyces violaceorubidus; assembly: GCF_000717995.1. Taxonomy (GTDB): domain Bacteria; phylum Actinomycetota; class Actinomycetes; order Streptomycetales; family Streptomycetaceae; genus Streptomyces; species Streptomyces violaceorubidus. The sequence continues at coordinate 78,373 of NZ_JODM01000014.1, forward strand.
AGAGGCAGGCCTGGATGTCGTCGGGAAGTCCGAGCTGCGTCGTCATACCCCCACAGTTCCCCACCGGGACGGGTCCGATCAGGTGACACACTGTGCGGTGTGCCGCTGACTTTCGAGGACCTGCTCGCCCGTGCCCGCCGGCTCCCCCGGGGCGGACGGCGCGCGTTCCTGGGCATCGCGGGCAGTCCGGGCGCGGGCAAGTCGACGCTGGCCGGGCATCTGGTGCGGGAGCTGAACGGTACGGGCGAGCCGTGGGTGGCGCACGTGCCGATGGACGGCTTCCACCTCGCCGACGCGGAGCTGGACCGGCTGGGCCGCCGGCACCGCAAGGGGGCGCCGGACACCTTCGACGCGGCCGGGTACGCGGCGCTGCTGGACCGGCTGCGCGCGGAGCGGGACGACGAGGTCGTGTACGCGCCCGGCTTCGAACGGGTGCTGGAGCAGCCGCTCGCCGGGGCCCTGCCGGTGCCGCCTTCGGCCCGGCTGGTCGTGACGGAGGGCAACTACCTGCTGTTGGAGAGCGGCGCCTGGGCGCGGGTGCGGCCCCGCCTCGACGAGGTGTGGTTCTGCGGGCTGGAGGAGTCGGAGCGCGTCAGGCGGCTCGTGGCGCGGCACGAGCGGTTCGGCAAGTCCCCCGCGGACGCCGCCGCGTGGGCGCTCGGCCCCGACCAGCACAACGCCGACCTGGTGGCGGCCACCCGGCACCGGGCCGACCTGGTGGTACCGGCCCGGGCGGTGCCGGGTGCCCGGGGTCCCGCGCCCTCACCTCCTGGGTGACGCGCTCACTCCTCGTCGAAGTCGTCGGGGCGGACGTGCGCCTCTTCGAGGGCCTCGCGCAGGGTCCGGCCGGTACCGCCCGGCGGGCGGGGTTCGTCGTCCGCGCGCTCGCGCCGCCGCCGACCGAGAACGTCGTCGGTGGTGTCGGTCTTCGGCCGGTTCTCTTCCGGGACGGTCATGACGTCGGCTCCTCGTCCGTCTCTGTGGGTCCTTCCGAGACGGCGGGTTCCCGTGCGACGCGGGGCTATCCCCGTCCGGGGGTGCCGGGGTGCGCGCCCTCCGGGGCATTCCGGAACGGCGGTGAGGTCCCTGCGGGGATGCGGTGAGGCCTCCTCCGGTGGCCGACGGCGGGCGATCCCGGGCCGGTGCGGGCGGTGCCGTCCCGGTCCGAAGGAGGCGCGGGGAGGCCCCCGGAGGCGACGGTGAGCGAATCGGCTCCGGCCCGGGGCGGGCGTCGTCCGGGGAACTGAATCCGACGAGGTCCCTCCGCGGGGCCCGCGATGATGTCTCCCCCGCGGTCGATTCCGCGAGCGGCCCCCGCCGACGGGTCGGCGTCGGCGCAGCCCGGGGGCATGCCGTGCGGTCCTGTCCAGGGGCGACGACGAGCACTCGCCGCCCGGTGCAGCCGACGCCGTCCCCGTCCCCGTCCCCGGGGTGACGCGGCGAGGCCCCTCCGGTGGCGACGGCGGGCGGATCCCGGCCGGTGGGGGCGGTGCCGGTGCCGTCGGGGTTCGCGGGGGTGCGGGTCCCGCGCGGGGCGGGTGGCGCGGGCGCCGTGGTGTCGTCCCTCCGGCGCGGTGCCGTGCGGTCACTCGGGCGCGGCGGTCCTCCCTGCCGGGCACAGGGGGTGGGCTATGTTGACCCCCGTGGGAGACGTGGGAGACACAGGAGGCGCACCCGTGCCATCGCCGCAGCAGGCACGTGCACAGGCCTCGGCGATCACCTCGGGACGGGCCGCCCCGCAGTCGGAGGTCTCCCCCACCTCCCGGCTCAGGACGCTCTTCGACCGGCCCCGCCTCTCCCCCGGCCAGCGGCGCATCGCGCAGTACCTCATCGAGCACCTCACCGAGGCGGCGTTCCTGTCGATCACCGACCTCGCCGACCGGGTGGGCGTGAGCCAGCCGTCGGTGACGCGGTTCGCCTCGGCGGTGGGCTTCAGCGGCTACCCGGCGTTGCGGGAGCAACTCCAGGCGATCGCCCTGGGCGGCCGGGGCGGGTCCGCCGCCGAGGAGTACCGGGGCAACGAACTGCAGGCGGCCGTGGACGCCGAGATCGAGAACCTGGAGAACCTGCGGCGCGACTTCGCCGACGCGGACCGGGTCATCGAGGTCGGCCGCAAGCTGGCCGCCTCGGCACCGCTGACCGTCCTCGGGCTGCGCATCTCCGTCTCGCTCGCCGAGTACTTCGCCTACGCGGCCCGCCGGGTCCATCCCGATGTGCGCCTGGTGACCCGGGGCGGCACGGTCGCCTACGACGCCCTGCTCCAGTCCCGCGAGGCGGGCGGCACCTGGGTGCTGGCCTTCTCCATGCCCCGGCACGCCCACGAGACCCTGGGCGCCCTGCGCGTGGCCCGCGGCGCCGGGCTGAAGGTCGCGCTGATCACCGACCTGGCGCTCGGCCCGCTCGCGGACGAGGCCGACGTCGCCTTCGCCACCGGTACGGGGTCCCGGCTGGTCTTCGACTCCTACGCGGCGCCGGGCGTGATGTGCGCGGCGCTGTTGCAGGCCATGACCGACGCCGATCCCGAGCGGACGCAGGCGCGGCTGGAGGAGTACGAGCAGGTCGCGGACCAGCACCAGTTCTTCCTGCGGGACTGAACGGCCGGGCGACGGGTCGGCGCAGACGGGACCATCCCGACGAAAGCAGGCATGAATGTTTTCATACGTCTTGCAAAGCGGATGGCATATATAAATACTGCTCACGGACCGCGCCCCGGCCGCCCCGGAACGCGTCCGCACCTGCCGCGAACACCTCGGCCGCCGACTCCTACCCGCTCCGGCGCACCGGGTGCTCCGGTCGGGCATCGCCTGCGCGAGCGCCCGCGGCGGCCCCGGTCGTCCCCTGGACCGGGACCGCCCCCACCCGTCGCCCACCCCGTCGACGCCGCACACCCGGAAGCGATGATCATGCCCCTGACGACCACGCGCACCAGCCCGGACTGGCCCTGCCAGGTCAAGCCCCCCGGCAGCCACGACTGGGAACGCTCGGCCACCAGGTGGCTGCGCGAGCTGGTCCCGGCGCGCTACGCCGGCTACCCGGCGCTGATCCGGCACCCGGTGCTGCTCGCCCGCCATGCGCAGATCCAGGTCCAGCACGAGATCCGGGTGGCGCGCACCGCGCTCCAGACCGCCCGCGCGGACCTGCCGCGGCTCGGCCTGCACGAGGCCGCGATCGAGCACACCATCAAGCTGTACGCGGCGGAGGTGCTCCAGTTGCAGCACATCGCGCGCAGCGTACGGGCCGTCACCGCGGCGCTGGCCGAGCGGGGCGCCGCGCGCTGACCGGCGCCGGCGGCGAGGGCGCGTCAGTCCACGGGGTGCCCGGGCCGGACGGTGCGGGCGTCGGCGAGCCGCAGCAGCGGTCCGGCGGCAGGCTCGCGCCCGCCCCACTCGACCGGCTCGAGGACGAAACCGACGTGGTCGCCCCCCGTGGTCCGGTCCACGACCCGTCCGACGAACCACGCCTCGGCGTCCTCCAGCACGGCGGCCCCTCCGTACCCCTCCCGCCAGCGGACCCGTCCGAACTTGTCGACGTCGTCGCCGGTCAGCCCGCCGAAGACCTCGGCCGTCTCGCGCTGATCACGGGCCAGCAGGTGGACCGCCAGGACGTCGGCGGACCGCGCGACGCGGAAGGTCCGGTTGACGTCGGAGATCCACACGCAGTACCGCACGGGCCGGATGGAGCACTGCGAGGAGAACCCGACCAGGCAGCCGGCCCGTTCCCCGTCCGCGGCGGCCGTGACGACGCACATGTCCGGGTCGAGCCGGTCCAGGAACACGTCCATGGCCGCCATGCTAGGCCCCGTCGCCGTCTTCTGGCGTCCGCCCGAGGGGCGGGGGGACGCCGCCGGGCGGGCGGGAAGGTGGCGACGGGGCCTGGGACCGCCGGGGCGGCTCAGGTGGCGAGCAGGCGTCGCAGGGCCGTGCGCAGGGCGGTGACGAAGGCGTCGCGGGCCGGCTCGTCCAGGGCGTCCAGCGACAGGTAGGGGTTGAGGTCCTCCAGCTCGACCAGCAGCAGCTCACCGCCGGGGGTGCGGCAGGCGTCGACGCGCTGGATCCCGTGGTCGACGCCGTTCCACTCGATGAACCGCCGCGCGAAGTCGAGGTCGGCCACGGTGGCGTCGTACGGCTCCAAGTGCCAGCGGCGGTCGGGGTGCGGCGTGCGCAGGGCGTACTGGTAGTCGTGGTCGACGAAGTAGAACGAGACCTCGTGGACGAAGTCGACGCGCGGCTGGACCAGCAGGTCCCCCGCTCCGGCCAGCGCCTCGGACACCCGGTCGGCGGGGACGATCCGCAGGCCCGCCGAGTCTGCGCCGAGCCTGGGCTTGACGACGTACTCCTCCGCGTCGGGCAGCCGGTGCAGGTCCTCGGCGCGGTCGACGGTGGGGATGACCGGGAAGCCCGCGGCGGTGAGGTCGAGCAGGTACTGCTTGCCGACCATGTCCGCCCTGCCGGTGAGCTGGTTGTAGACGCGGGTCCCGCGCTCGGCCGCACGCTCGCGGAAGGCCTGGTAGGCGGCCTCGTACCCCTGTACGGGCCCGCTGTTGCGGACGACGACGGCGTCGAAGGCGTCCAGCAGTGCGACGGCGTCCCGGGGATGGCACAGGGCCAGGTCGAACTCCTCACGCAGCCGCGAGGTCAGGTAGATGTCCTCGTCGCAGTAGCGCCGTCCGCGCGCCTGGTAGGCCAGGTCGGTGACGTACAGGACGCGGGGGCGGGTGAGCGGCATACGGGACTCCTCCGGAGCTGATCGGAAGTGATCGTATGCGACCGGCTTAGCGAGGTGACAAGTGCACTCAGTTCCCTCCCTTCACTGCACTGAGTGCCACACATCTCGCCCACCTGCTACGTTCCCCTTCATGAGCACCAGCAACGCGGCCCCCCGCCGCGGGGACGGGACGGACCCGGCACAGGTCCGGCCGCCGATGCGGGAGGCACTCGTCGCGGCGGCGTTCCGGCTGTTCCTGGAGCGGGGGTACGAACAGACCACCGTGGACGACATCGTCGCCCTGGCCGGCGTCGGACGGCGCTCCTTCTTCCGGTACTTCCCGTCCAAGGAGGACGTGGTCTTCCCCGACCACGAACGGTGCCTGGCCGACATGAAGGCGTTCCTGGCCCGCTCCCCCGAGGGCGCCGACCCGGTGCGGCGGGTGTGCGACGCGGCCCGGCTCGTGCTCGGCATGTACGCCGAGAGCCCGGCGTTCTCCGTCCAGCGGTACCACCTCACCAAGAAGGTGCCGGGGCTGCGCGCCTACGAGTTGTCGGTGGTGTGGCGCTACGAGCGTGCCCTCGCCGAGTACCTGCGCGGGCGGCTGGGCGGACGCCCGGACGGGATCCTGCGCGCGGACGTGATCGCGGCCGCGGTGGTCGCGGCGCACAACAACGCCCTGCGGTCCTGGCTCCGTTCGGACGGCCGCGACGACGCGGGTGCCGCGGTGGACCACGCGCTGGCGTACGCGCAGTCCGCCTTCGGCGACGTGCCGGTGCCGCCCCGCGGCACCTCGCCCGAGGACGTGGTGGTCGTGGCCGCGCGCCGCGGGACCCCCCTGTGGCAGGTGCTGCGGGAGGTCGAGGACGCGTTCGCCCGCGACTGACGGCCGGAGGACCGCGGCCCGCACCGCACCCTCCCCTGTCGATGCCCCATCAAGGGTACCGAGTGCCTTTACGAGTGACACTGAGTGCCATACGCTGTGCTGCGTGCACGGTGGCACGGTGAGCCGCGCACACGCGTGCCCGGTGACCGCGCACGCGGGATTCCGGCCCGAGCGCAAGGAGTTGACCAGCGTGTACCACTCAGGAAACGTCGCTCAGCAGGCGGCCGGCCCCGCGACCGGTCTGCTCGACCCGAAGACCGACAGTCGGGCCCCGGAGACCGAGGCCGTCCTCTACCAGCGCTGCACCTGGTGCGGCACCGCCATGTACCACCGGGTGCTGTGCCCGGTCTGCCGCGGCAGCGAGCTGCGGACGGAGCGGAGCGAGGGCACCGGCACGGTGCGCCACGCGACGGTGGTGCACCGCAACACGCCGGCCGCGCGCAACGTCTCCCTCATCGAGATGGCCGAGGGGTTCGTGCTGCGCGGCCGGGTCATGGGTCCGCTGATCGGCATCCACAGCGGCGACCGGGTGCGGCTGTCCACGGCCAAGGACCCGGTGCGCGGCGAGCCGGTCTTCCAACTGGTCGACGAGCCGTACCGGGCCTGGACCTGACGGGCCGTCCACCTGACGAGCGGTCAGCTCGCCGTCCGCGGTCCGGAGGTGAGCGTGATGCGGATCCCCACGGTGCCGTCGAGCCCCCTGCGCAAGCGGCTGCCGAGGAGCGTGAGCCGGCCGACGACGCCGTACTTGCGGGCGAGCAGCCGCCGGTAGCGGGCGGTGGCGGCCGGGTCGCAGATCTCCGCCGTCCCCGCGACCTGTGCGCCGGTCGGCCTGCCGCGCACGTCGCAGGGGCCCACCAGCACGTCGGCGCGGTTGCGCACCCGCTTGACCTTCCAGGAGTCGGCCACCGTCCAGACGCCGAGCGCGTCCCCGTCCCGGACGACCCACACCGGGGTGGCGACCGGGGTGCCGTTCTTCCGGTACGTGGTGACCAGCAGGTACTTGCCGGCGCCGAGCCGGTCCAGTGACGCGTCGTCGTCCATGCCCGGAAGTCTAGGCGCCCCCGCGCCGGTGCTCCGCCTCCCCCGTGCTCACTCCAGGACCGACGCCATCCTGCGCACCGCCTCCGTGAGGATCTCCGGCGAGGTCGCCAGGTTGAGCCGTACGTGTCCCTCGCCGCCGCTGCCGAAGGGGAGGCCGGAGCTGAGGGCCACCCGTCCCCGGTCGAGGAAGACCTCCGCCGGGTCGTCGCCGAGGCCGAGGGCGCGGCAGTCGAGCCAGGCGAGGTAGGTGGCGTCCCCGGCGCGGTGCACGACCCCCGGGAGCCGCTCGGCGAGCAGACCGGTGAGCAGCCGCCGGTTCTCGTCGAGTCCGGCGAGCACGGCGTCCAGCCAGGCGGTGCCGTCGCGCAGGGCGGCGGTGTGGGCGAGGACGCCGACGTGGCTCGGCCCGTGACCGACCTCCTCGGGCATCCGCGCCAGGTCGTCTGCGGCGGCGGGCCCGGCGATCGCCAGGGCCGCCTTGAGTCCGGCCAGGTTCCAGCCCTTGGACGCCGACATCAGCGAGAGGCCGCGCTCGGCGCCGGGCACGCTCAGGTAGGGCACGAACCGCGCGTCGCCGGTGACGACCGGGGCGTGGATCTCGTCGGCGACGACCCGGACCCCGTACCGCTCCGCCAGCGCGGCGACGGCCGCCAGCTCTGCGGCGGTGTGGACGGTGCCGGTCGGGTTGTGCGGGCTGCACAGCAGGAAGGCCGCCCGGCCCCCGCCCGCGACGGCCCGCCGGAACTCCTCCTCCAGCACGCCGAGGTCGATCCGCAGGTCCGGGCCGAGCGGCACCTCGACCACCCGCCGGTCCAGCTGGGTGACGAACTGGTAGAACGGCGGATACACCGGCGGATTGACGATCACCGGGTCGCCCGGTCCGGTGACCAGCTTGAGCATCTCGACCACGCCCAGCATCACGTCGGGCACGATCGCCGTGCGTTCCACGGCCAGATCGTCCCAGTCCCACCGCTTGCCGGCGAAGGCGGCGAGGGCCTCGGCGTAGGCGGTGCCGACGGGGTAGCCGGTGTCGCCGAGTTCCATGGCCCGGGTGACGGCGCGCACGACGGATCCGGCGAGCGGCACGTCCATCTCGGCCACCCACAGCGGCAGCACGTCCGCGGGGTGGGTGCGCCACTTCATGCTCGTACGCCGGCGCAGTTGGTCCGGCGTGAGCGCGCGCAGGGGGTTCGGTTCACCGGACTGGTCCCACGGGATGCTGGTCATGGGGCCAAGATAGGTCGCCGCGGCGGCGCGGGGAACCGGGCGGCCCTTTGGTGAACACCGGGGTTCCGGCCCCCGTATGGGAGGAGGGCGCTCGACGTCCGGAGGTCCCCGCGGCGGCGACGCCGCGCGGTCGGTTTCGGGAGCGCACGCATGAGGCACGCACGAGGACGCATCGTCCGGCGAGTGGCACGGCTGGCGGCCGTCGGTGGACTGCTGCTCGGAGGGACGATGGTCACCCGGGCCATGGCGAGCGAGCCCCCCGACGCGTCCGCCGCACCGCGCACCCTCGCCCGGACCGCGTCCGCTACCGGCGCCGACCTCGTCTCCCGGCTGGGCACCGACCGTACGGCGGGCCACTGGATCGGCGCCGACGGCCGGCCGGTGGTGGCGGTCACGGACGCGGGCGCGGCCGAGGCGGTGCGGCGGGCCGGTGCCACGGCGCAGCGGGTGCGGCACAGCATGTCGGAGCTGAGGTCGGCGGCCTCGACGCTGCGCGGGGCGCCCCGGGTGTCCGGTACGGCCTGGGCTGTGGACTACCGGTCGAACGAGGTGGTGGTGCGCGGGGACCGCACGGTCTCCCGGGCCGACTGGTCGCGGCTGGCGGGCGTCGCGGAGGGCGTCGGCGCCTTCGTCCGCATGGAGCGCACGGAGGGTGCCTTCACCACCCGCCTGAACGGGGCGGAGCCCATCCTGTCCACGGCGGGCCGCTGCTCGGCGGGCTTCAACGTGACCGACGGCACGAGCGACTTCATCCTGACGGCGGGCCACTGCGGGCCGACGGGTTCCGTCTGGTTCGGTCCCGGCCGGGGTGACCGGCAGGTCGGCAGGACGGTGGCCGGAAGCTTCCCCGGGGACGACTTCTCGCTGGTCGAGTACGCGAACGGCGAGGCGGGCGACGGCGCCGACGTGGTCGCGGTCGGCGACGGCAAGGGGGTGCGGATCACGGGGGCGGGCGCGGCGGCGGTCGGGCAGCGGGTGTTCCGCAGCGGGAGCACCAGTGGGCTGCGCCAGGGCCGGGTGACGGCGCTGGACGCGACGGTGAATTACCCGGAGGGCACGGTCACCGGTCTGATCGAGACAGACGTGTGCGCCGAGCCCGGGGACAGCGGTGGGCCGATGTTCTCCGAGGGCATCGCGCTGGGCGTGACCTCGGGCGGCAGCGGTGACTGCGACGAGGGCGGCACCACGTTCTTCCAGCCGCTGCCGGAGGCCATGGACTCGCTCGGGGTCCGGCTCATCGGCTCCGGAGGGCAGGGCGCCGACGCGGGCCCCTCGGCGACCTCGCCTCCGGGCGCCGCGGCCCCGGGGGCGTCGGCACCCGCGAGGGGTGTCGAGGGTGAGACCCTGCTCGCCCGGCTCGCGGACCGCCGGAACGTGGGCCCGGGGCTGCTGATCATCGCGGGCAGCCTGGTGGCGCTGGTGGCCACGCGGTGGATCCGGACGGAGCGGGACCGCAAGACCTACCGGCGCCACTACTCGGCGACGTGGGGCTGACGGGGCCGGTACGAGGTCCGGCCCCGGGGGCTGCCGGGGTGCGGCCGGGACGGGCGAGGAGCCTCGGGCCGGTCAGGCGGCGTTCACGGACTCCGGGGCCGCGGTGGCCCACTCCATGACCAGCCGCTGGTACTCCGCGCGCTGCTCGACGCTCAGTGTCCCGCCCGACCGGAGCCACAGGGCTCGGATCTCCTCGTTGACCTCGGCAGCCGATCGCTCGGAGGAAGGTTCAACACTGGTGGACATGCTGTGAAGCATACGGCGCCCGGCGTGAAGACGATGTGAGTAATCACGAGCTAAACGGACATAACGGACCGTGTTACTGATCACGTCGATGTTCCCATCTGTCAAGACCTACCGGCGAGTTCGTTCCCACCGGATGTGTCCTGCCGCACACGGTCCATCCGTTCACACCAGAGCCGGGCGCCGCTCTCCGTCAGGTGCCGGGCTTGCGGCCGTACACGTAGACGTCGTCACCCTTCTTCAGCAGCGACCAGTACTTCTTGGCGGCGGTCTTCGTCATGTTGACGCAGCCGTGGGAGCCCGGCGGGTTCCACATGCTGACGCCGACGGAGTGGAAGGCCTGGCCGCCGTCGAAGAACTGGCTGTAGGGCATCGGCACGTGGTAGATGCTCGAGACGTGGTCGATGTTGCGCCAGTAGACCTTCTTGAGGCCGGTACGGGTCTCGTAGCCGTTGCGCCCGGTACGGACCGGCACCGGCCCGTACACCAGCTTCTTGCCGTCCTGGATCCAGCTCAGCTGGAGGCTGAGGTTCACACAGGCGATGCGGCCCTTGTTGGTGGGGCACTTGCCGGCCTTGTTCGGGTTCTTGCCGACGGCCTTCTGCTTCGTCATCAGGTCCATCACGCCCCAGGTGACGGGACCCGCGTAGCCGGCGTTGGGCTGGATGCCGTGCTTGGTCTGGAAGGCGCGGATGGCCTTGCAGTCGGCGGTGGACTGCTTGCCGTCGGCCTTGCGGCCGAGGAACTTCTCCACCTTCTTCTGGTACGGACCCGCCTTCGCGGTGCAGCTCGCGGCCTGGGCCGGTGCCGCCGTGAGCGCGAGTGTGAGCGGTGCCACCAGTGCGGTGACCCCGAGTGCGACGGCTCCCCGTCTGCGTATGTCCCCCATGGCCGGTCATGCCTTTCGCGTCGAGGCGGTGCGCTGTGCGGAAGGTCGCCTTCGTGCGATCCCGGCATGCTAGACCGCCGTCGGGCGGCATTGGTTGCGTACCGCCGTGCGCCGCGACCCAACCGTGACACACAGCACCGGACCGACCCGTTGCGTCAGTCCGGGCCCTCCGCCCCCGCGATCGCCCGCCGGAAGCCGGTGTTGACCGCGGTCAGGCCGCCGTCGACCACCAGGGTGGTCCCGGTGATCCAGGCCGCGTCGTACGAGGCGAGGAAGGCGACGGCCGCCGCGACGTCCTCGGGCTCGCCCACCCGCCCGAGCGGGTAGAGCCCCTGGACCGCGGCCAGTTCCTCGTCCCGGCCCGCCCAGGCCGTGGTGCGCACCGTGCCCGGCGTCACCAGGTTGACGCGGACGCCGCGCGGGGCCGCGTGCCCGGCGAGGGTGCGGGTCAGCGAGCCGAGACCGGCCTTCGCGGCGCTGTAGGCGTGGTTGCCGAAGTCCTGGACCCCGTTGACCGAGCCGATGCTCACGATCGCGCCGCGCCCCGAGGCCGCGAGGTGGGGCAGGGCGGCCCGGCAGCAGCGGTGGGCACCGGTGAGGGTGACGTCGAGGTCGCGGGCCCAGACCTCGTCCGGCTCGTCCTCGAAGAGCGGGGCGTCGGGCGCGCAGGCGAAGGCGTTGTTGACCAGCACGTCCAGGCCGCCGAAGGTCTCCGCGGCGTGGGCGACGGCCGCCTCCACGGACGTCCGGTCGCGCACGTCGCAGGCGAACGCGGTCACGTCGAGCCCGTCGTCCGCCAGTTCCGCCGCTCTCCCGCGCGCCGCGGCGAGGTCCACGTCGGTCAGCAGCACCCGGGCTCCCTCCGTGGCGAGCCTGCGCGCGGTGGCCGCGCCGATGCCCCGGGCCGCGCCCGTCACGAGCGCCGCGTGGTCGGTGAATCGCCTCGTGTCCGTCATGGGCCGACGGTATCTGCCGCGGCGATCACCCCGGCAGATACCGTGCGGCCATGTCCGCGTTCCTTCAGCAACTCCCCGCTCTCATCGGCGTCGTCATCGGCGCACTCGGTTCGTATCTCGCCGTGGTCCGCAGCGACCGTGCCTGGTTCGACCGGGAGACGGCGGCCCGTTGGGAGGAGCGCAGGCTCTCGGTGTACGCCGACTACGCGCGGACCGTGAAGACCTCCGTCACGCTGACGTACCGGATCGCCGCCCACCTCGGCAACGACCCGCACCCGCATCCACTGGCCCCCGCAGATGCCGCGCCCGCCCAGGCCGAGGCCGCTCTGGCCCGGGACCCGGCCGGTGAGGCACTGCTCCTGCTGGGCAGCAAGGACGTGGTGGAGAAGGCGCGGGTCTGGGTGGTGGCGGTGATGGAGATGGAGCGCTTCCTGCGCGGGGAGACCCACGACCCGGCGGCCTGGCGGTCCCTGCTCGAAGGACAGCGCGCCGCACGTGAGGGCTACTACACGGCCGTGCGCGAGGATCTGGCGCTGCCGCCGGGGCACGGGGCACGCTGGCCGTTGCCGCCCGTCAGCGGTAGCCGGTGACGTCGGCGGGCTTGTCCGCGTCCTGGACCTCGACGAGGTAGCGCCAGGCGTCGGGGCGGCTGCCGTCCAGGTCGGTGAAGCCGTACTCCCCGGCGAGGCCGCCGCTGGAGAGGGACTGGCCGTTGAAGCGCGCCACCGTCGGGTCGGCGGCGAGGGCGGCGACCGCGCGGCCGACGTAGCGGGGTGTCTCGGAGATGGCGAAGTGTGGGACCCGGTCGAGGGCGTCGCGCCAGTTCTCCTCGCGTACGCCGAAGTGGTCGAGCATGATCTCCGAGCGCATCCAGCCGGGGGTCAGCGCGACGGCCGTGGCGCCGCGCGGTCCCACCTCGTGCCCGAGGGAGAAGGCCATGCGCAGGACGGACGTCTTGGCGAGGTCGTAGAAGAACGAGTTGCGGTAGTTGTCGCGGTTGTAGGCGTCGGTGCCGTCGGTGACCTCGACGACGAGTCCACCGGGGCGGCGCAGCAGCAGCGGCAGGGCGTGGTGGCTGGTGATGGCGTGGGTCTCGACGGCGAGCCGCAGCAGCCTGAGCCCCTTGTCGAGGTCGTGCTCCCAGACCGGTCTGTCCCACTCGAAGAGGGTCTCGCCGCCCCAGATGTCGTTGACCAGGATGTCGAGGCGGGCCCGCTCGCTGGCGATCCGGTCGACGACGGAGGCGACCTGCGCCGGATCGAGGTGGTCGGCGGGTACGGCGATGCCGTGGCCGCCCGCCTCGGTGACCAGGTCGGCCGTGTCCTCGATGGCCTCGGGGCGGTCGTACTCCGAGCGCCGGGCGCGGGTGCTGCGGCCGGTGACGTAGACGGTGGCTCCGGCCGCGCCCAGTTCGACGGCGATGCCCCGTCCGGCGCCGCGGGTGGCCCCGGCGACCAGTGCGACCCTGCCCGCCAGCGGACCTTTCGATGACCCTGTCATGTCCGGCTTCCCTTCCTCTCCCTCACGTCCCGCACGTGCTCACGTACCGCACGAGCGATGTCGTGTCCGAGAGTGCCCGGGAAACCGGACATCCTCTGTCACCTTTACCGCGTGTCCCGTCCACCGCGTGTCCCGCGCGGCGGGGCGAGCCGGCCGCCCGTGCGCCGATCAGTGCCCGCGCTTGATCCACTCCTCCAGGTGCGGGGCCTCGGCGCCGATGGTCGTGGAGTCGCCGTGGCCGGTGCGGACCTCGGTCTCGGGCGGGAGGACCAGCAGCTTGTCCCGGATCGAGTCGATGATGGTCGGGAAGTGGGAGTAGGACCGGCCGGTGGCGCCGGGGCCGCCCCGGAAGAGGGTGTCGCCGGTGAAGACGGTGCCGAGTCCGGGGTCGTAGAGGCAGACCGCGCCGGGTGCGTGGCCCGGGGTGTGCAGGACGGTCAGGTCGGCGCCGGCGGTCTCGATGACGAGGTCGTCGGTCAGCCACGCGTCCGGGTCCCGGTCGGGGTGGGTCTGCCGCCACAGGGGCAGGTCGTCGCGGTGCAGCCAGATGGTGGCGCCGGTGCGCTCGGCGAGCGCGGGCGCGGCGTCCACGTGGTCGTTGTGGGCGTGGGTGCACACGATGGCGGTGAGCCTGCGGTCCCCGACGGCCTCGGCGATGGCGTCGGCGTCGTGAGCGGCGTCGATGACGACGACCTCGTGGTCGTCGCCGACGAGCCAGACGTTGTTGTCGACGTCCCAGGTGCCGCCGTCCAGGCTGAACTGCCCGGAGGTGACGAGGCGTTCGATGCGGGCGGCCATCAGAGCACCACCACCGAACGCAGCACGTCACCGGCGTGCATCCGGTCGAAGGCCTCCTCCACCTGGTCCAGCCGGATGGTCTCGGTGACGAACTTGCCGAGGTCCAGGCGGCCTTGGAGGTGGAGGTCGATGAGCATCGGGAAGTCGCGGGAGGGCAGGCAGTCGCCGTACCAGGAGGACTTGAGGGCGCCGCCGCGGCCGAACACGTCGAGCAGCGGCAGCTCCAGCTTCATCTCGGGGGTCGGCACACCGACGAGGACGACGGTGCCGGCCAGGTCACGGGCGTAGAAGGCCTGCCGGTAGGTCTCGGGGCGGCCGACGGCCTCGATGACGACGTCGGCGCCGAAGCCGCCGGTCAGTTCGCGGATCGCGTCGACGGGGTCGGTCTCGCGGGAGTTGACCGTGTGGGTGGCGCCCATGCCCCGGGCGGTCTCCAGCTTGCGGTCGTCGATGTCCACGGCGATGACCTTCGACGCGCCCGCCAGGTACGACCCGGCGATCGCCGCGTCGCCGACGCCGCCGCAGCCGATGACGGCGACGGTGTCGCCGCGGCCGACGTTGCCGGTGTTGATGGCGGCGCCGATGCCGGCCATCACCCCGCAGCCGAGCAGCCCGGCCACCTCGGCGGAGACGGCCGGGTCCACCTTGGTGCACTGTCCGGCGGCGACCAGGGTCTTCTCGGCGAAGGCACCGATGCCGAGCGCCGGGGACAGCTCCTGACCCGTCGATGCGAGGGTCATCCGCTGCTCGGCGTTGTGGGTGTCGAAGCAGTACCAGGGCCGTCCGCGGAGACAGGCCCGGCACTTGCCGCACACGGCGCGCCAGTTGAGGATCACGAAGTCCCCGGGGGCGACGTGGGTGACACCGGCGCCGACCGACTCCACGACCCCTGCGGCCTCGTGCCCGAGCAGGAACGGGAAGTCGTCACTGATACCGCCCTGCTTGTAGTGCAGGTCGGTGTGGCACACCCCGCAGGCCTGGATCTTGACCACGGCCTCGCCCGGTCCGGGATCCGGCACGACGATCGTCTCGATCCGCACCGGCTCGTCCTTGCCCGGCGCGATCACGCCGCGTACTTCCTGCGCCATGGTCCTGACCCCTTCCTCGGCCGTTCAGCATTCCCCCCGACCTTACGCGCACGTGATCGCGAAGGAGCAGGTGACGGGGCGGTTCGCGGGGTGGGCACGGCCGACCGGATCGTGGTGATGGGCGAGGGGCGGGTGCGTGCGGTCGGCACGCACCGGGAACTGGGACCGCCGATCCGCTGAACGCGGAGCGGGCGGCCACCCAGTTCCTGGCGTCCGGTGGCTCACGGGGTGGTGTCAGCCCAGGGCGGGGACGGCTCCGAAGAGGGGCGAGACCAGGCCGGTGACCTGCTGGAGCTGCTGCAGGTCTTGCAGCCGGTGCAGCTGCTGGGACGGGAGGGGCATCTGCGCACGGTCCTCGGCGGGCATGTCACCGACCGCGAGGGTGTCGAGGGTGTTCGTCACGCTGAGCTTCTCCGTGCCCAGCGGGCCCCCGCCGGCCGCGCTCGCCATCGGGGCGGCGAGTCCGGTGACACCGGCGGCGAGTCCGACGACGGCGACGATACGTCGTGTTGAGATCATGTGCTGAGCAACGCGGGCGGCCCGGGGGCGGACACGGGCGGGCGGCGCCGCTCACCCGGGAGGACGAGTGTCACGGATGCCGTTGCCGTGGGCGCCGGGACGGAGGAAGCTCGAAGGAGAGGGCCACGGCGGCCCGTCCCCCCTTGGGCCCGCGGCCCTGTGAGGAGGCCGTCATGAGCACCACGGCAGGTCCCGGCTTCGACACCGAAGCGCTGCGCCGGGGCATCGAAGGAGAGACGGCGGCACCCCTGTTGTCGCTGTACGCGCGGGACGCGGAGGTCCGCATCGTCGACCGGTACGACCAGCCGAGCCGACCCAAGGTCCTGCACGGCCGGGACGAGATCGCCGAGATGCTCGACGACGTCTACAGCCGCGACATGACCCACCGGATGGAGCGGTGCGTGGTCCAGGGCGACCAGGTGGCGTTCAGCGAGGCGTGCACCTATCCGGACGGGGTGCGGGTCCTCTCCGAGTCGATGCTGTCGCTGCGCGACGGCGAGATCGTCGAGCAGACCACGATCCAGGCCTGGGACGAGTAGTCCGGGGCCCACGGGCGCCCAGGGTGACGACATGGCCGTCCTGGACGCCGGCGGGGGTGGTCAGCGCGTCGGCGGGTTCCAGCCGGGTGGGCGCAGCAGTGCCAGGAGCTGGCGGACCAGTTCCTCGACGACCTCGTCGAGGGTGGCGTCCACCCAGCCGGCGCTGTAGTCGTGCAGCAGGCCGTTGACGCCGCCGATGAACGCGGTGGCGGCGAGCCGGTAGTCGCGGGGCGCCGCCTCCCCGCGTACCGCGGCGGAGCGGGCCTCGGCGCAGATGAGGTCGACCCAGCGGGCACGGCGGGCCAGCCTTTGTTCCTCCAGGCGCGGGCTGACGCCGATGATCTCCACGAAGGTGATGCGGACCCGGCGCGGATCTCCGGTGACGTCGGCGGCGTAGGCGCGGAAGATCGCGGCGGCGCGCTCGGGCAGCGGAAGATCGCGGGCGCCCTGCGCCGCGGCACGGACGGCGTCCTCGGCCCAGGCGTTGACCTGGAGGTGGAGCGCGGCGAGTACGTCCTCCAGGGTGCGGAACTCCTCGTAGAACTGGCGGGTGGACAGACCGGCGGCGTCGCTGAGGGCCGCGACGGTCGTGGCGCGGTAACCGGGGGCGTCGCCGAACAACTGGAGCGCCGCGTCGAGGAAGCGCCGGCGGCGTTCGGCCTGCCGCTGCGCGGCGGACTTGCCGCCGTAGCGGCCCGTCGGCGCCCTGAGCCTGCCCGCCACCCGCTCTCCTCCCTCGTGCCAACTCCCGCCCGCTCGGCCGATTTTGTCGTGTCCGCGACCTTGTGGAGAAGGGCACCCATTCCTTACTTTGCAGTAAGTTCACTCTGAAAGCGGCTGTGTTCAGACTGCGCGCTCCAGCGCTCCATCACCCCCACCACGCCCCCTGCCGGAGGAGAGCAGCATGCCCGCCTTCACGACCAGGCACCTCGGCGCCGTCGCCACCGCCTTCGCCCTCACCGTCGTCCCTGCCGCCACGGCCTCGGCCGCCCCGGACGCCCGCGCCGGCCTGCGCGAGGTGATGTTCGTCGGCAACAACTGGGACGGCACCGCGGACGTCATCCGGTCCACCGGCGACTTCGCCGGGATCGGCCGCATCGACGTCGTCCCGGACAGGGCGGAGCGGATGGCGGAGATCAACGCCGACCCGATCAAGTGGATCTACTTCCAGGCCATCCGCAACGGCGTGGGCGAGGGACACGACCAGTTCGTCGACGACATGTACTCGACGCCGGACGGCGCCTCGGTGGTCGTCTCCCGGCCGAGCTTCGCCTCCCGGCCGAGCTTCGCCGACGTGGTCTCCCTCGACCTCGCCACCGGCGACATCAACTGGCGATTCCCGGTCTCGGGGTACCGCTCCGACCACATGGCGGTCTCCCCCGACGGCACCCGGGTCGCGGTCTCGGCGTCGACCTCCAACACCGTGCACGTCCTGGACATCGAGACGGGCGAGCAGGTCGGCTCGTTCGGCACCGGCGACAAGCCCCACGAGAACATCTTCAGCCGCGACGGCAGGTACATCTGGAACATGTCCATCGGCGAGGTGAACACCGCGCTCGACGCCCCCTGGCTCGACTGGACGAAGGGCGACCGGCGCATCACGGTCGTGGACGCGAGGACGTACCAGCAGGTCAAGGTCGTCGACATGCGTGAGCGGCTCGACGCGATCGGCCTCGGCGACCACTCGGACGCGGTGCGGCCCGCCGTCTTCTCTCCCGACGAGTCCAAGTTGTACTTCCAGGTCTCGTTCTTCAACGGCTTCTTCGAGTACGACGTCGCCACCGACCGGATCACCCGGACGAAGACCCTGCCGAAGAACCCCGCCACGAGCGAGGACCGCACCACCTGGGTCAACGACTCGCGCCACCACGGCCTCTCGATGAGTCCGGACGGCGCCAAGATCTGCGTCGCGGGCACGATGGACGACTACGCGACGGTCGTCGACCGCGGCACGCTGCGGAAGGGCCCGCTGGTGGCCGCCGCCAAGCCCTACTGGGCCACGGTCAGCGGCGACGGCCGGCACTGCGTGGTCTCCGAGAGCGGCGCGGACCAGGTCACGGCCATCGACTTCGCCACCGGGGAGAAGTCGGTCTCCGTCCCCGTCGGCGACCACCCGCAGCGGGTGCGGATCGGTCATGTGGCGGCGGGCTGGACGGGGCCGTCGGCCGGCTGAGACCCGCTCGCGACCCGGGCCCGGAGAGTCGTCCGCGGCAGGTGTGAGCCTGCCGGGCGCGGGTAGTCGCCCCGCATCGGATGAGGCATGCATGTCCTCGACACCACTGCCCCGGAAGGAGGTCCGTGACAGCGCACTCCAGAAGAAGCGCCCGGGCCGCTTCCCGCGACACGGAGCGGCCCGGTCCGCACCGGGCGGCGCCCCCACGGGTGCCGCCCGTCCCGCTGTCGGCCTCCGCTCACCGTGGGGGCAGGCGGTGCAGCTCGACGTCCCGCAGCCTGCCGTCGGCGACCGTGGCGGTCATGTAGGTGCGGTAGGGCTGACGGCGCCGGTCCGTCGGGGACCCCGGGTTGAGCAGTCGCAGGCCGGTGGCCGCGGTGGTGTCCCAGGGGATGTGGCTGTGCCCGAAGACGAGCACGTCGAGGTCGGGGAAGCGGGCGGCGCAGCGGGCCTCCCGGCCCTGCGCGGCGCCCGTCTCGTGGACGACGCCGAAGCGCAGGCCGCCGAGGTCCGCGTACGCCACCTCGGGCAGCCGGGCGCGCAGCGCGGGTACGTCGTTGTTGCCGTGGACGCCGAGGAGCCGGCGGCTGCGGCTCTCCAGCAGGTCGAGGGTGGCCGTGTCGACCCAGTCGCCCGCGTGCAGGACGACGTCCGCGCGCGGGATCTCCGCCAGCAGCGGCGCCGGCAGTTCCTTGGCGCGCTTGGGCAGGTGGGTGTCGGACGTGATCAGCAGGCGCACGCCTCCAGCTTAATCGACAGGTAAAACTGTGCAGTCGCACTGGACAGTCTTACCTGTGGAATTTACGGTGGGACGTCGATCGCGACCGAACCGTGTGAGAACCATCCGAAAGGCACCACCCCATGGCCGTCACCGCCCTCGACCCCCGCACGGCCCTCGTCGTGATCGACCTCCAGGCCGGCATCGTCGCCGCGCCCACCGCGCCGTACACCGGCGCGGAGGTCGTCTCCCGCAGCGCCGAACTGGCCGAGGCGTTCCGGGCCCGCGACCTGCCCGTGGTGCTGGTCCGGGTCTCCTTCGCCCCCGACGGGGCGGACGCCGTGCCCGGCCGTACCGAGGCCGGCGGCGCCGGCGGCCCGCGGCCCGAGGGCTGGGACGTCGTCGTCGACGAGTTGGCCGGGCACCCCGGGGACATCACCGTCACCAAGCGCAACTGGGGCGCCTTCCACGGCACCGGCCTCGACGTCGGGCTGCGCCGCCGCGGCGTCACCCAGATCGTGCTCTGCGGCATCGCCACCAGCATCGGGGTGGAGTCCACCGCCCGCGCCGCCCACGAACACGGCTACCACGTCACGCTCGCCACCGACGCCATGAGCGACATGAGCGCCGAGGCGCACCGCGGCAGTGTCGAGCGGATCTTCCCGCGCCTGGGCGAGACGGGCTCGACGCGGGAGATCCTGGAACTGCTGGCCAAGACGCACCGCTGACGGGCCGGACGCCTCTCACTCCGCTTCGGTGCGCCGCGCGAGCGGCTCCCACCAGGCCCGGTTGTCCCGGTACCAGGCGACGGTCTCGGCCAGCCCGGCCGCGAAGTCGCGGCGGGGGCGGTAGCCCAGCTCCTCGCGGGCCTTGCTCCAGTCGACCGAGTAGCGCAGGTCGTGGCCCTTGCGGTCCTCGACGCGCACGACCCGCTCCGGGCCCGCGCCGCAGGCGTCGAGGAGCAGGCCGGTGAGCTCGCGGTTGCTCAACTCGGTGCCGCCGCCGATGTTGTAGACCTCGCCGGCCCGGCCCCGGGTGCGCACCAGGTCCACGCCCCGGCAGTGGTCGTCCACGTGCAGCCAGTCACGGACGTTGCGTCCGTCCCCGTACAGCGGGACCCGGCGGCCGTCCAGGAGGCGGGTGACGAACAGGGGCACGAGCTTCTCGGGGAACTGGTGCGGGCCGTAGTTGTTGGAGCACCGGGTCACCCGCACGTCGAGGCCGTGGGTGCGGTGGTACGAGAGGGCCAGCAGGTCGGCGGACGCCTTCGAGGCGGAGTAGGGGGAACTCGGCCGCAGGGGGTACTCCTCGGCCGCCGAGCCGGAGTCGACGGAGCCGTAGACCTCGTCGGTGGAGACGTGCACGAAGGGCGCCACGCCGTGGCGCAGGGCGGCGTCGAGCAGGTTCTGGGTGCCGACGACGTTGGTGAGGACGAAGTCGGACGCGGCGTGGATCGAGCGGTCCACGTGGGACTCCGCGGCGAAGTGCACCACCTGGTCCGCCTCGGCCGTCAGCTTGTCCACCAGCGGCGCGTCCCGGATGTCACCGTGCACGAACTCCAGCCGGGGGTGGGCGAGTTCGAGGTTGGCGGTGGTTCCGGCGTAGGTGAGGGCGTCCAGCACGGTGATCCGCGGCGCCCCGGGCGCGTCGGAGGCGAGGAGCCCGCGGACGTAGTGGGAGCCGATGAAGCCGGCGGCGCCGGTGACCAGGATGTTCATGAGCGGTTGTGTGCCTTGCTGGGTCGGGACGGGCGGTGCGGGACGTCCACGACGCTACCGGCGTGCCCTCGGCGGTCCGCGACCGGCCCGCAACGCGCACCGCGCCGGCACGAAGGCCGGCGCGCTGGGCGGGGTCACCGCCCTCGGGGCTCGCTCAGTCCTCGCCCCGGACGATGTTCGACTCCTGGCCCGGTTGCGGTGCGCGGGTGCCGCCGCCGTCCTCGACGGCCGGCACCCAGGTGCGCATCCCGCCCCTGCTCCGCAGGCGGCGGGCCTTCGACCAGCCGGTCTCCAGCCGACGGACGGCGGGTTTGCCGCCGGTGTCCGTGGTCACGGGCATCATCTTCCTTCTGGTTCCGCGTGGTGCGCTCGCCCTGCGGGTCCCCGGGCGGGGCACCGCGAAACACCAGGCACATGTCGCCCGCGGCGCCTAGGGACCGGGCCGGGCCGCGCTGATGTCGCCCAGGGCCGACTCCGGATCGCGCTCCACGGCCAGATCGCCGAGGGAGACGATGCCGACCGGACGGCCGTCGTCGACGACCGGGACACGGCGCACGGTGTGCTCGCGCATCAGCCGGACGGCACGGTCCAGCTCCTCGTCGGACCGTACGGTGACCGGGTCGTCGCTGCACGCGCCGACGACGGTGGTCTGCTCCGGGTCACCGCCCTCGGCGACCGACCGGACCACCAGGTCGCGGTCGGTGACCAGGCCGCGCAGCCGGTCGCCCTCCGTGACCAGGACGGCGCCGAGGTCCCCGTCGCGCATGATGCGGGCCACGGCCGCGACCGAGGTCAGCGGCTCGACGGTCACCGGATCGCCGGTCATGACGTCGCGGACGTACTGGGTCATGGGTGCTCCTCCCGGGTTCTTCCCCGTTTCCCGGCTCGCTCGTGGCGCGGCCGGGCGGGTACCCGGCGCCGCGGCGGCCCAACCGGAGGACGCTCAGCCGGCACCCACCGGGATCTCGCTCCACACCTGCTTGCCCCCGCTGACCGGCAGCGTCCCCCAGGTCGCCGACATCGCCTCGACGAGGAGGATGCCGCGCCCGCCCGTGGCCTCCCAGCCGATGCTGGTCGGTTTGACGGGCGTGCGCGGCGAGGCGTCGGCGACCGCGACGCGCAGCCGGCCGCCGATCAGGGTGAGGTCGAGCCGCACCTTGCCGTCGGTGTGCACCAGCGCGTTGGTGACCAGCTCGGACACGATCAGCAGCACGCCGTCGATGTCGTCGTCCGGCACCTCCCAGGAGCGCAGGGTGCGCCGGGTGAAGCGGCGGGCGTGCCGCACGGCCTCGGGCAGCCGCCACACCGACCAGCTCTCCCGCAGCGGGCGCAGGGCCATGCCGTCGTAGCGCACCAGCAGCAGCGCGACGTCGTCGTTGCGGCGGGCGTTGCCGAGCAGGGCGTCGGCGACGAGTCCGAGGTGGGCGGGGGCGGAGACGGCCAGGGCGTGCGCGAACCGGTCCATGCCCTCGTCGATGTCGGACTCCGGCGTCTCCACGAGGCCGTCCGTGGTGAGGGCGATCAGCGTGCCGGGCCGCAGTCGTAGCGGGCTCATCGGGAAGTCGGCCTGCGTCACCACGCCGAGCGGGGGGCCTCCCTCCACCTCCGCGATCTCCGTGGAGCCGTCGGGGTGGCGCAGCACCGGCGGCAGGTGCCCGGCCCGCACGCACCAGGCGGAGCCCTCCTCCATGTCGAGGTCGACATAGACGCAGGTGGCGAAGAGGTCGGTCTCCATGCCCGTGAGCAGCCGGTTGGCGTGGGAGACCACCACGTCCGGCGGGTGGCCCTCGACGGCGTAGGCGCGCAGGGCGGTGCGCATCTGGCCCATGAGGGTGGCCGCGCCGGCGCTGTGACCCTGGACGTCGCCGATGACCAGGGCCACATGGTGGTCGGGCAGCGGGATCACGTCGTACCAGTCGCCGCCCAGCTCCAGGCCGGCCGTGCTGGGCAGGTAGCGGGCGACGGCGACCGCGCCGGGCAGCTTCGGCAGGCGGCGCGGCAGCAGCTGGCGCTGGAGCATGCCGACCAGCTCGTGCTCGGCGTCGAAGGCGTGGGCGCGCATCAGGGCCTGTCCGGCCAGGCCCGCGGAGGCGGTGAGCAGGGCGCGCTCGTCGGGGCCGAAGTCGTGCGGGGTGTCCCAGCCGATCAGGCAGGCGCCGGCCATGCGGCCGCCGGCGGGCAGCGGCAGCACGGCCAGGCCGCCGGGGCCGACGTCGGCGAGGGCCGGTTCCAGGTCGCCGGTGCCGGCGGGCCAGATCCGGGCGCGTCCCTCGCGCAGCGCGGCGGCGAGGGTGGGCATGGCCCGTACCGGTGCGTCCGGCCACTCGGTGCGCCACTCCAGGCGCCACAGCTCGGGCCAGGACTCGGGGTCGGGCGGGTCGAGGACGGTGACGACGAGCCGGTCGTTCTCCAGCTCGGCCAGCGCGATCCGGTCGGCCCTGAGCGGTCTGCGCAGGGCGGCGACGACGGCCTGGCTGACGTCGCGGACGGTCCCGGCGGTAGCGAGCGCGGCGGCGAGCCGCTGGACGCGGGCCACGTCGGTCACGTCGGGGCGCAGTGTGGAGGCGTCGGCGACGGTGCCGACCAGGAGGGTGGGCCTGCCGTCGCCGCCGGGCAGCAGGCGCCCGCTGAGCCGCAGCCACTTCGGCGGGCCGGTGGGTTGCAGCACCCGGAACTCCAGCTCGCGCTCGCCGATGGTCATGTGGTCGGACTCGGTCACCGACATCAGCGACGGCAGGTCCTCCGGCACGGTGAGGCCCAGCAGCGTCTCCACCTTGCCGTCGAACTCCTCGGGGGCGAGGCCGAACAGACGCAGGATGTCGTCACCGACCTCCGCACGGCCGGTGTCCATGGCCAGGGTGAAGGCGTCCGGCTGGAGCTCGCCGCCCTCGACCGGCCCCGCGGGGCCGGTGCTCCCGGCGGTCGAGGCGGTGCCGGCCGGGGCGGGGCAGGTCATCGCCTCGGCGATCGACTCCAGGCACGTGCGGCCGTCGGCGTCGAACCCGTCCGGGTGCTCGGTCAGGGCGAGGAGGCAGCCGCCGCCGTCCCCGCGTACGGGCAGGACGGCCAGCGAGAAGCCGCTGGACGGCACGTGCCGCGACTCCGCCGATCCGGCGAACTCCTCCGGCCCGATCCACACCGCCTCGCCAGCGCGGTGGGCGTCGGCTACCGGGGAGCCGCCCGACGCGGGATAGCTGTCGCGGACGCCGTACAGGGTGCGTGGTACTCCGGCCGACTCGACCAGGCAGAGCAGCTCGCGGTCGTCTCCGGGTGCGTAGAGCCCGGCGAAGGAGGCGCCGGCGAAGACCAGCGCCTGTTCGAGGATCGCGCGCAGCCGCTGCTCCGGCCACGGGCCGGCGGCGATCGCCTTCAGGGCGTCCTCGGCACGCAGCGTCCTCGGTCCGCGTTCCGCAGCGCCCTCTCTCACCACCTCGCCATTACAGCGCTTATGGGACATCTGCGCAGCCCCTGCGGACGGGTTCCGGTGATCAGGGGCGCAGCGGAGGCTCGCGGACGGATGCTTCGCGCCTGCGGGCGGGTACGCGTGAGGACCTGCCGGTGGGCCTGGGGGCGGCGTCCGAGCGCCCCGCGTGAGGGACATGCCCGGCTGTCTCAGGAGCGCGGCCCGTGGGCGGAGCGGCCCGGCCGAGCGGACCGGTGCCCGCGGCTCCTGTCGTACGGGTGCGCGAAGGCCGGGAGCCTGCCACCGGCCGCCGCCCGGCCCCGTCGAGGGTCGGTCGGCGGTCCATGGCGGGAGAACCGGGCGTCAGCCCATCACCCCGTCAGCCCCGAACCGTCCCCACCGCCGGCGGCCGCACCGTCACTCCTCCCACCCGCACCGGCGCCGTCGGCACCCGCGTCATCGGCATCACCCGCATCACCCGCACCGGCGGCCTCACCCCCGAGGGTGGCGCCGAACGCGTCCAGGGCCGTGGTCACCGGCTGGAAGAAGGTCTCGCCGCCGACCGTGCAGTCGCCGCTGCCGCCGGAGGTGAGGCCGATCGCGAGTCCGTCCCGGGTGAACAGGGAGCCGCCGCTGTCGCCCGGCTCGGCACAGACGTCGGTCTGTATGAGACCCGTGACCGTGCCCTCCGGGTAGTTGACGGTGGCGTCCAGGCCGAGGACCCGGCCGTCGGCGAGCCCGGTCGTGCTGCCCATGCGGAAGACCTCCTGACCGACCGTCGCCTCGGCGGCCCGGCTGATGGGCAGGGTCTGGTCCCCGAGGTCGACCTCGCTCGGTGCCTCGGTCGCCGGGTCGTCGTAGGTGACGAGCGCGAAGTCGCCCTCACCCGGGAAGACCGCCTGGTCGACGGTGGCGACCGGCTGCCCGCCCTGCGCGTCGGACCACTGGTCGGCCGCGACCCCGCAGTGACCGGCCGTCAGGAAGGCGGGCGAGCCGTCGCCCGCGGTGACGTTGAAGCCGAGTGAGCAGCGCGCGCCGCCGCCGAAGACGGCGTCGCCGCCCGAGGCGAAGGTCTTGAAGGTGCCGGCGGACTTCCTGACCGTCGCCCTGCCGGAGCCGAGGCCCTCGACGGTGGACTCCAGTCGGTCCCAGCGCTCGCCGGTGACGGTGCTGTCGGCGGTCACCAGGATCCTGTTGGTGCGCGGGTCGATCGCCCACGAGGTTCCCGGGATGCTCGCCTCGGACTTCAGGGTCTGCGCGCCGCTCCTCAGCTCCCCCATGGTGTTGTCGACCTCGCGGACCTCCGCGCCCGCCCTCTCGGCCTGGGCGAGGACCTCGTTGTCGTCGCCGGGGACGACGTTGACGACGAGTCGCCGGGCGCCGGAGTCGTAGTAGGAGCCCGCGAAGGTGTCGCCGAGCAGCCCCGCGAGGCGTGCGGCGAGGTCCGGCGCGTCCGCCGCCTTGAGCGTCCTGGGCGCGGCCGCGGCGTCGTCCGAGGAGCCTCCGTCCTGCGAGGCGTTGGCGTTCGGCAGCAGGATGGCGGCCGCGCCGAGCGCCACCACACCGCCCGCCGCCATGGCGGCCCTGCGCTTCGGGATTCGCTTGTGACTCAACCTGCTCGACCTCCTGGGACCGGGGTCCGTGCCCGCCGGTCCGGCAGTTGTGGGGGGCGCCCGGACGGGTGTGGGTACGCACGGGTCGGCCGGGGCGTTCAACCGGCCCGCCGAGCCGCACCGGATCGGCACCCTCCGCGTCCGCCCGGCGACACAGCGTGGTGGGCGCGGAGCGGAATGGCCGCTTCAGCGAATCTGCACATCGAATGCCCAACCCGGTCACTCTCGTTGGAGCATCTGCACAAGCCGGCGGGGGGCGGTACGCCTTTGGGGGCGGAGTGCCCCCATCACCTCCCCGGGGGCAAGGGATCGCACGAGCCGATGTCGCGCACGGTGTGAAGAAGTCGCCGCGAAGCCGTGCGCGCTCCTGCACGCTTGGGTGCTCCGGGGTCGCAAGTGCGCTGGTGGGAGCGGTGATTGATTGGAATCCCGGACCGGCCGCGTGCTTTGATCCATCGCACCGCGGGGGCCGCGGAGGGCTCGGGAAACGGGCGCCCGGCGCCCGCGGTCGCGGCCGTCATCTGTCCCCAGAGGGGGCCGCTCCCCCCTTGTGAAATGGCTATACGAAGGGAAGTTCCATCATGAACTCCACCCCCCAGGTTGAGACCGTCGAGATCTCCGACGCCGACCTCGACAACGTCTCCGGCGGTCTGAACGTGAACGCCGTCGGCACCGTCACCGGCCTGGTGGACGGCGTCGCCCCGGTCTCCGGCCTGCTCAACACGGCCGTCGGCACGATCGAGGGCGTCACCGGCCTGAACACGACCCCGGTCACCAACCTGGTCGCCGGTCTCTGATCGCGCCCTCGCGTCGCTGAGTCCCGGAGCCGTCCAGGCTCCGGGACTTTTCGGCCGTTCTCACACCTCGGCCGTTGTTGTACGTCGGCCGTTCTCGTACTTCGGCCGTTCTCCTCGAGCCCGGGATCCGTCAGCCGTGCAGTTCCGCCAACAGGCCCTCGCCAAACTCCAGTCACCGGAGGAGCTCGATCTCCCGGTGCGCTTCGCCCGTCCCCAGGGCTGGCTGGTGCTGTCCGTGACCGTGGTCGCGATGGCCGCCGCGTCCGTGTGGGCCGTGGGCGGCTCGGTGACCTCCACGGTCTCCGCCCCCGCCGTCCTCACCCACGGACAGGGCAGTTACCTCCTTCAAAGTCCCGTCTCGGGCCAGGTGACCGCGGTCCTGGCGCGCCCCGGGCAGCGGCTGGCCGCCGACGCCCCGGTGCTGAAGGTCCGTACCGCCGAGGGCGAGACGGTGGTCCGCTCGGTGGACGCCGGCCGGGTCAGCGCGCTCGCGGCCACCGTCGGGCAGATCATCAGTACCGGCGCGAACGTCGCCTCGGTCGAGAAGGTCGCCCACACCGACGACCCCCTCTACGCCACCGTGTACGTCCCCGCCGAGAAGGCCGCCGCCATCCCCGCGCACGCCTCGGTCGACCTGACCGTCCAGTCGGTGCCGACGCAGCAGTACGGCGTCCTGCACGGCGAGGTGAAGGCGGTCGACCGCTCGGCCCAGTCGGCGCAGACGATCGCCGCGTTCCTCGGGGACAGCCAGCTCGGCGAGCAGTTCACCGAGGACGGCAGGCCGGTGGCCGTGACGGTGGAGCTGGCGGTCTCGAAGTCCACGAAGAGCGGCTACGAGTGGTCCTCGGCCGACGGGCCGCCGTTCGAACTGACCTCCATGACCCTGGCCTCGGGCTCGATCCGGCTGGCCGACCAGCGTCCCGTCGATTGGCTGCTGCCGTGAGCACCGCACAGGAGACCCGGGGCAGACGCCGCGCCGCCCCGCCGAGGCGCAGCGTGCCGAAGGGCCGCGCGAAGACCGTCCGCACGCCGACCGTGCTCCAGATGGAGGCCGTGGAGTGCGGTGCGGCCTCCCTCGCGATGGTGCTGGGGCACTACGGCCGCCACGTCCCGCTGGAGGAGCTGCGGATCGCCTGCGGCGTCTCCCGTGACGGTTCGCGCGCCAGCAACCTGCTGAAGGCCGCCCGCAGTTACGGCTTCACCGCCAAGGGCATGCAGATGGACCTGGCCGCCCTCGCCGAGGTGACGGCACCGGCCATCCTCTTCTGGGAGTTCAACCACTACGTCGTCTACGACGGCATGGGCCGCCGGTTCGGACGGCGCGGGGTGTTCGTCAACGACCCCGGCAAGGGCCGTCGCTTCGTGTCCCTGGAGGAGTTCGACGGGTCCTTCACCGGGGTCGTGCTGACCATGGAGCCCGGCGAGGACTTCGCCCGGGGCGGCCGCAGGCCCGGTGTGCTCGGCGCGATGCCGGCCCGGCTGCGCGGCACCGCCGGCACCCTGCCCGCCGCCGTGCTGGCGAGCCTGCTCCTGGTGGCGGTCGGCGCGGCGGTGCCCGCGCTCAGCCGCACCTACATCGACATGTTCCTGATCGGGGGGCAGACCTCGCTGCTCGGCGTGCTGTTCGCGTCGATGGGCGCCTGTGTGCTGCTCACGGTGGTGCTGACCTGGCTCCAGCAGGCCAACCTGCTGCACGGCCGCATCATCTCCTCCACCCTCTCCAGTGCCCGCTTCCTGCGGCACCTGCTGCGGCTGCCGGTGACCTTCTTCTCCCAGCGCAGCCCCGCCGACCTGGTGCAGCGGCTCCAGTCCAACGACGCCGTCGCCGAGACACTGGCCCGCGACCTCGCCGCGGCGGGCGTGGACGCGATCGTGGTCGTCCTGTACGCCGTGCTGCTGTACACGTACGACCCGCAGCTCACCTTCGTCGGCATCGGCGTGGCGCTGCTCAACATCCTCGCGATGCGGGTCGTGATCCGGTTGCGGGCGACCCGTGCGGCGAAGCTGCGGGCGGACACGGCGCGGCTGACCAACACCGCGTACACCGGCCTCCAGCTGATCGAGACCGTGAAGGCGACCGGCGGTGAGGACGGATACTTCCGCAAGTGGGCCGGCCAGCACGCCACCACGCTGGAGGAGCAGCAGCGGCTCGGGGTGCCGAGTGCCTGGCTGGGTGTGGTCGCGCCGACGCTGGCGACGCTCAACAGCGCGCTGATCCTGTGGATCGGCGGCATGCGCGCGGTCGAGGGACACATCTCGGTCGGTCTGCTGGTCGCCTTCCAGGCGCTGGTGGTCCGCTTCACGGCCCCGCTGACCCGGCTGAACGGCGTCGCGGGCCGTATCCAGGACTTCGCGGCCGACGTGGCCCGGTTGAAGGACGTGGAGAACTTCCGGGCGGACCCCCTCTACGACCGGCCGGGAGGCGGCGACTCGGCCCGTCGGCTGCACGGCCACGTCGAGTTGCAGAACATCTCCTTCGGCTACAACCCGCTCGACAAGCCCCTGCTCACCGGGTTCGACCTGACCGTGGGGCCGGGGCAGCAGGTGGCCCTGGTCGGTGGTTCGGGCAGTGGCAAGTCGACGGTGTCGCGGCTGATCTCGGGCCTGTACGCGCCCTGGGACGGCGTGATCCGCATCGACGGGCAGCGGCTCGACGACATCCCTCGCGGGGCGCTGGCGTCCTCCGTCTCCTTCGTCGACCAGGACGTGTTCCTGTTCGAGGGCTCGGTGCGCGACAACGTGGCGCTGTGGGACCCGTCGATCCCCGACGACGCCGTGGTGGACGCCCTGAAGGACGCCGCGCTGTACGACGTGGTGATGCGCAGGCCGGGCGGCGTGCACAGCCCGGTCGAGCAGGACGGCCGCAACTTCTCCGGCGGGCAGCGCCAGCGCCTGGAGATCGCGCGGGCCCTGGTGCGGCGGCCCAGCATCCTCGTCCTGGACGAGGTGACCAGCGCGCTGGACGCGGAGACCGAGCTGGTGGTCATGGACAACCTGCGCCGGCGCGGCTGCGCCTGCGTGGTGATCGCGCACCGGCTCAGCACCGTGCGGGACAGCGACGAGATCGTCGTCCTGGAGCACGGCACGGTGGTGGAGCGCGGGCGGCACGAGGAACTGGTGGCGCGTGGTGGTGCCTACGCGGCGCTGGTCAGGGAGCGGTGAGATGACGACCGTGCAGGAGGGGCCGGGCGACCTGGTCCTGGGGGCGCTCGGCCCGCTGGGTACGCGGATCGACTGCGCCGGGTTCAACCGCCTCGACCTGGAGGGGCCGCAGGTGCTGTGGCTGGTGGCGTCCGGCGCGGTGGACCTGTTCGCGGTCGACGCGGGGGAACAGGGCCACTGGCACCACCTGGGGCGCCTGGAGGCGGGCTCGGTGCTGCTCGGACCGGTCGCCGGGCCGCGGCACACCCTGGTGGCGCGTCCGCTGCGGGACTGCGTGGTGCACCGCATCGCCCTGCGCGAGCTGTACCAGCCGGCGAGCACCCAGACCTGGTCGTACGACGCGTACGGCAACCCGCAGTACGTGCCGCCGACGACGAGCCCGCTGGAGTACGCCCTCGCCCTCGGCGTGGGCCGGGGCCTGACCGTCCTCTTCCAGGCGCCGATGGCCGGGGAGCGGCTCGGCGCGCCCACCGACGACGACGTGTTCTGGATGCAGGTGCCGCCGGGGAGCGTGCAGTACGGGGCGGTGTACGGCGAGGAGGCGGCCGCCGATCTGCTGATGGACCCGGCGCTGTGGCAGAGCATGGTCGACCAGCAGTACCGGCTGCTGACCACCCTGGACCGGTGGATCGAGCAGGTCGAGCGCACCCACGAGACGCGGACGGCGGCCGGAATCAAGGCCGGTGAGGCGGTGCGCGCGCAGGCCGACCGGACGTTGCTGGCCTCCATCGGCAGGCGCTCGGCGCGGCGCACCACCGGCGCGGACGCCGACGCCACGTACGCGGTCTGCGAGCTGGTCGCCCGCGCCGCCGGGATCCCGCTCGCCGAACCGGCCCCGGGCGGCACGGAGAGCGACCGGCTCGATCCGGTGGAGCGGATCGCGCTCGCCTCGCGGGTGCGGACCAGGTCGGTGCGGCTGGCGGACCGCTGGTGGCGGGAGGACGTGGGGCCGCTGGTCGGGTACCGGACCCTGTCGGGGGCGCCGGTGGCGCTGCTGTGGCGGCGCGGTGGCTATGTGGCCGTACATCCGGCGACCGGTCGTGAGACGCCGGTGGAGAAGGCGAACGCCGGGGAGTTCGAGCCGCGCGGCGTGATGTTCTACCGGCCGTTGCCGGAGCGCGGGCTGAGTCCGCTGCGGCTGCTGCGGTTCTGCCTGGCGGGCACCCGCGGTGATCTGACCGGTCTGCTGCTTGCCGGGCTGGTGACGGTGGCGCTCGGCGCGCTGGTGCCGATCGCGACGGGCCGGGTGCTCGGCGAGTTCGTGCCGAAGGCGCAGACCGGGCTGATCGTGCAGGTGTGTCTCGCGGTGATGCTGAGCAGTGTCGTCGCGGCGGCGTTCATGCTGGTGCAGAACCTGACCATCCTGCGGCTGGAGGGCCGGATCGAGGCGACCCTCCAGCCCGCCGTGTGGGACCGGCTGCTGCGGCTGCCGACGACGTTCTTCACCGAGCGTTCCACCGGCGAGCTGGCGAGCGCGGCCATGGGCATCAGCGCGATCCGCAGACTGCTCGCGGGGGTCGGACCCACGGTGGCCCAGTCGGTGACCGTCGGCGCGGTGAACCTGGGTCTGCTGCTCTGGTACAGCGTGCCGATGGCGCTGGCGGCGATCGGCATGCTGGTGGTCGTGGCCGGGGTCTTCCTCGGTCTCGGACTGTGGCAGGTGCGCTGGCAGCGCCGGCTGGTGAAGCTCACCAACAAGCTGAACAACCAGGCGTTCCAGACGCTGCGCGGGCTGCCCAAGCTGCGGGTGGCGGCGGCCGAGAACTACGCCTACGCGGCGTGGGCGCAGCGGTTCGCCCACAGCCGGGAGCTGCAGCAGCGGGCGGGGCGGATCAAGAACCTGAACGCGGTGCTCGGGGCGGTGTACCTGCCGTTGTGCACGCTGCTGATGTTCATGCTGCTCGCCGGGCCGGCGCGGGGTTCGATGTCCGCGGCGGAATTCCTCACCTTCAACGCCTCGGTGACGATGCTGCTGACCTCGGTCACCCAGCTGACCGGCGCGTTCGTGTCGGGGGTGGCGGCGCTGCCGCTGTTCGAGGAGATCCGGCCGGTGCTGGACGCGGCGCCCGAGGTGCGCACGGCGAGCACCCGGCCGGGGCCGCTGTCGGGGGCGATCGAGGCGCGCCGGCTGTCCTTCCGGTACACCGCCGACGGGCCGCTGGTCCTGGACGACGTGTCCTTCGAGGTGCGGCCCGGTGAGTTCGTGGCGGTCGTCGGCCCCAGCGGCTGCGGCAAGTCGACACTGCTGAGGCTGCTGATCGGCTTCGACCGGCCGCTGTCGGGCAGCGTCCTGTACGACGGTCAGGACCTGGCCGCGCTGGACCGGTCGGCGGTGCGCAGGCAGTGCGGGGTGGTGCTCCAGCACGCGCAGCCGTTCACCGGCTCGATCCTGGACGTCATCTGCGGCACCGAGCCGTACACGCCCGAGGAGGCGATGGCCGCGGCCGAGATGGCGGGGCTGGCGCAGGACATCAAGCGGATGCCGATGGGCCTGCACACCATCGTCTCGGGCAGCGGCGCGGTCTCCGGGGGCCAGCGGCAGCGGCTGATGATCGCGCAGGCGCTGATCCGCCGGCCGCGCATCCTGTTCTTCGACGAGGCCACCAGTGCCCTGGACAACGAGACGCAGCGCACGGTGATCGAGTCCACCAAGGCGCTCAACGCCACCCGTGTCGTGATCGCGCACCGCCTGTCCACGGTCCTGGACGCCGACCGCGTGATCGTGATGGAGGACGGCAGGGTCGCCCAGCAGGGCCCGCCGGCCGAGCTGCTCGCCGACGCGGGCGGCCGGCTGCGCGAGCTGGTGCGGCGGCAACTGGCCTGAGTGGCGCTCGAATGGGTACCTGTTGCCCTCATGCGGATCAGCGTGGTGGATGTGGGGTCGAACACGGTCCGGCTCATGGTGGCGGACGCCGAGGGCGGAGTGCCGCTGCCGGTGCACACCGCGAAGTGGCGGCTGCGGCTGTCGGAGCAGGTCAGGCCGGGTGGACCGGTCCCGGAGGAGGCCGTGGAGCGGCTCGTCGAGGCGGTCGCCGACGCGAACGTGACCGCGGACCGCTGGGGCGCGTCGGGGCCGCTGGCCTTCGCGACCGCCGTGGTGCGCGCCGCGCCGAACCGGCGTGAGGTCCTGCGCACCGTCCACGCCCGCACCGGAGTGCCGCTGTGCACCCTGCCGGGCGAGGTGGAGGCGGAGCTGACGTTCCTCGGGGCGCGGCGCTGGATGGGCTGGCGGTCCGGGCCGCTCGCCCTGCTGGACATCGGCGGCGGGTCGCTGGAGGTCGCGTTCGGGCGGGGCCGGCTGCCCGGCTTCGTGGCCTCGCTGCCGCTGGGCGCGGCCCGGCTCACCCACGAGTTCCTGGCGGGCGGCCAGGCCCCGGCCTCTGGGGACGAGGTCAGGGCGTTGCGCCGCAGGGTCCGCCACGAGCTGCGGGACGTCGCCGCGCGGATCCGCTGGGAGGGGCCGCGGACCGCCGTGGCCACCTCGCGGACCTTCCAGCAGCTCGGGCGGCTGTGCGGGGCGCCGCCGGGCCGGCACGGGCCCTTCATGGAGCGGCGGATGCTCTGCTCGGACCTCGGGGAGGCGGTGGGCCGGCTGGCCGCGCTGTCCGCCGCCGAGCGGGCCCGGCTGCCGGGCATCTCGGCACCGCGCGCGGCACAGAGTCTGGCCGGTGCCGTGGTGGGGCACACCGCGATGAAGCTGATCGGTATCGAGTCGGTGGCGCTGTGCCCCTGGGCGATCCGTGAGGGCGTCCTGCTGCGCCACATCGAGGACGGCCCGTCCTGGTGGGCCGAGGTCGTCCGCCGCAGCGACGAGGCCGCTCCCCCGCCGCCGGTGCCCCTGCGTCTGGCGTCCGCGTCGCACTCAACGCCCCCCGAACGAGCCGTATGAGGAGAAGGAGGACCCTATGTCCCAGCACGGCGAGCACGACCGCGAGCAGCCCGAGACCGCGGTGGAGGAGGTGCTGCGCGAGATCGAGGAGGCCAGGCCCCGCGACGCGGAGTCCGACCGGGGCGGGCGCCGGGGCGAGGCGGGCGACGCCACCTCGCCGAACACCGGTGCCCAGGAGGACGCCGAGGGCGAGTGACGTACCGCTCCGCGCGGCCGGGGGTGCCGCGGCGGTGTCCGGGTACTCGCGGCCCATGGAGTACGACCGCGAAGGACCACAGGTGCCGACGGCCCGGGGACCGCTCTCCGAGGCCGTCGGCGCACATCTGCTCGGCACGGGCCCACTGCCCTCCCCCGAGGCCGTCGCCGCCGCGCCCGTGTACGGCGACGACCTCCAGCTCGCCCTGTACCAGTGCTACGAGCTGCACTACCGGGGCTTCGCGGGGGTCCGCCCCGACCTGGAGTGGGACCCCGGGCTGCTGGGCGTGCGGGCCGGACTGGAGCGGCGCTTCCTGTCCGCCCTGCGGGCCGACACCCCGGTCCACGACAGTGTGGCGGACGCGGTCGGGGCGCTGCTCGTCGAGCCCGTCCACGGCGAGGGGGTCAGCCACTTCCTGCGGGACGAGGGCGAGTGGTGGCAGCTGCGCGAGTACGCGGCGCAGCGCTCGCTGTACCACCTCAAGGAGGCCGATCCGCACGCCTGGGTGCTGCCGCGGCTGTGGGGCCGCGCGAAGGCGGCGATGGCGGCGGTGGAGTTCGACGAGTACGGCGGTGGCCGCGCCGACCGGGTGCACGCCCGCCTGTTCGCCGACCTGATGACGGACCTGGACCTGGACGCGGCGTACGGGGCCCATCTGGACGCGGCCTCGGCCGAGTGCCTGGCCACGGTGAACATGATGTCCCTGTTCGGTCTGCACCGGTCGCTGCGCGGCGCGCTGGTGGGGCACTTCGCGGCGGTGGAGATCACCTCGTCGCCCGGGTCCCGGCGGCTCGCCGAGGCGATGCGCCGCACCGGTGCCGGTCCGGCCGCCGAGCACTTCTACGACGAGCACGTCGAGGCCGACGCGGTGCACGAGCAGATCGTGCGGCACGAGGTGATCGACGGCCTGCTGGAGCAGGAACCGCATCTCGCGGCGGACGTCGTCTTCGGCATCGACGCCACCGGGTACCTCGAAGAGCGCCTGGGCACCCGGCTGCTCGCCGACTGGCGCGCGGGCCGGTCGTCCCTGCGTACGCCGCTGCCCGCCACGCACCGTGTTCGCGAGGAAATCCCTCATACTTCGTGACGGCCGGGGTACGTGGGATCCGTGAATTTCATGGTGCTACCGGGCGTCTACGCCCCTCAGGAGGACACCGCCCTGCTGGCCGGGGCGCTGTCCGACGAGTCGCTGCGACCGGGCGCGGCCGTGCTCGACGTGGGGACCGGCACGGGTGCCCTCGCCCTGGCGGCGGCACGGCGGGGCGGGCGGGTCACCGCGGTGGACGTGTCGTGGCGCGCGGTGTGCGCCGCCCGGCTCAACGCGGCCCGGGCCGGGCTGCGGATCCGCGTCCGGCACGGCAACCTCTTCACGCCGGTAGGCGGGGAGACGTTCGACCTGGTGCTGGCCAATCCTCCGTATGTGCCGGCGCCCTACTCCGGCCGCCGGACGCGTGGTTCCGCGCGGGCCTGGGACGCGGGCAGCGACGGTCGCATGGTCCTGGACCGGATCTGTCTGGAGGTGCCCCGGCTGCTGCGTCCCGGCGGGGTACTGCTGCTCGTGCAGTCGGCCCTCAGCGATCCGGCGAGGACCGAGGCGCTGCTGCGCGAGGCGGGCCTGAAGGCTTCGGTGATCCGGCGGCGGCGGATCGCGTTCGGGCCCGTGCTGCGCGGCCGGGAGCGCTGGCTGCGGCAGCGCGGGCTGCTGTCCCTGACCGACCGCGAGGAGGAGTTGGTGGTCGTCCGTGCCGAACTCCCCGTCTGAGACCCCGCGCCCGCCGGACGCCCCGCGCCGGATCAAGGTCCAGCGCCGGGGGCCGCTGCTGGTGGAAGGACCGGTGGAGGTGGAGCTGGAGGACGGGACGACGGTGTCCTCCGACCGCTTCCGGGTGGCGCTGTGCACGTGCCGGCGCAGCCGGCGCTACCCCTGGTGCGACACCAGCCACCGCGCCCGGTCGTCCGGCCCCGGTGACGGTCCGGCCGCGGAGAACTGAGCCTCGGCCGGGCCCGTGGTCCGGTGCGGGAGGGCGGCGGACGGCCCCACTCCGTCCGCCGCCCCCGGTGCGGGCCCGCGGGTCCTGTACGGCGGCGCTCGCACTCCCCAGTGGCGAGGCGCCGGCAATGCCGCACGGTCCCGGCGGTCCCGGTCCCTCAGAACGTGAAGACGCTCGCGCTGCCCGCGTTCTTCACGCACTCGTTGGCGAAGGTCCGTTCGTAGGAGAGGCGCCGGCCCTGCCAGACCCCGTCGACGGTGACGACCACGGGGGCGTACTCCCGGGTGCACACCACCGTGTCCTCGGCGGCCAGGGCGCCGGGGTCGCCGTGGGCGGCGCGCAGTTCGGCGCAGGCCGCGTCGGCTGCCGGGTGGGTGCCGGAGGCCGTCGGGGCGCAGGTCAGGGTGACCGCGCGCAGGGGTGCGGCGGTGGCAGCGCTCTCTCCATGCTCCACGCTCAGCACCAGGGCCGAGGGGGCGTACAGCGACGCGGGGGCGGTGGCCGGGGAGGCCAGGGAGGCCCCGGCGAGGGGCCCGCAGACGGTGGTGGCCGTCAGACCCCAAGTCGCTGCCCAGCGCGCGGTGTTCCGCATGGTGTGCATCCTTCCGCTCGTTTCGAGGGTGGTGCCGGCCCGGCCCGGTCGGGGCCTAAACAGCGAGCGCGAGTCTGCCGAGTCCGGCACCGAAACTCATCTCGACCCCACGGGTTTCGGTAACCTTGCGTATTG
Organism: Streptomyces violaceorubidus; assembly: GCF_000717995.1. Classification (GTDB taxonomy): domain Bacteria; phylum Actinomycetota; class Actinomycetes; order Streptomycetales; family Streptomycetaceae; genus Streptomyces; species Streptomyces violaceorubidus. The sequence goes on from NZ_JODM01000014.1 coordinate 114,647, forward strand.
AATCAGTGGCGTGAAGTCACGAACTTAGAACGTTCCAAGTCCGGAACTGGGCGTTTCTTGATCGATTATTGAGACCGGAACTGGCCGAATGGCGTGATCCACCCCTTCGCCAATAGGCCTGAAACACTCCTGGAACAGGCCCGTCGACCCTGAGGGCAGCCCCTGGCATACCCGCGGGTATGGTGCCGGCAGCGCGAGCTCGACGACGAGAGGCGGACGTGGGATGCCGAAGCACTGGGCGGACTTCCAGTACGAGATCTACCTGAACGGCATGACGGGCGCGGTGCCCCGGCTGCCCACCGACCTGACCCGGCTGGAGGAGCTCACCGAGCGGCGCCTGGGCCCCGGTCCCTTCGGGTACGTCGCGGGCAGCGCGGGCGACGGAAGCACCGCCCGCGCCAACCGGACGGCGCTGGCCAGGCGCCGGATCGTCCCGCGCATGCTGCGCGACGTGCAGGAGCGCGACCTGCGCGCCGAGGTGCTGGGCCGTGGCCTGCCCGCCCCGCTGGCGCTCGCCCCGGTCGGCGTCCTGTCGATCATGCATCCGGACGCGGAACCGGCCGCCGCCCGGGCCGCCGCCGCCCACGGCGTGCCGTACATCCTCTCCTCCGCCTCCAGCACGCCCATGGAGCAGGTCGCCGAGGCGATGGGCGACGCCGAGCGCTGGTTCCAGCTGTACTGGCCGAGGGACCGCGAGGTGGCGCGCAGTTTCCTGGAGCGCGCCGGGGCGGCCGGATACACGGCGCTGTTCGTCACCCTGGACACGCCGCTGCTGTCCTGGCGCCCGCGCGACCTCGACCAGGCGTACCTGCCGTTCCTGCACGGGGTGGGCACCGCCAACTACTTCTCGGACCCGGCCTTCCGGGCCGGTCTGGCCAAGCCGGTGCACGAGGACCCGAACGCGGCGGTGATGCATTTCGTCGGCATGTTCTCCGACCCCGCCAAGTCCTGGCCCGACCTGGCGTTCCTGCGGGAGAACTGGGACGGTCCGATCGTCCTCAAGGGCGTGCTGCACCCGGACGACGCCCGCCTCGCCGCCGACGCCGGGATGGACGGCGTGGTCGTCTCCAACCACGGCGGCCGTCAGGTGGCCGGTTCCGTCGCGGCGGCCGACGCCCTGCCGCGCGTGGTGGAGGCGGTCGGCGACCGGCTCACCGTGCTGTTCGACAGCGGCGTCCGCACCGGCGACGACGTCTTCAAGGCGCTCGCGCTCGGGGCGCGCGCGGTGCTCCTGGGCCGTCCCTACGTCTATGGTCTCGGCCTGGACGGCCAGGCGGGCGTCGAGCACGTGATCCGCTGCCTGCTCGCCGAACTGGACCTCACCCTGGCCCTGTCGGGACACGCCTCACCGGCCACGCCGGGCCCCGCCGACCTGGTCGAGGACCCGCGGTGAACCCGCAGTGAGGGGACGGCGGCACCGTCCCCGCGCGAGGTGTGGGGCCCGTCAGTCGCCGGGCAGCTCCACGGCCCGGGCGTCCGGTGCGCCGGTGCGGGCGATGGACAGCGAGCCGTCCGCCGTCGGCACCGGTTCGGTGCGCCAGCGCTGGTCGTCGGAGCCGTCGTGCACCTTGACGACGATGTCGGCGTCGGGAGCACGGGTGGTGGCGGCGAGCGCGAGCAGTTTCTGCCCGCGCGGCACCAACTCGCCCCGAGCGCCGAGGTCGTAGCGCACGTCGTCGCCCCGCCCGGTGCCCTCGTCGGCGCAGGTGCCGAGGATGACGACACCGACGTCCGCCCGCGCGTCCAGACACAGCCCCGGGTCGGCGACGCTGCGCAGCAGCCCGTCGTCCTCGTGGGTCCACTGCTGGGTCCACGCCTCGGAGCACTCGGCCAGCCGGGCGCCCGCCCCGGCCTTCGGCTCGCCCCGGACGTCGAGGCAGAGGTTCGCGGCGACGTTGCGCAGCCGGGTGTGGTCCGCCGCGGGGGGCATCCCGGCCGCGTCGGGCGGTCGGGGACGGCTCGTGGCGGACGTCTCGCCGTGGTCCTTGTCCACGGCGCTGGTGGAGGCGGCCGGATCGGCGCCGCCGCCGTCGTAGGACCACACGCTCACCACGAGCACGACGGCCAGCACCCCGGCGGAGGCGGCGCCGAGCTGCCGGAGCGCCGACCGGCCCGAACGCGGACGGCCGGGCATCCTGCGTACGGGCACCGGGATCCGGGCCAGCAGCCCGGGACGCCCGCCGCGGTGCCGGGCGCTGCCCTTGGCCAGGGCGCCCAGCGTCGCCCGCGCCGGACGGGAGTCGAGATAGCGCCGGGCGCCCCAGCCGAGCACGGCCTCGGCGATCAGGGTGCCCAGCTCACGCTCGAAATGGCCGAGTTGGTCGGCGGCGTGCCGGCAGTGACGGCAGTCCGCGAGATGTCTGCGGACATCCGGCAGCAGGGCGCCGCCGCGGCGAATCGGGACGTCGAGCAGCCGGCCCTGGAAGCGGCACTCCTGGCTCGGTGCGAGCTGCCGATGGGCGTGCAGACAAGCCTCGCGGAATTTCTCACGCGCTTGTTCGAGAGTGGCCGACGCGGTGTCGATGTCCATGCCCAGCAGACCGGCCGGGACACTTATGGACTCGCCTTCGACCTCCGTGTGCCACAGCAAACAACGGGCGGGTCCGGGAAGAGAGGCGAATGCCCGGGCGGCCAGCGTGCGGTTTTCCGGAGTCAGGGACTTCGCCGCCCGCATGCCCCGTCCGCCGGCGGGTTTGAGCAACTGCGGCAGGACACCGGACATCTCGTCGTCGGCGGACCACTGGCGGACCGTGTCGCGCACGGCCACCAGCAGCCGCGGGCGCAGCGCCGTGGCCGGTTCGCCCTCGGCGAGGCGGGCCAGCACCCGGTGCCAGGCCGCGGCGGTGACCATGGCGGTGACCTGGGCCGAGGTGGCGAGGCAGATGGTCGCGTAGTCGTGCGCGGGCTGCCAGTGGCGGGCCATCAGCAGCCCGGCGATCCGGGCGGTCTCGGTCTCCGGGCCGTCCCGGAGCCGCGCGGCCAGCAACTCGTCGGACTCCCCCGGGTCCCCGCCCGAGGGCGGGTGGGCGGGCCGAGGGGGGTGGGGGGTGGGCACTGAGATGTTTCCTTCCCGCGCACAGGTGAATCAGAAGTTCCGAATCGCCGGAAAGGACCCACGGATAGGTGTGTACCTCTGGGGCGAAGCGCGGGAGGCGTGAATTCGCCATGGCGAAATCGGACCTGATCCGTCAAAGCGCGTGCGAGACCCGGCCTTTACCCCCCGCACGGGTGCTTCACTCTCGCACAACCCCCTCATGGTCAACAAGGCGACCGGACAACATCGGCCGCCTTTGAAAGAAGGTCAGAATCCCCGGCATGCCGAGAGGGCCGCACCGCTTTCCGCTTTCCCCGCGGAAGCGGCGCGGCCCTCAAGGGGGGCCGGGTCGGCCGGTCAGCCCTGGTCCGCCACGAAGGAGGCCATCCGGGCCAGCGCGGCGTTCCAGTTGATGGTGTGCTCGTTGGTCGACCAGGACTGGATGTCGTCGATGAAGCAGAACTGCCCGACGCAGCCCTGGAGTTTGCTCTGCGCGTAGGGGTCCTGGATGCTCGAGTTCGGACCGCCGGACAGGGTGCCGTCGGGAGGTGCGGGCAGGGCCGGGTCGAGCTGGTGGGCGTACCAGCGGCTGTGCTGGTTGTGGGCGTTGACCTCGCCGTACCCGGTGACGTACGACATGTTGAGCGCGTTGCGGCCGAGGATGTAGTCCATGCTCTGCACGGCGCCGTCACGGTAGGCGGAGCCGCCGGTGATGTCGTAGGCGGTGGCGAGGACGACCGCGTTGTTCAGGATCTGGTCGCTGGAGCCCCAGTCGTACACGTTGCCCTCGGGGGCGTAGGGCATGCCGTACGGGTGGGCCTTCAGCGTGGCCAGGTAGCCGTCGGCGCCGCGCACGACGGAGCGGCGCACCCGGTCCCGGCCGGGGAGCCGGCTGGGGACGGTCGCCAGGTCGAGCCGGGCGGCGGCCGCGGTGCGTGCCCAGTCGAAGCCGATCGGGCCGAAGATGTCGGCGGTGTGCACCGGGGAGTTCAGCACGTACTCCTTGAAGTCCCGCTCCCCCGTGGTCAGGTACAGCTCGGCCGCGGCCCAGTAGAACTCGTCGGCGACCTCGGCGTCGGGGTAGGCGCCGCCGCCGATGCCGTCGCTCTCGTCGGCGAGCAGGTCCGGGTGGGCGAGCGCCGCGGCCCAGGCGGTGCGGGCGGCGTCGAGCGCCTTCGCGGCGAAGTCCCGGTCGTAGGGACGGTACAGACGGGCGGCCTGCGCGGCCGTCGCCGCCAGGTTCAGGGTCGCCGCGGTGGTCGGCGGGTGCAGCTCGCGCTTCTGCGGGTCGTCGCTCGGCAGCAGCGGCAGCCCGGTCCACTGCTCGTCGTGGATCTTGTGGTGGGCCATCCCGGCCAGCGGCTGCCCGTCCGGCACCTGCATCCTCAGCAGGAACTCCAGCTCCCAGCGGGCCTCGTCGAGGATGTCCGGCACCTTGTTGCCGCTCTCGGGGATGTCGAGCGAGCCGTCACCGAGCTTCGAGGGCTCCCCGGTGCGGGCGTGCAGCGAGCGCTCGTAGGTGCTGAGCAGCTCCCAGGTGGAGATGCCACCGTTGACGACGTACTTGCCGTGGTCGCCGGCGTCGTACCAGCCGCCGGAGACGTCGAGGGTGTAGTCGCACACGCCGGGTCGGCAGGGCACCTCGGTGTCGCCCTGGTTGGGCGCCGTGCCCACGTGTCCGGCGGGACGTCCGTAGCCGGGGCGGAGGCCGTCGCTGATCGCGGTGCCGCTGCGCTGGGTGTAGTAGTACTTCGCCGAGTCCAGGCGCAGCCGCTCGTAGGCGGCCGTGCCGATGTCGAAGGGGCGGCTGGTCTCGCCGTCGGCGACCAGGGTGTAGCCCTCGCCGCGCTTCGTGTAGCGGCCGAAGTCGATCGAGTGCACGTTCTGCCCGGAGGAGGCGTCGACGCCGCGGGGCTTGCTCCAGCCGTGGGCGACGACCCGTCCGGCGTCGTTCCTCAGCTGCCAGGGCAGTCGGGAGGTCGCGTCGGTGACGAGTGTGGCGTTCTTGGGTCCCGAGGGCAGGTAGGCGACCTGGTTGACCCGCACCCGCGGCCCGGTGTCGGGGACGTACGGCTCCGGTGCCACGCCGCCCAGCAGGGACACGTCGTCCACGCAGAACCGCCAGGCCTCGGGCGTGCCGCCGAGCTGGAACCCCACCTGACCCTGGGTGGTGTCGACGGGCGAGGTGAAGGTGTACGAGTAGGTGTTGCCGGAGACGCTCAGCTGCGGGCTGACCTCGAAGTAGGTGTCGTACGGGGACACCGACAGGCCGACGATCGCCCGGACCACGTGGTCGGCGGGCGCACCGGTGGCGGTGAAGGAGAACTTGTACGACTCCCCCGCGACCAGGGTGACGTCGTTCTGGCCGACGGCGGCGTCCCAGCGGTTGGTGGTGCCGCCGGGGGCGTCGGCGCACAGCCGGCCGTCGGTCACGGCGGCGGTGACGTTGCTGCTCGTCCACCAGGAGTCGGTGCCGTTGTCGAAGGTGCCGTTCCTGACCTGCTCGGTCTCCTCGGCACCGGCCGGGGCGGCGGGCAGCGCGGTGACGGCCGCCGCCAGCAGGGCCGTCAGGGAGACGAGCGCGGTTCTGCGTCTTTTCACGTCCGGGCTCCTCGAGGGAGGTGGCGCTCGCCGGGGAATGGGAGCGCTCCCAAATGCGGTCGCAGGCCATGCTTGTGGCAGACATGACATGCCGTCAACGGTCCGGACGGGACCGGTTTTCCGACCGGTCCCGTCCGGTCCCGTCCGTTCCCGTCCGGGGCGTGGCGTGGCGGGGCGGCTCAGGCGGCGGGAGCCTCCAGGCGGCTGACGCGGATCGCGCCCCGCGCCTCGCCGGGGTGACGGCTGGTCAGCGTGAGGCGGACCCGGGAGCCCCGCAGCGGACGGAATCCGACGACCGTGGGCGCGTCGGAGGCGGTGGCCCAGTCGGTCCGCACGTCCGTCGCCGCCCGCCAGGCGCGGCCGTCCCAGACGGCGACCTCGACCCTCGCGGGCAGGCTGTGCCCCTCGTCCACGGTGAAGGAGACCTCGACCCGGTCGTAGGTGCGCGGGCGCCCGTGGTCGACCGAGATCCAGTCCTCGGCGCGTGCCCCCTCGAAGGCGGGGAGCAGTGCGGTGGCCGCCTTGTGGAAGCCGTTGGACCAGCCGGTGGCCGGATCGCCGTCGAGCACGGCGGCGGGCAGGGTGTCGGGCCGGCCGGAGTAGCTCGCGTCCGCGTGCGGGTGGACCACGGGCGCCGGGTGCTCGGGGCGGAACTCCGGCACCGGTGTGGTCGCCGGGTCCGGGGCCCGCCGGACGCGGACCGTCGCGGTGCCGGTGCGCAGCCCGTCCGCGCGGGCGCTCACGCGGACGGCCCCCGGGCGGGTGCCGGACCGGACGATGGCGAGCGCCTTGCCGTGGAAGGCGGTGCGGGTGCTCGCCTGGTAGCGCTCGGCGCTCTCCTGGCGGCCGTTGTCGAGTCCGGCCAGCGAGCCGCCCGCGACGTCGAAGGAGATCAGGTGCTCGGCGCCGGGCACCACCACGCCCTGCCGGTCGACCACTTCGGCGGTCACGAAGACCAGGGCACGGCCGTCGGCGCCGACGCTCTCCCGGTCCGGGGTGAGGCGCAGGGCGTGCGGCGTCCCGGCGGTGCGCAGCACGTCGGTGGCCACCGTTCTGCCGCCGCGCCGGGCGACGGCCCTCAGCTCGCCCGCCTCGAAGGGCACCCGCCAGGTCAGGTGGAGCTTGCCCGCACTGCCGTTGGGGCTGGTGTAACTGCCGGGGTAGGGGCCGTCGGTGAAGGTCTTGTCGTCGCCGGTGGCCTCGGTGGTCTCCAGGTAGGTCCGGCCGTCGACGGTCTCCTTGCGGTCGAAGCGGCGGGTGCCGAGGGACCTGCCGTTCAGGTACAGCTCGACGGTGTCGACGTTGGTGTAGGCCCAGACCTCGACGGTGTCGCCCTCGCGGTGGTTCCACGTCGTCGGCAGCAGGTGGACCATCGGCTCGTCCGTCCACTGGCTGCGGAACAGGTGGTACATGTCCTTGGGGAACCCGGCCGTGTCGACCGCGCCGAAGAAGGACGCCTTCACCGGGAAGACGTCGTACGGCGTGGGCTCCCCGAGGTAGTCGATGCCGGACCACAGGAACTGCCCGGCGAACCACTTGCGGTCCCGGTCCTTCTTGTGGCCGTACTCGCCGCTCATCGTCCAGGAGGCGAGGTTGTTGTCGTAGGAGGAGGTGGCCCGCCCGCCCGGGGTGTGGTTCTCGCCGGTGTTCAGGTGTTCCGGCTCCTGGTAGGTGCCGCGCGTGGAGGTCTCGGACGACGACTCGGACTCGAAGAGGAACAGGTGCGGGTAGGCCGCGTGCAGATCGTCCACCGACCTGGCGGTGTTGTAGTTGAGGCCGAGCCCGTCCAGCTTGGCCAGCATCAGGTCGGCCGCCGAGCCCTTGGCGGGCAGCCTGCGGTACTTGTCGGAGCCGATGACCAGGGGGCGGGTGGCGTCGGCGGCGCGGATGGCCTCGATGATCCGGTCGGCCATGGCGAGTCCGGCGGTGGCGGTGGAGTCGGGGACCTCGTTGCCGATGGACCACATGAGGACGGCGGGCGAGTTGCGGGCCGCGAGCACCATCTCGGTGGCGTCCCGCTCGCACCACTCGTCGAAGAACCGTCCGTAGTCGTACCGGTTCTTGCCGGTGCGCCAGCAGTCGAAGGCCTCCACCAGCATGACAATGCCCATCTCCTCGCAGACGCCGATCATCTCGGGCGAGGGCGGGTTGTGCGAGGTGCGGAAGGCGTTGACGCCCATCGACTTCATGAGAGTCATCTGGCGGCGGATCGCGTCGACGCTGACGGCGGCGCCGAGCGCGCCGAGGTCGTGGTGCAGGTCGACGCCCTTGATCTTGGCGTACCTGCCGTTGAGGTGGAACCCCTCGTCGGGGTCGACACGGAAGGTGCGGACGCCGAACGGGGTGCGGTACGTGTCGACGCTCCGGCCGCCGACGCGCAGTTCGGTGTGCAGGGTGTAGCGGTGCGGGTCCGCGAAGTCCCACAGCCGCGGGCGCGCGACGGTGAGTTCGTGGGTCTCGGCCGCCGCGTCGGTGACGTCCACCGCGGAGGCGGTGCGGGCCACGGTGCGGCCGTCCGCGTCCCGCACCGTCGAGCGGACCTCGACCTCGCGCGCGGTGCCCGAGGCGTTGACCACCCGCGTCTCCACCCGGACCACGGCGCTGTCCTCGCCCACCCGGGGCGTGGTGACGTACGTGCCCCAGCGCCGTACGTGCACCGGCTCGGTGACGACCAGGCGAGCCTCGCGGTAGATGCCGCTGCCGGAGTACCAGCGGCTGCTCGGCAGTTGGTTGCGCACCTGCACCGCGAGGACGTTCTCGGTGCGGCCGTCGGTGTGCACCAGGTCGGTGAGGTCGAGGGCGAAGCCGGTGTAGCCGTAGGGGTGGTGGCCGACCTCCCGGCCGTTGCAGTGGACGCGCGCGTCCATGTAGACGCCGTCGAACTCGACCGAGATCCGCTTCCCGGCGAGGGCGGGCGGAAGGGTGAAGGCGAGCCGGTACCAGCCGAGGCCGCCCGGCAGGAAGCCGGTGCCGCTGGTGGTGCCGTGCTCGGTGGTGGGCGTCTGCTCGATGCTCCAGTCGTGCGGGACGGCGACCTCGCGCCACGCCGAGTCGTCGTGGTCGGGATCGGCGGCGTCCGCGGTGTCCTCGGCCGAGCCGTCGAGGTCGACCAGCCTGAAGCGCCAGCCGTCGCGCAGGGGTAGGGTGCTGCGGCCCGCGGCGCCGCCGGTCGCGTCCGCGGCCCACGCCGGCGGGGCGCCGAGCGCCATCCCGGCCGCGGGGGTGGCGGCGGAGGCGATCAGAACCGATCTGCGCGTGACCGTCATGGCGGATCTCCCTCATCAGAACTCATCGAGGCTCATCAGAACTCAGAAGTACTCACAAGCAATCGCGAACAAACAGATTCTGACGTCGAGCCGTATGCACTCGTCAAGGCCACGGAAAGCACTTTCTGTCCTGGGCGCACCGGGCTCCTCGGTGACCTGCGCGGCGGCCGGGCCCCGTGCGCCCGGTGGGTTCGGGTCCGCACGGGGCCCGAACCCACTAGGCTGGGAACAAGGTGACGCGCTGATCACTGTGAGTGTGCGCAATGGAGTGGCGACGATGAGTCCGGTCAACCCGTTCGACGATGCCGCCACGGCCCGCGCCGTCATCGACGGCTCCGGCACCCTGCGGGAGTGGAACGAGGGCGCGCGCCTGCTGCTCGGCCACCGAGCCGCCGAGGTCGTCGGGCGCCCCGCCGCGGACCTGCTCGCGGGCGACCCGGACGGCACACCTCCGGGACACGACGACGAGCAGTGGAGCGGGACGGTGGACCTGCGCCACCGCGACGGGCACACCGTGTCGGTGTGGGTGCTCGCGCACCGCAGACCCGAGCAGGACGGCGCCCCGGCCACCTGGCTCGCCGTCACCCCCCTGGACCGCGGTCCCGAACCGGAGGACGATCCGCTGGTCAGAGCCGCGCTCGCGCAGGCCCCCTGCGCCATGATGATCTTCGACGACCGGCTCCTGCTGCGCGGGGCCAACGACGCCATGGCGCGGCTGCTGGGATTCCCCTCCGACCGCGTGCGAGGTCTGCGGGCCACCGACTTCAGCGTCCGGCCCCAGGACGCGGAACTGGAACGCCGGATGCGGCGCGTGCTGGTCTCCGGCGACCGGCACGACATGCAGACCCACCTCAAGGCGCGGGGCGAGGGCCGCGCCCACGCGTGGAACGCCCGGATCGCCCCGCTGACCGACGCCGACGGCCGGGTGCGCGGCGTGTGTGTGAGCGTCCACGACTTCACGGAGCAGCACCGCGCCCGCGAGCGGCTGCAACTGGTCAACGAGGCCAGTGTGCGCATCGGCACCACGCTCGACGTCACCCGTACCGCGCAGGAGCTGGCGGACGTCTGCGTGCCGCCGCTCGCCGACTTCGTCAGCGTCGACCTGCTGGACCCGCGCGAGCACGGCGGTGAGCCGGCCGCCGTGGTCGAGCCGCCGGTCGGCCTGCGCCGCACGGCGCACCGGTCGGTCACCGCGGACTGTCCGCAGGCGGTGGCCGCCACCGGAGAGCTGGACGTCTACCCGGCCGGCTCCCCCCAGGCCGAGTGCCTGCTCTCGGGCCAGGTGATCGTCGCCGCGGAGGCCTACGGCGACCTCGAACGCTGGCTCCAGTGGGACCCCGCCCGCCTGCGGCGGGTGAAGGAGTACGGCATCCACTCCACGATGTCCGTACCGCTCCAGGCCCGCGGCACCACCCTCGGCGTCGCGGTCTTCACCCGGTTCAGGCGTCCCGACCCCTTCACCCACGACGACGTGCTGCTGGCCGAGGAGGTCAGCGCCCGCGCCGCGGTCTGCATCGACAACGCCCGCCGCTACTCGCGCGAGCGCGAGGCCACGCTGACCCTGCAACGCAGCCTGCTGCCCCGGTGGCTGCCGCCCACCGCCGCGGTGCAGGCGGCGTCCCGCTACCTTCCCGCGGCCCGCTCGGGCGTGGGCGGCGACTGGTTCGACGTCATCCCGCTGTCGGGGATGCGGGTCGCCATGGTCGTCGGGGACGTCGTCGGCCACGGCATCCCGGCCTCGGCCACGATGGGCCGGCTGCGTACCGCCGTGCGCACCCTCGCCGACATCGACCTGACGCCCGAGGAGTTGCTCACCCACCTCGACGACCTGGTGGTGCGGCTTTCCGAGGAGTCCGGCGACGACCGGGCGGGCGAGGTCGGCGCGACGTGTCTGTACGTGGTGTACGACCCGGTGTCCCGGCACTGCTCCATGGCCCGGGCCGGGCACCCGGCGCCCGTCCTGGTCCCGCCGGACGGTCCGCCCGTGCAGGTCGAACTGCCCTCCGGGCCACCGCTGGGCGTGGGCGGGCTGCCGTTCGAGTCGGCCGAGCTGGAGCTGCGCGAGGGCAGCGTGCTGGCGCTCTACACCGACGGGCTGGTCGAGAGCCGGGACCGGGACACCGACGCCGGCCAGGCACTGCTGCGCGAGGCGCTGGCCGCCCCCGCCGACTCCCTGGACACCGCCTGCGACCGGGTGCTGCACCGCCTCCTCCCGTCGGGCAGCTCCGCGGACGACGTGGCCCTGCTGCTGGCCCGGACCCGGGGACTGCCCGCCGGACAGGTCGCCACCTGGGACATCCCCGCCGACCCTGCGCTGGTCGCCCCGGTCCGCAAGCAGGTCCTCGAACAGCTCTCCGACTGGAACCTGCTGGAGGCGACCTTCACCGCCGAGCTGGTCGTGAGCGAGCTGGTCACCAACGCCATCCGGTACGGTTCCCCGCCGATCCGGCTCCGGCTGATCCACGACACGGCCACCCTGATCTGCGAGGTCTCCGACACCAGCCACACCGCGCCGCATCTGCGCCGGGCCAGGACCTGGGACGAGGGCGGGCGCGGTCTGCTCCTCGTGGCCCAGCTCACCCAGCGCTGGGGCAGCCGGCACACGGCCGAGGGCAAGACCATCTGGGCGGAGCTGGGACTGCTCGACGACGAGGAGTGAGCCCCTCGCCCCCACGCGGGAGGAGTGCGCCCTCGCCCCTAGGCGGAGTGCGCCCCCTCGTTTCCCGGGCCGCGCGGCGGGACACTCGGCTGTACGGGCGTACGGTGCCGGTCGCGCCGGGGCCGTGCGCGAGAGCCTGACGGGAGTGTGGAGAAGCGATGGCGAACACGCCCCAGCCCCTGCGCCGGACGGCCCTGCTCGCGAGCGGGGTCGCGCTGCTCGGCCTGTTGACCGCCTGCGGAGACGAGAGCACCACGTCGAGCGGCACCCCGCGGCCGAGCGAGGCCGCCCGCACGGCCGCCGCCACGGAACCGGGCAGCGCCACCGCGACGCCCGGCGACACCGCTCCGGCGGTCGGCGCCGCGCCCACCGACACCGCGGGTTCGGCCTCCGCCTCGGCCCGTGGTGACGGCCGCTGCCACACCTCGGAGCTGCGGGCCGCCGTCGGCCGCGTGGACCCGGGGGCCGGTCAGCGCAACTTCCCCGTCGTGCTGACCAACACCTCCGACCGCACCTGCACGGTGTACGGCTACCCGGGCGCCGCCTTCGTGGACGCCTCCGGCAAGCAGCTGGGCCCGGACCCCGAGCGCGCGCCGGGCTCCCCCGAGACGCTCACGCTGACGCCGGGCAGGAGCGCGTGGGCGGGACTGTCGTTCTCCAGTCCGCAGATCAGCGGCGCCCGCACCGCCACCCCGGCGGCGCTGCTCGTCACCCCGCCGGACGAGCGGGAGCCCCTCGAGGTGCGGTGGACGGCCGGCGAGGTCCCCGTCGGCGGCAACGCGTCCTCGGTGTCCGTCACCGCCCTGGAGGCGGGCACCGGCCCCTGACGCACCGGTGCCCGTGGACGCCTTGGCCTCGGCCCTCCAGCTCCCGGCCCCCGGTCCCCGGTCCCCCGGTCAGTGACCGGCGATCGGGTGCGGGGCGTAGGGCCGCTCCAGCTCCTCGATCTCCTTCTCGCCGAGCTTCAGTTCCACCGCCGCCACGGCGTCCTCCAGGTGGCCCGGCCTGGCGGCGCCGACGATGGGCGCGGTCACCGTGTCCTGGTGCAGCAGCCACGCCAGCGCCACCTGAGCGCGCGGGACACCGCGCTCACCGGCGATGCGGGTGACGGCCTCGACCACGGCACGGTCGCCCTCCTGGTAGAGGGTGCTGCCGAAATCGTCGGTGGTGCTGCGCTCGGTGGCGGTGTCCCAGTCGCGGGTGAGGCGGCCGCGGGCGAGCGGACTCCAGGGCAGCACTCCCACGCCCTGGTCCGCGCAGAGGGGCAGCATCTCGCGCTCCTCCTCGCGGTAGACGAGGTTGTAGTGGTTCTGCATGGAGACGAACTTCGTCCAGCCGTGCCGCTCGGCGGTGTACTGCATCTTGGAGAACTGCCAGGCGTACATCGAACTGGCCCCGAGGTAGCGGACCTTGCCCGCCTTCACCAGGTCGTGCAGGGCCTCCATCGTCTCCTCGACCGGGGTGTGCGGGTCGAAGCGGTGGATCTGGTAGAGGTCGACGTAGTCGGTGCCGAGGCGGCGCAGGCTGTGGTCGATCTCGCTCATGATCGCCTTGCGGGACAGCCCCGCGCCGTTGGGCCCCGGTCGCATCCGGCCGTTCACCTTGATCGCGAGCACCACGTCGTCCCGGCGGGCGAAGTCGGCCAGCGCCCTGCCGACGATCTCCTCGCTGGTGCCGTCGGAGTAGACGTTGGCCGTGTCGAAGAAGGTGATGCCGGCCTCCAGCGCCTGCCGGATCAGCGGACGCGAGGCCTCCTCGTCGAGGGTCCACTCGTGCGTGCCGCGGCCGGGGTCGCCGTAGGTCATGCAGCCCAGGCAGATCCGCGACACGTCCAGGCCGGTCGAACCGAGCTTCACGTACTGCATCGTTGCTGCTCCTGTCTTCGCCGATCATCGGTACCAGGGCGAGCGTACGTCTTCGCGCGGGCTCGAACTCCGTCCGGGTCAGTGCCGTTCGAGCAGGTCCAGGGCTCGTCGCCAGCCGAACTCCGGGCGAGTGCCGTCCTTTGCCGCGCCCTGGGTGTCCCCGGCGTACGGGGCGCCGAAGCGCACACCCATCCCGCGCAGCCGGGCGAGGCTCTCCCGGTACGCGGGGTGGGAGGCCAACGCGCCGGTCACGCACGGCAGGACGGCGATCGGGACGCCGAGGCCGCTCGCCTCGCACAGGGTGGCCACGGCGAGGGTGTCGGCCAGGCCCGCCGCCCATTTGTTGATCGTGTTGAAGGTGGCGGGCGCGACCACGACGGCGTCGGGCGGCGGGAAGGGCCGCGGGTCACCGGGCGTGCGCCAGGCCGAGCGGACCGGGCGGCCCGTGCGCGCCTCGACGGCGGCCACGTCGAAGAAGCCGCCCATGGCGACCGGAGTCGTCGTGACCCCGATCTCCCAGCCGCGCACCCGCGCCGCGTCGATCAGCACGCCGACTCCGTCGGCCACGCCCGCGGCGCAGACGACCACGTAGAGGAAGGGCCTCTCGCCCTCGCCGGCTCCGCCCGCACCCTGTTCGCTCACCCCGGAACCCTACTGGGCGGGCCTCGGGCCGTGGATGCGCCGGTCCCGCTCCTCGATGGGCACGTCGTTGATGCTCGCCTCGCGCCGGGTCATCAGGCCGTGCTCGTCGAACTCCCACAGCTCGTTGCCGTAGGAGCGCCACCACTGGCCGTCGGCGTCGTGCGACTCGTACTGGAAGCGGACGGCGATGCGGTTGCCGTCGAAGGTCCACAGGTCCTTGCGCAGCGCGTACTCCCGCTCGCGCGCCCACTTGGCGGTCAGGAACTCGACGATGGCGGCGCGGCCGGTGAGGAAGACGTCGCGGTTGCGCCAGACCGAGTCCTCGGAGTAGGCGAGGGAGACCCGGTGCGGATCTCGGGTGTTCCAGGCGTCCTCGGCGGCCCGCACCTTGCGTTCGGCGCTCTCCCGGGTGAACGGCGGCAGGGGCGGCCGGTCGGTCGTCGTCATGGCTGAACCTCCGTGGGCAGCATCGGAGAACGAGCGTTCTCTCTCCGGCTGCTACCGTAGGAGAACGACGGTTCTCCGGTCAAGGAAGAGGTCCCATGGACAGCGAGGTCGCCCGGGAGAGGGCGCTGGACGCGGCGGAGGGGCTCTTCTACGCACGGGGAGTGCGGGCCGTCGGCATGGACGAGGTCCGCGGCGCCTCCGGCATCTCACTCAAGCGTCTGTACCAGCTCTTCCCGGCCAAGGAGCAGTTGGTCGTGGCCTGGCTGGACCGGCGCGACCTGCGCTGGCGGGGTCGGCTGGCCGAGTACGTCGGCCGGTACGAGGCACCCGGCGCGCGGGTCCTGGCCGTGTTCGACTGGCTCGGCGCCTGGTTCGCCGAGCCCGGCTTCCGCGGCTGCGCCTGGATCAACGCCTACGGCGAACTGGGCCCCGCCTCGCCCCCGGTGGCGGAGCGGGTGCGGGCGCACAAGGCGGCGTTCCGCGCGTTCCTCGACACTCTGGTGGCCGAGGCGGGGCTGCCCGCCCCTCTGGGCGGGCAGCTCTTCCTGCTGGCGGAGGGCGCCATGGTGACGGCGGGTGTCACGGGCGATGCCGGATCCGCTCGCCAGGCACGGGCCGCGGCACGGGCGCTGCTGGCTGCGGCCGGGGCGGAACGACCCGCGGCTGCGCCCGGGGGGTGACGGCGGGCGGCTCTCCCCCGTCCGGGTGCGAGTCGACCCGGGCCAGCAGCGCACGGAGCAGCAACTCGGTGTCCGTCGCGGTGGCGTGCTCGCAGAACCAGGTGAGGGCCGCGGCGGCGACCCTCCCGGCGCCCTGCGGCCCGAGGTCGTTTCGCGGCAGCAGGCTTCTCAGGACGTACCGGACGCTCTTCGCGGCGAGGTGGCGGTCCAGCCAGTCCAGCGCCAGGGAGACCGCCTTCGCCGTGTCGGCCGGACCGAGGTCGTCGCGGGACAGCAGCGGGCCCAGCACGAAGGCGGCGTCGTCGGTGGTGAGGTGACGGTCCAGCCAGGTGAAGGCCGTCGCGACCGCTCTTTCGCGTTCGGCGGGCCTCAGGTCCCGCCGTATCAGCAACGGGCCCAGTACGAAGGTGGCTCCGGCCGCCGTGGCGTACCGGTTCAGCCAGGTGAAGGCCGTCGAAAGTGCTCTGTCGGTGGCCGGGCCGAGGTCGCCGCGGGACAGCAGCGGCTTCAGGACGAAGCGTGCTCGTCCGGTGTCGTAGACCTGGAGCCAGGCGAAGGCCCTGGACAGGACTCGCCGACTGTCCTCGGGGTCGAGTTCGTCGCGGGACAACAGCGGGCGCAGGACGAACACGGCGCCGGCCGCCTTGGGGTGGTGTTCGAGCCAGGTCAACGCGATGGACAGGGAGCGGCGGTCTTCCTGCGGAGTGAGGTGCCTGCGGGTCAGCAGCGGACGCAGCACCCACACCGCGTGCGGGGTGGTGACCTGGTGGTCCAGCCAGTCGAGGGCCGTGGAGACCACGCGGCGGCTGTCCTCGGGGTCGAGGTCGCTGCGGGCCAGCAGCGGGCGCAGCACCTGCTCGGCGTCGGGAACGTCCCTGCGTCCCTCGACCCGGTCGAGAGCCGCGGAGATCACCCGCGCGCGGTCCTCGGGGCCGAGGTCCATGCGTTGCAGCAGCGGGCGCAGGACCAGTTCGGCGTCGGAGGTGGGGATGCGCCCCTCGACCCGGTCCAGAGCCGCGGAGATCACCCGGCGGCTGTCCTCGGGGCCGAGGTCGCTGCGGGCCAGCAACGGACGCAGCACCTGATCCGCGTCAACCGTCGCCACCCGCCCCTCCACCCGATCCAGAGCCGCCGAGATCACCCGGCAAAGCCGCCGAGATCACCCGCGCTCGGTCCCCGGGATCGAGGTCGACGCGCTGGAGCAGCGGACGCAGGACCAGTTCGGCCTCCTGGGGGTGGTGGTCGACCCAGGTCAGGGCCGTGGCGACCACGAGCCGCCAATCGTCGGGGGCGAGGATCTTGCGCTGGAGCAGCGGACGCAGGACGAACTGCGCCTCGGGAGCGACGGGGTGGCGGGCGAGCCAGGACAGCACCATGGAGGTCACCCGCGCGCTGTCCTCGGGGGCCAGATCGCCACGGGACAACAGGGGACCCACGACGAACTGCGCCTCCACGCCGTCCGCGTACCGATCGAGCCACGTCAGCGTCGCGGAGACCGCGCGCGCACTCTCCTCGGCGCCCAGATCACCGCGCGACAGCAACGGACGCAGCACGAACCCCGCATCCGCGTTCCCCGGGTACCGGCCCAGCCACACCAAGGCGGCCGACACCGCACGCCCGCTCTGACCGGGCTCCAGGTCGCCGCGGGCGAGCAACGGGCCCATGACGAACTGCGCCTCCACGCGCTCGGCGTACCGATCGAGCCACGTCAGGGTCGCGGAGACCGCACGCGCGCTCTCCTCGGCGCCCAGATCACCGCGCGACAGCAACGGACGCAGCACGAAACCCGCGTCCTGATTCCCCGCATGCCGGCCCAGCCACGTCAACGCGGCGGACACCGCACGCCCGCTCTCCCCGGAGTCGAGATCGGCACGTGACAGCAGAGCACGCAGGACGAACCCGGCGTCGGCGGTCACGGTGTAGGCGTCGAGCCAGCTCAGAGCGGCGCGGAACACCAGGGCGGGGTGCTGGAGGTCCAGTCCCCTGCGGGACAGCAGAGGGGCCAGGACGAAGCCGGCGTTGGGGTTGCCCGCGTGCTGTCCGAGCCAGGTCAGCGACGCGGACACGGCACACGCGGCCTCCTCGGAACCGAGGTCCGAGCGCGACAGCAACGGGTTCACGACGAACTGCGCCTCGGGTGCCTCGGTGTGCCGGTCGAGCCAGCTCAGCGCCGCGGAGACGGCCCGCGCACTCTCCTCGGGGCCGAGATCCCCGCGTGCCAGCAGCGGGCGTACGACGAACTGCGCCTCCTCCGCCTCCGCGTACTGGTCCAGCCACGTCAACGCGGCGGACACCGCCCGCCCGCTCTCCCCGGCATCCAGATCACCGCGCGACAACGCGGACACCGCCCGCCCGCTCTCCCCGGCATCCAGATCACCGCGCGACAACGCGCCTCCAGCCAGGTCAACGCCGCCAAGACGGCCCGCACACCCTCCTCGGGACCGAGATCCCCGCGCGACAGCAGGGGACGCAGTACGAACCGGCCCTCGGGGCTGGTGGGGTGGTGCTCCAGCCAGCCCAGGGTCGCGGAGACGGCGCGCAGGCCGTCCTGGGGATCGAGGTCGGCGCGGCCCAGCAGGGGGCCCAGCACGAAGTGCGCTTCCGGGACCCCGGCGTGGCGCGTGAGCCAGGTGAAGGTGCTCGTGACGGCCTGCCGTATGGCCACGGGCGGCAGACCGGTGCGCAGTAGCAGGGGGCCGAGCACATAGCCGGCCTCGCGTCGCCGTTCGTAGCTCTTGAGCCAGGCCAGGGCGGTGGGGATGAGGAGCAGCACGCCGTCGTGCGGGAGCCGACGCAGGCCGCGGTAGAGGAGGTGCCGGGCGTCGGTGCCGGTGCCGAAGTCGCTGAGCCAGGGATCGACGACCTGCTGCCAGCACTGCACGGCCGGGACGGACCACGGCGCACCCGAGCAGATGGCGCCCAGCGCGTAACTGCCGGTGCTCGGGTGGCGGCGCATGACCTGCCCGATGGTGTCCGCCTCGTCGGCGAACCAGCGCTCAAGCACCGGAAGGACGACGTCGGCCCGTCCCGCGAGCGTCAGGTCGTTGACGAGGCGGCCGATGTTGAGCGCGAAGCGGCCGACGGTGCGCGGGCTGATGAGGCAGCCGGCCAGCATTTCACGGGTGCGCGACTCGTCCGGGTCCGTGTCGTTCTCGGGGAGCATGACGAACTCCATGAGCTGGTCGGCGACCACGTCATGGGCGACCGAGTACACCCCGTCGTCGTCCTGCTCCAGCCAGCCCAGGGAGATGAGGGTGGCGACGACGTCCTCGGCCCGCGGCGTCGGCCCGTCCGTGTGCGCCAGCGCCGCGCGGGCCGTGGCCGTCACCTCGGGGAGGTCCTGGGGACAGGCGGCCGCGGCCGCCGCGGCCGCCAGCAGTCCGGAGGAGGCGCGCGCGGGCGTGAAGTCGTCCGCACGGCCCGCGACGGTCAGGCCGTCCTCGCTGAGCCGGCTCTCGAGCCAGGCGGACAGCTCTCCCCCGGACCGCAGGCCCGCGGCCTCGGGGAGCGAGATGCCGAGCTCGACGCGGCGCTCGATCTCGCTGGCCACCAGCAGGGCGATGACGGGCCGGTGCCCGCAGATCGCCATCATGTGGTCCACGGTCAGTCGCCGAACGGCGGTCGGAGCCAGGTTCAGCAGGGCGTTCTCGGTGACCTGCCGCTGGAACGACGGGTCCTGCCGCAGTTCCACCTTCTCGAACAGCTCGTGCAGCTGCGCCCGGTTGGCCTTCTGCAGCCAGCCGGGACGCACCGAGGCGAGCAGCGCCACGGTGATGCCGCGCCGACGGGCCTCGGGGATCAGGCGGTGCCGGATCGCGGCCAGGTCCAGCTGGGACTCGTTGAGGCTGTGGTTGAGGTAGTCGATGACCACCAGGGCGGCACCCGGCTCCCCGAGGACCTGTTCGGCGACCTCTTCCGTGATGGCCTTGCTCTCACCGGGCACCACGTGCAGGACGCGCCACCCCGCGTCCAGCGCCCGCCGCCCCACCTCGATGCCGGTGCGGGTCTTGCCGGTACCCGCGGCACCGACCAGCAGCATCCCGCGCTCGGACGACTCCACGAGCCGCTCGAACAGGTTGTCGGCGTCGGCCGGGTGTTGGTCGCCGGGCGACACGTAGGGGAGCTGATCAGCCGTCAGGTTCTTCTTGAAGTCACCGAAGCCGTCGATGAGTTCCCGCTGCGAGAGGACCGACCGGAGCCGGCCTCCGGGCTCCTGTCCGGGCAGGGCGACCGGTTCCGCGTGCGGCCGTACGCCGGCGCGCAGCAGCTCCCGGCGCAGCTGCGGGTCCTTCAGGGCCGGAGCGACGGGTTCCGCCTCCGCGCCGCCCGTGCCCGCGGCCGGCAGCCGGTGTGCCTGCACCCCGACCAGCAGACCGGTGTCGTGCGCGAACAGCGCCGTACCCGACACCCCCTGCCAGGGGTCCTGGCCGTCGGGTCCCTGGGCGGCGGGCGCCGCCGTGGTGAACGTGAGGTCCAGCAGCCGGGACTTCATGTTCGAACCGAGTTGCACGAAGCCCTTGACCAGCCGGCTGTCCCTGCGGCGCAGGCCCCGGAAGCGGGCCGAATCGGGTCGTTGCGCGAAGGCGGGGAAGCCGATCCCCGTGAAGGGCACGCTGCCCACGTCGTCCGGGAGTTCGCCGAAGGCGACCGGCGCCACCCGGTCCGGGATCGCCGCGGCCTCCCCTTGCGCCGCGGCGTCGGCCGGCGCGGTGAAGTCCAGGGAGAGCAGCGCCAGGTCCTGCCCGGCGCCCCGCCACACCGGCGTCGCCGCCAGCTCCGTGTCGCCGCCGCCGAGCAGAACGGTGCAGGCGGGAGATTCGCTCCCGTCCAGCAGGTGACCGACGGTCAGGACGAGCTTCGAGCTGATCCGGTACCCGGATCCGTACTGGACGGTGCGCCCGGACCGCACGACGACCTCGGCCACGCGGGTCTTGTCGAATGCGCTCATCCGGGGGTCAGTCCGCGACGAACAGGTTCGAGACGTCGTCGCCCGTCAGGATCGGATCTCCCGTGTCCGACTCGGCGGTCAGACTCAGCTTGACCACGTGGGTCTGTGCCGACTTCGCACCGGCCTTGCCACCGAGCGACACCACCCAGAACCGCACCCCTGCATTGCCCTCGGCGGACTTCTCCACCGCCACGTTGACTTCCAGGTCGATGGAGTTGATGCGGAAGCGGACGTCCTGACCGCCGGCGTCGATCCGGGCGCGGCTGATCTCGGAGCGCAGCGACTTGAGCAGATCGGCGAGTTCGATGTCCATGTGTCCCCCTGCGACGTCGGTGCCAGCACCGTACCCGCAAATCACACGGGAGGTGGCTTTTCCACAGGGGCTCGGAGAGCGGCGGGGCGGGGAACCCGGCTGGTGTCACCGGGTGTCCGGAAGGGTACGGCCCCCGCGTCCTCCGTCTCCTCGGCGGTGATCGCGCCCACGGGACAGGCGCGGGCCGCCTCCCGCACCAGCGCGCTGCCGCCGCCGTCCTCGCGGCCGGGCCGCAGCGTGCTGTAGCCGTCGTCGTCCTGGGTGAAGACGTCGGGGGCGGTCAGGGCACACTGTCCCGCGCCGATACAGGTGTCCTTGTCGATGCCGATGCGCATGTCCAAAACCTCCTACCAGGCCACGGGGAGTTCCAGCATCCCCTGGATGGTGTCGCCGGGTTTGAAGGGGATCTCGTCGGCCGGGGCGGCCAGGCGCAGCGTGGGCAGCCGGTCGAAGAGGGCGTGCAGGGCGATCTCCAGTTCCGCCCGGGCCAGGTTCTGGCCGAGGCACTGGTGGATGCCGAAGCCGAAGGCGACGTGGTGGCGGGCCGGGCGGTGCCAGTCGAGGGCGTCGGGATCGGGGTAGACGCTCTCGTCGCGGTTGATGAGCGAGGTCGAGAAGACGACCCCGTCGCCGGCCCGGATGGTCTGCCCGTCCACGTCGATGTCCTCGGTGGCCATCCGCAGCAGGCCGTCGGCGATCGACAGGACGCGCATCAGCTCCTCCACGGCGTCGGGCAGCAGCCCGGGGTCCGCGCGCAGTTCGGCCAGCCGGCGGGGGTTGGTCAGGAGGGTGTAGGTGCCCAGCGAGATCATGTTGGCGGTGGTCTCGTGGCCGGCGACCAGCAGGATCACGGCGAACGCGACCAGCAGTTCGCGGTCGAACGCGCCGTCGGCCGACTGCCGCCGGACCAGGTCGTCCAGCAGCCCGTCGCCGGGTGCCTGCCGCTTGCGGTCGACCAGGTCCCCCAGGTACGCCTCCAGCCGGTCGCGGGCGTCCCGGGTGTCGGCGGGCAGGGGGCCGCGCAGCAGCCGACGGGACTGTTCCTCGAAGAAGTCGTGGTCGGCGTAGGGGACTCCGAGCAGTGCGCAGATCACCATCGACGGCACGGGCAGCGCGAAGGCCGTCACCAGGTCGGCGGGCGGACCCTGCGCGATCATCGCGTCGAGCCGTTCGTCGACGATCCGCCGGATGCGCGGGCGCAGCGCGGCGGCGCGCTTGAAGGTGAACTCCGGGAGCACCATCCTGCGCTGGGCGCGGTGCTCGGGGTCGTCCACACCGAGCAGTGCGGTCCGGCGCCCGCGTACGGCGGCCAGACGCGCCGAGGTGGCCGGGAAGCCGTCGCGGCTGCGGTCGGTCGACAGGCGCTGGTCGGCCATGAGCCGACGGGCGGCGGTGTGCCCGGTCACCAGCCAGGCCGGACGGCCGTCGAAGAGCGTGATGCGGGTCAGCGGGCGGGCGGCGCGCAAGGGGTCGTAGCCGGCGGGCGGCTGGTAGGGGCAGGTCCGGTCCTGCGGGAAGGCGACGGAGTCGGCCGCGCCCCTGTCCCGCGTCGGATCCGTGTTCGTGGGGGTGCCGGTGCTCGTCGTGTCGGTGTCCGTCATGGAAGACCTCGCAGACGAAGAGTGCGTCGTGATCATCATTAGATGCCTCGGGCATCTAATGGGGCGACGACAAGTTCGGCCAGATCGGTGGCGGGAGCAGACTGGCCGGGGAACGCCGGTCAGGAGCGGCCGTGTCCTCCCGTGCCGGTCGGATCCGCCCCGCGCGTGGCGCGATCGCGACCTCCGACGGCCCCGGCCGCGCCGCCGAACTGGCCGAGCGGCACGGTGTGGCGACCGGCGGCCGGACCCGCTCCGTCCGGTTGTCCGTGCGGTCGTGGGGTACGAAGGGCAGGATGCGGTAAGGATGGTCACGCGCCGACCGGGGGTGCCCATCGGCCCGGCCGGCCCGGCGACATGACGACACGAACACACGACGACACGGACGGACGCACATGCCTCTTGACGGCGAGTACGAACCCAGCCCTACGCAGTGGGTGCGCGAACAGGTCGAGCTGTACGAGAGCTCGGGCGGCACCGAGGGCACGACGCTGGCGGACACCGGTCTGCCCGTGATCGTGCTGACCACCCGGGGCGCGCGGAGCGGCAAGCTGCGCAAGACGCCGCTGATGCGCGTCGAGCACGAGGGCCGGTACGCCGCGGTCGCCTCCCTCGGCGGCGCTCCCAAGCACCCGGTCTGGTACTTCAACGTGACCGCCGATCCCCGGGTGGAGCTCCAGGACGGCCCGGTGAAGCGCGACATGACGGCCCGTGAGGTCACCGGCGCGGAGAAGGCCGAGTGGTGGGAGCGCGCGGTCGCCGCGTTCCCGTCGTACGCCGACTACCAGAAGAAGACGGACCGGGAGATCCCGGTCTTCGTCCTGGAGCCCTCCGACGCGGGCTGACCCGTAGGCGCCCGACTTTCCCGGATCGGCTCCGGATCGGCTCCGGATCGGCGCGCATGGAACGGCGGGTGCCGGGAAGGCGTCGTTCAGGCCCCGCCGCGTTCCCCCGTCGCGGCGGGGCTTTCCGCCGCCTCCCGCGCGGGGCGGTCGGTGACGTCGAGGAAGACCTGACCCGCCTCGGGGACGGTGTGCGCTATCGACCTCTTGATGCGCACGGCCACCTCCTCCACCCGTTCGCTGTCCAGGCCCGGCACCAGGTCGACGCGGGCCGCCACCAGGGTCGAGTCGAGGCCGGTCTTCATGGTAAACAGCGCCTCGACACTGTCGATCTCCGGCTGGGCCCGCAGCAGCGCCCTGATCCGACCGCTGGCCTCCGGGTCGGCGGCCTCGCCGATCAGCTGGTCGCGGGCCTCGCGGCCCAGCCGGTAGGCAACGTAGACGAGCAGTGCGCCGATGGCGAGCGAGGCGCAGGCCTCCCACACCACCTGCCCGGTGACCATGTGCAGCGCCATACCGGTCATGGCGAGGCAGACGCCGAGCACCGCGGTGCCGTCCTCGGCGACGACCGTGCGCAGCGCCGGGTCCCGCAGCCCGTCGGCGAGCCCGCCCTGGCCACGCACCTGGTGCAACGCCCGCAGCAGGGAGCCCCCCTCCGCGAGCAGGGCGATGCCGAGCACGATCAGTCCGGCCACGTAGCCGCCGAGTTCCTCGTCGGCGCCGGTGCGCAGGGCCTCGACGCCCTGGAAGAAGGAGAAGCAGCCGCCCATGACGAAGATGCCGACGGCCGCGAGGAGCGACCAGAAGAACCGTTCCTTGCCGTAGCCGAAGGGGTGCCGCCGATCCGCGGGGCGGCGGCTGCGGCGCAGGGCGGCGAGGAGGAAGATCTCGTTCATGCTGTCGGCGACCGAGTGGGCCGCCTCCGACAGCAGCGCGGGCGAACCCGCGATCAACCCGCCGGCCGCCTTGGCGGCGGCGATCACCAGGTTGGCCGCCAGCGCCACGAGCACGGTGACGCGTGTCCTGCGGTCGGCCGTGCGGCCCGTCTTCTTCTCTTCCCCGCCTGTCCCACTCACGCACCCCCGACTGCCCCGGCCGGCGCGACTCACACCCCGCCTTGCGGGTGGCCGCCAGTGCCGACGGGCGAAAACGGGGAACGCCTACACAGGGACCCGGAGACACACAGGGACACAAGGACACAGGGACACAGAGAGACAGAGAGACAGAGAGACAGAGAGACAGAGAGACAGGGTCACGGAGAGACAGGGTCACAGGAACAGCGGAAGGGCAGGGTCATGAGCGGTGACGGCGGGACACCCGGGAACAGCGGCTACGGAAAGAAGGCCTTCAAACGGTCCCGGAGCCACTTCGCGGACCGGATCACGGCGGACGGCCGGGACGGCTGGCCCGTGGAGGCCGGCCGCTACCGGCTGGTGGTGAGCCGCGCCTGTCCGTGGGCGAGCCGGGCCCTGGTCTCACGGAGGCTGCTCGGTCTGGAGGACGCCCTGTCCCTGGCGGTCGCCGACCCGATCCAGGACGACCGCAGCTGGCGCTTCACGCTGGACCCGGACGGCCGCGACCCGGTCCTCGGCATCCGCTACCTCAGCGAGGCCTACGACCGGCGGGAGACCGGCTATCCGGGCGGGGTGAGCGTGCCCGCGGTCGTGGACGTGCCCAGCGGGGCGCTCGTCACCAACGACTTCCAGCAGATCACCCTCGATCTCGCGACCGAGTGGACCTCCCTGCACCGGCCGGGTGCGCCCGACCTGTATCCGCAGGCCCTGCGCGACGAGATCGACGAGGTGATGGCCGGGGTCTACGAGGACGTCAACAACGGCGTGTACCGGGCGGGGTTCGCCACCGGCCAGGAGGAGTACGAGGCCGCCTGCGAGGGTGTGTTCCGGCGCCTGGAGCAGTTGACGCCCCGGCTGGAACGGCAGCGCTACCTGGTCGGTGACACCATCACGGAGGCGGACATCCGGCTGTTCACCACCCTGGTCCGCTTCGACGCCGTCTACCACGGCCACTTCAAGTGCAACCGCTGGAAGCTGACGGAGAACCCGGTGCTGTGGGGATACGTCCGCGATCTCTTCCAGACGCCCGGGTTCGGGGACACCGTCGACTTCGACCACATCAAGCGCCACTACTACCAGGTGCACACCGGCATCAACCCGACCGGCATCGTGCCCGTGGGCCCGGACCTGACCGGCTGGCTCACCCCCCACCACCGGCAGGAGCTGGGGGGCCGTCCGTTCGGCGAGGGCACCCCGCCGGGACCGGTCCGGTCCGACGAGGAGGTACCGGTGCGGGGCAGGCCCTGACCCGCACCGGCCGCGTACGACCATTCAGCGCACACCACGCAAGGAGATCCCCATGGCGAAGAAAAAGAAGAAGCTCCCCCTCGCCTACAAGCCCGTCGGGTTCGCGCTCGGCTGGCTGGGCGGCACGCTGGCCGGGATGGCGTTCCAGAAGACCTGGAAGGTCATCCGGCACGAGGACGACGCGCCCGACGCCCTGGACCCGGACCGCGGCTGGGGCGAGATCCTGCTGGCCGCCGCGATCCAGGGCGCCATCTTCGCCGCGGTGCGCAGCGCCGTGGACCGTACGGGCGCCAAGGCCATCCAGCGCTCGACCGGTGCCTGGCCGGTCGCCGAGAAGGGCGGCCGCGACTGACGCCGACCGGGGGGCCGGGGCCTGTCCGTCGGGCGGACCCTAGCCCTGCTTGGGTGCGGTCGGTGCGAGGGCGTGGCGGAGGGTGAAGGAGTGCCCGGCCGGGTCGGAGAAGCCGCGCTCCTCGTGCGGACCGGCCGGGTCCTTCGCCTCCACCGGGCGTCCGCCGAGACCCACGATCGCTCGCTCGGCCTCGTCCAGGTCGGCGACCACGAAGTCCAGGTGGACCTGGAGGGAGTTCTCCGGGCGCGGCCAGCTCGGCGGGGTGGCGTTCACGTCCCGCCGGAAGGCCATCCGGAAGCTCCCCGGGCCCTCGATCTCGATGCGGTTGGCGCTCACGTCGCTCTCCTCGGCGCCCAGCAACTCCTTGTAGAACTCGGCGAGCCGCTCGGGTTCGGCGCAGTCGAGCACCACGACGCCCGCGTTGACCAGTGCCATGTCTCCTCCGAAGGATCACGGGCGCGGGCCGTCGTGCCCCTGCCCCTTGCCTTGCGGATATCCCGGCCCGGCCGAATCAGTCGGCGGGCGGCCGACGGCCGTCGCGATTGAGGTCGCCGCGGTGCCGGGCGGCTCCGGGAATGGCACGATCACTTCGGAGGTTGCCGACCGTGTCGCCCGTCCCCTCCCCGACTTGCGAGGTCTCGATGAACACCATGCGCGCCGTCAGCCAGGACGTCCTCGGCGGTCCGGAGGTCCTGAAGGAGGTACGCCCCGAGCGCCCCGAGCCGCGCCCGAACGAGGTGCTGGTACGGGTGCGGGCCGCCGGGGTGAACCCGACCGACTGGAAGCACCGGGCGACCGGCGGCTTCCTCGGCGAACCGCCCTTCGTACTGGGCTGGGACGTGTCGGGCGTGGTGGAGTCGGTGGGGATCGGGGTGGCCGCCTTCCGGCCCGGTGACGAGGTCTTCGGCATGCTGTCCTATCCCTTCGGTCACGGTTCGCACGCGGAGTACGTCACCGCTCCCGCGCGCGCCTTCACCCACAAGCCGTCGGGGATCGACCACGTCCAGGCGGGCGCCCTGCCCCTGGTCTCGCTGACGGCGTGGCAGGCCCTGGTGGAGCGCGCCGACGTGCAGCCGGGGCAGCGGGTGCTGATCCACGCCGCGGCCGGCGGTGTGGGCCATGCGGCGGTGCAGATCGCCAAGGCCCGGGGTGCCCATGTGATCGGTACCGCCAGCGCGGGCAAGCACGGGTTCCTGCGCTCCCTCGGGGCGGACGAGACCGTGGACTACCGGGAGACGGACTTCGCCGAGGCCGTGAAGGACGTCGACGTCGTCCTGGACACGATCGGCGGCGACACCTCCCTGCGGTCCCTGCGTGTGCTGCGTCCGGGCGGGATCGTGGTGTCGATCCTGCCGGTCGGGTCGGACGAGTTCTTCGAGGAGGCCGACCGGCTGGGCGTGCGGGCGGTGCGGATGCTGGTCGACGCGGACCGGGCCGGTATGGAGGAGATCGCCCGCCTGGTGGAGTCGGGGAAGCTGCGGGCCACCGTCGCCGAGACCTTCCCGCTGGCCGAGGCGGCGCGGGCGCACGCGCTGGGCGAGACCGGCCGCACCACGGGCAAGCTCGTCCTCGTGGTCGACTGACCGCTCGCCCCTCCCGATCGGCGGGCGTCGGCGCAGCGGTGAGATTTCTGTGACATATGTCAATCGAACATGCTCAGATTCGCTCGATCGGGGTAACTTTCCGAGCGGATTGGGTAATTGAGCCCCCGGAAGCAGGCCCGAAAGGCCGCGACAGGCTGGAGGCAAGGTTCGTGCGGCAGGAATCCGCGTCGCCCACCCGGCACCTGCGGGTGCGCCACCACCGGGGGCACACGGTGCTGGAGTTCCGGGGCGAGATCGACATCGCCTCGGCGGCGGAGATCGCCCCGCACCTGGACCGGGAGACGGTACGTCACGGTGCCCGGGTCGTCCTGGACCTCGGCGGCATCGAGTTCTTCGACTGCTCCGGGCTGCGCCTGCTGTGCCGGGCCCGCAGCCAGGTCCTCGACCGGGGCGGGCAGGTGCGCCTGGTGTGCGACCACCCGCTGACCCTGCGCATGCTGCGGATCACCGGCCTGGCGCGGCTGCTGCCGCCGTGGCCGACCCTGGACCAGGCCCTCGGCCTCAGCCCGCCGGCCGGGCGTCGAACAGGGCGCTGACCGACTCGCCGTTGTGGATGCGGCGCACCGCCTCGGCGAGCGCCGGGGCGATGGACAGGATCCGCAGCTTGTCCGTGTGGTCGTCCACCGGCACCGGCACCGTGTTGGTGCACACGATCTCCAGCACGTCCGGTTGTTCGCTGAGCCGACCGAGCGCCCCGGCCGCGAACAGCCCGTGCGTACAGGCGAGGCGGATGGTGCGCGGGCCCGACTCCCGGAGCCGGTCGAGGAGTTCCAGCACCGTGCTGCCCTTGGCGATCTCGTCGTCCAGCACGATGACGTCGCGCCCGGCGACGTCCCCGATCACCGCGCTGATACTGACCCGGTCGTCGGCGTACCGCTGCTTCGCGCCGGCCGCCACCTGAGCGCCGAGCATCCGGGCGAACGCGGCGGCCTCCTTGGCGTTGCCCAGGTCCGGCGAGACCACGGTCGCCCGGGAGGTGTCGTACTGCCGGAAGTGCGCGGCGAGCTCCCGCAGCGCGTGCAGGTGGTCGACGGGGACCGAGAAGAAGCCGTGCACCTGGGGCGAGTGCAGGGTCATGGCGAGGACCCGGCTCGCCCCCGCCGCCACCAGCAGGTCGGCCACCAGGCGCCCGCCCAGCGAGATGCGCGGGGCGTCCTTCTTGTCGGAGCGGGCGTAGGAATAGTGCGGCATGACCACGGTGATGCGGCCGGCCGACGCCCCGCGTGCCGCGTCGCACATCAGGAGCAGCTCGACGAGGTGTTCCTGGACCGGCTTGACCAGCGGCTGGACGAGGAAGACGTCCCGCTCGCGGCAGTTGGCCATCAACTGCACTTCCAGGCAGTCGTTGGCGAACCGGCTGACCCGGGTGGGGCTGAGCGGCACGCCCAGCTGGGCGCAGACCTCCTCGGCCAGGTCGGGGTGGGCACTACCGCTGAACACGGCGATGTCTCGCACGGACCGCTCCTCGCGTGATCCTGTCCGGCCTGGATCCCCAGCTTACGGAAATCCCGTTGCGCCGCTCCCCGGGCCCCGGGCCATGATGGCGCCGTCCACGAACCCGTCCCTCCGCTCACGTCAGGAACCCGCGCATGCGCCGACTCCTCGGACTCCCCCAGCGCCCCCTTCGGCCCACGGCTCCCGAGGACTCCTCCACGCATGCGCACCCTGAACATCGGCATCCTGGCCCACGTCGACGCGGGTAAGACCAGCCTCACCGAACGGCTCCTGTTCGACCACGGCGCCATCGACCGGCTCGGCAGCGTCGACGCCGGCGACACCCGTACCGACGACGGCGGCATCGAGCGCCGCCGCGGCATCACCATCCGCTCCGCCGTCGCCGCCCTCACCGTCGGCGGCACCCGGGTCAACCTGATCGACACCCCGGGCCACTCCGACTTCGTCGCGGAGGTCGAGCGTGCCCTGGAGGTGCTCGACGGCGCGGTCCTGCTGCTGTCCGCCGTCGAGGGCGTGCAGGCGCGGACCCGCGTCCTCATGCGCACCCTGCGGCGGCTGCGGCTGCCCACGCTCGTGTTCGTCAACAAGATCGACCGGGCCGGCGCGCGCACCGACGGCCTGCTCGCGGACGTCCGGCGCCTGCTGACCCCGCACGTCGCACCGCTGACCGAGGTGACGGACGCCGGTACCCCGCGCGCCCGGGTCGCCCGCCGTCCGCCCGACGGACGGACCGCGGAGGCGCTCGCCGAGGTGGACCCCGGCATCCTGGCCGCACTGGTCGACGGCCCCGAACCGACCGCGCGGGACCTGGCCGCCGCCCTCGCCGCCCGTACCGCCGACGGCTCGTTCCACCCGCTGTACCACGGCTCCGCCCTCGGCGGCCAGGGCGTCGCGGAGCTCGCCGAGGGCCTGGTCGGCCTGCTCCCGGCCGCCGCGCCGGGCACGGCCCGCGGCACGGAACCGCGCGGCACGGTCTTCGCGGTGCGCCCGGGGCCCGCCGGCGAGCGCACGGCGTACCTCAGGCTGTACGACGGCGAGGTGCGCCCGCGCCGGCGGCTCACCTTCCTGCGGCGCGAGTCCGACGGGCGGACCACCGAGTTCTCCGGGCGGGTGACCCGCCTCGACGTGGTCGGCGGCGACACCACGCTCACCGCCGGGAACATCGCCGCGCTCACCGTCCCCGGGGGTCTGCGCGTCGGCGACCGGCTCGGTGAACTGACCGATCGCGCACCGCGGTTCGCGCCGCCCACCTTGCAGACCCTGGTCCGGGCGGTGCACCCGGAGCAGGCGGCGCCGCTGCGCTCGGCCCTGCTGGCGCTGGCCGACCATGATCCGCTGCTGCACGCCCGCCCGGCGGCGTCCGGCGCCACCGCCCTGCTGCTGTACGGCGAGGTGCAGATGGAGGTCCTCGCGGCGACGCTAGCCGAGGACTTCGGCATCGAGGCGGAGTTCACGCCGGGCCGCGTCCGGTTCCTGGAGCGCCCGGCCGGTACCGGTGAGGCGGCGGAGGAGATGCCGTGGCTCGACCACACCCGCTACTGGGCGACGATCGGGTTGCGCGTCGAGCCGGGCCCGCGCGGCTCGGGCGGGGAGTTCGCCCACGAGACGGAACTCGGCGCCCTGCCCCGGGCCTTCCACCAGGCCGTCGAGGAGACCGTGCACGCCACGCTGCGGACCGGGCTCACCGGCGCGCCGGTCACCGACTACCGGGTGACGCTGGTCCGTTCCGGTTTCAGCTCACCGGTCAGTACGGCCGCCGACTTCCGCGGGCTGACGCCGATCGTGCTGCGCCGCGCCCTCGCCCGGGCGCGGACCGTGCTGTTCGAGCCGTACCAGGCCTTCGAGGCGGAGGTCCCGGCGGACACGCTGGCCGCCGTGACGGCCCTGCTGGCCTCGCTGGGCGCGGACTTCGCCGGTACGACGGGCGGTGACCCGGACTGGACCGTGACCGGTGAGCTGCCGGCCCGTCGGGTGCGGGAGGCCGAGCTGCGGCTGCCGGGGCTGACGCGCGGGGAGGCGGTGTGGTCGTCGCGGCCCACCGCGGACCGTCCGCTGAAACCCGGAAACGGTGTGCCTGGTACGGGAGTTGGCGGGCATCCGGGTGAGTAGGAAGGAGGGCCGCCGCCATGACGACTCCCGTCAAGAAGCCCACGCGTCCCGTCGAGGGGCCCGTGCGGCGCATGCCCGGCTGGGCGAAGGCGCTGACCGCGTTGGTGCTGGTGCTCGTCGTGCTGTTCGCGGGGCTGCGCCTGAGTGTCGTACCGGGGCTGAAGGACCTGTTCGGCTCCGAGACCCAGGACCGTTCGGGGCCGGCGCTGCTGAAGTCCGTGCAGGACATCAGCCGTTACGACGCCGCGTCGGGCAACTTCCAGGTCGTCGTGGACCTGGAGAAGGACACGAGGTTCCTGCCCGACGCGATCCGCGGCACCCGCACCCTGTACGTCGGCGCGGGCACCGTCGACGCCTTCGTCGACCTCGGGAAGGTGGGCGAGGACGACGTGAGGGTCAACGGCGAGCGGACCTCGGCCACGCTGCGGCTGCCGCACGCGGCGCTGGGCAAGCCGGCGCTCGACCCCGAGCGCTCCTACGCGGTCTCCAAGCAGCGCGGGCTGCTCGACCGGCTCGGCGACCTGTTCTCGGACAACCCGAACGGCGAGCAGGCCGTGCAGAAGCTCGCGGCCCGGCACATCGGCGAGGCTGCGAAGGACAGCGAGCTGAAGGCCCGGGCCGAGAGCAACACCACCGCCATGCTCCGGGGGCTGCTGACCTCCCTCGGCTTCGAGGAGGTGCGGGTGACGTACGGGACCTGACGCGAGGAGGGCGGGCGCGCCGCCGTGCTCACCCGGAGAGGATGGCCGGCAGGGCCAGCGCTCCGAGCACGGTGGTGCCCACCAGCAGCCAGGCCACGTAGTCGCCGATGTGCCCGGACTGCAGCCGCCGCAGGCCCAGCGCCCAGCCCGGCGCGGCGAGCAGACCCGGTCGTGCCACGGCGACCGCGGCCAGGGCCAGGGCCAGCACGGTCAACAGGAGACCGAGGGCGACGCCCAGGGGCGTCCAGTGCACGGAGGTGTGGACGAGCCCGGCCGAGGTGGCCTCGCTCATGGCACGGGCCACCGCGTCGCCGAAGGCGGGCACGGCACCGGCGGCCAGGGCCCCGGCGAGCAGCAGCGCGGGGACCGCCGTCATGGTGCCGGGCACACGGCCGAGCCGCTGCCGGGTCTCGGGTTCCTCCCCCGATCCGGTCGTCTCGTAGGGGTCGGTGCCGCCCTTGCCCTCGGCGTGCTCGGGTGTCGGGCCGAGCCCCAGGAACACCCGGGCCGCCACCCGGCCATGCCGAGCCCAGGTCCGTCGCCGGTCAGGACGATGCCGACGCTGTGGCCTTCGGCGGGCTCCCAGCCGCCCACCCATTCGGTCAGCGGCGGGGAGGAGTGCGCCAGCAGGAGGACCGCGAGCGCCGCGGTGCCGGCCGCGACGGCCGAGGCCACGCTCTCCGCGACGAGGCGGGGCACGAGCCGGCCCCCGGCGGCGAGCAGGGCGGCGCCGAGCAGCGGGACGGCGACGAGGAGGGGCAGCAGGTGGTGCATCAGCCGCGCAGCTCGCTCAGTTCGTCGGGGTCGACCGTGCCGTGCCGCTTGGCGACCTGGACGACCAGGGCGAGCAGCAGGGCGGTGACGGTGGCGCCGACGACGACGTCGGTCAGGGCGAGGGCCTGGACGACGGGGTCCACCACCGGCCGGGAGCCGGGGGCGAGGTCGGAGAACACCGGGGCGGTGGCGCCGTCGCGGTGGCCCACGGCCAGCAGCAGGACGTAGGTGGCGGCCTGGCACACGGACAGGCAGCCCACCGCGTGGATGAGGTTGCGGCTGGTGGCGGGCCGGTCGCCACGCCCCACCGCGTGGCGCCGACGCCGGCGGCGAGGACGACGAGGGCCGCGAGGATCCAGCCGTTCACCGGCCGGTCACCGCCCGCCGCGCGCCCCGGGCGACGAACGCCGCCACGGCCGAGGCGCCCGCGCCCACGGCCAGTTCGAGGGGGTCGAGGGTGCTGACGAGCACCAGCCAGAGCGCGGCGAGCGGGACCCACCAGGCGGCCACCTCGGCCACGGCGAGGAGCGTCCTACGGCTCTTCACACGCCACCTCCACGGACCGGCCCGGACCGGCGGGCCGGGCGGACACGGGACGGGTGGGCAAAACGGGTGGGCGGCACGGGCGAGCCGCCCGGGCGGGCACGGCCGGGCGCGCACGACCGTTCGCGCGGGGGTCGCGCGGTTCACCGGGCATCCTCGGCGGATCGGCGGGTAACCGCCTCATCACGCGGGGAAGTTGACGACTGGAGGACCGACATGGCTCGTGCCGCCTCACGGCCGCGTTCTTGGCCGCGCTCTCGTGCCGCCAAGGCGCGGGAGGGCGACCGTCGCGAACGGCACACGCTCGCCCTGCCGTTGCGCCTGCTGGCGACGGCGTGCGCGTTCGTCTTCATGGTGGCGTTCGCGGTGGTGCTGGCGCGGCTGACCCTCCAGCCCTCCCCCGCGTCCGAGGCCCTGACCCACACCAATCTGCATCCCGGCCGGTCGCTGAGGGCGTATCTGGACCAGCCGGCCCTGCGCGACGCGGTCAAACAGATCGGCGGGAACATCCTGCTCGGCGTGCCGTTCGGGGTCCTCGTCCCGGTCGTCGCCCCGCGCACGCGCGGGGTGCTGCGCGTGCTGCTGCTGACGGCCGTGGTGATGCTGCTGGTGGAGTGCGCCCAGGGCGTGCTGGTCACCGGGCGGGCCTTCGACGTCGACGACGTCATCCTCAACACCGGTGGGGCGCTGATCGGTTACCTGCTTCTCGGCCGGCGGATGAGCCGGACGGTGCACGCGCGCGGGGGGCGCACCTGAGAGCGGGCCATCCGGTCCGTACCAAGGTATTGACCGGCCCTTATCTCACTACTTGAATAAAGAGGCGACACCTCCAACCCCCCACCTCGGTCGGCGTCTTCGCGCAAGACGTCGTACGGAAGGGAGAGCCGTGGCCCGCCCACGCCTGCTTCGCAGATGTCTCCTCGCCGCCGCCCTGTCCGCCGGGCTGGCCGCGTCCCTCGTGACCGGCCCCGCCCAGGCGGACCCGGACGGCTCCCGGGTCTTTCGGGCCGACGGGGCCGTCGGCGCCCCGTCCTCCGCGGCGGCCGCCGTGGCCTTCTCCGACACCTTCGACGGCCCGGCCGGCGCGGCCGTCGACTCCTCGAAGTGGCAGATCGAGACCGGCGACAACGTCAACAACCACGAACGGCAGTACTACACGTCCGGCAACAGGAACGCGGCCCTGGACGGCCAGGGCCACCTGGTCATCACCGCCCGCAAGGAGAACCCGGCCAACTACCAGTGCTGGTACGGCACCTGCCAGTACACCTCCGCCCGGCTCAACACCTCCGGGAAGTTCACGGCGCAGTACGGGCACGTCGAGGCGCGGATGAAGGTGCCGCGCGGGCAGGGCATGTGGCCGGCGTTCTGGATGCTGGGCACGCCGGTGAACTGGCCGGACTCGGGTGAGATCGACATCATGGAGAACGTCGGCTTCGAGCCCTCCACCGTGCACGGCACGATCCACGGCCCCGGCTACTCCGGCTCGGGCGGCATAGGCGCCGGCTACACCCTGCCCGGCGGCCAGGCCTTCGCGGACGCCTTCCACACCTTCGCCGTCGACTGGGCGCCCGACTCGATCACCTGGTCGGTGGACGGCACCGTCTACCAGCGGCGCACCCCGGCGGACCTGGGCGGGAAGCAGTGGGTGTTCAACCGGCCGTACTTCCTGATCCTGAACCTGGCGGTCGGCGGCTACTGGCCGGGCGACCCGGACGGCTCCACGACCTTCCCGCAGACCCTCGTCGTCGACCACGTCTCCGTGACGACCGGCGACTCACCGGCCGGCGGCGCGATCCGCGGCCTGGCCGGCAAGTGCGTCGACGTCGCGGCGGCGAACACCGCCAACGGCACGCCCGTACAGCTCTACGACTGCAACGGTACGGCGGCGCAGCAGTGGACGGTGGGCTCCGACGGCACGATCCGGGCGCTCGGCAAGTGCCTGGACGTCAACGCCGGCGGCACCGCGGACGGCACGGTCGTCCAACTGTGGGACTGCAACGGCAGCGCGGCCCAGCGCTGGGTCGTCACCGCCGCGCGCGACATCGTCAATCCGCAGGCCGACAAGTGCCTCGACGTCACCGGTAGCAACGCCGCCAACGGCACCCGGCTGCAGATCTGGACCTGCACGGGCACCGCCAACCAGAAGTGGACGGTCGGCTGAGGCACCGGGCGGGGCGGCCCGGGACGCGTCCTAGTGCGTGGTCCAGGTGAACTTGTCCCCGCCCACCCAGCGGACGACCTCCGGGTCGTCGAGGTCGTGGACGGTGATGCCGAAGGCGGCGGCGGCCTCCAGTACGTCGGTGACGGCCCTGGCCTCACCGACCACCTGGCCGTCGATCTGCACGATCCGGAACGGGGGCGGGCCCGGGTCCACCCCGTACACGAGGATCCGCGGACTGCCGATGTGCGGGCTGTCGATCTCGGTCATGCCTAGAGGGTAGGCCGCAACCCGCGGGAGCGAGGACCCGGACCCGGGCCGGAAACGGGCACGACCGCCCGGTTCGTGGTGCGGGTCCCGGTGCTCTGGGGAACCCTGGACATGCCGGTGGAGGCCGGTGGGGCCGGTGGAGGCGGCACGAGGAGGTGGCGATGGACCCCGTCGAGGCGCTGGAGCGGATCGCGTTCCTCCTGGAGCGGGCCCAGGCCCCGACCTACCGTGTCCGTGCCTTCCGCACCGCGGCAGGGGTGCTCGGCGGGCTGCCGGCCGCCGAGCTGCGCGAGCGGGCGGGATCCCTGGAGTCGCTCAAGGGCGTGGGGCCCAAGACGGCGCAGGTGGCGCGCGAGGCGCTGGACGGCCAGGTGCCCGGCTACCTCGCCAAGCTGGAGAGCGAGGCGGACACCCCGCTCGCCCGGGGCGGTGAACGGCTGCGGAAGCTGCTGCGCGGCGACTGCCACCTGCACTCGGACTGGTCCGACGGCGGCAGCCCGATCGAGGAGATGGGGCGGACGGCGGCGGCGCTCGGGCACGAGTGGGCGGCCCTGACCGACCACTCGCCGCGGCTGACGGTGGCCCGCGGCCTCTCCCCCGCTCGGCTGCGCGAGCAGTTGGACGTGGTGGCGGAGCTCAACGCCACCTGGGCCCCGTTCCGGCTGCTGACCGGCATCGAGTGCGACATCCTCGACGACGGCTCGCTCGACCAGGAGCCGGAGCTGCTGGAGCGGCTCGACGTGGTGGTCGTGTCCGTGCACTCCAAGCTGCGGATGGACGCCCGCTCGATGACCCGGCGGATGGTGACCGCCGTCCGCGATCCGCACGCCGACGTGCTCGGGCACTGCACCGGGCGGCTGCTGACCGGGCGGGGACGGCCGGAGTCGCAGTTCGACGCGGACGAGGTCTTCGCCGCCTGCGCCGAGTCCGGCACGGCCGTGGAGATCAACAGCCGCCCGGAGCGGCTGGACCCGCCGCGGCGGCTGCTGCGCCGGGCGGTGGCGGCCGGCGTGCTGTTCTCCGTCGACACCGACGCGCACGCGCCCGGTCAGCTGGACTGGCAGATCCACGGGTGCGCGCGGGCCGAGGAGTGCGGGGTGCCCCCGGAGCGCGTGGTCACCACCTGGTCCCTCGAGGAGCTGCTGGCCTGGACGCGTGAGGGCCGTACACCCTGAGAGGGGTGCACCGTCCGGAGTGACGGACCGCTGACGTGGTACCCGCCCGCCGATCCACAGTCCGCGGATCACGGACCACGGAAGGGACAGTGCATGGAACGGGCGGCCGTGTTCGACGTCGACGGAACCCTCGTCGACACCAATCACCTGCATGTGACGACCTGGTGGGAGGCGTTCCGGCAGGCCGGGCACCGGGTGCCCATGCACGCCGTCCACCGGGCCGTGGGCCTCGCCTCGGGCGACCTCGTCGCACGGCTGCTCGGCGAGGACCGGGACAAGGACCGGGACGCGGAACTGAGCGCCGCCCACAAGGCACTCTACGGCCAGTACTTCGACCGGCTTCCGGCGCTGCCGGGCGCCGGGGAACTGCTGCGCCGGCTGGCCGGGGACGGCTGGACGGTGGTACTGGCCACCTCCGCGGGCGGGGCGGAGCTGGGCGCGCTGCGGCGGGCGATCGACGCGGACGACGCGATCACCGCCACCGCGAGCGCCGACGACGTGGACGCGGGCAAACCGGCACCGGAGCCGGTCGAGCACGCGCTGGAGCTGGCCGGGGTCCCGGCCGAGCGGGCCGTCTTCGTCGGCGACACCGTCTGGGACATGCGTGCGGGCAGCCGGGCCGGGGTGCGCTGCGTGGGCGTGCTGTGCGGCGGCCTGCCCCGCGCCGACCTGGAGGAGGCGGGCGCGGAGGCGGTCTACGCCGACCCGGCCGACCTGCTGGCCTCCCTGGGCGGGAGCCCGCTGGCATGAGCGACCGGTCCGCACCCCTCACCGCCTACGTCCCCCGCTTCGAGACGGGTCCGCAGGTCACGCGGGCACCCGGTACCGCATGAGCGCTGTGGCACACACCCTCCGGGAGGCACTGAGGGGTCGGCGGCCCCTGGCCGCGGTGTGGTGGGAGGCGTGCGCCGTCGGACGGGCCGCGCGGGCCGCCTGGCGGGGACCGGGACGGGAGCGCGACCTGGTCGTGCAGTCGCTGAAGGCCGCGGGCGCGGCGCTGATCGCCTGGGCCGTGGCGGGCGTGTGGCTGGACGATCCGATGGCGTTGATGGCCCCGTGGGTGGCGCTCGTCCTGGTGCAGGCCACCGTCTACAGCTCGGTGCGGCAGGCCGGGCAGCAGTTCGCGGCGATCTGCGTCGGGGCGCTGCTGGCATCGGCGGCGCAGGCGATCACGGACGACAACACGGGGGCGCTGGTGCTGTCCCTGCCGGTGCTGATGCTCGCCGCGAACTGGTCCCGCTTCGGCCGGCAGGGCATCTACGCGGCCACCACGGCGGTGTTCGTCCTGGCATCCGGCACCGCGGTGTCGGCCGGCGCGGTCGGTCACCGGGTGGGACAGGCGGCGCTCGGAGCGGTCATCGGCGGTCAACGCCCTGGTGCTGCCCCCGATCCATCTGCGGGACGTACGGGAGAACCTCGCGGCGCTGGCCCGCGAGGCGGGTGACCTGCTGCACTCCGTCGCCGCCGACCTGCGGGAGACCCGGTGGGACGCGCAGAGCGCGGCCGACTGGTCCCGGCAGGCCGCGTGGCTGGAGCGGCGGCTGGACGCGCTGTACTCCGCGCGGTCGTGGAGCCGGGAGAGCCTGCGCCTGACCTCGGGCCCGCTGCGCCGGCTGCACCGCGGGCCCACGGTCGTGCCGCCGGAGGACGAGGACCAGCGGTGGAGCCGGGTCACCGGCAGCCTCACCGCGCTGACCCGGTCCCTGGCCGTGGCGGCCGACGAGCACCGTACGCCGGTGCCTCCCGAGGGGCCGGTCCTCGACCTGTACGCACGCCTGCTGCGGCTGATCGGCGACGCCTGCCACACCGAGGCGCGCGAGCTGGTGGGCGAGCGGGCGGACACCGATCCGGCGGAGGCCACCGGGGCGAGCATGGAGGAACTGCACCGGCGGTTGCAGGAGGGGCTGCGCGAGCAGGCCGGACACGGCGCCGGGCGGACGGCGGTGCTCGGTGCCCTTCTGTTGCAGGCGGAGAACCTGTGGGCCGAGATCGTGCCCGAGCCCCACACGTCCCACGAGACCCGTGAACCCCACGAGTCCAACGAGACCCGTGAGTCCAACGAGTCCCGTGAGTCCAACGAACCCGTCGAACAGTGACGCACATCACCCCAAACCACAACAGACGGTGGAACACCGGCCGGTCGTTCGCCGTTGAACAGACCGTGGGTACGGATGGGACAGTGTCCCCGGGCCTCACCTATTGCCCACAGGGACGATCGTTCGGCTGAAGCCCTGTGGAGCCTTTCGCCGAGAGGCGACCGCCATCCGTATCCGCCCCGAGCCGCCCCGGCCGTGATTCCCCCGTCGCGGTCGGGGCTTCCCCATGCCCGCACGGTCCGGGCCCGCACGGTCCATGCCCGCAAGGCACCGAGCCCGCCCACTTCGCGCGTGCCTTTCCCGGGCGGCGGGTACCCGGTGCTCCCCGCACGGAGGAACGGCCGAGAGGAGCGCAGGGTGAGCAGCGCAACGGGCAGCAGGATCGTGGTCACCGGTGCCACGGGCAACGTGGGCACCAGCGTGGTGCGGCTTCTCTCCGAGGACCCGGAGGTGGGATCCGTACTCGGGCTGGCCCGGCGGATCCCCGACTGGTCGCCCGCGAAGACGGAGTGGGCGGCGGTGGACCTGGCCTCCGAGCAGACCGACCTGACCGGCCACCTCGCCGGCGCCGACGCCGTGGTCCATCTGGCCTGGGCCTTCCAGCCGACGCACGACCCGGCGACGACCTGGCGCACGAACGTCCTCGGCTCCATCTGGGTCTTCGAGGCGGTGGCCGCGGCCGGGGTGCCGGCTCTGGTGCACGCCTCCTCGGTCGGCGCGTACTCGCCGGGGCCGAAGAACCACGCGGTCGACGAGTCGTGGCCGACGCACGGCTGGCCGGATGCCGCGTACTGCCGGGAGAAGGCGTACCTGGAACGGACGCTGGACATCTTCGAACGCGACCACCCGGGGATCAGGGTGGTGCGGATGCGGCCGGCCTTTCTCTTCAAGCGGGAGTCGGCCAGCGAGCAGCGCCGGATCTTCGGCGGCCGGTTCCTGCCGGGTCCGGCGGCGCGTCCGGAGCTGCTCCCGTTCCTGCCGGACGTCCCCGGTCTGCGGGTGCAGGCCCTGCACACGGACGACGCCGCCCGCGCCTACCGGCTGGCGGTGCGTTCCGAGGAGGCGCGGGGCGCGTTCAACCTCGCGGCCGAGCCGCCGGTGGACGCCGAGCTGCTGGGCGAACTGATCGGGGTGCGCCCGGTCCGGCTCCCCCGTACCGCGGCCCGCTCGGCGGTCGCCGCCGCCTGGGGCATGCGCCTGCTGCCCGCCTCGCCGCACCTGTTCGACGCGGTGCTGCGGCTGCCGCTCATGGACTGCACCCGGGCGCGGGTCGAGCTGGGCTGGCACGCCACGCGCACGGCCACGGAGGTGCTGGAGGAGTTCCTGCACGGTCTGCGGCAGGGCGCGGGGGCGGACACGGAGCCGATGCGCGGGCGCAAGGTGGGCTGAGCGCTCACGCGTGGCCGAGCGCCACGCGTGAGCGACGTCGGCGCCCCTGACCGGATCGCCTGTTCAGCCGGAGGACTCGTCGGGCACCGGGTGCTCGGGGTGCACGG
This sequence comes from Streptomyces violaceorubidus, assembly GCF_000717995.1. Classification (GTDB taxonomy): domain Bacteria; phylum Actinomycetota; class Actinomycetes; order Streptomycetales; family Streptomycetaceae; genus Streptomyces; species Streptomyces violaceorubidus. The sequence goes on from NZ_JODM01000014.1 coordinate 154,596, forward strand.
CGCCCGAGTGCGGAGCGCCCTGCCGTCCCGTTCCCGCCTCGTCGGTGTCGGGTACGTCGGTCGCGGGTCCGCTCTCCGCGTCACCGGCGCTCTCCTCGTCGTCCTCGGAGCGTTCGCCGTCCAGGCCCTGCCGGTGCTCGCGCTGCTCGCGGGTGGGCGAGGCGGCCTCCCAGGGGTCGTCGTGGTCCCCGGCCTGCTGGTCCGGCATGTCGCGGGGGACGGGGGCACCGTCCTCCCCCGGTCCTGCGTGGCGGTGGTCGGACACGGCGCGCTCCTTCCCGCGGCTGTCTCGGTCTCCGGTCGCCCGACGGTCGTACGGGATCGCCCGACGTCGTCGGAGCGGCGTCGGGTACCTCCTGCGCGGGCGGTGAAACCTCAGTGCGGTGTCCGCTCCGCGAGCGCCGTGCGCCAGGCGGGGACCGGGTACTCCGGGGCCGGCTCGGGGCGCCTGCCGCCCCGCGCGAAGAAGTCGGCCAGGGGCAGGATCGCGGCGCCGACGGTGACGGCGTCCGGACCGAGCCGCCCCAGGTCGACGGTCACCTTCCGGGCGGGGTGGCGCAGCGCGTACGACACGGCGTGGCGGCGTACGGCGGGCAGGAAGCGGGTGCCGAGCTGGAGACCTGCCCAGCCGCCGATGAGGATGCGCTCGGGCTGGAAGAGGTTGATCAGGTCGGACAGGCCGGCGCCCAGGTACTCGGCGGTCTCCTCCAGGACGGCGAGCGCGACCGGGTCGGCCGCCGCGCCGTCGGCAGGGTAGGCGGCGGCGAGCATCGCGGTGAGGGCGCTCTCCTCGTCGGTGCCCTCCGGCACCCTGCCGTCCTCCTCCCGCCAGCGGGCCAGGAGTGACTCGGCGCCCGCGTACGCCTCCAGGCAGCCGAGCGCTCCGCAGCGGCAGCGGCGGCCCCTGACCCGGACCGTCAGGTGCCCCCATTCGACCGCCCTGCCCTGCTCGACCTCGGGGGTGACGAGGCTGGCGCCGACCCCCGAGCCGAAGAGGACCACGACCGCGTTGCGGGCGCCGCGTCCGGCGCCGAACCACATCTCGGCCTGGCCGAGGGTCTTGGCGCCGTTGTCGATGAGGTAGGGCACGGTGTCGGGCAGCGGGGACCCGGCGCGCAGCAGGGCCTCCAGCGGGACCGCGTCCCAGCCGATGGTCTGGCCGTGCACCACGGCACCGCGGTCGGCGGTGTGCTCCACGATGCCGGGGACGCCGATCCCGGCGCCGAGGAGCCGCTCGGGCGGGAGTCCGGCGGCGGCCAGCACCTCGAAGACGCCCTCGCGGATGTGTCCGACGATGACGTCGACGTCGTAGCGCTGCGGGGCGAGCGGGCGTTCGGCGCGGGCGAGTTCGGTGAGCGTGAGGTCGAACAGCTCGACCCGCACCCGGGTCTCGCCGACGTCCACGCCGATCATGTGCCCGCTGGCGGGGGCCACGCGCAGCAGGGTGCGGGGGCGTCCGCCGTCGGAGTCGACGCTGCCGGCCTCCTCCACCAGTCCGTCGGCGACCAGGTCGGCGACCACGTTGCTGACGGAACCGGAGCTGAGTCCGGTCGCCGGGCCCAGTTCGAAGCGGCTGAGCGGTCCGTCGAAGTAGAGCCGTTGCAGCACGGCCGTACGGTTGGCCCTCCTCAGGTCGCGCACCGTGCGCCCGTTCCGCGCCGCCATGTGGTTCCTCCCCGTGCCGTGCCCGGTGTGCAAGATACCTCTGCCGTACGACCGTACGCGACTTCCCTCGGTACTTAATTCATGCTATGAACTCGCCTCTCCGAAATCCGGTGGCGACTCGACGCGTAGGCTATCTACGCTAGGTTAAAACCTAGAGATCCTAGGTTCCTATCGATCAAGGGGAGGCTCCCCGTGAGAGCACTCGGCGAGCAGGACGTCCGCGGCTCCTTCATCAACTGCTCGAAGGGCGAGGCCAAGCGCCTGGCCGTCCCCCGCGACCTGGACGAGCGTCCCTGGGACGATCTCGACTTCCTCGGCTGGCGGGATCCCGGGGCGCCCGACCGCAGCTATCTGGTCGCCGACCTCGACGGGCGCCTCACCGGCGTGGCGCTGCGCTTCCAGCCGGCCAGGAGCGGCTACTTCCAGCGCAGCATGTGCGCGCTGTGCCTGACCACCCACCCCCGGGGCGGGGTCTCGCTGATGACGGCGCGAAAGGCCGGAGCGGCCGGCCGCGAGGGGAACTCGGTCGGCCTGTACATGTGCACCGACCTCGCCTGTTCCCTGTACCTGCGGGGCAGGAAGGTGTCGCAGAGCGGTGCCCGCTTCGAGGAGAGCCTCACCCTGGAGGAACAGGTCGCCCGGGCGCTGGGCAATCTGTCCGCGTTCGTCGCCAAGGTGACCGGCTGACCCGTCCGGCGGCGCCCGGCGCGTGAGAGGGGGTCCGGCCGTCCGCGTCCGGCTACCGTCCTGATCGGGACACGTTCGAAGCGCCTGCGGAAGGGAACAGCCCGAGGATGCGGGATGTGCTTGAGGCCGCGAGGGCGGCTCTGCGGCGGGTGAAGTGGCTGAAGGACCCCCTGGTCGTGCAGGCCCTGCGCTCCGCCGCCGCGGCTTCGATCGCCTATGTCATCGCGGTGCGGCTGAGCCCGGACAAGTCGGCGGCGCCGCTGACCGCGCCCCTGACCGCGCTGCTGGTCGTCCAGGTCACCCTCTACGCCACGCTGAAGATGAGCTTCCGCCGGGTGAACGCGGTGGTCGCCGGTGTCCTGGTCGCCATCGCCTTCAGCCAGTTGGTGGGGCTCAGCTGGTGGAGCCTGGGCCTGATCATCGTGGCGTCACTGGGGGTCGGGCACCTGGTGCGCGCCGAGGAGTTCACCGCCGAGGTGGCGATCAGCGCGATGCTGGTGCTCGGCGTCACCTCGCACGGGAGCCTGGCGTGGGCCCGGGTGGTGGAGACGCTGATCGGGGCGATCGTCGGCCTGGTCTTCAATCTGATCCTCGCGCCACCGGTGTGGGTGGAGCAGGCCGGCGAGTCGGTCGTGGGACTGGCCCGGCAGGTGCGCCAACTGCTGCTGCGGATGGGCGAGGAGGCGGCCGGCAGCACCGCGTTCCACGAGGCGGCGGCCCGGCTGCACGAGGCCCGGCGGCTCGACCACGACATCGGTGAGGTGGACGAGGACCTGCGCCAGGCCGAGGACAGCCTGCGGTTCAACCCCCGGGTGCGGGAGGGACTGCTGCACCGGGTCGTGCTCCGCACCGGCCTGGACACCCTGGAGATCTGCACGGTGGTGATGCGGGTCCTGGCGCGCAGCTTCACCGACCTGGCCAAGGAGCGCGAGCCGGAACCCCTGTTCGCGCCGGAGACGGGGGCGGCGATCCAGCAGTTGCTGTCCGAGATCGCCGACGCCGTGGTGAGCTTCTCGGTACTGGTCACCAGCAGCGTGAGCGAGAACGCCGAGTCCGCGGAGGAGCGTCTGGCCGCCGAACTGCGCCAGGCCGCGAGCACCCGGGACAGGCTGGCCGACCTGCTGCTGGGCGAGGTCCGGCGCGACTCCCGGCAGTGGCAGCTGCGGGGGGCGGTCCTGGCCGAGGTGAACCGGATCATCGACGAGATGGACACCGAGCACCGCTCCCGCCGTCTCCTGGAGGAGCTGGACCGCCACACCCGCGAGCAGCGCGAGCGCATGCCGCGGCTGACCCGGCTGCGGGACCGGGTGCGGGCCGCGCTGCGCGGGCGGAACCGCGGCACCGCCTCGCGGCGTTCCTCTTGAGGACGGCGAACGGCGCACGGTCGGCGAGGGCGTGCGGACGGCGGATGAGGGGGCGTTCGGATGAGCGGGAGCAGGGTGCGGATCGACGGGAACCGGCTGACACTGCCGGGCGGGGCGACGGTCCGCTTCATACGCACGCTGCGGCTGCCGGAGACGGGCACGCATCCGCTGCCGCCCGGGCTCGGCGAGTTCCCGGTCCGCCGGGTCCGCGACTACGCCGACAGCGTGCCCGAGGCGTGGCTGGCCCGGGGCGGCGTGATGCTGCCGGTGTACCTGCGCGAGGCCATGTGGCTGAGTTTCGCGGGCACGAGGGAGCCTGCGGCGCTCCAGGTCGGGGTGGGCAAGGTGTGCGCGGTCTCGGGCAGGCCCTGGAGCGACCGGCTGTCCCGGGATCCGCAGAACTACGTGGTGCTGCCCCGCCAGCCCTGGCTGGACGGCATCAACTCCGGGACCGGCACCGTCCGTCAGTTCGTGGCGGTGCCGCTCGGCATGGGGGCGACGGTCGAGGGCCAGGTCACCGGCGAGGAGGTCTGGGGCGGCGTCCAGTTGCAGGCGTTCACGCTGGGCGACACGGCACTGGCCCGCTGGCGCGAGGAGGAGCGGCGCCGCACGGAGTCGGCCCGCGGGGCGGCGCGTTCCGCCGGGGCGTTCGCGGCTCCGGCGTCCGCACCGGCCGCCCCGGGCGCGGCCCCGGGGTACGGCGGTGGGCCCCGGCCCCGGTCGGCGCCGGCCATGGGGCTCGGCGTCGGCGGCTCCATGCGCCAGGAGGTGTACCGCGACCAACGGCCGTCGACGGACTGGGCCGAGCGGCCGGCGGGCCGGGTCTTCGTGCACCTGGTGACGCCGCCCGAGTGGCACCGCATCACCGGCGAGGCACCGCCGCAGTCCCCCGTGGACCGGGCCGCCTACACCCGGGCCGGTCTGCCCTGGTACGACTACTACGACGAGGACGCCCAGGATCTCGCGCCCACCGAGCCGCTCCAGGACGTGAAGCCGGTCGGGGACTGGATCGGCGACGACCACGAGCCCTGGCAGCCGCCCGCGCCCCAGCAGGTCCACCCGCTGGGCGACGCGCCGGGCAAGCCGGTCCAGGACGGGGACTGGTAGCGGCGGGACGGCACGGGAGGGCCGTATGAACGGTGACCGGTGGACCAGGCGGCGCGTCGTCGGGCTGCTCGCCCGCACGGCCACCGCGGCCGCCGCACTCCCCACGACCGCGGCCTGCGACAGCACCGAAGAGCCGCAGGAGCCACCCACGACACCCACCGCCTCCCGGGCGGGCAGCGGGACGCCGGGCAGGGAGCGGGCGGCCTCCGGTACGCGCCCGTTGTTCCTCGGCACCTACACCTCCGTCGAGGGCGGCGGCAAGGGCGTCGCGCTCGCCGCGTACGAACCGGGCACGGGCCGTATCACCGGCCGGGGCGTCCTCGCCGAGCTGGACGACCCCTCGTACCTGGCGGTGCGTCCCGACGGCCGGATTCTGTACGCGGTCGACGAGCGCGAGGAGGGGGCGGTGACCGCCGTCCGGCTGTCCGACCGCAAAGTGCTGGGCAGCCGCAGCACCGGTGGCGCGGCGCCCTGCCATCTGTCGGTGCACCCCGGCGGGCGCTGGCTGTTCAGCGCCAACTACGGCTCGGGAAGCGTCGCCGTGCACCCGATCGACGCCTCGGGCGCGCTGGGCGAACGCACCCACCTGGTCACGCACTCCGCTCCCCCGCCGGGCCCGGGACAGCGGGGTCCGCACGCCCACCAGGTCGTCACCGCCCCGGACGGGGGCCATGTCCTCGCCGTGGACCTCGGCACGGACACCGTGTACACCTACCGCCTGGACGAGGGCGCGGGGACCCTCGCGGAGGTCGCCCGGGCGCGGACCCGGCCGGGCGCCGGGCCCCGGCACCTCACCTTCCACCCGGGCGGACGTCACGCGTATCTCGCCAACGAGCTCGACAACACCGTCGCGGTCTGCGCGTACGACCCGAAGACCGGGCGCCTGACCGTGGGCGGGGCGCAGTCCACCGGGGCGGGCCCGGGTGGCGGTACGGGCACCAACTACCCGGCGCAGATCCTGGTCACGGCCGACGGCGCGTACGCCTTCCTCGCCAACCGGGGTCACGACAGCCTCGCGCGGTACGCGGTGGAGGCGGACGGCGCCCGGCTCCGGCTCCTCGGCACGGTGCCGGCGGGCGGCGTCTTCCCTCGGCAGATCGCCTTCTCCCCGGACGGCGGGCTGCTGTTCGCGGCCAACCAGCGGTCCGGCACCGTGAGCACGTTCCGCGTGGGCGCGCGGGACGGCGGGCTGCACCCCGCGGGAGAGCCGTTCGCCTCACCCGTCGCCGTCTGTGCGCTGCCGCTGTAGGGCCCGCGGGCGGGAGGCCGCGCCCGCCTGGCCGAGCAGCACGTGCACCCGTTCCGTGAGCTGCGCGACCTCGTCGGCGGGTGCGTGGAAGGGCAGGCGTACGTCGCCGTGGTCACGGACCCGTTCGATGCGCAGGGTCAGTCCGTGCCGGTCGACGGCGAGCGGTCGGACCCGGATCGCTCCGTGCAGGCCGGCCGGGTCGACGAGCCGGGTCAGCCGCTGCACGGCGTCGTCGTGGCAGTCGGCGAGATGGGTCAGCAGCCGCGCCTCGGCCAGGGCCAGCGGGTCGGGCGCGGCGGCGGTGAACTCGTCGACGTCGACCACCACGGCCCCGGACGGCCGCCGCAGCACCACGCGGGTGGGCCGGAAGGCCAGGTGTCCGTCCGCCACGGCGAACCAGCCGGCCAGCCAGAGCCGGGCCCTGATCCGGCCCCGCACCGGGACGGGCGCCACGTCGGCGAACTCCAGCACGGCGGACGGCTCCCCGCGGGGTGCGCACACCGCCGCCGCGAGCAGGGCGCTGTCCTCGGGCACGTGCAGGAGCACCCGGCCGTCGTCGGCCACGGAGTGCGCGCCGACGAACTCCTCCCGGCCGCCCTCCGCGGTCACCGCGCAGGACCAGGCGGCGGCGAGCACCGAGCGGGCCTGCTCCGCCGCGGCGGGCGCGGCCGTCCAGGTGTGGCTGTCACCCATCCCAACCTCCGTTCACGAGTTATTAGGTAAGCCTCACCTAACCTATCGGAGTTCGGGGAGTGCGCCAACCACCGCACCCGCTCGACGGGTCCGGCCGCCGCCCGGCGCGGCAACCCCGTCAGGGCGCGATGGCTCCCAACAGCGCCCGGGCGCACAGGTCCCGCACCTGCTCACGGGCGGGCTCCGGATCCCGCAGCCACTCCAGGCAGACCGCGGTGGTGAAGGCCAGCCAGCCGCGCACCGCCAGCCGTACGTCGCCGCGTTCCTCGAAGGCCGGGCCGAACTCCGGGTCGGCGGCGAGGGCGGCGAGGATCTGCCGCTCCTGCGCGGCGAGCGCCTTCCGGTAGACGCGGCGCACCGCCCGGTCGCCGGCCGCGTCGGCGCGGTGGAAGGCGCGGTAGCCGTGCGCGTGGGCCCGCACGTACTCCAGGTAGGCGTCGAGACCCGCGCCGAGCTGCTCGCGGACCGGGACGCCGGGCACGGCCGCCGTCATCCGCAGCATGCGCTCGCTCTCGCGCTCGACGACCGCCGCGAAGAAGTCCCGCTTGTTCGGGAAGTAGTGGTACAGCAGCCCGCGGGAGACCCCGGCGATCTCGGCGACCTGCTCGATCCGGACCTCGTCGTACGGGCTCTCCGAGAAGAGCCGCGCGCCGACCGAGAGCAACTGCTCCCGGCGCTCGGCGGTGCTGAGCCGGCGGCGGGTGCGCTCGCCCTGGTTCGCGACCATGCCCGCACCTTACTTGACGCCGGTTCAACAACGGGACGAGACTGGGCGCGCTATTGAACCCATGTACAACACGCTCGCCCCGGCTCGTTCGACACGCCGCCGCGTCAGAGAGATCCCGTCATGGTCCAGACAGCGAGAGGAACGGCCCGGGACGGACTGCCCAAGGGCTTCCGCAGCGCCGAGCTGGGCTGGCCCGAACTGCACCGCATCCCGCACCCCCCGTACCGGCTGCCCCTGCTCGGTGACGTCGTGGGCGCGAGCAGGCGCACCCCGATGCAGGACTCGCTGCGGTACGCGCGGCGGCTGGGGCCGATATTCCGGCGGCGGGCCTTCGGCAAGGAGTTCGTGTTCGTCTGGGGCGCGTCCCTCGCCGCGGACCTGGCGGACGACACGCGGTTCGCCAAGCACGTGGGCCTGGGGGTGGCCAACCTGCGTCCGGTCGCCGGGGACGGGCTGTTCACGGCGTACAACCACGAGCCCAACTGGCAGCTCGCGCACGACGTGCTGGCGCCCGGGTTCAGCCGCGAGGCGATGGCCGGGTACCACGTGATGATGCTGGACGTGGCCGGGCGGCTCACCGACCAGTGGGACCTGGCCGAGGCGGCGGGCCGGACGGTGGACGTCCCGGGCGACATGACCAAGCTGACGCTGGAGACCATCGCGCGCACCGGTTTCGGGCACGACTTCGGCTCCTTCGAACGCCCCCGCCTCCATCCGTTCGTGACCGCCATGGTGGGCACGCTCGGCTACGCGCAGCGCCTCAACACGGTGCCCGCTCCGCTCGCCCCCTGGCTGCTGCGCGACGCGAGCCGCCGCAACGCCGCCGACATCGCCTACCTCGACCGCACGGTCGACGACCTCGTCCGGGCACGCCGGGCGGAGGGCGGCGGGGGCGGCACGGGCGACCTGCTCGACCGGATGCTGGAGACGGCGCACCCCGAGTCCGGTGAGCGGCTGTCGGCCGAGAACGTCCGCCGGCAGGTCATCACGTTCCTGGTCGCCGGGCACGAGACGACCTCGGGCGCGCTCTCCTTCGCCCTGTACTACCTCGCCCGGCACCCCGAGGTCGCGGCCCGGGCCCGCGCCGAGGTGGAGCGGGTGTGGGGCGACACCGAGGCGCCCGGTTACGAGCAGGTGGCCAAGCTGCGTCATGTGCGCCGGGTGCTCGACGAGTCGCTGCGGCTGTGGCCGACCGCCCCCGGGTTCGCCCGGGAGGCCCGCGAGGACACGGTGCTGGGCGGCACGTACCCGATGCGGCGCGGGGCCTGGGCGCTGGTGCTCACGGGCATGCTGCACCGCGATCCGCAGGTGTGGGGGCCGGACGCCGAGCGCTTCGACCCCGACCGCTTCGACGCGAAGGCCGTGCGGTCGCGCGCCCCGCACACCTACAAGCCGTTCGGGACGGGGGCGCGGGCGTGCATCGGACGGCAGTTCGCGCTGCACGAGGCCACGCTGGTCCTCGGGCTGCTGCTGCGCCGCTACGACCTGCGGCCGGACCCCGGCTACCGGCTGCGGGTCACCGAGCGGCTGACGCTGATGCCGGAGGGGCTGCGCCTGCGCCTGGACCGGCGGACCCCCTCGACGCCCGCGCCCGCCTCCCGCACGGACGACGCCGGCCAAGCACGGGACGAGGGCGCACGGAACGCCGGTTCAGCGTCCCGCTGTCCAGTGCACCGGGCGGGTGACTGAGTCCGGCAGCCGCGTGCCGGGGCCGCCCCTGGCCGCGTTGACCTGCGGCTGGGTCAGGAAGAAGGCGCCGGTCAGGTCCGCGTCGGTCAGCTCGGCGTCGCGCAGGTCCGCGCCGATCAGGTCGGCGCCCCGCAGGTCGGCGCCGGTGAGGTCGGCGGCGATGAGGAGGGCCCCGCGCAGGTCCGCCCCGGCGAGGTCGGCGCCCTTGAGACGGGCGCCCATCAGGTCGGCGTTGCGGCGGTTCTTCCTCCGGCCGCGGGTGCCGGCCCGGACCAGCTCGCTGGTGCGCAGCAGGAGCACGTTGACCCGCTGCCGGTGCGCGGCCACGTCGAGGGCGGACAGCTCCTCGGGGGTCCCCGCGGCGAGGCGTTCGGTGTCGGCGAGGGCGCCGCGCAGGTCGGCGTGGACCGGGCGGGCGGCGGGCAGGGCCAGTGCCTCGGTCAGGTACCGGAGGAGTTCGTGCAGTTGGCGGACGACCGGGAACACGTCGAACATGCGGCGGGCCCGCTCCGGCGGGCCGGTGCGCCAGTCCCGGCCGCCGAAGGTGACCTGCGAGACCCGCTGTCCGGCGCCGAAGCAGTCGTAGACCGTGCAGCCGGTGAAACCCCGCTCCCGCAGCCTCGCGTGGATGCCGCAGCGGTGGTCGGTGCGGAGGTTCGCGCAGGGGGTGCCGGCGTCCTTGTCGACCGCGAAGTCCGCCGAGCGGGCGAACGGCAGGGCCACACAGCACAGGCCGAAGCAGCTCCCGCAGTCGCCGCGCAGTTCGGCTCCGGGACGGTCGGCCGCCCGGTCCGCCGTGTGTTCTCGCATGCGGTCGAGGATACGGGCCGTCGGCGCGCGGGTCCGGGGGCGGCCCCGCGCCCCGGTCAGACCTCCAGCGCGGACCAGTCCAGCCGGGCCAGCCGCTGCGGGTCGGACAGGATGTACAGACCCGTGATGAGACCGTCGGCGACGGTGACGCAGGTGACCGACCGCGGCTGCCCCTCGGAAACGGCGACGGTACCCACCGAGCCGTTGACCAGGACGAGGCGGGCGAGCGGGGCGAGGTGGCGGAAGTGGAACGCCCCGGTGGCGACCGTCCGCGCGCCCCGCACCACCTTGGAGGCCGCCGCGCCGCGGGCCAGGGCACCGGCGTCGGCCCGCAGCACCACGTCCGGGTGGAGCACGGACACCAGGGCCTCGAAGTCACCGGCACGGCTCGCGGCCAGGAACGCCTCGACCACCCGGCGCTGCCGGCCGAGGTCCGGTTCGGCGGCGGGGGTCGCCTCGCGCACCCGGCGCCGGGCCCGGCTGGCGAGCTGTCTCGTGGCGGCCGGGGTGCGCTCGACGACCGGCGCGATGTCGTCGAAGGGCACGGCGAACATGTCGTGCAGGACGAACGCCAGCCGCTCGGCCGGTTCCAGGGCCTCCAGCACCACCAGCAGGGCGATGCCCACCGAGTCGGTGTGCAGGGCCTCCGCCTCCGGGTCGGCCCGGGGCAGGGCCCGCAGCACGGGGTCCGGCACGAAGGAGTCGAAACCCTCGGTCATCGGCTCCTCCCGGCGCGCGGTGCGCGAGCGCAGCAGGTCCAGGCAGATCCGGCCGGTCACGGTGGTCAGCCAGGCACCCAGGTTGTCGATACCGTCCCCGCCGGAGCGGTCGAGACGCAGCCAGGCCTCCTGCACGGCGTCCTCCGCCTCGGCCAGTGAGCCGAGCATGCGGTAGGCCACCGCCTTCAGCTGTCCGCGGTGCTCCTCGAACCGCTCCGCCAGACGCTGCTGCCCCTGCGCGTCCCGATGTCCCGGCACGTCCCGATGTCCCCGCACGTCCCGATGCCCCCGCATGTCCCGATGCCCCTGCACGTCGCACTCCCCCCGCTCGTCCCGCTCCCCCGCCACGCCGCTACCGTCCGAAGACTTCGAAGGTCACCGCCGGCTTGCCGCCGAACCGCTCCCCGGCGGCGCGGGCGAAGCCGGTGAGGAATCCGCGCACGTACGTCTCCGGGTCCTCCTCGGTCAGCACCTCGATGTACGTGCGGTGTTCGAGCAGCGAGCGCACCGCGCGCTCCAGGCCCGGGGTGGCGTCCACGGCGTGGGTGGGCGAGGAGGAACCGGCGACCGCGACCCAGCGCACGCCGTTCCACGGTTCGAGGCCCTGCTCGGTCAGCTCCGGGAAGATCCACCGGTTGCCCGCGTCGGACGCCGCGTCGAGTGTCGCGCGGCCGACGGCGACGTGGTCCGGGGTGTTCCAGGCGACGCCGCCCCAGGTGTCGCGGTGGTTGAGGGTGATGACCAGCTCGGGCCGGTGCCTGCGGATCGCGGCGGCGATGTCGCGGCGCAGCGCGGTGCCGTACTTGATGACGCCGTCCTGGTGGTCGAGGAACTCCACCTCGCTCACCCCGACGACGGCGGCGCTCGCCCGCTGCTCCCGCTCCCGCAGCGGGGCGCACTCCTCGGGCGGCAGGGTGTCGATGCCCGCCTCGCCCCTGGTCGCGAGGACGTAGGCGACCTCGCGACCCTCGTCGGTCCAGGCCGCGATCGCCGCCGAACAGCCGTACTCGAGGTCGTCCGGGTGTGCCACCACCGCGAGGGCGCGGCGCCAGTCGCCGGGCATGGGCTCCAGTTGCGTGGTCGTCGGCTCCGTCATGCCCGCACACTAACCCGCGCCACCGACATCCCACCCGGACCTGCGCGCCCGGCGTCGTTCAGGCCTCGTCGCGGGCGAGTGCGAGCAGCCGGTCCAGGACCCGGGGGCCGCCGGCCCGTACGCCGTCGTGCTCGAACTCGTCGGTGACCCAGGTGCGCAGGCCCCGGATCGCGCGGGCGGTGGTCAGCGCGTGGGCGGTGTCGACGTACATGTCGTCGTGGTAGACGGCCGCGGCGGCCGGCACCTCGTTGACGGCGAGGCGGGCGGGGTCGTACAGCGGCGTCCAGTCGGTGCGGGCCGCGAGCAGCTCGGCCGTCTCGCGCAGCGGGCGCAGTGCCGGGTCGCAGTCGAACATCCAGGGGTGGATCGACTCGCCGGTGAACAGCAGCGGTTCGTCGCCCGCGAGGGCCTTCGCGGCGTCGAAGCGGGGGAACTCGGCGCGGACCCGCTCGGCCGACCACGCGGTGGGCCGGGCGTCCTGGCCGTAGATGGCCTCGTGGACGACGGCGTACAGCGGGTTGGCCGCATAGGACAGCAGGCCCTGTGCCTGCTCCTGGAAGGCGTCGGAGAGTTCGTGCCCGTTCGGGGTGCGGACGAAGGCGTCCTCCAGGAGGAAGTGCAGCCGGTGGCTGCCCTCGCTGCCGCCGAGCATGATGCCGAGCGACTGGAAGGCCTCCACGGTGAGGCGGTAGCCGTTCGGCAGGACCACGTCGTGGGTGAGGAGGTGGTCGGCGATGCGGCGGGCGCGCTCGATGTCCTGCGGGTAGCGGGCGTAGTGCGCGACGACCTTGCGCTCGATGCGCGGGTAGGCGGCCCGGTAGACGTCGTCCGCGTGGCCGTCCAGGGAGGGCAGGCCGCCGGTGATCAGGGCGGCGCTCAGGCCCTCGGGCGCCAGCGACAGGTAGGCGACGGTGCAGAAGCCGCCGAAGCTCTGGCCGAGGACGGTCCAGGGGGCGCCGCCGGTGACCTGGGGGCGGACGGCCTCGCAGTCGCGGACGATGGAGTCGGCACGGAAGTGGGTGAGGTAGTCGGCCTGCTCGGCGGGGCCGCCGCGCAGCGGGAGCGTCTGGCGGTTGGCCGGGGTGGAGGCGCCGGTGCCGCGCTGGTCCAGGAGCAGTACGCGGTACTCCTTGAGGGCGCGGCCGAACCAGGCGGGACGACCGATGAAACGGTTCGCCCCGAAGCCGGGTCCGCCCTGGAGGTAGACCAGCCAGGGCAGGTCCTTGTCGGCCTTGTCGCTCGCGACGGCCTCGCGGGCGTACAGCTCGATCGTCTCCCCGGTGGGGTCGGCGTGGTCGAGGGGCACGGTGAAACGGCGGTCGGTGAGGACGACGCCTGGCTGGCGGTAGCTGACGCTCAAGGGGTCTCCCGGGGCGGACGGATCTGACGGCCGATTTTCCGGCCGTGTCCCAGTTCAGCACACCGTCCGGCGGCCGCCGACCCCAGGGATCATGAAATCGTGCGGACCGGCCGGTCAGCGGGCGGCGAGGCTGGAGCGCCGCACCACCAGCTCCGGCCGGAGGACGACCCGCCGGTGCGGGTGGGTCCGGTCGGTGCCCTCCAGCTCGGTCTCCTCCAGGAGCAGCTCGGCGGCCATGGCGCCCATGGTGACGGCGGGCTGGCGCACGGAGGTGAGCGGGACGGCCGCGGCGGCGGCGAACTCGATGTCGTCGTAGCCCACGATCGCGAGGTCGTCGGGAACGCCGACACCGGCGGCGTACATGGCCTGAAGGACGCCGAGGGCGAGCAGGTCGTTGGCGCAGAAGACGGCGGTCGGGCGGTCGGCGAGGCCCAGCAGACGGGCGCCGGCGTCGCGGCCCGCGGCGACGTCGAGGCGCTCGGTGGGCAGTTCGCGCAGCGCCTCGGGGCCGAGCCCGGCCTCGGCGAGCGCGGCCAGGGCGCCGGTGCGGCGGTCGCGCACCTGGTTGAGGCCGGGCGGGCCGCTGACGTAGGCGATGGAGCGGTGTCCGGCGTCCACGAGGTGGCGCACGGCCAGCGCTCCACCCGCGACGTCGTCGACGGAGACGGAGCACTCGGTGGTGCCCTCGGCGACCCGGTCGACCAGGACGAAGGGGATGTTGTGGCGCCGGAAGCCCTCGATGTTGCGGCCGGTGGCGTCGGCGGGGGTGAGCAGGACGCCCCGGACCCGCTGCTCGGCGAAGAGCGAGAGGTACTCGGCCTCCTCCCCCGGGTTCTGCGCGCTGTTGCAGACCATGACGCCGAGCCCGGCGTCGCGGGCGGCCCGCTCGGCGCCGCGGGCGACGTCGACGAAGAACGGGTTGCCCATGTCCAGGACGAGGAGTCCCATGATGCGGCTGCGTCCCGCGCGCAGTTGGCGCGCGGACTCGCTGCGGACATAGCCCAGTCGGTCTATCGCCGACTGCACCCGCGCCCGGGTCTCGGTCGCGACGGTGTCGGGGCGGTTGATGACGTTGGAGACCGTGCCCACGGAAACTCCGGCGGCGCGGGCGACGTCCTTGATACCCACGGAATGGGCCATCGGGCAGGGACCTCCGAAGGTCGGGCTGGGTATGGGTGGGGCGGCCGCGGGACCTTGACACAGTACCCGGGCCGCCCCGGTGGGGGCCCCGTCAGGCGAGGTGGAACACCTCGGTGAGGGGCTTCATCGCCTCGTCGGGGCGGGCCCCGTCGAGGGACTCGAACAGCGGGCCCATCTCCGCCTGCCACCGGGCGTTGACCTCGGTGGCCTCCATGCCGGCCTGGGCGGCGGCGAAGTCCTCGGTCTCCAGGTAGCCGACGAGCAGGCCGTCGTCACGCAGGAAGAGCGAGTAGTTGTGCCAGCCGGTGGCGGAGAGTGCCTCGCACATCTCCGGCCACACGGCGGCGTGGCGTTCGCGGTACTCCGCGATGCGGTCCTGGCGGACCTTGAGCAGGAAACAGACGCGCTGCATGAAGTACCGCTCCCGTGACTGGTGCTGGGTGGCGACTAGAAGTTGAACTGGTCGACGTTGTCGGCGGTGAACACGGTCGGCTTGCCGAGGTTGATGACCCCGTCCTTGCCGATGGTGTACTCGCCCATGGCGCCCGCCTTGAAGGTCTCGCCCTCCTTGCCGGTGATCTGCCCGGAGGACAGGGCGACGGCGGTGCGCGCGGCCAGCTCGCCGAGCTTGGCCGGGTCCCACAGCTCGAACGCCTCGACGGTGCCGTTCTTGACGTACTTGCGCATGTCGTTGGGGGTGCCGAGGCCGGTCAGCTTGACCTTGCCCTTGTACTTGGAGCCGGACAGGTACTGGGCGGCGGCCTTGATGCCGACGGTGGTCGGGGAGATGATCCCCTTCAGGTTCGGGTGCTCCTGGAGCAGGCCCTGGGTCTGCTGGAAGGACTTCTGGGCGTCGTCGTCGCCGTAGGCGACCTTGACCAGCTTGATGTCCTTGTACTTCGGGTCCTTCAGCTCGTCCTTCATGATCTCGATCCAGGCGTTCTGGTTCGTCGCCGTCTGCGCGGCGGACAGGATCGCGATCTCGCCCTTGTTGCCGATCTGCTCGGCCAGCTGCTGCACCTGGGTACGGCCGATGTCGTCGGCGGACGCCTGGGAGATGAAGGCGTTGCGGCACTCGGGGTTGGTGTCCGAGTCGTAGGTGACGACCTTGATGTCGTTCTTCATCGCCTGCTTGAGGGCGGTGCACAGGGCGCCCGGGTCCTGCGCGGAGACGGCGATGGCGTCGACCTGCTGCTGGGTGAGCGTGTTGACGTAGGAGACCTGGCCGGCGGTGTCGGTGCCGCTGGAGGTGCCGACCTCCTTGTAGCTGGAGCCCAGCTCCTTGACGGCCTTCTCGCCGCCCTTGTCGGCGACGGTGAAGTAGGGGTTGTTGACCTGCTTGGGCAGGAAGCCGACGGTCAGTCCCTTCTTCGTCGCCGCGTTCGGGTCGGCCTTGCCCGCCGCGGCGGCCTTGCCGCCCTCGTCCTTGACGTCCTCCTTCGTGGTGCCGCCGCAGGCGGTGGCGGCCAGGGCGAGGGTGGTGACGGCGGCGAGGGCCGCGCAGGTGCGGCGGATGGACGACTTGCGCATGGTGGGTTCCTTATGAGGGTGGGACAGGGCCGGGAACAGGGTCAGGGGGTGGGCGCGGGCGTCTTGGACGGGGGCGGCGCCGCCACCCTGCGTCCGGCCCTCGCGAGGGAGATCTGCCGTGCGACCCGGGGGCCGAGCACGGAGAGGACGAGCAGGACGCCGGTGACGACGATCTGCGACTGGGCGGAGACGTCCTGGAGGCTCATCACGTTCTGCAGCGCCCCGAGCAGGAAGACGCCCGCGATCGCCCCGCCCAGCGTGCCCTTGCCGCCGTCGAAGTCGATGCCGCCGAGGAGCACGGCCGCGACGACGGACAGTTCGAGGCCGGTGGCGTTGTCGTAGCGGGCGCTGGCGTAGTGCAGGGCCCAGAAGACACCGGTGAGGGAGGACATCAGGCCGGTCAGGGTGAACAGGATCAGCTTCTGCCGCTTGACCCGGATGCCGGCGAAGCGCGCGGCCTCCTCGCTGGCGCCGATGGCGAACAGGGACCGGCCGAACGGCATGGCGTGCAGGGCGACGACGGCGACGACCAGCAGGACGAGGAAGGGCACGAAGGCGTACGGAACGAAGGTGCCGTCGAAGCGTCCGGCCGCGAAGTCCAGGTACTGCGAGGGGAAGTCGGTCACCGCGTCGGAGCCGAGCACGATCTGCGCGATGCCCCGGTAGGCGGCCAGCGTGCCGATGGTGACGGCGAGGGAGGGCAGCCCGAGCCGGGTGACCAGCAGGCCGTTGAACAGGCCGCAGGCCACGCCGAGCAGCAGGCAGATCGGGATGATCGCCTCGATGGTCATGCCCTGGTTCCACAGGGCGCCCATCACCGCGCCGGACAGTCCCGCGGTGGAGGCGACCGACAGGTCGATCTCGCCGGAGACGACCAGCAGCGTCATGGGCAGGGCGATGAGCGCGATCGGCAGGGTGTTGCCGATCAGGAAGGACAGGTTGAGGGAGTTGCCGAACCCGTCGACGAAGCCGAAGGAGAGCAGCAGGACGACCACGAGGAGGGCGCCGACGACGGTGTCCCAGCGGACGGCGCGCGTCAGGGGACTGTCAGCCATGGCGGGCGTTCCTCTTCTTCAGGGCGTTGGCCACGCGCAGCGCGACGATCCGGTCGACGGCGATGGCGAGGATGAGCAGGATGCCGTTGATGGCCAGCACCCACACGGAGTTGACGCCGAGGGCGGGCAGCACGCTGTTGATCGAGGTCAGCAGCAGTGCGCCGAGGGCGGCGCCGTAGACGCTGCCGGAGCCGCCGGTGAAGACCACACCGCCGACCACCACCGCGCTGACGACGGTCAGTTCGTAGCCGTTGCCGGTGCCGGAGTCGACGTTGCCGAACCGGGCGAGGTAGAGGGCGCCGGCCAGTCCGGCGAGGGCGCCGCAGAAGGTGTAGGCGGCGAGGATCCGCTTGCGGACGGGGATGCCGGCCAGCCGGGCCGCCTCGGGGTTGGAGCCGAGCGCGTACAGCTCGCGTCCGCTGCCGAACTGCTTGAGGTAGTACGCCGTGGCGACGAGCACCACGAGGGCGATCAGTGCCAGCCACGGCACGGCGGAGATGCCGCCGGAGCCGAAGTCGACGAAGCCGCCGGGCAGGTCGGCCGCGGTGATCTGCCGGGAGCCGACCCAGATCGAGTCGATGCCCCGGATGATGTACAGGGTGCCCAGGGTGACGACCAGCGCGGGCACCTGGCCGAGACTGACCAGCAGGCCGTTGAGGAGGCCGAAGCCGATGCCCAGCAGCACCGCGAGCAGCACGGCCACGACGGGGTTGCCGCCGCCCTGGAGGTAGGTGCCGGCGGCGAAGGCGCTGATGCCGAGGGTGGAACCGACGGACAGGTCGACGTTGCGGGTGATCACGACCAGGGACTGCCCGGTGGCGACCAGGACCAGGATGGTCGCGTTCAGCAGCAGGTCCTTGATGCCCTGTTCGGACAGGAACTCGCTGTTGCCGGCCTGGGTGATGGCGATCATCACCAGGAAGACCAGCAGGATGGCCAGTTCGCGCATCTTGAAGATGCGGTCCACCAGCCGGGTGGCGCCGGCCTTGGGCGCGTCGGCCACGGGGGCCTGGTCGGGTGCGGTGACCGTCATGCGGCGGCCCTCCCCGTGGCTGCGGCCATCACGGTCTCCTCGGTGGCGTCGGTGCGGGATATCTCGGCGGTCAGACGCCCCTCGTGCATCACCAGGACGCGGTCGGCCATGCCGAGGACCTCGGGCAGGTCGGAGGAGATCATCAGGACGGCCACGCCGTCGGCGGCGAGCTGGCTCAGCAGCCGGTGTACCTCGGCCTTGGTGCCGACGTCGATGCCGCGGGTGGGTTCGTCGACGATCAGCACCTTGGGGCCGGTGGCCAGCCACTTGGCCAGGACGACCTTCTGCTGGTTGCCGCCGGACAGGGTGGCGACGGTGTCGGCGATGCGGGCGTACTTGACCTGGAGCTTGACCGCCCAGTCGAGGGAGCGGCTGCGTTCGGCGCCGCGGTCCACGAGACCGGCCTTCACGGTGGTCCGCAGGCCGGTGAGGCCGATGTTGCGCTCGATGGACATGTCCATCACGAGCCCCTGGGCGCGGCGGTCCTCCGGGACCAGCGCGAGGCCGGCGGCCATCGCGCTGGAGGGGGCGCCGTTGACGAGCGGCTTGCCGTCGACCTCGACCTCCCCGGCGTCCCAGCGGTCGACGCCGAAGACGGCGCGGGCGACCTCGGTGCGTCCGGCACCGACCAGTCCCGCGAGCGCGACGATCTCACCGCGCCGCACCTCGAAGGAGACGTCGGTGAAGACGCCCTCGCGGGTCAGCCTGCGCACACTGAGAGCGGTCTCGCCGGGCGTGACCTCCTGCTTGGGGTACAGCTCGTCGAGGTCGCGGCCCACCATGCGGCGCACCAGGTCGTCCTCGGTCATGCCCTCCAGGGGCTCGCTGGCGATCCAGGCACCGTCGCGCAGGGTGGTGACCCGCTTGCAGATGTGGAAGATCTCCTCCAGGCGGTGGGAGATGAACAGCACCGCGGCGCCCTGTTCGCGCAGGGTGCGCACCACGCCGAAGAGCCGGGCCACCTCGCTGCCGGTGAGGGCGGCGGTCGGCTCGTCCATGATCAGGACGCGGGCGTCGAAGGAGAGCGCCTTGGCGATCTCGACGATCTGCTGGTCCGCGATGGACAGGCCGCGCGCGGGACGGTCGGGGTCGAGTTCGACCCCGAGGCGCCGCATCAGCTGGGCGGTGGCGTCGTGGGTCGCCTTGTGGTCGATGCGGCCGAGGGCGCGCCGAGGCTGGCGGCCCATGAAGATGTTCTCGGCGATCGACAGGTCGGGGAAGAGGGTGGGCTCCTGGTAGATCACGGCGATGCCGGCGTCGCGGGCGTCGCCGGGGCCGTGGAACACGACCGGAGTGCCGTCGAGCAGCACCTGGCCGGCGTCCGGCCGGTGCACTCCGGCCAGCGTCTTGATGAGGGTCGACTTTCCGGCGCCGTTCTCTCCGGCGAGGGCGTGCACCTCGCCGGGGAACAGCTCCAGGGAGACGTCCCGTAGCGCACGGACCGCGCCGAAGGACTTGGAGACGTCCCTGAGCGCCAGAACCGGGGCCGTACCCGTGTCGGACGGGTGGGTCATTGGGGGCTCCTCGACGACACCGGGTGGGACGGCCCCCACGGCGTCGTGAAAGGTTTCAACTAGGTTGCCGGGGACGTTAGGCAGCGAGGGTATGTCACGTCAATGGTTCTGGGTCGAAAAATTTCCGATCTCCGAAGGTCACGACCGAGTCACGGCCATCTGGAGCGGCGAGAAGGGTTGACACTCCTTCGAGGGACTCATAACTTCGCGTTCTGAATCGTTTCATCCACGGTCGTGCGCACAGCGGACCACGACCCGATGCCACAGGAGCCCCGAAGTGACCGAGCTCGCCGCGGTGAAGGCCGCGCTCAAGACCCAGGCCGTCGAGACGCCGTCGTGGGCGTACGGCAACTCGGGCACCCGCTTCAAGGTGTTCGCCCAGGCCGGTGTCCCGCGCGATCCCTTCGAGAAACTGGACGACGCGGCGAAGGTGCACGAGTTCACCGGTGCGGCTCCGACCGTGGCCCTGCACATCCCCTGGGACAGGGTCGAGGACTACGCCGCGCTGGCCGCGCACGCCGAGAAGCGGGGCGTACGGATCGGCGCGATCAACTCCAACACCTTCCAGGACGACGACTACAAGCTGGGCAGCATCTGCCACCCGGACGCGACGGTGCGCAGGAAGGCCGTCGACCACCTGCTGGAGTGCGTCGACATCATGGACGCCACCGGGTCGCGCGACCTGAAGCTGTGGTTCGCCGACGGCACCAACTACCCGGGCCAGGACGACATCCGCTCCCGGCAGGACCGCCTGGCCGAGGGTCTGGCGGAGGTGTACGAGCGGCTCGGTGAGGGGCAGCGGATGCTGCTGGAGTACAAGCTCTTCGAGCCGGCGTTCTACACGACGGACGTGCCGGACTGGGGCACGGCGTACGCGCACTGCCTGAAGCTGGGCGAGAAGGCGCAGGTCGTGGTCGACACCGGGCACCACGCGCCGGGCACGAACATCGAGTTCATCGTGGCGACGCTGCTGCGGGAGGGGAAGCTCGGCGGGTTCGACTTCAACTCGCGCTTCTACGCGGACGACGACCTGATGGTCGGGGCGGCCGACCCGTTCCAGCTGTTCCGCATCATGTACGAGGTGGTGCGCGGCGGCGGGTTCACCTCCGACGTGGCGTTCATGCTCGACCAGTGCCACAACATCGAGGCGAAGATCCCGGCGATCATCCGGTCGGTGATGAACGTGCAGGAGGCGACGGCGAAGGCGCTGCTGGTCGACGGCTCGGCCCTGGCCGAGGCGCAGGCCGCGGGGGATGTGCTGGAGGCCAACGCGGTGCTGATGGACGCGTACAACACGGATGTGCGTCCGCTGTTGCGGGAGGTGCGGGAGGAGTCGGGGCTGGACCCCGATCCCATGAAGGCATACCGGGCGTCCGGTTGGGGCGAGAAGGTCGTCGCCGAGCGGGTGGGTGGCGAGCAGGCCGGGTGGGGGGCGTAGGAGTCTGCCGGGTTTTCGTTGTTCGCGGACTGCGGGCCGTACATGGCCGGTCGCGCAGTTCCCCGCGCCCCTTGCCGGGGCGCTGCTCCCCGCCCCTCGTTGAAAAGGACTGCCAGACATGGGTACGCACCCCTCAGCCTCCGCCCTCCTCGCCCGTTCCCATCGGCTCGGCGCCGATCCGCGCAACACCAACTACGCCGGCGGCAACGCGTCCGCCAAGGGCACCGAGACCGATCCCGTCACCGGGGGTGATGTGGAGCTGATGTGGGTCAAGGGGTCCGGCGGGGACCTCGGGACGCTCACCGAGGCGGGGCTGGCGGTACTGCGGCTGGACCGGATGCGGGCGCTCAAGGACGTCTACCCGGGCGTCGAGCGCGAGGACGAGATGGTCGCCGCCTTCGACTACTGCCTGCACGGCAAGGGCGGTGCCGCGCCCTCGATCGACACGGCGATGCACGGGCTGGTCGAGGCGGCGCACGTCGACCATCTGCACCCCGACTCCGGGATCGCGCTGGCCTGCGCGGCGGACGGCGAGAAGCTGACCGCCGAGTGCTTCGGCGACACCGTGGTGTGGGTGCCGTGGCGGCGGCCCGGTTTCCAGCTGGGACTGGACATCGCGGCGGTGAAGGAGGCCAACCCGCAGGCCATCGGGTGTGTGCTCGGCGGGCACGGCATCACCGCCTGGGGCGACACCTCCGAGGAGTGCGAGCGCAACTCGCTGCACATCATCCGCACCGCCGAGGCCTTCCTCGCCGAGCGGGGCAGGGCCGAGCCCTTCGGCGCCGTGATCGACGGCTACGAGGCCCTGCCCGAGGCCGAGCGCCGGGAGCGGGCGGCGGCGCTGGCGCCCTACGTCCGGGGGCTGGCCTCGCAGGACCGGCCGCAGGTCGGGCACTTCACCGACGCGGACGTGGTGCTGGACTTCCTCGCCCGCGCCGAGCACCCGCGGCTCGCCGCGCTCGGCACCTCCTGCCCGGACCACTTCCTGCGCACCAAGGTCCGGCCGCTCGTCCTGGATCTGGCGCCCACCGCGCCGCTGGACGAGGCGGTCGCCCGGCTCAAGGAGCTGCACGCGGCCTACCGCGAGGAGTACGCCGCCTACTACCGGCGGCACGCCGAGCCCGACTCCCCCGCCATGCGCGGTGCCGACCCGGCGATCGTACTGGTGCCGGGCGTGGGCATGTTCAGCTTCGGCAAGGACAAGCAGACGGCCCGGGTGGCCGGCGAGTTCTACGTCAACGCCATCAACGTGATGCGCGGTGCCGAGGCGGTCTCGTCGTACGCGCCGATCGAGGAGTCGGAGAAGTTCCGCATCGAGTACTGGGCGCTGGAGGAGGCCAAGCTCCAGCGGATGCCGAAGCCCAAGCCGCTCGCCACCCGGGTCGCCCTGGTGACGGGAGCGGGCAGCGGGATCGGCAGGGCGATCGCGCGGCGGCTGGTCGACGAGGGCGCCTGTGTGGTCGTGGCCGACCTGAACGCGGAGAACGCGGCCGAGGTCGCCGAGGAGCTGGGCGGGGACGACAAGGCCGTCGCCGTGCGGGTCGACGTCACCTCCGAGGAGCAGATCGCCGACGCGTTCCGGACCGCCGTGCTCGCCTTCGGCGGGGTCGACCTGGTGGTCAACAACGCGGGGATCTCCATCTCCAAGCCGCTGCTGGAGACGTCGGCGAAGGACTGGGACCTCCAGCACGACATCATGGCCCGCGGTTCCTTCCTCGTCTCGCGCGAGGCCGCCCGGGTGATGACCGCGCAGGAGCTGGGCGGCGACATCGTCTACATCGCGTCGAAGAACGCCGTGTTCGCCGGCCCCAACAACATCGCCTACTCCGCCACCAAGGCCGACCAGGCCCACCAGGTGCGCCTGCTCGCCGCCGAGCTGGGCGAGCACGGCATCCGGGTCAACGGCGTCAACCCCGACGGCGTGGTGCGGGGTTCGGGCATCTTCGCGGGCGGCTGGGGTGCCCAGCGCGCCGCGGTGTACGGGGTGCCGGAGGAGAAGCTGGGCGAGTTCTACGCGCAGCGCACGCTGCTCAAGCGCGAGGTGCTGCCCGAGCACGTGGCGAACGCCGTGTTCGCGCTGACCGGCGGCGACCTGACCCACACCACCGGCCTGCACGTCCCGGTCGACGCCGGCGTCGCCGCCGCGTTCCTGCGATGAGCCCCGCCATCGACACCGGGGCGTACGCCGCGGTCGACCTCGGCGCGTCCAGCGGGCGCGTCATGGTCGGCCGCGTGGGCCCCGACCGGCTGGAGCTGACCGAGGCGCACCGCTTCAAGAACCGCCCGGTCCGTACGCCCGACGGGCTGCGCTGGGACATCCTGGCCCTGTACGCCGGTGTGCTGGACGGTCTGCGCGCGGCGGGGCAGGTGGACTCGGTGGGCGTCGACTCCTGGGCGGTCGACCACGGTCTGCTGGACGCGGACGGCGTGCTGCTCGGCAACCCCGTGCACTACCGCGACACCCGCACCGAGGGCGTCGCGGAGCAGGTGTGGGCCTCGCTGCCCGCGGGGGAGCTGTACGCGGCGACCGGTCTGCAGTACGCGCCCTTCAACACCCTGTACCAGCTCGTCGCCGCCCGGGGCACGGCCCAGTTCGCGGCGGCCCGGCGGCTGCTGCTGATCCCCGACCTGCTCACCTACTGGCTGACCGGCGAGCAGGGCACGGAGCTGACCAACGCCTCCACCACCCAGCTGATCGACCCGCGCACCCGGGACTGGTCGCGACAGGTCGCGGACCGGCTGGGGATCGACCTCGGCCTGTTCGCGCCGCTGCGCCGCCCCGGTGACGCGGCGGGGCTGCTGCTGCCTCAGGTGCTGGAGGAGACGGGCCTCGCGGGGCCCGTACCGGTGACGGCGGTCGGTTCGCACGACACCGCCTCCGCGGTGGCCGCCGTGCCGGCCTCGGGTGAGCGCTTCGCCTACATCTGCACCGGCACCTGGTCGCTGGCCGGTCTCGAACTGGCCGCCCCGGTGCTGTCAAAGGAGAGCCGGGCCGCCAACTTCACCAACGAACTCGGTCTGGACGGCACCGTCCGCTACCTGCGCAACATCATGGGTCTGTGGCTGCTCCAGGAGTGCGTGCGGGCCTGGGGCGACCCGGATCTGGGCGAGCTGCTGCGGGAGGCGTCCGGGGTGCCGGCGCTGCGGTCGGTGGTGGACGCGGGTGACGCCGCGTTCCTGGCGCCGGGGCGGATGCCCGAGCGGATCGCCGAGGCGTGCCGCGCCTCGGGTCAGCCGGTGCCCGCGACGCCCGCCGAGGTGACCCGGTGCATCCTCGACTCGCTGGCGCTGGCCCACCGCGCGGCCGTCGAACAGGCGCAGCGGCTCGCCGGGCACCCGGTCGACGTCGTGCACGTGGTCGGCGGCGGCACCCGCAACGGGCTGCTGTGCCAGCTGACCGCCGACGCCTGCGGACTGCCGGTGGTGGCCGGGCCGACGGAGGCCGCCGCGCTCGGCAACGTGCTCGTGCAGGCCCGCGCCCACGGCCTGGTCGGCGACCTCGCCGGGATGCGCGGGCTGCTGGCGCGCACCCAGTCGCTGACCCGGTACGAACCGCGCGGCGACACCGCCCGCTGGCGGGCGGCCGCGGCCCGACTCGCCGACCGGTGAACCGGGGCTCCCCCGGTCACAATCGGCCAATTAGTCTGCACTCGTCATTCATCCGATGATCGAACACAAGGAGCCGCGATGCGTGTCGCTCTGTTCCTGACCTGCGTCAACGACACGCTCTATCCGGACACCGGCCGCGCCGTGGTGAGACTGCTCACCAGACTCGGCGTCGAGGTCGACTTCCCGATGGCCCAGACGTGTTGCGGACAGGCGCACTACAACACCGGGTACCGGCACGAGGCCGAGCCGCTGGCCCGTCGCTTCGCCGACGTGTTCGCGCACTACGACGCGATCGTGACGCCCTCGGGCTCCTGCGGCGCGATGGTGCGGGAGCTGTATCCGCGGATGGGTGAGCGGGCGCGCGCCGAGGGGCGCGGGGACGCGCTCGCGGCCGTACTGGCGCCGGTGGTGCCGAAGACGTACGAGCTGACGGAGTTCCTGGTGGACGTGCTCGGGGTGACCGACGTGGGGGCGTACTACCCGCACACGGTGACCTACCACCCGACCTGCCACGGGCTGCGGAGCCTCGGCCTGGGCGACCGGCCGCGGCGGCTGCTGGAGGCGGTGAAGGGGCTGGAGCTGGTGGAGCTGCCGGGCGCGGAGGAGTGCTGCGGCTTCGGCGGCACCTTCGCCGTGAAGAACTCCGACGTGTCGGCGGCGATGGGCGCCGACAAGGTGCGCAACGCGGAGTCGACCGGCGCGGAGGTGCTGTGCGCGGCCGACAACTCCTGTCTGATGCACATCGGCGGGACGATGACGCGGCTGCGCACGGGCATGCGTCCGGTGCACATCGCGGAGATCCTGGCGAGCACCGAGGAGGCGGTGGCCGCATGAGCGGGACCTTCGTGGGGATGCCGGCCTTTCCGCGGGCGGCGCGGGAGGCGGTGGGCAACACCACGCTGCGCGGCAACCTGCGCCACGCCACCCACACCATCCGGGACAAGCGGGCCCGCGCGGTCGCCGAACTGGAGGACTGGGCGGCGCTGCGCGAGGCCGGGAAGCAGATCAAGGACCACACGCTGCGCCACCTCGACCGGTATCTGGTGCAGGTGGAGGATGCGGTCACGGCCGCCGGCGGCACCGTGCACTGGGCCGCCGACGCGGACGAGGCCAACGAGATCGTCGCCCGCCTGGTCGAGGCGACCGGCGAGAGCGAGGTCGTCAAGGTCAAGTCGATGGCGACGCAGGAGATCGCTCTCAACGAGGCGCTGGAGGCCCGCGGCATCCACGCCTACGAGACCGACCTCGCCGAGCTGATCGTGCAGTTGGGCAAGGACCGGCCCTCGCACATCCTGGTGCCGGCCATCCACCGCAACCGGGGCGAGATCCGGGACATCTTCCGCTCCGAGATGAGCGAGTGGGGCCGCCCGGCGCCCGAGGGGCTGACCGACACGCCCGCGGAGCTCGCGGAGGCGGCCCGGCTGCATCTGCGGGAGAAGTTCCTGCGGGCCAAGGTCGGCATCTCCGGCGCCAACTTCGTCGTGGCCGAGACCGGCACCCTCGTGGTCGTGGAGTCCGAGGGCAACGGGCGGATGTGCCTCACCCTGCCCGAGACGCTGATCTCGGTCGTCGGCATCGAGAAGATCGTGCCGAGGTGGCAGGACCTGGAGGTGTTCCTGCAGACCCTCCCCCGCTCCTCCACCGCCGAACGCATGAACCCGTACACGTCCATGTGGACCGGCACCACCGACGAGGACGGCCCGCGCGCCTTCCATCTGGTCCTGCTGGACAACGGCCGCACCGACACCCTCGCCGACGAGGTCGGCCGCCAGGCGCTGCGCTGCATCCGCTGCTCGGCCTGCCTGAACGTGTGCCCGGTGTACGAGCGGGCCGGCGGCCACGCCTACGGCTCGGTGTACCCGGGCCCGATCGGCGCCATCCTCAGCCCCCAGCTGCGGGGCACCGGCAGCGAGATCGACGCGTCCCTGCCGTACGCGTCCTCGCTGTGCGGGGCCTGCTACGAGGTGTGCCCGGTCGCCATCGACATCCCCGAGGTGCTGGTGCACCTGCGGGAGCGGGTGGTGCAGGGCGGGCCGGCGGTCCGGGGCGGCAACCGGGTCGTGCTGAAGCCCGCCAAGGGGCATGCCGCCGAGCGGGCGGCGATGCGGGCGGCGCAGTGGGCGTTCACGCACCCGGGCGCGCTGCGCACGGGGCAGCGGCTGGCCTCGCGCACCCGTCGGCTGCATCCGCGCACGCTGCCCGGTCCCGGCCGGGCGTGGAGCGGCAGCCGGGACCTCCCGGCGGTGCCCGCGGAGCCGTTCCGGGACTGGTGGCAGCGCACGCGCGGTGGGAAGGGCGGAGCGAAGTGAGCAGCAGGGAACGCATCCTGGGCCGGGTCCGGCGCGCGCTGGCGGACGTGCCGGACGACGCCGGGCCCTACGAGGAGGCCGTCGCCCGGGACTATCTGCGCGAGCACGGGCGGCGGTCGGTGCCGGAGACGGTGGACCTCCTCGCCGAGAACCTGGCGGACTACCGGGCCCTCGTGCACCGGTGCGCGGACGGGCAGCTGTCCGAGTTGCTGGCCCGTCTCCTGTCCGCGCACGGTTCGCGGACCGTGGTGGTACCTCCCGGGTTGCCGGCGCAGTGGCTGACGGCCGTCGAGGCGTCCGTCGTCCAGGACCTGGCGTCGAGTACGGCACCGGAACTCGACGAGGTCGACAGCGTGGTCACCGCTTGCGCCGTCGCCGTCGCGGAGACCGGCACGATCGTCCTGGACGGCTCCCCCGACCAGGGGCGGCGGCGCATCACCCTCGTCCCCGACCACCACATCTGCGTGGTGCGGGTACCCGGCCAGGTCGTGTCGTCGGTGCCCGAGGCCCTGGAACGCCTCGACCCGGTGCGGCCGTTGACGTGGATCTCCGGGCCCTCCGCCACCAGCGACATCGAGCTGGACCGGGTCGAGGGGGTGCACGGCCCGCGCACCCTGGAGGTGGTCCTGCTGGGCGACTCGTAGCGCGGCGGGTGTCGCTGGGTACACCCCCCGATACGGGTTCTGCACCCAGTGTGGCCCGGGACCACTCTCCGTAACGTCTTCCACGAGGCACCGCACAGGGCGTGCCACACGGAAGGTGATCGAGATGTTTCGCTCCGGCGCACGAGGCAATCACGACCCGGGCCCCGCCCCCGAGGCCCTCCGGCTCGTCAAGGTGACCCGGACGTACGGCTCGGCGGAGAACGCCGTGACCGCCCTGGACGGGGTGACGCTGAGTCTGGGACGCGGCACGTTCACCGCGGTGATGGGACCCTCCGGTTCGGGCAAGTCCACGCTGCTCCAGTGCGCGGCGGGCCTCGACCGGCCGGACGGCGGCATCGTGTGCGTGGACGGCAAGGAGCTGACGGGCGGCGGCGAGGCGGAGCTGACCAGGTTCCGGCGCGGCCGGGTCGGGTTCGTGTTCCAGCAGTACAACCTGCTGGAGACGCTGACCGCCGCGCAGAACACGGTGCTGCCGCTCAAGCTGGCCGGACGGCGCGTCGACCGCGGGCGGGCGCGGGAGATCCTGACGTCGGTCGGTCTCGGGGACCGGCTCGGACACCGGCCCGACCAGCTCTCCGGCGGTCAGCGGCAGCGGGTGGCGATCGCGCGGGCGCTGGTCACCGAACCGCGGGTGATCTTCGCGGACGAGCCGACGGGAGCGCTGGACACGGGCAGCGCCCGGCAGGTGCTGCTGCTCCTCCAGGAGGCGGTGCGGGTGCACGGGCGGACCGTGGTGATGGTGACGCACGACCCGCTCGCCGCCTCGTACGCCGACTCGGTGGTCTTCCTCGCCGACGGCCGGCTGGCGGGGCGGATGGACGCGCCGACCCCGGAGGCGGTCGCGGAGCGCCTCGCACACCTGGGCGACGACGTGCCGGCGGGGGTGTGAGCGATGTTCGTACTGGCTCTCCGCTCGATCCGGCGCCGTCCCGGGCGGTCCCTGGCGACGCTGCTGTCCGCCTTCCTGGGGGCGGCGGTCGTCATGACGTTCAACTCGATGCACGACACCGCCGGACAGGGCGGCGTCGACCCGGTCAGCTCGGAGACGCTGGGCACGGCGGCGGGGGTCGTCGGCGGGTACGGCACCCTGCTGGTGTTCTTCGCGGTGGCCTCGACGCTGACGGTCAACGTGCGGCAGCGCACCGGCGAGCTGGAGCTGCTGCGCTGCTCGGGGGCGACACCGGCGCAGATCAAGCGGATGGTCGTCGGCGAGGCGGTGGCCGTGGCCCTGGTGGGCTCGGCGCTGGCGGTCGGCCCGGCGACGCTCGGCGGGCGGGTGCTGCTGGACCTGTTCCAGGACAGCGGCCAGGTGGCGCGGTCCGTGGACTACGCCTTCGGCCCCGTCGCGCTGCTCAGCGGGGTGAGCCTCACCCTGCTGGCGTCCGCGGGCGCCGCGTTCCGGGCGGTACGGCGCCTGACGCGGGGCCGTCGGGAGCGGGCCCGGGCGAAGCGGTTCCTGGCCTGTGCGGCGCTGGCCGTCGGAGCCGCGGGTGCCTGCTCCACCTTCCTGTTCTCGGCGACGGACGAGGCGCTGATGGCGGCGCCGGCCAACGGGGCCATCCTGCTGTCGGCCGGTTTCGCGCTGCTGTCGCCACGGCTGCTGAAGGGCGTGCTGAACCGGTTGCCGCTGAGCGGTGCGAGCGGCTGGCTGGCCGTGCGCAATCTGCGCGAGCGCACGGAGCATCTGGCCGGGATCCTCGTGTCGTTGATCACGTTCACCGCCGTGTCGACGGCGACGCTCACGATGCAGGCCGTGGAGAGCAACGCGGTGAGGGCCTCCGGTCTGGTGAAGTCGGTCGACGCCAAGAACCTGGAGACGCTCAACCTCACGGTGGTCGGCGTCATCGCGGTGTTCGTCTGCGTGATGCTGGTCAACTCGCTGTACGCGGCGACGACGTACCGCTCGCGTGAATTCGGTCAGCAGCGGCTGGCGGGGGCGACGCCGGGGCAGGTGCTGGGCGTGGTGGCCGCCGAGGGCGTGATCCTCACGGTGACGGGGATCTTCTTCGGCACCGTGGCCGCGCTGGCCGGTGTGGTGCCGTTCACGGTGGTGCGCACCGACGCGGTGCTGCCGGACCAGTTCCTCGGGGTGTGGCTCGCGATGGTGGCGGTCTCCGCGGCGGCGACGCTGGGGACGAGCCTGGGCACGGCCCGGCGGGTGCTGCGCACCCCGGCGGTGGGCGCGGTGACGCTCGCCGCCTGAGCGGCACGGGCAAGAGGGTGGGGGCGACCGCCGCGGCGGTCGCCCCCACCCCCCTTTTTCCGCTGTCTGCCGGACGTCCGGCTAGTCGGCCTTGGCGTACTCCTTCGCCATGCTGCCGGCGAAGTCGTACACGACGCACTGGGCGTCGCCGACGACCCAGGCGTCGTGGCCGGGCGAACAGACGAAGACGTCGCCGGGACCCACCTCGCTCTCGGTGCCGTCGTCCATGCGGACGTGCATGCGTCCCTCGACCACATAGCAGTTGTGGTGGATCATGCAGCTGTCGGTGCCGGCGATCGGCGCCACGGACTCCGACCAGCGCCACCCGGGTTCGAAGGTGGCGACGGCGAAGTCGAGTCCTTCCATGTGCACGGCCTCGATGTGCCCACGGGGGAAATCGCGCCGCTCGTCCGGCTTGTCGAGCGTCTTTGCCTCCAGCATGACGCTGCTCCTTTCCCTGGCCCCACCACTCCATCGTCCGCCTGTCAACTCGACACCGCCATCCGGGGGAGGCGGGCCGTCAGCGGGGCGCGGCGCAGAGTTCGGCGAAGCGGGCGGCGTCCACGTTGCCGCCGGACAGGATGACGCCGACGCGGTGGGGCAGGGCGTCGATCCGGCCGCTCAGGAGGGCGGCCAGCGGGGTGGCGCCGCTGGGTTCGAGGACGGTCTTCAGCCGTTCGAAGGCGAACCGCATCGCGTCCCGGATCTCGTCGTCGGACACCACCACGACCGAGTCCAGCAGCCGCCGGTTGAGGGAGAACGTCAGCTCGCCGGGGGTGGGCAGCGCCTGTCCGTCGGCGATGGTGCGCGGGACCGGCACCGTCACGCGTCGGCCCGCCGCCAGGGAGCGCCGGGTGTCGTCACCGGCCTCCGGCTCGACGCCGATCACCCGGGTGCCGGGGTGCAGTCCCTTGACGGCGGTGGCGCTCCCGGCGATCAGTCCGCCGCCGCCGACCGGTGCGAGCAGGGCGTCCAGGGCGCCCGTCTCCTGGACCAGTTCGAGGGCCGCGGTGCCCTGGCCCGCGATGACGTGCGGGTGCTCGTAGGGCGGGATCAGGGTCAGTCCCCGGTCGGCGGCCAGGGCCTCGGCGAGGGCCACGCGGTCGCCGGTGTAGCGGTCGTAGGTGACGATCTCGGCGCCGTAGCCCTCGGTGGCCTCCCGTTTGGAGGGCGGGGCGTCCTCGGGCATGACGATCACCGCGGTGGTGCCCAGCTCGCGTGCCGCCAGGGCGACCGCCTGGGCGTGGTTGCCCGAGGAGTAGGCGGCGATCCCCCGGGCCAGCTGCTCCGGGGTGAGGCGGGAGGCCGCGTTGTAGGCGCCGCGGAACTTGAAGGCGCCGACCCGCTGGAGGTTCTCGCACTTGAGGAAGACCTCGGCACCCACGAGGGCGTCCAGGGTGCGCGAGCGCAGGACCGGGGTGCGGTGCGCGACGCCCTCGATGCGGGCGGCGGCGGAGCGCACGTCGTCGAGGGTGACCGGCGGTGCGGTGGTCGTCACGGGTGTCCTCAGGGGGTGTCGGCGGCCGGGCCGGTCGCGGCGCGGGCCTGGGAGAGGTAGTGGTAGGCGGAGGCGCGGGAGATGCCGAGCCGGGCGGCGACGTGCTCGACCGAGCGGCGTACGGCGAAGACGCCGCGCCCGTCCAGGTCGCGGAAGAGTTCGAGCCGCCGCTCCCGGTCCAGCGCGGCCCAGCTGGTGTCCCGGCGCAGCGGATGGGCGTCCACGATGGCGTCGACCACGGCGTCGATGTCGTCGCCGAAGGTGGTCGCCGGGACGTCGGCGGGGGTGCGCGCGGTCCCGGCGAGGGCGCCGAGGAGGGCGTGGGCCCGGTCGACGGCGGTGACGTCCAGGTTGACGCACAGGGCGCCGAAGACGGCGCCCGTGGAGTCGCGCAGCACCATCGTGGAGGACTTGAGCAGGGTGCCGTCGGTGGTGCGCGTGACGTAGTTCAACTCGTCGCGGGCCTCGTCGCCGCGGGCCAGCAGGCGCATGCCGATCTCGCTCATCGCCCCGCCCACCGTCCGCCCGGTCACCGATCCGGCGACGGCCACGACCGAGTGCTCGGGCTGACGGTAGTCGTGCAGCACGGCCTCGCAGACCTGTCCGAACGTGGCGGCGATCCCGTCCACGACGGGACGAAGCGCCGCGAGCACGGCGTCGCGTTCGGCCTCCGGCGCGGGCTCGCTCATCCGGGTCTCCAGTCTGGGGCGTCGAGAGGTCCCAGACTACACGTCCAGCCCATGGACAGGCAGTCCAAGCAGCCGGCGCCCGGCCGGATGCCGTTCGACTGCCCGATCGGGCTACGGGCGCGGGTTGACGCGCCGCCAGGCGGGCCGGGAGTCCGTGCCCCGGCGGCCGGCCGCGGCGGCACAGCGGGGGCAGACCCGGCGAACCGCGTCGGCCGCGCCGCCGGACTCGGGCAGCACGTCGCTCCAGAGGACCGCCGGGAACCGGTAGAGCCGCGAGCGGTGGAGCGAGAGACCGCACACGGTCTCGTTCCTGCCCTGCTCCCAGGCGTGCACCTCACCGGCGGGCAGCCGGCGGTTGTCGTCCTCGTCCCACCAGCGGCCGGAGGCCGCCACGTCGTAGCGCCGTGTCCTGGCCATGGCTGCCGGGTGCCCGCGGGGACGGCGCCCACACGCGCGTACCTCCTCCTGTGTGATCACTCCGCAAGCCCTGCCCGTTTAAGGAGTTTTGTCTGCTTAGCATGCGGGGTCCGCGCATCGCCCCGTTGTACGAGAGGACACCAGATGGCGCCCACGGGCCGTCCCAGCGCACTGGCCGAACACGCCTTCTCCCCGCACGACGCCGTGATGGGCGCCGCCGTCCGGCACCTCGGCCGTCGGCGCTTCCTCACCGTGACCGCGGCCGCCGCCGCGCTCGCCTTCTCCACCAACCTGCCGGCCCGCGGCGCGGTCGCCGCCCCCGAACGCGCCGCCCGGATCAGCAAGGACCCCTTCACCCTCGGCGTCGCCTCCGGCGACCCGCTGCCCGACTCGGTGCTGCTGTGGACCAGGCTGGCGCCCGAACCGTTCCTGGAGGACGGCGGGATGGGCACCGAGCGGGTGACGGTCGAGTGGGAGGTGGCCCTCGACGAGTACTTCGCCGGTGTCCTGTTCCGGGGCACCGCCGACGCCCACGCCGAGTACAACCACAGCGTCCACGTCGACGTGAAGGGTCTGACGCCCGGGACCGTCTACTACTACCGCTTCCGCGCCGGTACCTGGCTCAGCCCGGCGGGCCGCACCCGCACCGCCCCGGCGGCGGGCAGCGCCACCTCGTCGCTGAAGCTCGCGGCTCTCGCCTGCCAGGCCTACATGGACGGCTACTACACCGTGCTGCGCCACGTCTCCCAGGACGACGTGGACGTGGTCTTCCACCTCGGCGACTACCTGTACGAGTACGCGGTGAACTCCGAGGGCGGGGAGCGCCGCTACACCGACGTCACGCTGCCCGACGTGTTCAACCGCGAGACGATGACCCTCGCCGACTACCGGCTGCGCTACTCGCTGTACAAGACCGACGAGGACCTGCGGGCCGCGCACGCCGCGCACCCGTTCGTCGTCGCCTGGGACGACCACGAGACCGAGAACAACTACGCGGGCAGCACCCCGGAGAACGACATCCCCCCTTCGGAGTTCCTGCTGCGCCGCGCCGCCGCCTACCGCGCGTACTGGGAGAACCAGCCGCTGCGCGCCGCCCAGCTGCCCCAGGGTCCGGACGCCCGGCTGTACCGCCGGCTGCACTGGGGCACGCTCGCCCAGTTCGACATCCTGGACACCCGCCAGTACCGCTCCGACCAGGCCTACGACGACCGGCCGCACGCCCCCGGGGCCGAGTCGGACGATCCGGCGCGCACCATCACCGGCGCCGAGCAGGAGCAGTGGCTGCTCGACGGCTGGAAGGGCTCGACCGCGCTGTGGAACGTGATGCCCCAACAGGTGTGCTTCTCCCAGCGCAAGTTCGACGTGACCGCCGACGCCGCGCTGTCCATGGACGCCTGGGACGGCTACCGCGCCTCGCGCGACCGGGTGGTCGCCGGGGCGAAGGCCGCCGGGATCGACAACTGGCTGATCCTCACCGGCGACGTGCACGTGGGCTACGCCCTCGACGTCAAGGAGGACTTCGACGACCCGGCGTCCGCCACCGTGGGCACCGAGGTCACCTGCACCTCGGTGGCCAGCGGCCGGGACGGCGTGGAGAAGCCCGCCAACTGGGACCTGTACATGCGGGCGAACCCGCACATGAAGTTCTACAACGGCAAGCGCGGCTACGTCCGGGCCGAACTCGGCCGCCAGGCCACCCACCTCGACTTCAGGACGGTCCCCGCCATCAGCGCGCCCGGCGCCGCCGTGACCACGGCAGCGTCCTTCGTCACCGAGGCGGGCGAACCGGGGCTGAAGCCCGCCTGATCCGGCCCGCCCGGTGGGAGGCGTCCGCGTACTGCACATGGCACCCACGGCGTCCCCCATAGCGCGAAACAGTCCGGGCCCGGGCATCGCCGGGGATCTTTGCGGCAAGGCCTGTGACTTCGTCGCAGGCGCACCGTGTCCCGCGGTCGCCCACCGAACACCGCTGTCTCGCACAGCGTCCGAAGGAGGCACATCGCATGGTCGGCAGACATGCCGCGCGCAGCCGCCGCGCAGCCCTCACCGCGCTCGGCGCCCTGGTCCTGACCGCACTCCCCTCGGCCGCGTCGGCCGCACCGCCGCCCGCCCCCGGGCCGCGGCCCGCCGTGGCCCGGACACCCGACACGGCCAACGCGCCGGCGCGCATGCTGAGCGCGATGGAGCGCGACCTGAAGCTGGCGCCCGGGCAGGCGGAGGCCCGGCTGGCCAACGAGGCGGAGGCGGGCACCCGCGCGGGCATGCTGCGCAACACGCTGGGCGACCGCTTCGCCGGTGCCTGGGTGAGCGGGGCGACCTCCGCCGAGCTGACCATCGCCACCACCGACGCCGCGGACACCGCGGCCATCGAGGCGCAGGGCGCCAAGGCGGCCGTCGTCGGCAGGAACCTCGCGGAGCTGCGCGCGGTCAAGGAGAAGCTGGACGCCGCCGCCGTCCGCACCCGGACCCGGCAAACGCCGGTCTGGTACGTCGACGTGAGGACCAACCGGGTCACCGTCCAGGCCACCGCCCAGTCGGCCGCGGCCGCCTTCGTCCGGGCCGCCGGCGTGCCGGCCGAGGACGTCGGCGTCCGGGTCTCGCCGGACCAGCCTCGGGTCCTGGAGGACCTGGTCGGCGGCGACGCCTACTACATCAACGACCAGGCCCGCTGCTCCATCGGCTTCTCCGTCACCAAGGACGACCAGCAGGGCTTCGCCACCGCCGGGCACTGCGGCGAACCGGGCGCCACCACCACCGGCTTCAACGAGGCCGACCAGGGCACCTTCCAGGCCTCCACGTTCCCCGGCAAGGACATGGCCTGGGTGGGCGTCAACTCCGGTTGGACCGCCACGCCGGACGTCAAGGCGCAGAACGGCGAGAAGATCCAGCTCGCCGGGTCGGTGGAGGCGCTCGTGGGCGCCTCGGTGTGCCGTTCCGGCTCGACCACCGGATGGCACTGCGGCACGATCCAGCAGCACGACACGAGTGTCACCTACCCGGAGGGCACCGTCGACGGGCTGACCGAGACGACGGTGTGCGCCGAACCCGGCGACTCCGGCGGCCCCTTCGTGTCGGGCACCCAGGCGCAGGGCACCACGTCCGGCGGCTCCGGCGACTGCACCAACGGCGGGACCACCTTCTACCAGCCGGTCAATCCGCTGCTCAGCGACTTCGGCCTCACCCTGAAGACGACCTCCGCCGCGACCCAGACGCCCGCGCCGCAGGACAACGCGGCGGGGGACGCGTGGACCGCGGGGCGGGTCTACGAGGTCGGCACCACCGTGTCCTTCGACGGTGTGCGCTACCGGTGCCTGCAGAGCCACCAGGCGCAGGGCGCCGGTTCACCGGCGAGCACGCCGGCCCTGTGGCAGCGGGTCTGACGTACCGCCGTCCGGCGCGGGGCCGCTCGAAGCGGTCCCGCGCCGCTCCGTGTCCCGGCGTACTAGCCCTGAGCGAGGAGCGCGTAGGCGGTGGCGATGAACGGGTCCCGGGCGCGGAAGCGCCGGGTGCACACGGCGGCCAGGGCGGTGTCCGTGTCGGGCCGGAAGCCCAGGAACGCCTGCTGGCCCAGGGTGGCGCCGCTGTGGAAGTACATGGGTCCGCCGTCCGTGGGGTGCCGGAACCACCCCACCGTGTGCACGTGCCGGTACCCCAGGCCCCGCCGCAGCACCGGCACCCGCGCCGCCCGCAGCGCGCCGGCGGCCGGTGAGCGGGCCGGGTCGAGGTGGGCCTCGAGGAAGGTGAGCAGGTCGTCGGGGGTGGACCGGACGGCTCCGGCCGCCTGGAAGCCGCCCGCGTCGAAGGGCGGGACGGGGGTGCGGCCGTCCTTGCGGTGTCCCACGGCGTCGGTCCGGGGGCCCTTGGCCCGCAGGGCCGTTCCGCTCAGGCCGAGGGCGCGCAGCACCTGACCGGTGATCAGGTCCTCCCATGCGGTGCCGGTGCTCGCGGCGATCGCGTGGCCGAGGACGGAGACGCCGTAGTTGGAGTAGTGCCAGCGGGTGCCGGGACGGTGCCTGGGCCCGTGGCGCAGGAAGGTGTCGGTCAGGCGCTCGGCCGGGTAGCGGGCGTAGGGGTTGGTGCGCCAGGCGGGCAGGCCCCGGCGCAGGAAGTCGGCGGGCAGGGCGGGCAGCCCCGAGGTGTGGGTGATGAGGTGCGCGAGCGTCACGGGGTGCGGGCCGGCCGTCCTGCCGGGGTCCAGGCAGGTGGCCGCCGCCTCACCGCCGGTGAGCACACCGCGCCGGATCAGCCGCGTGAGCAGCAGCGCGGTGAACGTCTTGGACGCCGAACCGATCTCGTAGCGCAGGTCCTCGCGGGGCACGTCGGGCGCGGGGGCGGTGCCGCCCGCGTACACGGTGCGCCGCCCGTGTCGGGAGAGGGCGAAGACGACGTCGGGTGCGTCGGAGGCGTCCACGGCCTCGGCCAGCCGCTCGCGCGGCGCCGCCCCGTCGGCCCCGTCGGCCGTTGCGGGCTCCGGCGGGGTGTGCTCCGCGTGCTCCTCGGGGGCGGGTTCGCCCGGCCAGGGCGTGGGGTGGCCCGTCACGGCGCGGAGTGCGCCAGCTCGGTGAGGGCGCGGGAGGTGGCCAGCAGGGAGGCGAAGGCGGCGACCAGCGTCGGGTGGTAGACCACGTCGAAGACCGTGTCGGGGTCGCCCTCGGGCATCGTGCGGACGGCGGGCATGGCGCCGTCGGGCTGCTGCGCGGCGGCGAAGCCCTGCCAGGCGGCCTCGTCGAGGGTGGGCCGGGGCAGGCAGGCGTCCACGACGAGGAGCTCGCCGAGCAGGTCCCAGCGCTGGAGGTCCAGCCAGTCGTCGATCCACACCGGGAGCCAGGTGGCGAGGTAGTCGGCGACGTCGGGCGGCAGGCCGCCGGGGTTCTCGCCCCAGTCGGTGAGGTGGAAGACGGTGTGCGTGATGTCGTAGGCGGTGTGGCCCTCGACCGTCCACGGCTCGGGGGTGCCGGCCAGCCAGGTGCCGGGGACCAGGTCGGCCTCGGGCGGTCGCGCCGTCAGGCCGAAGCGGCGCTGGAAGGCGGAGAGGCCCAGGCGCCGGGTCGGGGTCACGGGAAGGCGCGCCCAACTGTCCAGCCGGTGGTTGAGGAGGGTCGCGGCTTCGACCTCGGGCTGGCTGTAGCCCAGCTCCTTGAACGGCAGGTAGACCTCGAAGGGGGCGGGCGAGAAGGGTTCGACGCGCTGGCCGCGCACCAGCATGCGGCCGCCGTCCAGGGTCTCGCGCCAGGTGTGGTCGAGCAGTTGGCGCGCGAGCTGGGCCTGCCGGGAGCCGGCGACGCCCTCGCGGAAGAGCACCTTGCAGATGAGGGCGAGTTCGCCGATCGGCTTGAAGCGTTCCAGGAAGCCGATCTCGGGGTCGACGTCCGGTTCGAGGCGGAATCCGTCCCGGTGGGCCCACAGCCACTCCAGGGCGCCGGCTCCGACGCGGTGGATCAGGCGGGTGTCCGTCATCCCGGCGCTCCTTGTCCGGCGTGTCGGGCCGCGTGCCGCACGTCCGGCGGGCGTGCCGCGGCGGCCGTGGCGAGTGCCGCCGCGAACGCGGCCATCAGGGTGGAGTGGTAGCAGTCGGTGAAGTCGTAGGGGTCCTCTCCCGGGTCCGCTCCGGCGGCGTCCTGGGCGGCGCCCTCCTCGGGGATCGCGCCGGAGGTGGTCTGGGCGGCGGCGACCCGCTGCCAGGCGTCCTTGAGGACGGCCGGTTCCGGCGGGCGCGGCAGGCTCGCCGCGACGGCGAGCAGTTCGCAGCTCAGGTCCCACATCCGGGCGTCCAGGCAGGTGTCCAGCCAGGGCGGCAGCCAGTGCAGGAGGTAGTCCGCCAGGTCCGCCGGCACTCCCCGGGTCGTCCGTCCCCAGTCGGTGAGGTGGAAGACGACGTGGGTGAGCGCGTAACCGGCCGCGCGTTCGAAGGTCCACGGTTCCGGCAGGCCGCCCAGCCAGGTGCGGCCCAGCGCCCGCGGTACGTCCCCGTGCGGGTCGATGCCGCTGCGCCGCTCGGCCTCCAGCACGCCGAGGCGGCGGGTGGGGTACTGCTCGGTGAGCCGCCAGCCGCGGGTACGGGTCAGCACCGCGGCGGACGCCTCGTAGCCGGGGTGCCTCAGTCCGGCCGAGGCGAAGGCCGCGTAGACCTCCAGCGGGTAGGTGGCGAAGGGCTCCAGCGTCTGCATGAGCGGGAAGAGCTCGCCCCGGTGGGTCTGCTGCCAGGCGAAGTCCAGGAGTTCGCACACGCGGGTGTGCAGCGGGTCACCGGGCGGGGTGCACCGGGCGACGGAGGCGCAGACCTGGGTGAGCTCGCCCAAAGGCTTCCAGGTCCGGTTGACCTGGCCGTCGGCGGCGAGCGCGTCGTCGCCGAGCGCGAAGCGGTCGCGGTGGGCCCACACCCAGTCCAGCGCGGCCGCCTCGATCTCGCGCACGTTCACAGCAGGACCCCGGCCGGCATCAGCCGCGCCGCCTCCAGTTGCAGGGCCACCCGCGGGTCGGAGCCGCCCATGAGGCGTACGAAGTCCAGGCCGGCCTCCAGGCCGAGGGTGTCGGGCACCCCGTCCAGGAGGGTGAGCCAGCGCCCGGCCCCCGCCGCCTGCTGCCAGTCGCGGCGGCGTACCGCCCGGACGAATCCGCGGGCCACGTCCACCGGGCGGCTGCGCGCCACGCGGGTCACGGCGCACTCCTCGCCGGGCAGCGCGAGCGGGGCGAGGACGGCGAGCTGGTGGGTCAGGAACTGCCAGCCGGCGCCGTCCAGCCAGCGGGCGTCGGGTTCGGCGTCCGGTTCGTCGGCGGGCGGCGTGGTCAGGGGTTGTTCGGCCCGGCGCAGGGCGCGGGTCATGGCCCAGTGGCTCCACACGACGGTGGGTGCCGCCTCGTCGCGCGGCGGATGGGCCGCCACGGCGTCCTTGAACACGGCCAGTTGTCCGGGGTCGGGCGGGATGCGCAGCAGGACGCTGGGCAACAGGGTGTCGGCGCCCAGGACGCGTACCGCCGCACGGGCGACGCCCTCACCGGCGCCGCCTCCCGTCAGGGTGCTCCCCGCTCGCACGTGGTCTCCGCTCCGAAGAGCGGAGACCACGTCGGAAGCGAGGTCAAGCACCGTTCCCTGCAGGAGGGCCGATGTGCTCGACTGCTCCATCACATTCTCCCGTCGGTCCGTCAGCCCTTCTTCGGGCGCGGGGTCGGCGGCGAGAGCAGCAGGTTGGTACCTCCGGACTGGAGGGCGAGCGCGGCGCACTCGCGGCTGTCGCGGAAGACTCCGTCGGGCTCGGCGGGGTCGAGTGCCGCGTCGATGTCGATGTTCTCGGTGCGGGTGACTTCCTCGAGCACCTTGTCCTTGGAAGGCATTTCACCATCTCCCTCTGGTAGCCAAATGGCCTTCACACCCAAGGGTGTCCGGTAAGTCCCAGAACATGCCTTTCTTCACAAAATTCCCAGAAGGTAACTCGTTCAACAAACCTCACGCCCGCCGCAGCCGCCACACGTGGTCCTCGCGGAATCCCTCGACGCCGTCGGGCGAGACGCTCGGCCGGCGGGCGGTCCGACGGGTCTCCACGCTCCACTCCCCCTCGGGCAGGGCGAGTTCGCCGAGGACGCCGTCCAGGGTGGGGAAGACGGCGTCGAAGGGCGGTTCGGTCTGCCAGGAGGGCCAGCCGG
Organism: Streptomyces violaceorubidus; assembly: GCF_000717995.1. GTDB lineage: Bacteria > Actinomycetota > Actinomycetes > Streptomycetales > Streptomycetaceae > Streptomyces > Streptomyces violaceorubidus. The sequence continues at coordinate 194,503 of NZ_JODM01000014.1, forward strand.
CGTGCAGGACGAGCAGCAGGGTGCCGCCGGGCGCCACGGCCCGCGCGGCGGCGCGCAGCACCGTCGGCAGGTCGAGCTCGACCGGGGACTGCAGGTAGTGGGCGCTCACCAGGTCGAAGGACCCCGCGGGGAACGAGGGTCCCAGCTCGTGGCGTTCCCAGGCGACGCGGTCGCCGACCCCGGCCTCGGCGGCGTGCCCGGCGGCGCGTTCCAGGGCGGTGGCGGAGACGTCGACGCCGGTGACCCGCCAACCGCGCGAGGCGAGCCACACGGCGTCCGCCCCTTCGCCGCAGCCGAGGTCGAGCGCGGTACCGGGCGCGAGGCCATCCGCCTCCTCGACCAGCAACTCGTTGGGGCGGCCGCTCCACACGCGGTGGCTGTCGCGGTAGCGGGCTTCCCAGAACTCCGCGGCGGGTGCCGGCGCGGGGATGTCGGTCATGGTGCCTCCTGGGGCGGGCGCGGTCGGCTGCTCGACGGGGGCGCGAGAACCGCGCCCCCCGTGTGCAGGCTGCCCCGGCCGGCCAGGAGGCGCCAAAGATGTTTGCCGGAACGGCAAATCCGGCGTCGGGGGCTCCTCCGTCAGCCCGTGGGCGCCTCCGCCCCGCCGTCCGGGGTCTCGGCGCGCACCCACATCGCCCGGCGCGGGAAGGGGATCTCGACACCCGCCTCGTCCAGCGCCTCCTTGACCCGGCGGCGCAGCTCACGGGTGACGCCCCACTGCTGGAGCGGCTGGGTCCTGACGGCGAGGCGCACCAGCATCCCGTCGGCGTCCAGGGACTGCACGCCCCACACCGCGGGGTCCTCCAGCAGGACGTCCGCGAAGTCCGGCTCCTCGCGCAGGGCGCGGCCGGTGTCCTCCAGGACGCGGTAGACGGTGTCGAGGTCCGCGTCGTGGGCCACGGCGACGTCCAGGACGGCGCGGGCCCACTCCTGGCTGTCGTTGCGGACCCGCAGGATCTCGCCGTTGCGGATGTGCCACAGGCCGCCGTTGAGGTCGCGCACATGGGTCAGGCGCAGGCCGACGTGCTCCACCTCGCCGACGGCCTCGCCGAGGTCGACCGAGTCGCCGACGCCGTACTGGTCCTCGACCATGATGAGCAGCCCCGACAGGTAGTCCGCGACCAGGCTCTGGGCGCCGAAGCCGATGGCCAGGCCGACCACTCCGGCGCTGGCCAGCAGCGGCCCGAGGGCGATGCCGACCTGGTCGAGCACCATGGCCACGCCGATCATGAACAGCACGATGGTCACGGCGCTGCTGAGCACCGAGCCGATGGTGCGGGCCCGCTGTTCGCGGCGCCGGCGCGCCCGGGACCGGTCGCGGTGCAGGACGGCCGCACCGCGGGCCTGCCGGCGCGGGCGCCCGCGCTCGGCCTCGCCCGCCGACGGTTCCAGGACCCGCTGGACGACCCGGGTGATGGCCCGCTTGGCCACCGCGCGCAGCACGAGCAGGATCACGACGATGAGCGCGATGCGCAGCGGTATACCGATCAGTGCCGTGGTGTGGTCGCCGACCCAGTCCGACCACGAGGCCGCCAGCTGCGGGTCCGTGGCCGGTTCGGCGGGCGGGAAGGTGTGCGACATCGGCTCGGCTGCTCCGTTCCTCGGGGACGACGTGTCTGCCGTCGGGGCCGCCTACCCGGGGACCGGCCGAACATGACGGCTTTGAGCGGCGCCCGCCTGGGCACCCGCGGGGAGTCGTCCCACAGCGGAAGGGGCCCGCGGCGTGGTTACCGTTGCCGTCCTGCTACTGCCCGGCCTGGGCCTGCTGCTGTTCGCCATGACGTGTCTGGAGGACCGGCTGTTCGGCGATCCGGCGCCGCCCCGGCACGCCCGGCGCAGGCACCTGCGGCTCCTTCCGGGCGGCGGGCGCGGCGCCGGCCCCGGCGGCGGCCGGGGCTCCGAACGGGACGCCGCCTGAGACCGGCCCCCGCCGCCCCGGACCGCACCCGGGGGGGGACCCCGCCGTGCGGTCGTCGGGCCCGCCGGGCGATGCTGTGGCGGACGGAACACACGGCGCGGGCGAGGAGAGCGGATGGACACCGGGGAACAGCACGAGGCGGACGACGAGTTCGTCCGGTTCTGGCAGGAACGCCGGGTGTGCTTCCTGTCGACGCCGCGGGCCGACGGGACGCCCCACCTGGTCCCGGTCGGGGTGACGTACGACCACGCCACCCGCACGGCGCGGGTCATCACGAGCCGGGACACCGCGAAGGCGCGCAACGTACGCCGGGCCGCCGGGGCGGTCGTCGCCGTGGGCCAGGTCGACGGCAGGCGCTGGTCCACGCTGGAGGGCGTGGCGACCGTGCGGGACGACGCCGGGGCGGTCCGCGACGCCGAGACCCGCTACGCGGCCCGCTACCGGCAGCCCCGGGCGAACCCGGAGCGCGTCGTCATCGAAATCGGCGTACGGCGCTACCTCGGCACGGTGCGCCCCCGCGCGGAGCGTCCGCAGGCGTGACGCCGTCCGGGCCGGGGCGGGTCACCCCTGCCCCGCCCGGTTCTGCCCCGGCCGCCCGGGCCACCAGGCGAGGGCGCCGAGGTCGCGGGCGAGCGCCGGGACCAGCAGCGAGCGCACGACCAGCGTGTCCAGCAGGACGCCGAAGGCCACGATGAAGGCGATCTGCACCAGGAAGGCGAGCGGGATGACGCCGAGCGCGGCGAAGGTGGCGGCGAGGACCACTCCGGCCGAGGTGATCACGCCGCCGGTGGCGGTCAGGCCGCGCAGGATGCCCTCCCGCACCCCGTGGCGCAGCGTCTCCTGCCGGACCCGGGACATGAGGAAGATGTTGTAGTCCACGCCGAGGGCGACCAGGAAGACGAACCCGTACAGCGGGACGGAGGCGTCCGTGCCGCCGAAGCCGAACACATGGGTGAAGACCAGCGCCGAGACGCCCAGGGTGGCCACGAAGTTCAGGGCCACCGTCGCCACCAGCAGCACGGGCATCAGCAGCGAACGCAGCAGGGCGACCAGGATGACCAGGATGATGGCGAGGACCACGGGCACGATGAGCGTCCGGTCGTGCTCGGCGGTGCGCTGGGTGTCGTACTGCTGGGCGGTGTAGCCCCCGACGAGGGCCTTCGCGCCGGGTACGTCGTGGACGGCCGTCCTGAGACGGGCCACCGTGCTCTTGGCGGCGTCGCTGTCGGCGGGGGCCCGGAGCGTGGCGTCGACGCGTACCCGGCCGTCGACCACCTTGGGTTCGCCGCCGCCGGGGCGGCCGGACGCGGTGACCGGGGCGGCGGAGGCGACGCCGGGGGTGGCGCGGGCGGCCGCGAGAACGGGGTCCAGCCGGTCGGCCTCGGCGATGATCACCGCGGGGTTGCCCGAGCCGCCGGGGAAGTGCCGGGCCAGCGTCCGCTGCGCGGCGACCGACGGGGTGTCGTTCACGAAGATCTCGTCCAGGGGCACTCCCCTGGAGCTCAGCGTCGGCGCGAAGGCGGCGCAGGCGAGCAGCGCGGCCAGGGAGATCGCCCAGATGCGGCGCGGGGCCCGGTCCACCCGTTCGGCGACCCGGTGCCACAGCCGGTGCCCGGCCTCCGGGTCACCGGCCCGTACGGGCCTGGCGGGCCAGTAGGCGGCGCGGCCGAGCAGGACCAGGACGGCCGGCAGGAAGGTGAGCGTGCTCAGTACGGCGCAGACGATGCCGATGGCGCCGACGGGCCCGAGCGCGCGGTTGTTGGTCAGGTCGCTGAGCAGCAGTGCCAGCAGCGCGAGGGCCACGGTCGCCGCGCTGGCCACCACGGCACCCCAGGAGGCCCGCAGGGCGGCGCGCGCGGCGGCGAAGCGGTCCGGCTGCCGGGCGAGCTCCTCGCGGAAGCGGGCGGTGAGCAGCAGGGCGTAGTCGGTGGCGGCGCCGATGACCAGGATGGAAAGGATCCCCTGGACCTGCCCGTCGACGCGTACGACGTCCCGCTCGGCGAGCGCGTAGACGATCGCGCAGGCCAGCCCCAGGGCGAAGACCGCGCCCAGGATGATGACGAGGGGGAGCAGGACGCTGCGGTAGACCAGCAGCAGGATCACCAGGACGGTGATCAGCGCGACGCCCAGCAGCAGCCCGTCGATGCCCGAGAAGGCGTCGGAGAGGTCGGCCTGGGAGGCCGCGGGACCGGCCAGCTGGGCCTGGGTGCCCGGCACCCGCCCGGCCGCGTCGCCGATCCGCTCCAGGACGTCGGGCAGTGCGTCGCCGAGGCCGGGCTCGACCTGGACGACCGCCTGGAGGGCCTCGCCGTCGTCGGAGGCCAGCGCGGGCGACGCCTGGCCGACGACGCCGGGCGCGCCCTCCAGCGAGGTGAGGGAGCGGGTGGCCGCGGCCCGGTGGCCGGTGACGGGGCCGCCGTCGTCGGCGGTCCACACGACGATCACCGGAAGCGTCTCGTCCTGCTGGAAGGCCTTGCGGGCGTCGACGACCCGGGTGGACTCCGCGCTGCGGGGCAGGAAGGCGGCCTGGTCGTTGGTGGCGACCTCGCCGAGCTTCCCGGCGTACGGCCCGAGCGTGCCGCCGATGCCGAGCCAGACCAGGAGCAGGACGGCGGTGACGAGCCAACGGGCCCGTCGGGAGGGGGTGGACATCGCTGGCGAGTCTCCAGGTCTGCGGGACGACGGGACAGGAACGCGCGCTACGGCCGGGACGTTCTGTACCCGTCCTACCGCACGAGACCCAGTTCCTCGTTCATCGCCGTCAGGAAGCGGACCACGACCGCCAGTTCCTCGTCGTCGAAGTGCGCGCGGGTCGCGGCGGCGGCCTCGGCCAGCGGAAGGAAGTACGTCCGGGCCGCCTCCCGGGCCTCGGGCACATAGCGCAGGTGCACCACCCGGCGGTCGGCGCTCTCCCGGACCCGGCGCACGTGTCCCGCGCGCTCCAGGCGGTCCACGCAGGCCGTCACCGCACCCGAGGTCAGCCCCAGGTGCTCGCGCAGCCGCCCCGGCGTCATGGGCTCGCCGGCGTCCAGGATCGCGGCGAGCGCCTGGACGTCGGTGGCGTGCAGGCCGTGGCCGCCGGCGAAACCGTGCGTCAGGCGGTTGATCTCGCCGTTCATCCGCCTCAGTTGTGCGGCGAGGACGTGCAGGTCGCCGGAGTCGGGGCCGGGGCCGGCCCCCCGCTCGTGCGCGTGCTGTCCACGCTGGTTCGCTGTCGACACGCGATCAGCGTATAGAAGGGTCGACCTGGCCCGGGACGCGTCCGCCACGGGTCGTTCCGGGGAAGGGGTCTGGGGTACGACTGTCCCGGGAGCGACGGAGCCACATGAGCCAGGCAAGTGAAGGAACCGAACGGGCGGGCGGCGAGGGTGGCGGGGCGGGTCTGCGCTGCCTGGTCACCGGCGCGACGGGGTACGTCGGGGGCCGCCTCGTGCCCGAGCTGCTGGACGCCGGACACCGCGTGCGGTGCCTGGCCCGTTCCCCGGACAAGCTGCGCGACCATCCCTGGGCCCAGAAGGCGGAGGTGGTACGCGGCGACGTCACCGACGCGAACTCGGTGGCGCGGGCCATGGAGGGCGTGGACGTGGCCTACTACCTGGTGCACGCCCTCGGCTCCGGCGACGACTTCGAGGCGACCGACCGGCGGGCGGCCCGCACCTTCGCCGAGCGGGCCGAGGCGGCCGGGGTACGGCGCATCGTCTATCTGGGCGGCCTGACCCCGTCCGGGGTGCCGGAGGGCGAGCTGTCGCCGCACCTGCGCTCCCGCGCCGAGGTCGGCCGCATCCTGCTGGCCTCCGGTGTGCCCACGACCGTGCTGCGCGCGGCGGTGGTGATCGGCTCCGGGTCGGCCTCCTTCGAGATGCTGCGCTACCTCACCGAGCGGCTGCCGGTGATGGTCACGCCCAGCTGGGTGCACACTCGCATCCAGCCGGTCGCCGTCCGGGACGTGCTGCGCGCCCTGGTCGGCAGCGCCACCATGCCCCGGGAGGTGTCCCGGACCTTCGACATCGGCGGTCCCGACATCCTCACCTACCGGGACATGATGGTGCGCTACGCCCGGGTCGCCGAGCTGCCCAGGCGACTGATCCTGCCGGTGCCCATGCTGTCCCCCGGGCTCTCCAGCCACTGGGTCGGGCTGGTCACCCCGGTCCCGGCGGCCATCGCGCGCCCGCTCACCGAGTCGCTGCGGCACGAGGTGGTGTGCGGCGAGAACGACATCGTCCGGTACGTTCCGCCGCCGCCGGGATACCCGCTGGGCTTCGACGACGCGCTGCGGCTGGCCCTGCGGCGGGTGCGGGAGGCCCGGGTCACCACCCGCTGGTCGTCCGCGTCCGTGCCGGGGGCGCCCAGCGACCCGCTGCCCACCGACCCCGACTGGGCGGGCGGCAGCCTCTACACCGACGAGCGCGCCCTGACGGTCGACGCGCCGCCCGAGGCGCTGTGGCGGGTCGTCGAGGGCATCGGCGGTGACAACGGCTGGTACTCCTTCCCGCTGGCCTGGGCGGTACGGGGCCGGCTCGACCGGCTGGTCGGCGGGGTGGGCCTGCGCCGGGGGCGCCGGGACGCCGCGCGGCTGCGGGTCGGCGACTCGCTCGACTTCTGGCGGGTGGAGGAGATCGTCCCGGGGCGGCTGCTGCGGCTGCGCGCCGAGATGCGGCTGCCGGGGCTCGCCTGGCTGGAGATGTACGCCGAGACCGACGACGCCGGGCGGACGCGGTACCGCCAGCGGGCGCTGTTCCATCCCCACGGGCTGGCGGGCCAGGCGTACTGGTGGAGCGTGTGGCCCTTCCACGCCGTGGTCTTCGGCGGCATGGCCCGCAACATCGCCCGCGCCGCCCGCCGCTCGGACCGGGCGGCCGGCGGCCCCGGCTCCTGACACCGGCCCGCGCGGGGCAGCCTCGCCGCCCGCGGCGCCGGGGCCGTCGCCTCCGGATTCGCCGGGAAGTCGCTCCGCACGGCGCCCGGCCCGGCCGGGTCGTCAGGTGCGGGGGCCGTCCGGGCGGGACGTGTGGTCCGGGTGGTTTCGGGACCGGCGGACCTCCTTCAGCTCCGCCTCGTACAGGTGGCGGCGTCCCTCGGCCAGGCGCGCCACCGCCTCCCGCTCCAGGTCCCGGAACGGCTGGTAGTACGTCCGGTCGTAGGCGTCGACGATCTGGAACGTCCAGTGTCCGGGGATGACGTTGCGGCCCAGGATCTCGGTGCGCACGCGTTCCGCCAGCGCCGGGTGCCCCGCCGCGCGCAGCAGCTCGACCGCGCGGTCGAGTTCGAAGTCCGCCGCACCGGTGTGCTGGTGGAAGGCGAACAGGTGCCCGCGGGCGCACTCGGTCGTCTCCAGGGCCTTGGACAGGGATCCGAGGGCCTGGACCGTCTCGTCGCTGACGCCCTCGGGGCGCCGGTGCGGGTCGTCGTCATCCATGGCGTCCCAGGGGGTCGTGGCCCCAGTTCATGAGCGAGTGCCGCCACCGGGTGTCCTCGACGTCGCCCGACGGGCGCTGGGCCAGGTGCCGGCGGACGTAGCCGACGACCTTGCGCATGTGCTCGTAGTCGTCGTCCGAGAGGTCGCCCTTGTTCTTGTGCAGGATCTCGACGATCCGGCGGCCGGACGCGTGCCCGACGGACTCGCCCCCGTCCTGGTGGTGCCCGGCGTCCCGCGACTCGTCGGTGTCGAGCCACCGGTCCAGTTCGGCCGGTGTCATGTTCACCAGCGCGTGGAAGGCGTCCCGGGTCTCGTCCTGTTCGTCTCCGTCCATGACGCCTCGCTTCCTCACTTCTTCTTCTTCAGCGCGGACGGCTTGTGCACCGCCGACCTGCCCGACTTGTCGCTGCGGACCTGGTACTGGGGGTCGTCGGGCGAGGCGTCCACGGTGCGGCCGGCCGCCTCGGTGCGCTCGGTGATCTTCTTCTCCACCTTGCCCCCGGTGCGGGAGCCGTGGCTGCTCCAGGTGACCTCGTCGCCCTTCCCCAGGTGCTCGTCGTCGCGTTTCTCGGCCATCGCGGTACTCCCTACTCCTGCGCGCCGCCTCGGGCGCCCCGGACGGTCAGGGTTCCCAGCCGGGGGCGCCCCACTCGGCCCCGGCCCCGATCGACCGCCGAACTATCCTGGTCGCGGCCCCGGCGCCGCCGTCCCGGCCCGCCGACGTCCTCGTCACCGCCGCCGTTCCAGGAGCAGCCCGTTGAACACCAGCACCGCGACCCCGGACAGCTACTACGAGCGCATCGACGAGCACCGTTACAAGCCGACCCCGCACGCGGGCGGCGCGTGGAGCGCGGACGAACAGCACTTCAGTCCGCTCGGGGGCCTGATCGTCCACGCCGTCGACCGGCATCTCGCGGGCCGGACCGGTGCGGCGATGTCGATGAGCCGCATCAGCTTCGACATCCTGGGCCGCCCGGCGCTGGACGAGTGCGAGATACGGGTGGAGACCGTCCGGCCGGGACGCACCATCGAGCTGGTCGAGGCGACCGTGCTGACGGCGGGCCGTTCGGTGGCGCGGGCCAGGGTGTGGCTGCTGGCGGACGGGGACACGAGTGCCGTCGCCGGCGGCGGTGCCGACCGGCTCACCGGGCCGGACACGCTCGCCCCCCGGCCGATGGACGCCGAGTGGCCCGGTGGGTACATCGCCTCCCTGGACGTACGCCCGCTCGCCCCGCACCGGCCGGGCCGCGCCACCGCCTGGGTCTCCACCGGCCTCGACCTGGTCGCCGGGGAGAGCGCGAGCCCGCTGGCCTCCTACGTCGCGCTGGTCGACACGGCCAACGGCATCGCGGTGCGGCAGTCGCCGCGGGAGTGGATGTTCCCGAACGTGGACCTGACCCTGCACCTGCACCGGGCCCCGCGTGGCCGCTGGACCGGCCTGGACACCACCGTCGTCTTCGGGCCCACCGGCCAGGGCGTCACCAGCACCGTCCTGCACGACCTGGACGGCCCCGTGGGCCACGCGCAGCAGCTGCTGACCGTCCGTCCGCAGCCCTGAGAGGCCCCGCCCGACGCCTCGACGCGTCAGCCCTCTCCCGCCGGCGGATCGGCGAGGATGCCCTCCAGCAGGCCGGTGGCCTGGCCGACCTCGATCAGGTACCCGTCGGGGTCGCGCAGGTAGCACCGCAGCTCGGCCTTGCGGTCGAGGGGCGCCGTGAGGAACTCGGCACCGAGCGCGCTCCACTCGCGGTGGCACCGCTCGATGTCGGCCACCCGGATGTTGAGGAAGCTCGTCGCCGTCCCGGGGTCGTCGGGGGGACGCAGGGTGACATCGGGTTTGTCCGGCGTCGGCCCCCCGCCCGGGTTCATGATGATCCAGCTGTTCGCGAGCTTGACGATGCACGGGTTCTGGGCGAGCACGACCTCGCCGCCGAGCACCTCGGAGTAGAAGGCCCGCGAGCGCGGGACGTCGGCCACGGTGAGGAAGTGGGTGAGCAGCAGCCCCGACTCCGGGGCGGGCAGGTCTTCACGGCGCATTCCTGGACCCCCACGCTCTTGTGACGGGTTTCCGGATTCTTCCCTCGTGTCCATCATGGACCGGGCCCGCCCGGCCGGAAAGACGATCAGGAGGGCGTGAGGACCAGACGCCCCCGCACGACCCCCGCCTCCAGCCTGCGGTGGGCCTCGGCGGTCTTCGACAGGGGCAGCCGGTCGGCGATGCGCGGGCGCCACGGGGTGTCCGTGAGGACGCCCACCACGGCCCGCGCCGCCTCGGCGAGGTCCGCGGTCGTGGCGTTGCTGATCGCGAAGCCCACGATGCTCGCGTCCCTGGTGTAGAGCCGGCTCACGGGCAGCGCCGCGGGTCCGCCGCCCAGTCCCACCATCGCGACCAGGCGACCGCCCCGGGCCAGCGAGTCCACGGCGTCGGCGAGCACCCCGTGCCCGGAGGTGTCCAGGTGCACGTCGTAGCCGTCGGGAGCGGCCCGGCGCATGCGTGCGCCGAGGTCGGGCGCACGGTGGTCGAGGACCTCGGTGGCGCCCAGGCCCCGCACCGCCTCGGCGTCCTCCGCCCGCGCCGTCGCGATCACGCGGGCCCCGGCCCAGGAGGCCAGGGCGACGGCGGCGCCGCCCACGTTCCCTGCGCCGCCGCCGACGTAGACGGTCTCCCCCGCCCGCAGCCGCCCGTGCCGGAACAGCGCGAGCCAGGCGGAGGCGGCCGGGTGGCCGGCCGCCACGAGGTGGTCCGCGTCGATGCCGGGCGGCGCCGCGTAGAGACGTTCGGCGGCGACCGTCGCGTACTGGGCGAAGGACCCCTGCCGGCCCGCGTGCCCCAGGCTGTTGCACCACACCCGCCGCCCGACCGGGAAGCCGGCGGCGCCCGGCCCGGCCACGGCGACCTCGCCGACCAGGTCGCGGCCGACGACGAAGGGCGAGGGCAGGGAGGTGGCGTAGGCACCGGACCGTACGAAGGTGTCCACGGGGTTGGCGGCGACGGCCGTCACCCGTACGAGCACATCCGTGGGGCCCACGGACGGCACGGGCAGTTCCCCGTGGCGGATGGCGTCGGCCGGTCCGACGGGGTCGATGTACGCCGCCCGCATGGTGTCGGGGACGGAGCCGTTCATGATCCCATGCTACGAACCGTCCGGTGGCGGCGCAGCGAGGGTCGCCGCCGTCGCGGCGGAGCCGAGTCCGGTGGTCGCGCGGTCCCCGCGCCCGGGGTGCGTCCCGGTGTCACCCGCTGCCCGAGCGGGTGAGCGGTGGACGGACACCCGCGGGACGCTCGCGCAGCCGGCGCCCGCGGCGGGTGGGCCCCCAGGGCTTGAGGAGTGAGATCACCGTCATGAACACATAGGCGGACAGGGAGACCACCGGCCCGAAGAGCACGTCCCCCGCGTCGGGCAGTGGCCCGCCGGCGGTCACGGCCGCGACCGCCGAGTCGACACCGGGGCGCAGCGCGAAGAACGTGGCGACGGTGGTGCCGAGGGTCAGCCAGAACTTCGTGTACACCCACCGGTGCCGGGCGAGCCCCCACGGCGTGCCCAGGGCCAGCACCAGCCCGCTTCCCAGGGTGAGCAGGGCGAGGGGGAGCAGCAGCCAGTCGGCGAACAGCTTCATGCAGCGGACGGCGGCCTCCACCGCCGCCGGGGAGGCGCCGGTCGCCGCGGTGGCACCGAGCGCCAGCAGCCCGAGGGTGAGCCCGAGCCAGGCGGCGGAGGCGAGGACGTGGACGACGAGGGAGGCCCTGCGTGCGGGGCGGCTGAGTTTCACCCCGCCCACGCTGCCCGTCGGCGGCGACCGGGGCGTCCTGCGGCGGGAGTAACCGCCCGTACCGAGCCGGGCGTACGCGCCGGGGTCGCCGTGACCCGATCGGCGCAGGGCCCCGGACGTCCGCGCTGCGTGGGGGACCCGCTCGCCCTAGCCTGAGCGTGTCTTCGACACATCGCCGCTAGGAGTTCCCATGCGTCTGCCCGTCGAGCTCAGGCATGTCGCCCCGCGACTGGCCACCGGGGCTTTCATTCTCAACTCCGGTCTGGCCAAGCGCGGAGCCGATGAGCAGACCGCCGCCATGATGCACGGAATGGCGAAGAACACCTATCCGTTCCTCGGGAAAATGCAGCCCTCGACATTCGTCCGGCTGCTGTGTGCCGGTGAGATCGCATTGGGCACCGCGCTGCTCCTGCCGGTCGTACCGACGGCTCTGGCGGGCATCGGCCTGACCGCGTTCTCGGCGGGACTGGTGGGACTTTATCTGCGCACCCCGGGAATGCGCGAGGAGGGCAGCCTGCGCCCGACGCAGGAGGGAACGGCCCTGGCGAAGGACACCTGGATGCTCGGCATCGGGGTGGGGTTCGTCGTGGACGGAGCCACGAGCAGGTCGTGCTGACCGCTTCCGCGGCCGGTGGACCGGCTGCCGGGGTAACGGCGAGTTGCCGAGGAATTAACGGCGGACCACGGAATCCGTAATGCCGTCCCATTCCGGTCCGAGATCGTCGGATCGAGGGCGGAACGGTACCGGTTCACACTTCGGCATCACTATGCTGACACCGCTTCGCCCAGTCGGCGCAGCGGCTGCCGGCGCACCCGGGGAGGGGTGCCGACCGCGGCCTTTGGGGGGTGCGGAGTAATTCGGGGGTGACGCCGTCATGTCTGGGTGCCATTTCCCGCGGGATTCTCGTCCCGCCGCCCCGGTATCCGTGTGACGAAAGCCGAGGAATTCCCGTGAGACGTACGACCTCCGTCCTGCTGTCCCTGAGCGCCCTGCTCGCCACGTCCGCGCTGACCGTCCCCACCGCCGTCGCCGCCCCGCGCGCCGACGGGCCCGCCGCCGCGCCGGCCGGATGGGAGGCGGTGGACGCGTCCGCACTGGCGCGGATCACCGGGGAGAAGGACGCCCGGCGCGCCCCGCTCGCCGCCGGGGACACCGCCGCCTCGGAGCCCGAGCTGCTGGCCGTGCAGTCGGCCCGCAACGACCGCTTCGTGGCCACCGAGAAGAACTACGCGGAGCCGAACACCGGTGTCCAGCGGGCCCGTTCGACCGAGTTCGGCGGCTCCTGGGAGAGCTACGCCTTCGAGTGGGACGAGGCCAGCGAGACCTACGCGCTGCGCTCCCTGGCCAACGACCGCTACGTGGCGGTGGAGAAGAACTACACCGGCAGCGCCCAGAACATCCTGCGCGCCCGCTCCACCAGCGTGGGCGGCTGGGAGCGGTTCGTCCTCTACTACAACGAGAGCCTGGACCGCTGGGCGCTCCAGTCCACGCTCAACGGACTCTTCGTCGCCATGGAGAACGGCTACACCGGTTCGCTCCAGTACGCGCTGCGCGCCCGCTCCACCGACGTGACGGGTTCGTGGGAGGAGTTCACGCTCTACGACATCGGCGCCTGACGCCGGTCCTGCTCGGCGAGGGCCGGCATCGCCTCGATAGTGTCCTCGCCGGGCAGGGTTGCGTGGTCACCCACGACCTTCGGCGCGGACGGGGCCGTGAGGTGCGCCCCAGCCGCAGGGCCCTGGTGAGATCCGTGCCGTCGCACAGCCCGGCGAGGAATCCGGCGGCGAACGCGTCGCCCGCGCCGACCGGCTCGACGACCTCGGTGGCCAGGGCGGGCACGGTGCACCTGCCGTGCCCGGCGAACGCGGTGGCGCCCCGCCCGCCGCCCTTGACGACGAGGACCCGCGGTCGGCCCAGCAGCCGGCGGACGTCCCGTGCGCCGAGGTCGGCGCCCCACAGGTCCCGGGCCTCGTCCAGGCCGACGAGGACGATGCCGGCGCGGTCGGCCGGCTCCCGCGGCACGGTGGCGGCTGTGCCCGGCGGCCACCGTGCGGGGCGGTGGTCTGCGTCGAAACTGACGGCTTGGGCACGTCGCTCCGGCGGGGTGCTCGGCGCCCGTTCCACCAGGGCCCGACAGGACGGGGACAGGGCCGGTGTCACCCCGGCGAGGTGGAGCAGGGCGGCCCCGTCGATCCGAGCGTCGCCCCGGAGGCCGGGGCCGCTGGGGCCGAGGGCCGAGGCCGCGAAACCCCCGCGGGAGTGGTGCACACGGGTCCCGGTGGCGCCCGGGTCCTTCAGGAGCAGGCCGGTCGGCCGGGCCCGTCCGGTACTGACGCGGCATCACCGCGACGCGGGGCGGACCGGTGAGCCGACGGCGTACGCCGCGCCCCCGGCACGGCCCTCCGGCGCTGCCCCCTACCCCGGCCACCACATCCAAGTTGCGCGTTTTGCCCGATTCCTCATGGTGACCCGGACGGAGGACACCGACGTGCGACGAGGTGAGAGACATGCTGGTGCTGGGCCTCCTGCTCATGGCGGGCGCCGCCGCCTTCGCGGGCCTGCTAATCGCGTACAACCTGTCCGGCGGTCCGGACTACACCGTGACGCTGCTGGGGAGCGAGCCATTCACGATCAGTACGCTCGGGGCGTTTCTCGGCGGTATCGCCCTGACCCTGATCTTCGGCCTGGGCATGTGGATGCTCCTGGCCGGGACGGTACTGGCGCGCCACCGCGGCAAGAAGCGCCGCCGGGATCGCGAGACCGCCAGGCAAGCCACCGCCGAGCGTGACGCACTGGCCGGACGCCTGGAGGGTCCGGGCAGCAGCACGGACACCGCGGACCAGCCCGCGGGTCACCGCCGTCCGGCCGCCCACCGGCCGCAGTGGCTGCGACCGCACGGCCACCACTGACCGAACGCCGACCAGAACACGGCCGACCGGTCCGGCTCACCCGCCGGACCGGTCGGCCGACCCGCTTCGGGCCCGCTGCGGCCCGTACGGCAGGCACTCAGCCGAGGACCGGGTCACCGGGGCCGCGGGCCGGGCCCGGTTCCGCACATGTGAGACTGACGGGATGCTCCTGCAGTTCGTGGCCGCGGTCGGCGTCCTGGCCGTACTGACCATGGTGCCCGGGCCCGACATGGCCGTCGTGACCAAGCGGGCCGTCGCCTCCGGGTGGCGGGACGGGCTGCGGACGGTGGGCGGGATCACCGCGGGGCTTCTGGTCCGGGGTGTGCTCGCGGTGGTGGGTCTCGCCGCCGTGCTGGCCGCGTCCGCCACCGCGTACACGGCGGTCAAACTGGCGGGCGCCGCCTATCTGGTCCTCCTCGGGGTCCAGGCGCTGCTCCAGAGCCGTCGCGCCCCCTCGCGGTCGGCGGCGGGTGCGCTCGCCCCGCCCCGCGGCAACCCCTGGCGGACCGGTCTGGTCGGCAACGTGCTCAATCCGAAGATCGCCGTCTTCTCCACGGGTCTGCTGCCGGCGTTGGCCCCGACGGGGCTGCCTCCCCACGCCGGCATGGCCCTGCTGGTTCTCGTGCACACGATGCTCACCATGCTCACCGCGGTCCGGCTCGGCGGATACGTGCTGCTGCTGTCCAAGGCGCGCGCCTTCTTCGAGAAGCCCGCCGTACGCCAGGGCATGGACCGCGTCACCGGGACCGTACTGATCGGATTCGGACCGAAGGTCGCCACGGCCCGGCCCTGAGCCCGTGCCCCGCCGGAAGGAGAAAAGCACGATGCCGCACGACGACACGATGCCGCTCGACGACGACCCCGTCCTGGACGATCCGGTGGGCCGGTCGCTCGGCGGCCGGCACGCGCCTCTCGCCCGACGGCTCGGGCGCGCCGCCACCTACCGGGCGGACGTGGCGACGTTCTCCACCGTGTCCACCGCTCCCGATGCGCGGGACTGGGCCGATCTGGCCGAGTTGCTCGGCCCGGCCGCCTTCGCCGACATGTTCAGCTCCCCGGCGGTCCCGCCGCCGGACTGGGAGCCGGTCTTCAGCCTTGAGGGCCGCCAGATGATCTGGCCCGCCGGTGGCCGCCCCGACCTCTCCGGCGCCGAACCCGGCCCGGACGTGGTCGAGTTGGGCGCGGACAGCGTGCCCGAGATGCTCGACCTCGTCGCACGGACCGGGCCGGGGCCCTTCTGGCCGCGCACCCACGAACTCGGCACCTACCTCGGAATCCGCGTCGACGGCACCCTGGTGGCCATGGCAGGAGAACGGCTGCGGCCTCCGGGGTGGACCGAGATCAGCGCCGTGTGCACCGCTCCCGAGGCACGCGGGCGGGGCCACGCCGCCCGCCTGGTCGGTACGCTCGCCTCCCGCGTCCTGGCGCGCGGCGAACGCCCGTTCCTGCACGTGGCCGAGGCGAACACGGGGGCGCTCGCGTTGTACGAGCGCCTCGGCTTCAAGACGCGCAGGCAGGTGACCTTCCGGGGCTTCCGCACCCCTCCGGGGCGCTGACAAACCGGGCGACCGGCCGGGCCCGGAACGCCGGGGCGTCGACCACGGCCCCGGCTCGCGCCATCAGGCTCTGCGCCTGCCCCTTGAGCTGCGTACAGGGCGAGTGAGCAGACCTCTTGCGGTCACACCTTTGGCAGGGATGGGCCGTCACCCGACACACGTATCTGCTCACTTGGGTGTGAGATAGTGCTTCGGCCTGTCGGCCAGCGCTGACACACCACTCGTTCGCGCAGTCACATCCCCCCGGGACGAGTGTGCCGTCCCCCTGGCCTTATGTGTTCAAGAAAGGTGAGTCTCATGGCTGAGTTGTTCTACGACGCCGACGCCGACCTGTCCATCATCCAGGGCCGCAAGGTCGCGGTCATCGGGTACGGCAGCCAGGGCCACGCCCACGCCCTGTCGCTGCGTGCTCATCCCCGACCCCCTCCAGGGTGAGGTCTACGAGAAGGACATCAAGGACAACCTGAAGGACGGCGACGCCCTGTTCTTCGGTCACGGCCTGAACATCCGCTACGGCCTCGTCAAGCCCCCGGCCGGCGTGGACGTCTGCATGGTCGCCCCCAAGGGCCCGGGCCACCTGGTGCGCCGCCAGTACGAGGAGGGCCGCGGCGTCCCCTGCCTCGTCGCCGTCGAGCAGGACGCCACGGGCAACGCGTTCGCGCTGGCCCTGTCGTACGCCAAGGGCATCGGCGGCACCCGCGCCGGTGTCATCAGGACCACGTTCACCGAGGAGACCGAGACCGACCTGTTCGGTGAGCAGGCCGTCCTCGCCGGTGGTGTCACCGCCCTGGTGAAGGCGGGCTTCGAGACGCTGACCGAGGCCGGTTACCAGCCGGAGATCGCCTACTTCGAGTGCCTGCACGAGCTGAAGCTGATCGTGGACCTC
>NZ_JODM01000015.1 GCF_000717995.1 Streptomyces violaceorubidus
GCGCCTCGTAGGCCATGGCGGGGCCGAGGTCGGAGCCGCCGATGCCGATGTTGACGACGTTGCGGATGCGCCTGCCGGTGTGGCCGGTCCACTCGCCGGCGCGGACCCGGTCGGCGAAGTCGGCCATCTTGTCGAGCACGGCGTGCACCCGGGGGACGACGTTCTCGCCGTCGACCTCGATCACCGCGTCCCTCGGGGCGCGCAGCGCGGTGTGCAGCACCGCCCGGTCCTCGGTGATGTTGATGCGCTCACCGCGGAACATCGCGTCGCGCAGTCCGAACACGTCGGTCGCGGCGGCCAGCTCCTGGAGCAGGGCGAGCGTCTCGTCGGTGACGAGGTGCTTGGAGTAGTCGATGTACAGGTCACCCACGCGGAGCGTCCAGCCGGCGCCGCGCCCCGGGTCCGCGGCGAACAGCTCACGCAGCCGCACCTCGCCGAGCTGCTCGCGGTGCTTGGCCAGCGCGGCCCATTCGGGCCTCTGGTGGAGCCTGGTACGGCCGTCTGCGTTCATGTCGGACGTCAGCCTTCTTCCTTGAGGTGTCCCAGCTGTCCCGGCTGTACAGCTGTTCCAACCTAAATGATCAGGAGTGAAGGCGTCCGACGGAGGCGGAACTAGATCTCGCCGCGCAGTTTCGCGAGTGCCTCGGCGAGGATCGCCTCGCCGTCCGCGTCGCTGCGGCGCTCGCGCACGTACGCGAGGTGGGTCTTGTAGGGCTCGGTGCGCGGCGGGTCCGGCGGGTTGTCCCGGTCCTGTCCGGCGGGGAAGCCGCAGCGCGGGCAGTCCCAGGTCTCCGGGACCTGGGCGTCGCTCGCGAAGCTCGGCTGTGTCTCGTGTCCGTTGGAGCACCAGAAGGAGATGCGCAGACGCGGTGCGGACTCGCCGCGCTCGGCCTCGCCCATCGGCCCCGCCCCGACCCGGCTTCCCCGGATCGCGTTGCCACTTGCCACGGTCGTAACTCCCTGCGTGATGGTGCCGCGAAGCGAGTCGGCGTTTCGCTTCACTGCGAGAGCGCCTCAGTCTACGTAAGGCCCAACGCACGTCCAGTATTTGGAGTTACAAGCTCCAGCGCACAGACGCAAGCCCCATGATAGGCGGCGCGCCGAGGCGCGTACCGGACATGGGGCTTTACGTGCACAAGTGCCGACGGAGCAGCGTGACGGCCGCAGGGACGCGTCAGCTGTTGGCCTTCATCAGCAGGCCGAGCACCATGATGCAGGCGAACCAGCACAGACCGACCACCACGGTGATCCGGTCGAGGTTGCGCTCGGCGACCGAGGAGCCGCCGACGGACGACTGCATGCCGCCACCGAACATGTCGGAGAGGCCGCCGCCCTTCCCCTTGTGCATCAGCACCAGCAGCATCAGCAGCAGGCTGAAGACGATCAGGGCGATCGAGAACCCCAAAACCACGGCTGGACCAACTTCCTCGGATTCGGATGAACGACGGGGGCACGGTGACAGCAGGCCACCATGCCCCCGCAAGGGTACGACGTATCGCCGCTAGCGCATACTCACTGGTCGATCTGCCTCTCGACCGGGCGCCTGCTACTGGTCGCGGAAGCGGACGATCTTGACGAACTCGTCCGAGTCCAGCGAGGCCCCGCCGACCAGGGCGCCGTCGATGTCGGGCTTCGCCATGATCTCGGCGACGTTGCCGGACTTGACGGAGCCGCCGTACTGGATGCGGACCCGGTCGGCCAGCTCCTGGGAGTACAGCTCGGCGAGCTTGCCGCGGATCGCCGCGCAGACCTCCTGGGCGTCGTCGGCGCCGCAGACCTTGCCGGTGCCGATGGCCCACACGGGCTCGTAGGCGATCACGACGGACTCGGCCTGCTCGGCCGCGAGGTCCTTCAGACCGCCCTCGACCTGGGTGAGGGTGTGCTCGACGTGGTTGCCCGCCTCGCGGACGTCCAGCTCCTCGCCGACGCACAGGATCGGGGTCAGGCCGTGCTTGTAGGCGGCCTTGACCTTGGCGTTCACGATCTCGTCGGTCTCGGCGTGGTACTGCCGGCGCTCGGAGTGGCCGACGGCCACGTACGTGCACTTCAGCTTGGCCAGCATGGGGCCGGAGATCTCGCCGGTGTAGGCGCCGCCGTCGTGCGCGGAGATGTCCTGGGCGCCGTACTTGATCTTGAGCTTGTCCCCGTCGACCAGGGTCTGCACGGAGCGCAGGTCGGTGAAGGGGGCGAGGACGGCGACCTCGACGGCGTCGTAGTCCTTGTCCGCGAGGGCGAAGGCGAGCTTCTGGACGTGGGCGATGGCCTCCAGGTGGTTGAGGTTCATCTTCCAGTTGCCCGCCATCAGCGGTGTGCGGGTGGTCATCGGGGTCAGTCCTCCAGTGCGGCGAGGCCGGGGAGCGTCTTGCCCTCGAGGTATTCGAGGGAGGCGCCGCCGCCGGTCGAGATGTGGCCGAATGCGTTCTCGTCGAAGCCGAGCGTGCGCACGGCCGCGGCGGAGTCGCCGCCGCCCACCACGGTGAAGCCCGGGGCGTCGACGAGGGCCTGGGCGACCGCTTTGGTGCCCTCGGCGTAGTCGGGGTGCTCGAAGACGCCCATGGGCCCGTTCCAGAAGACGGTGGCGGCGTCGGCGAGCTTCGATGCGTACAGCTTGCGGGTCTCGGGACCGATGTCCAGACCCTCCTGGTCGGCCGGGATGGCGTCCGCGGCGACGGTGGTGGGGTTGGCCGGGGCCTTGGTCTTCAGGTCCGGGAACTCGGGCGCGACCAGCACGTCGACGGGCAGGACCAGCTCGACGCCGTTCTTCTCGGCGCGCTCGATGTACTCCTGGACCGGCGGGATCTGGTCCTCCTGGAGCAGCGAGATGCCGACCTCGTACCCCTTGGCCTTGAGGAAGGTGTACGCCATGCCGCCGCCGATGAGGAGCCGGTCGGCCTTGCCGAGCAGCTGGTCGATGACGGCGAGCTTGTCGGAGACCTTGGCGCCGCCGAGGGCGACCACGTACGGGCGCCGCACGTCGTCGGTGAGCTTCTTGAGCACGCCGACCTCGGTGGCGATGAGGTACCCGGCGTAGTGCGGGAGCCGCTTCGGCAGGTCGAAGACGGACGCGTGCCCCCGGTGCACCGCGCCGAAGCCGTCGCCGACGTAGACGTCCGCGAGGCCGGCCAGCCGGTCGGCGAAGGCGGCGCGCTCGGCGTCGTCCTTGCTGGTCTCGCCCGCGTTGAAGCGCAGGTTCTCGATGACGGCCACCCGGCCGTCGGCGAGGCCCGAGACGGCGGCCTCGGCGGCGGGGCCGACCGTGTCCTCGGCGAAGGAGACGTCGGCGCCGAGCAGTTCACCGAGGCGGGCGGCGGCCGGGGCGAGGGAGAAGGCGGGGTCCGGGGCGCCCTTGGGGCGGCCCAGGTGCGAGGCGACGATCACGCGGGCGCCCGCGTCGGCCAGCGCCTTGACGGTGGGCACCACGGCGCGGATGCGGCCGTCGTCGGTGATGGTGGTGCCGTCCAGCGGGACGTTCAGGTCGGCGCGGACGAAGACGCGCTTTCCCGCGACGCCTTCGGAGAGCAGTTCGTCGATCGTCTTCAAGAGGGCTCCTGGGTTCTCGGATCGCTCGTGATCCTACGAGGGCTGGTGGCGGTGGACGCGACGCAGGGCCCGGGCAGCGCGACCTTGCGCTGTCCGAGCCCTGCTACCGCATCGAGGTGCCTTGCTGAACTCGATCAGAGCTGGTTGCCGACGAAGACCGTGAGGTCGACGAGGCGGTTCGAGTAGCCCCACTCGTTGTCGTACCAGCCGAGGATCTTCACCGACTTGCCGTCCTGGACCATGGTCAGGGACGAGTCGAAGGTGCAGGAGGCCGGGTCGCCGACGATGTCCGAGGAGACGATCGCGTCCTCGGTGTAGAACAGGTAGCCCTTGAGGTCGCCGTCGTCGGCGGCCTTCTTGAACGCGGCGTTGACCTCGTCCTTGGTGACCTCGCGCTGGAGCTCCACGACCAGGTCGGTGGCCGAGCCGGTCGGGACCGGGACGCGCATCGCGATGCCGTCGAGCTTGCCCTTGAGCTGCGGCAGGACCAGCGCGGTGGCCTTGGCGGCACCCGTGGTGGTCGGGATGATGTTCTCCGCGGCGGCACGGGCGCGGCGCAGGTCCTTGTGCGGGAAGTCCAGGATGCGCTGGTCGTTCGTGTACGCGTGGACCGTCGTCATCAGGCCCTTGACGATGCCGAAGTTCTCGTCGAGGACCTTGGCCATCGGCGCCACGCAGTTGGTGGTGCAGGAGGCGTTGGAGATGACGTGGTGGTTCGCCGGGTCGTACTTGTCCTGGTTGACGCCCATCACGATGGTGATGTCCTCGTCCTTGGCCGGAGCCGAGATGAGGACCTTCTTCGCGCCACCGGCGATGTGCTTCTCCGCGTCGGCCTTCTTGGTGAAGATGCCGGTCGACTCGATCACGATGTCGACGCCCAGCTCGCCCCACGGGATGTCGGCCGGGTTGCGCTCGGAGAGGACCTTGATGGTCTTCCCGTCGACGGTGATGGTGTCCTCGGTGTGCGAGACCTCCGCCTTGAGGCGGCCGAGAATGGTGTCGTACTTCAGCAGATGGGCGGTGGTCGCGGTGTCACCCAGGTCGTTGACAGCCACGATCTCGATGTCCGCACCCTGCTCCAGCAGCGCGCGGAAGTAGTTGCGACCGATGCGGCCAAAGCCGTTGATGCCTACGCGGATCGTCACGAACCGATCTCCTCGTTGGTACGCCGGCCCGATGTGCCGGCGAGCTGTATTTGGGATGTCCCCGACCACCTCCGACCCTACCTCCCTACGGCGTCGGGGGTGACATCGAGACGGCCCATACCCGGCAGGGCGGTCCGTACCCGCCAGTAGGGGTACGGACCGCCCTGGGCGACGGGGACCGATCACCCGATCTCGCTACACCGGGTCAGTCCCCCGCACACCGGAGTTCACTCGTCCAGGGCATGCAGCGCCTGCCGGACCAGTGCCGCGCGGGCGGCCGGTTCGGCGAGGTGCTCCAGGCCGAAGCCGAGCAGCACGGTGTCGTCCGTGGTGACCGCGCCGTAGGTCTGGAACAGCGTCCCGGTGCGGGTCCAGTCCTTCAGGACGGCGGGGCTGCCCGCGGGCGGTCCGGAGACCTGCCAGGCGCCCAGCGAGCTCTCGAAGCCCTCGGTCTGCGCCGCCGTGCCCCCGACGACCAGGGAGGCCTCGTCGGCGAGGACGCCGCGGCCGCCGCTGCCGGGGTCGGTGACGTAGGCGATCGACAGCTCGACGGACTTCCCGGCGTAGGCGCTCAGGTCGAACTCGACCTGCTTCCAGCCGCCGGAGGAGCCGGTGAGGCTGTTCCACTGCCCGGTGGTGCCGGTGGCGGCGCAGCCGTCGTCGGAGAGGGTCAGGTAGTGCGCCAGCCAGGGGTGCTCGCCCATGTAGAACCCGGCCGCGCACTCGGCGGGCACGGCGGTGGAGGTGGCACCGTTCGCCTCGGGCAGCGTGGTCCAGTCCTCGGCGCCGGTGGTGTGCGCCTCGACGAGGGCGTGGTCGTAGCCGCGCTCGGTGTCCCACAGCAGCTGGGTGCGGAGCGTGGGACGGTCGGCGGCGGTGACCTGGGTGAGGTCGACGGTGCGGGTGAGGCGCTTGTAGGCGTCGTCGGTGTGGACGGCGGCTGCCATCCGTTCCCCCGCGTAGGGCCCGTACGGGTTGACGGTCCCGGCGAACTTCCCGGCCCCCTCGCTCGCGAACTGCGGGTAGGTGCCGGGGTCCAGCTCGTCGGAGGTCACGCTGTAGGTGCCCGCGGCGTCCAGCGGGTTGCCGGGGGCGTCGCCGAGGGTGCCGCCCGCCTTGTCGAGCCTGCCGGAGCCGGTGAAGCCGGTGGCGCCGGAGGTGGAGGTGCGGGTGTAGGCGCCCAGGTAGTACTGGCTGAAGTCGTCGGAGAGGGTGCCGCCACCGAGGTCGACGTCGCCGCCGGCCTGCTCGCCGGCCTCGATCAGCTTGCCGCCCTCGTTGAGGAAGGCGCGCAACTGGAGCTGGGTGGCGTTGCCGGGCACCGCGGCGCCCGTGTAGTGGACGACGGTGCCGAAGTGGCCGAGGACGCCGAGCGCGTCGGGAGCGCCCTGCGTGGCGACGTCCCAGACGGCCGCGCGCCGGCCGTTGGCCTTGAGCGCGTCCACGTACGTCTGGGTCTGCGTGGCCTTCGCGCCCTCCTCGGCGACGACGAGGACGTCGGCGCGGGGCCGCTCGGCGACCGTGTACGTGAAGTGCCCGCTCTCGGTGCGCTTGCCGTGCCGGTCGTGGCCGCCGCGCGGCGTCTGGCCGGTGAACCAGACCTCGACGCGGTCGCCGGGGCCGGCGCCCTCGACCTCGGCCCGGTACTCGTCGAAGTAGAGGTTGTCCTCACCGCCGTACGTCTCGCCGCCCCGCCAGGGCCGCAGCGCCACGTCGTGGGTGCGTCCGCCGTTGACGCGGTACTTCAGCTCCTTGTCGCGCATGGACTTGCGGACGACGACGGAGACCTCCTGGTCCGCGCCGCGCGCGTAGGAGGTGGTGAAGGGGGCCGGGGTGAAGTCGGCGGCGTCCAGACCGACCGAGGAGGACGGCCGGTCGGGGTGGGCGGCGGACTCGGCGACGGAGAGCGCGAAGGGGACGTTCTTGGCGAACTCCTCCTGGATCAGCTTCTCGTCGTCGGGGAAGTTGAAGCCCGACTGACAGTCGCGCGCGTTCCACTGGTCGTCGGGGTCCACGTCGGAGGCCGTCTGGCAGGTCGACATCTCCGGGGTGAACATCGCCATGCCGTTGACGTTGGCCGCGTGCCCGTCGGCCTCGCCGTTGGTGGTGTACAGCTCCGAGGAGACCTGCGGGTGGTAACCGGGGATCGCGGAGTTGTCGGGCGTGCCGGCCAGCGCCTTGTAGAGGACGTCGTCCGGGGTGTTGGTGGCCACCTGCCAGCCGACGCCGTAGAGGAGGAGCTCGGCGGCGGAGTGGTAGTTGATGCCGTAGGTGAAGCCGATCCGCTTCTGGAAGGCGTCGAGCGCCTTGGTCTCGGGCTCGGAGCCGGGGCTCGCGCCGCGGTAGGTCTCGCTGGTGGGGTTGGGGGACGAGCCCTCGTCGTCGTAGCCCCACTTGTAGGCGAAGTTGCGGTTCAGGTCGACGCCGTCGCCGGTGCTGATGGTGCCGTCGCCGTTGACGTCGCGCAGGTTCTTGCGCCAGAGGCGGTTGTCGGTGCTCTCGAAGGTGTAGTCGTAGCCGTCGGGGTTGGCCGACAGGACGAACCACAGCTCGGTGGAGTCGACGATCCCCCTGATCCGCCGGTCCTTCTTGTAGTTGTCCAGGTAGTGGTGCATCAGCCGCCGGGTCATCTCCGGGGTGATCCACTCGCGCGCGTGCTGGTTGGACATGTAGAGGACGGACGGCTTGGAGCCGTCCCTCGACGTCTTCGCGTGCCTGGTGAGCTTGAGCGCCAGGATGTCCTGGCCGTTCACCGTCTTGCCGATGGAGACGACCTTGGTGAGGCCGGGGTTCTCCTGGGCGGTCCGCAGGATCTCCTCGCGCAGTCCGCCGCTGCCGCTGTAGGGGCGGAAGACGCCGTCGGCGGCGGTCTCGACCCGCTTCTCGGCCTGGGCGGACAGGGTGCGCTCGGTGAGGTCGACGCCCTGCTTCTCCAGCGTGCCGGCCTGTTTCCCGGTGAGGTACAGCTCGACGGCCGCCGTGCCGCGGTCGGGAACCCGCTCGCCGAGTTCGTGGCCGTCCTGCCCGGCGGCCAGCAGCAGGGGGACCTGCTCCCGGCTGACGTCGGCGCGGTAGACCTTCACTTCGTTCGCGTCCGGGGTCCCCGGGTCCGCGGGTCGTGCCTGGGCGACGGGCGTGACGCTCGCTCCGCCGATCAGGAGCGCGCCGACGGCGAGGATCGATCTCGCTCTTCGTCTCATGAACCCCCCTAGATGGGGCCTGTCCGACAGGCCTGGGTTCGCCACAGCAGCGAACAGATGCCAGGCTCATGACAGCTCATGATCGAGTCAAGAGTGCGGCACGGACACGCGAAAGCCGGTGCCGGTCACCCAAGTGGGCGACGGCACCGGCTCGTTGGCGCTCCCGCCGGAACGGTCAGCCGACCAGGTTGTCGGCCAGCTCCTCGCCGAGGTTGGCATCCGTGCCGGCGATGCCGAGGTCCGAGGCCCGCTTGTCGGCCATGGCCAGCAGGCGGCGGATGCGCCCTGCGACGGCGTCCTTGGTCAGCGGCGGGTCGGCGAGGGCACCCAGCTCCTCCAGGGAGGCCTGCTTGTGCTCCATGCGCAGGCGGCCCGCGGCGGCGAGGTGCTCGGGCACGTCGTCGGCGAGGATCTCCAGGGCGCGCTGCACCCGGGCGCCGGCGGCGACGGCCGCGCGGGCGGAGCGGCGCAGGTTGGCGTCGTCGAAGTTGGCGAGCCGGTTGGCGGTGGCGCGGACCTCGCGCCGCAGCCGGCGCTCCTCCCAGGCCAGCACCGAGTCGTGGGCGCCGAGCCGGGTGAGCAGGGCGCCGATCGCGTCCCCGTCGCGGACCACGACGCGGTCCACGCCGCGCACCTCGCGGGCCTTGGCGGGGATCGACAGCCGCCGGGCGGCACCGACCAGGGCGAGCGCCGCCTCGGGGCCGGGGCAGGTCACCTCCAGAGAGGAGGACCGGCCGGGCTCGGTGAGCGAGCCGTGCGCCAGGAAGGCCCCGCGCCAGGCGGCCTCGGCATCACAGGTGGCCCCCGAGACCACCTGCGGCGGCAGGCCCCGGATCGGGCGGCCCCGGCCGTCCACCAGACCGGTCTGCCGGGCCAGCTGGTCACCGCCCGCGACCACCCGGACCACGAAACGCGAACCGCGGCGCAGCCCGCCCGGCGCCATCACGATCAGCTCCGAGCTGTGCCCGAAGATCTCCAGGATGTCCCGCTTGAGCCGTCGCGCCGCGTTCCCGGTGTCCAGCTCCGCCTCGATCACGATGCGTCCGCTCACCAGGTGGAGGCCGCCGGCGAACCGCAGGACGGCGGAGACCTCCGCCTTTCTGCAGCAGGTCCGGGTGACGGGGAGCTGGGAGATCTCGCTCTTCACCGCTGCCGTCATCGCCATGGGCCGATCCTTCCATGCATCCGAAAAATACGGTCGTACGCGGCGGCCAGCAGCTCCGGGTCGTGCCTCGGGGTCCCGTCGGTCCGGGCGACCGGAGCCAGCTCGACCGCGGCGCCGAACCGTTTCGCGGCGTCGGTGAGCGAGTCACGGTCGGGCACGGCGGCCTCGTCGGCCAGCACCACGTCCAGGGCGAGTTTAGGGGCGTGTCGTCCCAAAACCTCCAAATGACGCTGCGGGGAGAAGCCCTCAGTTTCTCCGGGCTGCGGGGCCAGGTTCAGCGAGAGCACCCGGCGCGCCTTCGTCTCGACCAGCGCGTCCAGCAGATCCGGCACGAGCAGGTGCGGGATGACCGAGGAGAACCAGGAGCCGGGGCCGAGCACCACCCAGTCGGCGTCCAGGACGGCGTCGACCGCCTCGTGGACGGCCGGCGGGTCGCTGGGCACCAGGTGCACGGACTGCACCTCGCCGGGGGTGAGCGCCACGGTCGCCTGCCCCCGTACGGTGTCCACCTCGTCGGGCCGCTCCGGGTCGTGGCCCCTGACCAGGGCCTGGAGCTCCAGCGGGACGGCGGACATGGGCAGCACCCGCCCGTGCGCGCCGAGCAGCTTGCCCACCAGGTCCAGTGCCTGGACGTGATCGCCGAGCTGCTCCCACAGGGCGACGATCAGCAGATTGCCGACCGCGTGTTCGTGCAGGTCGCCCTGGGACTGGAAGCGGTGCTGGATGACGCGGGCCCAGGTCTGGCCCCAGTCGTCGTCGCCGCACAGTGCGGCGAGCGCCTTGCGCAGGTCGCCGGGAGGCAGGACACCCAGCTCGTCGCGCAGCCGCCCGCTGGAGCCGCCGTCGTCGGCGACGGTGACGACGGCGGTGAGGTCGCCGGTGATCCGGCGCAGCGCGGCGAGCGAGGCGGACAGGCCCATGCCGCCGCCGAGCGCGACGACCTTGGGCTGGGCGCCCCGGCGGCGCGGCTTGCCGCCGCGCGCCTGTTCGGGCCGGGCGGCGCGGGCGTCGGCGGGTCTGCCGCCGCGCCCCTCGGGCACCACCCGGCGCAGCCTGCTCAGCCGCGGAGTACGTCCTGTCATTCCCGTCCCATGTCCCGGTGGACGACCACCGTCTCCACGCCCTCGGCGGCGAGCCGGGCGGCGAGCTTCTCCGACATGGCCACGGACCGGTGCTTGCCGCCGGTGCAACCGACGGCGACGGTCACGTAGCGCTTGCCCTCCCGACGGTAGCCCGCGGCGATCAGCTGGAGCAGCTCGGCGTAGCGGTCGAGGAACTCCTTGGCCCCGGGCTGGTTGAGGACGTAGCTCGACACCTCCTCGTTGAGGCCGGTGAAGGGGCGCAGCTCCGGGACCCAGTGCGGGTTGGGCAGGAAGCGCATGTCGACGACGAGGTCGGCGTCGACCGGGAGGCCGTACTTGAAGCCGAAGGACATCACCGTGGCCCGCAGCTCGGGCTCCTCCTCGCCGGCGAACTGGGCGTCCATCTTGGCGCGCAGCTCGTGCACGTTGAGGCTGGAGGTGTCGATCACCAGGTCGGCGTCGCCGCGCAGCTCGCGCAGGAGCTCGCGCTCGGCGGCGATGCCGTCGACGATCCGGCCGTCGCCCTGGAGGGGGTGCGGGCGGCGCACCGACTCGAAGCGGCGCACCAGGGCGTCGTCGGAGGACTCCAGGAAGACGATCCGGCGGGTGACGCCGCGGGCGTCGAGGTCCGCGAGGGATTCGCGCAGGTTGTCGAAGAAGCGCCGGCCGCGGACGTCGACGACCACCGCGATGCGGGCCACGTTGCCCTGGGAGCGGGCTCCCAGCTCGACCATGGTGGGGATCAGCGCGGGCGGGAGGTTGTCGACGACGAACCAGCCCAGGTCCTCCAGACACTTCGCGGCGGTCGAGCGGCCGGCTCCGGACATGCCGGAGATGATCACCAGCTCGGGGATGGCCGCCTCGTGCGCCCCTGCTGTTTCCTTGCCCGTACTCACCTGTGCTCCGTCGTCGCGGGTCTGTTCCCGTTCGGCCGCGGGCCCGGTAGGTTCCCGTCCCGTCGCGGGCTGTGCCTGTTCTCGTCCGGCCGCGGGCCTCGCCTGTTCTCGCTCCGCTGCGGGCTGTGCCTCGTGCTCGGTCATCTCTCCTGCCCCCGTCGTTCGTCCGGGGTGCCCGCGGACACGGGCTCCCCCGGGGCATCCGCGGTCGTCTCGGGTGCCCCGTCGTCGTCATCCATGATCTCTCCGGTCGCCGTGTTCACGGCGGGCGCGGCCGGGGTGGCCCGGGCGAGGGCCACGGCGACCGTCTCGGCCGTCTTGCGGCCTATGCCGGGCACCTCGCAGATCTGGTCGATCGTCGCCGACCGCAGCTTCTTCACCGAACCGAAGTGCTTGATCAGCGCCTGTTTACGGGTCTCCCCCAGGCCGGGCACGTCGTCCAGCGGGCTGGAGCGGAAGCGCTTGGCGCGCTTGGCGCGCTGGTAGGTGATCGCGAAGCGGTGCGCCTCGTCGCGGACCCGCTGCAGCAGGTAGAGGCCCTCGCTGGTGCGGGGCAGGACGACCGGGTCGTCCTCCCCGGGCAGCCAGACCTCCTCCAGGCGCTTGGCGAGCCCGCACACGGCGATGTCGTCGATGCCCAGCTCGTCCAGCGCCCGCTGGGCCGCCGCGACCTGCGGCTGCCCGCCGTCGACGACGACGAGCTGGGGCGGGTAGGCGAAGCGCTTGGGCCGGCCGTCGTCGTCCTTGAGCGCCGGGGCCTCGATGAGGGCCGGGCCGTCCGCGAGGACCGGGCCGTCGCCCGCGGCGGCCCCGCTGCCGGTGTGCCGGTCGCCGTCGGTCGGCTCCTCGCCCTCCGCCCACTCGCCGGTCTTCTCCTTCTCGGCGAGGTAGCGGCGGAAGCGGCGCGTGATCACCTCGTGCATGGAACGGACGTCGTCCTGTCCCGCGAAGCCCTTGATCTGGAACCGTCGGTATTCGCTCTTCCGGGCCAGCCCGTCCTCGAAGACGACCATGGAGGCCACGACGTCGTCGCCCTGGAGGTGCGAGATGTCGTAGCACTCGATCCTGAGCGGGGCACTGTCCAGGCCGAGGGCCTCGGCGATCTCCTCCAGCGCGCGCGAGCGTGTCGTCAGGTCGGAGGCGCGCTTGGTCTTGTGCAGGACGAGGGCCTGCTGGGCGTTGCGCTGGACGGTCTCCATCAGCGCCTTCTTGTCGCCGCGCTGCGGGATGCGCAGCGACACTCCCGAGCCGCGGCGCTCGGTCAGCCACTCCTGGACCGGGTCGACCGGGTCGGGCAGCGCAGGGACCAGGACCTCCTTGGGGACGGCGTCGCCCCTCTCCTCGCCGTACAGCTGCTGGAGGGCGTGCTCGACGAGGGCGCCGGTGGTGATCTCCTCCACCTTGTCGGTGACCCAGCCGCGCTGCCCGCGCACGCGTCCGCCGCGCACGTGGAAGATCTGGACGGCCGCCTCCAGCTCGTCCTCGGCGACCGCGATCAGGTCGGCGTCGGTGGCGTCGGCGAGTACCACCGCGCTCTTCTCCATCGCCTTCTTCAGGGCCCCGATGTCGTCCCGCAGGCGCGCCGCCCGCTCGTACTCCATGTCCTCGGCCGCCTCGGCCATCTGCCGCTCCAGGCGGCGCAGGTAGGTACCGGTGCGGCCGGCCATGAAGTCGCAGAACTCGTCGGCCAGGTCCCAGTGGTCGTCGGGGTCGATGCGGCCGACGCAGGGCGCCGAGCACTTGCCGATGTACCCGAGCAGGCAGGGGCGGCCCGTGCGGGCGGCGTTCTTGAAGACACCCGCCGAGCAGGTACGCACCGGGAAGACGCGCAGCAAGAGGTCGACCGTGTCGCGGATCGCCCAGGCGTGCCCGTACGGCCCGAAGTAGCGCACGCCCTTCTTCTTCTGGCCGCGCATCACCTGGACGCGCGGAAACTCCTCGTTCATCGTCACCGCGAGGTACGGGTAGCTCTTGTCGTCGCGGTACTTGACGTTGAACCGGGGGTCGTACTCCTTGATCCAGGAGTACTCCAGCTGAAGCGCCTCGACCTCCGTGGACACCACCGTCCATTCCACGGACGCGGCCGTCGTGACCATGGTGCGGGTGCGCGGGTGCAGGTTCGCCAGGTCCTGGAAGTAGTTCGCCAGGCGCTGGCGCAGGCTCTTCGCCTTTCCGACGTAGATCACCCGGCGGTGCTCGTCACGGAACCTGTACACCCCCGGGGAGTCCGGGATCTCTCCCGGCCTGGGGCGGTAGCTGGAGGGGTCGGCCATGACTCACACCCTACTGGCGCGGACCGACACTTCGGCGGGGCTGTGGACGACGGCCGGACCCCTGTGGACAACCCGCGGGGAGGGTCGGCGAGGACGGTGCGGGTCCGCCCGGTCACACCGGGTGGCCGTCGGGAGGCGGGCCGGTGCGTTCTCGGCCAGGAGCACACGGCGGTCGGGTGTCAGGTGTTGTCGGGGCTAGGTCAACACGCTTCAATGCGGGGGGACTCGGGGCCCTGGAGCGCGGCGTACGGATGTGAAGACCTCTGCGTCGCGACGGGGGTGGCGGCCCCGGCCGATCCGTGTCGCCGGCCTGACCAGCCGTCGTGAACTTCACAGAAGGGCCCCTGCATGCCGCACGCCACACAGCACGCGGACGTCGCCACCGCGCAACTCGACTCCGCCCTGCGCGGTGGCCCCTTCCACGTCGCCCTGCGGGCGGCGATCGCCGCCCGCGGCCTGCCGCTGCAGCGGGTGCAGCACCACCTGTCGCGCCACGGGGTGAAGGTGGGCGTCACGAGTCTGAGCTACTGGCAGCAGGGCGCCCGCCGTCCGCAGCGTCCGGAGTCCCTGCGGGCCGTACGGGCCCTGGAGGAGATACTCCAGCTGCCCGAGGAGTCGCTGATACGCCTGCTCTCCGAGGCCGACGAGGACACCTCGCAGCGTCGGCCCGCGGGCCGCTCCTACCGCGCCCACCTGGCGGCCTCGGGCGTCCTGGACCGGCTGCTGGCCGAGCTGGGGCACCCGGATCCGGACGGCGGGGTGCACACCCTCGGGCACCACGAACAGGTCCGGATCGGTCCCGGCCGGGAGCTGACCGGACGCGAGTCGCACCTCATCGTCCGCGCCCACCGCGACGGCGTCGACCGATTCGTCGCCGTCCATTACGGCGATCCGGGTTGCGTCCCCGCGCGGATGACCGTCCACGCGCTGGAGAACTGCCGCACAGGACGCGTCCGCACCCACGACGAGACCGGTGTCCTCGTGGCGGAGCTGCTCTTCGACACGCGACTGCGGACGGGCGACACCCACCTCTTCCACTACCGCGTCGAGGACGGCACCGCCGGTGTGTCGCGCGAGTACGTCCGCGGGTTCGGCACGACGGGCGGGCAGTACGCGCTCCAGGTGCGCTTCGACACCTCGGCCCTTCCGGTGCGCTGCCACCGGTTCACGCAGCACTCTCCGGCCGCCCCGCGCGGCGGTCGGCAGGATCTGGCGCTCAGCGGTCGGCACCACTCGGTGCACCTCGTGGAGCCGCGGGTCAGGTCGGGGATGCTGGGGATCGGCTGGGACTGGGAGTAGGAGGACGAGTCCGGGCCCGTCGGCCGCTTGGGCCCGGTCAGGTCCCCGGGCTCGCGACGATCCGGCCCTGCTTCACCTCGACGGGCAGTTCGATGAGCGGCGCGGTCGCGGGGGCGTGCAGCACCTCGCCGGTACGGGCGTCGAACTCGCTGCCGTGGCAGTTGCAGACGAGCTTGGTCCCCTCCAGCTTCTTGATGGGACACCCCGCGTGCGTGCACACCGTGCTGAACGCCTTCAGGGAACCGTCCGCGGCCCGGCTGACCACCACGTTCCCGTCCGGGAAGAGCTTGGTCGCGCCCTTGGCGACCTCTCCGTCCGCGCCGAGGTCCACGGGCGCGGTCGGCCTGGCCGGCGCGGCGCCGTCGTCACCCGGGGAGCAGGCGGCCAGGCCGAGGCCGACGACGGGCGTGGCGGCCGCCGAACGCAGGACGGTACGGCGGCTCGGGGCGGGACGGCCGGACATGGAATCTCCACTGGTCGGGACGGGCAGGACCGCGATTGCGCGGGTGCGCGGGTGCGCGGGTGCGCGATTGCGCGGGTGCGCGGGTGCGCGGGTGCGCGGGTGCGCGGGTGCGCGGGTGCGCGGGTGCAGGGCGACGATATCCGGCGGGCCGGGCCGTTCCGTGGGCCGGGTGGCCCGGGCGCGAGAGAGCGCGGCCAGGTCTCCCCCGAGAACCGCGTAAACGCTTGCGCAAGCGTTTACGCCGCCCGGGGCCATGGGGTACGGTCCGGCCACAGCGACCAGACGGGAGGGGGTACGCCGGTGGTGACCATGGCCGACGTCGCACGGAGCGCCGGGGTCTCCGTGGCGACCGTCTCGCACGTCCTCAACGACACCCGCCCGGTGCTGCCGCACACCCGTCAGGCGGTGCTGGACGCCGTCGAGGAGCTGGGGTACACCCCGAACGGCCTGGCCCGATCCCTGGTGACCTCCCGCACCCGCTCCATCGGACTCGCGGTGTCGGCGATCAGCAACCCGTACGTCACGGAGATCCTTCAGGGCGTCGAGGCCGGCGCCCTGGAGCACGGTTACAGCCTGCTCATCGCCGATCCGCACGACGACCCCGGGCACGAGCGCAAAGTGGTCCAGCTGCTGCACGAACGCCGGGTGGACGGCATGATCGTCGCGCCCTCCGCCGACCCCCGGGACCTCGTCGCCTACCTCACGCGCCACCGGGTGCCGACCGTGTTCCTCGACCGGGTCCTCGACGTGCCGGAGGGCGAGGACGCCCCGCGCTTCGACCAGGTCTGCGCCGAGGGCGCCGAGCCGACGACCCGGCTGGTGGGCCATCTCGCCGGGCTGGGCCACCGCCGCATCGGGCTGGTCGCGGGCCGCCCGGGGCTCAGCACGACCCGCGAGCGGATCACCGGGTACCGGCACGGCCTCGCCGCCGCCGGGCTGCCGTTCGACGAGCGGCTGCTGGTCCACGGCGACTCCGAGGTGGCCGGCGGCGAACGGGCCACGGCGGAGCTGCTCTCCCTGGCGGTGCCGCCCACCGCACTGGTCACCGCCAACAACGCCATGACCCTCGGCGCCCTGCGCGCCCTGCGGTGCCGGGGCCTGTCCGTGCCCGGTGACCTCGCGCTGTGCTGTTTCGACGACTTCGCCTGGGCGGACCTCTTCTCGCCGCGGCTCACCGCCGTCGCCCAGCCCAGCAGGGACATCGGGGCGCGAGCCGTCCGGCTGCTCCTCGATCGACTCGCCGCGCCGGACCGGCCCGCGCAGACCCTGCGGCTGCCCTGCTCCTTCGTCCACCGCGACTCCTGCGGCTGCGCCGAGCAGCCCGCAACGCCCTTCAGCCCGTCCGGAAAAGCCCGTGCCAAGGCCAACGAAAGGACCCTCCCGTGATCGTCGTCGCCGGTGAGGCACTGATCGACCTGGTACCGCAGGGCACGGGCGCCCTCGCCGCGCTGCGGCCCGCGCTCGGCGGCGGTCCCTACAACACGGCCGTCGCACTGGGCCGCCTCGGCTCACCCGTCGCTTTCTGCTCCCGGGTGTCGTACGACGGCTTCGGCGAGGCGCTGCTCGACCGGCTGCGCGAGACCGGCGTGGACGTCTCGCCGGTGCAGCGCGGGACCGAGCCCACGACCCTCGCCGTGGCCTCGCTCGACGCGGACGGCTCGGCCGCGTACTCCTTCTACGTGGACGGGACGGCCGACCGGCTGTTCTCGCTGCCCGCCGGTCTGCCGCCCGGCACCCGGGCCGTCTCCTTCGGGACCTGTTCCCTGGTGCTGGAGCCGGGCGCGAGCGCCTACGAGGAACTGCTGCGCGAGACGGCCGCTCGGGGCGTGTTCACGGCGCTGGACCCGAACATCCGGGCCGGGCTGATCCCGGACCCGGACGCCTACCGGGCCCGGTTCAAGAGCTGGCTGCCGTCGGTGTCGCTGCTGAAGCTGTCCGCCGAGGACGCCGAGTGGCTCGGCGGCACGCCCCGTGAGTGGCTCGCGGCGGGGCCGGCCGCGGTCGTGGTCACCCGGGGCGGCGACGGCCTGACGGCGTTCACCCGGGACGGGGGCGAGTACACGGTGCCGGGCGAGCGCGTCGAGGTGGTGGACACGATCGGCGCGGGTGACACGGTGAACGCGGCCCTCCTGCACGGCCTCGCGGCACGGGACGCCCTCGGCGACGCGGCGGTGGCGGCTCTGGGAGCGGACGGCTGGGCGGGGCTGCTGGGCTTCGCCGCCCGCGCGGCGGCGGTCACCTGTTCCCGCGCGGGCGCGGAACCGCCGTACGCCCACGAAGTCGCCGTCTGACGGCGCGGGGCGGGAGCGGGTAGCCGGTACGGCAACGGCCGTGGCTGAGCGGACGGCGACGGGGCCCCACGGATGATCCCGTGAGGCCCCGGTGCCGTCGGGACTCAGGCCTTGCTCGTCCGCGTGGTCTTCTTCGCGGCGGGCTTGGCGGTCTTCTTGGCCGCCGTCCTGGCCGTCTTGGCGGCGGTCGTCTTCTTGACGGCCGTGCCGGTGACCGTCTTCGTGGCGGTCTTCTTGACGGCCGTGCCGGTGACTGTCTTCGTGGCGGTCTTCTTGGCGGCGGCCTTGGCCGCCACGGTCTTCTGCGCCTTGCGCGGCCTGGTCACCGGGGCCGCGTCGCTGACCCGGTCGGCACCGAGGACGTCCCGCAGGAACTTGCCGGTGTGGCTGGCGGGTACGCCCGCGACCTGCTCGGGCGTGCCCTCGGCGACCACCAGGCCACCACCGGCGCCGCCCTCGGGACCCATGTCGACCACCCAGTCGGCGGTCTTGATCACGTCGAGGTTGTGCTCGATGACGATGACCGTGTTGCCCTTGTCGACCAGTCCGCCGAGGACCGTCAGCAGCTTGCTGATGTCCTCGAAGTGCAGACCGGTGGTCGGCTCGTCCAGGACGTAGACCGTGCGCCCGGTGGAGCGGCGCTGCAGCTCGCTGGCAAGCTTGACGCGCTGGGCCTCGCCGCCGGACAGGGTGGTCGCGGACTGGCCGAGCCGGACGTAGCCGAGGCCGACGTCCTTCAGGGTCTTCATGTGCCGGGAGATGGCGGGCACCGCCTCGAAGAAGTCGGTCGCCTCCTCGATCGGCATGTTCAGGACGTCGGCGATGGACTTGCCCTTGTAGTGGACCTCCAGGGTCTCCCGGTTGTACCGGGCGCCGTGGCAGACCTCGCACGGGACGTAGACGTCCGGGAGGAAGTTCATCTCGATCTTGATCGTGCCGTCGCCCGCGCAGTTCTCGCAGCGGCCGCCCTTGACGTTGAAGGAGAACCTGCCGGGCAGGTAGCCCCGCACCTTCGCCTCCGTCGTCTCCGCGAACAGCTTGCGGATGTGGTCGAAGACCCCGGTGTACGTCGCCGGGTTCGACCGCGGGGTGCGGCCGATGGGCGACTGGTCGACGTGGACGACCTTGTCGACGAGGTCGTCGCCGTCCACGCGCGTGTGCCTGCCCGGGACGTTCCGCGCGCCGTTCAGCTCGCGGGCCAGGTGGGTGTACAGGATGTCGTTGACCAGCGTCGACTTGCCGGATCCCGAGACGCCGGTGACGGCCGTGAACACGCCCAGCGGGAAGGACACGTCGATGTCCTGGAGGTTGTTCTCCCGGGCGCCGTGCACGGTCAGCCGCCGGGAGGGGTCGTGCGGGCGCCTGATGTCGGGCAGCGGGATGGCCTTCCGCCCGGACAGGTACAGGCCGGTCTGCGACTCGGCGTTGTCGAGCAGCTCCTTGACGGAGCCGCTGTGCACCACCTTGCCGCCGTGCTCACCGGCGCCGGGGCCGATGTCGACGATCCAGTCGGCGACCTTGATGGTGTCCTCGTCGTGCTCGACGACGATGAGCGTGTTGCCCATGTCCCGGAGTCGGACGAGCGTCTCGATGAGCCGGTGGTTGTCGCGCTGGTGCAGGCCGATGGACGGCTCGTCGAGGACGTACAGCACGCCGACGAGTCCGGAGCCGATCTGGGTCGCCAGCCGGATGCGCTGGGCCTCGCCGCCGGAGAGGGTGCCCGCCGCGCGGTTGAGCGAGAGGTAGTCCAGGCCGACGTCGACCAGGAACCGCAGCCGTTCGTTGACCTCCTTCAGCACGCGCTCGGCGATCTTCTTGTCGCGGGCGTTGAGCTTCAGCTCGCCCAGGAAGTCGGCGCAGTCGCTGATGGACATCGCCGAGACCTCGGCGATCGACTTGTCCATGACGGTGACCGCGAGGACGAGCGGCTTGAGGCGGGTGCCCTCGCAGGTGGGGCAGGGCACCTCGCGCATGTAGCCCTCGAAGCGCTCGCGGCTGGAGTCGCTCTCGGCCTCGCTGTGGCGGCGCTTGACGAAGGGAATGGCTCCCTCGAAGGCCGTGGTGTACCGGCGCTCGCGCCCGTACCGGTTGCGGTAGCGGACCTCGACCTGGGTCTTGTGGCCGTTCAGCAGGGCCTTGCGGGCGCGCAGCGGCAGGCCCGCGAAGGGGATGTCCGTACGGAAGCCGAGCGCGTCCGCGAGGGCACCGATCAGGCGGCCGAAGTAGTCCTTGGTGTGCCCGTGCGACCAGGGGTGGATGGCGCCCTCGTCGAGGGACTTGTCCTCGTCGGGGACGATCAGCTCCGGGTCGACCTCCATGCGCGTGCCAATGCCGGAGCAGTCGGGGCAGGCGCCGAAGGGCGAGTTGAAGGAGAAGGAACGGGGCTCCAGCTCCTCGAAGGACAGGTCGTCGTACGGGCAGTACAGGTGCTCCGAGAACATGCGCTCGCGCTCGGGGTCGTCCTCGGGGAGGTCGACGAAGTCGAGCACGACCATGCCGCCGGACAGGCCGAGCGCGGTCTCCACGGAGTCGGTCAGGCGCCGCTTGGCGGAGTCCTTCACGGTGAGGCGGTCGACGACCACCTCGATGGTGTGCTTCTCCTGCTTCTTCAGCGTGGGCGGGTTGGACAGCTGGACGGTCTCGCCGTCCACCCGCGCGCGGGAGTAGCCCTTGGTCTGGAGGTCGGCGAAGAGGTCGACGAACTCGCCCTTGCGCTCGCGCACCAGCGGCGACAGCACCTGGAAGCGGCTGCCCTCCGGCAGCTCCAGGACCCTGTCCACGATGGCCTGCGGCGACTGGCGCGAGATCGGCCGGCCGCACTCGGGACAGTGCGGCTTGCCGATGCGGGCGAAGAGCAGGCGCAGGTAGTCGTAGACCTCGGTGATGGTGCCGACCGTGGAGCGCGGGTTGCGCGAGGTCGACTTCTGGTCGATGGAGACCGCCGGGGAGAGGCCCTCGATGAAGTCGACGTCCGGCTTGTCCATCTGACCGAGGAACTGCCGGGCGTAGGACGAGAGGGACTCCACGTAGCGCCGCTGGCCCTCGGCGAAGATCGTGTCGAAGGCCAGGGAGGACTTGCCCGACCCGGACAGGCCCGTGAAGACGATGAGCGAGTCGCGAGGCAGGTCGAGCGAGACGTTCTTCAGGTTGTGCTCGCGCGCGCCACGGACGATGAGACGGTCGGCCACGCCGGTCCGCACCTTTCTTGAGAGAAGTGACAGGGGCGGGGCCCCCGTCCTTCTCAGACTAGGGGGAGCCACTGACAACGCCGGTCGGATTCACCAGTTGTCAACAAACCCCGACTTCCCAGCATGCCCGACGCCGCTGTCGACCTTATAGCACGTGCATTCGAATTGAGGGGGTCGTCCATCACCTTCACCCGAAGGTGTGGTGCGGTTTAGGGTCAGCACCATGATTGATCACGCGCATGACCTGGCGTCTGTACGTGACGCGACCGAACGGCTGCTCACCGCGCTCGGGAAACTGGACAACGCGTCCGTGACGCAGTCGTCACGGCTTCCCGGCTGGAGCCGCGGCCATGTCCTCGCCCACATCGCCCGCAACGCCGACGCCCTCGTGAACGTCCTCGAAGGACGCCCCATGTACGTCTCCGGCGAGGCCCGGGACGCCGACATCGAGCGGGACGCCCCTCGCCCCCTGGCGGCACAGCTCGCGGACGTGCGCGAGAGCGCCGCCCGGTTCCAGGACGCCTCGGCCCTCCCCGCGGACTGGTCGCGCACCGTGGAATTGCGCAACGGGATCACGGACTCGGCCTCCAGGGTGCCCTTCCGGCGGTGGGCCGAGGTGGAGCTGCACCACGTGGACCTGGGCATCGGCTACGAGCTGGAGGATCTTCCGGCGGCGTTCACCGAACGGGAGACCGACTTCCTCGCCACCCGGTTCGCCGGTCACCCCGAGGTGCCGCCGACCCGGCTCACGGACGGCACGCGCGTGTGGCGCACGGGAAGGGAGGCGGACGTCCCCGAGGTGACCGTCACCGGTCCCCCGGCCGATCTGCTGGGCTGGCTCGCCGGTCGCCGGGAGGGCTCCGCACTCGCGGTGGAGGGCGGTCCCCTGCCGGTGCCGCCTCCCCTGTAGACGGGCGCACGCGTACGGCCCGCGACCTCCCGGCGCTAGGCTGGCGGTCATGACGTACAGCGGAGAGGTGTCGGTCGGCGGACCCGCCGACGTGCACGAGCTCAAGGACCTGATGATCACCAAGGTCGCGATCGGCCCGATGGACAACAACGCCTATCTGCTGCGCTGCCGGGCCACCGACGAGCAGCTGCTGATCGACGCCGCCAACGACGCGCACACCCTGCTCGGCACGATCGGTGACGACGGCATCGCGTCCGTCGTCACCACCCACCGGCACGGCGACCACTGGCAGGCGCTCGCCGAGATCGTCGCGGCGACCGGCGCGCGCACCCACGCCGGACGGCACGACGCCGAGGGCATCCCGGTGCCGACCGACGTCCTGGTCGACGACGGCGACACGATCAGGGTGGGCCAGGTGGAGCTCACCGCACGCCACCTCGTGGGACACACCCCGGGCTCCATCGTCCTCGTCTACGACGACCCGCACGGGCATCCCCACGTGTTCACCGGGGACTGCCTGTTCCCGGGCGGTGTGGGGAACACCTTCAAGGACCCCGAGGCCTTCGCCAGCCTCATCCACGACGTGGAGACCAAGATCTTCGACACGCTCCCGGACGAGACGTGGGTCTACCCCGGGCACGGCAACGACACGACGCTCGGCGCGGAGCGGCCGCACCTGCCGCAATGGCAGGCGCGCGGCTGGTGACGACCGGGGGCGCCGGCCGCGGGCCCGCGCCCTCGCGTCCGCGTACGCGCCCCGTGTGAAGCGTTCGCACACACCCGCGGTCCGCGCGCGCTCCCCGCGCACCGGTGCGGCGCGGTCGACTGGTGGCGGCCCCGCGCGGGAACGACGGCTCCTGGGCGGTACGGGCCGCCGGCCTCCCGATCCCCGCCCCCCGGTCGGCGGCCCCGGCTTCTCAGGCCTTGGCCGAGCCCGCCCCGGCCAGGGCCGCGATCCGCTCCACGCCGAAGACGTACCCCTGCACACCGCACCCCGCGACGACTCCGTCGGCGCGCTGCGAGACGTAGGAGTGGTGCCGGAACGGCTCACGCTGGTGGATGTTGGAGATGTGGACCTCCACCACCGGCAGTCCGTCGCATGTGTTGAGCGCATCCAGGATGGCGACGGACGTGTGCGAGTAGGCGGCGGGGTTGATCACGATGCCGCAGTGGTGCAGCCGGGCCTCGTGGATCCAGTCGACCAGTTCGCCCTCGTGGTTGGACTGCCGGAAGTCCACGGTGCCGCCGTGCGTGGCCGCCGCCTTCACGCACAGCGCCTCGACGTCGGCGAGGGTGTCGGAGCCGTAGATCTCCGGCTGGCGCTGGCCGAGCAGGTTCAGGTTGGGCCCGTTCAGGATCATGATCGGGGCGTTGGCCAGGGTGCGGGGCACGGTTCCTCCGGTCCGTGAGGGGTGCGGCGGCCCATGCGCGACCGCTGCTCGGTCCCCGGTCTATCACGGTGCGCCGAGGGCCCGGCCCCGGCCTACGGGTTGACGGCCAGTTCCAGGTAGGCCGCGAACAGCACCAGGTGGACGCCTCCTTGCAGGGGCGTGGCCCGGCCCGGCACGACCGTCAGGGAGGCCACCACCACGGTCAGGGCGAGCAGCACCATGTGGACGGAGCCGAGGCCGAGGACCAGCGGCCCGCTCAGCCACACGGAGGCCAGGGCGACCGCGGGGATGGTCAGTCCGATGCTGGCCATGGCCGAGCCGAGCGCCAGGTTCAGGCTCGTCTGCACCCGGTCACGGCGCGCGGAACGCACCGCGGCGATGGTCTCGGGGAGCAGGACCAGCAACGCGATGATGACGCCGACGACGGCGTGGTGGAGCCCGGCGGCGGCCACCCCGTCCTCGATGGTCGGCGACACGCCCTTGGCGAGGCCGACGACCCCGATCAGGGCCAGGCACAGCATCCCCAGGCTGATCAGGGCCGTGCGCGAGGACGGTGCGCGGGCGTGTTCCTCGGCCGTGATCACTTCGCCCTGTCGGGTGATCGGCAGGAAGTAGTCCCGGTGCCGCACGGTCAGGGTCGCGATGAACAGGCCGTAGAGGACGAGCGAGGACAGCGCCGCGAAGGTCAGCTGCACGGTCGAGAACTCCGGGCCGGGCGCGCTGGTGGTGAAGGTCGGCAGGACCAGGCTGAGGGTGGCCAGGGTCGCCACCGTGGCGAGGGCGGCGCCGGTGCCCTCCGGGTTGAACACCGCGATCCCGTGCCGCAGGGAGGCGACCAGGAGGCTGATGCCGACGACTCCGTTGCAGGTGATCATGACGGCCGCGAAGACCGTGTCCCGGGCCAGGGTCGCGCTCTTGTCGCCGCCGTCCGCCATCAGGGTCACGATGAGCGCGACCTCGATGACCGTGACCGCGATGGCGAGGACCAGGGAGCCGAAGGGTTCGCCGACCCGGTGGGCGACCACCTCGGCGTGGTGCACCGCGGCCAGGACGGACGCCGCCAGGACGAATCGTGAGCAGCGCGACGACCGCGCCGGGCAGCGAACGGCCCCAGGTGAGGGCCAGCAGGACGACCGCGATCACGGGGGTGGCGGTCGTCCAGTGAACGAGGAGCGCCCTGGGACCGGTGAGCATGCGGTGATCGTCGCAGAGGGCGACGGGCGCCGCATTCCGGATCTCCGGCACCGCACACGCGGGGAGCGGCGAACGGCTGGAGCCGTTCGCCGCTCCTGGGCCAGGTGGATCAGGCCTCGACGCTGTCCTTCGACGTGTCGCCGCTCTCGGCCGCCGCCGCCTCCGCCTCGGCCTGCTTCTTCGAGGCGCGGAGGCTGGTGATCGTGGTGACGATCAGGACGGAGCAGATCACGCCGAGGGAGACCGGGATGCTGATCTCCGGGACATGGACGCCGGACTCGTGCAGGGCGTGCAGCACCAGCTTGACACCGATGAAGCCCAGGATCACGGACAGGCCGTAGGACAGGTGGACCAGCTTCTTCAGCAGACCCCCGATGAGGAAGTACAGCTGACGCAGGCCCATCAGGGCGAACGCGTTGGCCGTGAACACGATGTACGGGTCCTGCGTCAGGCCGAAGATCGCCGGGATGGAGTCGAGCGCGAAGAGCACGTCGGTGGTGCCGATGGCGAGCATCACGACCAGCATCGGGGTCATGATCCGCTTGCCGTTCTCCTCGATCCACAGCTTGGTGCCGTGGTACCGGTCGGCGACACCGAAGCGTCGCTCGGCGGCCTTGAGGAGCTTGTTCTCCTCGAACTCCTCGTCCTCCTCGTCGGCCCGGGCCTCCTGGATGAGCTTCCAGGCGGTGTAGATGAGGAAGGCACCGAAGAGGTAGAAGACCCAGGCGAAGCTGGCGAGGATCGCGGCACCCGCGGCGATGAAGACGGCCCTCAGGACCAGGGCTATGAGGACACCGATGAGCAGAACCCGCTGCTGGTACTGCGAGGGCACCGCGAACTTCGCCATGATCAGGACGAAGACGAAGAGGTTGTCCACGCTCAGCGACTTCTCGGTGATGAAGCCCGCGAAGAACTCGCCGGCGGGTTCACCGCCCCCGAAGAGGAGCAGGCCGAGCCCGAAGAGGCCCGCCAGGGCGATCCAGACGCCGGTCCAGATGCCGGCTTCCTTGATCGATACGTCATGCGGTTTGCGGCCGATGAAGAAATCGACCGCGATGAGGGCGGCAAGGCCCACGATGGTCAGGACCCACAGGGTCACCGAAACGTCCACTACGCCTCCGGCAGTACGTCACACGGCAGATGTCAGCGTCGTCGCTGCCGGAGGTCTCTTCCACCCGGGAGTCCGGGACGCGCGATGCGCCCGGAACCACGGGCCGACGCCCCGGGATCTGGCCTGATCCGTATTGACGGGTACGCCGCACAGACGGGGAGTACTCCCCTCCGTACGAACGACAGTACCCCAATCACCAAGGAAAGGTAAAGAGATTTGCAAATTAAGCTCAAAAGCCCAGCTCGGAGACGGTCACCGGCCCCATGAACGGCGGGCGGCGGCAACCTGGGCGAGTACCTGCTGGAGCACCTGGCTGC
The DNA here is from genome assembly GCF_000717995.1 of Streptomyces violaceorubidus. Classification (GTDB taxonomy): domain Bacteria; phylum Actinomycetota; class Actinomycetes; order Streptomycetales; family Streptomycetaceae; genus Streptomyces; species Streptomyces violaceorubidus. The sequence continues at coordinate 25,466 of NZ_JODM01000015.1, forward strand.
CGGGCGGCACGAGCGGGGGCTCGTACGTCCAGGCGTGCCCGACCCACGGGTCGGCGAGGTGGTCGTCGGCCACCGGCGTCAGCCGGAGCAGCGAGCGCCACAGCGGGTCCAGCAGCGGCCCGAACCCGGCGGACTCCTCGCGGTCGGCGACCATCATCAGGTGGACCCCGACGGCCGGCCCCTCGTCCGCGAGGTAGCGCAGCTGGTTGACGGCCCGGTCGTCGAAACCGTGGGGGAAGTCGTTGACGACCAGCAGCTGCTGCGAGGTGTCGACGCCGGGCGGGAGCGCGTCCGGAGCCCCTGCGCGCAACGCCATCTGGACCAGGTCGACGCGCTGGGTGAGACGGGCCAGTACCTCCGCCACCCCCGCGGCGCCCTGGGCGGGCGGCGCGGCGAGCACCCCGCTCTGCACCAGCGGCGCCAGGGCCTGCGCCCCGGATCCGGCCGGATCGACGACGTGCACGGTGAACTCGCCCGCCGGGTAGACGGCGAGCAGCCGAGCCGCATGGGCGACGGCCGTCTCCAGGCCCAGCCGCCGCATCTCGTGGGAGTCGGCGAACGAACCGTCGAGCGAGGCGGAGCGCCCGCTGTCGATCCACAGGCCGCGCTCGAGCGGCAGCCTGATCAGCATCGGAATGCGTATGCGGTCGGCCTCCGGCAGATGGAGATCGCCCAGCCGCAGGGCCATCGGAATCTCCATGGGGACGCGGTAGGCGTGCCAGACGGGGTTGTCCCAGCGCGCGAAGGCCGTCGGCAGCGCGGGCTCGACGACCTCGGCCTCGGCGACGAGCTGGGCGACGTCCCGGTCCAGGACCTCCCGGGCCTGGGACACGAGCAGGCCGTGCCGGGAGCGCGCCGCTTCCCGGGCGGCGTCACCCTGCCCGCCGATCCTGCTGCGGGGATCGGACAGTGCCTGGTCGAGTTCCTTCTCCCTGCGGGACTCGGCGAAGTCGACGGCGCTGCGGTAGGCGGCCGTGGTGCGGGCCAGGTCCTCGAACATGCCCCACACCTGGTTGTAGAGCCGCTCCTCCATGGACCAGCCGGAGGCGTCGCCCGCGACGGGCCGGGCGGGCCGGCCGGGCTCGGCGGGGGGCACGGCCGGCGGCGGCGGGGGCGGCGCCGCGTTCTGCCGGCGCGGGTGGCTGTAGTCGATCGGGCCGCCCGCGGTGGGCGCGGACGGCCGGCCGGAGTCGGCCGGTTCCCCCGGCCCGTCCTGGTAAGGCCGCGGCACCCCGGGCGTCTGCGGGCCGGGAACGGAAGCGCCCTGGGGGTCGTACGCGGACACCGGCGGTACGGGAGTGCCGGGGCCGCCCTGGGGCGCGGTGCCCTGGTCCGGGCGGTGCGCCGGGGCGGCTGCCGGAGGGGCCGGTACCGAACGGGCCAGGCCGCTCGCCACCGCCTCGTGGATGCTCGCCGCGAGCTGGTGGGCCTGGGACAGCTTCTGGTCGGCGAGAAGCTCGGCGAGCCCGCCCGCGTAGCCCTGGCCTACGGCGCGGACCTTCCAGGCGCCCTGGCGCCGGTAGAGCTCCAGGGCGACGACGGCGGTCTCGGCCTCCAGGCCGGTGATGGTGTAACGGGCGACCTCGTCGCCGTCGAGGTCGGTGACGGCCACGAAGGGGGCGGCGACGGCACCGAACCGGGCCGGGCCTGTCCCGCCGACGGGGAGCGCGAGCAGCACACTGACGCGGTGCACCGCGTCGGGCACGGCGTCCAGGTCCACCGCGAGGCGGTGGTCGGCGGCGGCCTGCCGGGAGACCTCCAGGCCCGGCAGGGTGGGCGCGCCCGGGTGGGCCACCCGGTCGACGCCGTGGATGGTGCCTTTCTCGTCGCCGAGCGTGGCCCCGGCCACGACCGGCGTGCCGGCCGAGACGCGGATCTCGAGACGAGCCCGGGGAAGCGGATGGTTCTGTCCCCGCGTCAGCTCGGCCGTCATCGCCTCTCCCCCTGTGTCATTCGTGTGTCACCCGCGAGGCGCCATGCGGGTCTGGCCGGTCCCGCGAACGGGACCGGCCGGTTGGCGTCGGACTGCCGCGGCCGGACTGCCGCGGACCGGCCGCTAGAGGACCGGCAGGATCGCCGGCATCAGGTCCTGGAAGGTGCGGCCGTTGGCCGGGGTGCCGATGGCGGTCATCGCCCAGCCCTGGCCCGCGCGGTTCACCTTGGCCATGATCTGGGCCGTGAAGGCTCCGCCGCCGGCCAGCGTGTAGCGGGCGAGCTCCTGGCCGTTGGTCTCGTCGACCAGGCGGCAGAAGGCGTTCTGCACCTCCTGGAAGGTCTGGCCGGTGAAGGAGTTCACCGTGAAGACGATCTGGTCGATGTGGACCGGAACGCGCTGGAGGTCGACGAGGATCGCCTCGTCGTCGCCGCCCTGGCCGACCCCGCCGACCAGGTTGTCCCCGGTGTGGCGCACCGAGCCGTCGTCACTCACCAGGTGGCGGAAGAAGACGACGTCGACCGGCTGCTTGTCCGCGAAGAGGACCGCGGAGGCGTCCAGGTCGATCTCCCGGGTGCGCGAACCGAACAGGCCGCGCCGGGGAGCCGCCTGCCAGCCGAGACCCATGCGCACCGACGTCAGGCTGCCGCCGTCGCTCTTCTGCAGACTGATGGCCTGACCCTTGGTCATGTTGACGGTCACGCGCTGATCCCCTCTCGAACTGTCCCCTGTTGCCGCGGTCTCCGCGGTTGACCAGAACCCTACGCAGGGGCACTGACAGCGCCCCACCCCGGTTCGTGCTTTGTGTCGGTCTTGCAACACAGCGCGTGCCCGGGACGGGCCGTCAGGCCAGGCCCGCCTCCTTCATCTGGCGCAGTTCCTTCTTCATCTCGGAGACCTCGTCGCGCAGCCGGGCCGCGATCTCGAACTGGAGGTCGGCCGCGGCCGCCCGCATACGGGTGGTCAGGTCCTCGATCTGCTCGGCCAGCTCCGCCGCGGGACGGTCGGTCACCGCCGTCTCCTTGGCCCTGCCCCGGGCCGCCTTGGCTCCGCCCGTCGCCTGGCCGCCCAGTGCGGGCACGGGGGCCTTGGCGCCCTTGCCCTCCTTCGCCTGGCGGTAGCCCGAGCCGAGGAGCTGCTCGGTGTCGACGTCCTCGCGGGCGATCTGCGCGACGATGTCGTTGATCTTCTTGCGGAGCGGCTGCGGGTCGATGCCGTTCGCCTTGTTGAACGCGACCTGCTTCTCGCGCCGGCGGTTGGTCTCGTCGATGGCTCTCTCCATCGCCGGTGTGATCTTGTCCGCGTACATGTGGACCTGACCGGAGACGTTGCGCGCCGCGCGGCCGATGGTCTGGATCAGGGAGGTGCCGGAGCGCAGGAAGCCCTCCTTGTCGGCGTCGAGGATCGCCACCAGGGACACCTCCGGCAGGTCGAGACCCTCGCGCAGCAGGTTGATGCCGACCAGGACGTCGTACTCGCCGGCGCGCAGCTCGCGCAGCAGCTCGACGCGGCGCAGCGTGTCGACGTCGCTGTGGAGGTAGCGGACCTGGATGCCGAGCTCCAGGAAGTAGTCGGTGAGGTCCTCGGCCATCTTCTTGGTGAGGGTGGTGACCAGGACGCGCTCGTCCTTCTCGGTCCGCTTGCGGATCTCGTGCACCAGGTCGTCGATCTGGCCCTCGGTGGGCTTGACGACGACCTCCGGGTCGACCAGGCCGGTGGGGCGGATGATCTGCTCGACGGCGCCGTCCGAGCGGGAGAGCTCGTAGGTGCCCGGGGTGGCCGACAGGTACACGGTCTGCCCGATGCGCTCCTGGAACTCCTCCCACTTCAGTGGGCGGTTGTCCAGCGCGGAGGGCAGCCGGAAGCCGTGGTCGACCAGGGTCCGCTTGCGGGACGCGTCGCCCTCGTACATGGCGCCGATCTGCGGGACGGTGACGTGCGACTCGTCGATGACGAGCAGGAAGTCGTCCGGGAAGTAGTCCAGCAGGGTGTTCGGAGGAGAGCCCGGCGAGCGGCCGTCGAAGTGCATCGAGTAGTTCTCCACGCCGGAGCAGGAACCGATCTGGCGGAGCATCTCGATGTCGTACGTGGTGCGCATCCGCAGCCGCTGGGCCTCCAGGAGCTTGCCCTGCTTCTCCAGCTCGGTCAGGCGCTCGGCCAGCTCCTTCTCGATGTCGTTGACCGCCCGCTCCAGGCGCTCGGGGCCGGCGACGTAGTGGGAGGCCGGGAAGACGTACAGCTGCTGGTCGTCGCTGATGATCTCGCCGGTGACCGGGTGGAGGGTGGAGAGGGCCTCGATCTCGTCGCCGAACATCTCGATGCGGACGGCCAGCTCCTCGTAGACCGGGAAGATCTCGATGGTGTCGCCGCGCACCCGGAAGGTGCCGCGGGCGAAGGCCATGTCGTTGCGCGTGTACTGGATGTCGACGAAGCGGCGCAGCAGCTCGTCCCGGTCGTGCTCCTCGCCGACCCGCAACGGGACCATGCGGTCGACGTACTCCTGCGGAGTGCCGAGGCCGTAGATGCAGGACACGGAGGCGACCACGACGACGTCGCGTCGGGTGAGCAGCGAGTTGGTGGCGGAGTGGCGCAGCCGCTCCACCTCCTCGTTGATCGAGGAGTCCTTCTCGATGTAGGTGTCCGACTGGGGGACGTAGGCCTCGGGCTGGTAGTAGTCGTAGTACGAGACGAAGTACTCGACGGCGTTGTTGGGCAGCAGCTCGCGGAACTCGTTCGCCAGCTGGGCGGCCAGGGTCTTGTTCGGCGCCATCACCAGGGTGGGGCGCTGGAGCTTCTCGATCATCCACGCGGTGGTGGCGGACTTGCCGGTGCCGGTCGCGCCGAGCAGGACGACGTCCTTCTCGCCTGCCTGGACGCGCCGGGCCAGCTCGGCGATGGCCGCCGGCTGGTCGCCGTTGGGCTGGTACGGGCTGACGACCTCGAAGGGCGCCACCGTGCGTTCGATCTGGGAAACGGGCCGCATGGGTTCCACCGTACGACCCCGCACTGACAACGGGTCCCGGTCAGCGGTTCTGCGGGGTGCGGGGGCGCCGGTGGACGAGGGGGCGGCGGGCGCGGCGCGCGGGGTGGCGGGTCGTGCGCGTGCCATCGGTGTGTGCGGGGATGCCCGGCTTCCGCTCGACGGGCGCCGCGGTGGGCCCGCCCATGACCATCAGCGGGTCGAGCACCACGACGACGCCGGCGAGGAGGAGGAAGGCGAGGGGACCGATCAGCATGGGGGCGAGCAGTTCGGCGGGCGAGCCGCCCGTGGAGGGCTCGGCCGTGCCGCTGACGTGGACCTCGACGGCGGCCATCCCCGTGTAGTGCATGCCGGTGACGGCCAGTCCCATGATCAGGGCGGCGCCCACGCTCCACAGGAAGCCCCGGACCTGTCCGGCCGCCCACAGGGCGGCGGTGGCGGCGGCCATGGCTATGACCACGGACACGGCGACGGTGAGGGTGTTGTACGTCAGCTGCCCGTCCAGGTGCATCCCGGCCATTCCCAGGTAGTGCATCGAGGCGATGCCCAGGCCGGTGATGGTGCCGCCGGTGAACAGAGCTGTCCCGCTCGCGCCCCGGTAGCCGACGATGAAGATCCCGACGCCCACCATGACGACGGCGACGGCGAGGCTGGCGAAGGTCATCAGCCAGTCGTAGCGGATCGGCGTGTGCTCGATCGTGAAGCCCATCATCGCGACGAAGTGCATGGTCCAGATGCCGGAGCCGATGGCCGCCGAGCCGAGGGCGAGCCATCCGGGGCGCCAGGAACGGGTGACCAGCATGGCCCTGGCGGTGCAGCGCAGGCCGAGGGCGCCGCCGAGGCACGCCATGAGGTAGGCGGCCAGCGGTGTGACGAGTCCGTAGCCGAATCCGTGGACCGTGGTGTGCATGTGCGGCTGCCCTTCCGCCTTCTTACGCCCCGGTGATGTCCCGGATTCTCCTGATGTGCGCCCCTCCCAGGACCGCGCGAACGATCAGGGTCGAGGCAGAGAGTATGGCTTCCACCGGAATGGTCGAACGATTCTCCGGCAAAGAATCACGGTCTCGCCCCACTTGTGCCGCCCCCGTGAGCGTAGTTGAGCAACTCCATTCAGCCTGTGGCCACTCCGCACCCCTCTTTTGTTGACTCTCTGATGTCACAGTGGTGCTTTCCGTGATCGTTCGACGCGAGGAGTACGCATGCACGTGCGCGCAGTAGCCGTCACGACCACCGCCCTTCTTGGAGTCGCCCTCACGGCTCCCCTCTCGCACGCCCGGGCCGACGGGGCGGGCGACGACGGGCCCACGGTCGTCGCCCACCGGGGCGCTTCCGGATACGCGCCGGAGAACACGCTGGCCGCTGTCGACCGGGCGGCCGAGCTGGGGATCCGCTGGGTGGAGAACGACGTCCAGCGCACCCGGGACGGGGAACTCGTCGTCCTGCACGACGAGACCCTGGACCGTACGACCGACGTGGAGCAGGTCTTCCCGGACCGGTCGCCGTGGAAGGTGAAGGACTTCACGGCCGCCGAGATCGCGCGGCTGGACGCGGGGAGCTGGTTCGGGCCGGAGTACGCGGGCGCGCGCGTGCCGACGCTGGAGCAGTACGTGGACCGGCTGGAGCTCCACCACCAGAAGCTGCTGCTGGAGCTGAAGAGCCCCGGCCTCTACCCGGGCATCGAGCGGCAGACCCTCAAGGTCCTGGCCAACGAGGGCTGGCTCGACCGGCGGCACGTGGCGGGGCGGCTGGTCGTGCAGAGCTTCGACGCCGACAGCATCCGGACGGTCCACGACCTCAAGCCCGCCGTGAAGACCGGGCTCCTCGGCACCCCGGCCGTCTCGGACCTGCCGGCGTACGCGGAGTTCGCCGACCAGATCAACCCGTCCCACGGCTCGCTCTCCCTGAGCTACGTGTCCGCGGTCCACGCGTTCACCGGGCCGCACGGCAGGCCGCTGGAGGTCCTCACCTGGACGGTGAACGACGCGGACACCGCACGCCGGGTCACCGGGTACGACGTCGACGGCATCATCACCAACAAGCCCGACGTGGTGCGCGACGCCGTGGACTGACCCGGCGTTGTCAGTGGCGGGCCGTACGGTGGGCGCATGGACAGCCCTGGGCAGGACGAAGAGCGGGTCGTGTGGACGGTGGTCGGGACCGACATCGGTCCGCTGCTGCTGGCCGCCACCCGCGAGGGTCTGGTCAACGTGGTGTTCCACGCCACCGACGCCACCCGTGACCGGGCGCTCGAAAGACTCGCGGCCCGGCTGGGCACGGAGCCCGTCGAGGCGCCCGGTTCGCCGCTGCTGGCCGAGGCGATACGCCAGGTGGAGGCGTACTTCGCGGGCCGCAGGCGCGACTTCGAGCTGCCGTTGGACTGGTCGCTGATCTCGGGCTTCAACCGGCAGGTGCTGCGCGAGCTGGCGTCCGGCGTGCCCTACGGCCAGGTCGTCGGCTACGGCGACCTGGCCGGCCGGGTGGGGCAGCCGGGCGCCGCGCAGGCGGTGGGCACGGCCATGGGGGCCAATCCACTGCCGGTCGTGGTGCCGTGCCACCGGGTCGTGGAGAGCCACGGCGGCATCGGGGGGTTCGGCGGCGGCGTGGACACCAAGCGGCGGCTGCTCGCGCTGGAGGGTGTGCTGCCCGAGCCGTTGTTCTGAGCGGCGGAGAGCGGCCGGGCGGGGTCACTCGTAGTGCCGGGCCTCGATGACGTTGCCGTCCGGGTCGGCGAAGTAGAAGCTTCGCCTGGCCATGCCGCGGGCGCCGTAGGAGTCGTGGGAGAGGTCGGATACAGGGACGGACCGCTCCTCCAGCCGGGTGCGCAGGTCATCGAAGTCGTGCGGGGACAGGGACACGCAGATGTGGTTGACGGGATGCCCCGCACTGGCGTCGGCGCCGGGCACCATCCGCATGCGGTCCGCCATGGCGCGCGGAGCGAGGTCGAGGATGGTCTCGTCGTTGAGACGCACGGAGGGGAAGCTCACGGTCCCCGCGGCGTATTCGGTGACGCGCAGTGGTTCGAGGCCCAGGTACTTCTCGTAGAAGCCGGCCGCGGCCACCGGATCGCGCACCCAGAGGACGACGTGGTCGAGGCGTTTCGTGTTGTCCGTCATGGCTCCCAGGCTCGTGGCCCGTTCGGGGAGCCGCAAGGGGCCCGTTCGGGCACCGTCGGGGGGTTTGACCCGGCCCTGCGCCCGCCAGGGATGAGGGAGACCGGAGCCGAGGGAGACCGTCGACAGGGAGGCAGGCGCGTGATGCTGGTGGTGTCGCAAGAGGTACGGGAGGCGCTGGACGCCCGCCGCCCCGTGGTGGCCCTGGAGTCCACGATCATCGCGCACGGCTTGCCGCGCCCGCGCAACCTGATGGTCGCGAGGGAGCTGGAGGAGGCGGTGCGGCGGGAGGGCGCCGTACCGGCGACGATCGCCGTGCTGGACGGGCGGCCGCATGTCGGCCTGGACAAGGAGCAGCTGGAGCGGGTCGCCAACGAGGACGGCATCCGCAAGCTGGGGCACCGGGACCTGCCGCTCGCGGTGGCCTCCGGCGCGAGCGGGGCGACCACCGTGTCGGCCACCGCCCTGCTGGCCGCCCTCGCGGGCGTGCGGGTGTTCGCGACCGGTGGGCTGGGCGGCGTCCACCGGGAGTGGGCGGTGACGCAGGACGAGTCGGCCGACCTCGGCCTGCTGGCCCGCACCCGGATCACGGTGGTCTGCGCGGGCGTGAAGTCCATCCTGGACGTACCGGCGACCCTGCAGCGGCTGGAGACGCTGGGGGTCGCCGTGGCCGGGTACCGGACGGACCGCTTCCCCGGCTTCTACCTGTCCGACTCGGGACATCCGGTGGACTGGACGCTGGACGACCCGGAGCAGGTGGCGGCGGTCATGCGGGCACAGGACGCGCTGGACGGGCCGCCGTCCGCCCTCGTGGTCGCCAACCCCGTGCCCGAGGAGGAGCAGCTCGATCCCGCGCTCCACGCGCGCGTGCTCGCCGACGCGCTGCACGCCTGCGAGGCGGAGGGGGTCACGGGCCAGGCGGTCACACCGTTCCTCCTCGATCGCCTGGTACGGCTCACGGACGGCGCCTCGCTCAGCGCCAACCTGGCGGCCGTGCGGGGGAACGTACGGCTGGCGGCCCGGATCGCCGCGGCCTGGACCGGGGCGTGACCGTGGCGTCGGGCGGTGCGCTGCTGGTCGTCGGGGACGTGGTCACGGACGTCGTCGCCCGGCACCGGGGACCGCTGGCCGCCGGCACCGACACCGCCGCGTCGGTCCGGCGGCTGCCCGGCGGGGCGGGTGCCAACGTGGCCTGCTGGGCCGCGCACGCGGGGTACGGGGAGGTACGGCTGCTGGGCCGGGTGGGCACCGACGCCTTCGCCTGGCACGAACGGGAGCTGGCGGCGTGCGGGGTGCGGCCGCTCCTCGTCGTCGACGCGGCGGCGCCCACGGGGACGGTGATCTGCCTGGTCGACACCGCCGACTCGGCCGAGCGGACGTTCCTCACCGACAGCGGGGCGTCGCTGCGGATCGGGCCGGACGACTGGTCGGACACGCTGCTCGACGGCGTGGGCCGGCTGCACCTCTCGGGCTACCTGCTGTTCTCGGAACCGAGCCGCGCCCTGGTGTCGGTCGCGCTGTCGGCGGCCCGCGCGCGCGGGGTGCCGGTCAGCCTGGACCCGGCGTCGACCGGTTTCCTCGCCGAGCTGGGCGTCGACCGCTTCCTCGGTCTCGTCGAGGGCGTGGACGTGCTGCTGCCCAACAGGGACGAGGCGTGTCTGCTCACCGGCCTGCCCGACGCGGCGGACGCGGCCGCGAAGCTCAGCCGCCACGTTCCGCTGGTGATCGTCAAGCAGGGGGCGGAAGGGGCCCTGGTGGCCGGGTCCGGCACCGTGCGCGCGCGGGTCGCCGCGGTCACGGCGACGCCCCGGGACAGTACGGGAGCCGGTGACGCCTTCACCGGCGCCTTCCTCGCCGCGCTGCTCGCGGGCGCGGAGCCCGAGGCGGCGGCGGCCGCCGGATGCCGGGCGGGAGCACGGGCGGTCGAACGGGTGGGCGGGAGACCGCCGGGAACAGCCGACCGGCGAAAGGGCGGCAAGTAGCCGGGGTCAGGCCTTGCGCCCCCACGCCGAGATCATCGGGGCGGTCGCGAGGTCCATGCCGCCGGCCGCGACGTTCGCGAGGTGGCGGTCGATGTCGTCGTGGGTGGCGACCTTGGCGGCGACCAGCTGGTCGCGGATCTGTCGTACCGTCGCGGACTCCAGCACGGCGCACGCCGGCGAGGTGAGGGGGAAGTGGGCGTCGGCCTCCACGCGGCGCAGCCCCGCCTCGCGGAGCAGCCGGGGCAGCCGGCGGCCGTAGGAGAGGTCCGCGCCGCGGTCGGACAGCAGTTGGCGGAAGCCGTGCCGGAGCCTGTTCGCCAGCTGCTGCTCGGGTCCGTGCTCTTCGGGGCAGATCAGGGGCTGGAGCGCCGGGTCGGCGTCCTCGACCAGGAGGCGGCCACCGGGACGCAGGGCCCTGATCATCGACCGCAACGCCCTGTCCCGGTCGGGGACGTGGACGAGGACGAGCCGTGCGTGCACCAGGTCGAAGCCCTCCCCCGGCGGTTCCTCCGCACCCACGTCGTGCACGCGCACCTCCACCGGCGGCCGGCCCGCCGGGGCGACCCGTGAGGTGTCGATGTCCGTCGCGAGGACCTTGCCGGTCGGCCCGACCCGCTTGGCCAGCCACGACACCACGGAGGTGCCTCCGGCTCCGACCTCCCAGCAGCGCCAGCCGGGGCCGACACCGAGTGCCTCGAGGTGCCGGAACGTCGTGGGGTCGAAGAGCGTGGCGAAGGCGTCGAAGCGCTCCGCCGCCTCGGACCGGCCGTTGTCGAGGAGGTATGCGTCGGTTCGCGTCATGCGGCGATCATCCCAGTTGTACCGCTTGTGCGAAGGGGGCGACGCTCCGGCACGAGGGGCACCCTCCGGGCGGCCGGGGCCGTCGGGGCGGGGGCGGGGCGGGCACCGAGCGAGCTGTCCACAGGCGGGAACAAAGCGGAACCCGCCGTTTCCACAGGCCCGTTCACCCCGCCCGCCGGGCTGGCAAACTGGCGTGCCAAGGCGCGGGAAGCACGGCGCGAGGGGATCCACGCGAGGAGATCCGGATGACCATGGCGGGGAATCTGCGGAAGGTCACAGGGCTGGGAAGGGCAGGCGGCCTGCGGAAGGTGGCACGGCTGGCCCGCCGACGGCCGCGGGTGGACCTGAGCCACCACGCCCGTTCCCCGCTGGGTTCCTCGGTGGTGAACTGCGTGACCTACCGGGACGGTGTCCGCACGCCCGAGGGCGGCGATCCGGCCGAGGCCGTGGCCCGGATGCGCAGGCGCGGAGGGGGTTTCGTCTGGCTCGGCCTGCACGAGCCGACGAACCTGGAGTTCGCGGGGGTCGCGGAGCTCTTCGAGCTGCATCCCCTCGCGGTCGAGGACGCGGTCGAGGCGCATCAGCGGCCCAAGGTGGAGCGGTACGGAGAGACGCTCTTCGCCGTGTTCAAGACGGTCTGCTACGTGGAGCACGAGGAACTCACGGCCACGAGCGAGGTGGTGAGCACCGGCGAGATCATGGTGTTCGCCGGGCCCGACTTCGTGATCACCGTGCGGCACGGACGGCACGGCTCACTGGGTCCGCTGCGGGAAGGGCTGGAGGCCGATCCGGCGCAGCTCGCCAAGGGGCCGTCGGCGGTGCTGCACGCGATCGCGGACCATGTGGTGGACGACTTCCTGAGCGTCATCGAGTCGGTCCAGGAGGACATCGACCACGTCGAGACGGAGGTGTTCGCGGAGAACGGCGCGCGGGTCGACCCCGGCCGCATCTACCAGCTCAAGCGCGAACTCCTGGAGCTGCGGCGGGCCGTGGTGCCGCTCGGTCGGCCGCTGGAGGAACTGGCCACGCGGCCCTTCCGTGTGGTCGAGCCGGAGATACGGGCCTACTTCCGCGATGTCGCCGACCACCTGCTGCGGGCCACCGAGCAGATCGCCGCGTTCGACGAACTCCTCAACTCGATCCTCCAGGCGCACCTCGCCCGGGTGACGGTCGCGCAGAACGAGGACATGCGGAAGATCACCGCCTGGGCCGCCATCATCGCGGTGCCCACGATGGTCTGCGGGGTGTACGGCATGAACTTCGACCACATGCCGGAGCTGGGCTGGCGGTACGGCTACGGCCTGGTCATAGGCGTGATAGCCGTCGGCTGCCTGGCGCTGCACCGGGGCTTCAGGCGCAACGGCTGGCTCTGAGGAGCAGGCCGCTCCAGGTCAGCCGTGCCCTGCCGGCCGCTCCAGGTCAGCCGTTCCAGGCGGGATGCCGCGGGTCGTCGGCGCGGACCAGGACGTCGGCGGTGCCCGACGGGTCGGTCTCCTCGTCGTAGCGCTCGAAGGCGGGCAGGGTCCACTGCTCGGTCTCGGGGGTGCGGCGGCGCAGGGCGCCGGGGGTGAGGACGAGATGGACGCTCAGGTCGAGGGGGAACCAGTGGCGCAGCAGGAAGGGCCCGTGGAGCAGCAGCGCACCGCCGGGAGGGAGTGGGACGTAGGAGCTGCGGGTGGCTCGGTCGGTGACCGGGTCCCAGAGGTCGGGCAGTACCCGTCCGTCGCCGCCGGGGCCGACGGGGTCGAAGACCTCGCGCCACAGTGCGCCGGTGTCGTACCAGCCGTTGTAGTAGGACTCGACGTCCTGGTGGCCGTACTCCAGACGGAGCGAGGCGGGTCGCAGGAAGCCCTCCGTTCCGACGACGAGGGAGGGGCGGCCGCGGACGCGCAACGCCTCGGCGACCCGTTGGGCGAGGTCGCCGGGGCGGGCGGCCGGGGCACCGTCGAGGGCGACGCGCGTCCAGGCACTGCCGTCGGCGGGTTCCAGTTCGAGCAGTCGCTCGGCGAGCCGGTCGCCGAGCCGGTCCCAGGTGATCGCTTCCAGTCGCACCCGCCCATGATGCGTCAGTTCCCGCGGCGGTCGGCACGACGGTCGCGCCGCCGGCCGCCGGCCTGCCCACCTGGACGCTCGCGCATGGGTCCGCGCCGCTCGGCCATGGTCACCGTGCCGGTGCCGGGGTTGACTTGGGGTGATCGACGGGCGGTGGCGCCGGGAGGGCGGTCACTCGACGGGTGGGAGTTGACAGGACATGATCGACGGACCGTACTTCGTGCTGACGGTGCTGGGCGTGCTCGGGACCGGTGTGATGGCCGGTGTCTTCTGCGCCTTCTCCAGCTTCGTCGTGCGGGGACTCGCCGCACTCCCGCCCGCACAGGGGATCGCCGCCATGAACGCGATCAACAGGGCCGCGGTACGGCCGGCCTTCATGTCCGTGTTCCTCGGGACGGCGGTGCTGGCCGTGGTGATCGCCGTGGTCACGTCGGTGCGGTGGCCGCAGGATGCGGCGGTGGAGCTGCTGCTGGGCAGTGGGCTGTACCTGGTCGGGGCGTTCGCGGTCACCGCGGCGGCCAACGTGCCGCGCAACGACGCGCTGCTCCGGCTCGACCCGGGTTCGGCGGAGGCGGCCGACCGCTGGACCGCGTACGTGCGCGAGTGGACCTCCTGGAACCACGTGCGTACGGGCGCCTCGGCCGCCGCGGCGGTGGCGTACGTGCTGGCCCTCGGCTGAGCGGGGCATGGCGTGGCGGCGGCCCGGGCCGGAGGGACTTTGTCCGGCCCCGGCGAGGGGCAGCGCGGGCGAGGGGGCTTTTTCCGGCGTTCTGCGCGCGGGGCGGGCCGGTCGTATCGTGGAGCGGGAGAGCGCCGCGTCACGGCGCACGGCCAGCCCCCGCACGCAAGGAAGTCGGCCATGGCCGATCCCAAGGGTTTTCTGACGACGCCCCGCGAGGAGTGGCCCCGCAGGCCATCCGGGGAGCGGACCCGGGACTGGGACGAGGTGTACGTGCCGGGGGCGCTGCTGCCGATCGTCGGCCGGCAGGCCGACCGCTGCATGGACTGCGGCGTCCCCTTCTGCCACGAGGCCTGTCCCCTGGGCAATCTGATCCCGGAGTGGAACGACCTGGTCTCGCGGTCGGACTGGCGGGCGGCGAGCGACCGGCTGCACGCCACGAACAACTTCCCGGAGTTCACCGGCCGGTTGTGCCCGGCACCGTGCGAGGCGGGCTGTGTGCTCGCCATCAACCAGCCGGCCGTCACCATCAAGAACGTCGAGTGCGCCATCGCCGACCTGGCCTGGGAGGAGGGTTTCACCCCGCCGCGGCCACCGGAGCGGCTGTCCGGGCGGACGGTGGCGGTGGTCGGCTCGGGGCCCGCGGGGCTCGCGGCGGCGCAGCAGCTGACCCGGGCGGGGCACACGGTCGCCGTGTACGAGCGGGACGACCGGATCGGCGGTCTGCTGCGGTACGGGATCCCCGAGTTCAAGATGGAGAAGCAGCACCTGGAGCGGCGCATCGGCCAGATGCGGGCGGAGGGGACGCTGTTCCGTACGTCGACGGCGGTCGGACGGGACGTGGACGTCGCCGGGCTGCGGGCCCGTTACGACGCGGTGGTGATCGCCAGCGGGGCGACCGCGTGGCACGAGCTGGCCGTGCCCGGCCGGGAGCTGGCGGGGATCCACCAGGCGATGGAGTACCTGCCGCTGGCCAACCGGGTGTGCGAGGGCGACCTCGAGCACTCTCCGCTGTCCGCCGCCGGGCGGCATGTCGTCATCGTCGGCGGTGGCGACACGGGCGCGGACTGTCTCGGTACGGCGGTGCGGGAGCGGGCGGCGTCCGTGACGCAGCTGGACATCTACGCGCAGCCGGGTGCGGAACGCGACGAGGAGGCCGAACCCTGGCCGACGTATCCGCGCCTGTACCGGCTGTCGGCGGCGCACGAGGAGGCCCGCGAGCTGCGGTCCGCGCCCGCCGCGGACGCGGACGCCCGGCTGTTCGCGGCGTCCACGCTCCGCTTCACCGGCGACGAGCGGGGCCATGTGCGTGCGCTGCACCTGGTCGGGGTGGACGCCGGCCGCCGGCCGAAGCCCGGCACCGAGCGGTCGCTCCCCGCGGATCTGGTCCTCCTCGCGCTCGGCTTCTCGGGACCCGACCGGCGGGACGGGCTAGTCGACGGTCTCGGACTGGAGCTGGAGCCGCGCGGCACGATCGCCCGGGACCGGGACTTCGCGACCAACGTCCCGGGGGTGTTCGCCGCCGGGGACGCGGCACGCGGACAGTCCCTCGTCGTCTGGGCGATAGCGGAGGGGCGGGCGGTGGCGGCGGCCGTCGACCGCCATCTGTCCGGCGGCACCACCCGGCTGCCGGCGCCGGTCGGCCCGTATGACCGGCCGATGACGGCCTGATTCCTCCGGCCCCTCGGAACGTCCGGCCACTCAGAACGTCTGGCCACTACGTCCGGCGGCCCGCTCCCGCCGCCCTCGCCCGCCGCGTGCGGCGGGCGAGGGCGCCGCACCTCTACGGCTTACTACGGCTCGCTACGGCTTACGGGCCACCGCCCCGTATCCGGGGATGACGCCGTCGTCCTGACCGGCGACCGGATCGCCCAGTTCGGGGTGCCACAGGTGCGGCACCCCGACTCCGGGCTCCACCAGTTCGAGGCCGGTGAAGAAGCGGGCGAACTCCTCGCGCGAGCGCAGCGCCAGGGTGACCCCCGCGGCACGGAGCTTCTCAGTGGCCGCCCGCGACTCCTCCGGGGTGAAGTCGGCCGTCGCGTGGGTCATCACCAGGTGGCTGCCGGAGGGCAGCGCGTCCAGCAGCCGGCGGACCAGGTCGTGCGCCCCGTCCTCGTCCGGGACGAAGTGCAGCAGCGCGACCAGGGACAGCGCGACGGGCCGGTCGAAGTCCAGGATCTTCCTGGCCCCCTCCAGGACGGCGTCCGGATCCCGGACGTCGGCCTGGAGGTACTCGGTCTCCCCCTCGGGCGTACCGCGCAGCAGGGCCGCCGCGTGGGCCAGCACGATGGGGTCGTTGTCGCAGTAGACGACGCGGGCGTCGGGCACGATCTCCTGGGCGACCTGGTGCAGGTTGGGCTCGGTCGGTATACCGGTGCCGACGTCCAGGAACTGCCGTGTGCCGTGGCCCGCCAGCCATCGGGTGGCACGGTGCATGAAAGCGCGGTTGACCCGCGCCATCACCGGCACCCTCGGGTCGAGGGTGAGCATCTGCCGGCCCATCGCCTCGTCGACCGGGTAGTTGTCCTTTCCGCCGAGATACCAGTCGTACATCCGCGCGGGGTGCGGCTTGCTCGTGTCGATCCCGGCGGGGCCGTGCTGCCCGGTCATGACGCACTCCCAGGTGTCGGGTCCTCGTTGCGACGGGTGATCAACTCAGTGCCAAACAGCTTAAAAAGAACAAGCAAACGGGGTACGTGTTTCAGGACAGAAGAAAGTCCGCCTCTCCCGCCTTCGCTCCCTCGATGAACGCCGTCATCTCGGCCGAGGTGTAGATGAGCGCCGGCCCGTCGGGGTCGGTGGACTGCCGTACCGCGATCCGGCCGTCGGCGAGCTTCATGGCCTCCAGGCAGTTGCCTCCGTTTCCGCCGCTCCACGGCTTGTGCCAGCCCTCGCTGCCCAGTTCGCGGGCGGGCATGCCGTTGTAGATCCGCGCACCGCGGGTGAGGGGCGGACGCTGGGCCTTGATGCGGTTCATTCACAGCTCCTTGCGGAGATCCCGGAGGATCTCCTTCGTGCGATGTGCCGTGGCGGCCTGCGCCGCCATGCGGTCCATGACCTCGAGGTGGGTCGCCACCTCGGCACGCGCGTCGAGGTAGACGGCGCCGGTCAGGTACTCGCTGTAGACCATGTCCGGCAGTTCCGGCATGGCGAATCGGAACAGCACGAAGGGCCCGTACGTGCCGGGGTGCGGCCCGCTGGAGAACGGCGCGATCTGCAGCGTCACGTTGGGCAGCTTCGTGGCCTCGAGCAGCCGGTCGATCTGGGCACGCATCACCTCCGGCCCACCGACGGGGCGGCGCAGCGCGGTTTCGTCCATCACGACCCACAGCCGGGGTGCGTCCTCACGGGTGAGCAGTTCCTGGCGCTGCATGCGCAGGTCGACGTGGCGCTCGATGTCGTCGGGGCGGGTCTGCCCGATGGCGCCCGAGCGCAGTACGCCGCGCGCGTAGTCCTCGGTCTGCAGCACTCCGGGGACGAAGTGGGGCTCGTAGGCGCGGATCAGGGCGGCCGCGCCCTCCAGGCTGACGTACAGCGAGAACCAGCCGGGGAGGATGTCGTGGAAGCGCTGCCACCACCCGGGCTTGTTGGCGTCCTCGGCCAGCCGGACGAAGGCCTCGGCCTCCTCGTCGCCGACGCCGTAGGCCTTCAACAGGAGCTGGAGGTACGGGATCTTGAGGGCGACCTCGGCCATCTCCATGCGGCGGACCGTGGCGGGGGCGACGCGCAGGATGCGGGCGGCTTCCTCGCGCTTGAGACCGGCACGTTCCCGCAGGTCCAGCAGGCGCCGGCCGAGTACGACCTGGCCGACCGTCGGCGCGGACCGCGGCTCGCTCACCGCCCACCTCCTGAAGAGTCCGAAAGAGTCCTTGCGTCCCGTTCCCCTGTACGGACAGCCGCGGCGAATCCCGGCGTGTCCCGGTGCGGACAGCCCGGCGGCGCCATTCGAAGGTCTGTTCGAAAACCTGGAAAGGCCTTATAGGACCCGAAGTGGCGCCGCTCGACGTGCTGTTGCGAGCAGTGTGCCACGGCCGCCCAGAACGTCACACAGCACTCTGCATTTTTCAGAGTGACACTTGCCAAGTGTTCACGGCGGGGCGATAGTGGCAAGCGTGATTCCGTCCGCGCCCTTAGGAACAGACGCCACCGCGGGCTCCCTGGGCCTCGGTGCCGCCATGGGAGCCGGCTCCTCGGGAGCCTCCGCCGCCGAGCGCCGGTTCCGTTTCGAGCTGGCCGCTCATCCGGGCTCTCCCTCGCAGGCCAGACGCCTGACACGGGCCCGCCTGAGCGGCTGGGCGGTGTGCGAGGACACCTGCGACACCGCGGCCCTGGTGGTCTCCGAGCTGGTGACCAACGCGATCGTGCACACGGCGAGCAGACACATAGTGTGCGAGCTGCACGACGGCGACGACCTGGTCCGCATAGCCGTGCGCGACGAGGGCTGCGCCCCGGGCCAGCCCCACCCCTCGGCGGATCAGCAGCCCGAGGACGAGCACGGCAGGGGCCTGCTCCTCGTCGACGCCCTGTGCGACGCCTGGGGCGCCCACGAGCACGGTCCCGGACTCCTGGTCTGGGCCGAACTGCCGCGCGGGGCCGAGGGACCGCTCGACCTCGCGGAGCCCCGCAACGACCTGGGCTGGGGCGCCCGGCCGAAGCCCGCCCCCACGGACGACAGGGGGGACGAGGACGAGGTCGAGTCCCGCCGCAGGGGAGACCGGGAGCCACGGGGCGCCCGGCAGGTCCGGGTGACCGAACAGAGCCGCAAGAGCCTGGAGACACTGCGCGGAACGGGGACCGAATGGCTATGAGGGCCGCGTCCGGCGTCCGACCACTCGGTCTGGACACGATGGTCCGCCTCCAGCGCGGACGGCACACCGCCGGGACGCCTCTGAGACTGACCGTGCCGGACGGCATGACGGCACCGCTGGGCTTCGACGCGGTGGCGGTCCCCTCCCTCCTCGGCCAGCAGGTGCTGCCCCGGCTGCCCCGCGTGGGGTGCGTCTACGCCGATGAGACGCACTGGTGGTGGATCGTTCCGTCCGACTCCGACTACGCCCTGGAGTGGCCCGCGCCCGCGCGCTACGCCACCGGCGCGGTCGTGCCCGGCGGCGCGGACCTGCCCGCCCTCCTCCACCGCTCGGACGGCACGGTTCCCTACACGCCGCCCATCCCGCTGTACCTGGCCGTGTGCCGGCTGACGAACACGACGCCGACCTGGTCGCGGGCGGTCAGCGCGTAGGCGCCGGCCCCCGGGGGCGTCAGGCCGCCGCGTCCCGCGCGGCGTCGCCGCCGCGCACGACCACCAGGAACATGTCCGTGGCGAGGTCCATCACGACCTCGGCGGGCAGCCCTTCCAGGCGCCGCGCCTGGGCGAACTCCTCCGCCGGCCAGGATCCTCGTGGTCCACCGGCGGGAAAGCGTTCGAGCACCGTTCGCCCGTTCACTCCGCACCTCCATGTAGCGCTGTACTCGTAGAGTTAAACGCCAACCATGGAGCGAACGCCTTGCCGGGTGATGGTACTGAGACATAGTTGACACCCGTTCACCGCAAAGTGTGAGCGGCGCCTCGGCCGTTCGGCCGTTTTCGCCACTGAGGGTCTCAGTCCGGGTACTCGTCGTGATAGCGCACTCTCCCGCTGCCCGCGGGCGCCCCGAGCGCCGACGCGCGCCCCTCGGGTTTCTCCCACGGCTCCTGCCGGCCGAGCGCGGTCAGGTCGAGCAGGCTGGTGGTCGAGCCGAGCCCGTCCAGGCCGCGCTCGTACGTCGAGTAGGTGTGGAAGACCCGTTCGCGGTCCCGCAGGAAGCAGCTGAGCCCCGGCCGCTCCACCAGCTCGCCCTCGTGCTCCAGGGTCACCTCGAAGTCGGTGTTGAAGTCGCTGACGTACGACGAGTACCAGGGCAGCGTCCAGCCCATCCGGGCCTTGAACGGCAGGATCCTCGGATACGGCGCCCGGGAGACGGCCGCGAACGAGGTGCCGCGGACCCTGAGGTGCGCGAGGTGCCCGATCTGGTCCAGGAACGCCGAGCAGCTGCGGCAGCCGGCGTCCCACTCGGGCGCGAACATGAAGTGGTAGACGACGAGCTGTTCGCGGCCCTCGAAGAGGTCGAGCAGCGTGGCCTTGCCGTCGCCGCCCTCGAACACGTACTCCTTGTCGACCTCCACCATGGGCAGCCCGCGCCGCTCGGCGTTGAGCGCGTCACGCGCACGGGTGGCCGCCTTCTCCTTGGCCAGTAAGGCCTCGCGCGCCGCGCGCCACTGGGCGCGGGTGACGATCTCGGGCAGCGACATGGCTCCAGCCTCCTGTGCGACGTGTCTCGTGCGTCGTGCTTCGGTCCGACGGCCGTCGGTCCGAGGTCCGAGGTCCGAGGTCCGAAGCGGTCGGGCCCGGGCCGTCCAGGTGGTGACCGAAGGCCGGGGCGGAACTCATCGCTGCCCGGCAAGATTCTTTTCAGCAGGTCGCTGAGCAGCCTCTGAACAGGCCTTTCAGGTGTCGTACTCCCGGACGCGCCGACCGTGTCCCCGCTCGGTCAGGGCGGGCAGCCGCTCCCCCGGCTCCCGCACCACCGCGAGCAGGTCGGCGGAGCGCGCACTGCGCGCCAGGGTGGCGGCGAGGCCGTCCCCGTGGGCGCTCTGCACGGCGAACTTGATCAGCCGCGGGGCGCGGTCGCCACCGCCGTACGGCCGCCCGCGCGCGCGAGGAGCCGCAGGTCGCCCTCGGTGATGACGGTGCCGTGGGCGATGAGCACGTCGGTGTCGAGGACGCCGGTGCGTTCCAGGACCTCGATGGGGTGAGCCCGTGCCGGGCGAGGCTGGTGTCGGTCTGGTCGCGGTTCTCGGCGGCGTGCAGGTGCACGGGCAGGCCGTGGTCGCGGGCGGTACCCACCGCCGACCGCATCGACGCCCGCGGCCAGGTCGCCCTTCCCGGGCTGATCAACTGCCACACGCACGCGCCCGTGGTCGCCCTGCGCGGCCTCGCCGAGGACCTGCCGACCCAGGAGTCCACTCGGACGCCGCGGCGGCACCGGCGGCGGCCGTGGTCACCGAGTCGACGACGCCGTCGCGTACGACGACGGCCGCGTCCTGCTCGAAGCCGATCCGTTCGCGGTCGTCGTGCACGAGGACGGTGCAGCCGGTGACGACGAGGTCGGCGGGCCCGGCGGAGGAAGGCGTCATCCGGCCAACGTACGGTGCCGTCCCACCCGCCCGCGCCGCTCGGCGAGTTCGTCCCGCAGGGCGGCGAGCCGCTCGGTGTGGCGGGCAGTGAGCCGCCCGGTGTCGTCGAGGTGCACGGCGCAGGCGGTGGTGGTGTCGACGAGCCGTTCGAGGACCGCGGCCACCTCGTCGGTGCCCCGGGAGTGCCGGGCGAGGGCGGGCAGTTCGGCCGCGGCGCGGGCGCCGGCGGCGCGGGCCTCGGCGAGCGTGCGGTAGGCCTCCCGGCGCAGCGTCCACCGGGTGGTGCGGTCGTCGGACTCGCCCAGCACGTGCGTGAGGTAGGCCTGTGCGGCGGCGTCGGCGGCGTCGATGCCCGCCCGGATGCCGGCGCCCCGCTGCCCCGGCAGCGGCAGGTGCCCGACCACCAGCACGATCGCGCAGGCCAGCAGCGTCTCCCCGATGCGGCCCGCGGATGCCTGCGGTTCGCCGCCGACCATGACCAGGGCGAGGACCAGGACGGTGACGACGGTGGTCTGGGCGGCGAAGTGCCGCGCGGCGACCGGCACCAGGGCACCGCAGACGGCGACCAGCGCCACGAGCCCCTCCGGCCGGGGCAGCACGGACGCGAACCCGGCGAGGAGCAGCGCACCGAGCACCGTCCCGGCCGCCCGGCACAGCACCCGGGACACGAGCGGGCCGAGGTCGGGCTTGACGAGGAACACGGCGGTGGCGGGCAGCCAGTACCAGTGCTGGTGGGAGCCGTGCCAGTGACCGTGGTGCAACGCCTGGGCGACGGCGGCACTGGCGCCGAAGCACAGCGCGACCCGCAGCCCGTACTCCCGCCCGGCCGGACCGAGCACGGCGCGCGCCGAGGAGCGGGGCGATCGCCTGCGGACGTGCAGGTCGGGGCCCTTGCCCCGGTCGAAGGCGTCCGCCGCGTGCAGCAGGGCGTCGTCCAGGGCGCGCAGGGCGGGATCGGTGCGGCTGGGCGCGGGCAGCGGCCCGGCGGGGGTGTTGGCGCGGACGGCCGCCGCGAGCCGCCGGGGCCCTTCGACGGCCCGCGCGGGCACGGCCCGCTCCGCCCACGCGAGCGCGGTCGCGGCCTCACCGAGGGGCAGCGCGGCGGCGTACTGGGCGTGCAGCCGGCGTTCGGCGGCGGTGGAGGCACGGCGCCGCAGCCTGGGTCCGGCGAGCGCGTCCTGCGCGTGGTCGAGGGCGGCGGTGAGCGCGGCCCGGCGGGCCACGGCCTGCTCCGTGCCGACGGCGTCGAGCAGCGCGGCGACGGCCTCGTAGACGTCGGCGACGGCCGCCCGTTCCCCGTCGAAGCGGAAGTCGAGACGGAGGTCGCCGGCCAGCGAGGTGGGCGTCGGCAGCACCAGCCGCAGCAGGAGCAGCCAGCCGGCCCCGGCGAGGAAGGCGAGCACGCGCAGCCACCCGGGGTCGGGCAGCGGCATCCCGGCGCCCACCGCCGCGGTGACCAGCAGCTGCGTCCCCGCCCCGGACGCCACGGGCCCGACGGCGCTGACGGACCCGGCGACCAGTCCGAGCCCGGTCAGCACCAGGGTCAGCGCCACGGCTGCGAGATGCTGCCCGGCGTACGTCCCGACGAGCAGCCCGACCGCCCCCGCGAGCGCGGGTACGCCGATCCTGCGCACGGAGGTACGGCGGCTGCCCGGCCGGTCGTTGATGCCGGCCAGCATGGCGGCGATCGCGGCGACGGCTCCGAGGGAGGACCGCCCGGCGGCCAGGGACACGATCAGCAGCGGCCCGCCGGCCAGGGCGCCCCGGACCACCGCGTTCCAGGGCACGGGACCGCGCTGGGCGTTCAGGGCGTGGCCGAGCCAGGGCGGGAGCGCGTGGGCTGCGGTGCGGAACACGGGGTGCGGGCTCCTGTCGTCCGGTCGAGGCGGTGGTGAGCCTTCGGGCGACGGTGGCCGGGCTGTGCGGTGCGCTGTCAAGCGTACGACGGGTTTTCGAAGGCGCGGAAACGGGCCTGTTTCGGGAGGATGACGCCCCCGGCCACCGTGGAGCACCGTGGCGCGGTGCGCTCGCTCAGGAGCGGGCGGCCTCCAGACACTCGCGCACCAGGGTCCCGGCCCGCGCCACCGCGTCGGCCAGGGACCGCGGCTCCGGCGTCAGACGGGCGAGCAGCGCGTCCATCGCGTCGAGTCCGGCCCGCGCGAGCAGCCCCTTCTCGTTCGTCACCCACTCCCCCCGCGCCGCCGGCACCGCGTGTGCCGTCTGGGTCGCGGCGAGGGCGAGGGCGCCGGCGACCTGGGTGAGGGCGCCCCTGGGGGCGTGGCCGAGCCTGGCATGGGCGAGGGTGGCGGTGGCCGCTCCGTACCATCGTTCGGGCGCGGTGGTGCGCAGGGCCTCCGGATAGCCGGCGGGGCGGGGCAGGTCGCCGCGCAGCACCTGGTTGACCGCCGGCTCGGCGAGAACGAGGCAGGTCGGGATGCCCGCGAGGTGGAAATCAGCGGCTCGATGCCGAAGCGGCACGCCTGAGCCCGCGTCACCTCCTGCTCGACCACGTCGAGGTCGCGGTAGTGCGCGTCGACCCGGCGCTCGTCGACGGTCAGCCAGGCGCCCCCGTTGAAGACGCCGCCGCCCCAGGCGCCGAGCTCCGAGACCTCGCCCTCCCAGCCGATGGCGCGCAGGTCCGCCGGACTCCCAGCCGACGGCGCGCAGGTCCGCCGGGTCGAACGCGCCCCGGTAGTAGACCGCCAGATCCCAGTCGCTGTCCGGTCCGTGGGTGCCCTGGGCCCGGGAGCCGCCGAGGGTGACCGCGCGGACCGCGGGCAGGGCGGCGAGCCGGTCGGCCGTGGTGTCGAGGAAGGCCTGGTCGGTGAGGGTGGGCGTGGGCACGGGCGCGGGCGCGGGCTCCAGAACGGTGCGGCGGGCGGGGTGCGGCCGACACGGGGAGCCTGGGCGGCCGGGGGCGCGGGCCGCGAGCGAAATTCGGGTGCGCGACGCGGGCGGAGAACCGACCATCAGGAGGTTGCCCGCCCGCCTTCCAGGAGTCCGCATGATCCAGCGCGTCACCGTGCCCGGTCTCTTCCCGCCGCCGGTCTACTCGCACGCCTCCGTCGTCGAGGCCGGGACCAGGATCGCGTTCCTCGCCGGTTCCGTCCCGCTCGACGCGGAGGGGAAGCTGGTCGGCGAGGGCGATCCGGTCCGGCAGGCCGGCAGGTGATCGCGAACCTCACGGAGCAGCTGCGCGCCGTGGGGAGCGGGCTGGAGCAGGTGCTGTCGACCGATGTGTACGTCGTGAGCACCGAGACCGCCGCGCTGTCCGCCGTCTGGGACGTCGTCGAGGCGTCGGGGCTCAGCACCGGGCCGCACTCCTCGACGCTGCTCGGGGTGAGCTGCCTCGGCTACCCGGGACAGCTGGTCGAGATCACCGCCACCGCGGTCGTGCCGCAGACCGGCCGCGCGTGAACCGGGAGGCGGGAGCCGGCGCGGGTGCTGGGGCCGGTGCCGGGGCGGTCGTCCTGCGGCGGGCCCGCGCCGCCGACGCGCGTGCGGCGGCCGACGTCTGGCTGCGTTCCTTCGCCGCCGCGCTGCCGACCGTGGTCCGGCCCCGTTCCGACACCGAGGTCCGTGCGTACTTCCGGCACGTGGTGGTGGAGCGGTACGAGACCTGGGTGGCGGAGGAGGCCGACGGTGCGGTGGCCGGTGTGATGGTGCTGGAGGGCGAGGAGCTGTCCCAGCTCTACCTCGCCCCCGAGCGGCGCGGGTGCGGGATCGGGGACCGGTTCGTCGCCCTGGCCAAGGAGCGCCGGGCGGCCGGGCTGTCGCTGTGGACCTTCCAGGTCAACGCGCCCGCGAGGCGCTTCTACGAGCGGCACGGCTTCACGCCCGTGGAGTGGACGGACGGCGACCGGAACGAGGAGCGGGAGCCGGACGTGCGCTACCGGTGGCGTCCTTAGTCCGTTACGCCCGGGGTGTCGCCGCGGGCGTACTGGTCCGTTGCCGCGATCAGCGCGTCGTCACCGCCCTCCCCGGCGTCGTGCCCGGCCTCGTCCACGACCACCAGCTCGCTGTCCGGCCAGGCATGGTGCAGCCGCCAGACGATGCCGAGGAGGTTGCCGAAGTCGAGGCTGCCCTGGACCAGGGTGCCGGGGATGCCCTTCAGCAGGTGCGCGTCCCTGAGAACCACGCCGTCGCCGCCGTCGCCGTCCGCGTCGCCGCCGTCGCCGTCCGCGCCGTCGCCGTCCGCGCCGTCGCCGTCGCCCAGGAAGTGGCCGTTGCCCCAGTAGTGCGTGACGGTGCGGGCGAACCCCATCCGGAACTCCGGGTCCTGGAACCGGGCGACCGAGCCGGGCGGTGCCGGGATCGTCGCCGTCTCCCAGTCGGTCCAGGCCCGCGCGGCCCGCTCGCGCACCGCCTCGTCCGGGGACTCCAGCAGGCGGTTGTACGCGGCGGCCAGGTTCCCCTCGCGTTCCTCCGGCGGCAGCTCGGCGAGGAACCGCGCGTGCGCCTCGGGGAAGATGTTCCCCAGCCCTCGCGTCAGGAGGCCCACCTCGGCGTCGGAGCCGGTGGCGACCCCGGTCAGCACCAGCTCGGTCACCACGCCCGGGTGCGTCTGCGCGTACCGCAGGCCCAGGACCGAGCCCCAGGACACGCCCCACACGAGCCAGCGCCCGATGCCCAGGTGGGCGCGGAGCAGCTCCAGGTCGGCCAGGAGGTGGGCGGTCGTGTTGACGCTCATGTCGGTGTCGTAGGCACTCGCGCGGGGCCGTGAGCGTCCGGCGCCGCGCTGGTCGAGGAGGACGATCCGGTAGGCGGCGGGGTCGAAGTAGCGCCGGAGCCCCGGACTCGCCCGGCTGCCGGGTCCGCCGTGCAGTACCAGCGCGGGCTTGCCGTGCGGGTTTCCGCAGGTCTCCCAGTACACGTGGTTGCCGTCGCCGACGTCGAGCATGCCGTGGTCGTACGGTTCGATCTCCGGATACAGGCCCATCGGAGCACCGTAGCCGCGGCGCCCCCGGGCGCTCATCCCTTTTTGCGGCCGGGGCCTCGTCCGGCGGGCAGTCCCGCCGTGTCCGCCGCCGTGCGCAGCACGTCGCGCAGCATCTCGGGGGTGAGGCGGCCGGTGAAGGTGTTGCGCTGGCTGACGTGGAAGCAGCCGTAGAGGTGCAGGCCCGGCCCGCCGGCGGCGTCCAGCCTCACGTGCCCGCCGTGCGCGAAGGCCGGACGGGGGCGGGGCACGCTCCAGCCCGCCCCGGCGAACGCGGGCAGCGCGGCCTGCCAGCCGAAGGCGCCGAGGACGACCACCGCCCGCAGCGTCGGCCTCAGCAGCTCCAGCTCCTGGACGAGCCAGGGACGGCAGGTGTCCCGTTCGCCGGGGGTGGGCTTGTTGGCGGGCGGGGCGCAGTGCACCGGCGAGGTGACGCGCACGCCGTACAGCTCCAGGCCGTCGTCGACCCGGACCGCGGTGGGCTGCGAGGCGAGGCCCACGTCGTACAGCGCCTGGTACAGGACGTCTCCGGAGCGGTCGCCGGTGAACATCCGGCCGGTGCGGTTGCCTCCGTGGGCGGCGGGGGCGAGCCCGACGATCAGCAGGCGGGCGTCCGGCGGGCCGAAACCGGG
Source organism: Streptomyces violaceorubidus (assembly GCF_000717995.1). GTDB lineage: Bacteria > Actinomycetota > Actinomycetes > Streptomycetales > Streptomycetaceae > Streptomyces > Streptomyces violaceorubidus. The sequence goes on from NZ_JODM01000015.1 coordinate 51,745, forward strand.
CACCGGCCTCCCCCAGTACGTCCAGTCGGCGAAGGCGGCCCGCTTCGTGACCGCGACCTCCTCGCGCCACTCGACCAGCCGTGGGCAGGCCCGGCACCCCGCGATGCGCTGGTCGAGTACGGAGAGGCCGCCGGTGTCCATGCCTCCACCGTAAGACCCCGCCGGCGCATGCCTCTCGCGCGAGGGGCCGGGTGCTCGAAGGGTTCGGACGGGCCGACGGCGAAATTGCGGTCCGTAGCGCCGCTCCGGGCGGTTAGGGTCGAAGCATGGCTTCCGAGCATGACGAAGGCGGGAGCGGCCGGGTGGCCGCCCCGCAGGACGGCTCCGCCGCCTCGGCCGGGGCGCCCGACCCGAAGACGGCGGCGGCGACCGCCGCCGCCGAGGCGGCCGGGCCGCAGCACGGCGAGAGCGTCCGCGTGGACAGCTGGATCTGGGCCGTCCGCCTGATCAAGACCCGTTCCCTGGGCGCGACCGCCTGCCGCGGCGGCCATGTCCGGGTGAACGGCGAGCGGGTGAAGCCCGCCCACTCGCTCCGCGTCGGCGACGAGGTGCGCCTGCGGCAGGAGGGCGTGGAGCGGATCGTCGTGGTGAAGCGGCTGATCCGCAAGCGCGTCGGTGCCCCGGTCGCCGTGCAGTGCTACGTCGACAACTCCCCGCCGCCCCCGCCCCGCGAGGCCGTCGCCCCGGCCGGCATCCGCGACCGCGGTGCCGGGCGCCCGACCAAGCGGGACCGTCGCGAGATGGACCGGCTGCGCGGGCTGGAGGCCCTGAGCAGCTCCCGGAGGGACGCCTCGACCAGGCACTGAGCACACCGAGCGGTCCAGGGGCGGGGCCCGCTCGGTCAGCCGCGCCGGACCCCGTCCCGCACCAGCCGGCGCAGCTCCTGGTTGGACCCGCGCCGGGCCCGGGCGAGGACCAGGAGCGGCACCATCAGGACGAGCGGCGTCGCCGCGTTCGCACCGTCGAAGTAGGTGAGCTGGACGACGAACGCGCCCACCATCAACGCGCTCAGCGCCGTCGCCGCCACCGACTGAAGCACCGGGACGACCAGGGCGACCGCGCCCGCCAGCTCCAGGACACCGATCGCGTACACGCCCGCCTCGCCCCAGCCCATCTCCGCGAAGGTGTCGGCCGCCGAGGAGTGCTCGATCAGCTTGGGCAAGGCGCTCGCGAGGGCGAAGAACAGCGCGAGGAGCACCTGCACCACACGCAGGGCGACGCGGAGACCACGTCCACGGGCCGACAGGGTGGAGGCGGGGGAAGCGGTGGTCTCGGACATGGCGGTGGTCTCGGACATGGCGGTCTCCTCGGCTGGGCGGTCCGTGCCGCTGTCGGGGATACAGACCGCTCCTTCCTCCGGAACTCATCGCCGGTCCCCGGCCCGTCCTGCCGCTACCCCTGCCGCCGCACGGGCACGGCCCTCACCCACGTCCCGTCCTCGGTGAGATACCGGTCCACCGCCAGCCCCGCCTCCCCCAGCGCCTCCTCGAACTGCTCCCTGGTCAGGGGCCGGGCCCGGAAGGTCTGGGTCCACACGGCGTCCGGGAACTCGTACTCCGCCCGGACCGAGTTGACGCCGTGGCCCACCGGGTCCGCCGACAGGATCCGGACGGTGAAGCCGCTGGGGTCCACCCGCTCCCTGGGCAGGTCCGTGTGGTAGTCCGCCCCCTCGCGCTGGATCAGTACGCAGCCCTCGTCCTCGACATGCCTGGCACAGGTGCGCAGCAGCCCACGCCGCACCTCGACGTCCCCGGTGTGCACGAGGAACGACGCCAACAGCACCGCGTCGAAGCGCTCGCCGAGGTCGAGAGTCTCGATCGGGCTGCACAGGGTGCGCGCCCCGCGCACGCGCTCCAGCATCTGTGCGGACTCGTCCACCGCGGTGACGGTGAACCCGCGCTCCAGCAGCGGGTGGGTCATGCGCCCCACCCCGCTGCCCAGCTCCAGCACCCGCGCGCCCTCGGGCACGGCGGCGGCGACGATGTCCGGCTCGGCCCCGGCGGGCAGCCGCGAATAGAGCTCGACCGCGCAGCCGTCCGGCGTGATGGCTCCGGGTCCCGTCCCCTGGTGTCCCTCTCGCATTCTCAGCTCCATGCCCGTCCAACGGGCCGCCCCCGCACACCCGTTCCCCCTCGACGTCGTTTCACCCGACCGAGTGAACGCGCCCGATCCCGGCTGTTCGCCGGTCCGGCGGTACGGCTCGCTTCCCCCTCCGTGTCCGCCGCAGTACGTTCGATAGAGGAGTGGTGAACGGATGCGTACGGGCAGTGAACCGGCGACCGCGCGCAGTGCCCTGCGGGCGCGGTTCTGGCTGAGCCTGTGGGGGCTCGTCTGGGCCGTCTTCGGCACGGCAGTCTTCGCGCTCACGGGGCGGTTCGGCTGGGCGCTCGCCTGCGGGGTGCTGTGGCTCGTCATCACGGTCGACCTGACCGTGATCCTCCGGCACATCCGCCAGGGCCCGCACTACCAGCCGGGCCGGAACATTCCGCCGTACCCGCCGCCGAGACGCTGACCGTCAGGAGTCGAAGCGCGCCTGCTGGAGGTACTCCGGGTTCGGGTCCAGCGCCGCCGCCAGCCGGAAGTGACGGCGGGCCTGGTCGGGACAGCCCCGGCGCTCGTAGGTGCGGGCGAGGGCGAAGTGCGCGAACGCGTTGTCGGGCTCGCGCTCCAGGACGATGGTGAACTCCAGCTCGGCCGACCGCAGTTGCGCCGCCGCGAAGAAGGCACGCGCGCGCAGCAGCCGCGCTGCGGTGTTCTCGGGGTGGGCGCCGATGACCTTGTCGAGAAGCTTCACCGCGCCGCGCGGGTCCCGCGCCGCGAGCAACTGCTCGGCGGCACGGAAGTCGATGACATCCGTCTCCGGGGTACGTCCGGTGGGACTGCTTGTCTCGGGCACGGCTGAGTCCTTCCCTCGCTGGAAGGGATCAACGCCCGCGCGGGATCCGCTATTCCGTGTGCGCCCTGCGCACCAGTTCGTCCCAGACCTCCTCGACGCGGCGCCGCAGCTCCGTGAGCGGTACGTCGTTGTCGACGACCACGTCCGCGATCTCCCGGCGCTGCTCGCGCGTCGCCTGGGCTGCCATGCGGGCCCGGGCGTCCTGCTCGGTCATGCCGCGCAGCCGGACCAGCCGGTCGAGCCGGGTGGCCGGGTCGGCGTCCACGACGACCACGAGGTCGTACAGCGGGGCCAGGCCGTTCTCCGTGAGCAGCGGGACGTCGTGGACGACGACGGCGTCCTCGGCCGCGGCCTCCTCCAGCGCGCGGGAGCGCTCACCGACCAGGGGGTGCACGATGCCGTTCAGGACGGCCAGCTTCTCCGGGTCGGCGAACACGATCGAGCCCAGCTTTGGCCGGTCCAGACTGCCGTCCCCGGCCAGGACGTCCTCGCCGAACGCCTTCACGACCGCGGCGAGCCCCGGTGTCCCCGGGGCGACGACCTCGCGGGCGATCCGGTCGGCGTCGATCAGTACGGCGCCGTGCTCGACGAGGAGCCGGGACACCTCGCTCTTGCCGGCGCCGATCCCGCCGGTCAGGCCCACCTTCAGCATGGCGGAAGCTTAGAGGGTGCGGCTCAGGGCGTCAGTTGTCGCCCTCCCGCTCGGCGAGGAACCGTTCGAACTCGAGGCCGATCTCGTCGGCGGAGGGGATCTCGACGGGCTCGGCGAGCATGTTCCCCCGGGTCTCGGCGCCGGCCGCCGCGTCGTACTGGTGCTCGAGGCCCTGGACGAGGGCGGTGAGCTCCTCGTCGCCCTCCTGGATCTGCCGGTCGATCTCCGTCTGGGTGCGGTGGGCGTCCGTGCGCAGGGAGTGCGCGATGCCCGGCAGGACCAGGCCGGTCGCCGCGGTGATCGCCTCCAGGACGGTCAGCGCCGCGTCCGGGTAGGCCGAGCGGGCGATGTAGTGCGGGACGTGCGCGGCGACGCCGAGCACGTCGTGGCCGGCCTGCGCGAGGCGGTACTCGACGAGCGCCTCCGCGCTTCCGGGGACCTGCGCCTCCTCGAAGGGGCTGCGATGACCCGGCACGAGGTCGGTGCGGCTGCCGTGCGGGGTGATGCCGACGGGACGGGTGTGCGGGACGCCCATCGGGATGCCGTGGAAGCTCACCGACAGGCGGACGCCGAGCCGCTCCACGATCTGCCGTACGGCGGCGGCGAAGCGCTCCCACTCGACGTCCGGCTCGGGGCCCGACAGGAGCAGGAAGGGCGCCCCGGTGGCGTCCTGGACGAGCCGCACCTCGATGGTGGGCTCCTCGTAGTCCGCCCAGGTGTCCCGCTTGAAGGTGAGCAGCGGCCGACGCGCCCGGTAGTCCACGAGCCGGTCGTGGTCGAAGCGGGCGACGACCTGGTGGGGCAGCGAGTCGAGCACCTGGTCGACGATCTGGTCGCCGGTCTCCCCGGCGTCGATGTATCCGTCGAAGTGGTACAGCATGACCAGTCCGGCCGATTCCTGGGCGAGTGCCATGTCGACGACGGCAAGGCCCTTCGGCTCCCAGGCGTACAAATCCTGCGGATCAAGCACGGTGACCGCTCCCCTCCTCGTGTTCATAGGTCACAACGCCCTTGCGGGGTGGGGCATTCCCGCCCGGACACACCGAAGGGGCCGCACCTCGGAAGGTGCGGCCCCTCGGCTACCGCTGTACTTCAACCGCCGTGTGTCGGCGGCCGGTGTTCAGAGCGTCAGCTCTGGCCGCCGGCCAGCTTCTCGCGCAGCGCGGCCAGCGCCTCGTCCGACGCGAGGGCGCCGGAGTTGTCGCCACCCTCGGAGGAGTAGGAGCCGCCACCACCGCCACCGGAGGTGGTCTGAGCCGCACCCGCGGTGTCGACACCCTCGGCAGCGGCCTTCTCGTCCGCCTCGCGGGACTTGATGACCTGCGCCTGGTGCTGCTCGAAGCGCTGCTGGGCCTCGGCGTACTGCGTCTCCCAGGCCTCGCGCTGGGTCTCGTAGCCCTCGAGCCAGTCGTTGGTCTCGGGGTCGAAGCCCTCGGGGTAGATGTAGTTGCCCTGGTCGTCGTAGGACGCGGCCATGCCGTACAGGGTCGGGTCGAACTCGACCGTGGACGGGTCGGCACCGAAGGCCTCGTTGGCCTGCTTCAGCGAGAGGCTGATGCGGCGACGCTCGAGGTCGATGTCGATGACCTTGACGAAGATCTCGTCGTTGACCTGGACGACCTGCTCCGGGATCTCCACGTGGCGCTCGGCCAGCTCGGAGATGTGGACCAGACCCTCGATGCCCTCGTCCACGCGGACGAACGCACCGAACGGAACCAGCTTCGTGACCTTGCCGGGGACGACCTGGCCGATCTGGTGGGTGCGGGCGAACTGCTGCCACGGGTCTTCCTGGGTCGCCTTCAGCGACAGGGAGACACGCTCGCGGTCCATGTCGACGTCGAGGACCTCGACGGTGACCTCCTGGCCGACCTCGACGACCTCGGACGGGTGGTCGATGTGCTTCCAGGACAGCTCGGAGACGTGGACCAGACCGTCGACGCCACCCAGGTCCACGAAGGCACCGAAGTTGACGATCGAGGAGACGACGCCGGAACGGACCTGACCCTTCTGGAGGGTGGTGAGGAACGTCTGGCGGACCTCGGACTGGGTCTGCTCCAGCCAGGCACGGCGGGACAGGACCACGTTGTTGCGGTTCTTGTCCAGCTCGATGATCTTGGCCTCGAGCTCCTTGCCCACGTAGGGCTGGAGGTCGCGGACGCGGCGCATCTCGACCAGGGAGGCCGGGAGGAAGCCGCGGAGGCCGATGTCGAGGATGAGACCACCCTTGACGACCTCGATGACGGTACCGGTGACGATCCCGTCCTCTTCCTTGATCTTCTCGATGGTGCCCCAGGCACGCTCGTACTGGGCGCGCTTCTTCGAGAGGATCAGGCGGCCTTCCTTGTCCTCCTTCTGGAGGACAAGGGCCTCGATCTCGTCACCGACGGCGACGACCTCGTTGGGGTCGACGTCGTGCTTGATGGAGAGCTCGCGGCTCGGGATAACGCCTTCGGTCTTGTAACCGATGTCGAGCAGGACCTCGTCCCGGTCGACCTTCACGATGACGCCGTCGACGATGTCGCCGTCGTTGAAGTACTTGATCGTCTCGTCGATCGCGGCGAGGAAGGCTTCCTCGTTACCGATGTCGTTGACCGCTACCTGCGGGGTGGTGGCGGTGGTCTCGGTGCTGCTCGTCATGTGGGAAAGGGCTCCGGTACGGACATTGAAGTCGTAGGTACTGCTTACGCCGGGAGCCCGTTTCGCTCTGCCGAAGCCGGACAGCCAAGGAAGCGACACCGAAATCCACTGGTGACGCCTCGAGAACCGAGGGGACATACAACAGATGCGAGCGCGACCTGCTACGTCTGAGGTGCGCAGGCCCGCAGCGCAACTTGTAGCATACGGGGGCGGCCGGGCAGGGTCAATGCGCGAAGCCGCACACCCGGGGCGGATCGCCGCATACCCGGCACAAGAGCCGTCTCCCGAGGCCCCATGGACCCCTGGACGCCCCTTGCGCGACACGCGGGGCGGGCGGCACGGAAGAGCCCGCAGACTAGTACGAGGGAGCCGGTCATCCAAGAGCCCGTAACGTCCGAGGCCGAGGGAACCGACGGACCAGAGCCCGAGGCCACCCGGCGTGCCGCCGGTGTCACGGAGAGTTCCCGCGCCAACCGCGGCTGGTGGGACCGGAACGCGGACGAGTACCAGACCGAGCACGGCACCTTCCTCGGCGACGACCGCTTCGTGTGGTGTCCCGAGGGGCTGGACGAGGTGGAGGCCGAGCTGCTCGGCCCGGCGGAGGAGCTGAAGGGCAAGGACGTCCTGGAGATCGGCGCCGGCGCCGCGCAGTGCGCGCGCTGGCTGACCGCCCAGGGGGCCCGTCCGGTGGCCCTGGACCTCTCCCACCGCCAGCTCCAGCACGCCCTGCGCATCGGCGTCTCCTTCCCCCTGGTGTGCGCCGACGCGTCGGTGCTGCCCTTCGCGGACGCCTCCTTCGACCTGGCGTGCTCGGCCTACGGGGCGCTGCCCTTCGTCGCCGACCCGCGGCTGGTGCTGCGGGAGGTGCGCCGGGTGCTGCGGCCCGGCGGCCGCTTCGTCTTCTCCGTCACGCACCCGGTGCGCTGGGCGTTCCCGGACGAGCCGGGCCCGGAGGGGCTGTCGGTGTCCGCGTCGTACTTCGACCGCACGCCCTACGTCGAGCAGGACGACGAGGGTCTCGCGGTGTACGTCGAGCACCACAGGACGCTCGGTGACCGCGTGCGGGACGTGGTGACGTCGGGGTTCCGGCTGGTGGACCTCGTCGAGCCGGAGTGGCCGGACTGGAACACCTCGGAGTGGGGCGGCTGGTCGCCGCTGCGCGGGCACCTGATCCCGGGGACGGCGATCTTCGTCTGCGAGCGCGACTGAGCCGTACCCGGGGCGCGGGGCCCCGTGCGCGCGGAGGGCGGTTTCCGGGACGTACGACACTGGGGGCGTGATCCGTTACGACGCTCTGGACGCGCTGCCCGTGCGCGGTGCCCTGCCCGCCCTGCACGAGGCCCTGGAGGGGCACGGCACGGCGGTGCTGGTCGCGCCGCCCGGTACCGGCAAGACGACGCTGGTGCCGCTGGCCCTGGCGGGGCTGCTCGGCGGGGAGGAGGCTCCCGCGCGGCGCGTGGTCGTGGCCGAGCCGCGGCGGATCGCGGCGCGGGCGGCGGCCCGGCGGATGGCGTGGCTGCTGGGTGAGAGGCCGGGCGCGAGTGTCGGGTACACCGTGCGCGGGGAGCGGGTCGTCGGGCGCCGCACGCGCGTGGAGGTCGTCACGACCGGTGTGCTGCTGCAGCGGCTCCAGCGGGACCAGGAGCTGACGGGCGTGGACGCGGTGGTGCTGGACGAGTGCCACGAGCGGCATCTGGACGCGGACACGTCGGCGGCGTTCCTGTGGGACGTGCGGCAGACCCTGCGGCCGGACCTGCGGCTGGTGGCCGCGTCCGCCACGACCGACGCGGAGGGCTGGTCGCGGCTGCTGGGCGACGCGCCGGTCGTCGAGGCGCACGGTGTGTCCCACCCCGTCGAGGTCGTGTGGGCGCCGCCGGTGCGCCCGCTGCGCCCGCCGCACGGGATGCGGGTGGACCCGGCGCTGCCGGCGCACGTGGCCTCGGTGGTACGGCGGGCGCTGGCCGAGCGGGACGGGGACGTCCTGTGCTTCCTGCCGGGGGTCGGGGAGATCTCGCGCGTGGCGGGCCGGTTGGCGGGCCTCGGGGACGTGGACGTGCTCCAGGTGCACGGGCGGGCGCCCGCGGCCGTGCAGGACGAGGTGCTGGCGCCCGGGGCGCGGCGCAGGGTGGTGCTGGCGACCTCGGTGGCCGAGTCGTCGCTGACGGTCCCGGGCGTCCGGGTGGTCGTGGACGCGGGGCTGGCGCGGGAGCCGCGGGTGGACCACGCGCGCGGGCTCAGCGCGCTGACGACGGTACGGGCCTCCCGCGCGGCGGCGCGTCAGCGGGCCGGCCGGGCGGGCCGCGAGGCACCGGGGGTGGTGTACCGCTGCTGGGCACAGGCGGAGGACGCCCGTCTGCCGCGGTTCCCGGCGCCGGAGATCAAGGTGGCCGACCTGACGGCGTTCGCGTTGCAGGCGGCCTGCTGGGGCGATCCGGACGCCTCCGGTCTGGCGCTGCTCGATCCGCCGCCGGGCGGGGCGATGGCGGCGGCCCGATCGGTGCTGGAGGCGGTCGGCGCGGTGGACTCGGCCGGCCGGGCGACGGAGCGAGGCGCACGACTGGCCCGCCTCGGTCTGCACCCCAGGCTGGGCCGCGCCCTCCTGGACGCGGCCCGGCCGGGCGCGGCCCTCCCGCCCCGGGCCGGCTCGGCAGCGGCGGCGCCCCCGGAACACTCCGGCGCACGCCCCCCGGCGACGGGTGACTTCCCGGCGAGGAGCACGGCCCCCGGCGTTCCCGGGACGGACGGGGCCCGGGCCGGTGGGCCCGGAGGCGGGGGGCGCGGGGGCGAGGTGGTGGCCGAGGTGGCGGGCCTGTTGAGCGAGGAGGCGCCGCGGGAGTACGGGGACGACCTCGTGTCCGTACTGCGGGCGGCTCGTCGGGGCGGGGACGCGTACAGGGCGCGGTGGCGGGCGGAGGTGCGGCGGCTGCGGGCCGCCGTGGAGGGCGGGGGCGGCGGGCCGGGAGGGCCGGTCGGCGACGCCGCCGTCGCCGGGCTGGTGGCCGCTCTGGCGTTTCCCGAGCGGGTGGCCAGGAAGGACGGCGGTTCGTACCTGATGGTCTCCGGTACGCGGGCGGAGCTGCCGGAGGCGTCCGCGCTGCGGGGAGCGCCGTGGATCGCCGTCGCCGTGGCCGACCGGCCCGTGGGCCGGGGGCACGCGCGCGTGCAGCTCGGCGCGGCCGTCGACGAGGAGGTCGCCCGGCTCGCGGCCGGAGCGCTGCTGACCGAGCGGGACGAGGTGCACTGGGCCGACGGTGACGTGGTGGCCCGGCGGGTCGAACGGCTCGGGGCGGTGGAACTGGCGGTGCGGCCCCTCACCGACGCCGACCCCGTTCTCGTACGGCGTGCGCTGCTGGAGGGGTTGCGGCGGGAGGGGTTCGGGCTGCTGGGCCGCTCGGCCGAGGCCGAACTGCTGCGCAGGCGGCTCGCGTTCCTGCGGCAGCACCTCGGTGAGCCCTGGCCGGAGGTCACCGACGAGGCGCTGCTCGCGCGCGCGGACGAGTGGCTGGAACCCGAGCTGAGCCGGGCCCGGCGTCGGGCCGATCTGGGGCGGATCGACGCCGGGCAGGCGCTGACGCGGCTGCTGCCCTGGGCGTCCGGGCAAGCGGCGCGGCTCGACGAGCTGGCCCCCGAGCGGATCCTCGTCCCCAGCGGGTCCAGGGTCCGGATCGACTACGGCGACCCCGGACAGCCCGTCCTCGCCGTGAAGTTGCAGGAGATGTTCGGGCTCCAGCGGTCACCCGAGATCGCCGGGGTGCCGCTCCTCGTGCATCTGCTGTCCCCGGCGGGCCGCCCCGCGGCGGTCACGGCCGACCTGGCCTCGTTCTGGAAGGACGGCTACAAGGGCGTACGCGCGGAACTGCGCGGCCGGTACCCGAAGCACCCGTGGCCCGAGGACCCGGCCACGGCGGAGCCGACGCGGTACACGAAGGCCCGGCTCGGCAGGTGACCGTCGGCCCGGCGGGGAACACCCCGCCGGGCGGGACGGTGCCTACGCCGCCGGTTGCGTCGACGGCTCGGTCGACGTCTCCGGCGTCGGTTCGGCCGCCTTGGCCACCTTCAGGGTGATGTCGAGCTGGGCGCCGCCCGGCGTGGTGAGGCGGAGGACGTAGGAGCCCTCGGCGTCGTCGGCGTACAGCTTCGGCAGCTCCAGCAGACCGTCGGCGCCGGTCTTCAGGCCGGTCAGGGTACGGACGGCCTTGCCGTCGGCGTCCTTGAAGTAGGGGCCCTTGTCGTTCTCGGCCGGGTCGGCCTCGGACTTGATGAGCGTGGCGGTGACGGCGACCTTGTCCGCGACGGCGCCCTTGAGCGTGGCCTTCACCCCGACCGGGTCGGCGAACTCGCCGCCCGGCGTGCACGTCAGCTCGGTCGCGGTGGTGCGGGTGAGGGTGTCGGCGACGCGCTCGGTGACGGTGGCCCGGTAGTCGAGGCCCGGGACGGTACGGCCGACCACGGTGGCGCGGACGGTGAACTCGCCGGTCTGCTCGCCCGCCACCAGTGCGGGCGCGACGGCCACCCCGGAGGCGTTGGTGGTGACCGCGGCGACCTTCTCGCCGCCGGTGAAGGTGGCGTCCGTGTCGCCCAGGACGGTGAAGCGGATGCGCACCTTGCCGACGGCGGCCCCTGCCGTGGTCTCGGCACGGGTGCTGATCTGCTCGGCGAAGGTGTCGCCCGCGGTCGCCGTGAGCCCGGTGGTGCCGGCGTTCTCCAGGTGGTGCACCGTGTCGGTGGGCGTGGGGCTGGGCGTGGGGCTGCCGGTGGGCGGTGCCGGGTCCGTCGGGGGCTTGGTGCCCGGGCCGCCGGAGTTGCCGGGCTTGCCCGGGGCCGGCGGCTTGCTCGGGGACGGCTTCGGGCCGGGCGTCGACGTCGCCGGGGCCTGGGAGCCCGGGTACGCGCCCGTGCCGCCCGGCGAGGGACTGGCGCCGGCGCCCGGGTCGTCGCTGCGGCCGACCGGGAGGCTGCCGGTGCCGTCCGGGATCTCGTGGGTGCCCTTGCGGTAGTGCTCCAGCCACGACAGGACCGTGTTCAGGTAGTCCTGCGAGTTGTTGTAGCTGAGGATCGCGCGGTTGAGGTCGGCCTGGACGGACAGGTCCCAGTCGTTGCGGCACAGGTAGTGGCCGGCGGCGAGCGCGGCGTCGTAGACGTTGTTGGGGTCGGCCTTGCCGTCGCCGTTGCCGTCGCGGCCGGCCCACGCCCAGGTGGACGGGATGAACTGCATGGGTCCGACGGCGTTGTCGTACTTGCTGTTGCCGTCGTAGACGCCGTTGTCGGTGTCCTGGATGAGCGCGAAGCCGTTGCCGTCGAGCTGCGGGCCGATGATCCTGCCGATCGTCGTGCCGTTGGCGTCGACGCGGCCGCCGCGGGCCTGACCGGACTCCACCTTGCCGATGGCGGCGAGCAGTTGCCACGGCAGGTTGCAGCCGGGCTTGGACAGGCGCAGCTCCGACTCGGCCTTCTTGTAGGCGTCGAGAACGGTCGCGGGAATGCCGGCCTCGGACGTGCCCGGGGACGTGGGGGTGCCCGCGGTCGGGGCGGGTTTGGGGCTGTTGAGCGGCGGCAGGTCGGTGTAGTAGGGCGAGTTGCCGGTGGCGCTCTCCGCGGCGGGCGTCTCCGACGCCGGCACGTTGTCGGCGGTGGTCTGTCTGCCGTTGCCGTCGGCCGTCACGCCGGGAGCCTGGGAGGCGGACAGGGCCGCGACCGCGAGCGCCGCGACGGTGGTGGTGACCGCCGCCTTGCGGAGCCTCCTGTCGAAATGCGCCACCATAGAGTGAACCCCTCCCGTGGACGCCCGCGCGTCCGTCTCCGTCCGTCTTCTGCTGTCGTACTCGCCCGCTGTGCCCGCCCTGTTGTGACGATCCACCGGCGCAGACGGTTGCACGGCGTTCCCCCCCGGGCACCGTGGCCACCTGTTCGACCAGTACGGTGCCGCAGGCGACCCTACGACAACTTGCTTTGCACGGGCACCCGTTCCTGCCCGATATTCACCACTTGGCCATATGAGGAGTTTTGCTGTCGCCCGCTCCCGGTCGCGACGGCCGCGCGGACGCCGTGCTGTGCGGGGGCGTCGTCAGTACCGCGCCGGACCTCCGGGTCGCGCGCCGAGGGTGTCGGCGGACGCGACGAACACGGTGAAGGTGTGGGCGGGCCGGGTGCGCGGCAGCAGGGTGAGGGCCAGCGCGAGGTAGCCGCGGGCCAGGTCGGCCCACAACCGCCAGGCGGGTGGCTCGTGCGGGGCGGCGGTCGCCGGGGCCCGGCGGGCGAGTCCGCGGCGGAGGCCGGTCGCCGTGCGGCGCAGGAGCGTCGTGAGGGTGGCGGGGGTGCGGCCGGTACTTGCGCCCGGTGCGAAGACCGGGACCGGGAGGAATGGCACGCGGGCGGGTCCGTCGGTGCGTGCCCGTGCCGGTGTCGTCCGGTGGTGGAGCATGCGTATACCCATGCCCGCATCCTCACGGGAGACCGGGGCCGGGGCGTTTCCTCGGGGGCCACCGGAGTGATGAGGTCCCTCCCGCCCCCGCTCCACCGGCACGACCGCCCGCAGCGGCGGCGGGGGCGGGGCAGCCCCCTGCCGCCGACTGCCGCAGGCTAGTGCGCCGCCGACTCCCAGTCCGGGCCCACCCCCACGGAGACGCCCAGGGGGACGCTGAGTCGCACCGCGTCCGCCATCTCGCGGCGTACGAGTTCCTCCGCCGCCGCGCGCTCGCCCGGGGCGATCTCCAGGACGATTTCGTCGTGGACCTGGAGGAGCATGCGGGACTTGAGGCCGGCCTCGTTCAGCGCCCTGTCCACGTTGAGCATGGCGATCTTGACGATGTCGGCCGCCGTGCCCTGGATCGGCGCGTTCAGGGCCATCCGCTCGGCCGCCTCGCGACGCTGGCGGTTGTCGCTGTTGAGGTCGGGCAGATAGCGGCGGCGGCCGAAGAGGGTCGCCGTGTATCCGGTGGCCCGCGCCTCGTCGACGACCCGGCGCAGATAGTCCCGCACGCCGCCGAAGCGCTCGAAGTAGGCGTCCATCAGGCCGCGGGCCTCGGCCGCCTCGATGTTCAGCTGCTGGGAGAGGCCGAAGGCGGACAGTCCGTACGCCAGGCCGTAGGACATGGCCTTGATCTTGCGGCGCATCTCGGCGTCCACGGCGGACTGCTCGACGGAGAAGACCTGGGCGGCCGCGGTGGTGTGCAGGTCCTCGCCGGAGGTGAAGGCCTCGGTCAGGCCCGCGTCCTCGGAGAGGTGGGCCATCACCCGCAGCTCGATCTGGCTGTAGTCGGCCGTCATCAGGGACTCGAAGCCCTCGCCGACCACGAAGCCCCGGCGGATCGCCCGGCCCTCGTCGGTGCGGACCGGGATGTTCTGCAGGTTCGGGTCGGTGGAGGAGAGGCGGCCGGTCGCGGCGACCGTCTGGTTGAACGTGGTGTGGATGCGGCCGTCCGCGGCGATCGTCTTGATCAGGCCCTCCACCGTGACGCGCAGCTTGGCCTGCTCGCGGTGGCGGAGCATGATCACCGGCAGTTCGTTGTCCGTCTGCGCGGCGAGCCAGGCCAGGGCGTCGGCGTCGGTGGTGTAGCCGGTCTTGGTCTTCTTGGTCTTCGGCAGGTTCAGCTCGCCGAAGAGGACCTCCTGGAGCTGCTTGGGCGAGCCCAGGTTGAACTCCCGTCCGGCCGCCGCGTGCGCCTCCTTCACGGCTTGCTGGACGGCGCCCGCGAACATCTGCTCCATGGCCTGGAGGTGCTCCCGGTCGGCCGCGATGCCGTGCCGCTCCATGCGGGCGAGCAGCGCGGAGGTGGGCAGCTCCATGTCGCGCAGCAGGTCGGCGGCGCCGACGTCGGCCAGGCGGCTCTCGAAGGTCTCGCCCAGGTCGAGGATGGCGCGGGCCTGCACCATCAGCACCTCGGCCTCGGCGCCCTCGTCCGCGCCGAAGGCGAGCTGGCCGTCGGCCGCGGCGGCGGGGGCCAGCTCGCGGTGCAGGTACTCCAGGGACAGCGCGTCCAGGTCGAAGGAGCGGCGGCCCGGCTTGACCAGGTAGGCGGCCAGCGCGGTGTCCATGCCCACGCCGGCGACGCTCCAGCCGTGCTCGGCGAAGACGCGCATCGCGCCCTTGGCGTTGTGGAAGACCTTCGGCCGGTCCGGGTCGCAGAGCCAGGAGCGCAGCGCCGCCTCGTCGGCCTCGTCGATCTCCGTCGGGTCGAACCAGGCGGCCCTCCCGTCGGACGCGGCCAGCGCGACCTCGGTCACCGAGCCGGTGCCCAGCGCCCAGGTGTCGACCGTGGCCACACCGAGCGGCGAGGTGCCGTGCTCGGCGAGCCAGCCGGCCAGCTCGCCCGTGCCCAGCACGGTGCCGTCCAGCTCCACGCCGTCCGCGACCACCGGGGTGGCCTCGGCCTCCTCGGCGCCGGGGTCGACCGCGTAGAGCCGCTCGCGCAGGGAGGGGTTGCGGATCTCCAGGGTGTCGAGGATCATCGCGACGCCCTTGCGGTCGTAGGCCGTCCGCTCCAGGTCGGTGACGGTCCTCGGCAGCTCGACCCGGCGCTCCAGCTCGGTGAGCCGGCGGTTGAGCTTCACGGACTCCAGGTGGTCGCGCAGGTTCTGCCCGGCCTTGCCCTTGACCTCGTCGACGCGCTCGACCAGCTCCGCGAAGGACCCGAACTGGTTGATCCACTTCGCGGCGGTCTTCTCGCCGACGCCCGGGATGCCGGGCAGGTTGTCGGACGGGTCGCCGCGCAGCGCCGCGAAGTCGGGGTACTGGGCGGGGGTCAGCCCGTACTTCTCGAAGACCTTCTCCGGGGTGAAGCGGGTCAGCTCGGAGACGCCCTTGGTCGGGTACAGGACCGTGGTGTGCTCGCTGACCAGCTGGAAGGAGTCCCGGTCGCCGGTGACGATCAGCACGTCGAAGCCCTCGGCCTCGGCCTGGGTGGCGAGGGTGGCGATGACGTCGTCCGCCTCGAAGCCCTCGACGGCGAAGCGGGGGACGTGCATGGAGTCGAGCAGCTCGCCGATCAGCTCCACCTGCCCCTTGAACTCGTCCGGGGTCTTGGAGCGGTTCGCCTTGTACTCGGTGAACTCCTCCGAGCGCCAGGTCTTGCGGGAGACGTCGAACGCCACCGCGAAGTGCGTGGGCGCCTCGTCACGCAGGGTGTTGGCCAGCATCGACGCGAACCCGTAGATCGCGTTGGTCGGCTGGCCCGTCGCGGTCGTGAAGTTCTCCGCGGGCAGCGCGAAGAACGCGCGGTACGCCAGCGAGTGCCCGTCCATGAGCATCAGCCGCGGTCGGCCGCCGGAGGTGCTGTCGGTCTTCTTCGATGCTGTCTTCGCCACGACACCGATCCTGCCACGTGCCACTGACAGTGCGTCCCGCCCTCGCCGTCCCGCGCCGTCGCGCACCGGCCGCGCGGCGGCGGCACCACGGGTCCCGCACTCCTCGCCCACCGCCTCCGCCCCTCCCGGACGGCCTCGCTGTCACCGGGGCGTGCGAGGATCGGAGACGTACTTCACAACGCGTAAGCGAAGGAGCGCGCGATGGCGACCAAGCCGCCCAAGGGTGATCCGGTTCAGGACGCGCCACAGGTCTCGCGGCCCCAGCACGCGGCGGCGGGCATCCCGGCCATCGGCCACACGCTGCGGGTCGCCCAGCGGCAGATGGGCGTGCGTCGGACGGCGCTGACGCTGCTGAGTGTCAACCAGAAGGACGGCTTCGACTGCCCGGGCTGCGCCTGGCCGGAGGGCGACCACCGGCACAAGGCGGAGTTCTGCGAGAACGGCGCGAAGGCCGTGGCCGAGGAGGCCACCCTGCGCCGCGTCACCCCGGAGTTCTTCGCCGCGCACTCCGTGACGGACCTCGCCGGACGCAGCGGCTACTGGCTGGGCCAGCAGGGCAGGCTGACGCACCCGGTGTACCTCCCCGAGGGCGGCGAGCACTACGAACCGGTCACCTGGGAGCGCGCCTTCGACATCGTCGCGGAGGAGATCGCCGCGCTGGACTCGCCCGACGAGGCGGTCTTCTACACCTCGGGGCGCACCAGCAACGAGGCGGCGTTCCTCTATCAGCTCTTCGCGCGCGAGCTGGGCACCAACAACCTGCCGGACTGCTCGAACATGTGCCACGAGTCGTCCGGCTCGGCCCTGTCCGAGACCATCGGCGTCGGCAAGGGCAGCGTCCTGCTGGAGGACCTGTACAGGTCCGACCTGATCATCGTGGCGGGTCAGAACCCGGGCACCAACCACCCGCGGATGCTCTCGGCCCTGGAGAAGGCCAAGGCGAACGGCGCGCGGATCATCAGCGTCAATCCGCTGCCCGAGGCCGGTCTGGAGCGCTTCAAGAACCCGCAGACCCCCAAGGGGCTCGCGGCGGGCGCCTCCCTCACCGACCTGTTCCTGCAGATCCGCCTCGGCGGCGACCAGGCGCTCTTCCGGCTCCTCAACAAGCTGATCCTTCAGACCGAGGGCGCGGTCGACGAGGCCTTCGTCGAGGAACACACCCACGGCTACGAGGAGTTCGCCGAGGCGGCCCGCGCCGCCGACTGGGACGAGACGCTCGCGGCGACGGGGCTCACGCGCGCGGAGATCGAGGCGGCGCTGCGCATGGTGCTCGCCTCGAAGCGCACCATCGTGTGCTGGGCGATGGGCCTGACCCAGCACAAGCACGCGGTGCCCACGATCCGCGAGGTGGTGAACTTCCTGCTGCTGCGCGGCAACATCGGCCGTCCGGGCGCCGGCGTCTGCCCGGTGCGCGGCCACTCCAACGTGCAGGGCGACCGCACGATGGGCATCTTCGAGCGGCCCGCGCCCGCCTTCCTGGACGCCCTGGAGCGGGAGTTCGGCTTCGCTGCGCCGCGCGAGCACGGCTACGACGTCGTACGGGCCATCCGCGCGCTGCGCGACGGCGACGCGAAGGTCTTCTTCGCCATGGGCGGCAACTTCGTCTCCGCCTCCCCCGACACGGAGGTCACCGAAGCGGCGATGCGCCGCGCCCGCCTGAGCGTGCACGTGTCGACGAAGCTGAACCGCTCGCACGCGGTCACGGGCGCGCGGGCGCTGATCCTGCCGACGCTGGGCCGCACGGAGCGCGATCTCCAGGGCGGCGGCGAGCAGTTCGTGACCGTCGAGGACTCCATGGGCATGGTGCACGCCTCGCGCGGGCGGCTGGAGCCCGCGAGCCGGCAGCTGCTGTCCGAGCCCGCGATCGTGTGCCGGCTGGCGCGCCGGGTGATCGGCGAGGAGAGCCGCACGCCGTGGGAGGAGTTCGAGAAGGACTACGCGACGATCCGCGACCGCATCGGGCGCGTCGTGCCGGGCTTCGAGGACTTCAACGCGCGCGTGGCGCACCCCGGCGGCTTCGCCCTCCCGCACGCCCCGCGCGACGAGCGGCGGTTCCCGACGACCACCGGGAAGGCCAACTTCACCGCCGCGCCGGTCGAGTTCCCCGAGCTGCCCGAGGGGCGGCTGCTGTTGCAGACGCTGCGCTCGCACGACCAGTACAACACCACGATCTACGGCCTGGACGACCGCTACCGGGGGATCAGGAACGGCCGCCGCGTCGTCCTGGTCAACCCGGAGGACGCCCGGAGGCTGGACGTCGCGGACGGCTCGTACGTCGACCTGGTGAGCGAGTGGCGGGACGGGGTGGAGCGGCGGGCGCCCGGTTTCCGCGTCGTGCACTACCCGACGGCCCGGGGCTGCGCGGCGGCGTACTACCCGGAGACCAACGTCCTGGTGCCGCTGGACGCCACCGCGGACACCAGCAACACCCCGGCCAGCAAGTCCGTGGTCGTCCGTCTGGAACAATCGGCGACCGACTGAGCGTTTGCTCAGCGAGGTGGAGCGGCCGGCCGGTCACGGCGACCGGTCGGCGGACCCGCAGAGGGATCGACGAAGGCGAAACGGAGCCGGCCATGGGCGAGCAGCAGCAGGCGCAGTTCCCGCAGGAGGTCATCGACGAGTACGCCGCGCTCGGCGTCGACCTGCCCGCACTGTTCTCCGCCGGACACCTGGGGAGGCGCATGGGCGTCCAGATCGTCGAGGCGTCGGCGGACCGGGTCGTCGGCACGATGCCGGTGGAGGGCAACACCCAGCCGTACGGGCTGCTGCACGGCGGCGCCTCGGCCGTGCTCGCCGAGACGCTGGGGTCGGTCGGCTCGATGCTGCACGGCGGCGCCTCCAAGATCGCCGTCGGTGTCGACCTGAACTGCACCCACCACCGCGGGGCCCGCTCCGGCCTGGTCACCGGGGTGGCCACGCCGGTGCACCGGGGCCGGTCGACGGCGACGTACGAGATCGTGATCAGCGACGAGCAGGACCGGCGGGTGTGCACGGCCCGGCTGACCTGTCTGCTGCGGGACGTGGACCTCGGCGGCGGGGCCGCGGCGGGCTGAGCACCGTCGCCGGACACCCGGGGGCGCGGTGCGTGCCGGTGTCGTCCCGCGGCGCCCGTGACCGAGGCGCCCGTGGCCGCGGCATTGCTCCCGGTCGTCCCGCGTCCTAGCGTCGGGGCATGGGACGGGGCGGAGCACTCCGGCGGGGACGGGCGGCGCTGACTCCGGTGACGGCCGTCGTGGTCGCCGGCTGTGGCAACTCCGGTGACGGGCCGGGCGGTTCCCCCGGCGCCGCGCGAGGCGCATCCGCGTCGTCCGCGTCGCCCCCGTCCCCGTCGTCCTCGTCCCCGCGGCCCCTGTCCGGCGCGGAGTTGTGCGTGAGCGCCGTCGGGTACTGGGCGCGCGAGATGCTGGACGGCGGCGAGCCCTACGGCGACTATCAGTCGATGGGACTGTCCAACCGGCAGTACGGCATCCTGCGGGAGGTCGTGGAGGCAGCGCGGGCCGCGCAGCGGGACCAAGGCACCAGGCAGGCACGGGAGTTGATCGACCGCCAGGTGCGGCGGGCGTGCGCCGAGGGGTACCGCGACGGCGCTCCGAGCCACGGCCCGTGGCAGTCGTGAGCGGCATCGGACCGGTCGAGCCGGGTGACGACACCCGCGCCCGGGAGGCCCCGCCGCCCCGGCCGCGCGGGCGCCTCCTCCTGCGCTACGAGCGTCACCGCCGGACGGTCCTCGCCTCCACCGCCGTCCTCGCCGTCATGGCGGGCGGCGGCTACCTGTACGCGAGTCGGCCGCAGCCGCGCCCCGCTTCCGCGCCTCCCTACCCGTCCCAGGCGATCGACCTCGTCTACGTGACCCCCGCGACCGGCTCGCCCGCCACCGCGGCCGGCGGCTTCGGCTTCACGGTGCTGCTGAGCGTACGGTCGGGACCGCCCGTCACCGTGACGCGGCTGACCCAGCCCTACGACGGCCTGTCGATGACCTCCTCCCCCGCGGCACCTTTCCAGACAAAATCGCATTCCGCCCGCAAGATCACCGTCACGCTACGGGTGACGGAATGTGAAAAAGCACCCAGGAATCCCGGGCTCCCTTTCCTGGACGTAACGCTGCGTAATACGCGAGCAATAGAAGCCCACAGTTTCATCCTCGGGGCGCGCTATGCGCAGGACCTCTCCCAGGCACTTGAGGTCGCCTGCGGCAACGATTCACGGTAACCACCAAAACGCCCGAGACGCCTGAACTCGGACCGCCCGTCCTGCGAGTTCTCACCATGTGGACAGGGCGAATCGGCCGGAATTCAGCCCTTCTTCCCAGCGAGTACCGCTCTGCAATACCCGATGTCATAACAAGAGAGTCACAGCCTCAGTCAGACCCTCCTCCACCTTCCCCACACCCGCTTAGAGTCACGGCCAGTCACCGCGCCGTCCGATAGTCATCTCGGTCCAGCGCTCGACTCGGCCGTTTCCACGGGGAGGCGGCTGTGCCAGGGAAAGGACTGATCGTGCGTCAACGTTCGCTCATCGCCATCACCGCCGCTCTGGCGGCGGGAGCGCTCACCCTCACCGCCTGCGGCTCGCGCGACGACGACGGCGGCTCGGACTCCGGCAACGGCGGCGGCGGTGGCACCACCGTCGTCATCGGCGTCGACGCCCCGCTGACCGGCGACCTGTCCGCGCTGGGCCTCGGCATCAAGAACTCGGTGGACCTCGCGGCCAAGACGGCCAACAAGGAGAAGACCGTCGACGGCATCACCTTCAAGGTCGAGGCCCTCGACGACCAGGGCCAGCCCTCCGTCGGCCAGCAGAACGCCACCAAGCTCGTCGCCGACGACGACGTCCTCGGTGTCGTCGGCCCGCTGAACTCCTCGGTCGGCGAGTCCATGCAGAAGGTCTTCGACACGGCCAAACTGGTCGAGGTCTCCCCGGCCAACACCAACCCCGCCCTCACCCAGGGCGTGGACTGGCAGAAGGAAAAGGTCCGGCCCTACAAGTCGTACTTCCGCACCGCGACCACGGACGCCATCCAGGGCCCGTTCGCCGCGCAGTACGTCTACAACGACGCCAAGAAGAAGAAGGTCTTCGTCATCGACGACAAGAAGACCTACGGCGCCGGTCTGGCCGCCACCTTCACCGACGAGTTCAAGAAGCTCGGCGGCCAGGTCGCCGGCACCGAGCACATCAACCCGGACACCAAGGACTTCAACGCGGTCGCCACCAAGGTCAAGAACTCCGGCGCCGACGTCGTCTACTACGGCGGCGAATACCCGCAGGCCGGCCCGCTCAGCAAGCAGATCAAGGCCGCCGGTGCCAAGATCCCGGTGGTCGGCGGTGACGGCATCTACAGCGCCGACTTCATCAAGCTCGCCGGCGCCAGCGGCACCGGGGACCTCGCGACCTCCGTCGGCGCCCCGGTCGAGGAGCTCCCCTCGGCCAAGGAGTTCGTCGCCAACTACAAGGCCGCCGGTTACAAGGAGGCCTACGAGGCGTACGGCGGCTACTCCTACGACTCCGCCTGGGCGATCATCGAGGCCGTCAAGAAGGTCGTCGAGGACAACGACGGGAAGCTTCCCGACGACGCCCGCGCCAAGGTCACCGAGGCCATGCAGAACGTCTCCTTCGACGGTGTGACCGGAAAGGTCTCCTTCGACGAGTTCGGTGACGCGACGAACAAGCAGCTCACCGTGTACGCCGTCAAGAACGGTGCCTGGGGGTCGGTGAAGTCCGGCACCTACACGGGCTGATCCACCTCCGCATCACTGATCACGTGATCACGAGCCGCGCGGGGCGCTGTTCCACAGGCGCCCCGCGCGGACTCGCATCCGGCCACATCCGTCGCAATTTCCGAACGTCTCGGAGGACATGCGGTGAACGAACTGCCGCAGCAGCTGGTCAACGGCCTGCTACTGGGATCCATGTACGGGCTGGTCGCCATCGGCTACACGATGGTCTATGGCATCGTCCAGCTCATCAACTTCGCCCACGGCGAGATCTTCATGACCGGCGCCTTCGGCGCGCTCACGGTCTACCTGTACATCCTGCCCGACGGCACCTCCATGCTGATCGCCCTTCCCCTCATGCTCATCGGCGCGATGGTGGTCTCCGTCACCGTGGCCGTCGGGGCGGAACGGTTCGCCTATCGCCCCCTGCGCGGGGCCCCCCGCCTCGCCCCCCTCATCACCGCCATCGGCCTCTCCCTCGCCCTCCAGCAGGCGGTGTGGGCCTGGTACCCGGGCGCCAAGTCGAAGATCAGCTTCCCGCAGATCGAGGGCGGGCCGTTCCACATCGGCAGCGTCACCATCCAGACCGGCGACATCTTCCTGCTCGTCGCGGCCCCGGTCAGCATGGCCATCCTCGCCTACTTCGTGATGCGCACCCGTACCGGACGCGGCATGCAGGCCACCGCGCAGGACCCCGACACCGCCAAGCTGATGGGTGTCAACACGGACCGCATCATCGTGGTCGCCTTCGCCCTCGGCGCCGTCTTCGCCGCCGTCGGAGGAGTCGCCAACGGCCTGAAGTACGGCGACATCGACTTCCGGATGGGCTTCATCCTCGGCCTCAAGGCCTTCACCGCCGCCGTCCTCGGCGGCATCGGCAACATCTACGGCGCCATGATCGGCGGCGTCGTCCTCGGTGTCGCCGAGACCCTGGCCACCGCCTACATCGCCGACGTGCCCGGCCTGGACAAGCTCGGCAGCCAGTCCTGGGCGGACGTCTGGGCCTTCATCCTCCTCATCCTCGTGCTGCTGTTCAGGCCACAGGGCCTGCTCGGCGAACGCGTTGCGGACAGGGCGTGACACCGATGACCACACAGACCACCGCTCCGAAGACGGCCGGCGCCTCCGCCGCGGCCGACACCTCCGGCCTCATCGGCATACCCGCGCCCCTCGGCCGCGCCCTCGCCACCGGGGGCGGCGTCCTCACCGTCGTCTCCACCTTCCTGGCCTGGACGTGGACCGCCGAGTTCCCCGGCGACCTCACCGTCTACGGCTACCCGGGCGGCCTCCAGGTGCTGGTGCTGGTCGCCGGCGCCCTCACCACCCTGTTCGGCCTCGCCTCGTACGGCGTCAAGGGGCTGCGCTGGCTCGTGCCCGCCGGCGCCGACGCGGCGCTGAAGTTCGCCGCCCTCGCCGCCTTCGCGGCCACCTGGTACACGATCGTCGCGATCAGCGCCCAGCTCGGCGGCCTGGTCAACCTGGAACCCGGCGGCTACGTCGCCGCGGCCGCCACCCTGATCGCCCTCGTCGGCTCCCTCGCGCTCCCCTTCGAGCGCCCCGAACCCGACCCCATCGACCCCGACGACGCGGGCTGGGAGCAGTTCAAGCACACCGCCTCCCACCACTGGCAGACCGTCAAGGCCGCCTTCGCCACCGGCACCCCGCGCCCCGTGCGCGCCCTGCCGTCCTACGCCGAGATCCTGATCATCGTCGCCGTCCTCGCGATCGCCCTGCTCGTCTTCACCTACGGCATCGGCACCGAGTACGACGAGCTCTTCGTCGGCTTCCTGATCGTCGCCGGACTCGGCTTCGCCGCCGTGCACCGGGCCGGCCTGATCGCCCAGGCCACGGAGATCACCTCCCGGCACCAGAACATCACCGTCTGCGGCGCGTTCGTCGCGGCGGCCTGCTTCCCCTTCACCCAGTCCGACGACCAGTACGCGACCCTCGGCGTCTACATCCTCATCTTCGCCACCGTCGCCCTGGGCCTGAACATCGTCGTCGGCCTCGCGGGCCTGCTCGACCTCGGTTACGTCGCCTTCCTCGGCGTCGGCGCCTACGCGGCCGCGCTGGTCTCCGGATCGCCCAGCTCCCCGTTCGACGTGCACTTCCCCTTCTGGGCCGCGGTCATCGTCGGTGCCCTCGCCTCGCTCGTCTTCGGTGTGCTCATCGGCGCCCCGACCCTGCGGCTGCGCGGCGACTACCTCGCCATCGTGACGCTCGGCTTCGGTGAGATCTTCCGCATCACCGCCAACAACCTGGACGGCACCTCGGGACCGGACCTCACCAACGGCTCCAACGGCGTCTCGTCCATCCCGGACCTCAAGATCCTCGGTCTGGACCTCGGCGTCCAGCACGACATCGGCGGCTTCACGATCGGCCGGTTCGCCAACTACTTCTTCCTGATGCTGATCATCACGGCCGTCGTCGTCCTCGTCTTCAGGCGCAGCGGCGACTCCCGCATCGGCCGGGCCTGGGTCGCCATCCGCGAGGACGAGACCGCCGCCCTGGCGATGGGCATCAACGGCTTCCGCGTCAAGCTCATCGCGTTCGCCGTCGGCGCCACCCTCGCGGGCCTGGCCGGCACCGTGCAGGCGCACGTGACCTACACGGTCACGCCCGAGCAGTACCTCTTCGCGGGCACCACCCCGCCCAACTCCGCCTTCCTGCTCGCCGCGGTCGTGCTCGGCGGCATGGGCACCATCGCGGGTCCGCTCATCGGCGCCTCGCTGCTCTTCCTGATCCCCAACAAGCTCCAGTTCCTCGGCGACTACCAGCTCTTCGCCTTCGGACTCGCGCTCGTCCTGCTCATGCGCTTCCGTCCCGAAGGCCTCATCGCCAACAGGCGCCGCAAGCTGGAATTCCACGAAGAGGCCGAAGCGCCCACCACCCTGAGCAAGACAGGGGCCTGACCACCATGACCACCGACACCACCACCAAGGACACCGCACCGGGCGCCCCGGCCCCCGGCACCACCATCCTCGACGCACGCGGTGTCACGATGCGCTTCGGCGGACTGACCGCCGTGAACGGCGTCGACCTCACCGTGGGCAGCGGCGAGATCGTCGGCCTCATCGGCCCCAACGGCGCCGGCAAGACAACCTTCTTCAACTGCCTCACCGGCCTCTACATCCCGACCGAGGGAGAGGTCCGCTACAAGGACAAGGTCCTGCCGGCCAAGTCCTTCAAAGTGACCGCCGCCGGCGTCGCCCGTACCTTCCAGAACATCCGACTGTTCGGCAACATGTCGGTCCTGGAGAACGTCCTGGTCGGCCGGCACACCCGGACCAAAGAAGGCTTCTGGTCAGCCGTGCTGCGCGGCCCCGGCTTCCACCGGGCGGAGAAAGCCTCCCGGGAACGCGCCCTGGAACTCCTGGAGTTCGTCGGCCTGGCCGCCAAGGCCGACCACCTCGCGCGCAACCTGCCCTACGGCGAACAGCGCAAACTGGAGATCGCCCGCGCCCTGGCCAGCGAGCCAGGACTGCTGCTCCTGGACGAACCCACGGCCGGCATGAACCCGCAGGAGACCCGGGCCACCGAGGAACTGGTCTTCGCCATCCGCGACAAGGGCATCGCCGTCCTCGTCATCGAGCACGACATGCGGTTCATCTTCAACCTCTGCGACCGCGTCGCCGTACTCGTCCAGGGCGAGAAACTCATCGAGGGCGACAGCGCCACGGTGCAGGGCGACGAACGCGTGGTCGCCGCCTACCTCGGCGAACCCCTCGCGAACGACCCCGGCGCCGCGGAGGCGGCCGAGGTGGAGGCCGCCGAAGCGGCACAGGCCTCCGGGGCCGACACCACCACGGACACCGCGGCCGGCAAGGAGAACGACCGATGACCGCACTGCTCGAGGTCGAGGACCTCCGCGTCGCCTACGGCAAGATCGAGGCCGTCAAAGGCATCTCCTTCACGGTCGACGCCGGCGAGGTGGTCACCCTCATCGGCACCAACGGCGCCGGCAAGACCACGACACTGCGCACCCTGTCCGGACTGCTGAAACCGGTCGGCGGCCAGATCAGGTTCGCCGGCAAGTCGCTGAAGAAGATCCCCGCGCACCAGATCGTCTCGCTGGGACTCGCCCACTCCCCCGAGGGGCGGCACATCTTCCCGCGCATGACCATCGAGGACAACCTGCGCCTCGGCGCCTTCCTGCGCAGCGACAGGCCGGGCATCGAGAAGGACATCCAGCGCGCCTACGACCTCTTCCCGATCCTCGGCGAACGCCGCAAGCAGGCCGCGGGCACCCTGTCCGGCGGTGAGCAGCAGATGCTCGCCATGGGCCGAGCCCTGATGTCCCAGCCCAAGCTGCTCATGCTCGACGAGCCCTCCATGGGCCTCTCACCGATCATGATGCAGAAGATCATGGCGACCATCGCCGAGCTGAAGTCCCAGGGCACCACCATCCTGCTCGTCGAGCAGAACGCCCAGGCCGCCCTCTCCCTGGCCGACCACGGCCACGTCATGGAGGTCGGCAACATCGTCCTGTCCGGCAGCGGCCAGGACCTGCTCCACGACGAGTCCGTCCGCAAGGCCTACCTCGGCGAGGACTGACACGCCCAGCGCACCGTACGAATGAGGCCCGCTCCCCCCGGTATGGGGGGGGAGCGGGCCTCACTTGCACGTGGAGGCTTCAGCCCTTGGCCGCCTTCTTCTCCTCGGCGTCCTGGATGACCGCCTCGGCCACCTGCTGCATCGACATCCGCCGGTCCATGGAGGTCTTCTGGATCCACCGGAAGGCGGCGGGCTCAGTCAGGCCGTACTCCGTCTGGAGCACCGACTTGGCCCGGTCCACCAGCTTGCGGGTCTCCAGCCGCTGGCTGAGGTCGGCGACCTCCTTCTCCAGCGCCTTCAGCTCCGTGAACCGCGAGACGGCCATCTCGATCGCCGGCACGACGTCGCTCTTGCTGAACGGCTTCACGAGGTACGCCATGGCCCCGGCGTCCCGGGCCCGCTCCACCAGGTCGCGCTGCGAGAAGGCGGTCAGCATGAGCACCGGCGCGATGCTCTCCTCGGCGATCCTCTCGGCCGCCGAGATGCCGTCGAGCTTGGGCATCTTGACGTCGAGGATCACCAGGTCGGGCCGGTGCTCGCGGGCCAGCTCCACGGCCTGCTCCCCGTCACCGGCCTCGCCGACGACGGAGTACCCCTCCTCCTCCAGCATCTCTTTGAGGTCCAGCCGGATGAGCGCCTCGTCCTCGGCGATGACGACTCGGGTCGTCAGCGGAGGAACGTGCGACTGGTCGTCGTCGGGCACGTCTACGGGCTGGGGCGACTCGGGGGCGGTCACGTGGCGCTCCTTGTTCCGGGGCGGGCGGTACTGCTTCTGAGAGCCTACCTAGCTGCGGCGGGCTGCGGTGAACCGGTACACTCCTCGAGGCTGACCGGCCGGGTTGGCGGAACTGGCATACGCGGATGTCTCAAACACATCTGTTCGAAAGGACATACGGGTTCGAGTCCCGTACCCGGCACCTATGAAACGGAGGTTCACCTTCTCGTGAACCTCCGCTTTTTGCTGCCCGGCGCACCGCTCGGTGACAGACAGTGTTCGCATGAGCTTCCACAGTACTGACGTACGACAGAAAGCCCTCACACTGCTGCGCGGCGGCGCGAAGAACGCGGACGTCGCCCGAGAGCTGAGTGTTCCGAAAGGAACGATCAGCTATTGGAAACACCTGGATCGCGCCAAGCGCGGCGAATGCTCAGCAAAGCGTGACCCAAGCTGCCCCAGGTGTGATGGACGGCATCTGGACGAGCCCGCCTACAGCTATCTACTGGGCCTCTACCTCGGCGATGGTCACATCAGCCACTGCTCCGGACACAGCGTGCCCAATCTCATGATCGCCTGTGCTGAATCGTGGCCCGGTCTCCTCAGCGACTGCGAGCGGGCCATGCGCCAGGTCTTCCCCGACAACTCGGTCTGCCGGGTGCGTAAGACCGGCTGCTACAACCTCAAGGTCTACTCGAAGCACCTGCCCTGCCTCTTCCCCCAGCACGGGCCCGGCAAGAAGCACAGCCGACGCATCGTCCTCGAGCCCTGGCAGCAGGCCGTCGTCAACACTCACCCCTGGGAGTTCATCCGTGGGCTGATCCACTCCGACGGCTGCCGTGTCACCAACTGGACCACGAAAACCGTCAGAGGCGTTCGCAAGCGTTACGAGTATCCGCGCTACTTCTTCTCCAACAAGTCGGATGACATCCGAGGACTTTTCACCTGCGCCCTCGACAAGGTCGGTGTCAAGTGGACCACTCTCGCGCGCGGCAGCGACCCCTTCAACATCTCCGTGGCCCGCAAGGCCTCCGTCGCCCTCATGGACGCCCACGTCGGCCCGAAGTACTGATTACTCGGGGCTGTCGTCCTCCCCGATGTGGTGCACCCGTACCAGGTTCGTCGTGCCGGAGACCCCCGGCGGGGAGCCGGCCGTGATGACCACGGTGTCCCCCTTCTCGCACCGCCCGTAGCGGGTGAGCAGTTCGTCCACCTGGTCGACCATCGCGTCCGTGGAGTCCACGTGCGGGCCGAGAAAGGTCTCCACGCCCCAGGTCAGGCTCAGTTGCGAGCGGGTCGCCGGTTCCGGGGTGAAGGCGAGCAGCGGAATGGGCGAGCGGTAGCGGGACAGGCGGCGGACGGTGTCGCCGGACTGGGTGAAGGCGACCAGGAACTTGGCGCCGAGGAAGTCGCCCATCTCGGCGGCCGCGCGGGCGACCGCGCCGCCCTGGGTGCGGGGCTTGTTGCGCTCGGTCAGCGGAGGCAGGCCCTTGGTCAGGATGTCCTCCTCGGCCGCTTCGACGATCCGGGCCATGGTGCGCACCGTGTCGGTGGCGTGCTTGCCGACGCTGGTCTCGCCGGAGAGCATCACCGCGTCGGTGCCGTCGATGACCGCGTTGGCGACGTCGGAGGCCTCCGCGCGGGTGGGGCGGGCGTTGTCGATCATGGAGTCGAGCATCTGGGTGGCGACGATGACGGGCTTGGCGTTGCGCTTGGCGAGCTTGATGGCCCGCTTCTGGACGATCGGCACCTGCTCCAGGGGCATCTCGACGCCGAGGTCGCCGCGGGCGACCATGATCCCGTCGAAGGCGGCGACGATGTCGTCGATGTTCTCGACGGCCTGCGGCTTCTCGACCTTGGCGATGACGGGCAGGCGGCGGCCCTCCTCGTCCATGATGCGGTGCACGTCGAGGACGTCCCGCCCGCTGCGCACGAAGGACAGTGCGACGACGTCGAAGCCGTTGCGCAGCGCCCAGCGCAGATCGTCCTCGTCCTTCTTCGACAGGGCGGGCACGGACACCGCGACGCCGGGCAGGTTGAGGCCCTTGTGGTCGGAGACCATGCCGCCCTCGATCACCCTGGTGCGCACGCGCGGCCCGTCGACGCCGGTCACCTCCAGGCAGACCTTGCCGTCGTCGACGAGGACGCGTTCGCCGGGGGTGACGTCCTCGGCGAGGCCCGCGTACGTCGTGCCGCAGATGTGGCGGTCGCCCTCCACGCCCTCCTCGACGGTGATGGTGAAGCTGTCGCCGCGTTCGAGGAGTACGGGGCCCTCACCGAAGTGGCCGAGGCGGATCTTCGGACCCTGAAGGTCGGCGAGGGTGCCGACGCTGCGGCCCGTCTCGTCGGAGGCCTTGCGGACCCGGCGGTACCGCTCTTCGTGTTCGGCATGGGTGCCGTGGCTGAAATTGAAGCGGGCGATGTCCATACCGGCGTCGACCAGGTCCTTGATCTGGTCGTACGAGTCGGTGGCGGGCCCAAGAGTACAGACGATCTTTGCTCGGCGCATGAGTCGAGCCTAAGACTTACTGCCGGGTAGCGAATTGGCCACGCATGACCACTCAACAACCTTTGAGTAAAGGGATATTGACAAGGGTTGAAGTGCGCGGCGGACCGCTCCGATGAGCGTTCGAGGGGAACTGCGCCTCTTGACAGGAGACATGTTCAGGACAGAATCTACGCGCGTTGCCACTGTCTGCACGGGTCCACCGAGGAGAGCCAGCCATGCCGTTGAACCGCCGTACGTTCCTGAGCAGGTCCGCCGTGACGGGGGCGGGGGTCGCCCTGGCCGGCGCGGCGGCTGCTCCGGCGGCCGAGGCCGCGGCGCCCGCGCCCGGGGGCGGCCGGAAGCCCAAGCGGTACGCGCTGACCGTGCTCGGCACCACCGACCTGCACGGACACGTCTTCAACTGGGACTACTTCAAGGACGCCGAGTACACGGACGCGGCGGGCAACGCCCAGGGCCTCGGCCGGATCTCCACCCTGGTGGACCAGGTCCGCGAGGAGAAGGGCCGCCACAACACCCTGCTGCTGGACGCGGGTGACACCATCCAGGGCACCCCGCTGACGTACTACTACGCGAAGGTGGACCCGATCACCGCCGAGGGCGGTCCGGTGCACCCGATGGCGCAGGCGATGAACGCCATCGGCTACGACGCGGTGGCCCTCGGCAACCACGAGTTCAACTACGGCATCGAGACCCTGCGCCGGTTCGAGGAGCAGTGCGACTTCCCGCTGCTCGGCGCGAACGCGGTCGACGCGAAGACCCTGAAGCCGGCCTTCCCGCCGTACTTCATGAAGACGTTCCGGGTGAAGGGCGCGCCGCCGGTGAAGGTGGCGGTGCTGGGGCTGACCAACCCCGGCATCGCGATCTGGGACAAGGCGTACGTGCAGGGGAAGCTGGCCTTCCCGGGGCTGGAGGAGCAGGCGGCCAAGTGGGTGCCGAAGCTGCGTTCGATGGGTGCGGACGTGGTGGTCGTCTCCGCCCACTCGGGCTCCTCGGGTACGTCCTCCTACGGCGACCAGGTCCCCTACGTCGAGAACGCGGCGGCCAACGTGGCCCGGCGGGTGCCGGGCATCGACGCCATCCTGGTCGGGCACGCGCACGAGGAGATCGCCGAGCTGAGGGTCGTCAACGAGCAGACCGGGAAGACGGTCGTGCTGTCGGAGCCGCTGTGCTACGCCGAGCGGCTCACCCTGTTCGACTTCGAGCTGGTCTTCGAGCGGGGCCGCTGGCACGTCGAGTCGGTGAAGGCCTCGCTGCGCAACTCCAACGCGGTCGGCGACGACCCGCGGATCACGAAGCTGCTGGCGGACGAGCACGCGAAGGTCGTGGCGTACGTCAACCAGGTCGTCGGCACCGCCACCGAGACGCTGACCACGGTCGAGGCGCGGTACAAGGACGCCCCGATCATCGACCTGATCACCAAGGTGCAGGAGGACGTGGTCAGGGAGGCGCTGGCGGGTACGGAGTACGCCGCGCTGCCGGTCCTCGCGCAGGCCTCGCCCTTCTCGCGGACCTCCGAGATCCCGGCCGGCGACGTGACCATCCGGGACCTGTCGAGCCTGTACGTGTACGACAACACGCTGGTCGCGAAGCTGCTGACGGGGGCGCAGCTGCGGGCGTACCTGGAGTACTCGGCGGAGTACTACGTGCGGACGGCCGCCGGTGCGCCGGTGGACGTGGACAAGCTGACCAACGCGAACGGCCGTCCGGACTACAACTACGACTACGTGTCGGGGCTGACGTACGAGATCGACGTGGCGCAGGCGGCCGGTTCGCGGATCAGGAACCTCGCCTACGGCGGTGCCCCGCTGGACGACGCCCAGCAGTTCGTGCTGGCCGTGAACAACTACCGGGCCAACGGCGGCGGCGCCTTCCCGCACGTGGCGTCGGCCAAGGAGCTGTGGTCGGAGTCTACGGAGATCCGCACCCGGATCGCGGAGTGGGCGACCGCGAAGGGTGTGCTGGACCCGAGGGACTTCGCGTCCTCGGACTGGTCGCTGACGCGCGACGGCACGCCGCTGTTCTGACCGGCGCCGCCCGGGGCGGCCTGCTCAGATCCCGTCCACGAGGGGGGTGAGCGCCCGGTGGGGGCGCGCGGACGGGATCTGGGGTCGGCCGCCCTGAAGGCCGAAGGTGGTGAAGGCGGTGCGGGCGGGCAGCGGGTACGGCTGGCGCCCGGTGAGGTCGTTGAGGATGGTCGCGCTGCGCCAGGCGGCGAGGCCCAGGTCGGGCGTGCCGACCCCGTGGGTGTGCGTCTCGGCGTTCTGGACGTAGACGTTGCCGGTGACGCAGGGGTCGAGGACGAGGCGGTGGCGGTCGTCGACGCGGGGGCGTTCGGAGCTGTCGCGCCGCATGTAGGGGTCGAGACCGGCCAGGAGGCGGCCGAGGGGGCGTTCCCGGTGGCCGGTGGCGAGGACCACGGCGTCGGTGGTGAGGCGGGAGCGGGTCTTCTGCTGCTCGTGCTCCAGGTGGAGCTCGACCTGGGTGGCGGCGATGCGTCCTGCGGTGCGGACGTGGACGCCGGGGGTGAGGGTGGTGTCGGGCCAGCCGCCGTCGAGGGTGCGCCGGTACAGCTCGTCGTGGATGGCGGCGGTGGTGTCGGCGTCGATGCCCTTGTGCAGCTGCCACTGGGCGGCGACGAGGCGGTCGCGGACCGGTTCGGCCAGGCCGTGGAAGTAGCGGGTGTAGTCCGGGGTGAAGTGTTCGAGGCCGAGCTTGGAGTACTCCATGGGCGCGAGGGCCTCGGTGCGGCCCAGCCAGTGCAGCCGCTCGCGCCCTGCCGGGCGGTGGCGGAGCAGGTCGAGGAAGACCTCCGCGCCGGACTGGCCGGTGCCGATGACGGTGACGTGCCCGGCGGCCAGGAGCGTGTCGCGGTGGCGGAGGTAGTCGGCGGCGTGCACGACGGGGACGGCGGGGTCGTCGACGAGGGGCCTGAGGGGGTCGGGTACGTGGGGTTCGGTGCCGATGCCGAGGACGACGTTCCTGGTGTGGGTGCGGCCGAGGGCCTCGGCTTCGCCGTCGGTGTCGAGTTGGGTGTAGTCGACCTCGAAGAGGCAGCGGTCGGGGTTCCAGCGCACCGCGTCGACCTGGTGGTGGAAGCGGAGCGCGGGCAGGTTCTCGGCGACCCAGCGGCAGTAGGCGTCGTACTCGGCGCGTTCGATGTGGAAGCGTTCGGCGAAGTAGAAGGGGAAGAGGCGTTCTCTGGCCTTGAGGTGGTTGAGGAAGGTCCAGGGGCTCGCGGGGTCGACGAGGGTGACGAGGTCGGCGAGGAAGGGCACCTGGACGCGGGCGCCGTCGAGGAGCAGGCCGGGGTGCCAGCGGAAGTCGGGGTGCTGGTCGTAGAAGACGGCGTCGAGGCCGGTGAGGGGGTCGGCGAGGGCCGCGAGGGAGAGGTTGAAGGGGCCGATGCCGATGCCGACGAGGTCGCGGGGGGCGGGGGTGTGGGGCGCGGGGGTGGTCATCGTGGGACGTGTCCTTCCACGAGGGTCAGGAGTGCTGCGAGGTCGTCCGGGCGGGTGTGGGGGTTCAGCAGGGTCGCCTTGAGCCAGAGCCGGCCGTCGGCGCGGGCGCGGCCGAGGACGGCGCGGCCGGTGTGGAGCAGCGTGCGGCGTACGGCGGCGACGGCGTCGTCGGTGGCGCCCGCGGGCCGGAACAGGACCGTGCTGATGGTGGGCGGGGCGTGCAGTTCGAACCCGGGGTGGGTCTCGATCAGCCCGGCGAACTCCTGGGCCAGCGCGCAGACGGTGTCGACGAGGGCGCCCAGTCCGGCGCGGCCCAGGGTCTTGAGGGTGACGGCGGTCTTCAGGACGTCGGGGCGGCGGCTGGTGCGCGGGGAGCGCCCGAGGAGGTCGGGGAGGCCTGCCTCGGTGTCGTCGTCGGCGTTGAGGTAGTCGGCGCGGTGGTGGAGGGCGGCGAGGTCGTCGGCGTCGGTGACGGTGAGGAGGCCGGCGGGGATCGGCTGCCAGCCGAGCTTGTGCAGGTCCAGGGCGACGGTGTCGGCGGCCTCCAGTCCCGCGAGCCGGGCGCGGTGCCGGGCGCTGAACAGGAGGCCGGCGCCGTAGGCGGCGTCGACGTGGAGGCGGGCGCCGTGGGCGGCGCAGCGGTCGGCGATCTCGGGCAGCGGGTCGATGAGCCCGGCGTCGGTGGTGCCCGCGGTGGCGGCGACGAGGTGCGGGCCGGGGACCTGGGTGAGGGCCTCGTCCAGGGCGGCGGGGTCGAGGGTGCCGGCGGGGGCCGGGACGACGACGGGTTCGGGCAGGCCGAGGAGCCAGGTGGCGCGGGGCAGTGAGTGGTGGGCGCCCGCCCCGTGGACCAGCCGCAGGCCCGCTCCGTGCCGCTCGCGGGCGAGCAGGACGGCGAGCTGGTTGGACTCGGTGCCGCCGGTGGTGACGACGGCGTCGGCGGCGCCGGTCTCCGGGGCGAGGGCGCCGATGACGAGGGCTTCCAGGGCGGAGGCGGCGGGTGCCTGGTCCCAGGAGTCGAGGGAGGGATTGAGGACGCTCGCGGCGAGGTCGGCGGCGGCCGCGACGGCGAGCGGCGGGGTGTGCAGGTGGGCTGCGCACAGGGGGTGGGCGGGGTCGGCGGCGCCCTCGGCGAGCGCGGTGACCAGGACGCGGAGCGCCTCGGGGTCGCCCCGGTCGGGCAGGATCTCACCGGCCGCCTCGGCCGTCCGGGCGGCGACGGCGCCGAGGCCGCCCGCGGGCAGTGGGCCGCCGCGTGCGGCGGTGCCGGCGCGCAGGGCGTCGAGCACGGTGTCGAGCAGGGGCCGCAGGGCGTCGGTGCCGTGCGGGCCCGAGGCGAGGGGCGGCATGCCCATGAGGTGTCCTCCGAGCACGGGGGCTGGGGTTCCAGCTTCCACGCCGAGGGGCGCGTACGCCCGGACAGCTCAGTGATCACAACCCGAAAGGGGTATCCCGGCGGCTCTCGCCCGGGAACGCGGCCGGTCCCCCCGCCCTGGGCACGCGGCCGGTCCCCCCGCCCCGGGGGGCGCACCGGCCGCGTCCGGTGGGTCAGTCCGTGCCCGCCTCCCGTACGCGCAGTGCGCGCGCCAGGTCGTCGAGCTGGTCGGCGAGCTTGCGGCGCAGGGCGGGGATCGGGTCGGCGTCGGCGAGGCACTCCTGGCCGAGGCGGAGGGTGTCGGCGTCGACGGCGTGGGCGGGGAAGGCCCAGCGGCCGGCGGCGTCGGCGATGGCGGGGCCGCGGCGGGCGGCGAGGGCGACGGCCTCGGTGTAGTAGCGCGGTACGTAGTCCCGCACGAGCTCGGCCTGTTCGGGCTGCCAGAAGCCCTGGGCGGTGGCGGTGAACAGGTAGTTGGAGAGGTCGTCGGAGGCGAACATGGCCTCCCAGGCGCGGGCCTTGGCCTCGGCGTCGGGCAGCGCGGCACGGCAGCGGGCGGCGCCCTCCTGGCCGGTGGCACTCGGGTCGGCCGCCAGCTCGGCGGCGATGGCGGCCTCGTCGGTGGCGCCGAGGACGGCGAGCCGGGTGAGGATGCGCCAGCGCAGCTCGGGGTCGAGTTCGGGGCCGCCGGGGACGGTGCCGTCGGCGAGCCAGGCGGCGATGGTGTCGGGGTGGGCGGCCGTGGCGATGCGGTGGCGCACGGCGATCAGGCGCAGGCCGGGGTGGTCGCCGTCCTCGGTGCGGCGGATGAGGTCGCGGCACAGCTCGGCGAGGGTGTGCAGGGCGGCGGGCCGCTGCTCGGCGGGGACGTAGCGGTCGGCGATCTGGCCGGCGGCGAAGGCGAGGACGCCGTCGACGAGGGCGAGGTCCGTCTCGTGCGGGAGGTGGGCGCGGGCGATGTCGAGGTAGGTGGCGGCGGGGAGTTCGCCGTCGCGGACGGCGTCCCTCAGGGCGTTCCAGACGACCGCCCGGGTGAGCGGGTCGGGCAGGCCGGACAGGCTCTCGCGCAGGGCCCGGAAGGAGTCGGCGTCGAAGCGGATCTTGGCGTAGGTGAGGTCGCCGTCGTTGAGGACGACGAGGGCGGGCTGTGCGCCCGCGGTGCCCAGGCCGATGTTCTGGCCGGCGAGGTCCGCCTCCAGGCGCCGGCGCGGGATGAGGCGGCCGGCGTCGTGGAGGTCGTGGTCGTAGACACCGATGGTGATGCGGTGCGGGCGGATGCCTCCGCCGGGCTGGAGGCTGCCGAGGTGTTTGAGGTCCTTGCGGCTCTTGGCGGGGTCGGGCCCGGTCCAGGTCCCCTGGCTGCCCCGGTGCGAGATGCCGAGGTGCCAGGTGCCGTTGTCGCCGCTGACGCTCGGGACGAGGGTGTCGACGCCGGTGGTGCGCAGCCAGGCGTCGGCCCAGGCGTGGACGTCGCGGTCGGTGGCGGCGGCCAGGGAGTCGATGAAGTCGGCGAGGGAGGCGTTGGCGAACTTGTGCCGCTCGAAGTGGGTGTTGATGCCGGCCAGGAAGTCCTTCTCGCCGAGCCAGGCGACGAGCTGGCGCAGGGCGGAGGCGCCCTTGGCGTAGGAGATGCCGTCGAAGTTGAGCAGCGCGGAGGCGGTGTCCCGGACGTTCTCGGGGGCGACGGGGTGGGTGGAGGGGCGCTGGTCGGCGTCGTAGCCCCAGGCTTTGCGGGTGACGCCGAAGTCGGTCCAGGTGTCGGTGAAGCGGGTGGCCTCGGCGGTGGTCTGGTAGCCCATGTACTCGGCGAAGGACTCGTTCAGCCAGATGTCGTCCCACCAGCGCAGGGTGACGAGGTCGCCGAACCACATGTGGGCCATCTCGTGGGCGATGACCATGGCGCGGGTCTGCCGCTGGGTCTCGGTGACGGCGGACCGGAAGACGAACTCGTCCCGGAAGGTGACCAGTCCGGGGTTCTCCATCGCGCCGGCGTTGAACTCGGGCACGAACGCCTGGTCGTAGGAGTCGAAGGGGTAGGGCTCGTCGAACTTCTCGTGGTAGCGGTCGAAGCAGGCCCGGGTGACCTCGAAGAGTTCCTCGGCGTCGGCGTCCAGGTGCGGGGCGAGCGAGCGGCGGCAGTGGATGCCGAAGGGCAGGCCGCGGTGCTCGGTGCGCACGGAGTGCCAGGGGCCGGCGGCGACGGCGACGAGGTAGGTGGAGATCAGCGGGGTGGTGGCGGCCTGCCAGCGGCCGTCGCCGGTGTGCTCGGTGATGCCGTTGGCGAGGACGTGCCAGCCCTCGGGGGCGGTCACGGTGAGGTCGAAGACGGCCTTGAGGTCGGGCTGGTCGAAGGCGGCGTAGACCCGCTGGACGTCGTCGAGGAAGAGCTGGGTGTAGACGTAGGTCTCGCCGTCGGCGGGGTCGGTGAAGCGGTGCATGCCCTCGCCGGTGCGGGAGTAGCGCATGGCGGCCTCGACGCGCAGCTCGTGCTCGCCGGGGGCGAGGTTCTTCAGCGCCAGCCGGTTCTCGTCCAGGGCGGCCGGGTCCAGGGGCCGTCCGTCCAGGGTGACGGCGCGCAGCTGTGCGGGCTTGACCTCGACGAACGTGTCCGTGCTGTCCGTGTCGCCCCGGACGGTGAACCGGATGTCGGTCCGGGAGTCGAAGGTCTCGTCCCCACGGGTCAGATCGAGGTCGATCGCGTAGTGGTGGACGTCGAGGAGCCGGGCACGGGTCTGCGCTTCGTCGCGCGTCAGTACGGACATGCACGACATGCTGCCTGATGCGGTGGGCAGGGCACAGAGGCGGTTCGGTACGCGCCGTATGTCCGGTCCGTCGCGGCGGCCGCGGCGCCCCCGCGGGCGTGCGCCCCCGCGGCCGGGGGCGCGGCCTGTCTCAGTCGGAGGCCGGCGCGCCGACGCCGTTGTCCTCCGCGATGCGTTCGTGGTGGTGGATCACCTCGGCGACGATGAAGTTCAGGAACTTCTCGGCGAACGCCGGGTCCAGCTTGGCGCTTTCGGCGAGGGTGCGCAGCCGGGCGATCTGCTGGGCCTCCCGGGCCGGGTCGGCGGGCGGCAGCCGGTGGCGGGCCTTGAGGTGGCCGACCTGCTGGGTGCACTTGAAGCGCTCGGCGAGCATGTGGACGACGGCCGCGTCGATGTTGTCGATGCTGTCCCGCAGCCGGGCCAGCTCCTCGCGGACGGCGGGTTCGACGGCACCGGTACCGGTGTTGCTGGTGGTCATGGGCGCACACCCTACGGGCGGGGGCCCCGCTCGCGCAGACCGTCTCAGGCGCTGAACGCCCTGCGGTCCTCGTACAGTGGGAGCAGGGTTCAGGAGGCAGGGTCCAGGCGTCTTGGGGGTCGGGCGTGGCGAACGGCGGACCGGTCGAGCACGGGTTCCCGCACCTGGAGACGGTGCGGGAGGCGGTCACGGCGCTGTACCGGCGGCTGTCGTACGACACCGTCCGGACGTTCTCGGCCAGCGTGGCCCCGGTGGACGTGGCGTTCTGCGACACGGACGACCTGTACCTGGGCACGCAGCGGGTGGCGCACGAGCTGGTGCGGCACTACCGGCTGCCCGACGCCCGCATGATCGTCTCCTTCCGCGAGATGACCCACGCGGCGAACGTGGAACTCACGGCGGGCCCGGAGTACTTCATCGAGTTGAACGACCGCTTCCGCACCCATCGCCGGGACATCGGCGCGGCGCTCGCGCACGAGGTGATGCACGTGTACCTGCACCGCCTCGACCTGTCCTTCCCCTCCACCCGGGCCAACGAGATCCTCACCGACACGGCGACGACGTACCTGGGCGCCGGCTGGCTGCTGCTCGACGCCTACCGCGAGGACGCGGCGTCCTCGCAGAAGCTGGGGTACCTGACGCCGGAGGAGTTCGGTTACGTGCTGGCCAAGCGGGCGCTGCTGTTCGGCGAGGACCCGTCGGTGTGGTTCACCAGCCCGCAGGCGTACACGGCATACGGCAGGGGCATGGCCCGGGCGCGCCGGGACGCGCAGCAGCCGCCGCTGACCGCGGCCGGCTGGGCGGGCCGCCGCCGCTACGCCCGGGACCGCCGGCACGCGCAGGACCCGCACGCCGCCGGGGCGGCCGCGGACGGCGATGCCTACTCCTTCTCCGCCCAGCCGCCCGGACAGCTCCGGGTGTCGTTCCCCTGCCCGACCTGCCACCAGCGGATCAGGGTGCCGGTGCGCGGGCGGGTGCGGGCGCGGTGCGGGCTGTGCCGGACGGTCCTGGAGTGCGACACGTGATGCGGCGCGCGGGGCGCGGCGGCGCTGCTTCAATGCCCCTATGACACAGGCCATCGAAGAACCCTGGGGCATCAGCGTGTTCGGCTCGGGCACGGTGCGGGCCGAGCCGTCGCTCGCCCGGGTGCGGCCCGCGGTGGACGTGCTGGAACCGTCGCCGGAGCTGGCCTTCCAGCGGGCCGGGGAGGCCGTGACCCGGCTGCGGGACGTACTGAGGCAGCACGGCGTGCCGGACGCCTCGGTCTCGGGCTCCCGGCTGGGCCTCAGCTCGGAGTACGGCCCGCACGACGGTGGCCGGACGCTGCTCGGGTACCGGTGCCAGGCCTCGTACACGGTGGAGACCGAGGCGCTGGACGGCCTCGAACTGCTGATCGCGGACGTGGTCGGGGCGGGCGCGCA
Source organism: Streptomyces violaceorubidus (assembly GCF_000717995.1). GTDB lineage: Bacteria > Actinomycetota > Actinomycetes > Streptomycetales > Streptomycetaceae > Streptomyces > Streptomyces violaceorubidus. Next base: position 90,216 of record NZ_JODM01000015.1, read on the forward strand.
CCGGATCGACGGCGTGGAGTTCGACGTGCGGGACAGGCCGGCGCTGCTCGACGAGGCACGGCGGCGGGCGGTGGCGGCGGCCCGCCGCAAGGCCCAGGTGTACGCGGAGGCGGCGGACGCGCGGCTGGGGCCGGTCCTGCACATCCAGGACGTGGAGTCCGAGCCCGTCGCCGCGTTCCGAGTCGCCAGGAGCGGTGGCGCGCCCGGCGCGCTGGCTCCGGGCGCGGTGGAGGTGGCCGCCCGGGTCGTGCTGGGTTTCTCGCTGCGGCACTGACCGCGTGCTCAGGCGGGCCGCACGATCCCCTGGGCGCGTGCGGCCGCCAGCCACTGGGGGAACTCGCCCACGAGCCGGTCGTACAGCTCGGCGTCGGTCACCTTCCGCGGGTCGCGGCCCGCGTGGAAGAACCCGGCGTTGTCGATCACCCGCTTGCCGGGCACCGCGAGTTCGTCGAGTCTGCGCAGGTACTCGAACTGGCGGCTGTCGGGGTCGCCGAAGCCGACGAACTGCCAGAACAGCGGCAGCGGCGCCGCCTTGCACAGGTACCGCTCGGCGGCGAGCCGGTTGATCGGGCCGCCGTCGGTCTGGAAGACGACCAGGGCGGGGTGGCGGGAGCCGCTGTCCAGGTAGTGGTCGATGACGGCGTCCATGGCCAGGTGGTAGCTGGTCTTGCCCATGTGTCCGAGGCCGGCCACGATCCGCTCCACGCGCCCCTGGTGGTCGGCGAGCGCGATCTCGGTGACGGCGTCGACGTCGGTGGAGAAGAACACCACGGGCACGGTGCCGTCGTCGTCGAGGTGGGCCGACAGGCTCAGCACCCGGTCGGCGAGCGCCTGCACGCTGCCGTCCTTGTAGTACGGCTTCATGGAGCCGGAGTAGTCGACGACGAGGTAGACCGCCGCCCGGGTGTCCGCCATGCCGTGCTTGGTGAGCGACACTCCGGCGGTCTTGTACAGATCGACCAGCGCGGGCGCCGTCTCCCGCATCTTGGTGAGACTGATCGCGGCCATGCGGACTCCCCCGTTACTCCTGCCCTGCGGCATCCGGGTGCCGAGGTTACGGCAGGGCCGCACCCCGCCGCTCGGACGGTCCCCCGGCGTTCGCTATTTTGTTCGCCGCCGTCCCCACCGGCTCACCGTCCGTCCGTCCCGAGGAGCCGGCCGTGGATTCCGAGTCCACCGTCACCAGGTGCTACCGCCATCCGGCGGTGGAGTGCCACGTGCGCTGCACCCGCTGCGAGCGGTACGTCTGCCCGGACTGCGTGCGTGCGGCGCCCGTCGGCCACCAGTGCCCCGCGTGTGTGAAGGAGGGGGCGCGGTCGGCCCGGCGGGCCCGGACCCTCGCCGGTGGCCGGATGTCGACGACGCCGGTGGTGACGTACGTGCTGTTCGCGCTCACCGTGCTGGCGTATCTGGCGGAGGTGGTGCGGCCGGAGCTCGTGGACCGCTTCGCCATGGTGGGCGCGCGGCTGGTGGGTGCGGACGGCACCCACTACGCGGGCGAGGGAACGTTCCTCGTCCTCGGGCCCGTCCGCACGGAGGGTGTCGCCGGGGGCGAGTGGGAGCGGATGCTCACCAGCGCCTTCCTCCACCAGTCGCCCTTCGAGGGCATCTTCGGGATCCTGCACGTCACGCTGAACATGGTCGCGCTGTGGCAGTTGGGGCGGGTGGTGGAGCTGATGCTCGGCCGGGTCCGCTTCGCCGTCCTGTACCTGCTGTCGGCGCTCGGCGGTTCCGTCCTGGAGCTGGTCCTCGGCGACCCCGGGCGGGTCTTTGTCGGCGCGTCCGGTGCGGTCTTCGGCGTGGGGGCCGCGTACTACGTGCTGCACCGCCGACTGGGCGCCGATCCGGCCCGGGTCAACCGTTTCCTGGTCCCGCTGCTGCTGTGGCTGGTGGTCTCCGCCTGGTTCACCTCGTGGCAGGGGCACCTCGGCGGCCTGCTGGTGGGCGGCGCGCTGGCCCTGGGGTACGCGTACGCGCCCCGGGACGGCCGCCGGGTGGCGGTGCAGGCCGGTACGGGTGCCGCGCTGGTGGTGCTGCTGGCGGTGACGGCGGCGGTCAGGGTGTCCGAGCTGACGGGCGGGAGCATCCCGCTGTGAGAGGTTTCCCCGCTATGAGAGGTGTTCCCCTGTGAAACGTGCCGGAGTGCTGCTCCTCGGGGCCCTCCCCGTGATCGCCGCGGGCGTGTACTTCGTCGTGCCGGGGGACTCGGCCGACTCGTCGGACGGCTCGGCCGCGTCCGCGTCGTCCTCGGCGTCCGCCCGCTCGACCCGCGACGACGCCAAGGACCGGGCCGAGGAGGAGCGGGAGGCGGACGACGCGCTGATCGCCGACCTGCCGCCGGGTCTGGCCGCACCGGCGAAGAAGGAGCTGGCCCAGCAGCTCGTCTCCAGCGCCGAGAACTCGACCACGCGGTGGCGCACCGCCTACGGCAGCATCGAGGACGTCGGGGACGGCGACGGGTACACCGCGGGCATCATCGGCTTCTGCACCGGCACCCACGACCTGCTCACCCTGGTCGAGCGCTACACCGAGGCCCATCCGGACAACGGCCTGGCGGCGTACCTGCCCGCCCTGCGCGAGGTGGACGGCAGCGACTCCCACGAGGGCCTGGACCCGGGCTTCACGGCCGCCTGGAAGGCGGAGGCGGAGGTCCCGGCGTTCCGCGAGGCGCAGGAGGAGGAGCGCGACCGGGTCTACTTCGACCCGGCGGTGCGCCTGGCCAAGCTGGACGGCCTGGGCACGCTCGGCCAGTTCGTCTACTACGACGCGATGGTCTTCCACGGGCCCGACACGGACGCCGAGGGCTTCTACGGGCTGCGCGAGCGGGCCATGGGCGAGGCCAAGACGCCGGGGGAGGGCGGCTCCGAGAAGGACTACCTGGACACCTTCCTGGACGTCCGCAGGCAGGCCATGGAGGCCAAGCGCCCGGGCATCGACACCTCCCGCCTGGACACGGCGCAGCGCCGGTTCCTCGCGGCCGGGAACATGGAACTGGCGACGCCGCTGGCGTGGGAGATGTACGGGGACACCTACCGGGTGCCCTGAGCGTGCGACAGCGCCTGCCCTTGGTCCGGTCGGGGACGGGGCAGGCGCCATCAGTGTTCCGCACGCCTTTGTGCGGGACGTTCTTCGGTTGTTCCGTCCGTCGGGACGGTTGTTCCGTCCGTCAGACCGCGAGGGCGCGGTCGGTCGGGCGGATCGGGGCCGGCAGGTCGCTGGCCCCGGTCAGGAAGCGGTCGGCGCCGCGCGCCGCCGAGCGCCCCTCGGCGATCGCCCAGACGATGAGCGACTGGCCGCGGCCGGCGTCACCGGCGACGAACACACCCGGCACATTGGTCTGGAAGTCGGCGTCCCGGGCGATGTTACCGCGTTCGTCGAGCTCCAGGCCGAACTGGTCGACGAGGCCGTTGTCCTTGTCGGTGCCGGTGAAGCCCATGGCGAGGGTGACCAGCTGGGCCGGGATCTTGCGCTCGGTGCCCGGCTTCGGGGTCAGCCTGCCCTCGACGAACTCGACCTCGCTCATGTGCAGCCACTGGACGTTGCCGTCCTCGTCGCCCTCGAAGTGGGTGGTGGAGACGGCGTAGACCCGCTCGCCGCCCTCCTCGTGGGCGCTGGTGACCTTGTAGAGCATGGGGAAGGTCGGCCACGGCTGGCGCACCGCGTCCCGCTCCTCGCCCGGCCGGGGCATGATCTCCAGCTGGGTGACGGAGGCCGCGCCCTGGCGGTGGGCGGTGCCCACGCAGTCGGCGCCGGTGTCGCCGCCGCCGATGACGACGACGTGCTTGCCCTCGGCGGTGATCGGGGGCGCCACGTAGTCGCCCTCCTGGACCTTGTTGGCCAGCGGCAGGTACTCCATCGCCTGGTGGATGCCGTTCAGCTCGCGGCCGGGGACCGGCAGGTCGCGGGCGGTGGTGGAGCCGGCGGCGATGACGACGGCGTCGTAGCGCTTCTTCAGGTCGGTCGCCTTGAGGTCGCGGCCGATCTCGACGCCGGTGCGGAAGCGGGTGCCCTCCGCGCGCATCTGCTCTATGCGGCGGTTGATGTGCCGCTTCTCCATCTTGAACTCGGGGATGCCGTAGCGGAGGAGCCCTCCGATGCGGTCCGCGCGCTCGTAGACGGCGACGGTGTGGCCGGCCCGGGTGAGCTGCTGGGCGGCGGCCAGGCCCGCCGGGCCCGAGCCGATGACGGCGACGGTCTTGCCGGACAGGCGCTCGGGGACCTGCGGGGCGACGTCCCCGGTCTCCCACGCCTTGTCGATGATGGAGACCTCGACGTTCTTGATGGTGACCGGCGGCTGGTTGATGCCGAGCACGCACGCCGACTCGCACGGGGCCGGACACAGACGGCCGGTGAACTCCGGGAAGTTGTTGGTGGCGTGCAGGCGCTCGGACGCCGCCGACCAGTTCTCGCGGTAGGCGTAGTCGTTCCACTCCGGGATCAGGTTCCCGAGCGGGCAGCCGTTGTGGCAGAATGGGATGCCGCAGTCCATGCAGCGGCTGGCCTGCTTGCTGATGATCGGCAGCAGGGAGCCGGGGACGTAGACCTCGTTCCAGTCCTTGACGCGCTCCTCGACGGGGCGGGTCCTGGCGACCTCGCGTCCGTGGTTCAGAAAGCCCTTGGGATCAGCCATTGGTCGCCGCCTCCATCATCTTCTCGGTGGTCTCGGTCTCGGAGAGACCGGCTCGCTCGGCGGCGTCCTTGGCGGCGAGCACTGCCTGGTACGTGCTGGGGATGATCTTGCTGAAGCGCTCCACGGCGACGGGCCAGTCGGCGAGCAGCTTCTGGGCGACGGTGGACCCGGTCTCCTCGGCGTGGCGGCGCACCACGTCGTGCAGCCAGTCCTTGTCGGCGTCGTCCAGGGCCCGGATCGCGTCGACGTTGCCGACGTTGACGTTGTCGCGGTCGAGGTCGACGACGTAGGCGATGCCGCCGGACATGCCGGCCGCGAAGTTGCGCCCGGTCTCGCCGAGGACGACCGCGTGGCCGCCGGTCATGTACTCGCAGCCGTGGTCGCCGACGCCCTCGGAGACGACCAGTGCGCCGGAGTTGCGGACGCAGAAGCGCTCGCCGACCTTGCCCCGCAGGAACATCTCGCCGCCGGTGGCGCCGTAGCCGATGGTGTTGCCGGCGATGGTGGAGTACTCGGCGAGGTGGTCGGCGCCCCGGTCGGGGCGGACCACGATCCGGCCGCCGGACAGGCCCTTGCCGACGTAGTCGTTGGCGTCGCCCTCCAGGCGCAGGGTGACGCCGCGCGGGACGAAGGCGCCGAAGGACTGGCCGGCGGAGCCGGTGAAGGTGATGTCGACGGTGTCGTCGGGCAGTCCGGCGCCGCCGAACTTCTTGGTGACCTCGTGGCCGAGCATGGTGCCGACCGTGCGGTTGATGTTGCGGATCGCGACCTGGGCGCGCACCGGGGCGGCCTGGGTGGCGTCGGGGGCGGCCAGCGCGTCGGCGGCGAGCTTGATCAGCTGGTTGTCCAGCGCCTTCTCCAGGCCGTGGTCCTGGCCGACGGCCTGGTGGCGCACCGCGCCCTCGGCCAGCGCGGGCACGTGGAACAGCGGCTCCAGGTTCAGGCCCTGCGCCTTCCAGTGGTCGACCGCGCGGGTCACGTCGAGGGTCTCGGCGTGGCCGACGGCCTCCTCGATGGTGCGGAAGCCCAGCTCGGCGAGGATCTCGCGGACCTCTTCGGCGATGAACCTGAAGAAGTTCACGATGTACTCGGCCTTGCCGGAGAACCGCTCGCGCAGCACCGGGTTCTGGGTGGCGATGCCGACGGGGCAGGTGTCCAGGTGGCAGACGCGCATCATGACGCAGCCGGAGACGACGAGCGGCGCGGTCGCGAAACCGAACTCCTCGGCGCCCAGCAGCGCGGCGATGACGACGTCGCGGCCGGTCTTGAGCTGGCCGTCGGTCTGGACGACGATCCGGTCGCGCAGGCCGTTGAGCAGCAGGGTCTGCTGGGTCTCGGCGAGGCCCAGCTCCCAGGGGCCGCCCGCGTGCTTGAGCGAGGTGAGCGGGGAGGCGCCGGTGCCGCCGTCGTGGCCGGAGATCAGCACCACGTCGGCGTGCGCCTTGGACACGCCCGCCGCGACCGTGCCGACGCCGACCTCGGAGACCAGCTTCACGTGGATCCGCGCCTGCGGGTTCGCGTTCTTCAGGTCGTGGATCAGCTGGGCCAGGTCCTCGATGGAGTAGATGTCGTGGTGCGGCGGCGGGGAGATCAGGCCCACGCCCGGCGTCGAGTGCCGGGTCTTCGCCACCCACGGGTACACCTTGTGGCCGGGCAGCTGGCCGCCCTCGCCGGGCTTGGCGCCCTGGGCCATCTTGATCTGGATGTCGTCGGCGTTGACCAGGTACTCGGAGGTGACGCCGAAGCGGCCGGAGGCGACCTGCTTGATGCTGGACCGGCGCGCCGGGTCGTACAGGCGCTCCGGGTCCTCGCCGCCCTCACCGGTGTTGGACTTGCCGCCCAGCTGGTTCATGGCGATGGCGAGGGTCTCGTGCGCCTCCTGGGAGATGGAGCCGTACGACATGGCGCCGGTGGAGAAGCGCTTGACGATCTCGGAGACGGGCTCGACCTCGTCGACGGGGATCGGCTGCCGGTCCGACTTGAAGCCGAACAGGCCGCGCAGCGTCATCAGCCGCTCGGACTGCTCGTTCACCCGCTCGGTGTACTTCTTGAAGATCTCGTACGTGCCGGAGCGCGTGGAGTGCTGGAGGCGGAAGACCGTCTCCGGGTCGAACAGGTGCGGCTCGCCCTCGCGGCGCCACTGGTACTCGCCGCCGATCTCCAGGGCGCGGTGGGCCGGCGCGATGCCGCTGGCCGGGTACGCCTTGGCGTGGCGGGCGGCGACCTCCTTGGCGACGACGTCGATGCCGACACCGCCGATCTTGGTGGCCGTGCCGTTGAAGTACTTGGCGACGAAGGCCTCGTCCAGGCCGACGGCCTCGAAGACCTGGGCGCCGCGGTAGGAGGCGACGGTGGAGATGCCCATCTTCGACATGACCTTGAGGACGCCCTTGCCGAGGGCGTAGATCAGGTTGCGGATGGCCTGCTCGGTCTCGATGCCGGGCAGGAAGGTGCCCGCGCGGACCAGGTCCTCGACGGACTCCATCGCGAGGTACGGGTTGACCGCGGCGGCGCCGAAGCCGATGAGCAGGGCGACGTGGTGGACCTCGCGGACGTCGCCGGCCTCGACCAGCAGGCCCACCTGGGTGCGCTGCTTGGTGCGGATGAGGTGGTGGTGGACGGCCGCGGTGAGCAGCAGCGAGGGGATCGGGGCGTGCTCGGCGTCCGAGTGGCGGTCGGACAGGACGATGAGCCGGGCGCCGTTGTCGATGGCGGCGTCGGCCTCGGCGCAGATCTCCTCGATGCGCGCGGCCAGCGCGTCGCCGCCGCCGTGCACCCGGTAGAGGCCGGAGAGGGTCGCGGCCTTGAAGCCGGGCATGTCGCCGTCGGCGTTGATGTGGATGAGCTTGGCCAGCTCGTCGTTGTCGATCACCGGGAAGGGCAGCAGGACGCTGCGGCACGAGGCGGCCGTCGGGTCCAGCAGGTTGCCCTGGGGGCCGAGCGAGGAGCGCAGCGAGGTGACCAGTTCCTCGCGGATGGCGTCCAGCGGGGGGTTGGTGACCTGGGCGAAGAGCTGGGTGAAGTAGTCGAAGAGCAGGCGGGGGCGCTCGGAGAGCGCGGCGATGGGCGAGTCGGTGCCCATGGAGCCGATCGGCTCGGCGCCGGCCTTGGCCATCGGCGCGAGGATGACGCGCAGCTCCTCCTCGGTGTACCCGAAGGTCTGCTGGCGGCGGGTGACCGAGGCGTGGGTGTGCACGATGTGCTCGCGCTCGGGCAGGTCGGACAGCTCGATCTCGCCGGCTTCCATCCACTCGTTGTAGGGCTGCTCGGCGGCGAGCTGGGCCTTGATCTCGTCGTCCTCGATGATGCGGTGCTCGGCGGTGTCCACGAGGAACATGCGGCCGGGCTGGAGGCGGCCCTTGCGGACGACCTTGGCGGGGTCGATGTCGAGGACGCCGACCTCGGAGCCGAGGACGACGAGGCCGTCGTCGGTGACCCAGTAGCGGCCGGGGCGCAGACCGTTGCGGTCGAGCACGGCGCCGACCTGGGTGCCGTCGGTGAAGGTGACGCAGGCGGGGCCGTCCCAGGGCTCCATCATCGTGGAGTGGAACTGGTAGAAGGCGCGCCGGTCCGGCTGCATGGAGTCGTGGTTCTCCCACGCCTCCGGGATCATCATCAGCACGGAGTGCGGCAGCGAGCGCCCGCCCAGGTGGAGCAGTTCCAGGACCTCGTCGAAGGAGGCGGAGTCCGAGGCGTCCGGCGTGCAGATCGGGAAGATCCGCTCCAGGTCCGCGGAGGAGCCGAACAGGTCCGAGGCCAGCTGGGACTCGCGGGCGCGCATCCAGTTGCGGTTGCCCTTGACCGTGTTGATCTCGCCGTTGTGCGCGACGAAGCGGTACGGGTGGGCGAGCGGCCAGCTCGGGAAGGTGTTGGTGGAGAACCGGGAGTGCACCAGCGCGATCGCGGAGGCGAAGCGGCGGTCGGAGAGGTCCGGGAAGAACGGCTCCAGCTGGCCGGTGGTCAGCATGCCCTTGTAGACGATGGTCCGCGCGGACAGCGACGGGAAGTAGACGCCGGCCTCGCGCTCGGCGCGCTTGCGCAGCGCGAAGGCGTGCCGGTCCAGGGCGATGCCCTGCGAGGCGCCGTCGCTCACGAAGACCTGGCGGAAGACCGGCATGGTGGAGCGCGCGGTGGCACCGAGCATCTGCGGGGCGACCGGGACCTCGCGCCAGCCGAGGACGGTGAGGCCCTCCTCGTGGGCGATCGTCTCGATGCGCGAGACGGCGTCCTCGGTGCCGTCGACCGGCAGGAAGGCGATGCCGACGGCGTAGGCGCCGGCCTCGGGCAGCTGGAATCCGGCCACGTCGCGGAAGAACGCGTCGGGCACCTGGGAGAGGATGCCCGCGCCGTCGCCCGAGTCGGGCTCGGAGCCGGTCGCGCCGCGGTGTTCCAGGTTGCGCAGCACGGTGAGCGCCTGGTCGACCAGGGTGTGGGAGGCCTCGCCGGTGAGGGTGGCGACGAAACCGACGCCACAGGCGTCGTGTTCGTTGCGGGGGTCGTACATACCCTGGGCAGCAGGGCGAGCATCCATGAAGGACCAGTTCTGGCCACTCACGGAGTGCTGGGACGGCTGGCGCGGCGTACGCATCGGCTCTCCCGTCGTCGTCATCTGGCATGTGCAGGTGCCGAGGGACGACGTTGGCCCTCTGCGGTGGGTGCAAAATTTGGTGCAGGTTACATGATGGATTGGTTCTCGGTAAACGGGACAATCCGTTCCAGCATGCGGACACCGATGGGGTGCGGTGGGGGTTCCGTCCCTGCGGTGGAAGCTATGGAGACCGAGGCGGACAGATCGATGTCCGTCGGTCCGAGGAGGCGGAGGGGGCGTCGTCGCCCACTCCGCGCATGCACGGCAGGCTTCATTGCCCACAGCGCTTACGGCTCATGCCCGGAGATTACGTCCTCGAAACCAGCGAGTAACGGCTACTTATGCGGCCCGCCGCATAAGTACGAGCCGGACTATCCTACGGCCGTCCCGAACAGGCTGCCCAGGAGATACGTCACACCGGCCGCCGCGCCACCGAGGGCCAGCTGCCGCAGGCCGCTGTACCACCAGCTGCGGGCCGTGACCCTGGCGACCACCGCGCCGCACAGGAATAGCCCGGCCAGCGCGAGCAGCACGGCGGGCCACAGCGCGTCGGCGCCGAGCAGGAACGGCAGGACGGGAAGCAGGGCGCCCAGCGCGAAGGAACCGAACGAGGACACGGCCGCGACCGTCGGCGAGGGCAGGTCGGAGGGGTCGATGCCCAGCTCCTCGCGGGCGTGTATCTCCAGCGCCTGCTCGGGGTCGCTGGACAGCTGGCGGGCCACCTCGCGCGCCAGCTCGGGCTCGACGCCGCGCGCCTCGTAGAGCGCGGCCAGCTCGGCCTCCTCGTCCGCCGGGTGCTTGCGCAGCTCACGGCGCTCGACTTCCAGCTCGGCCTCGACCAGCTCGCGCTGGGAGGCGACGGAGGTGTACTCGCCGGCGGCCATGGAGAAGGCGCCGGCGGCCAGGCCGGCGAGTCCGCTGATCACCACGGTCTGCTGGCTCGCCGTACCGCCGGCGACACCGGTCATCAGGGCGAGGTTGGAGACCAGTCCGTCCATCGCGCCGAAGACGGCGGGGCGCAGCCAGCCGCCGTTCACATCGCGGTGCGTGTGGTTGTCGCGGTGCGCCTCGTGCAGCGCCGCCTCGGTTTCGATGATGGCCATAAGGGCTCCCCCGGGAGGCTAGTTTGGACTCATTCCATTTTTCTAACAACACCCAATCTACGCCGATCATTTCCGCCCCGCCAGCAAGGAAAGGCTGGGCTTACCTGCGGTTTTACCTCTCCGTACTCATTCGTGATCTTGCCCGCTCATATGTCGACCGGGTGACGCTGCGCCCGGTTCGGCTGCGCCGCGCACCGCACCGGGGACAGATGCGGGGAGGGAGAGGAGAGGCCGCATGGCATCCACCGCCTGCATTCCCCCGGTCCCCGCGCCGGGAGACGCCGTCGGGCTCCGCGACCGGGCCCGGGGCGCACTGCTCGGACTGGCCGTCGGGGACGCCCTCGGGGCGCCGGCCGAGAACATGAAGCCCTCGGAGATCCGCGCCCGGTGGGGCCGCATCACGGGGTACGTGGCCGACCGGCCCGCCGGTACCGACGACACGGAGTACGCGATCTTCTCGGGCCTGCTGCTCGCCCGCCACGGCGCCGCGCTCACCCCGGCCCATGTGGAGGCGGCCTGGCACGAGTGGATCGCGGACCGGGAGGAGGGCCCGTTCCGGGGCGCGGGCTTCAGCGAACGCGGCACCCTGGAGAACCTGCGCCGAGGACTCGCCGCACCGATCTCCGCCCAGCACCGGCACGCCTGGAGCGACGGACTGGCCATGCGGGCCGCGCCGCACGGCGTGTTCGCCGCCGGGCGCCCGGCCGAGGCGGCCCGGCTGGCGGCGATCGACGGCTCGGTCAGCCACGAGGGCGAGGGCATCTACGGCGGCCAGGCGGTGGCGGCGGGCGTCGCGGCGGCGATGGCCGGGGCGTCGACCGTCGCGGTCGTGGCCTCCGCGCTGGCCGTCGTGCCGGACGACTCCTGGACGGCGCGCTCTCTGCGCCGCGCGCTGACGGCGGCCCACCGGGGCGAACGGGCGGTGCGCTCGGCGGTGGTCATCGGCGGCTACCCGTGGACCGACCTGGCCCCCGAGGCCGTCGCCCTGGCCTTCGGCGCGTACGCGGCGGCCGACGGCGACTTCACGGACTCCGTGCTGACGGCCGTCAACATGGGCCGCGACGCCGACACCACGGCCGCGGTGGCCGGCGCCCTGGCCGGCGCGACCCGGGGCGTCCAGTCCATCCCCGCGGACTGGGCCGCCGCCATCGGCCCGGCCCGCGGCACCTGCCTGCCGACGATGGCCGGCCACCACGTACTGGAGGTGGCGGACCTGCTGACCCGCGCCGCACGTGCGGTCCCGGCGGGCCGGGGAGCACCCACGGGCCCGGAGCACGCGCCGGGCGACCCCGAGCGGGCGCCGGGGGCCACGGAGCCGGTACCGGAGTGCGCGGACGGACCGCCCGAGGGCTCGGAGCGGATGACGTCGGGCACCGAACACGCCCGGCCGCGCACGGAGACCGGGCCGACGCGCACACCACGAGCGCCCTCGGACCCGCGCGGCCTACCACCGGGCATCGCACACACCCCCCGGAACCCAGAACGGACGCCCCCGACCACACGGCGCGTACCGCCGGACACGGAACCCGCGCCCCCGGACGCGCTACCGGCGCCCTCGAACCCGCGGCACCTGCCACCAGAGGTCGCACAAACCCCCCGGAGCCCGGAGACGGTACCGCCGTGCACGGAGCGCGTGTCGCCCGGCGCGGGGCGGGTGGCCCTGGACGCGGAGCGGGCGGTGCGGGGATCGGGAGGGGCGCTGCCGCCCGAGGAGTCGGAGGGGGTGGCGCGCGGGCTCGGGCCGGCCTTCGTGCCCGTGCGGGGCGAACCGGCCGACGACACCCTCCCGTCCGGCGGCACCGCCGCCCGGACCGCGCCCTGCCCCGGGTCGCGGCCACCCGTGACGGAGGCCGACGCGGTGGCGGAGGTGTGGCCGTGAGCAGAGCGCGTGCCGGGGTGGTCGGGGCGACGGGTGTCACCGCGTACGTCGAAGGGCCCGGTGGGCCGGAGGGGACGGTGTCCAGCGGGAGCGGGCACCGCCCGGGAGCCGAACCGGGGACGGCGACGGCGTCCCGCGAGGTGCCGCTCTCCGACCGCGTCGAGGGGCTCCTGCTCGGGCTCGCCGCGGGGGATGCCGCCGGCTGGCCCGCCGCCCGGCACCGGGCCGCCCGGATGCCGGAGTGGACGCGCCGGCTCACCCGCGAGCTGGACACCTTCGCCGAGCAGAACGCGACCACCACCCTCCCCGTCCCCATCGCCCTGAACCAGCCCCCGGAGCCGCTGCGCCTCGGCCCCTCGGACGACGCCGAGTGGGCGGCGTTCGCGGCGGAGGCCGTGCTGCGGGCGGGCGACGACAGCGTGCTCGGGGACCTGAGCCGGGACCGCCGGATGCGGGCGGCGATCGACCTGACCTGGAACGCCGTCGCCAGCGAGGTCGCCGCCGCCGCCGACCGCGCCCCCGAGGTGGAGTCCGCGGTGCTGCCGCTGCGGGCCCGCATCTCGGTGCGGGCCGGGCTCGGCAACCTCGCCACCGGTCTGCGCCCACCCGCCACCGGTCACGACAACCCGCACTACTTCGACGACGCCGCCTGCGTACGGGCCTGCGTCCTCGCCGTCGCCCACCCCGGCGCCCCGCGCCCCGCCGCGGACCTCGCCGAGTTCGACGCCCGCTACACCCAGGACGGCGACGGTGTGCACGGCGCGCGGGCCATGGCCGCGGCGCTGGCGTGCGCCCTCGTCGGCGCCGACGTGGACGCCTGTGCGACGGCCGCGCTCGCCGAACTCCCCGAGGCGACGGAGATCGGCCGCAACGCCCGCCAGGCCCTGGCCCTCGCGGCGGACGCCGAGAGCACCTTCGCCCTCGTCCCGCTCCTCGAGCACCGCATCGTCGACCACGTCTACAGCTACGGCATCGCCGCCGCCGAGACCGTCCCGGTCGCCCTGGCCCTGGCCACCGCGGCCCGGGGCCGCATCGCGGAGGCGGTACCGGCGGCGGCCTGTCTGTCCCGGGTCGCGGACTCCGCCCCCGCGCTGGCCGGCGCCCTCACCGGCGCGCTCGGCGGCGGCACGTCGGTGCCCGGGTCCTGGCGGGACGCCTGCCGCACCCTGCCCGGCTGCGTACTGCCCCGGCTCACCGGTACCGACCTGGTCGAACTCGCCGCTCTCCTGCACGCCACGCGACCGTCCCCACCGGAAGGACGAGGCACCGCCCCATGACCCCCACGACCCCCGTCACCCCCCTGCCGCCGGACCACGGCACCACCGCACAGCTCGACGAGCGCGTCACCGGCGCCCTCGTGGGCGCGGCCGTCGGCGACGCGCTCGGCGGCCCCGTCGAGGGCTACTCCCCCGAGCAGATCCTCGAACGCCACGGCGGCCGCGTCCACGGCGTCGTCGGCCCCTGGAGCGGGGACGCCTGGCGCACCGCGCGCCCCCTCGCCCCGTACCACAAGGGCGACGGCCACGTCACCGACGACACCCTGATGACCCATGCGCTGGTCCGGGTCTACGGCACGGTCCGCGACCACCTCGACGCGTACGCGATCGCCGAGCACCTGGTCCCGGACCTGATCGGCAACCCGCGCTGGATCCCGGAGCTGGAGGCCGAGGCGCTCCCGCTCCAGCGGATCTTCCTCGCCGAGAAGTGGCTGGTCGCGCGGCTCCACTACGGCCATGTGGACCCGCGCGAGGCGGGCACCGGCAACATCGTCAACTGCGGTGCCGCGATGTACACGGCCCCGGTCGGCCTGGTCAACGCGGCGAACCCCGCCGCCGCCTACGCCGAGGCCCTGGACATCGCGGGCGCGCACCAGTCGTCGTACGGACGGGAGGCGGCCGGTGTCCTCGCGGCGGCGGTGGCCGCGGCCTGCGTGCCGGGCGCGACCCCCCAGTCGGTGGTGTCCGCCGCGCTGTCCCTGGCCAAGGACGGCACCCGGGCCGCGATCGAGGCCGTGTGCGACGTGGCCGCACGCCACTCGGAGTTCGAGTCGGCGCTCGCACCGCTGCGCGCGGCGGTGGCGCCCTACGACACGGTGGGCCCCGACTACCGCGCGCCCTCGCTCGGCGCCCGCCGCCCCTCGCGCCTGCACTCCATCGAGGAACTGCCCGTCGCCCTCGGCATGCTGCTCGTCTCCGGCGGCGACTTCCGGCACGCGGTCCTCGGCGCCGTCAACTACGGCCGCGACTGCGACTCCATCGCCACGATGGCGGGCGCCCTGGCCGGGGCGCTGGGGTCGCCGGTGCCGGAGGACTGGGCGAAGACCGTCGCGGAGGCGAGCCGCCTGGACCTGTGGGAACCGGCGGCCACGCTCACCGCGGTCGCGCGGGAGGTCTTCGAGCGGGACGTACGGCGCCGCCGCGCCCACGAGGAGGCGTTCGCCGCGATCGGGGGCGCGGGATGCTCCGGCTGACCTGGGTCCAGCCCGAGGACCTGGTCGGCCACGAGCTGCGCCAGGCACGGCTGGACGGCCGCGACGCGTCGGCGGTGGCGGACCGCTGGCGCGCGGCGGGCGGCGGCGAGGCCCCGCCCCGGGCGGGCGCCTCCGACCGGGCCGCCTCCCCCGGCCTCCGCGCCCTGGCCGAGAACCTCCTGGACGAACTGGCCGCCCTGCCCAGTGCCCTGGCCGACTCCGAGCCGACGGAACTCGACCGGATCAGGGCGCTCTGCCCCCACTGGCCGTCGCCGGGCCCCGCCGCACCGGTGTCCCCCGCCCGTCTGGAGGCCGCCTGGCTCGGCCGCGCCGTCGGGTGCCTCCTTGGAAAACCCGTCGAGAAGCTGCCCCTGACCGGCATCCGCCGCCTCGGCCGGGCCGTCGGCAACTGGCCCCCTACCAGGTACTTCACCGCCCGGGGCGTGCCCGACGACGTGCTCGCCGGGTATCCCTGGAACCGCCGCTCCGCGCCCACCTCCCTCGCCGAGAACATCGACGGCATGCCGGAGGACGACGACCTCAACTATCCCCTGCTGGGTCTGAGGCTCCTCCAGCGCCACGGCAGGGGCTTCGGCACGGACGACGTGGCCCGCATCTGGCTCGACGAGCTTCCGGCCGGCCGCGCCTTCACCGCCGAGCGCCTCGCCCTGCGCAACCTCCTCGCCGGCCTCGAACCCCCGGACACCGCCCGCCACCGCAACCCGTTCCGCGAGTGGATCGGCGCCCTGATCCGCGCCGACGTGCACGGCTGGACCAACCCCGGCGACCCGGCCGCCGCCGCCGAGCAGGCGCACCGCGACGCGACCCTCTCCCACACCGCGGGCGGCGTCCACGCGGCGATGTTCGCCGCCGCCGTCATCGCCACCGCCGCCACCGGCACGCACGACGTCCACGCCTGTCTGCGCTCCGGCCTCGCGGTCGTGCCGCCCGGCTCCCGCCTCGCCGGGGCCGTGCGCCACGCCGTGCGGCTCGCGGGCGCGCACGCCGACTTCGACACGGTCGTGGACGAGCTGCACGCCGTGCACTCCCCCGCCCACCACTGGGTGCACGCCGTCCCCAACACCGCTCTGATCGCCGCCGCTCTGACCCACGCGGACGGCGACTTCACCGGTTCCGTCTCGCGGGTCGTGTCGGGCGGCTGGGACACCGACTCCAACGGCGCCACCGTCGGCTCCGTCGCCGGGCTGCTGGCCGGTTCCCCCGCCGCGCTGCCCGCGCACTGGACGGCCCCGCTGAAGAACCGCCTGGCCACCTCCGTCGGCGACTTCGACGGCACCGGCTTCGACACCCTCGCCCACCTCACCCACCGGGAGGCCACCCGCCCATGCCCGAGCCCGACGTCACCTCCGTGACCCCCGTGCCCCCCGGCCCCGCCGCCCCGCTCACCGGCCTGCGCGTCCTCGACCTCGCCACCCTCTTCGCCGGACCGCTCGCCGCCACCATGCTCGGCGACTTCGGCGCCGAGGTGATCAAGGTCGAGCACCCCACCCGGCCCGACCCCTCCCGGGGGCACGGCCCGTCGAAGGACGGCGTGGGCCTGTGGTGGAAGCTGCTGGGCCGCAACAAGCACACGATCACCCTGGACCTGTCGAAACCCGCCGGGCGCACCACCCTGCTCCGGCTCGCCGCCACCGCCGACGTCGTCGTCGAGAACTTCCGGCCGGGCACCCTGGAGAAGTGGGACCTGGGCTGGGACGAGCTGTCCGCCGTCAACCCGCGCCTGGTCCTGACCCGGGTCACCGGCTTCGGCCAGTTCGGGCCCTACGCACGCCGCCCCGGCTTCGGCACCCTCGCCGAGGCCATGAGCGGTTTCGCCGCGATGACCGGCGAGCCGGACGCACCCCCGACGCTGCCGCCCTTCGGCCTCGCCGACTCGATCGCGGCGCTGGCGACGGCGTACGCCGTGATGACGGCGCTCGCGGCCCGGGAGCGCACCGGCGAGGGCCAGGTCGTCGACATGGCGATCATCGAGCCGATCCTGACCGTGCTGGGCCCGCAGCCGATCTGGTACGACCAGCTCGGCCACGTCCAGCCGCGCACCGGCAACCGCTCGCAGAACAACGCCCCGCGCAACACCTACCGCACCGCCGACGGCACCTGGGTCGCCGTCTCCACCTCGGCGCAGTCGGTCGCCGAGCGGGTGATGCGGCTGGTGGGCCGCCCGGAGCTGATCGACGAACCCTGGTTCGCGACGGGTGCCGACCGGGCCCGGCACGCCGAGGTGCTGGACGCGGCCGTCGGCGACTGGATCGCCCGGCACTCCCGCGCCGACGTGCTCGCCGCGTTCGAGAAGGCCGAGGCGGCCGTCGCGCCGGTCCAGGACGTGCGGGACGTGATGGCCGACCCGCAGTACCGGGCGCTCGACACGGTCACGACCGTCGACGATCCGGAGCTGGGCCCGCTGCGCATGCAGAACGTCCTCTTCCGGCTCTCCGCCACCCCGGGCGCGATCCGCTGGGCGGGCCGCCCGCACGGCGCGGACACCGAGGAGGTGCTCACCGGCCTCGGGCTCACCCCGGCGGACGTGAAGGAGTTGCGTGAGGAGGGCGTCGTATGACCGCACCGCCGCTGACCTGGCTGTACGCCCCCGGGGACCGGCCCCGGGTGGTGGCCAAGGCGCTGGCCGCCGGTGCCGACATCGTGGTGGTCGACCTGGAGGACGCGGTCGCCGCCGACCGCAAGGAGTACGCCCGCGACGCCACCGCCGAGCTGCTCCGCGAGCCGCAGCCGGTGCCGGTGCACGTCCGCGTCAACGCCCTGGACGGTCCGCTCGCCGCCGGCGACCTGGCGGCGCTGGCCGCGCTGCCGGGTCTGTCCGGGCTGCGGCTGCCCAAGGTCACGTCGCCGCAGCAGGTCACCGGCGTCGCCGCGGCCACCGGGGGGCCGCCGCTGTACGCCCTGCTGGAGACGGCCCTGGGGGTGGAGCGGGCGTACCGGATCGCCGCCGCGCACCCTGCGCTGCGCGGGATCGCCCTCGGTGAGGCGGACCTGAGAGCCGACCTGGGCGTGCGGGGGGACACCGGCCTGGACTGGTCGCGCTCGCGCGTGGTGGTGGCCGCGCGGGCGGCGGGGCTCGCTCCGCCGTCGCAGACGGTGCATCCGGACACCCGGGACCTGGAGGGGCTGGCGGCGTCCTGCGCCCACGGCCGCGCCCTCGGGTTCCTGGGGCGGGCCGCGATCCACCCGCGCCAGCTGCCGATCATCGAGCGGGCGTACCTGCCCACCGAGCGGGAGCTGGAGGAGGCGGAGACGATCGTCAAGGCGGCCACGGTCCAGCCGGGCGCGCAGGCGCTTCCCGACGGCCGGTTCATCGACGCGGCGGTGGTGGCGACGGCCCGGCGCACCCTGTCGCTGGCCCGGCGGCCGACCCTGTCCTGAGACCGGCCCGGCATACGCCGAGGGCGCCCGGGCGGTCCCGGGCGCCCTCGGCGGCGTACTGGCGGCGGGCGGGGTCAGCCCTTCTTCGCGGAGTCGGCGCCGTCCTTCACGGCCTCGGCGTCCTTCGCGTCCGGCCTGTCCGCCGGGTCGTGCGGGTCCTCGGTGGTCCCGGTCGCCTCGGTGGTGGCGGCGGCCTTGGTGGTCCCGGAGGCCTTGGTGAGGTCGGGGGCATCGCTCTTGCGCACGGGGTCCGCGGCGTTCGCGGGGTCCCCGTCGTCGGTTCCGGCTTCCGCGCCGACGGCCTCCGCGTCCTCCTTCGCTTCCTTCTCCCCTTCGGGCGCGGCGTCACCGGCGGCGGTCTCCGCACCCGGTTCCACCACGGCCTCGCGGCCCGGCCGCTTGCGCGCCGACAGCACGATGTACAGCACGGCGAGCAGGAACACGACGAGCGCGGTCCAGTTGTTCAGGCGCAGGCCGAGGATGTGGTGGGCGTCGTCGACGCGCAGGTACTCGATCCAGAACCGGCCCGCGCAGTACGCCGCCACGTACAGGGCGAAGGCCCGTCCGTGGCCCAGCGTGAAGCGGCGGTCGGCCCAGATGACGAGCAGCGCGACACCGATGCACCACAGCGACTCGTAGAGGAAGGTCGGGTGGTACGTGCCCGGCACCCGTCCGTCGGCCGTCGAGGTGATCTCCACGGCCCACGGCAGGTCGGTCGCCTTGCCGTACAGCTCCTGGTTGAACCAGTTGCCCCAGCGGCCGATGGCCTGCGCGAGGGCGATGCCGGGGGCGACGGCGTCGGCGTACGCGGGCATCGGGACGCCCCGGCGCCGGGCACCGATCCAGGCGCCCACCGCGCCGAAGGCGATCGCGCCCCAGATGCCGAGTCCGCCCTCCCAGATCTTGAAGGCGTCGACCCAGTCACGGCCCTCGCTGAAGTACAGCTGGTAGTCCGTGATCACGTGGTAGAGGCGTCCGCCGATCAGGCCGAAGGGAACGGCCCAGACCGCGATGTCGGCCACCGTGCCCGGCCGCCCGCCCCGGGCGATCCAGCGCCTGTTGCCGAGCCAGACGGCAACGAAGACGCCGATGATGATGCAGAACGCGTAGCCGCGCAGCGGGATGGGACCGAGGTGCAGCACCCCGCGCGACGGGCTGGGAATGAAGGCAAGTTCCATGGCAGGGTCGACGCTACCGTGTCGGACGGGGGGCGCGGCGGGCAGCCCGGCTACGGGTCCGTAACGAGCGGGCGCGCTACTTGTTGGCCTCCTCCACCATCTGCTTCAGCTTGGCCGGGGTCATGGAGCGGTCCTGGTAGATGTTCTTTCCGTCCAGGAGCACGGTCGGGGTGCCGCTGAAGCCGCCGTTCTGGAAGGCCTTGTTGGACTTCTCCACCCAGCTGTTGTGCTTGCCGTTCTTCACGCACTCCTGGAACAGGGTGGTGTCGAGGCCGTCGACCTTGCCGGCCAGGTCGAGGAGCTTGTTCTCGTCGGCGAAGGCGTCGTCGGTCTCCGGCGGCTGGTTGTCGTACAGCACGTCGTGGTACGGGGGGAACTTTCCGGCGTCCTGGGCGCAGGCCGCGGCGTTGGCCGCCTTGCGCGAGCCGGTGCCGCCCATGTTGCCGTCGATGATGGTCGCGAGGTGGTACTCGACCTTGAGCTGCCCGGCGCCGGTCAGCTCGTGGATGGTGTCGCGGTACGCCAGCTCGAAGGCCTTGCAGGCCGGGCAGCGGAAGTCCTCCCAGACGGTGAGCGTCGACTTGGCGCTCTCCTTGCCGACGGGGATCGCGAGTCCGTCCTTGCCCTGCGCCCCGGAGGGTGCCACGACCGGACCCGCCGACTCGCTGCCGTCGTCCTTGCCCGCGTTCGCCGCGACCACGCCGATCACCGCGGCCAGTCCCAGCACGCAGACCACGCTCGCGCCGACGATCAGCGCACGGCGGCGCTTGTCCCTGGACTTCTGCTTCTCGCGCTCGGCCGCCAGCTTCTCGCGGGCGCCGCGCTTTCCCTGTCGGTTCTTCTCGCTCACACCCCGCAGAACGAACCGGGGAGGCGCAACGCGCCTCCCCGGTCCCAGGTCCACCCGTACGAGGGACCTCCGTCCGTGCCCGTCCGTCACGGGCCCGGCGTCACGCCTGTCCGCGCACGCCCTTCGCCAGGTCGGCGGCGAGCGCGCGCACGCCCTCCAGACCGGCCGCGTCGTCGGGCGCGTCCAGCATGCGCTTGACGAACGCCGAGCCGACGATCACGCCGTCGGCGAACCGGGCGACCTCGGCGGCCTGGCCGGCGTTGGAGACGCCGAGGCCGACGCAGACCGGGATGTCCGTGGTGGCGCGGGTGCGCCGTACCAAGTCCTCGGCCTGCGCCCCGACCGACTCGCGGGTGCCGGTGACGCCCATGAGGGAGGCGGCGTAGACGAAGCCGCTGCCGACCGCGGTGATCTCGGCGAGCCGCGCGTCCTTGCTGCTGGGCGCGACCACGAAGACCGTGGCGAGCCCGTGCTTGTCGGCGTGCTCCCGCCACAGCGCCGACTCCTGGACCGGCAGGTCGGGCAGGATGCACCCGGCGCCGCCCGCCTCGGCCAGCTCGGCGGTGAAGCGCTCCACGCCGTAGCGGTCGATCGGGTTCCAGTACGTCATGACGAGGATCGGCTTGCCGGTGGCCTCGTGCGCCTCGCGGACCGTGCGCATCACGTCGGCGATCCTCACGCCGCCGCGCAGGGCGATGTCGTCGGCGGTCTGGATCACCGGGCCGTCGAGCACCGGGTCACTGTGCGGCAGGCCCACCTCGACGACGTCGGCGCCGCCGTCGAGCGCGGCCTTGACCGCCTCGACGCCGCCCTCGACGGTCGGGAACCCGGCCGGCAGGTAGGCGATCAGGGCGGCGCGGCCCTCGGACCTGGCGGCCGCGAGGGTCTCGCTCAGCAGCTGTACGTTCCCGCTCACTTGGCGTCCCCCTCGATCTCCGCGGCGCCGGCCTCGTCGGCGGCGACCTCGGCGTCGGTGTCGTACAGCCCGAAGTAGCGGGCGGCGGTGTCCATGTCCTTGTCGCCGCGGCCGGACAGGTTGACCACGATCAGCCCGTCCTTGCCCAGCTCCCTGCCGACCTCCAGGGCGCCGGCCAGCGCGTGGGCGCTCTCGATGGCCGGGATGATGCCCTCGGTGCGCGACAGCAGGCGCAGGGCCTGCATCGCGGCGTCGTCGGTGACCGCGCGGTACTCGCCGCGGCCGGAGTCCTTGAGGTAGGCGTGCTCGGGGCCGATACCGGGGTAGTCCAGGCCGGCCGAGATCGAGTAGGGCTCGGTGATCTGGCCCTCGTCGTCCTGGAGGACGTAGGACCGGGAGCCGTGCAGGATGCCGGGCTCGCCCGCGGTGAGGGTGGCCGCGTGCTCGCCGGTCTCGACGCCGTGCCCGGCGGGCTCGCAGCCGATGAGGCGGACGCCCGCGTCGGGGATGAAGGCGTGGAAGAGGCCGATGGCGTTGGAGCCGCCGCCGACGCAGGCGATCGCGGCGTCGGGCAGGCGTCCGGCCTGCTCCAGGAGCTGGCGGCGGGCCTCGACGCCGATGACGCGGTGGAAGTCGCGGACCATCGCCGGGAAGGGGTGGGGCCCGGCGACGGTGCCGAACAGGTAGTGGGTGCGGTCGACGTTGGCGACCCAGTCGCGGAACGCCTCGTTGATCGCGTCCTTCAGCGTGCGGCTGCCCGACTTCACGGCGATGACCTCGGCGCCGAGCATGCGCATGCGGGCCACGTTGAGCGCCTGGCGCCGGGTGTCGATCTCACCCATGTAGATGGTGCAGTCGAGGCCGAAGAGGGCGCAGGCGGTCGCCGTCGCCACGCCGTGCTGGCCGGCGCCGGTCTCGGCGATCACGCGGGTCTTGCCCATGCGCTTGGTGAGCAGGGCCTGGCCGAGCACGTTGTTGATCTTGTGCGAGCCGGTGTGGTTCAGGTCCTCGCGCTTGAGGAAGATCCTGGCTCCGCCGGCCTCGGCGGCGAAGCGGGGGACCTCGGTGAGGGACGAGGGGCGGCCGGTGTAGTGGACGAGGAGGTCGTCCAGCTCGCGGGCGAACTCGGGGTCCGACTTGGCCTTGTCGTACTCGACGGCGACCTCGTCGACCGCCGCGACGAGGGCCTCGGGGATGAACTTGCCCCCGAAGGCGCCGAAGTAGCCCTCGGCGGAGGGGACTTGCCCCTCCGGGTCGGGGATGAAGAAGTTGCTGGGCATGCGGGTACCTCACGGTGAGTGTCCGATGTGACTGATCGCCGTGGGGCGGGGACCCGTCCGTCGGCCGCGAGCCGGGTGTGGTTGCTCGCGCCCGCGCGACAAAGTCGCGCGCTCAGGACGGCCCCGCGCCCCTTACGGGGCGCTCGAGCCATCGCATGCCGTTGACCTGGCCCGGTTCGTCTCCGATGACGTACCGCACCCGGCGGCCGTGCACCCGGCGCGCGGGCGCGCGGCAGCCTCGGGGCCGGCAGCCGCGCGCGAGGCGGGCGTACGGGTCCCGGGGGGCCGGGTGGAGTGCGGGTGTCATCGGGGTCAGCCTACCGGCGGGTCAGCCCCGGCCGTGGCGGAGTGCGGGGTGCTCGCCCGCGGCCACCAGGTCGGAGACGGCCGTCTTCGGGTCGCGGCCGGTGACCAGGGACTCGCCGACCAGGACGGCGTCGGCGCCCTCGTTGGCGTAGGCGATCAGGTCGTGCGGGCCGCGGACGCCGGACTCGGCGACCTTGACGATGTGCGCGGGGATCTCCGGGGCGACCCGTTCGAACGTGCCCCGGTCGACCTCGAGCGTCTTCAGGTTGCGCGCGTTGACGCCGATGACCTTGGCGCCCGCGTCCACCGCGCGCTCGACCTCGTCCTCGTCGTGCACCTCGACCAGCGGGGTGAGTCCGATGGACTCGGCGCGCTCGATCAGCGACTCCAGGGCCGGCTGTTCGAGGGCCGCGACGATCAGCAGGACGAGGTCGGCGCCGTGGGCGCGGGCCTCCCACAGCTGGTACGAGGTGACGATGAAGTCCTTGCGCAGCACCGGGATGTCCACGCGCGCGCGGACCGCGTCCAGGTCGGCCAGCGAGCCGCCGAAGCGGCGCTCCTCGGTGAGGACGGAGATGACGGCGGCGCCGCCCGCCTCGTAGTCGGCGGCGAGACCGGCCGGGTCGGCGATGGCCGCGAGCGCGCCCTTGGAGGGGCTGGAGCGCTTGACCTCGCAGATGACCTTGACGCCGTCGCCGCGCAGCGCGGACACGCCGTCCTTGGCGGGGCGGGCCTTGGCCGCGCGCTCCTTGAGCTCGTCGAGGCCGACGCGCGCCTGCCGCTCCGCGAGGTCGGCACGGACTCCGTCGATGATCTCGTCGAGCACACTCACGCGAGGGGCCCCTTTCAGACGGCAAAACCTGTGGTCACTGTGATGGTATCCGGAGCCGGGCACCGGTCCCGCATCCGGCCTTCACCGGTCCCACTACCTGGACGCCCAGCAAATGATCAAGGGAGGAGCCAGCCGCCGAACGGCAGGTTCCGGACAACGGTGAAGACCAGCAGCAACGTCCCCAGCGTCCACAGGTGCGCCGGGCCGAGGTCGACGCGCACCGGACGGCCCCGGGCCGCGCGGATCACCCAGACGGTCCACAGGACGGCGAAGCCCAGGTAGGCGAGGACGGCGGGCGCGTTGGCGTGCAGCGCGGCGGTCAGGTCGCCGTGGACGAAGGAGTGGGCGCTGCGCAGGCCGCCGCAGCCGGGGCAGTAGACGCCGGTGAAACGCAGCAGGGGGCAGACGGGGTAGTGGCCGGGCTCGTAGGGGTCCACGCTCCCCACGTAGGCGAAGGCCCCGGCGACGGCCGCGAGCACTCCGACCGGGACGGCCAGGCGCAGGACCGTGCCGCGGGGCCGGAGGGTGCCGGTCCGGATGGGTTTCCCGCTCTCGACGTCCACGCCCGCATTCTGCCCCCGGCCGCCCCCGCGCGCACGTGAGGGGCGGTCCCCGGCACTCCTGTGCCGGTCCGCCCCTCAGGAGGTCCGTGACCGCCGTGCCCGGTGGTCAGCCCTTGGCGCCGGCCTGCGCGCGCTCGCCGCTGACCTGGTGCACGGAGTGGTTCTGCTTCGGCTGGCCGAGGCCCATCATCTTCATGATGTAGCCGACGACACCGCCGAGGAGCACGACCGCCATGCCGGCCCAGAAGCCCCACGGCTGGGCGGCCACCATGAACAGGCCCGCGATGCAGAAACCGATGAAGGCGATGATGACACCGGTCCAGGCGGCCGGGGTGTGACCGTGGCTGCTGCCCGCCATTGCTTGCTCCTCGTTGCTGTGTGCCATGTCTGAGCAGGATGCTCGCAGCCATTGTCCCGCATGGGGGCACGCGCCGTGAGCGGGGGTGCTCCTGCGGGTGAACGCGGCCCCGGAGACGGTCAGGCGCTGGTGGGGTCCTCGCCGCGGTCGATGGCCTTCCACAGGTCCTCGGGGCGGTCCGGGTCGACGGTCTGCGGCCTGCGGCGCGGGCGCGGGGTGCCGTCGCGCTCGTAGCGGCCGGACATCGCGGGCCACCGGCTGCCGTAGCGCAGCGCGAGCAGTCCGGCCACCAGGAGCAGCGCGCCGCCCACGGCCGCGACGTACGGCCAGGCGGTGTGGGTGAGCGCGTCGACGGTGGCCGAGGTGTCACCTGCCGCCTTCGCGGCCTGGTCGTCCAGGGCCGAGTTGTCAAAGGCGCCCACCAGGGCGGCGGCGATGGTGCCCGCGCCGCTGAGCGCGAGCACGGCGGCGACGGCGAAGCGGCCGGCGCGGCGGACGGCGAAGACGGCGACGAGCGAGGCGAGGCCGACTATGGCGAGCGCCGCGGGCACACCCGTGACGTCGCTGCCCTTGGCGGTCAGCGAGAACGCGCCGCCGGCCACCGTCGCGGTGCCCTGCGCCCAGTCCTGCCGGGTGGCGAGCAGGGCGACGGCGGCGCCGAGCGCGCCGCACAGCAGGGCGACGGCGAGGCTCCGGCGGCCGGCCCGGGCGGGTCCTGCGGCTGGGGTACGGGGGTGAGGAACGGCTGTCACGTACTCCACTATCACCCGAACCCCGGGCGAACCGTCACCCGGGGTTCCCCTTGGGAGCGTGAGAAGCGCCCCACCGGTCCGACCGGTCGGCCCTATCGCGCCAGCCGGTTGGCCGTGTGCACGGCGCGCAGCACGGCCGCCGCCTTGTTGCGGCACTCGGTGTCCTCGGCGACCGGGTCGGAGTCGGCGACGACGCCGGCGCCCGCCTGGACGTAGGCGGTGCCGTCGCGCAGCAGTGCCGTGCGGATGGCGATGGCGGTGTCGGAGTCGCCCGCGAAGTCGAGGTAGCCGACGCAGCCGCCGTACAGGCCGCGCCGGGAGGGTTCGAGTTCGTCGATGATCTGCAGGGCGCGCGGCTTGGGCGCGCCGGAGAGAGTGCCGGCCGGGAAGCAGGCGGTGAGGACGTCGAAGGCGGTGCGGTCCGGCGCGACCCGTCCGGTGACCGTCGAGACGATGTGCATGACGTGCGAGTACCGCTCGACGGACATGAAGTCGACGACCTCGACGGAGCCGGGTTCGCAGACGCGTCCCAGGTCGTTGCGGCCGAGGTCGACGAGCATCAGGTGCTCGGCGCGCTCCTTGGGGTCGGCGAGCAACTCGTCGGCGAGGGCCTGGTCCTCCTGCGGCGTGGCGCCGCGCGGGCGGGTGCCGGCGATGGGGTGCACCAGGGCGCGCCCGTCCTCGACCTTGACCAGCGCCTCGGGGGACGAGCCGACGACGTCGAAGCCGTCGAGGCGGAGCAGGTACATGTACGGGGAGGGGTTGGTGGCCCGCAGCACCCGGTACACGTCGAGCGCGCTCGCGGTGCAGGGGGTCTCGAACCGCTGCGAGGGGACGACCTGGAAGGCCTCGCCCGCGCGGATGCGCTCCTTGATGTCCTCGACGGCGTCCTGGAAGTCGGGGCCGCCCCACAGCGCGGTGTACTCGGGCAGCTCGGAGGGCGGCAGCGCGGCCGGGGGCTGGGCGACGGCGCGCGTGAGGTCGGCCTCCATGGCGTCCAGGCGGGCGATCGCGTCGGCGTAGGCCTCGTCGACGCCGCTGTCCAGGTCGTTGTGGTTGATCGCGTTGGCGATCAGCAGGACCGAGCCCTCCCAGTGGTCCATGACGGCGAGGTCGCTGGTGAGCAGCATGGTCAGCTCGGGGAGCTTCAGGTCGTCGCGCTCCCCCGGGCCGACCTTCTCCAGGCGGCGCACGATGTCGTAGCCGAGGTAGCCGACCAGACCGCCGGTGAAGGGCGGCAGGCCCAGATCGTGGGCGAGGTCGCGCGGGGTGTGCAGGGCCTCGACGGTGGCGCGCAGGGCGGCGAGCGGGTCGCCGTCGGTGGGGACGCCGACGGGCGGGGTGCCCTGCCAGTGCGCCTGGCCGTCCTTCTCGGTGAGGGTGGCGGCGCTGCGCACGCCGACGAAGGAGTACCGGGACCAGGATCGTCCGTTCTCCGCGGACTCCAGCAGGAAGGTGCCGGGGCGCTCGGCGGCGAGCTTGCGGTACAGGGCCACGGGGGTGTCGCCGTCGGCGAGGAGCTTGCGGCTGACCGGGATCACCCGGCGGTCGGCGGCGAGCTTGCGGAAGGTGTCGAGGTCCATGTCATGCGTGACGTCCATGGCGGCAGACCCTACTGATCCGCGCCGGGCGCGCCGGTGCGGGCGGCGTCCGGGGCGGTTTCGGCGTCTTCGGCGTCTTCGGCGTCTTCGGCGTTCTCGGCGAGCAGCACGTCGGTGTCGAAGCAGGTGCGGGTGCCGGTGTGGCAGGCGGCGCCCACCTGGTCGACCTTGACGAGCACGGTGTCGGCGTCGCAGTCCAGGGCGACGGACTTCACCCACTGGAAGTGCCCGGAGGTGTCGCCCTTGACCCAGTACTCCTGCCGGCTGCGCGACCAGTAGGTGCAGCGGCCGGTCGTCAGCGTGCGGTGCAGGGCCTCGTCGTCCATCCAGCCGAGCATCAGCACCTCGCCGGTGTCGTACTGCTGGGCGATGGCGGGCAGGAGGCCGTCGGCGCTGCGCTTGAGCCGGTCGGCGATCTCGGGGGCGAGCGGGCCGGGCCGCCCGGAGCCGCCGCTGGTGGGGGAGCTGCTGGTCATGCGCCCATTGTGCCGCGCGGGACGGACACGCCCCCGGGATGTCCATTGGGCGGACCCGCCCGCCCGCCGTAGGCTGACTCCATGTCGACTTTCGCCAAGCGTGAACGACTTCTGCTCGCCGATCTGTTGGAGACGGCGGGTCCGGACGCCCCGACGCTGTGCGAGGGCTGGCGGACCCGTGACCTGGCCGCGCACGTGGTGGTGCGCGAACGGCGTCCGGACGCGGCCGGGGGCGCCCTGATCAAGCCGCTGGAGTCCCGCCTCCACCGGGTGCGGGAGGAGTACGGCGCGAAGCCGTACGAGGAGCTGCTCCAGCTGATCCGCACCGGCCCGCCCCGCTTCTCCCCCTTCCAGCTCAAGCAGGTCGACGAGGCGGCGAACACGGTGGAGTTCTACGTCCACGCCGAGGACGTCCGCCGGGCCCAGCCGGACTGGTCGCCGCGCGAGCTGGACCCGGTCTTCCAGGACGCCCTGTGGTCCCGTCTGGAGCGGGCTGCCCGGCTGATGGGCCGCGGCATCCCGACGGGCCTGGTGCTGCGCCGTCCGAACGGCCAGACGACGGTCGCCCACCGGGGCACGCCGGTGGTGACGGCCACGGGCGAGCCGTCCGAGCTGCTGCTGTTCGCCTACGGCCGGCAGGACGCCGCCAAGGTGGGGCTGGAGGGCGAGGAGAACGCGATCGCCAAGCTGCGGGAGACGAAGCAGCTGGGCATCTGACCTCTGCCGCTCACTTCGGCAGCTCGGCCCTGCGCACGCCCGGCGCGCACAGGGCGAGGACCCGCCCACGACGGAGGACAGGCGGACGGCGAGGCCGCGCATGCCCTGGACGCGGGCGAGCTGGTCCTTGGTGGTGATGCGGGCGGGGAGGGCTCCGACGGCGGGCATGAAAAGGGCGTCCACCGCACCGAAGACGAGGGCGAGCAGGGCCAGGAGCCACAGTCCCGGACCGGTGGCGAAGAGCAGCGCGGCCACCGCGAGGACCGCCGCGCACCGTACGGCGTCGCTGCCTATGACGACCTTGCGCGGTCCCAGCCGGTCGACGACCACTCCCCCGCCGAGCATGAGCAGCGCACGCGGCACCGCGCTCACGGCCGTGACGATCCCGGCCTCGGCGGGACTGCCCTGCCGCACGGCGGCCCAGGACAGCGCGAGGAAGAAGACGCTGTCACCGAGCATCGACGCGGTGTAGGCCCCGACCCAGCGCAGGACGTTGCCGTCCCGGTGGGCGGGGCGAGCGGGACTGGGGCCGGCCTGCCGGTCGGCTATGTCGGTGAGGTCGGACACCTGGTCAGGCAGCCCAGTCGCGCAGCAGGCGGGCGGTTTCATTGAGGTCGGCCTCGTCGCTGCGGATGTCGGAGACGAGTTTGGCCCAGTCGCCGGGTCGCGGGTCGACCGGTGTTCCGCATGCCTCCATGTACGCCCGAACACAGCCGATGCCGATCGACGCGTTGTAGTCCGTGAACGGGCGGAGCCTCAGCGCGGTGTGCAGGAACGTGGCCGCTCGAGCCGGGATCTCCTCGTAATAGGGCTCTCCCGCGACACGCTCGTACCGATGCCTCTCAGCCATGCAGTGAAGGGCGCCCCAGTCCCTGATGGGCGTGTTCGGCGGTGAGACTTCCACCTGCACGCAGAGGACCCAGCCAGCGTCGACGTAGAGCGTCACCGCAATCCCGCCGGGAAGCGCTCTTCGAAGTCGGCCATGATCTCGCGGGCGTACTTCGACGCCCCCTCCACGAACCGCTGCTTCTGCCGTCGACGCACCACGTCCTCGGTCAGTATGTCGTGCGCGAGACGCTTGATCGCGACGCCCTGCTCCTTGGCCTCGGCACGCAGCTCGGCCAGCTCTTCCTCGGTGAACTCAATCGTGATCCCAGGCATATGAGCACCTTAGCGGGGCCGCCACCGGGACCACTACCACGTTCACTACCGAGGGCGACCTCTCGAACTACCGAACGGGATGGCCCGCCTCGCGCAGGGCGGATTTCACCTCGCCGATCCGCAGGTCGCCGAAGTGGAAGACGGACGCCGCCAGGACCGCGTCCGCGCCCGCCTCGACGGCGGGGGCGAAGTGGGCGAGGCTGCCCGCGCCGCCCGAGGCGATCACGGGGACGGTCACGTGCCCCCGGACCGCCGCCAGCATCTCCAGGTCGTAGCCGTCCTTGGTGCCGTCCGCGTCCATCGAGTTGAGCAGGATCTCCCCCGCGCCCAGCTCGGCGGCCCGGTGGGCCCACTCGACCGCGTCGACACCGGTGCCGCGCCGGCCGCCGTGGGTGGTCACCTCGAAGGTGCCCGCCTCGGTGCGGCGGGCGTCGACCGACAGCACGAGGACCTGGCGGCCGAACCGCTCGGCGATCTCACGGATCAGGTCGGCTCGGGCGATGGCGGCGGTGTTCACGCCCACCTTGTCCGCTCCGGCCCGCAGCAGCTTGTCCACGTCCTCGACGGTGCGCACCCCGCCGCCTACGGTCAGCGGGATGAACACCTGCTCGGCGGTGCGGCGCACCACGTCGTAGGTCGTCTCGCGGTCGCCCGACGAGGCGGTGATGTCCAGGAACGTCAGCTCGTCGGCGCCCTCGGCGTCGTACACCTTGGCCATCTCGACGGGGTCGCCCGCGTCGCGCAGGTTCTGGAAGTTGACGCCCTTGACGACCCGGCCGCCGTCCACGTCCAGGCAGGGGATGACTCGGACCGCCAGGGTCATGAATCCACGGCTCCTCTATACGCTTCCACTTCGACTGACACCAGCACCCGCGAGTCGATGAAGCCCTGCACGACCAGCAGGGTCGTAACCGGGCGCACGGAGTCGAACAACTCCTTGTGGGCGCGGCCCACCGCATCGACATCGCGGGAATGTGCCAGACACACACGGGTCCGGATCACGGACTCGATGCCGAGTCCGAACTCGGCAAGGGCCTCGACGGCCGTGCCGAAGGCCACCTTCGTCTGCTCGTACGGGTCGCCCTCGCCGTAGAGCATGTCGCCCTTGAAGGCGGTGGTGCCCGCCACGACGACACGGTCGCCCGCCGCCACGGCGCGTGCGAAACCGAAGGACTCTTCCCATGGACTTCCGCTCTGCACGCGCCGTACGGCTTCGGACGTCATGTCGACACAGCCTCCAGGGCCTCTTCCAGGGTGAACGACTTTGCGTAGAGGGCTTTCCCGACGATGGCCCCCTCGACACCGTCCGGGACGAGCCCGGCGATCGCGCGCAGGTCGTCCAGGGAGGACACGCCGCCCGACGCCACGACCGGGCGGTCGGTGGCCGCGCAGACGTTCTTCAGGAGCTCCAGGTTGGGGCCCTGGAGGGTGCCGTCCTTGGCGATGTCGGTGACGACGTACCGGGCGCAGCCCTCCTTGTTCAGGCGGTCCAGCGTCTCGTAGAGGTCGCCGCCGTCACGCGTCCAGCCCCGGCCCCGCAGCGTGGTGCCCCGTACGTCCAGGCCGACCGCGATCCTGTCGCCGTGCTCGGCGATGACCTTGGCGACCCACTCCGGGGTCTCCAGGGCGGCGGTGCCCAGGTTCACCCGGGTGCAGCCGGTGGCGAGGGCCGCGGCGAGGGTGTCGTCGTCGCGGATGCCGCCGGACAGCTCCACCTTGATGTCCATCGCCTGGGCCACCTCGGCGATCAGCGCGCGGTTGTCCCCGGTGCCGAACGCGGCGTCCAGGTCCACCAGGTGCAGCCACTCGGCGCCGGAGCGCTGCCAGGCGAGGGCGGCCTCCAGCGGGGAGCCGTAGGAGGTCTCGGTGCCGGACTCGCCGTGCACCAGGCGGACGGCCTGGCCGTCGCGGACGTCGACGGCGGGGAGGAGTTCGAGCTTGCTCATCTCTACAGGGTCTCGATCCAGTTGGTGAGGAGCTGGGCTCCGGCGTCGCCGGACTTCTCGGGGTGGAACTGCGTGGCCCACAGCGCGCCGTTCTCCACGGCGGCCACGAAGGGCTTGCCGTGTGTGGACCAGGTGACCCTGGGCTCGGCGATCAGCGGGTTGTGCGTCTCCTGCGTCCACTCGTGGACGGCGTAGGAGTGCACGAAGTAGAAGCGGGCGTCCGCGTCCAGGCCCGCGAAGAGCTGGGAGTCGGCCGGTGCCTCCACCGTGTTCCAGCCCATGTGGGGCACGACGTCGGCCTGGAGCGGTCCGACCGTGCCGGGCCACTCGTCGAGGCCCGCGGCCTCCACGTCGTGCTCGATGCCGCGCGAGAAGAGGATCTGCATGCCGACGCAGATGCCCATGACCGGGCGTCCGCCCGACAGCCGCCGGTCGACGATCCAGTCGCCGCGGGCGGCCTTGAGGCCGTCCATGCAGGCGGCGAAGGCGCCGACACCGGGGACCAGGAGCCCGTCGGCGTTCATGGCCCTGTCGTAGTCGCGGGTGATCTCGACGTCGGCTCCCGCGCGCGCGAGGGCACGCTCGGCGGAACGGACGTTGCCGAAGCCGTAGTCGAAGACGACGACCTTCTTGGCGGCGGCGGTGGTCAACTCCAGACCCCCAGCCTCAGGACTCCGGCGAGCAGACACATGCCGGCGCCGATGGAGAGCAGCACGATCAGGCCCCTGGGCATCTGCTGCTTGGCGAAGGAGTAGATGCCGCCGGCCAGGAAGAGGCCGACGACGATCAGTGCGGTGGACGTACCGTTCATCGGTTACAGCGCGCCCTTCGTGGAAGGCAGGATGCCGGCCGCGCGGGGATCGCGCTCCGAGGCGTAGCGCAGGGCCCGGGCCAGCGCCTTGAACTGGCACTCCACGATGTGGTGCGCGTTGCGCCCGTAGGGCACGTGCACGTGCAGGGCGACCTGGGCCTGGGCGACGAAGGACTCCAGGATGTGCCGGGTCATGGTCACGTCGTACTCGCCGATCATCGGCGCCATGTTCTCGGGCTCGGTGTGCACGAGGTAGGGGCGGCCGGAGAGGTCGACGGTGACCTGGGCGAGGGACTCGTCCAGCGGGACCGTGCAGTTGCCGAAGCGGTAGATGCCCACCTTGTCGCCGAGGGCCTGCTTGAAGGCGGCGCCCAGCGCGAGGGCGGTGTCCTCGATGGTGTGGTGGGAGTCGATGTGCAGGTCGCCGTCGGTCTTCACGGTCAGGTCGAACAGACCGTGCCGGCCGAGCTGGTCGAGCATGTGGTCGTAGAAGCCGACGCCGGTGGCGATGTCGGTCTTGCCGGTGCCGTCGAGGTCGATCTCGACGAGGACCGAGGTCTCCTTGGTCGTGCGCTCCACGCGTCCCACGCGGCTCATGTGTTCTGCTCCTTCTTGACTTCACGTACCGCGTCGAGGAACGCGTCGTTCTCCTGCGGGGTGCCGGCGGTGACCCGCAGCCATCCCGGCACGCCGTTGTCCCGGACCAGCACGCCCCGGTCGAGGATCTTCCGCCAGGTCACGTGGGAGTCCTCGAACCGCCCGAACTGCACGAAGTTGGCGTCGGACTCGGTCACCTCGTAGCCGATGGCCCGCAGTTCGGCGACCAGCCGGTCCCGCTCGGTCTTCAGCTGCTCCACGTACTTGAGCAGCGTGTCCGTGTACTCCAGGGCGGCCAGCGCGGTCGCCTGGGTGACGGCCGACAGGTGGTAGGGCAGCCGTACGAGCTGGACGGCGTCGACCACGGCCGGGTGCGCGGCGAGGTAGCCGAGGCGCAGGCCGGCCGCGCCGAACGCCTTGGACATGGTGCGGGAGACGACGAGGTTCGGCCGTCCGTCGAGCAGCGGCAGCAGCGAGGCGCCGTGGCTGAACTCGATGTACGCCTCGTCCACGACGACCATGGACGGCCTGGCGGCCTGCGCGGCCTCGTAGAGGGCGAGGACCGTCCCGGCCGGGACCGCGTTGCCGGTGGGGTTGTTGGGGGTGGTGACGAAGACGACGTCCGGGCGGTGCTCGGCGATCGCCCGCTGGGCGGCGGGCAGGTCGATGGTGAAGTCCTCGTGGCGCGGCCCGGAGATCCAGCCGGTGCCGGTGCCGCGCGCGATGAGGCCGTGCATCGAGTACGACGGCTCGAAGCCGATCGCGGTGCGGCCCGGGCCGCCGAAGGTCTGCAGCAGCTGCTGGATGACCTCGTTGGAGCCGTTGGCCGCCCAGACGCTGCTCACGTCCAGCGGGTGCCCGCAGGTGTTCGTCAGGTACTCGGCGAGCTTGGTGCGCAGCTCGACCGCGTCCCGGTCCGGGTAGCGGTTGAGGTCGCGGGCGGCCTCGCGGACCCGCTCGGCGATCCGCTCGACCAGCGCGTCGGGCAGCGGGTAGGGGTTCTCGTTGGTGTTCAGCCGTACCGGCACGTCCAGCTGGGGCGCGCCGTAGGGGGACTTGCCGCGCAGCTCGTCCCGTACGGGGAGATCGTCGATGCCGAACGTCACTTGCTTTCCGGGACCTTCCACTCGAACCTCGCCTTGATCGCCGCGCCGTGCGCGGGCAGGTCCTCGGCCTCGGCCAGCGTCACCACGTGGTGCGCGACCTCGGCGAGCGCGTCGCGCGTGTAGTCGACGATGTGGATGCCGCGCAGGAAGGACTGCACGGACAGGCCCGAGGAGTGGCAGGCGCAGCCCCCGGTGGGCAGGACATGGTTGGACCCGGCCGCGTAGTCGCCGAGCGAGACGGGCGCCCAGGGGCCCACGAAGACCGCGCCGGCGTTCTTGACCCGGTCGGCGACCGCGGCGGCGTCGGCGGTCTGGATCTCCAGGTGCTCCGCGCCGTAGGCGTCGACCACGCGCAGCCCCTCGTCCAGGCCGTCGACGAGGACGATCGCGGACTGGCGGCCGGCCAGGGCCGGGCGGATCCGGTCCTCGACGTGCTTGGTGGCCTCGACCTGCGGCCGCAACTCCTTCTCCACCGCGTCCGCGAGCTCCACGGAGTCGGTGACCAGGACGGCGGCGGCCAGCGGGTCGTGCTCGGCCTGGCTGATCAGGTCGGAGGCGACGTGCACCGGGTCGGCCGTCGAGTCCGCCAGGACGGCGATCTCGGTCGGTCCCGCCTCGGCGTCGATGCCGATCTTCCCGGTGAAGAAGCGCTTGGCGGCGGCGACCCAGATGTTGCCGGGGCCGGTGACCATGTTGGCGGGCGGGCAGGACTCCGTGCCGTAGGCGAACATCGCGACGGCGGTGGCACCGCCGGCCGCGTACACCTCGTCCACGCCGAGCAGGGCGCAGGCGGCCAGGATGGTGGGGTGCGGGATCCCGCCGAACCCGGCCTGCGCGGGCGAGGCGAGCGCGATCGAGCCGACGCCGGCCTCCTGCGCGGGCACCACGTTCATGACCACGGACGACGGGTAGACCGACCGGCCGCCGGGCACGTAGAGCCCGACCCGCTCGACCGGCACCCACTTCTCGGTGACCGACCCGCCGGGCACCACCTGCGTGGTGTGCGTGCGGCGGCGCTGCTCGCGGTGGACGAGGCGGGCGCGGCGGATGGACTCCTCGAGCGCGGCGCGCACAGCCGGGTCCAGGCCCTCCAGCGCGCGGGTCAGCTCCTCCGCCGGGACCCGCACCCGCTCCAGCCGGACCCCGTCGAACTGCTCGGTGAAGTCGATCAGCGCCGCGTCCCCGCGATGATGCACGGCCTCGCAGATCGGACGCACCTTCTCCAGGGCGACCGAGACGTCGAAGTCGGCTCGGGGCAGCAGGTCGCGCAGGGCGGGGCCCTCGGGGAGGGCGTCGCCGCGCAGATCGATTCGGGAGATCACGGAACCAATTCTCTCAGACCCGCGTCCGGCCCGGTCCGCGCGTATCAATGGCTGATACGGAACGCGACGGACCGCACTGCCCACGGTGAACTCATGCGATCCGTGCTCACTTTGAGTGTTCGGAAGGTCACGCAGTGGGCATGAACGGTTGTACGAAGGGTGAGCGACCGACGAGTAGACGGGGAGGGGGTGAAGCACCGTGACGGAGGGGGCGGGCCATCGTGACGGAGAGCTGCCGGACGACCTGACCATCGCCGAGGCCGGCATGTGGCAGGCCTTCCGCAACGGCAGCGTGTACGACCTGAGCAGCGGCGACCCGCTCGTCGACGATCCGCACGGCGGGCGTCCCTGGGGGCCGGAGCGGACGGTGCGGGCCCGTGTCGTGTGCTGGCTGCTCCTCGACGGTCCGCCGGCGCTCGCGGGCCGGGTGTCCTCGTTGCAGCTCGTGGGCGTGCGGATCAGCGACACGATGGACCTGGCGGGCGGCACGGTGGTGCCCTATGTGGAGCTGCGGCGCTGCCGCTTCGAGCGGGAGGTACTGCTGCCGGAGACCCGGTTCACGACCGTGCGGCTGGTGGACTGCGCGGTGCCGCGCCTGGAGGCGGCCCGGCTGCACACCGAGGGCGACCTGCACCTGCCGCGCTCCCGCTTCCCGGGCGGCATCCGGCTCACGGACGCGCAGATAGGCACCGACCTGCTGCTCAACCAGGCGATCGTGCACCGGGACCGCAGCGGGCGTTCCATCGCCGCGGACGGTCTGGCGGTCGGGCAGGACCTCCAGGCCGAGATGTTGGAGTCGCACGGCGAGGTGAGCCTGCGCAGCGCCCAGGTCGGCGTGTCGCTGAGTCTGCGCGGCGCCCGCCTGCTGAACCCGTACACGCGGCACGCGCTGAACGCTCCGCAGCTGACGGTGGAGCGCACCCTGTACCTGACCCCGGCGGGCCTCGGCAGCCCGCTGCTGCGCGGCACCACCCCCGCGCAGGGCACCCGCATCCAGCGCTTCGAGTGCGAGGGCGGGGTGCGGCTCGACGACGGGCGGTTCGGCGACGCGCTGGACCTGGAGCACGCGCGGTTCACCTTCACCGACGACCAGGAGCTGTCGCTGCGCCGGGTGCAGACGCCCGAGCTGCGTTTCCTGGGTGAGCGTCCGGCGCGCGGGCGGGTGGTGCTGTCGGGGGCGCGGGTGGTCAACCTGATGGACCGGGCGGACAGCTGGCCGGGCCCCGGCCGGCTGCACATGGGCGGCTTCGCCTACGAGAACCTGGTGCCGCGCGGGCCGTTCCCGCTGGAGAAGCGGCTGCGCTGGGTGGGCGCCGCGACCGCCGAGTACCACCCGGAGCCGTACGAGCGCCTCGCCGCCGTGCTGCGGGCGGGCGGCGAGGACGAGGACGCCCGCGAGGTGCTGCTCGCCAAGCACCGCAGGCGCCGCGAGAGCCTGCCCCTCGCCGCGAAGCTGGTGGGCTACGCGCAGGACTGGACGGTCGCCTACGGCTACCGGCCGGGCCGGGCGGCGGTGTGGATGGCCATCCTGTGGGCGGCCGGCTCCCTCGCCTTCGCCCGCGCGGAGCCGCCTCCGCTGAAGAGCGGCGAGCACCCGGACTGGAACCCCGCCCTCTTCGCGCTCGACCTCCTCCTGCCGGTGATCGACCTGGGCCAGGTGGGCTTCTGGCAGCTCCACGACGGCTGGCAGTGGCTGTCGACGGCCCTGGTCCTGCTGGGCTGGGTCCTGGCGACCACGGTCGCGGCGGGCGCCACCCGTCTCCTCCGCCGGAGCTGACCCCACCGGAGCGAACCCGGCCCGCCCGGCGGCGGGACCGGCCCCGCACACCCGTCCCCCGGGGAAGGACCCCCGGCTCCACCCCCAGCTCCACCCCCCGGGCCCACCCCCTCGGGTCGCCCCGCCGAGGGCTCGGGCCCGGCAGCAGGTGAGCCCGGCACTCGCCCGGAACCGCTCGGCTCCCGCCCCGACAGGCTCGGGACCCCGCCCCTGCCCGGAAGCCCGTCCCGAGTCCGGCGCCGCAGGCACGGCGCCGAGGCCATCAGCACCCGGCGACACACCCACCCCGCCCCATGGCCGCCCCGCCCGAGCCCCGGTCCCGGTCCCGGCGCCAGGACCACCGGGGACACGGTGCTCCACACATGGCCCACCCCAGGCGCCCCTCGCCCACCGACGGACAGCTGCCGCCCGACATCCGCCGACGGCGGGACGTCCCGCGAGGGACCCGCACCGGGGCCCGCACCGGGACCCGCACCCGGCGACGTATGCCGCACGGGTCGTGCGGGTGGGGATCCACGACCGGCCCAAGGCGGAGCCGGGGCCGCACAACCATCCCTCCCCCTCGACCGTCGTACTGGCCATGCTGCGCGCGTTCCTGCGGACCGCTGCTGCCCGGGCCCGTTCCCGGTCGCCACGGCCCGCCCCAGACGACGACGTGCTCCTCGACGCCCCCGACGACCGCCTCGCCCCCGCCCTCGTCGCCGCGGCCCGCGGCGAGCACGGCGCCGCGGCCGGTCTCCTCGCCGGCACGCGCGAGAACGCCGAATGGGACCACCGCGACCGTTACGCGACCCGGCTCGCCGCCTTCGCCCGCTCCCGCTCCGAGTGGCTCGACACCTGGCGCGCCGCCGCCCCGGACGACCCCGACGCCCTGCTGGTCGCGGCCCGCCTGACGGTCCACCGGCACTGGGACTCGCCGGCCCGCGCCGAACTGCTGCACCAGGTGATCCCCACCGTCGTCGCCGCCGCCGAGGCCGCCGGCCCCGACGACCCGGTGCCGTGGCGGACCGCGCTGGACGCCGCGCGGGGCGCCCGTGCCGGACACGCCGAGTTCGAGCGCCTGTGGGAGCAGGCGGTCCGGCGCTGCCCGCACCACTACGGCAGCCACGTCGCCGCCCTGGAGTACCTGGCCGCCGCCTCGCCCGACGCCCACGGCGAGTGCCTGGACTTCGCGGAGACGGCCGCTCAGGAGGCCCCCGAGGACGCCCTCGTGCGGGCACTGCCGCTGCACGCGGCCCTCACCTGCCGCACCCCCGCCGCCCTGCGCGCCCACCGCCGCCGCCTGCACACCGCCGCGGACCGCGCGATCACCCTCTCGGCGGCCCACCCGGCGGCCGATCCCTGGGCGGCGGAGCTGCGGAACCTGCTCGTCCACGTCCTCGTGCGCCTGGAACGCCACCGGGACGCGGCCGAGCAGCTGCTGCTGACCGGCCCGTACGTCACGTCCTTCCCCTGGGACCGCGACACGGACGACCCGCTCGGCGGTTTCCTCCGGGTGCGCGCGGACGTCCGCGCCCGCCAGGGTGAGGCCGCCACGACGACCGGTGCGGCGGGCCCGGGACGACCACGAAGTGGGCACGGCGGACGCGTCCGCCCCGGCGACCATTAGGCTTCTGCGTCGTGACCACCGTCCGGCTCCCCCTCTTCCCCCTGAACTCGGTCCTGTTCCCGGGGCTGGTGCTCCCGCTCAACATCTTCGAGGAGCGCTATCGCGCCATGATGCGCGAGTTGCTGAAGACTCCCGAGGACGAACCACGCCGGTTCGCCGTCGTGGCGATCCGCGACGGCTACGAGGTGGCCGAGACCGCCCCCGGCCTGCCCGACCCGACAGCCACCCTCGAACGCGGGCCGGGTGCCGGGTTCGGGACCGACCCGCTCAAGGCCTTCCACAAGGTGGGCTGCGTCGCGGACGCGGCGACGATCCGGGAGCGGGCCGACGGCACCTTCGAGGTGCTGGCGACCGGCACGACCCGGATGCGGCTGGTCTCGGTGGAGGCCTCGGGGCCGTACCTGACGGCCGAGCTCGACCCCCTGCCCGAGGAACCCGGCGACGAGGCGGGCGCCCTGGCGGAGGGCGTGCTGCGCTCCTTCCGGCAGTACCAGAAGCGGCTGGCGGGGGCACGCGAACGGTCGCTGGCGACCGGCGCCGACCTGCCGGACGAACCCGGGGTGGTCTCCTACCTGGTCGCCGCCGCGATGATGCTGGACACCCCGACCAAGCAGCGCCTGCTCCAGGCCCCGGACACCGCCTCGCGGCTGCGGGACGAGCTGAAACTCCTTCGCTCGGAGACCGCCATCATCCGTACGCTGCCGTCCCTGCCGGCGTCGGACCTGACGCGCGGCCCGACGAGTCTCAACTGAGGTACTGGCCCGCATGGCGAAGAAGCCGAACAAGCCGAGCAAGGCGAAGAAGCAGCAGTCGGGCGGCACCCCCGCGACCGTGGCGCTCACGGCCGCCGGGGTGGCGTACACGGTCCACGCCTACGAGCACGACCCGGCCCACCCCTCCTACGGCGAGGAGGCGGCCGAGGCGATGGGCGTCTCGCCGGAGCGGGTGTTCAAGACGCTGGTGGCGGACGTGGACGGCGCCCTGACGGTCGCGGTGGTGCCGGTGGCGGGCCAGCTGGACCTCAAGGCCCTCGCGGCCGCGGTGGGCGGCAAGCGGGCGGCGATGGCCGACCCGGCCCTGGCCGAGCGCACCACGGGCTATGTGCGCGGCGGCATCTCGCCGCTGGGCCAGCGCAAGCGGCTGGCGACGGTCCTGGACGCCTCGGCCTCCCGGCACGCCACGATCTGTGTCTCGGCGGGCCGCCGCGGCCTGGAGGTCGAGCTGTCCCCCGAGGACCTGGCCAGGCTCACGAACGCCGTGCTGGCTCCGGTGGGCCGCGCCTGATCCCTCGGCGGCCCCCCTGTCACCGGCTGGTCGGACAGGACATGGCGAAGCGGGCGCGCGAACGCCGGTGGCGCACCGAAAAGGGCCGGGCGAACCAGGCCCGCCGCCCCGCCTAGGGCCTGTTGCGAAAGTGCTGGTCACAGCCATTCATTGATGGCTGCGACCAGCACGGTCGCTTCGTAGCGGACGGCGAGTTTGTCGTACCTCGT
>NZ_JODM01000016.1 GCF_000717995.1 Streptomyces violaceorubidus
TGAGATCACCACGCCAACGACAAGGGGCCCTGTCTCGTCACCACACCCGCTGACCAGCCCATTTCACCCACCAGCACAGGATGAAAGAGGCTCACTGACCTTCATCGAAAAAGTCATGGGAGAAGAGACATGACCTCCGACCTGGAGTGGTTCAAGAGCAGCCACAGCAGCAACGACGGCCCTGATTGCGTCGAGATCGCGATACCCCCCACCACCTCCACCATCCACGTCCGCGACTCCAAGGCTCCCGACGCCGCCCGGCTCACCTTCACCGGCGTCTCCTGGACCGCGTTCGTGCTCACCGTCACGACAGCCGCCCGACGGGCCTAGTTCGTGATCCGTTAGCGGCATCCTCGTCCGTGGGCCGGACGATCCCGGCCATGACGAACAACACGACACGTGTCAGCCTGGCCTGCGTCCTGTCGGCCACCGCGCTCCTCGCCGGTGTCGCCGCCCCGGCGGCCACGGCCGCCCCCGCCGCGCCCCACGCGGATGCCGGACACCCGGCCCGGCAGATACCGTTCACGGCCGCCGAGGTGACCGCGCGGGGCGACGGCGGGTACGAGATCACCTGGCGGGCGCCGGGGGTCCGCCAGGTCGCGGTGCGGGCGAACGGCCGTACCGTCGCCGTGGGCGGTTCCACCGGCCGGGTCCCCGTGCGGGGGCTGCCCGCCGCCGACCGGCAGTGGTTCGACCTGGTACCGGACCGGGGGCAGCGGCTGCGGCTCGCCGACCGGCTGATCGAGCTGGACGGCGCGGTCAACTTCCGTGACGCGGGCGGCTACCGCACCAGGGACGGGCAGTGGGTGCGGATGGGAGCGGTGTACCGCACCGACTCCCTGGACAAGCTCACCGACGCCGACCTGGCGAAGCTGAAGCGGCTCGGCATCGCCGTCGACTACGACCTGCGCACGGCGTCGGAGCGTTCCGCCGCCCCGGACCGCCTGCCCGAGGGGGTGCGGTACGTCGTGGCGAACGTCGCCGGTGACGACTCGCCCGTCTTCACCATGCCGGCGTCCGCCGCCGAGGCCGAGCAGATGATGATCGAGGGCGAGAAGAGCATGGTCAGCGGTGAGCCCGCGAAGGCCGCCTACTCCGCCGTGTTCTCCGGCCTGGTCCGCGACCCCGACGGCGTCCTCTACCACTGCACCGCGGGCAAGGACCGCACCGGCTGGGCCAGTGCCGCCCTGCTCACCGCGCTCGGCGTGCCGCGTGAGACGGTGACGGCGGACTACCTGGCCTCCAACGCGTACCGCGCCGAGGCCAACGCCGCCGCTCTGGCCGCCCTGCCCGCCGGGCAGGCCGCGGTCTACAAGCCGCTGCTCGACGTACGCGCCTCATACCTGAACTCCGGCTTCGACGAGGTCGAGCACGCGTACGGCTCCTTCGCCGGGTACGAGAAGAAGGCGCTGGGCCTGGACGCGCGGGAGCTGCGACGGCTCAAGAAGGACCTCCTGGTGGGCTGAGCGGCAGGGCGGCGAACGCTGCGCGCAGAGCACGTTCGCGGACCCTACCCGCGCGCGGGGTCGGGGACTTGGGGATAGTGCTGCCATGACCAACAACCCCCGCAGCACCCTGTTACTCGCCTCCACCGTGCTCACCGCGGTCCTCGCCCTCTACATCGCCCTCGTGGCCCTCGGGAACATCACCGACTTCGACAGCAACCAGCAGTACGTGCACCATGTCCTCGCGATGGACACGACGTTCAAGGACGACGACCTGATGTGGCGGGCGATCACGAGCAAGGGGCTCCAGGACACCGCCTACGTGGCGATCATCGTGTGGGAGACCGTGGCCGCGCTCGTCCTGATCCGGGCCACCTGGCTCTGGATACGCCGGCAGCACGCTCCCGCGCGGCGCTTCACCACCTACGGCACGCTCATGCTGATGCTGCTCTTCGGCGCCGGGTTCCTCGCGATCGGCGGGGAGTGGTTCGCGATGTGGCAGTCGCAGGACTGGAACGGGCTGGACGCGGCGACCCGGGTGCTCCTGTTCAGCGGTGTCGTGCTGATCGTGGCGCACCTGCCGTCCGGCGGGACGGAGACCGCGGGACAACCGTGACCTACGCCACCACGCTGACCGTCGTGCCGGACGTGCCGAACTCCCAGAGCGCGTCGCCGTCCGCCTTGGGCAGCCGTATGCCGCCCGTCTTGGCACCGGCGGCGGGCGGCGGCGGGGAGGAGCCGTCCACGGCGTTGGAGAAGGCGAGCCAGACGCCGTCCTCCTGGGCGAAGTACACGATCTGCTCGATCCGCACCCCGTCGGAGCCCGTCGTCGGGTCCTGGCGGCGGGTGCCGACGCTGTACTTGCCCGGATCCGGGTCGACCGTGCCCGGCCACACCTTGAAGGACCTGCGGGTGGCGTCGCTGGCGTCGACCAGCCACACCCGGTCCTGGCCCACCGAGTAGACGACGCGCCGCCCGGTGCCGGAGCCCTCCGGCACCGGGGCCGGCGCGGTCTCCCTGGGCTTGGGGTGCGCGTCCGCGGACGCCGACGGCTTCGGCTTCGTCGCCACGGCGGTGGGATGGGGCCCCTGGTCCGCCTGCATGGCCAGGACGGTCACCGCCGCGATCGCCCCCACGGTCAGACCGGAGACCCACGCCCATGAGGGAAGTCGGGCTGGCACGGGCACGCATCTCCTCAGCTACGAGAACCCCGACACACCGGGGGCCCGATCATCGTACTGCGCGCCCGCCGTACTCCCGAAGCGCGCGCCCGCGTCCTCCGGCGTCCGCGCCCCCGGTGCCCGCGGCTCCTCAGTCCAGCACCGGCAGCAGCTGCGGCAGGTGCCCGTCCGAGTCCCGTGCCGCCCGCTGCCGCTCCTCGGGCACGGGGCCGTAGAGCGTGGTGCGCGGCTTCGCCGGGCGGCCCGCCGCGTCCGCGACCGCGATCAGGTCCTTGACCGACTTGTACGACCCGTAGGACGAGCCGGCCATGCGGGAGATCGTCTCCTCCATGAGGGTGCCGCCCAGGTCGTTGGCGCCGGAGCGGAGCATCTCCGCCGCGCCCTCCGTGCCCAGTTTCACCCAGCTCGTCTGGATGTTGGGGATGTGCGGGTGCAGGAGGAGGCGGGCCATCGCCGTCACCGCGCGGTTGTCCCGGAGGGTGGGGCCGGGCCGTGCGATGCCCGCCAGGTACACGGGCGCGTTGGTGTGGATGAAGGGGAGCGTCACGAACTCCGTGAAGCCGCCCGTGCGCTGCTGGATCCCGGCGAGCGTGCGCAGGTGGCCCAGCCAGTGGCGGGGCTGGTCGACGTGGCCGTACATCATCGTGGAGCTGGACCGGATGCCCAGTTCGTGGGCCGTCTCGATCACCTCGATCCAGGTGGCCGCCGGCAGCTTGCCCTTGGTCAGGATCCAGCGGACCTCGTCGTCGAGGATCTCCGCCGCCGTGCCGGGTACGGAGTCGAGGCCGGCCTCCTTGGCCGCGGTCAGCCACTCGCGGACCGACATCCCGGTGCGTGTCGCGCCGTTGACGACCTCCATCGGCGAGAAGGCGTGCACGTGCATGCCGGGCACGCGCTCCTTGACCGCCCGCGCGATGTCGAAGTACGCCGTGCCGGGCAGGTCGGGGTGGATGCCGCCCTGCATGCAGACCTCCACCGCGCCCACCTCCCAGGCCTGCTGGGCGCGGTCGGCGACCTGGTCGAGGGAGAGCGTGTAGGCGTCGGCGTCCGTGCGGCGCTGGGCGAAGGCGCAGAAACGGCAGCCGGTGTAGCAGACGTTGGTGAAGTTGATGTTGCGGGTGACGATGTACGTCACGTCGTCGCCGACGACGCTCCTGCGCACGTCGTCCGCGACGGAGCACAGCGCGTCCAGCGCCGGGCCGTCGGCGTGCAGCAGGGCGAGTGCCTCGTCGTCCGTCAGCCGCGTCGGGTCGTCCGCCGCCGTGGCCAGCGCGGCGCGCACGTCGGTGTCGATGCGCTCGGGTGCCATGCCGGGGGCGGCGGCCTCGCGCAGGGCGCCCCAGTCGCCGTACACCTCGTCGAAGTCGTCGCGGCGGTCCGAGGTACGGCCCTCGGTGTCGATGGTGGCGTGCAGGTCGGTGCGGCCGGTGGCGGTGAACGCCTCGTCCGGCTCCTGCCACACGTGCCCCTCGACCACCGCGTCCTCGCGCGCCAGTCCGGTCTCCGGGTCGGCGAGCGCCGCCACGTGCGGGCGCAGCCGGGGGTCCAGCCAGGGCTCGCCGCGTTTGACGAACTCCGGGTACACGCAGAGACGTTCCCGCAGCTCGAACCCGGCGGTCCGGGACTTCGCGGCCAGTTCGTCGATCTGCGGCCAGGGGCGCTCGGGGTTGACGTGGTCGATGGTGAGCGGGGAGACGCCGCCCCAGTCGTCGATGCCGGCGCCGATCAGCCGCTCGTACTCCGCGTCCACCAGGTTCGGCGGGGCCTGGAGGCAGGCCGAGGGGCCCATGATGTGCCGGGCGACGGCCACCGTGGCGACCAGCTCGTCCAGTTCCGCGTCCGGCATGCCGCGCATCGCCGTGTCGGGCTTGGCGCGGAAGTTCTGGATGATCAGCTCCTGGACGCCGTGGTAGGCGCGGGAGACCTTGCGCAGCGCGAAGAGGGACTCGGCCCGCTCCTCGTACGTCTCGCCGATGCCGATGAGGATCCCGGAGGTGAAGGGGACCGAGGAGCGCCCGGCGTCCTCCAGGACGCGCAGCCGTACGGCGGGCTCCTTGTCGGGCGAGCCGTGGTGCGGGCCGCCGGGCTCGGACCACAGGCGGGTCGCGGTGGTCTCCAGCATCATGCCCATGGAGGGCGCGACGGGCTTGAGCCGCTGGAAGTCCGTCCAGGTCATGACGCCCGGGTTGAGGTGCGGGAGCAGCCCCGTCTCCTCCAGGATGCGGATCGAGATCGCGCGGACGTAGGCGATCGTGTCGTCGTACCCGTGCGCGTCCAGCCACTCCCTGGCCTCGGGCCAGCGGTCCTCGGGCTTGTCGCCGAGGGTGATGAGGGCTTCCTTGCAGCCGAGGGCGGCGCCCTTGCGCGCGATGTCGAG
The DNA here is from genome assembly GCF_000717995.1 of Streptomyces violaceorubidus. Classification (GTDB taxonomy): domain Bacteria; phylum Actinomycetota; class Actinomycetes; order Streptomycetales; family Streptomycetaceae; genus Streptomyces; species Streptomyces violaceorubidus. The sequence goes on from NZ_JODM01000016.1 coordinate 5,004, forward strand.
CACCTCGTCGGGGGACATGAACATCCCGTGCCCCGCCCGGCGCAGCTTGCCGGGGACGGTGACGAAGGTGCAGTAGTGGCACTTGTCCCGGCACAGCCGGGTCAGCGGGATGAAGACGCTCTTGGAGTACGTGATGACGCCGGGCCGCCCGGCCGCCTCCAGGCCCGCGTCCCGGACCCGGGCGGCGGACGCGGTGAGGGCGTCGAGGTGCTCGCCGCGCGCCTGGAGCAGCACGGCGGCCTCGGTCACGTCGAGCGCGACGCCGTCCCGGGCGCGTTTGAGGGCGCGACGCATGGAGTTCTCGGTGGGGCCGGCGGGATCGGCGGGTCCGGTTCCGGAGGTCGCGGAAGTCGTCATCCTTCGAGCATACGAGCGGCGTGATCAAGCCGGGCGTCCGTTCCGGCCGCCCACCGCACGGTTCCCGGCCCTCCATGCGCCGAACCCCTTTCCTTGCCCGGGAGTTCACGGCTCAATACGAGGGTTGCACGCGCCACCCCCTGCACCACCGATGCCATGTCACCGATGTCATGTCACCGACGACACTGGGAGCAGCAGCATGTGCGAGGACGACCACGGGCACGACCACGGGCACACCGCCGGGATCGGCAGACGCGCGGTGTTCGTGACGGGAGCCGCCGCCGCGCTTACCTTGGGAAGCGTGAGCTTCGCCTCGGCGGCACCCCGCGAACGGCGCACGAGGACCGTGCGCGGCACCCTGCCGCCCGGCTCCCCCGACTTCGTGTACGTCCCCGTCGACATCCCCCGCGGAGTGAGCGAGATCCACGTCGCCTACACCTACGAGCGCCCCACCGTCCCGGCCGGCACCCAGGGCAACGCGCTCGACATCGGCCTCTTCGACGAGCGCGGCACGGAGCTCGGCGGCCGGGGCTTCCGCGGCTGGTCGGGCGGCGCGCGCACGGAGTTCTTCGTCCGCGCGGACGACGCCACCCCGGGCTACCTCCCCGGGCCGGTGCGGCCGGGCACCTGGCACATCGCGCTCGGCCCGTACACGGTGGCACCGCAGGGGCTGCCCTACGAGATCACCATCACGCTGACCTACGGCGAGCAGGACGAGGCCCCGCGGCCGGTCTACCCGCCCGAGCGGGCCAAGGGGCGCGGCCGGGCCTGGTACCGGGGCGACTGCCACCTGCACTCCGAGTACTCCGACGGCCGCTACACCCTCGCCGAGATCGCGGCGCTGGCGCGGGCGGCGGGCCTGGACTTCATCAACTCCTCCGAGCACAACACGCCCTCGGCGCACGCGCACTGGGCCGGCCTGGCCGGGGACGACCTGCTGATCCTGCTCGGCGAGGAGGTGACGACCCGCAACGGCCACGTGGTCGCCCTCGGCACCGATCCCGGCACCTTCGTCGACTGGCGCTACCGGGCCCGCGACAACCGCTTCGGCCGGTTCGCCCGGCAGATCCGCCGCGCCGGGGGCCTGGTCGTGCCGGCCCACCCGCACGCCACCTGCATCGGCTGCAACTGGAAGTTCGGGTTCGGCGAGGCGGACGCGGTCGAGGTGTGGAACGGCGCCTACACGCCCGACGACGAGGTGGCGCTGGCCGACTGGGACGGCATGCTGGTCGCCGCCGTGCGCGAGGGACCCGGCGGCCGGGGCTGGATCCCGGCGATGGGCAGCAGCGACTCCCACCGCTCCCCCGACGTGATCGGCCGCCCGCAGACCGTCGTCCTCGCCGACGACCTGACCCGCGAGGCGATCCAGGAGGGCATCCGGGCGGGCCGGTCGTACGTGGCCGAGTCGTCGCGGGTGTCGCTGTCCTTCACCGCGTCCGGCGGCCGGGGCGAACACGCCGGGATCGGCGAGCGGCTGCGCGTGGACGCAGACACCCCCGTCACCGTCCGCCTGGAGGTGACGGGCGCCCCGCGCTGCACGGTGCGCCTCGTCACGGACCAGGGCGTGCTGTTCACCGGCGACCCGCTGCCGGTGTCCGGCGCGGGCGTGGTGGAGTGGCGCACGACCGCCTCGTACGCGGCCTACGTACGGGCGGAGGTGCGGCACGAGGCGGCGGCGGGACCGGTGCCGGGGGCGCTGGCGGCGTTCACCAACCCGATCTTCCTGGGGAGTTAGTCTCCAGGAGCCACCGGGCTCCGGGACCAGCGCCGCGGAGCCCCCGAGCGAGACGGAGCGCGGACCCACGATGCCGAAACCGCCGAACCCCGAGCGGAAGTACCGGACCGTCACGGCCTTCCAGCGCCGGCTGAACGCCGTCGTGCGCCGGCTGCCCGGCCAGACCCTCCTGGAGACCACCGGCCGCGTCTCCGGCCTCCCCCGGCGCACACCGGTGGGCGGCCGCCGGGAGGGCGACTCCTTCTGGCTGGTCTCGGAGTTCGGCGAGCGCTCGCAGTACGTCCGCAACATCCGGGCCGACCCGCGCGTACGGGTGCGCATCCGGGGCCGCTGGTACCCGGGGACGGCCCATCTCCTGCCCGACGACGACCCGCTGGCCCGCCTGCGCCGCCTTCCCCGCCTCAACAGCATGGCGGTACGGGCGATGGGCGTGGGGACGGGGCATCTGACGGTACGGGTGGAGCTGGAGGGGCAGAGGCGGGGAAGCTGATGAAGAACCTGTGATCGGCGTCTCCCACGGCTGACGTCGTCCGCGTGGACAAGGCAAACTGACGTGGTTGCTCAGGATGTCTAGGGGGACGGCATGGACGGTGGACCGCGGGTTCCGGTGCAGCGACGCCCCGGATTCCCGGCGGAAGGGGAGGAGTCGGGCGCATTGCGCTTCGGTGTGCTCGGTCCGGTGCGCGCCTGGCGGGACGGGGAGCCGCTGGCCACCGGCTCCCCCCAGCAGCGCGCGCTGCTGGCCGCCCTGTTGCTGCGCGAGGGCCGTACGGCCACCGCGGCCGAGCTGATCGACGCCCTGTGGGGCGAGGAACCGCCGTCGCAGGCGCTGGCGGCGGTGCGGACCTACGCGTCCCGGCTGCGCAAGGTCCTCGACCCCGGCGTGCTGGTCAGCGAGTCCGGCGGGTACGCCGTACGGGGCCTGGCCGAGGGGGCGTTGGACCTGGCCACGGCCCAGGACCTGGCCGCCTTGGCCGAGAAGGCCAGGACCGCCGGGGACCTCGGCCACGCCCGTGACCTGCTGCGCCGCGCGCTGGCCCTGTGGGACGGCGAGGTACTGGCCGGAGTGCCGGGCCCCTACGCCGAGACCCAGCGCGTGCGGCTCGGCGAATGGCGGCTCCAGCTCCTGGAGACCCGCCTCGACCTGGACCTCGAACAGGGCAGCCACGCCGAGGCGGTCTCGGAGCTGACGGCGCTCACGGCGGCCCACCCCCTGCGCGAGCGCCTGCGCGAGCTGCTGATGCTGGCCCTGTACCGCAGTGGCCGCCAGGCGGAGGCCCTCGCCGTCTACGCGGACACGCGCCGGCTGCTCGCCGACGAGCTGGGCGTCGACCCGCGCCCCGGCCTCCAGGAGCTCCAGCAGCGCATCCTCCAGGCCGACCCGGGCCTGGCCGAGCCCCCGGCACCGGCCTCGGAGACGGTCACGGCCACCGTCCGTCCGGCGCAACTGCCGGCGACGGTCCCCGACTTCACCGGCCGGGCGACCCTCGTCCGCGAGCTGAGCGAGGTCCTGTCCGCGGCGTCCGGGGAGCCGACGACGGGCCGCGTGATGGCGGTCTCGGCGCTGGCCGGCATCGGCGGCGTCGGCAAGACGACCCTCGCGGTGCACGTCGCCCACCAGGCGCGGGCCGCCTTCCCGGACGGGCAGCTGTACGTCGACCTCCAGGGCGCGGGCGCGCGGTCCGCGGAGCCGGAGACGGTGCTGGGCTCCTTCCTGCGGGCCCTGGGCACGGCCGACTCGGCCATCCCCGACTCCCTGGAGGAGCGCGCCGCCCTCTACCGCTCCGTCCTGGACGGCCGCCGTGTCCTCGTCCTGCTCGACAACGCCCGCGACGCCGCCCAGGTACGGCCCCTGCTGCCCGGCACGGACGGCTGCGCGGCGCTGGTGACGGCACGGGTGCGGATGGTGGACCTCGCCGGGGCGCACCTGGTCGACCTGGACGTGATGTCGCCCGAGGAGGCGCTGGCCCTCTTCACGAGGATCGTGGGCGAGGAACGGGTGGCCTCGGAGCGGGAGGCGGCGCTGGACGTGGTCGGCGCGTGCGGCTTCCTGCCGCTGGCGATCCGCATCGCCGCGTCCCGGCTGGCCGCCCGCCGCACGTGGACCGTCTCGGTCCTGGCCGCCAAGCTGGCGGACGAGCGGCGCCGGCTGGACGAGTTGCAGGCGGGCGACCAGGCCGTCGAGGCCACCTTCGAACTGGGCTACGGCCAGCTGGAACCGGGCCAGGCCCGCGCCTTCCGCCTGCTGGGCCTGGCCGACGGCCCGGACATCTCCCTGGCCGCAGCGGCGGCCGTCCTGGACCTCCCGGCGGAGGACACGGAGGACCTCCTGGAGTCCCTGGTGGACACCTCGCTGCTCGAATCGGCGGCTCCGGGCCGCTACCGCTTCCACGACCTGGTCCGCCTCTACGCGCGCGCCTGCGCGGAACGGGACGAGAACCCGCCGAGCGAGCGGGAGGCGGCCCTGTCGCGGCTGCTGGACTTCTACCTGGCGACGGCGGCGGGGGTCTACGCCATCGAGCGCCCCGGGGACCGGCTGGTGGACGGCCTGGAGCCGACGGAGTACCCGGGGCTGACGTTCACCGAGGGTTCGGCGGCCCTGGACTGGCTGTACACCGAGGCGGCGCCGCTGCTGGCGAGCGTGCGGCAGTCCGCCGGCACGCCCAGGCTGCGGCGGGCGGTGGACCTGCTGTGGGCGGCCAAGGACCTCACCGAGTCCGGCGCGAACTCCCACCAGTACGAGGCGACGGCCAGGGCGATGTGCGACGCCACCGGTTCCGCGGCGGACACCCGCGCCGAAGGACGGGCCCGCACGGTGCTCAGCGACGTGCTGCTGGTGTCCGGCCGCATCCGGCACGCCGAGGAGGAGGCCCGGCTGGCCATGCGGCTGGCGGGCTCCGTGGACGACTCGGCCGCGGTCAGCTGGGTCGCCAACAACCGGGGCCTGGTCTGCCTGCACCAGCGCCGGTACGGCGAGGGCAAGGGCTTCTTCCACCAGGCCATCGCGGGCTTCCGGGCCACGGACAACCGCGCGGGCGAGGCGTCCGCGCTGTCGAACCTCTCCCGGGCCCAGCTGGGCATGGGGAACGTCGCGGCGGCCGTCGACATCGCCCGGCAGGGACTCGCGGTGTACGCGGAGCTGGGCCGCACCATGCGGCTCGCCAACGGGCACTTCGCGCTGGGGGTCGCCCTGACCAGGGCGGGTCGCCACGAGGAGGCGCTCGGCGAGTTCGCCGAGGCGCTGGACCTCTTCGGTGACCACCGCCAGCGCCTGTGGGAGGGCGCGACGAACTTCCGCCTCGCCGAGGTGCACCTGGACGCCGGACGGCCCTCGGCCGCGGCGCAGAACGCCGAGCAGGCCCTGGCCCTGGGGTGCATCGGGGGCGACCGGATGCGGGGCAACGTCCTGGCCCTCCTGGGACGCGCCCTGTCCGCCCTGGGCCAGGCGGACCGCGCGCGGGCGTGCTGGCGCGAGGCGCTCAGCCTCTACGAGCAGCACGACGCCCAGGAGGCCGGCGAGGTACGCGCGTTGCTGGCCCGCACCGCGGCGCGCTGAACCCGCCCGCCGGCCCGCGGGGGGCGGCGTTCAGCGTTCGTTTATCTCCGCCTGGCACTGTCATCTCCGTCAGACCGTCGCGTCGGGGGGCAGACGGATGACGACCGAGCCCACCCGTTAGTGTGCGGCTCCGCACGCCCGTCCGGCAGCCTACGGGGGAGCTTCCGGACGGGCGTTGCTACCTCGTCACGACCCATGAGGAGCGAAGTCCATGAGCGACAAGATGAAGGACGCGGACGCCACACCGCAGGACAACCACATGCCCACTCCGCCGGCGACGGAAGAGTCCGTCACGACGCTCGACAACCACATGCCGAGCGAGCCGGCGAAGGACACGATCACCACGCTGGACAACCACATGCCGGCCCCGCCCGCCCTGGACCTGGACGGCGACGGCAAGTAGACCTTCCTCCACACGGGGATCGGCCGCGGCGGCGCGGAGGGGAGCCGCCGCGGCCGACGTGTGTCCGGCCTCAGCCGAGGAGGGCCTGGGTGATCTGCCGGGTGGTCTGCGCGGCGACCCGGGGATCCGCGGCGGCATGGGCCACGTGGGCGTTCAGACCGGTGGCCAGGGCCCAGCCGCGCCCCCGCGTCCAGGTGGCGTCGTCCACGCCGAGCGCGTCGCGGAAGACGCCGCGGGTCGCGGGCGTCATCAGGGTGAAGGCGATCATCAGGTCGCGGGCCGGGTCGCCGCGGCCCAGCCCCTCGAAGTCGATGACGGCGCTGAGGCGGCCGTCGACGGTCAGCAGGTTCCCGGTGTGGAAGTCGCCGTGGAACCAGACCGGGGGCCGGTCCCAGGCGGGGGCGGACATCGCCTCGTTCCACAGGCCGGTGAGCGCCCCCGCGTCGAACACGCCGTCGGTGCGCGCGATCGCCTCCCGTGTCGCACCGTCCCGCTCGGACAGGGGGCGGTCGGCGAGCTCGGCCCCGGCGCGGCCCTCGGGTGCTTCGGACCGCTGGAGGGCGGTCAGGAAGCCCGCCAGTTCCCCGGCGGCGTCGGCCGAGTCCCCCAGCGCCGCCACGGTCGCCGCCTCGCCCGGAAGCCAGCGGGACACCGCCCACGGCCACGGGTACCCGCAGCCGGGCTCGCCCACCGCCACGGGCACCGGGACGGCCAGCGGAAGGTGCGGGGCGAGCCGGGGCAGCCACCGGAACTCCTTGGCGGCCTGCCCGCGGGCCCCCGCGTGACGGGGCAGCCGGACGGACAACTCGTCGCCGAGCCGGTGGATCACGTGGTCGGAACCGGCCGGCTCGACCCGTTCGAGCGGGAGCCGCGACCACTGCGGGAACTGCGCGTCGACCAGCCGTCCGACCAGAGCCGTGTCGATGTGCGGGCCGCCCTCCGGCGGGGTCACAGCGGTGCCGTGACGGTGTGGTCCAGCTCGCAGTGGTCCGGGGCGCCGGAGCCGTCGAAGGGGACCCGGACCGCGGCCACACCGTCCGCGGGGACGGTGACCTCCTCGCTGCCCTCGGTGAGGGTCGTGCCGTCCGCGTCCTTGAAGAGGACCCTGACGGGGAAGGTGTACTCGACGGCGTTGGGGTTGGTGACCTCGACGGTGGCGTACGGCACGGACTTCTCGGCGCAGTCGACCAGCGTCAGCATGGCGGCCTCGGGCTCGCCGGTGCCGCCGCTGCCGCCGCTGCCCGTGTCGTCGTAGGTGTCGTCGTCGTAGTCGTGGTGGCCGCTGCCGCCGGTGCCGTAGGTGTCGTCGTCGTCCTTGTAGGCGTCCTGGCCGCCCGACGTGGACGACGAGCCGTCGTGGTCCTGGCCGGAGCTGCTGCAACCGCCCCCGCCCCCGTCGCCCCCGTGACCGTGGCGGCCGGTGGAGAAGCCGGTCAGGCTGAGGACCACCAGTGCCGAGATCGCCGTGAACCTGAGTGCGCGCCCCCGTGTCGTCATGACGATCACGCTAGTGCGCGGATGTCACGGACACGTCACCGACCGGGCACGGCCCCTCACGCCGCACGCGGCCTCACGCCGAGCGCCGCCTCCCGCGGTGCGCCGCCTCACGTCGTGCGGGCCGTCCCCGTGCCCTTCTCCGCGTCCAGGGCGTAGACGCAGCGGTCCTTGCTGCACGCGTACACGATGCCGTCGCGGACGACCGGGGAGCCGGTGATCTCGCCGCCGGTGGCGAGCTTCCAGCGCAGGCGGCCGTCGTCGGCCTTCAGCGTGTAGAGCAGGTGGTCCGACGACCCGAAGTGGATGCGGCCCTCGGCGACCGCGGGAGCGCCCACGATGTCGCCGCCCGCCTGGAAGCGCCACTTGGGGGTGCCGGTGACCGCGTCCAGCGTGTAGAGGCCCTTGCCGCTGCCCACGTGGACGTGGCCGGCGGCGACCAGGACCGGGTCGGTCGAGGAGCGGGCCTCGGTGGCGATGCGCCAGCGGTCGCGGCCGTCGGTGGCGTCGAGGGCGTAGACCGTGCCGAGGTAGTCGGCGAGGTAGACGCCGCCGCCGGTCACCGCCGGGCCCGGCACGAAGGCGGGCGGGGCCAGGAAGACCGCCGGGGCCTCGAAGTGCCAGCGGACGTGGCCGGAGGCGACCTCCAGGGCGAGCACCCGGGTGCCGGCCGCGACGTACACGTAGCCGTCGGGGGCCTGGCCGAGGCGGACCGGGACGCCGCCACAGGAGGCCGCGTCGCCGATCGGGTACGACCATCTCTCCTCGCCGGTACGGGCGTCCAGGGCCCGCAGGCGGGCGTCCTGCCAGACGTACGCCGTGCCGTCGTGCAGCGCGGCGCCGGCCTCGGGGGACTCGAAGTCGCTCTGGGCGCCGGTGACCTCCCACAGCTTCTGCCCGGTCGAGGCCTCCCAGGCCTGGACGCCGCCGCCGCGGGTGGCCGTCAGCACGGTGCCGCGCTCGGCCCGGAGCGAGTACACCCAGGCGTCCGTCTGGACGCGCCAGAGGTCGCCGCCCTCACAGGCGTCCAGGGCGAAGAGGGTGGGGCCGTCGGAGGCGTGGATACGGCCGTCCGCGACCGCCATCGACCAGGCGACGTCCCGGGTCTTGAAGCGGCGGCGGCCGGTGCCCACGTCCAGGGCGTGCACCTCGAAGGAGGTGACGTAGACCAGGTCCTCGGCGACCCGCGGCGTGCCCCAGACGTCGTTGGACATCCGGAACCGCCAGGGGCGCCACCCGGCCGGCGAGGCCTCCGGGGGTGCGGGGGACGACGGGGCCGGCACGGCGGGGTCGGCGCCGTTGACGCCGGGCCGCGGGCGGGACCAGGACGCGGCGAGCGCGGACTCCGGCGGGGGCGCGGCGACGGCGGCGGCGCGCATGTCGGCGACGCGCGGGCCCGGGCCGATGGGCACCGCCGCGCCGGGCAGCCGGACCGGGCCGCCGTCGGGGCCGCCGACGGGGGCGCCGACGGGGGCGGGTACCGCCGGGCCGTGCGCGGGCGGCGCCGGTACGACGGGGTCGTGCGCGGGCGGGGGCGGCAGCGGGGGCGCGTGGACGGGGGCGCGGGCGCCGGACGGGCCCGGGCCGCGGCCGCCGGCCGTGGTGGCGGGCTTGGCAGCCGGGCGGCCGTTGCGGCGCCCCTCGATCAGGCCCACGGCCCGTTCGGGCAGCCACGCCGAGGCCGTACCGCTGTCGTCGGAGCCGGAGCCGAAGAGGTGCGGGGCGAGCTGGGCCTGGAGGTCGGCGGGGTTGGGGCGGCCGGTGGCCTCCATCTGCATGCAGGACTCGATCAGCGGGCGCAGCTCCTCGGGCAGACCCTCCAGGTCGGGCCCCTCGCGCAGCAGCATGAAGACCGTCTCGACCGGGTTGGCGCCGTGGAAGGGCGGGTGTCCGGTGGCGGCGAAGACCAGCATCGAGCCGAGCGAGAACACGTCGCTGGCGCCGGTGACGCTGCGGGAGTCCTTCGCCTGCTCCGGGGACATGTAGGCGGGGGTGCCGACGGCGACGTTCGTCATGGTCAGACGGGTGTTCGAGACGCCGGACGCGATACCGAAGTCGATCACGCGGGGGCCGTCCTCGACGACGAGAACGTTGGAGGGCTTCAGGTCGCGGTGGACCAGGCCCGCGCCGTGGATCGACTGGAGGGCCTCGGCGACGCCCGCGGCCAGCCAGCGCACCGCCTGGGCCGGCAGCGGCCCGCACTCGTTCACTATCTCCTCGAGGGAGGGTGCGGGTACGTAGGCCGTGGCCAGCCACGGCACCGCGGCGCGCGGGTCGGCGTCGACCACGGCCGCCGTGTAGAAGCCCGAGACCGCGCGGGCCGCCTCCACCTCGCGGGTGAAGCGGACGCGGAACAGCTGGTCCTCCGCCAGTTCCGTGCGCACCGTCTTGATCGCCACGCGCCGCCCGGACGCCGAGCGCGCGAGATAGACCAGCCCCATGCCGCCGGCGCCGAGCCGCCCCAGCACCTCGAACGGCCCGATCCGCCGCGGATCGTGCTGCGTCAGCTGATCCACCACTTGCCTGCCACCTCCCCGTACGGGCCGCGCCACCCACATATGTCCGCGACCGAAGTGCAGCGTCTCACCACCGCACCTCCGTGGCGCCACGCACCCCGATTCTTCCTGTCCGAGGCGCTGGTGGCGAACCTGGCGACAATCGGGGTGTCCAGCCTGAATACGGGCAAAGAACCCGCACGCCGGTGTTCCGTCGCGCCACCGTTCCCGGCCCCGTTCGGCGCCGCAGCCGCCGTTCAGCGGTGGAGCAGCGCGAACGACGCTCCCTGGCCGTCCGAGACCACCGCCACCCGCCCGTACGACGTCTCGAAGGACGGCACCCGCACCCGGCCGCCGAGCCGGGTCACCGCGGCGAGGGTCTCGTCCACGTCCTCGACCAGGAAGTGGACGAGGAAGTGCGGCGGCATCTCGGCGGCGAAGACGTCCGAGACCCGGGCGCGGCCGAAGTCGGGGGACGCGTCCGGGCCGAAGAGCGCGTCGTGGAACAGGCCGCCGTAGAAGGCGTTGGCGGCCTCCGTGTCCCGGGTGTACAGCTCGGCCCAGGCGAAGGTGCCCGGCTCGTGCCGGCGCCCGAAGCCGGCCCGGCGGCCCGGCTGCCAGAGCCCGAAGACCGCGCCGTCGGGGTCGGCGGCGAGGGCGGCGGTGCCGAGGTCGCCGACCGGGTGCGGCGGGGTGACGACCTGGCCGCCGCCCGCCCGGATCCGCTCGGTCAGGGCGGCGGCGTCGGGGGTGTGGAAGTACACGGACCACACGGTGGGCATCCGGCCGTCCGTCTTGCGGACCAGCGCGGCGACCGGCTCGCCGTCCAGGCACGCCCGTACGGACTCCCCCGCCGCCCGCTCCGCCTCCCGCGCGTCCTGGAAGGTCCAGCCGAACAGCTCGCCGTAGAAACGCCTGCCCGCCTCCACGTCGGAGAGCTGTGCGTCCACCCAGCAGGGGACGCCCTCCCGGCGTGCGGACGGACGGTCCGGCGACCGTGACGACCTCTTCTCGAATGCCCCGTTTTCGGCCATGCCCTCAAAAATAACCGCGCCGCCCGCACCGCGCAGACCAGGCGCACCAGCCTCTCTCCGCCCTCACACCCCATTTGCAGTCGGCCGAATCGCGCTCGGATCACCCGTCGGTAAGCTGACGGCATGACAGGACAAGTGCGTACCGTCGACGGCCGCGTGGCCGGTCGACGTGGGCAGGCGACCCGGCAGAAACTGCTCGACTGCCTCAGCGAAATGCTCAGCTCCTCCCCCTATCGCGATGTCAAAGTCATCGATGTCGCCCGCAAGGCGGGCACGTCGCCCGCGACCTTCTACCAGTACTTCCCGGACGTCGAGGGCGCCGTCCTGGAGATCGCCGAGCGCATGGCCGGTGAGAGTTCCTCGCTGGCCGAACTGACGGCGGGCCGCTCGTGGGTCGGCAAGGCCGGCTGGCAGACCGCACAGGAACTCGTCGACGGATTCCTGGAGTTCTGGCGGAAGAACGACGCGATTCTGCGCGTGGTCGATCTCGGCGCGGCGGAGGGCGACAAGCGATTCGCCAAAATCCGCATGAAGATCCTTAACTCGGTGAATTCCCCCCTCACGGATTCCGTCGCGGATCTTCAGGCAAAGGGCAAGGTCGACAAGGACGTGAACCCCGCGGCGATCGCCGGGTCACTGGTCGTCATGCTCGCGGCCGCCGCTTCGCACCAGAAGGGATTCTCTTCCTGGGGCGTGAAACAGGCGGAACTCAAGCCGCATCTCGCCCTGTTGACGTATCTCGGCATCACCGGAAAGAAGCCCACCAAGTAGCACGCCGCGCGGCAGCCTGTCATCTCCGCTCCGCCGCGTCGCCGCCCACCGCACCTCCGCAGGGCCCCCAGGTCTCCAGCGGTCCTTCGGCCCTTCGCCGCCCCGTCGGCCGCCCGCTCGAACTCGGCGCCCGTGTCCCGGCCCTCCGGCCGCTCCGGCACGACGTCCAGCGCCTCGAAGTTCGGCCCCGCCACGGCCCCCGGCCGGGAACAGCCGCCCGCCCGGCCGACGTTGTGCTCAGCATCCGTACCCGCACCGCATCCGCATCCGCATCCGCCGGAGGAGACCGCCGTGGCCCTGACCCGCGAAGAGCGTGAGACGTTCCTGGCCGAGCCGCACACCGCCGCGCTCGCGGTGGACGCGGGGGCGGGCCGCGCCCCGCTGACGGTGCCGATCTGGTACCAGTACGCGCCCGGCGGCGAGGTGTGGATCATGACGGGCCTGGACAGCCGCGAGAACGAACTGATCAGCAAGGCGGGCCGGTTCTCGCTGATGGTCGACCGGCTGGAGCCCACCATCCGCTACGTGTCGGTGGAGGGGCCGGTCGTCGAGACGGTCACCGCGACGGAGGAGCACCTGCGGGAGATGACCGCGCGCTACCTCCCGGCCGAGAAGGTCGAGGGCTACGTCGCCTTCGCCACGGCGAACCACGGCGAGCAGGTCGTCGTCCGGATGCGCCCCGAGCGCTGGGTCTCCTCCGACCTCGGCTCCGTGTGAGCGGCGGGCACCGCCGACCGGACGACAATCGGGGCATGGAAACCGATCTCCCCGAACTGCTGAGGTCGCTGCGGGTGTGGGACCCCGCGGTCAGCGAACTGCCGCCCCTCGACCCGGCCGACGCCCCCGGCGACCCGCTGGAGCTGTTCACCCGGTGGTTCGCCGAGGCGGTCGCGGCCGGCGAGCGCGAGCCGCACACGGTGTCGCTGGCGACCTCGGACGCCGAGGGCCTGCCGGACGTGCGCGTCGTGATGCTGCACGGCGCCGACGCGGACGGCTGGGCCTTCGCCACCCACGCCGACAGCCGCAAGGGCCGCCACCTCGCCGCCCGCCCGTACGCCGCCCTCGCCTTCTACTGGCCGGTGCTGGGCCGCCAGGTACGGCTGCGCGGACCGGTGGCCCTCGCCCCGGCCGAGGAGGCGCGGGCCGATCTGCACGCGCGCTCGACCGGCGCGCTGGCCGCCGCGCTCACCGGCCGGCAGAGCGCGGAGCTGGCCTCGACGGACGAGCTGGCCCGCGCCTCGGAGGCCGCCTGGGAACGGGCCGAGCGGGAACCGGACGCCCCGGTGGCGTCCTGGACGCTGTACCGGCTGCGCCCCGCCGAGGTGGAGTTCTTCCAGGGTGAGGCCCGTCGGCGGCACGTACGACTGGCCTACCGGCGCGCGCAGGACGGGGGTTGGGACCGGCGGCTGCTGTGGCCGTGAACCGCGGCGCTCACCGCGCCTCGGGCGGTGCCGGCTCCTCGTCCGTCGCCAGCCGGGCGTGCAGATGGACGTCCCGGAACGCGTCGTGCCGACCCGCCTCGAACATCGCCTCGCGCAGGATGCCCTCGGCGCGGTAGCCGCTCCGCTCGGCGACCCGGCAGGAGACCTCGTGCCCCACGGCGTGGCCCAGCTCCAGGCGGTGCAGGCCGAGTTCGGCGTAGGACCAGCGGGAGGCGAGGAGCAGGGCCCGGGTGGCGACGCCCCGGCCCCGGGCCTCGGGCAGCACCCAGTAGCCGACCCGGGCCACCTTCATCCGCCGGCTGATCTCGTTCAGGCCGACGTGCCCCAGCGTCGTACCGCTCTCGTCGTCCGTGATCCGGAACGACGCCGACCTGCCGTCCGCCGCGTCCCGCGCCCGTCCGCGCAGCGACTCGCGGGCCCCGGCGAGGTCGGTCCACAGCTTGAGCGGCGTGTTCCAGCGCTGGAACTCGGGGTCCAGGCAGCCGCGCAGCCAGGTCTCCGCGTCGGCGTCGGAGGCGGCGTCCCAGGGGAGCAGGCGCAGTCCGTGCCCGCGGGGCGCGTGGTGGGCGAGGGAGGGATCGAGGGTGTACATGCGTGTGTGGCCCATCCGGCCATTGAAGCCGACCGGCCCCGGCCGTGACCGATCCGCAACCGATTCCGGTCTTGACCGCAACCCATCAACCGGGGGCGCGATTACGCTCGCCGCATGGCCGACTCCACCGCGTCCGCTGAACCGCAGCGGCCCGCTCACCCCGCGGGCCGACCCGTGTACGTCATAGGCGCCGGTCCCGGCGGTCTCGCCGTCGCCCACGCGCTGCGCGCCCGCGGTCTGCGGGCCGTCGTCCTGGAACGGGCCGACCACGTCGGATCCTCCTGGCGGCGCCACTACGACCGGCTGCGGCTGCACACCACCCGCCGCCTCTCCTCGCTCCCCGGCCTGCCGATGCCGCGCCGCTTCGGCCGGTGGGTGGCCCGGGACGACGTGGTGCGGTACCTGGAGAAGTACGCCGAGCACCACCAGCTGGAGATCGTCACCGGCGTCGAGGTCTTCCGCGTCGAGCGCACGCCCGACGGGACCGGCTGGCTGCTGCACGCCGCCGGGGGACGGGAGCTGACCGGCGCCGCGGTGGTGGTCGCCACCGGCCACAACCACACCCCGCGCGTGCCCGACTGGCCCGGCCGGGACACGTACACCGGCGAGTTCCGGCACGCCGCCGAGTACCGCACCCCGGCCCCCTACGCCGGCCGGGACGTCCTGGTGGTCGGGGTGGGCAACACCGGCGCCGAGATCGCCGTGGACCTGGTGGAGGGCGGGGCGGCCCGGGTCCGGCTCGCCGTCCGCACGGCGCCGCACATCGTCCGCCGCTCGACCGCCGGGTGGGCCGCCCAGTACACCGGCGTCCTGTGCCGGCGGCTGCCGGTCGCGCTGGTGGACCGGCTGGCCCGGCCGCTGGCCCGGATCAGCGTGCCCGACCTGTCGGCGCAGGGTCTGCCGCGCCCCGGTACCGGGCTCTACAGCCGGGTGGCCGAGGGTGCCCTCCCCGTGCAGGACGTGGGCCTGATCGACGCGGTGCGCTCCGGCCGGGTGGAGGTCGTCGCCGCGATGGACGGGTTCGAGGACGGCAAGGTCCTGCTGGCCGACGGCACCCGCATCGCCCCGGACGCGGTGATCGCGGCCACGGGGTACCGGCGGGGCCTGGAGGGGCTGGTCGGGCACCTCGGGGTCCTCGACGGCACCGGGCGCCCGGTCGCCCACGGACGCCGCACCCCGGCCGGCGCCCCGGGCCTGTACTTCACCGGGTTCACCAACCCGATCAGCGGCATGCTGCGCGAGCTGGCGATCGACGCGGAGCGGATCGCCGGGGCGGTGGCGAAGCGGGAGGCGGGGACGGTGTCGCGGCTGCCGGGCTAGTCCCGGGTGAGGATGCGCAGGTCACCGGCGTCCGGGTCGCCGAGGAGCACGAAAAGTTCGGGGTCCTGTTCGGTGCCGCCGATCGTCCAGTCCGACTCCCGCCCGCAGTCGCCGTCCAGGTGGACGAGGACCGTCGCGATACCGGTCGTCCTCTCCCGCCCGTACGAGGGCCCACGTGCCGAGCCCGTCGCACGCCGTCCCCCCGCCGATCGCTCCTGACGAGACCGGCATCCGGCTCGCCTCCGCCGTACCGTCCGGGCGCAGCGTGAGCACGGCCCCCTCCGCACCGCGCCAGGAGCCGGCGAGCTGCCCGGCGGAGAGTCGGGGAGGGGTGTAGTCGTCGATCAGGGCGAGGCCGGCCAGGCCGGTCAGGACGGCCAGGACCACGCCGGCGCCGGCCGAACGCCACCAGATGCCCCGCTCCCACCGCCGCCCGCGCAGGTACGCCAGCCCGAGGACGGGCAGTACCCCGATGCCGGTGAGCCAGGCGGCGGTCTCCACGAGGGGTGCGCCCCACCAGGTCCGGGCCGCCACCGCCGCGCCCGCGCCGAGCGACACGGACGCCGCCAAGTGCCAGATCCACTCGGGCCCCCGCCAGTGCGGTGGTCGCAGGCGGGCCAGGACGGCGGTCGGCATGATGTGCAGCGTGGCATGCACCAGGCCGAGGCAGGGCACGACCACCGGCGCCGTCACCAGGAGGCACGCGACCCCCAGCGCGCCGCCGTACGCGCCGTAGTCGTCCGCGCTCGACGCGAGGATGAACGCCCACAGCCCGACGGCCGGAAACTGCGCCGCGCACAGCGCCGCGGCCCGGCTCCACTCCTCGGACGACCACGTCGGGCGCCCGCGCCCGGCGGGCCCGGGCCCTGTCTCCCACCCCATGCCCGCACCCTACGACCAGCTCATGACACCGCTGCCACCGGAGCCGGGCGCCGACGGATCACCAGGGCCATCAGCGCCGCCGCCGCGCACAGGGCGCCGGAGGCGATCCACACCACGTCGTAGGAGCCGAAGCGGTCGCGGGCCACGCCTCTACGACAGTGCGGCCCCGCAGGGGCCGACAGGAGCAAGCCCAAGGGGAGCGCTGCCGCGCCCCACAGGCAAGGACGTAAGGCTTCGTTCTGTGCACTCCTTCGCCGTCACCAAGGAGGCAGCACAAGCCTTCAACCAGGCCCTACGCCGCAGTCGGCCTGGTGTACCCGCCCCCCTGAAAGGGCCTGAAACCGTGGCAGGATTTGAGCCGGTAAGACCCGGCGGTGCGCCACGACGTGCTCAGGGGGTCATACCCCACCCATTCTCCGCCGACCGATACGCCCCTCGGAGGAAAGGCGTGGCCCCTGTGGTTGCCGTCGGCAAGATGGTCCACGTGCCTGTAGCCATGCCACCTGCCCTCGCCCTCGTGCGTAGCCTCCTGTTCCTGCTGGGCTGCGCGGTCCTGCTCTTCGCGTTCTCCTACGTCCCCTTCCAGCGATGGCTGTTGCGCTGGGTGCGGATTCCGATACGACGTTGGTTACGCCGCACGAGGGTTGCGATACGGGCCCGCCACGACGACCTCGTCAGCACGCTCATGGGCCGCATGATCAGCCAGGTCGCCCCCGTCATCGCCGAAACTCTCCCGGACAGCGGCCTGCGGTCACGCCCCCTCATCGCGGAAGCCGCCTTCAAGTGGTGGCGAGCCGCCCTGTGGGCCATCCCAGCCCGGGCGCTCGGTCTCCTGATCCTCGTCTACTGCACGGCGAACCTTGAAGCGATCGTCGACTTCATCCGCAACCCGCCGAAGTACGACGATGACCTGCCACGCGATGCCACCAGCGGCTCCGGGCACAGCCACAGGCCAGACGCTCCGCCGCCAGACCCTCTGAGCGCACTCTTCAGAGGCATGAAGGACGCCACCGCATGGATCATTCACAAAGTGACGGACGGAGTGTCTGCTATCGAACAACTCTGGTCCCTTGCCCCCTCCTGGGGGATCTTCACGCCGCTGACCTACCTCGTATTGATCCTCACGATCCTCCTGGCACTCAAGGCGCTCTACCCGTTCGCAATCGCCGTGACGAACGGGGCACGACAGATCCCGCCGGAGAACTCAGGTCGACAGCGCCCACCACGTCGCGCCCGGCATCCCGCCACCGTCGATGACGAGGCCCGCTACAGGCCCGTTGTGGTGCTACTGCTCACCGCCGCCGACTGCGCTCGCACCTGGCGCGCATGGGGCCAAGGCTCCCCGCTGAACACGCCGCGAGTGTCTGTTCGCCGTGCCGAATACGTCATCCGGAATGCCTGGCGAACCGGAAGCGCATACAACTCCTGGTCAGAACGCGCGCGACAGCGTCACGCTCTCAAGACCCACGCCTCAAAGGTGATCGGGGCTCTTCGCACGGTCGAAGCTCGCCAGTACACCGATCCCGACATCGGCATGGTCCTCCAAGAACTGGCCGACATGTTACTCACCATCGCCGAGCGGTACGCGGAAGGGCGCATCGGACAACTCCTGGATGACGTCGACACCGTGGAGGCCGCCACCGATTACGAGTGGCTGCGCCTCCTGGGCGTCGGTGCGTTCGGCGTCGGGGCCCTGGTTGCGGCGTCGCTGGTCAACCTGCCGGAGGAAGCCAACGGTCTCCTGGTCGGCCTGGCCCTGTTGCTGGCCGGCTCCTGGTTCTTCAGGCACAGGCTGACGCATCCGATGGACCTGATTGATGTGTTGAGAGGCGCCGACCGAAAGTGACGGATTCGCAAGCTGTCGGCAGGCCGACAGCTGTAGTGAACAGCGATCACGGCAATGGGTCTCGTAAACCAAGGTTTGTGAGACGAGACGACAAGCACCCCCGAAGGGAGCGCAGCGCTGTTCAAAACCCGTCTCGAAACCCCCGCCTCAGGGTTGACGTATGGAGACGAGTTCTGAGACAGTCCCGGCCGTGACGACGAACACGATCGCAGGCCAGCTCATCGGTTACGCCCGCGTCTCGACCGATGACCAGGAAGCACAGCTCCAGCGCGACGCACTGACGGCCGCGGGCTGCGCCCGCATCTTCGAGGACAAGGCCAGCGGGAAGAACATCAACCGGCCCGAGCTCACGGCCGCACTGGACTACGCCAGACCCGGCGACACGCTGTGCGTGTGGAAGCTCGACCGGTTCGCCCGGTCGCTCATCGACCTGGTGACCATGGTCGACAGCCTTCGAGAGCGGGGCATCGGGTTCAAGGTGCTCACGGGTGCGCTGGCCAACATCGACCCCGGTACGGCCGACGGCCGTCTCATGCTTCAGGTGGTCGCAGCCATGGCGGAGTTTGAGCGCAGCCTCACCAAGGAGCGCACCCGCGCAGGACTCGACGCAGCCAAGGCGCAGGGGCGTACCGGCGGACGGCCGACCGTAGTCGATGACGACGTACTGACTGTGGCCCGTGCCCGGAAGGCGAGGGGCGAGAGTGTGAGCGCCATCGCCAAGGCTCTCGGGATCTCCCGTGCCACCTTGTACCGCCACCTCGGAGAGAGCGCCTGAGACAGGCGCACAGCCGAGCGGTCAGGCCGCCAAGGCGCAGACAAGCATCGTGCCCGCGTACCTGCCCTCGGGCGGGTCGATCAGAGACACGCACACGTCAGAGAAGCCGTGCCCCGTCAGAATGCGCGCCCACTCATCCGGGGTGCGGTCGTGCCGCAGTCCGGCTTTGGCAGGCTTGGGCCCCTGGCTGCCTGGGGGCAAATGCGAGAAGGCCAGGATGCCGCCCGGCGCCATACGCGAGCGGATCAGCGGGAGCAGGGTGTCCGGATCGACGAACCACACGGCACCGAAGATCGAGAGCACGACATCGAATGTCTCGTCCGTCTCTTTCAGGAACGCCGTCGCCTCCGCCGTACGGAACTCAAGGCCCGGCAAATTGCCCCACCGCTCCCGCGCGACCGTCTCGCGAGCGGGGGCGATGTCCACTCCTTGACCGGTCGCGCCAAGCGTCACGAGGTGCGCGAGGTTGCCACCGCTCCCCGAGCCGAGTTCCAGCACCCGGCGTCCGGCCACAGGGCCCAGAACGCTCTCGTTCGGCCCGTGATCGGCGTACTGGGTCCAGTTCAGCCAGGTCGTCTCACCCTTGGCGTTCACGGTCCTGCGCGGCTTACTCTCCACCGAGTCGGCGTCGATCTCGAACCCGGCCGCCTTGATGGCCTTGATCGTCTGCTCCAGAACGAGCGGGCCGCCGCTCTTGCGGTCGTGGCCGTCCTGCTTCGCCTTGTCGTCGCTGACGCACTGGACCCCGGCCGTCGTGCCCGGAAGTTCCGGAACGTGGTGGATGTACCGGCCGAAGTGCCGGCTGGTGAAGTGGTGGTACGGGATCGAGTCGAGCATGAACGAGTGCCATGCCTCGTCCACCTGCTCAGACGGGCCCATGAGAAGATCCGGGTTCTCGCCGCACGTGACCAGGTAGGCGATGGCCTGTCCGAACTTGGCATCGGCCAGTTCGCGCGTGTTCTCCGGGTTGCGGAGGAGGAGGGCTACTTCCCGCTCCCACACGTCCGGCGTGACGTACGCCTTCGGGTCGCGGATCACTACTGCCGTGCTCATGCTGGCTTGCCTCCACGTAGGTGGGGTTCCGTGGTGCTCCGGTCATGTCGCCCACCCCTGCACCTGGGGCACACGCACGGTGGCATCAGGCCAGTAACGGGGGGTCCCCCGCCCTCACCCCCGTACAGGGTTCGTGGCTCGGCCTGCGTGCCGTCGGCTCTCACCGTGTAAGCGCTGATGCGGATGGACATGGCGTCCATGTTCCGGACCAGTCATGACCATTGCGGCGACGTTCAGGGCGTCCCTTGGGCGTCATGTCGGCGTCACCCCGAGGGCGTCAAACCGGTGTCATTGGAGGCATGACGTGGCTACGCTCGGATCATGACGACTACCGGCGAGAGCGAGCGAATCCCCAACGACGTGCTGACCTCCGTACGCAAGTCGATGAACCTCAGCCAAGACGAGTTCGCCCGGGGCCTACGCGGCGCAGGCGAGGAGCTGGGGGAACCGAACGACGCCTCCAAGCGACTCGTGCAACGCTGGGAGTCCGGGGAGACCAGGACATGCCGCCCGCTGTATGCGCGGGCACTGAAGCGGTTCACCGGCCGTACCCCTGAGTCGCTGGGGTTCGCGATCCCGATGGCACGCGTCCACTCCGACGGGGCAGGAGGCCACGACATGGAGGCTGGGGAAGTCGGCACGGCTGAGGCTGCCGCAAGCCCGGAGCCGGAGCCGCAGAGCGAGTACGCGGGCATCTGGCTGTCCCGGTACGAGTTCTACTCGTCCAGCCGAGACGACACGTTCGACTGCAGGCATCACGTCGTGATCGTCCAGCACGGCAACCGGCTGACAGCCCAGAGCCTGCCCGGAGCGTCGACCAACCCGGACAGCCCGTTGTCCCTGGATCTCACCGTTGATCGGAACGTCGTCACCGGTACGTGGACCGAGCAGACGGCGGCTGACGGGTACTACCAGGGCGCCCGGTACCACGGTGCGATTCAGTTGCTCATCGAGCCGACAGGCCGACGCATGGCAGGTAAGTGGGTCGGGTTTGGCAAGGACTTCGGTGTGAACACGGGCCCGTGGGAGCTGCGCCTACTCGACCGATCGACAGGCCGCGCGAGCATCGAGCGGTACGCGACCACACCGCAGTGAGGGATCAGGGCGCTCCCTTGCGTGGAAACAGCGGGAGCCGCCCCGTGCGGGCGCCTGGCGCCGAGTCCGCCCCGACTGCTCAAGCCGGCGGGTGCGCAAGATCGACCGATTCTTGGATTCCCCAAAGCGTCACCACGTGAACTCCTGTCGGAGCGGGTCGATAAGGATGCCGGGCAGCGAGCGGAAGGCGGCGGCCCCGGTGATCGTCACGAAGGTGACGGCGAGATCCTGGTCGCGAACGGCCCCGAGGCCCTGGCCACCGCCGACACGGTGGTGGTCCCCGCCTCCTACGAGCTGGGCCCCGTCCACGAGGAGGGCGTGCTGACGGGTGAACTGGCCGCCGCGCTGGCCCTCGTGCGCCCCGGCACCCGACTCGTCGCGATCTGCACGGGCGGGTTCGTACTGGCCGCCGCCGGGTATCTGGACGGCCGCCCGGCGACCACGCACTGGGCCTCCGCCGAGCACTTCCAGCGGCTGTTCCCGAAGGTGCGGGTGGACGCCGACGTCCTGTTCGTCGACGACGGGGACGTGCTCACCTCGGCCGGGGTCGCGGCCGGGATCGACCTGTGCGTGCACATCGTGCGCCGGGACCACGGCACCGCCGTCGCCAACGAGGTGGCCCGCCGCACCGTCGTACCGCCGCACCGGGACGGCGGTCAGGCGCAGTACATCGACCGGCCGGTGCCCGATCCGCAGCAGGCGTCCACGACGGGTGCCCGCGCCTGGGCGCTGGGCCGCCTGCACGAGCCGATCCGGCTGCGGGACATGGCCGCCCAGGAGTCGATGTCGGTCCGCACCTTCACCCGCCGCTTCCGCGAGGAGGTCGGCGTCAGTCCGGGCCAGTGGATCACCCGGCAGCGCGTCGAACGGGCCCGGCACCTGCTGGAGTCCACCGCGCTCTCGATCGACCAGGTCGCCCGGGACGCGGGGTTCGGCACGGCCCAGTCGATGCGGCAGCACCTCCAGGCGGCTCTCGGGGTCACACCGACCGGGTACCGGCGGACGTTCCGCGCGGAGTTGTCCACAGCCTGTGGAGGATGAGCGGGGATCCGCCCCGGACTCGTCGGCCGGCGGCGCGGCGTTGTCCGCCCCGAGCACGGCATCGCGCGCCGCCACCCGACTCCGGCGCTCCCGCCCGGCTCCCGTCGCCCCCGAGGGAACCGCCGCCGACACGACCCACGCTCGTCGAGGGCTCCGTCACCGAGGCCTCGTCGTCCCCTCGCGGCGAATCGCTGTCTACAAGCGTGAGGAAACGGTCACGATCCGTCAACCGGCAAGGGTGGTTTCCTCGGGTGCGTCCCGTTTCGCCGGGGAAGCGCACGGAAGCACACCCCGGCGCACGGCCGTTACACCACCTCGTACGCGAATCCCTCGTACGCCACCGCGCCGCCGCCGCTCCCGCGGGCGGGCGGGGCCTCCTCGCCGACGGCACACCGGTCCAGTTCGCACCAGATGCGCTTGCCCGTGCCTTCCCGGCTCCAGCCCCAGCGGTCGGCGAGGCCGTCCACGAGGGCGAGGCCCCGGCCGCCCGTCGCCTCGCCGCCCGCACAACGGGGCACGGGGGCACGGTCGCTGGCGTCCTCCACTTCGAGGCGGACGGTGGCCTTCCCGCCCTCCTCGGTCACCGCACCCGGCAGCACCAGCCGCAGCACCGCCGAACGCCCGGTGTGCACCACTGCGTTGGTGACGAGTTCGGAGACGAGCAGGACCAGCGTCTCGGCGAGGGGTTCGTCGGCACGTATCCCCGAACCGGCGAGCCGTGAGCGCGCCCAGCGCCGGGCGCGCCCCACTTCCGAGGGGTCTGGACGGACCTCCAGCTGCACTTGAAGCACCTGCACCGCTCACACCATCCGAACCGGCGGACACAAAGGCTCGCGCCTCATGAGGGCCACGATCGTAGCCATTTCCAGCATGGCCAGAACAACGGCCGGGGCAGGGATCACGGACCGTGAATCCCCTGTGGGACAGCATGGTTGACGTACAGTCACGTCAACAAGCGCTTCGGGCATATTCCAGCGCGAAGGAGTACGTGTGCGGCATACTGTGCGACGCTCGTTCCGGAGAGTCGAACAGGCGGCGGGCGACGGCCGTTGCCCCCTGCGGGGCAAGGCGCACACCGCCGGTTCCTCAGCCGCCCCGGGGGCGATTCCGGCACGGCTGGCGCTCGCGACCACTCGCATCTGCCACAAGGTACCGGAGTGTGGCACCGACTCCGGGCCGTAACGGGCCACTCGGCCGACCTGAGCGGTCAACAACGCTCCGTGACGCCGCCTGCCACGATCCGCGACACCCGGGCGCCCCGCGCGTGTGCTCCCGCGGTACGCGCTACTCGGGCACGGTGAAGTAGCGGGCGAAGGCCGGGACGATCTCCGCCTCCCCGATCCTGCCGTCGCCGTCCGTGTCGAGCGCGGCGGCGACCGGCCCCGCGAGCTCCTCCGGCACCCCGAACGCGGTCAGCGCCCGCACCGTGTCCGCGACGGTGGCCGCTCCGTCACCGTCGGTGTCGGCGACGTCGAGTGCGGCGTGCAGGAAGGGGCGGGCGATCTCGGCGAACCGGTCCGGCTTGTCCCGCAGCCGCTTGACCGCTCCGGTGACGAACTCCTCGCGGGTGATGCGCTGGTCGCCGTCCCGGTCCGCGATGCCGGCCAGGCCCTGCCAGAGCGCCTCGGCACCGCCGTACAGGGCCTGCCCCTTGTCGGAGCGGGCGGCGACGCCGAACTCGGCGAGCAGGGCCTTGGCCGCGCCGCTGAAGTCGGAACGGTCGATGTGGCCGTTGCCGTCCTGGTCGAAGGTGGTGAACCGCGCGGCGATCCTGCGCTCGTACTCGCTGTTGACCATGGTTCTCTCCGGCCGCCTCACGTCGGTGTTCGGGGGGTACGTCCCGCCGGGAGCGTACGTCGCCGGACGCCGCCACGGACGGGACTTGCCGCGATGGGGGCGCCGAGCGCCGCGCCGTCGCGCCCTGCCCTCGCCGTTGCCGTCGCCGTCGTCGCCGCCGCCGCCGCGCGGCCTAGGCGGACAGGGGCCGCGGCTCGTCGCCGGTCGCCGAGGCGAGGTCGGGGTGGCAGTCGAAGAGCCGGCGCACTCCCAGCGCGCCGAGGACGCGGTTGACGTGGGAGCCGTCGACGGCGCCCTGGGCGGGCAGTATCAGGCGCAGCCTGCCCTGGCAGGAGCGGATGAGCCGCCGGGACGCGATGAGGACGCCGACGCCGCTGGAATCGCAGAACAGGACGTCGGAGAGGTCCAGGACGAGGCTGTGCCGCCCCTCCGCCACCTCGTCGTGCACGCGCTGCCGCAGCACCGGTGACGTCACCAGGTCCAGTTCGCCCGACACCTGGAGCACGGCCCACTGGCCCCGCTCACCGCCGGTCACGTTGAACGTCACCACCATGCCCTTCCCTCGTCGGAACGTCTGGAACTTCGGGATACACCCGAAAACGGAAGCCGTGCTTACGTTTCTTGGCGGCGCGCCTGCCCACCGGCCGTTCCCGCAAACGCCGCGACGAAAACGGAGACCGGTCGGAAGTGGCTTGTTTCAGACGGTTTCGATCCTGTTCGATCGAATTCGGTCGCACGATAGAGGGTAGTGGAGGTGCATATCACCACCGGGCCGTCGGGGGCGCGCATTGGAACAAAGGGGCGTGCGCTGTCGGAGGTGCCGACTACATTCGGAGAGAGGGCCGCCGCAGGCTGGGACCGAGGAGGGGGTGGGGGGACCGCATGGCGAAGAGGGACGTGCCACTGCGCTGGGACCGCAAGATGCAGCAGCGGCTCGCACGCGGCGAGGCCGCCGCCCTGGGCGAGCTGTACGACCGGTTCGCCTCGCTGGTGCACGGCCTGGCGCACCGGGTGCTCGACGACGAGCGGGCCGCCGACCACCTCACGCGTGACGTCTTCGCGCACGTCTGGGAGCACCCCGACGCCTACGACCCCCGGCAGGGCCCCCTGCGCACCTGGATCGCCACGCTCACCCACCGTTTCGCCGTCCAGCGGCTGCGGGCGACCGAGACGGCCGCTCTCGTCCGGGGCGGGCCGGGCACCGCGGAGGAGCTGGAGACCAAGGTGCGGCACGCCTCGGTCGCCGCCCGCGCCGACTACATCGTCCAGTCCATGCCGGCTCCGCTGCGCGCCGCGCTGGAGCTGGCCTACTTCCAGCGCCGCGACTACCGCCAGACCGCCGCCGACCTCGGCGTCACGGAGGACGAGGCCCGCCGCCGCCTCCGCCTCGGCCTCCAGCTGCTGGCCACCGCCCGCGACGCCGGCACCGCCCCGCACCCGCCCGGGGCTCCGCCCGAATACGGGGGTGCGGCATGAAGGCGTACGACGAGGACGACGGGAACGGCGAGTACGGCAAGCACGACGAGTACGGCGAGTACGGCAAGCACGACGACCACGGCAAGCACGACGAGCACGGCGAGCACGGCGAGCACGGGGCAGCCGAGAGCACCGGCACCGGGGCGCGTATCCCGCTGCCCCGTGCCTCCGTCGAGGACGGCGGGCGGGTGCTGCCCGACCCGGCGCCGGTCGCGCTGGAGCACCAGGTGCTGACGTCGCTGCTCGGTGCCTGGGCGCTGGCCGCCTGCTCGGCGCAGGAGGCGGCGGCCGTCGACGAGCACCTCGGGCAGTGCGAGGCCTGTGCCGACGAAGCCCTGCGCCTGCGCGAGGCCGTCACGCTGCTCCAGCGGCCGGAGAGCCTCGATCTGGACCCCGCCCTGCGCACCCGGGTCCTGGACGGCTGCCTGGAGCGGCGCCCACCCCGCATCCCGGTGCCCGGGTGGGCCACCTCCTACGACGCCGAGACCGCGCGCCTCGACGCGCTGCTCCAGGACTTCGGGGACGCGGAGTGGCACGCCCCGGTCCGGCTGCGCTGGTTCGAGGGCGACGACACCGCGAGCCGCCGCACCACCGTCGCCGGGGTCATCGCCCACCTGCTGACGGTCGACGGGACGGTCGCCGTCGCCCTGGGCCTGGACGACCCGCTGGGCGACATCACCGCGCCCACCCGCGCACCGGCCGCGCGCACGGAGGCGTACTGGCGGGCCTCGCACTACCCGCCCACCCGCGCGGTGCGGGCGCCCTGGCGTGAGCAGAGTCACAGCATCGTCCGGACGGTGGCGTTCACCGGCGACGCGGGCGGGCTGCCGGTCTCGTACGGCGACTTCGAGCTGCCGTTGCGGGACGCGATGCTGGACCGGGCTTTCGAGTGCTGGGTGCACGCGGAGGACATCGCGGAGGCGGTGGACTATCCCTACGAGCCGCCGTCCGCACGGCATCTGAACGGCATGATCGACCTCGCCGCCCGGATGCTGCCGGGCGCCCTCGCGGCCCGCCGCCGGGCCGGTCTGGCCGCGCCCGCCCACCGTCCGCACCTGGTCGCCGCGGGCGAGCCGGGACGCAGTCTACGGCTGGAGATCGAGGGCTCGGGCGGCGGCGAGTGGCTCATCCCGCTGGACTCCCCCGGCGCGGTGGGCTCCACCGACCACGAGGTGGCCCATGTCGCCCTGGACGGCGTGGAGTTCTGCCGGCTGGCCGCGGGCCATGTGTCTCCGGTGGAGGCCGCGGCGGGTCAGGTGGGCGACCGGGAGGCGATCCGGGACGTGCTGTTCGCTGCCGCGAGCTTGAGCCGGTTGTAGGGAGCGGTCACTGTTTCGTCCGGCCGCGGGTGCGTCGTGGCTGGTCGCGCAGTTCCCCGCGCCCCTTGAGGGCGTGCGGTGAACGCCCCTCGAGGGGCGCGGGGAACTGCGCGAGAACCACCCACCACCCGCGGCCGCCGACGAGAGAGAAGGCCCCGTCCCGCTAGGCGAACACCACCGTCCGGCGACCGTTGAGCAGAATCCGCCGCTCGGCGTGCCACTTCACGGCCCGCGCCAGCGCTTGGCACTCCACGTCCCGCCCGATCGCCACCAGCTGGTCCGGCGTGACGTCGTGGCCGACGCGCTCGACCTCCTGCTCGATGATCGGCCCCTCGTCGAGGTCGGCCGTCACGTAGTGCGCGGTCGCGCCGATCAGCTTCACGCCCCGCGCGTGCGCCTGGTGGTAGGGCTTCGCGCCCTTGAAGCTCGGCAGGAAGGAGTGGTGGATGTTGATGATCCGGCCGCTGAGCGCCTTGCACAGGTCGTCCGAGAGGACCTGCATGTAGCGGGCCAGCACGACGAGTTCGACGTTCTCCTCGCGCACGATCTCCAGGACCCGGGCCTCGGCCTCCGGCTTGGTGTCCCTGGTCACGGGG
Source organism: Streptomyces violaceorubidus (assembly GCF_000717995.1). GTDB lineage: Bacteria > Actinomycetota > Actinomycetes > Streptomycetales > Streptomycetaceae > Streptomyces > Streptomyces violaceorubidus. Next base: position 32,083 of record NZ_JODM01000016.1, read on the forward strand.
ATGTGGTGGAAGGGGATGTCGTAGGACCCCACCAGCTCCGCGAAGTCGGTGTGGTTGGACACCACCGCGGCGATCTCCACGGGCAGCGCGCCGATCCGGGCGCGGAAGAGCAGGTCGTTCAGGCAGTGCCCGAACCTGCTCACCATGAGCACGATGCGCATCTTCGCGTCGGCCCGGTTGATCTGCCAGTCCATGTGGAAGGCGTCGCCGATCGCGGTGAAGCTGGCGCGCAGCTTGTCCACGGTCACCGGTTCGCCGGCCGAGAAGTGGACCCGCATGAAGAACAGACCCGTGTCGTGGTCCCCGAACTGCTGACTGTCCTCGATGTTGCAGCCGGTCATGAAGAGGTAGCTCGACACGGCGTGCACGATGCCCTGCTTGTCCGGGCAGGACAGCGTGAGGACGTACTGGTCGGCCGGGACGTCGGCCGGGGGGACGGCGGCGGAGGACTGCGGATTCATGCAGCACAGGGTCCCATATCCGGCCCTCCGGGCCGCGTGCCGTCCGTCAGGCGGACCGGGTCAGGATCCGCAGCACCTCAAGGGTGCGCGGCTCGGCCTCCGGGTCCTCCCCGTCGCTGCTGGCCAGCCGTACGTGCGCGTCGCGCGCCGCCCGCACCGCCTCCGGCCAGTCGGTGTGCTCCAGGTACGCGGTGACCGGCGCGTCCGGCCCCACCTGGTGCATGATCCGCAGGACCCGCAGCACGGCGGTGTCGACCAGCGCCGCCTCCTGCGAGTCGCGGAAGACCGTGCCCACGTACTTCTCGGCCGACCAGTGGTCCAGCCAGGTGTCCTCCACCAGCCGGTACACGGCGTCGGTGACGTCTCCGTAGCCGTCGACGCCGGCCAGCCAGACGTCCCGTTGGAAGGCGGGGGCGGAGAGCATGTGCAGCGCGGAGCGCACCTGACTGCGCCAGCGCCACCACGGCATGTCGTTGAGTGGCATGCCGCCCATGGTGGTGGAGCGACGGCCGCGACGGGAAGAGTTCTCCGAACCTTGCACGGTCATCGATCCTACGTTCCTCTTCCCCGCGCCCCGCCGGCCCCCGCAATTCACCTCCGCGTCACCGCGCGTTGACCACGGGTCACTCCCGGGTTGGCCGGGTGACGGAATCGTGCCGGTACATGACCGGCAGGCGACCCCATCGCAGCACATGTCCCGGCGGCCTCCGCGGCCGCTCCCGGGCCACCCGCACCGGCGCCCTGACCGCGGGCGCGCTGGTGGCGTGCGCGTCACTCGCCGCCGGCTGCGGGGTCGTCCCCGGTGCCACGGGGGGCTCCGGGGACGGCCCGATCACCGTCATGACCTGGGCCCCGCAGGACACCGGCGCGACCAACAAGCCCGGCATGCCCGCCCTCGCCCAGGCCTACGCCCGCTGGGTCAACGGCCAGGGCGGCCTCGGCGGCCGCAAGCTCAACGTCCTGACCTGCAACGACCACAACGACAGCGTGGCCGCCGCGAAGTGCGCCCGCCGCGCGGTCAAGGAGGACGCGGTCGCCGTCGTGGGCTCCTACAGCCAGTACGCCGACTCCTTCTTCCCCGTCCTGGAGGGCGCCCGCATCCCCTACATCGGCGGGTACGGCCTCACCAACACGGAGTTCACCAGTCCGCTGTCGTACCCGGTCAACGGGGGCCAGCCGGCGCTGCTCGCGGGGCTGGGCGGCGCGCTCGCCCACTCCTGCGGGCCGGTCACGCTCGTCCGCCCCGACACGATCGCGGGCGACCAGCTGCCCGCGCTGCTGGACTCGGGGCTGGTCTCGGGCGGACACGAGCGCTCGCACGACCAGCGGGCCGCCGAGGACGCCACCGCCTACGACGACCAGGCCGGCCGGGCACTGGCCCGGGAGGGCGCCGGCCAGGGGAAGCCGGGGTGCGTGGTGCCCGTCCTCGGGGACCGCACCGGCACCTTCATGGACTCCTTCCGGCGGGCCCGCGAGGGCCGTCCCGACGTGCGGACGGCGACCGTGCTCGGCAGCGTCGACCAGACGACGATCAACGCGAGCGGCGGGGCGTCCGGGCCCTACGAGGGGGCGTACGTCACCGGCTGGTACCCGGCGGTGGGCGACCCGGCCTGGGACCCGATGAAGAAGCTGACCAAGGAGCAGGCGTTCGGCGACAACAACGTCGACGCGGCGGACGCCGGAGTGCAGACCACCTGGATCGCGTACACCGTCTTCAAGGAGGTCGTCGAGTCGCTCGGCGACGGCGAGGTGAGCGCCGACACCGTACGGCGGGCCCTCGACGACGGCCTGGAGGTCGGCACGGGCGGGCTCACTCCCGACCTCCGGTGGACGTTCGCCGACAAGCTGGCCTCGGTCGGCTTCCCCCGCCTGGTCAACGCCGACGTCACCCTCCAGCTCGTCCGGGACGGCCGCCTGGTCTCGGCCCGCCAGGGCGCCGTGGACACCACCCGCACCCTGCGCAACGCGGACGTGGCCTAGCCCGCCCCGCCGGCCGGCCCCCGCAAGGGAGCCGGCCGGTTCACAGCTGGGTCGGGCCGCGTTCGGTCAGGCCGTACTCCTTGGCGATGGCGTTCCAGAGCGCCGCGGCCTTGGCCTTCTCCTTGCTGGCCGTGCCGCTCGCCCGGTTGGCCTCCGAGGGCTGGGTGGCGGCCCTGCCCTTCTTGCAGCCCTTCTTGCCGGCCGTCCGGTCGGCCCAGGCGGCGTAGTGGTTGTCGGCCGACGCCGAGGCCTGCCACGCCTTGGTGAGCGCGGCGGTCAGCTCGGTGTGCCGGGGCAGCCGGTCCACCGACAGCTTGGAGAGGCTGTCGACCAGCCCGCTGCGCTGCTTGGCGGCCTCACGCAGGTCCTTGGCCGCCTGGGAGAGGTTGTCGCAGGTCTTCACGTCCGCCACGGCGTTGATCACCGTGGTGCGGCCGGTGCCGCTGTCGGCGAGCAGCTTGTCCAGCTCGACGGCCTGCTGCCGGACCGGGTCGGCGGAGGGCGAGGCCGGGGCGGACGCGGACTCGGAGACGGGGGCGGTGGCGGACACCGTCTGGTTGCCGCCCTTGTCCTCGTCCTCTCCCCCGCCGGCCATCATCGCGCCGGCGCCGATCCCGACGACGGCGATGCCCACACCGACGGCGGCCAGGAGCGGCAGCCGCGAACCGCTGCGCCCACCGCGGCCGCTCCGGCCGCCGCCGTCGTCGTTCCCGCGCCGCCTGCCGCCGCCACCGCCGACCGCGCCCTGCGGGGCGTACCCGGGCTGACCGCCGGGGTACGGCGCCTGCGGCGCGTCGAAGCGGGGCATCTGCTGCGTGGCCGAGGCCGGGCCGTCGGCACCGGGGGCGCCGCGGAAGAGGTTGTCGAACTCGGCGGGCGGCTGACGCCCCTCGTCGGCGCCCGGCCCGGCGCCGAACGGGGCGCCGGCGGGGCCGCCGGGCACGGGCGCGATGAACTGCGTGGCCTCGGCGTCGGGATGGGGCGCGGGTGCCGGGGGCGCGGGCTGGTGCCCGGCCGCGGGCGCCGCGGGGTACCCCGGCGCCTGGCCGAGGTACTGCGTCGCGTCACCGGCGTGCGGCTGCGCGGGCATCTCCGGGGGCAGCGCCCCCGGCCCCGCGGGCGGGACCGGCGGCAGGAACTGGGTGGCGCCCTCGTCGGCGGACGGCACGACCGGCGGCAGGTACTGCGTCGCGCCCTCGTCGGCGGGCGGCAGCGGCGCGAGGCCCCCACCGTGCTGCTGGTACGGCTGGTGCTGCTCGTGCTGCCGGTGCTGCTGCCCGTACGGCGGCTGTGCGCCGTAGGACGGGTCGCCCGCCGGTGTCCCGTACGACGGCGGCTGCGCACCCTCCGGCGGCAGCGGGCCGGGTCCGGCCTGCGGCGGCAGGGCCCCGGGGGTCTGTGCCGGGGCGCCCTGCGCGGGCGGCCAGGCCTGCGGAGGCGCGGACTGCTGCGGTGTCTGCGGCGCGCCCCACGGCTGGGCGTCGGCCGGGGTGGGCCAGCCCTGGCCGGGGGACGGGTCCTGCTGCTGCCCGGGCCCCCACGGCCGGTCCCAGGCCTGGCCACCGGGCGGTGCGGAGGCGGGCGCCGGGCCACCGGCCTGCGGGCCGACGGGAGTGCCGGCCAGACCGGGCAGCAAGGGCTCGCCACCGTCCGAGGGCAGCACGATGCCTTCGCGCGCTTGCCGCGGCGAGGGCTCCTCGCCCTGTCCACTCTGCGTCACCGGGACTCCTACGAATGGGGGACCTTCGGAATCGTCGGCTCACGCTACCGGGTCCCCCGAGCCCACTGCCACGCCGCCCGGGGCGTCAACTCCTTCCCTGTGACAGCAGTAACAAAACCGGGCCGCGGCGCGCTGTTGATGTCCCCTTCCGCCCACCGCGGCGGAGTTTCACCCCCGTTCACCCCTGTTCACCCCTGCGCGCCCCGCCCGTTCACGCGGCGGCCTGCAGGTCGAGCCGGGCGCCGAACTCCCTGACCACGGCTTCTTCCCGGTACGGCTCCAGCCGGGCCTGGAAGTCGTCCAGGTACTCCGCGCCCCGGTTCGAGCGCAGCGTCTCCAGCAGTTCCACCGCCTTCGTCGCCGTGTTGCAGGCCTGTTCGATCTCGCGCTGCTGCACCTGCGCCGTGGCCAACAGCACATGGCCGATGGCCCGCCTGCGCGCCCGTGACTCGGGGTGCCCCTCCAGGGACTGCCGTGCGTAGCGGGCGGCCGCGTCCGCCTGGCCCAGGTCCCGGTGGCAGTGGGCCAACTCGTCGGCGAGATAGGCCTCGTCGAAGTGCGCGATCCACACCGGGTCGTCCCCGGCGGCCGGATCGGCCGACTCCATCGCGCCGACCGCCCGCCCGGCCGCCTCGTGGGCCGCCCGTACGTCGCCCAGGAGCGCGTGGCCGCGGGCCTCGGCCGCGTGGAACATCGACTCCGCGCGCGGCGTCACCCGCCCGCGTGCGCCCTCCTGCGCCGCCCGCGCCAACTGGGCGATCTCGCGCGGGTTCCCGAGCTGCGCCGCGAGGTGGCTCATGGAGGCGGCGAGGACGTACCCGCCGTAGCCGCGGTCCCCGGCGGCCTGGGCGAGCCGCAGCGACTGGATGTAGTACCGCTGGGCGAGGCCGGGTTGGCCGGTGTCCACGGCCATGTATCCGGCCAGTTCGGTCAGGCGGGCGACGGTGGCGAACAGGTCCCGTCCGACCGCCTCCCGGTAGGAGCCGGCCAGCAGCCCCGAGACGACGCTGTTCAGATAGTGCACGAGGACCGGGCGCACGTGCCCGCTGCCGTACTGGTGGTCCAGGTCCACCAGGGCCTGGGTCATCGCCCGTACGGCCGCCACGTCGGACTGGCCCACCCGCGGCCCCGCCGAACGCGACACCTGCGGATCGGGGGCGGAAATCAGCCAGTCCCGGCTGGGTTCGACGAGCGCCGAGGCGGCGACGGAGGAACCCGACAGGAAGTCCCGGCGCCCCACGTCGCTGCGCCACAGCTCGCAGACCTGCTCGATGGCTCCCAGTACCGTCGGCGAGAACTGGAGGCCGATGCCGGACGCGAGGTTCTTGCCGTTGGCCATGCCGATCTCGTCGATCGTGACCGTGCGGCCGAGCTTGCGTCCGAGCGCCTCGGCGATGATCGCCGGTGCCCGGCCCCGCGGTTGCTGTCCGCGCAGCCAGCGGGCCACGGAGGTCTTGTCGTACCGCAGGTCGAGACCGTGCTCGACCCCGCACACGTTGACCCGGCGGGCGAGGCCCGCGTTCGAGCAGCCCGCTTCCTGAATGAGCGCCTGCAGTCGTTCGTTCGGCTGCCGCGCGACGAGAGGCCTTGCGGCCATGGCGTAACCCCCATGCGGTCTCATGCGGTCTCGAAGCTGTCCCGGCGGATCGGTGAGGTGGATGCGACGGATCCGGCCGTGAAGATCAATGCCCAGTCGATGTGCCGACAATGCGAGACTTGCGAACTTTGCGAGGATTGCCGGGGTGACGGCCGGTGCCGGCCCCAGTGCTGGCTACCCAGCTCCCGCGGTGAATCCTCCTGCGCGCCCCCGCCTGTGCACCCATGCGCCCCGAAAGCGGCGCCGATGCACCTCCCCCGCGCGCGCGGCGCCCGTAACCCCCGGTGGGCACGGGAGTTGAGTCCCACGTGGAAGAGACCATCCCCGGCACCGAAGCCGCCCAGATCCCGCAGCAGCGCGGCACCTCGCTGCTGGAGACCGCCGTTCGCTACACCGAGGAGCGCCACTGGGACGTGTTTCCCGGCACCTGGCTGGTGCCCGCCGGCGGGGCGCAGCGCTGCTCCTGCGGCGACCCGGCGTGCGCCGCCCCGGGCGCGCACCCGGCGCGCGAGGACTGGGCGGCGCAGGCCACGGGCAGCGCGACCGTCGTGCGGCGGATGTGGCAGAAGCAGCAGTCGGCCTCGATCCTGCTGCCCACGGGGCGGACCTTCGACGCGATCGACGTGCCCGAGACCGCCGGGTTCCTGGCGCTGGCCCGGATGCAGCGGATGGAACTGACGCTGGGACCGGTGACGCTGGCGCCCGACCGCCGGATGCGGTTCTTCGTCCTTCCGGGTGCCGGGGCCAAAGTGCCGGACCTCGTGCGGCGGTTGGGGTGGGCGCCCCGAGTGCTCGATCTGGGCGTGCTCGGTGAGGGGGCGTACGTGGCGGCGCCGCCGACGCGGTTCGGGTCGTGGGGCGCGGTGCAGTGGGCCTGCCGGCCCACGCCGGCGAATCGGTGGCTGCCGGATGTGGAGGAGTTGATCTCGCCGTTGGCGTATGCGTGCGGCCGGGATCGTTAGGGACGCCTGCTCGTCCGCCGGGTTGCTCGGCTTCGGCGGCGGCGGCCGGCCGGTCGCGTGGTCGCTCGCACGGTCGCTCGCGCGGTTCCCCGCACCCCCTTCGGGGCGCTGCTCCCCCGTAGGGTGCGAAGCGACGGAGGGAGACGTGGTGAGTAGCAGCGCCGTGCGGGTTGAGGGGCTCTGGAAGCGGTTCGGGCAGCAGGTCGCCGTGGGCGGGATCGATCTGGAGTTGCCGGCGGGGAGGTTCATCGGGCTCGTCGGGCCCAACGGGGCCGGGAAGACCACCACGCTCTCCATGGTGACCGGGCTGCTGCGGCCGGACCGGGGGACGGTCGAGGTCGTGGGACACGACGTGTGGCGCGATCCCGTCGAGGTGAAGGCCAGGATCGGGGTGCTGCCCGAGGGGCTGCGGCTGTTCGAGCGGCTGTCGGGGCGGGAACTGCTCGGCTACACCGGCCGGTTGCGCGGACTGCCCGGCGAGGAGGTCGACAGGCGGGCCACGCAGCTCCTCGACGTGCTGGACCTCGCGGGGGCCCAGCACAAGCTGGTCGTCGACTACTCGACCGGCATGCGGAAGAAGATCGGTCTCGCCGCCGCCCTGCTGCACAATCCGGAAGTGCTGTTCCTGGACGAGCCGTTCGAGGGCGTCGACCCGGTGTCCGCGCAGATCATCCGGGGCGTTCTGGAGCGCTACACCGCCTCCGGCGCCACCGTCGTCTTCTCCTCCCACGTCATGGAGCTGGTCGAGTCGCTGTGCGACTGGGTGGCCGTCATGGCCGCCGGCCGGATCCGGGCCACCGGAACGCTCGCGGAGGTGCGCGGCGAGGCGGACTCCTTGCAGGAGGCGTTCCTCGAACTCGTCGGTGCGGGGGGCCGGGACGCCGGATCGGACCTGGACTGGCTGGGCGGCGGCGCCCGATGAGCACGCCCACCCCGCCGGGGGCGCCGGTCACACCTGTCCCCTCGGCCACACCGGTCATGTCCGTCACGTCCGTCACATCCGTCACATCGTCTTCGTACGGCTGAAGCTGTCGCTCCTGCGCAACGGACTGCGGCAGTCCGGCGGACGGCGGGCCGCCTATGTCGCCTCCGCCGCCCTCGTGCTGCTCTTCACCGCGCTCCAGCTGATCGGTCTGATCGCCCTGCGCGGGTACGCCCACGTGGACTCGCTGGTCGTGCTGCTCGCGGCGGTGCTCGCGCTGGGCTGGGCGGTGATGCCGCTGTTCTTCCCCGGCGGCGACGAGACGCTCGACCCCACCCGGCTGGTGATGCTGCCGCTGCGGCCCGGCCCCCTGGTGCGGGCCCTGCTCGTCTCCTCGCTGGTGGGCATCGGACCGCTGTTCACCCTGTGCGTGTTCGCCGGTTCGGTGGTCGCGGTCGCGCACGGCGGGGCGGCATACGCCGTGGGGGTCGTCGGCGCGGTCCTCGCGCTGCTGGTGTGCGTCACCCTGGCGCGGGCCGTCGCCGCCGCCAACGTACGGCTGCTGACCAGCCGCAAGGGGCGCGATCTCGCGGTGCTGAGCGGGCTGGTCGTCGCGGTGGGCGCGCAGCTCGTCAACTTCGGCGCGCAGCGGCTGGGTTCCTCGGGGCTCGGCGAGCTGGACCCGGTGGCGGACGTGGTGCGCTGGGTACCGCCCGCGTCGGCGGTCGACGCGATGGACGCGGCGAGCCACGGGTCGTACGGCACCGCGCTGGCCCAGCTGGCGCTGACCGCCGCCGCGCTGGTGCTGCTGCTGCGGGTTTGGGCGGGGCACCTGACGCGGCTGATGACCTGCCCGACGGCTCCACCGTCCGGAGCGACACCGGCGCGGCGCGCGAACGCGGCTCGGCCGGACTCGCCCGGTGGCTCCCGGCGGGCCGTACCGGCACCACCATGGAGCGCACCCTGCGCTATGTGTGGCGCGACCCGAAGACCAAGGCGGCGTGGGTGACCTCGCTGGCCATCGGCCTGATCGTGCCGGTGTTCAACGCCTGGCAGGGCACCGGCTCGGTCTACTTCGCCTGCTTCGCCGCCGGGATGCTCGGCATCCAGATGTACAACCAGTTCGGGCAGGACACATCCGCGTTCTGGATGGTCGCGACGACGATCTCCTCGACCCGGGACGCCTACGTCGAGCTGCGGGCCCGCGCGCTGGCGCTGCTGCTGATCACGCTGCCGTACGCCACCCTCGTCACGGTCCTGACCACCGCGATGCTCGACGACTGGCGGGCCCTGCCCGAGGCGCTCGGCCTGTCCTTCGCACTGCTCGGCGCGATGCTGGCGACCGGTGCGTGGACCTCGGCGCGCTTCCCGTACTCCATCCCGCAGGAGGGGTACAAGAACGTCGCCCCGGGTCAGGTCGGGCTGGCCTGGGTCTCGATCTTCGGCGGCATGATCGGCGCGGCCCTGCTGTGCGCGCCCGTGATCGCGCTCACGATCTGGCTGAACGTGAGCGAGGGCCCCGAGGGCATGGGCTGGGTACTGCTGCCGGTCGGCGCGGTGTACGGCGCCACGCTGACCCTGCTGGGCCTGCGACTGGCCGCGCCGCGGACGGCGGGCCGACTGCCGGAGATCCTCGCGGCGGTCAGCAAGGGGTGACGGACCGGGCTCCCTGACGCGGGCGGCACACGGTGAGGGGAGCCGGGGCACGCTGGGCACACGGCGAGCGGGCGGGGGCGGGGCGGGGCGGGGCGGGGCGGGGCAGTGAGCGGGCGGCACCCGGTGAGTGGCCGCCCACGGTCCACGAGCGGCGGGCGGGCGCAGGGGCGGCAGGGGACCGCAGGCGCGCACGGGCCGCCGGACGGAAGCGGGCGGCAGGGGGAGCCGCAGGCGGACGATGGACAGCAAGCGGCAGACAGCGCACAGGCCGCCAGGCCGCGCACGGACCGAAGGTACGCGGCAGACGGACCGCAGGCCGACGGGGGACAGCAGACGGCAGACAGCGCACAGGCCGCCAGGCCGCGCACGGACCGGAAGCGGGCGACAGGCAGTGCACGGGCGGCGGGCGGCGCGCAGCGGGCGGCGGGTGCGCACGGGCGGTGCACGGGCCGGAAGGGCGGTCAGGTGTCCCCGAGGGTGTTCAGGAACGGCTCGATGGCCGCGCGCCACGCCTCCGGCTGGTCGTAGTGGACGAGGTGGCCGGCGTCGGCGACCTCCGCGTACTGGCCGTTCGGCAGGACGCGGACCATCTCCTGGGCCTCGGCGCGGCCCAGCTCGCCGTCGAGGCCGCGCACGACCAGGGTGGGGCAGCGCACCTGGGCCAGCTCCTCCCAGTGGGCGTCGTAGATCCACGTCTCGCGGGAGCGCAGCATCTGCTCGGGTTCGAAGACGGGGCGCCAGCCGTCCGGGGACTCGGCCATCACCTCGGCGTAGAACTCGCCGCGGGCCGGATTCGGCCGCTCCACCCAGGGGTCGTCCTCGCCGAACCACTTGCGCACGTCGGCGAGCGTGGCGAAGGGGACCGGCCAGGCGCGGAACCACTCGGTCCAGGTGTGCTGGGAGGCGGCGCCGAGGGCGGAGGCCCGCATGTCGCAGATGATCAGGCCGCGGACCAGGTCGGGGCGTTTCGCGGCGAGCTGCCAGGCGGTCAGCGCGCCCATGGCGTGGCCGATGAGGACGGCCGGGCCGAGGCCGAGCTGCTCCAGGGCGGCCTCGACGTCCTCGACGTACGCCTCCCGGGTGTAGGCGGCCCGCGGGGGCTTGTCGCTGCGGCCGTGGCCGCGCTGGTCGAGGGCGACGGCCCGGTGGCGGGCGGAGAGCCAGCGGGCGGTGGGGGCCCAGTGCGAGGCGCGGCCCATCAGGCCGTGCAGTAACAGCACCGCGGGCAGGTCCCCGGCACCGGACGCGGGGGCGGACACGGGCCCCGACGGGTCGTGCTCCCGATCCGTCTTGAGTGGGTCGCCGAACTCCCAGGCCGCGAGGCGTACGCCGCCCGCGCCGGTCACGTCGATGCGCCGCGCCATAGGTCCTGGCACCCCCAAGCTCCGCTCGGACCCGCCCGCCCTCGCGGGCCGGCCGCCCTGTGAACCGTGTCCTGCCTGCCGTGCAGAGTAGCGAATCTATCGAATACGCATTCGAAAGAGCCGTTTCGACGAGCAACACCCCTCATTCGAGTGACACCGCTCAGGGATTGATCGCCGCCGCCCAGGGGAGATCTTCAACGGGAGGCGGACCGCTCGGGGAAATCGGTCCGAGGGGATTGACCTTGAGAGCTCGGGGCTCCAGGTCAGCACAGGGGAGGACAGGCCCCGGCGCCACACGGCGCCGGGGCCCTCTCCGTCTCTCCGGCATGCCCATCCCCCCTCCGGCCGGGCGACATCGCTGTCGGCCACGGGCCAAGAGCCCCTCGCATCCTCATGCCTCACGCGACAGCCTCGCACGCGAAGCGCCCGCCCGCTGCGATTCGGTGCACTGGGACCCCGAATCGCCGGGCCCCTGCCGACGGCCCCCTCCGGAGCGCGGTCAGCGCTTGGCGACGAACACGTGGGAGGCGGTGTCCGCCTCCAGCTCGGCGGCCTCGCCGCCGCTGCCCACCAGCACGCCACCCGCCGACTCGGTCACGCTCACCACCGACCCGGGCTGCACCCCGGCCCGGCGCAGCGTGTACATCAGCTGCGCGTCCGTCTGGATCGGCTCGCCGATCCGGCGCACCACGACCGTCTTGCCCTCGGCCCCCGGGTCGAGGTCGGCGAGGGACACCATGCCCTCGTCCAGGAACGGATCGGCCCCGTCCGTCTCGCCCAGCTCCTCCAGGCCCGGGATCGGGTTCCCGTACGGCGACTCGGTCGGGTGCCGCAGCAGCTCGAGGACGCGGCGCTCGACCGCCTCGCTCATCACGTGCTCCCAGCGGCACGCCTCCGCGTGCACCTGCTCCCACTCCAGGCCGATCACGTCGACGAGCAGGCACTCGGCGAGCCGGTGCTTGCGCATCACGCGCGTGGCCAGCCGCCTGCCCTCGTCGGTCAGCTCCAGATGCCGGTCCGCCGCCACGGACACCAGCCCGTCCCGCTCCATCCGCGCCACCGTCTGGCTGACCGTGGGACCGCTCTGGTCGAGCCGCTCGGCGATCCGGGCGCGCATCGGGACCACACCTTCCTCCTCCAGCTCCAGGATGGTGCGGAGGTACATCTCCGTGGTGTCGATCAGTCCGGACATACGTGCCCCTCGATGAGATTGCCGGAGGCTGCGGCCCGCCGGCGTGTGCGCTGGCCCTGCCACCAATTCTGACGCATACCACCGACAACCGTGCCTCGCCGCGTGAAGCCGGGCCCGGCCGGGCCCGGGCCGGGCCCTCGCCGCCGCTCCGACGCCGTATTGACACCGCGCTGGTCCAGACCGCACCGTGATCCGCGACGCAGCCACTCCGAAGGGGTCCCGCATGAGTGACCACAAGCCGGCCGGCCAGTTCCTCGACGCGGCGATCGACCTCCTGCGACGGGTCCGCGACGAGGAGGCGGAGAGCATCGAGGCGGCCGGCACGCTGCTCGCCGACACCGTGCTGAGCGGTGGCCGGCTCTTCGCCTTCGGCGCCGGTCACTCCTCCCTCGCCGCCCAGGACGTCGTGTACCGCGCCGGCGGACTCGCCCTGATGAACCTGCTCGCCGTGCCCGGCGTCGTCGGCGTCGACGTGATGCCCGCCACGCTCGGCTCCGCCCTGGAGCGGGTCGACGGCCTCGCGAGCGCCGTACTGGACTCCTCCCCGCTGCGCGCGGGCGACGCCCTGGTGATCATCTCCCTCTCCGGGCGCAACGCCCTGCCCGTGGAGATGGCCATGAACGCGCGCGCCCTCGGCGTCCGGGTCATCGGCGTGACCTCGGTGGCCTACGCCTCCGAGACGACGTCGCGGCACGCCTCCGGCACCTTCCTCAAGGACCACTGCGACGTCGTACTGGACTCCAAGATCGCCGTCGGCGACGCGGAGCTCACCCTCGACACCGTCCCGGCGCCCTTCGCCCCCGCCTCCACGGTGGTCACCAGCGCCCTCGTGCAGTCCATGACGGCCACGGCGGCCGCGACCCTCGCCGACCGCGGCGTCGAACCCCCGCTGCTGCGCTCGGGCAACGTGGACGGCGGCCACGAATGGAACGGCCGGGTGCTGGAGCAGTACCGGGACCGCATCTTCTACCGCCGCTGAGCGCATCCGGCGCCCGCTCCGGCTACGGCCGCTCCAGCACGCCGGCCAGGTCCAGCGCGGTCGCGATCCGCACCGCCACGTCCTCGGCGTACGTCGCGTCCGGTCGCTCGAAGGCGCTGCGTCCCGCGCCGCGCAGGAACGTGACGACGCCCAGTGTCCGGCCGCGGCTGCGCAGGACGGCGCACAGGCCGTGCACCGTGTCCTCCGGCCACTGGCGGGCCGTGGCCCACCGGCGCACCTGCTCGGCCGGGACCGCCCGCACACCGGCGCTGGCCCGCACCGAGCCCGACCGCTCCACGCACTGCACGGCGGGGTGCCCCTCGCCGTAGCGCACCGGCATCCCGGAGGTCCCGGACGGCACGCTCGGGCCCGGCGCGCCCGACGGGGTGACCGCGACCCGCACCAGCCGCACCGGCTCGCTCGCGTCGGTGTCCACCTCCGCCCCGCCCACCACGCGGTCGATCAGGGCGTGGTCGGCGAACCCGGCCAACGCGAAGTCCAGGTGGACGACCGCGGCCTCCGCCGGGTCCTCGCACTCCGCCGCGGCCCGCGCCGCCCGGTGCAGCTGGTTGGCCCTGAAGCGCAGCAGCGCCGCCTCCTGCTCGCCCTGCTTCGACTCCGTGACGTCCTGGAACAGCCAGCCGACGCCCAGCGGGACCGGCTCCTCCGCCAGCGGCGAGGCCAGCCGCACGAACCCGCTGCGCCAGCACCGGCGCCGCTCGCCCTCCGGCGTGCGCAGGCTCACCCACACCTCGGCGGGCCCGGGCGGCGCGCCCTCGGCCAGGACGTGCGTCAGCGCGTTCTCCAGCTCCTCGACGCCCTGGGCGAGCAGATCACCGAGCGGCCGTCCCAGCACGGACGTGCGCCCGGCCCCGAGCGCCCGCGCGGCGTGCGCGTTGACCACGGCGGGGCGCAGGTCCACGTCCACCAGGACGACACCCCAGCTCGCGTCCTCCAGCAGGGCCTCGCTGAGCGCGATGGACCGCTCCAGGTCGATCTGCGCGTGCACCTCGCTGAAGGCGCAGTACACCCCCGCGGGCCTGCCGTCGGGACCGCGCACCGCCGCGGACTGGGTGCGCACCAGCACCCGGCCGCCGTCCTTGGTCAGCAGGGCGAACTCGTGCACCTGACGGCCCGGTGCGCGCATGGCGGACAGCAGCCGCTCCTCCACCTCGCCGGCGTCCGCGCTGCGCACGGCCCATCCGGCGAAGCCCCGCCGTCCCACGGCCTCCGCCGCGCTCCAGCCCAGGATGCGCTCCGCCTCGCGGTTCCAATGGGTCACGACGCCGTCCGCGTCGAAGGCGCACAGGGCCGCGTCCATGCCGTCGAGGAGCGCGGCCAACAGGTCCGCGCCGTCCCGCTCGGGCTGCTCCGGCTCGTCCGGCCCCAGCTCGTCGGTGGTCCCACTACGCCGCGAAGCACTCACCTGGGCCCCCTGCAGGCTGCGTCCGCCGTACCGTACGTCGGTTCGTTCACTGGCCTTCATTCAACTCGAACGTGATGCAGCACACACGGGGTTCCCGCAAGTTGGCGGAAATCGTTGTACTGCGGAAACTCGGCATAAGCCCCCGTCATGACGGGGGCGCCGCGGATCATGCCGGGCGGGCCTCGGCGAGTCTCAGGTCGACCCACTCCTCGCGCTCGCCGTCGAGCACGTACCGCTCCTTCTCCACGAACCCACGTGCGCCGGCGAACCGCAACCCGTCGGCGTTGGCCGCCAGCACCACGGTCTCCACCGCCCCGGCGTCCAGCTCGCGCGCGTGGGCCAGCCCCGCCTCGTAGAGCGCGGTGCCGATCCCGCGCCCCCGGTACGCCGGCAGCACCCGCGCGATCACGGTCGCCGCCCGCTCCTCGCCCCCGGGCGGCCGCACGGTGGAGCAGCCGACGAGCACGTCCCCGAGGTAGGCGTTGGCCAGCCGGTTGCGCCCGGCGCGCTCCCGCGCCTCGTCGAGGGTCATGGCGGCCGGAGGAACGATCACGTTGTGCACGTGCCGCCACTCCTCCACCATGGCGTCCCCGTCCACCGGCTCGATCCGCAGCGCCGAGCCCGCGCCGGCCGCGACCGTCCCGCGACGCGCGTCCACCTCGATCTCGATGCGCATCCGTTCGTCCGCGAGCCCGCACACCATCATCGTCGCGGCCGGCCGCACCTGCCCGAACGCCCGCCGCAGCACCGGCCAGCACGGCTCGAAGTCCTCCCGCGCGGGCAGCAGGTAGCGCACCCGCACCACGTCCGCGAACGCGCATCCCGCCTCGGCCAGCGCGGCCCCGATGTTCCGCAGGCACTGCTCGGCCTGCTCCACCACGTCCTCGGAGATCGTCATCGACGCGTAGTCGAACCCGGTCGTCCCCGACACGTGTACCCGGTCGCCGTCGACGACGGCCCGGGCGTACCCGATGCGCTCCTCGAACGTCGACCCGCTGACTGTCGCCCGCCTGACCGGCGGGCCCCCCTGGCGTCTCGTCATGGGCGAAACCGTAGGTGACCAGCGAAGACGCGTCCATGGGAGATCGACGACGAATCGGTCCGTAAATTCGATTGCCCGGCGGCCGACCGGTTCCTAGGGTGGGCCGTACACGAGAAGGGAGGTGGTTCGGCAGATGTATGACAACCGGACGCGTGAGGTGGCTGCGGGCTAGCGGCCCGGCACCACACGGAGTGCGGCGCCGGACCAGCGCGTGACAGAAGCGCGCAGTCGGCCCCATCCCAAGCAGTCACCCGACCCGCGAGTCGCCGGTACGTCCGGCCGGCTCCTCCACGGAGGAACCAGACTCGCGGGTCGCCTGCGTTCAGGGCCGGGACCCTCAGTCCGCGATGTCGGCGTAGCCCTCGATCTCGCGCGGGTCGCGGGTGCCCGGGCCCACGTAGCGGGCGGAGGGGCGGACCAGGCGGCCGGTGCGCTTCTGCTCCAGGATGTGGGCGGACCAGCCGGCCGTGCGGGCGCAGGTGAACATCGAGGTGAACATGGGGGCCGGGACCTCGGCGAAGTCCAGCATGATGGCGGCCCAGAACTCGACGTTGGTGGCCAGGACCCGGTCGGGGCGGCGGGCGTGCAGCTCGGCCAGGGCGGCCTTCTCCAGTGCCTCGGCGACCTCGTAGCGCGGGGCGCCCAGTTCGCGGGCGGTGCGGCGCAGGACACGGGCGCGGGGGTCCTCGGCGCGGTAGACGCGGTGGCCGAAGCCCATGAGGCGTTCGCCCGCGTCGAGGGTCTTCTTGACGTAGGCCTCGGCGTCCCCGGTGCGCTCGATCTCCTCGATCATGTGCAGGACGCGGGACGGGGCGCCGCCGTGCAGCGGTCCCGACATGGCGCCCACGGCCCCGGAGAGGGCGGCGGCGACGTCCGCGCCGGTGGAGGCGATGACGCGGGCGGTGAAGGTGGAGGCGTTCATGCCGTGCTCGGCGGCGGAGGTCCAGTAGGCGTCGACGGCGGCGACGTGCTTGGGGTCGGGCTCGCCGCGCCAGCGGATCATGAAGCGTTCGACGACCGACCGGGCCTTGTCGATCTCGCGCTGCGGGACCATGGGCAGGCTCTGGCCGCGCGCGGACTGGGCGACGTAGGACAGGGCCATGACGGCGGCGCGGGCGAGGTCGTCGCGGGCCTGCGCGGCGTCGATGTCCAGGAGGGGTTTGAGGCCCCAGGCGGGGGCGAGCATCGCGAGGGCGGACTGGACGTCGACCCTGATGTCGCCGGAGTGCACGGGGATGGGGAAGGGCTCGGCGGGCGGCAGGCCGGGGTTGAAGGCTCCGTCGACGAGCAGGCCCCAGACGTTGCCGTAGGAGACGTGCCCGACCAGGTCCTCGATGTCGACGCCGCGGTAGCGCAGGGCGCCGCCCTCCTTGTCGGGTTCGGCGATCTCCGTCTCGAAGGCGACGACTCCCTCTAGCCCGGGTACGAAGTCGGACATCAGGCGGCTCCTCGTGATCAGTGGTGTACGGCGACCTGGGCGGAGACGGTGCGGCGCCTCCATGGATCCACGGTCGTGTGCGACTCGCGGTCCCGGCGGTCACCCCTGTGATGCCCCGTACGGCCGTCGGTCATCCGGCCGGAGCGGGACCAAGCACGATATCCCCGGGTGTCAGGTTTGGGGAGTGGTGCGGCACTCGGTGCCACCCCGGTGGGGTGGCGGGCGGATACGGCAGGATGGGCGGCGTGACCGATCGCGAAGCCGATTCCGGCGTTCCCGCCGCCGCAGTGCCCTTCGATCTCGCCTCGATGCGCAAGCAGTACCGGGCCGAGGGGCTGTCCGAGACCGAGCTGGCGGCGACGCCGGTCGAGCAGTTCGCGCGCTGGTTCCAGCAGGCGGCGACGGACGGGGGGCTGTTCGAGCCGAACGCCATGGTCGTCTCCACGGCGGACGAGCGGGGACGGCCGAGCTCCCGCGCGGTGCTGCTGAAGCACTTCGACGAGCAGGGGTTCGTCTTCTACACCAACTACGACTCCCGCAAGGCGCGCGAGCTGGACGCGAACCGGTATGTCTCGTTGCTGTTCCCCTGGCACCCGATGGCCCGGCAGGTCGTGGTCACGGGCGTCGCGCGCCGCACCGGGCGGGACGAGACCGCCGCGTACTTCCGGACCCGGCCGCACGGCTCGCAGCTGGGTGCCTGGGCGAGCGTCCAGTCCTCGGTGGTGGCGGATCGCCGTGCGCTGGACGCGGCGTACGCCGAGCTGGCGGCGCGGTACCCGGAGGGCGAGCAGGTGCCGGTGCCGCCGCACTGGGGCGGGTTCCGGGTGGTGCCGGAGGCGGTGGAGTTCTGGCAGGGCCGGGAGAACCGGCTGCACGACCGGCTGCGGTACGTGGCGGAGGGCGGCGGGGGCTGGCGGGTGGAGCGGCTGAGTCCGTGATCCGCCGGCGGAGTGCTGGCTCAATGACGCCTCGTGCGTGGCCCTCGCCGAAACGCTGGACGCCGAACTCGTCACCGTGGACGCGAAGTTCGCCGGAGCTCCGCACATCCGCTGCGGGCTGAGCAACCTCCGCACCGCCTGACCGGCTCCCTCAGCGCAGCGCCGCGTCCAGCAGGCGCGCCCACTGCTCCACCACCCGTTCCCGCCGGGCGCGGTCGTCGGTGAGGAGGGTGGCCAGACCCAGGCCGCGGGCCATGTCCAACAGGCCCTGGACGGTTTCGCGGGTGCCGGGCCGGGTCTCGTCGGCGCCCAGGAGGTCGACGGCGATGCGGTGGCTCTCGCGGCCGACGCGGGCCTCCAGTTCGGTGACCCGGCCGCGCAGCTGCTCCTCGTTGGAGGCGGCCACCCACAGGTGCAGGGCGGCGCGGAAGAGCGGGCCGGTGTAGAGGTCGACGAGGGCGGCGACCACCGCGCGCCGGTCGTCGGCGGCGGCGCCCTCGGGGAACAGGGCGCGCAGGGCCGTGGAGCGTTCCTCGGCGACGTACTCCACGGCGGCCGTGAAGAGGTCCTCGCGGGTGGGGAAGTGGTGCTGGGCGGCGCCGCGGGAGACCCCGGCGTGTTCGGCGACGACGGAGACGGTGGATCCGGCCCAGCCGCGGTCGGCGAGGCAGGCCACGGCGGCTTCCAGGAGCCGTTGCCGGGTGGCCCGGCTGCGGTCCTGCTTGGGAACGCGCTCCGCCCGGTCGGCCGGGTTCACGGCGCCGCTCACACCACCCATTGCGGATCCCGTCGTTCGAGGAAGGCCGTCATCCCCTCGCGGGCCTGCGGAGAGGCGAACAGCCGGGCCGAGAGCGCGGTCAGGTCGGCCGCGTCCCGGTCGAAGGCCTCCAGCACCCTAGCCGTGAGCAGCCGTTTCGTCTCGGCCAGGCCCTGCGGAGAGGCACGGCGCACCCCGTCGAGGACGGGTGCGAGTACGGCGTCCACGTCGTCGCCCGCCGCGGTGACCAGGCCGATGCGGGCGGCCTCGGCGGCGTCGAAGCGCTCGCCGGTGAGGTAGTAGCGGGCCAGGGCGCGGGGGTCGGCGCGGGGCAGCACGGTCAGGGAGATGACGGCGGGCGCGACGCCGATGCGGACCTCGGTGAAGGCGAAGGTCGACTCCGTGGAGGCGGCCGCGACGTCGCAGGCGGCGACCAGCCCGAGGCCGCCCGCGCGGACGTGCCCGGCGACGCGGGCGATCACCGGTTTCGGCACCTCGGCGAGCTGCCGGAGCAGGCCGACGAGGGCGTCCGGGTCGGGCGGGTCGCGCAGGTCGGCGCCGGCGCTGAAGGTGGTGCCGGTGTGGGTGAGGAGGACGGCGCGGACGCCGGGGTCCTCGGCCGCTTCGGTGAGGGCGGCGGACAGGGCGGCGACGAGGGCGGCGGACAGGGCGTTGCGGTTGTGCGGGGAGTCGAGGGTGAGGGTCTCGACGCCCCGCGCGCGCGTACGGCCGACGTGGGCGGTCGGGGTCACCGCCGCTCCCTCAGCTCGCGGCGGAGGATCTTGCCGGAGGCGGCGCGGGGGACGGCGTCGACGAAGGTGACCTTGCGGACGCGTTTGTAGGGGGCGACGCGTTCGGCGACGTACATCATGATCTCGCCCTCCGCGAGGTCGGGTGCGGCCGGCTGGCGTACGACGAAGGCGTGGGGTACTTCGTTGCCGTCGTCGTTGTAGGCGCCGACGACGGCCGTGTCGGCGATGCCGGGGTGGGTGAGCAGGAGGGCCTCCAGTTCGGCGGGGGCCACCTGGAAGCCCTTGTACTTGATGAGCTCCTTGACGCGGTCGACGACGTACAGCCAGCCGTCGCTGTCGGCGTGGCCGACGTCGCCGGTGTGCAGCCAGCCGTCGGTGTCGATCATGGCGGCGGTGGCGTCGGGGCGGCCGAGGTAGCCCTTCATGATCTGGGGGCCGCGGATGAGGATCTCCCCGGACTCGCCCGCGGGGAGGTCCTTGCCGGGGTCGGTGAGGGAGACGATGCGCATCTCGGTGCCGGCGATGAGTTTCCCGACGGTGCCGGGCGGCGCGTCGGTCATGGCGTCCAGGGGGACGACGTGGGTGCCCGGGGAGAGTTCCGTCATGCCGTAGGCCTGGCCGACGGGGGGCAGGCCGAGCCGCTGCGAGCAGGCGGCGGCGAGGCGGGCGTCCAGGGGTGCGGCGGCACTGACGACGTACTTCAGCGAGGAGAGGTCGTAGTCGGCGACCAGGGGGTGCTTGGCGAGGGCGAGCACGAGGGGCGGGGCGACGTAGAGGCTGGTGATGCGGTGGTTCTGGATGGCGGCGAGGAACTGCTCCAGGTCGAAGCGGGGCAGGACGACGACGGTGGCGCCGAGGCGGAGCGGGGCGTTCATCAGGGCGGTCAGGCCGTAGATGTGGAAGAACGGGAGCACGGCGAGGACGCGGTCGCCGGGGGCCGCGGGCATCGCCGGTTCGAGCTGGGCGAGGTTGGTGGCGATCTGCCGGTGGGTGAGCATGACGCCCTTGGGGGTGCCGGTGGTGCCCGAGGAGTACGGCAGGGCGGCGACGTCCTCGGCGGGGTCGATCGCGACGGAGGGTTCGGGCGCCGTCGAGGCCAGCATGTCGACGAGCGAGCGGTGGCCGGGCGCGGTGTCGCAGACCAGGATCTCCCGGACGCCGCCCGCGAGTTCGGCAGCGCGGCGGGCGGTGGCCAGGAGGGGCGAGACGGTGACGATCCAGCGGGCCGCGCAGTCCCCCAGCTGTTTGGCGAACTCCTCGGCGGTGGCGAGCGGATGCACCGTGGTGACGGAGGCGCCCGCGCGGGTGGCGGCGTAGAAGGCCAGGGGGAAGGCGACGGTGTTGGGGCTGTGCAGGGCGAGGACGTCGCCCTTGCGCACGCCGGTGGCGGCGAGGGCGGCGGCGACGCGCCGGTGGAACCGGTCCACCTGCTCGTAGGTGAGGGTGGTGCCGTCGGTGCCGTCGATCAGCGCCGGGGCGCTCCCGAACGCGGCGGCACCGCCGAGGACCGCGTCGTGGATGGGCAGGTCGACGGGCGGGACGTCTGCGTACTCGCTGCGGAACACGGTTCCTCCAACGCCGCTCGGACACGGCCTAGTACGGCTAGTACGACTTGGGCAGGCCCAGGGTCTGGTGGGAGACGTAGTTGAGGATCATCTCCCGGCTCACCGGGGCGATACGGGCGACGCGCGACGCCGTGATCAGCCGGGCGAGCCCGAACTCGCGGGTGAGGCCGTTGCCGCCGAGGGTGTGCACGGCCTGGTCGACGGTCTTCACACAGGCCTCCCCGGCCGCGTACTTGGCCATGTTGGCGGCCTCGCCCGCTGCCACGTCGTCGCCCGCGTCGTAGAGGTGGGCCGCCTTCTGCATCATCAGGCGGGCGAGTTCGAGGTCGATGTGCGCCTGAGCGAGGGGGTGCGCGATGGCCTGGTGGGCGCCGATGGGGGTGTTCCAGACGGCGCGTTCGCGGGCGTACTCGACGGCTTTCGCGAGGGCGTGGCGGCCCATGCCGATCGCGAAGGCGGCCGTCATCACGCGCTCGGGGTTCAGACCCGCGAAGAGCTGGAGGAGCCCCGCGTCCTCGTCGCCGACCAGCGCGTCGGCGGGGAGGCGCACGTCGTCGAGGGTCAGCTCGAACTGCCGCTCCACGGCGTTCAGTTCCATGGCGATCGGGCGGCGCTCGAAGCCGGGGGCGTCGCGCGGGACGATGAACAGGCAGGGCTTGAGCCTGCCGGTGCGGGCGTCTTCGGTGCGGCCGACGATCAGGGTGGCGTCGGCGATGTCGACGCCGGAGACGAAGACCTTGCGTCCGGTGAGGAGCCAGTCCCCGGTGGCCGGGTCGCGGCGGGCCGTGGTGGTGATGCGGTGGCTGTTGGAGCCGGCGTCGGGTTCGGTGATGCCGAAGGCCATGAGGCGGGTGCCGTCGGCGAGAGGGGGGAGCCACTCGCGCTTCTGCTCCTCGGTGCCGAAGCGGGCGATGACGGTGCCGCAGATCGCCGGGGAGACGATCATCATGAGGAGCGGGCTGCCGGCGGCGCCGAGTTCTTCGAGGACCAGGGAGAGTTCGGTGATGCCGGCGCCGCCTCCGCCGTATGCCTCCGGCAGGTTGACGCCTATGTAGCCGAGCTTGGCCGCGTCCTGCCAGAGGCGTTTGCCGTCCTCGGGGTCGAGGGTGTGGGGGTGGGTCCGGGCGAAGGCTGATACCGCTGCGCGGAGGGACGTGTGCTCGTCGGACTCGATGAGGGTGGTCACTGTGCTCCTTCGGGTGCGGGTTCGTTGTCGTTGCTCGCGCCCACGCGGCGGAGCCGCGGGTTCCGTGCGGCCCCGCGCCTCTAGGTCTCCCGCACTACCGCCAGGAGGGAGCCGACCGCGACCTGGTGGCCGGGAAGGGCGTTCAGGGCGGTCAGTACGCCGGTGACCGGGGCCGTGATCCTGTGCTCCATCTTCATGGCCTCCAGCCACAGCAACGGCTGGCCCACCCGGACGGCGCTGCCCTCCGTCAGGCCCTCCGCGACGCGGACGACAGTGCCCGGCATGGGGGCCAGCAGGGAGCCGGGGGCGTGCTGGGCGGTGGGGTCGGGGAAGCGGGGCAGGGCGGTGAGGCGCGTGGCGTTGACGTGGACGTCGTCGCCGTAGCGGGCGATGTCGAAGCGGCGTCGGACACCGTCCGTTTCGAGGACGACCTGTTCGGCGTCGGCCCGCACGACGCGGACGCCGTCGGCGGTGAGGCCGGTGCGGGTGTGGCGGTAGCGGACCTCGTGCTCCCCGCCCGCCATGGCGTAGCGCTTGACCTGCGGTTGCGAGGGCAGGTTGCGCCAGCCGCCGAAGCGTCCCATGCGGGTGCTCGCGTCGGCGAGGGCGGCGGCGAGCGGGGCGAGGGGGTCGGGGGCCGGCTCGGTGAGGGCGGCCAGGTGGCGGTCGTAGAAGCCGGTGTCCATGCGGCCGGAGGTGAACTCCTCGTGGCGCAGCGAGCGCACGAGCAGCTCGCGGTTGGTGGCCGGGCCGTGGATCGCCGCCCGTTCCAGGGCGCCGGCGAGGCGGCGGACGGCCTCCGCGCGCGTGGGTGCGTGGGCGACCGCCTTGGCGAGCATCGGGTCGTAGTGGACGCCGATGTCGTCGCCGTCGGTGTAGCCGGTGTCCAGGCGGATGCCGTCCGGGACGGCGAGGCGGTGCAGGCGGCCGGTCTGGGGGGCCCAGCCGCTCGCGGGGTCCTCGGCGTACAGGCGGGCCTCGACGGCGTGTCCCCGCGCGCGCGGGGGATCGTTCTCCAGGGCGTGGCCTTCGGCGATCCGGAGCTGCAGGGCGACGAGGTCGATGCCGAAGACCGCCTCGGTGACGGGGTGTTCGACCTGGAGGCGGGTGTTCATCTCCAGGAAGTGCGCCCTGCCGTCGGCGACGAGGAACTCCACGGTGCCCGCTCCGACGTAGTCGACGGCGCGGGCGGCGCGGACGGCGAGGTCGTGGAGTTCGGCGGTGAGTGCGGGGGTCAGGCCGGGTGCCGGGGCCTCCTCGATCACCTTCTGGTGGCGGCGCTGGAGCGAGCAGTCGCGGGTGCCGAGCGCCCAGACGGTGCCGTGGGTGTCGGCGAGGATCTGCACCTCGACGTGGCGGCCGTGCTCCAGGTACGGCTCGACGAAGACCTCGCCGTCGCCGAAGGCGCTGGTGGCCTCCGCGCGGGCGGCGGCCAGTTCGGCGTCGAGGTCGGCGAGGTCGCGTACGACGCGCATGCCGCGTCCGCCGCCGCCCGCCGCCGCCTTCACCAGGACCGGCAGGTCGGCCTCGGTGACCTCGGTGAGGGGCGCGATGCCCATGAGTTCCTTGGCGCGGGTCTTGGACGCCATCGCCTCGATGGCCTCGGGCGGCGGTCCGATCCACACCAGGCCCGCGTCCCGCACGGCGCGCGCGAAGTCGGCGTTCTCGGAGAGGAAGCCGTAGCCGGGGTGGACGGCGTCGGCCCCGGCGGCGACGGCGGCCTTCACGATCAGGTCGCCGCGCAGATAGGTGTCGGCGGGGGACGCGCCCGGCAGGCGTACGGCCGCGTCGGCCACGCGCGCGTGGAGGGCGTGCTCGTCGGCGTCCGAGTGCACGGCGACGGTCCGGATCCCCCACTCACCGCAGGTGCGGAAGACGCGGCAGGCGATCTCGCCCCGGTTGGCGACCAGTACGGAAGCAATCATGTGGATCCTCACATCCGGAAGACGCCGAAGCCGCCGCGCGCGCCCTCGTAGGGAGCGGTGTGGAGGGCGGACAGGCACAGGCCGAGGACGGTGCGGGTGTCGCGCGGGTCGATGACGCCGTCGTCGTAGAGCCGCCCGGACAGGAACATGGGCAGCGACTCGGACTCGATCTGCTGCTCCACCATGGCGCGCAGGGCGGCGTCGCCCTCGTCGTCGTACGGCTGCCCCTTGGCGGCGGCGGACTGGCGGGCGACGATGGACAGCACGCCGGCGAGCTGCTGCGGGCCCATGACGGCGGACTTGGCGCTGGGCCAGGCGAAGAGGAAGCGGGGGTCGAAGGCGCGGCCGCACATGCCGTAGTGCCCGGCGCCGTAGGAGGCGCCCAGCAGGACGGACAGGTGCGGGACGCGGGAGTTGGAGACGGCGTTGATCATCATGGCGCCGTGCTTGATGATGCCGCCCTGCTCGTACTCCTTGCCGACCATGTAGCCGGTGGTGTTGTGGAGGAACAGGAGCGGGATGTCGCGCTGGTTGGCGAGCTGGATGAACTGCGCCGCCTTCTGCGACTCCTCGCTGAACAGGACGCCCCGGGCGTTGGCGAGGATCCCCACCGGATAGCCGTGCAGGCTCGCCCAGCCGGTGGCCAGGCTGGTCCCGTACAGCGGCTTGAACTCGTCGAAGTCGGAGGCGTCGACGATCCGGGCGATCACCTCGCGCGGGTCGAAGGGGGTGCGCAGGTCGCCCGGGACGATGCCGAGGAGTTCCTCGGGGTCGTACTTGGGCGGCTCGGCCAGGGGCGGATCGGCGTACGCCTTGCGGTGGTTGAGGCGGGCGACGACGCGGCGGGCCTGGCGCAGGGCGTCGGGTTCGTCCACGGCGAAGTGGTCGGCGAGGCCGGAGGTGCGGGCGTGCATCTCGGCGCCGCCCAGCGACTCGTCGTCGCTCTCCTCGCCGGTGGCCATCTTGACCAGGGGCGGTCCGCCGAGGAAGACCTTGGCGCGCTCCTTGACCATGATGACGTGGTCGGACATGCCGGGGATGTAGGCGCCCCCGGCGGTGGAGTTGCCGAAGACGACGGCGACGGTGGGGATTCCGGCCGCCGACAGCCGGGTGAGGTCCCGGAAGATCGCGCCGCCGGGGATGAAGATCTCCTTCTGGGAGGGCAGGTCGGCGCCGCCGGACTCGACGAGGCTGACGCAGGGCAGCCGGTTGGCGAGGGCGATGTCGTTGGCGCGCAGGGCCTTCTTGAGCGACCAGGGATTGCTGGCGCCGCCGCGTACGGTCGGGTCGTTGGCGGTGATCAGGCACTCCACGCCCGCCACGACGCCGATGCCGGTGACGAGCGAGGCGCCGACGGTGTATCCGGGGGCCTCGCTGCCCCAGCCCGCCAGCGGTGACAGCTCCAGGAAGGGCGTGTCGGGGTCGAGGAGCAGCTCGATGCGCTCGCGGGCGAGGAGCTTGCCGCGCCCGCGGTGCCGGGCGACGTACTTCTCGCCGCCGCCCGCGAGGGCCTTGGCGTGTTCGGCGTCCAGGTCGGCGAGTCTGGCGAGCATGGCCTCCCGGTTGGCCCGGTGGTCGGCGTCGGCGGGGTCGAGGGCGGAGGCGAGGACGGTCACAGGAGAACCTCCGGGATGTCCAGGTGCCGGGCGCGCAGCCATTCGCCGAGCGCCTTGGCCTGCGGGTCGAAACGGGCCTGCGCGGCGACGCCCTCGCCGAGGATGCCCTCGACGACGAAGTTGAGGGCGCGCAGGTGGGGAAGCCGGTGCCGGGTGACGGGCAGCGCGCGGGCCTCGGGGATCAGCTCGCGGAACCGGTCGGCGGTCAGCTCGTGGGCGAGCCACCGCCAGGCGTCGTCGGTGCGCGCCCACACACCGACGTTGGCGTTGCCGCCCTTGTCGCCGCTGCGGGCACCGGCGACGAGGCCGAGGGGGGCGCGGCGCACGGGTCCCGGGGGGAGGGGCGGCGGCAGGGGCGGTTCCGGCAGGGGTCCCGGCTCCGGTACGGCGGTGTCCGGGGCCGGTGGTGAGGCCACGGTCACGCGCCGCCCGTCATGGAGGACGGCCACATGGTCGACGGCCCCATGGGGGACGTACACATCCTCGAAGACCCCATAGGGCGCGCCCTTCCCGGGTGGCGCCAGCACATGGAACCCGGGGTAGCCCGCCAGGGCCAGCTCGATCGCGGCACCGCTCACCGCCCGCCCCACGGCCCGCGGGTCGGGGTCCCGGACGACGAGCCGCAGCAGCGCGCTGGCCGTCTCCTCGGTGGGGGCGTCGGGCCGGTCGGTGCGGGCCAGCTCCCAGCGGACGTCGGCGATCTTGCCGAGGGCGGGTGCCATCTGCGCCCGGACCAGCTCGGCCTTGGCCTCGATGTCGAGGCCGGTGAGGACGAAGGCGACCTCGTTGCGGAAGCCGCCGAGGCGGTTGAGGCCGACCTTGAGGGTGGGCGGCGGTGCCTCGCCGCGCACGCCCTCGACGCGGACCCGGTCGGGGCCCTCCCGGCTGAGCCGCACGGTGTCCAGCCGGGCGGTGACGTCGGGCCCGGGGTACCGGGCGCCCCCCGTCTCGTACAGCAGCTGGGCGGTGACCGTGCCGACGTCGACGAAGCCGCCGGTGCCGTCGTGCTTGGTGATCACCGAGGTGCCGTCGGCGTGCAGTTCGGCGAGCGGGAAGCCGGGCCGCCGTACGTCGCCGTCCTGGAAGAAGGCGTAGTTGCCGCCGGTCGCCTGCGCCCCGCACTCCAGCAGGTGCCCGGCGACGACCGCGCCCGCGAGCCGGTCGTACTCCGTCGGCCCCCAGCCGAAGTGCGCGACGGCGGGCCCGGAGACCAGCGCGGCGTCGGTGACGCGTCCCGTGACCACCACGTCCGCGCCCTCCCGCAGGCACGCGGCGATGCCGAAGCCGCCGAGGTAGGCGTGCGCGGCCAGCGCTCCGGGGTGGGCGGCGGTGAGGTCGTCGCCCTCGACGTGCGCGACGCGCACCGGGATGCCGAGCCGCTCGGCCAGGGCGCGTACGGCGCCGGCGAGTCCGGCGGGGTTGAGGCCGCCCGCGTTGGCGACGATCCGCACGCCCCGCTCGTGGGCGAGCCCGAGGCATTCCTCCAGCTGCCGCAGGAAGGTGCGGGCGTATCCGGCGCCGGGGTCCTTCAGCCGGTCCCGGCCCAGGATGAGCATGGTCAGCTCGGCGAGGTAGTCGCCGGTGAGGACGTCCAGCGGGCCGCCGGTGAGCATCTCGCGCATGGCGTCGAAGCGGTCGCCGTAGAACCCGGAGGCGTTGCCGACGCGGAGCACGCTCACCGGGAGGCCCCCTTCGGCGGGCGTCCGGCTCCGGGCGGTCCGGCGAAGGCCTGGGCGATGTCCAGCCAGCGGTCGGCGTCCCGGCCCTCGGCGGTGAGGGCGAGGTCGGCGCGGTGGGCGCGCTGGGTGGCCAGGAGGCAGAAGTCGAGCGCCGGTCCGGTGACGCGCTGCGGGGCGTCCTCGGGGCCGTACGTCCACAGGTCGCCGCCCGGTCCGGTGAGTTCGACGCGGAACGGCTCGGCGGGCGGGGTGAGTCCGTGGGCGGCGTAGGCGAAGTCCCGGGCGCGGACGCCGATCCGGGCGACGTGCCGCAGGCGGTCGGTGGCCGGGCGGGACACACCGAGGGCCGCCGCGATGTCGAGGCCGTGGGCCCAGGTCTCCATCAGGCGGGCGGTGGCCAGTGAGGCGGTGGCCATGGGCGGGCCGTACCAGGGGAAGCGTGCTCCGGGGGCGGCGGCGCGCAGTGCCCCGTCGAGGGCGGCGCGGTCGTCCCGCCAGGACGCCAGCAGCACGGCGGGGTCCTGCTTCGCGCCCTCCTCGGCGCCGTCGTCGACGTACCGGTCGGGGGCGGCGAGGGCCTGTTCGATCAGCCCCTTGAACCCGTCCTCGTCGGTGACGGCGACCAGGGAGGCCCGGTCGGTCCAGTTCAGGTGCGCGATCTGGTGGGCGATCGTCCAGCCGGGCGCCGGGGTGGCCAGGCGCCATTCCTCCGGGTCCAACCCGGCGACCAGGGCGTCGAGTTCCTCGCCCTCCTCGCGCAGGTCGTCGATCACGGGCGTCGGGTCGGACACGGTCGCTCCCCTCGGGCACGGCGGCGTGCGGCGCGGTGTGGTGTGGAGCATGGCAGGGCGGTGATTAACAATCAAGCACGCTTGCATGATTTTCGGGCGCTGACGACCGGGGTCCTGGTCGCAACGGCTTCAGGCCCCCGGGGTCACCGGGCCGGCCAGACGGTCGTGTCCATGGTGACGAAGGCGGCTTCCGGCAGCGCGGTCGACTTCACCTGGACGACGAAGAGTGCGATGTCCCCGTTGTTCCGCCGGACACAGATCTCCTGTCCGGCGGACGCGGCGGCCAGCGGGAGGCGGTGGGCGTCCTGGTCGGCGGTCATCCGGCGGCACTCCTCGTAGTCGGCGCCCGGGTCACCGAAGAGAATGGTGAAGACGCTGGTGTCGCTCTCCAGGGCGCAGCTCGCGTTCGCGCAGTCGAAGCGGACGTCCCCCTTGCGGTCCTCGCGCATCGTGCCGTCGGTGAGGCTGATCGAGTTGTCCCCGTTCACCAGCAGGGCGCCGTAGGCGTGGGCCCGCGGCGGCGTCGTCCCGGCGGCGGGGCCGTCGGACCCTCCGCCTGGCCGTCCGGCCGACGGGTCGGCCCCCGACGCGCCCTCCCCGGCCGCCCCCGATCCCTCCGCCACCGGACGGTGCGTACCGGACGGCGACGCGGCCCCGGACGCTCCGGAGCCGGAGCCGGAGCCGGATCCGGAGCCGGACGCAGACGCGACCGCGTCCCGGGCCCGGTCGAAGCCCCGTCCCGCCGCGTCCAGGAGCGCCGACCCCGCCGCGATCACCAGGCCGCACGCGACGACCGCGGCGGCCGATATCAGGACGGCGTTCCTCCTGCGGCGCCTGCGCTCCTCCGGCCCGACGGGCCGCTGCGCACCGGGCGGCACGGTCGGCCCGCCCGGTCCGGCGGCGCCGGGCCAGGGCCCGGGGGCGGCCTGCCAGGGAGCCGGAACGGTCCCCTGCGGGGCAGTCCACGGCGCCGTGCGCACCGCGGTCGGGCCCGCGGCCGCGACCGGAGCCGCGGCGGTCGCCGGTCCCGTGGCCGCGACCGGCGGCGGAACCCTCACCGGCGGCCCGGCGATCTCCCGCCAGACGGCCGGGCCGGTCTCCGCCCCGCCGTCCCGGCCCAGCTCCCGGCGGCACCACTCGACGATCTCCGCCGGGGCGGGCCGCCGGCCGGGGTCGGCGGCCAGGCACCGGGCGAGCAGGCCGCGCAGGCCCTCCGGCACCTCGGACAGGTCGGGCTCGGAGTGGACGATCCGGTACAGCACGGTGGCGGCCGGGCCGTCGCCGTACAGCGGCCTGCCCAGTGCCGCGAAGGCGACCGTCTGACCGAGCGAGAAGACGTCGGTGGCCGCCGTGATGTCACCCGCGGACGCCTGCTCGGGTGCCATGTACTGGGGCGTGCCGATGGTGGCTCCGGTGGCCGTGTGCGCGGTGCTGTCGGCGGCGAGCGAGATGCCGAAGTCGATGACCCTCGGTCCGTCGTGGGCCAGCAGCACGTTGGCCGGTTTGAGGTCCCGGTGCACGATCCCCGCGCCGTGGACGGCCTGTAGCGCCTCGGCGATCCCCGCCGCCAGCCACAGCACCGCGGGCACCGGCAGCGGCCCGCTCCGGGCGACGGCGCCCGCCAGGGAGGGCCCGGGCACGTACAGCGTGGCCAGCCAGGGCGGGGCGCCGTCCGGGTCGGCGTCGATCAGTTCGGCGGTGTAGGCGCCCTTCACCCTGCGGGCCGCCTTGATCTCCCGGCCGAAGCGGCGGCGGAAGACCGCGTCGTCGGCCAGTTCCGACCGTACGACCTTGATGGCCACGGGCCGGCCGCCCCGGGTGTGCGACAGGTAGACGCGGCCCATGCCGCCCGCTCCGAGCCGGGCGGCGAGACGGTAACCGGCCACCGTGCGCGGATCGTCGTCCTGCAGGGGCTGGAAGACCCCGGCCGGGTGGTTCATCGGTTCCCTCCCCATGATCCCGATGAGCTGACCAGGTACGCAGCCTATGCGGTGCGGGTCCGGGGCCCGCCCGCCGGGGCCGTCGCCGGGGCGGTCACGGCAGCTCGGGGAGTGCCTTCGGCCGCCGGCGTCCCACCTGGGTCCGTACCGCGCCCATGCTCGCCGCGACGACCAGCGCGATGGCGGCGGACTGCGTGGCGCTCAGGGCCTGGTCGAGGATGAGGAAACCGGCCGCCGCGGCGATGGCGGGCTCCAGGCTCATGAGGACGGCGAAGGTCGGCGCGGGCAGGCGGCGCAGGGCGAGGAGTTCGAGGGTGTAGGGCAGGACGGAGGAGAGCAGGGCGACCCCGGCGCCCAGCCCGAGCGTCACCGGGTCGATCAGTTTCGCCCCCGACTCGGCGATGCCCAGCGGCAGGAACAGCAGGGCCCCGACCGCCATCGCCAGGGCCAGTCCGTCGGCCTGCGGGAAGCGGCGTCCGGTGCGGGCGCTGAAGACGATGTACGCCGCCCACATGGCGCCCGCCGCCAGGGCGAAGGCGGCACCGGCCGGGTCGAGGTCGGCGAAGCCGCCGCCGCCCAGCAGGAAGACGCCGACCAGGGCGAGCGCGGCCCAGACCAGGTTGACCGCGCGGCGGGAGGCGAAGACGGACAGGGCGAGCGGGCCGAGCACCTCCAGGGTGACGGCGGGGCCGAGCGGGATGCGGTCGACGGCCTGGTAGAAGAGGCCGTTCATCCCGGCCATGGCGATGCCGAAGACGACGACCGTGCCCCAGTCGGCCCGGGAGTGGCCGCGCAGCCGGGGCCGGCACACCAGGAGCATGACGACGGCGGCCACCGCCAGCCGCAGGGTCACCACGCCGAGGGCGCCGGCCCGCGGCATCAGGCTCACCGCCAGCGCGGCGCCGAACTGCACGGAGACGCCACCGGCGAGGACCAGCCCGACGGGGCCGAGGGAGCCGAACCGGCCGCCCGGCGCACCGTCGGACACGGACGCGTGGCCGACGGCGGGCGCGGTGGGCGCGGCGGCCGGGGCCGGGGACGAGGTGCCGGGGGTGGCGCTGGGGGTACTCACGGGGGCTCCGGGACGGTGTGCGGGTGGACGTCGTTCAGTGCGCTGCACTCCACAGTACAGCGCGATGAACGTTGACAGGCGTGTAGCGCTTTTACGCAACTGTCGGGGCCGAGGCGTACGGCTGTCAACGCACGTCCGCCAGGCGAGCCGGGACCGCCCGGTCACGGCCGCGGACCGAACGGGTACCGTCCACCGGGTGAGACGACTCCTGACCCGCGTCTGGCGCCTGCTGCGCCCCGTCCAGAGCCGCCTGATGTGGCTGGTGAACGCGAAGTTCGTGGTCGGTGTGACCGGCGTCGTACGGGACGACGAGGGGCGGGTGCTGATGCTGAAGCACCGGATGTGGGCGCCGGGCCGCCAGTGGGGTCTGCCGAGCGGCTTCGCGCACAAGGGCGAGGACTTCCGGCAGACCGTGGTCCGCGAGGTCAGGGAGGAGACCGGCCTCGACGTGGCGGTGGGCCGGCTGGTCATGCTGAGCAGCGGCCTGCGCACCCGCCTGGAAGTGGCGTACGAGGCCCGGCTCCTGGGCGGCGAGCTGCGCCTGGACCCGTTCGAGATCCTGGAGGCCCGCTGGTGCCGCCCGGACGAACTCCCCGAGGACGCCCAGCCGGTGTGCCGCCCGCTGGTGCGGGGCGAGACGGTGCCGTGAGCGGACCCCGGCCGGACGCCACCGGTCAGCCCATGCTCTTGGCGCCGTCCAGGGACTCCCGGATGATGTCGGCGTGGCCGGCGTGCTGGGCGGTCTCGGCGACGATGTGCATCAGCACCCGGCGCGCCGACCACTCGGTGTCTGCCTCGAACCACGGCGCCTTCGGCAACGGCTGGGTGGCCCCCAGGTCGGGCAGGCCGACGACCAGCTCGTCGGTCCGGCGGGCCGCCTCGGCGTAGTCGGCCAGCACACCGGCCAGCGTCTCGCCGGGCAGCATGCGGAACTCGTCGGTCCGCCGCGCCCAGTCGGCCTCGGTCATGGCCGTGAAGTCCCCCATCACCGAGGGACCGTCCACGATGAAGCCGGCCCAGCTCCGCTCGACCGAGGTGACGTGCTTGATCAGCCCGCCCAGACACAGCTCACTGGCCGTGGTCCGGAGCCCGGCCTGCTCGTCGGTGAGGTCGCGCGTGGTGAAGCGCAGGAAGTGCCGGTGCTTGGCCAGCATGTCCAGCAGGTCGGCGCGCTCGCCGGTGGGCGCCGGGGCCCCGGTCAGGTCGCGGGTGGTGGACTCGCTCGTGCTCGATGCGTCGGTGGTCATGGTCTCCGCCTTCCGGTGTTCCTGCTGCGTGTTCCTGCTGCTGTTCCTGCTGCTGTTCCTGCTCCGTCGGTCGAGGACCACGCTAGGAGTCGTCTAGGTCAGATCAGGTCCTAGATCGTGAGGCTTCCGGGTGAGGCGGGCCGGGTGACTAGTGGGCGAGCTCCCCGCCGCCGCGACGCCTCCGCCCGCCCACCCGAACCGTCCCTACGAACGAGCAAGTGTCGGGCGCCGCACGCGGTTCCGACTCCTCAGACGGGCCGCCGCGCGACGGCCAGCAGATGCGAACTCGCCGCCAGCAACTCGGGGTGTGGCTCAGCCATACGAGCCGCGGTGAGGACCGACTCGAACAGGGCCGACTCGCGGAACGACTGACCGGTGTTCCGCTCCGCCGCCGCGAGCAGGGACCAGGCGGGCCCCTCGATCCCGAAGACGGATGCGTCCAGGAACCCCGCCGCCGCCACCTCCTCGCGCAGCTGCTCCCCGGTGTGGAAGTACGCCGTGGTGAACGCCTTCCTCCCGTCGTGGATCTGGGTCGCGAGAATGGTCCCGATGCTCTCCCGCATCGACTCCTGGTGCAGGTGCGCGTAGGCGGCGTGCTCGAACAAGGACGCGTACCGGTTGATCCCGGCGACCGCCAGGAGCCCGCCCGGCCGGAGCACCCGAAGTGCCTCCGCCAGCGCGCGGTCCCGGTCCGCTCGTTGCGGCAGGTGGTACATCGGGCCCAGCACGAGTACGACGTCGTAGGCCCCGTCGTCGGCCGTGAGACGTCGGGCGTCGCCCAACTCGGCCGTCGCACCGGTGGTCACGGCCTGTGCGACGTGGCGGGGAACGGGATCGACCAGGTGCACCTCGTACCCGCCCTCAACCAGCCACCGCGCATGTGTGCCGGGACCGCCACCGACATCGAGCACCCGGGCCGGCGGCGAGGGGAGGTGACGGCGAAGCAACTCCTGCGTGCGTACCATCTCCAGACGCCCGTCGGCGGTGCTGACCAACCGGTCCGCCTCGTCGACGGTCTCGCTGTAGAACCTCACGATCTCCGGCGTCACCTCAGGGCTCGTCATCCGTACATTGTTACGGCGAACCGGTGGACCGGTCCAGTGATCGGGAAGGAGCGCCATGCCGCTGCTGAAGTACGAGCAGATCGCCGACGATCTGCGCACCCGCATCGCGAACGGCGAGTTCGGGACGGGCGACCTCCTGCCGTCGGGCCGTGACCTGGCCGAACAGTGGGGCGTGTCACGGGCCACCGTCGTCAAGGCGTACGACACTCTGCGTCACGACGGGCTCGTGGTCGCCCGGCAGGGCTCCGGCTACGTCGTGACGGAGACACCCGTCGCCCGCCCCGCCGGGGGACGCCGGGCGGGCTCCACCCGCCTGTCGGGAGGAGCGCCGTACCGCCGCCTGGGCGCGCCGGACCGCGCGGTGCCACCCGGCCACGTCGCCGAGGCCTTGGGACTGACGCAAGGCGAGGAAGCCTTGCGTCGTGTCCGGCTCGTGCTCCTCGACGACGGTGCTCCACACAGCCTGGTGACCGCATGGTTTCCGGCCTCCGTGGCGGACGCCGCACCGCGACTGTCCGCGAAGGGGCCGATCGCCGAGGGCACGACCCACTACGTCCGCCGCGAGACGGGCCGCTTCCCGGTCGAGGGCGTCGACATCACCACGGTGCGACTGGCCACGGACGAGGAAGCACGGCACCTGGACGTGGAGCGGCCCGCAGCGGTGGCCGTCGTCCTGCACACGGCGTTCGACCAACGGCACCACGCGCTGGTGTGCGAGGAGGGGGTCACCCCGGCCCACGCCTTCGAGCAGATCGACAGTTATCCCATGGGCTAGAGGCGCGCCCCTTCACACACAGCGACACCGCCGCAGAACCCGGCGCCTGCCATCGGCGCCCAAGCGCCCTGGCGGGGAAGAGCTGCCGGTTGGTGTCAACACGTCAACCAGCTTCTGGCAGCCGCGCGTTCCGCAGGAGTGAGCGGACGACGACTACTGACGATCCACTTGACTGGACCGGTCCACCGGTCCAGTCTCACGAGGACTACGCAACAGCGGAAGGCGCCGAGCCAAACCCAAAGGAGCTGATGACATGACAGAGCCTGTCGGCCGCCTCGTCACGTGGGTGAGTCTGCTGCTCAAGCCCCGAGGCGCCCACCGCCGCACCCGACCACGACCGCCCCCGCGCCCCCCACTGCTCAATCCGGCAGTCATCCGCTCGCTCCCCCTCCCCTCCCACCGCAGCCCCTACGGTCTGCCCACCATTCTCGACGGCACCGAGACCGCGGCCGTCCGCCCGTACCTCCTCACGCACGCGCCCTACGAACTACAGGCGGCGGCATGACGACACCGCGCGAGCCCCGGCTCCTCCCCTGGTCCGGCCCCGACGACAAGCCCTGCTACCTGATCACCGACGACAGCGGCGGCCCCGTCTGACGACTGGCCGACGGCCCTGGAGCCTCCGGCCCCAAGCCGGAACCGTCTGAGCCGCCAGGTCCAGCCCGCGCCGAGGACCTGGCGGGCGTGGGCGAGCAGTTCCGTTCCCATGCCGTGCACATGGCCGGCCTCCGGCAATCTCTGGCACGTCTCCCCACCGGGGTGTCACCGCAATTCCTGCCCCACCCTCATTCCTCCCCCAACCCCTCCGCCAGCACCTCCGCCAGGTGCCGCCCCCGCACCCCCGCCAACTGCTCCAGCTGGGTCCGGCACGAGAACCCGTCCGCTAGGACCACCGCGCCGTCCGGGGCCTCGCGCACCGCCGGGAGGAGCTGGTCCTCCGCGCACGCGGCGGACACCTCGTAGTGGCCGGCCTCGAAGCCGAAGTCGCCCGCGAGACCGCAGCAGCCGCCGCTCAGCTCACCGGTCAGGCCGGCCGACTCCCGCAGGCGCCGGTCGGCCGCGTCGCCCAGCACCGCGTGCTGGTGGCAGTGGGTCTGGCCGACCACCGGAAGGTCCACGGCGGGCGGGGTCCAGTCGGGGGCGTGGCGCTCCAGCACCTCCGCGAAGGTCAGCACCCGCGCCGCCAGCCGGGCCGCGCGCGGGTCGTCGGGCAGCAGCTCGGGCAGGTCCGTGCGCAGGGCGGCGGCGCAGCTGGGCTCCAGGACGACGACCGGCGCGGTCGTCTCCAGCACCGGGGCCATCAGGTCCAGCGAGCGGCGCATCACCGCCCGGGCCCGGTCCAGTTGGCCCGTCGAGACGTAGGTCAGGCCGCAGCAGACCCGGGCCCGGCGGGCCGCCGGCAGCGCCAGCGGCGACCTCGACCTGCCGTCCCCGACCACCGCACGGCCCCGCAGCGTCGGCGGCAGCACCACCCGCAGCCCCGCAGCCTCCAGCACTCGTACGGCCGCCCTGCCGACGGAGGGCGAGAGGTGCTCGGTGAAGGTGTCCGGCCACAGGACCACCAGGTCCCCGACCCCACCCGGACCGCCCCGCCGCCGCCACCACCGGCTGAACGTCTCCCGTGCCAGCCGCGGCACCTGCCGCTCCCCCGCGATCCCGCCCAACCGCTTCGCCACCGCGGCGAGCGGCCCGACCGACGCGAGCGCGTTGACGACCGGCGCCACCCGCGCCCGTGCCGCCCAGCCGAGCCACACCGGCAGCCACCCCATCGTGTAGTGGGCGGCGGGGCGGCGGCGCCCGGCGTAGTGGTGGTGCAGG
This sequence comes from Streptomyces violaceorubidus, assembly GCF_000717995.1. Lineage (GTDB taxonomy): Bacteria > Actinomycetota > Actinomycetes > Streptomycetales > Streptomycetaceae > Streptomyces > Streptomyces violaceorubidus. Next base: position 67,947 of record NZ_JODM01000016.1, read on the forward strand.
AACTCCGCCTTGTACGTGGCCATGTCGACCTCGACCGGGCAGTCGGAACGGCAGCCCTTGCAGGACAGGCACAGGTCCAGGGCGTCCCGGACCTCCGGCGAGCGCCAGCCGTCCGTCACCAGCTCACCCGCGAGCATCTCGTGCAGCAGGCGGGCCCGGCCGCGCGTGGAGTGCCGCTCGTCCCCCGTGGCGCGGAAGGACGGGCACATCACGCCCGCCCCCGGCACCGACGTCGTACGGCACTTGGAGACCCCCACGCAGCGGCGCACCGCCGCCGAGAAGTCGCCGCCGTCGGACGGGTAGCCGAACTCCACGTCCACCGGTTCGCGCGGCAGGACGGAGAAGCGCAGGTTCGCGTCGAGCGGCGCCGGGCGGACCAGGATGCCGGGGTTGAGGAGGTTGTCCGGGTCCCAGAGGGCCTTGGCACGCTCGAAGAGGGCGACCGTCCGCGCGCCGTACATCCTCGGCAGCAGCTCCGCCCGCGCCTGCCCGTCCCCGTGCTCCCCGGACAGCGAACCGCCGTGCGCCACCACCACGTCCGCCAGCTCCTGCGAGAAGCGGCGGAAGCGCGCCACACCGTCCGCCGACAGAGGTCGAAGTCGATGCGTACGTGGATGCAGCCGTCGCCGAAGTGCCCGTACGGCGTGCCGCGCAGGCCGTGGGCGGTCAGCAGCGCCCTGAAGTCCCGCAGGTAGCCGCCGAGTCGGGCCGGGGGCACCGCGCAGTCCTCCCACCCCGGCCACGCCTCGCTCCCGTCCGGCATCCTGGTCGCCGTGCCGCTGGCGTCCTCCCGGATCCGCCACAGCGTCCGCTGCCCGGCCGGGTCGGTGACCACGAGGGCGTCCACGACCTCGGCCGCCCGCACCACCGCTTGCGCGCGCGCCCGCGCCTGCGCCTCCGTGTCGCCGCCGGTCTCCACGAACAGCCAGGCCCCGCCCCGCGGCAGCCCTTCGGTGGACGGCACCAGGTCCACCGCCATGCCCTCCACCGTCAGCGGGCCCAGCGGCAGCAGTCCGGCCGCCGCCTGCGCCGCGTCCGCCTCGTCGGCGTAGCCCAGTACGGCCAGCGCCCGCGCGGGGGGCGACTCGACGAGTCCTACGACCGCCTCCGTCAGCACGCCCAGGGTGCCCTCCGAGCCGCAGAAGGAGCGGGCCACGTCCGCGCCCCGCTCCGGCAGCAGGGCGTCCAGCGCGTAGCCGGAGATGCGGCGGGGCAGGTCGGGGAAGCCGGTGCGCAGGCGGGCCAGGTCTCCTTCCACCAGCGCGCGCAGGCCCTCCGGCGCCCCGGACCAGTCCTGTCCGAGCCGCAGCCGCCGTCCCCGTGCGGTGAGGACCGAGAGCTCCCGCACGCTGTCGGCGGTCGTGCCCCACGCCACCGAGTGGGAGCCGCAGGAGTTGTTGCCGATCATGCCGCCGAGCGTGCAGCGGCTGTGGGTGGAGGGGTCGGGGCCGAAGCGCAGGCCGTGCGGCGCGGCGGCGTCCTGGAGCCGGTCCAGGACCAGCCCCGGCTGGACGACGGCCGTGCGCGCCTGCGGGTCGAGGGCGACCAGCCGGTTCATGTGCCGGGTGAAGTCCAGCACCACGCCCGTGCCCGTCGCCTGCCCGGCGATCGAGGTCCCGCCGCCCCGCGCCACGACCGGCACACCGTGCTCCCGGCACACCTCCAGTGCCGCCGCCACGTCGTCGGCGTCCCTCGGCGCCACGACACCGAGCGGGACCCGCCGGTAGTTCGAGGCGTCCATGGTGGTCAGCGCCCGGGAGGTGGTGTCGAACCCGACCTCGCCGCGGACGGCGCTGCGCAGTGCTGCCTCCAGATCGGTCATGCCCTCCAGCATGGTCTCTCGTAGCTCCGTACAGGTCCGCACGGCGGAGATCTCGTCTCATCGGACGGACATGTCGTCGCCCGGTTCGGCCGAGGCGATACCCTCCGGCTCGTGGCTGAGATCCAGATTCCTGCTGACATCAAGCCCGCGGACGGTCGATTCGGCGCGGGTCCCTCCAAGGTGCGGGTGGAGGCGCTGGACGCCCTGGCCGCCACCGGCACGTCCCTGCTCGGCACCTCCCACCGCCAGGCGCCCGTCAAGAACCTGGTCGGCAAGGTCCGTGAGGGAATCCGCGAGCTGTTCCGGCTCCCCGACGGCTACGAGGTGATCCTCGGCAACGGCGGCTCCACCGCGTTCTGGGACGTGGCGACCCACGGCCTGATCGAGAACAAGTCGCAGCACCTGAGCTTCGGCGAGTTCTCCTCCAAGTTCGCCAAGGCCGCGAAGCTCGCCCCGTGGCTGGCCGAGCCCACCGTCGTCTCCTGCGACCCGGGCACGCACCCCGAGGCGCGTGCCGAGGCCGGCGTGGACGTGTACGGCCTCACGCACAACGAGACCTCCACCGGCGTCGCCATGCCGATCAAGCGCGTGGCCGGTGCCGACGAGGGCGCCCTCGTGCTGGTCGACGCGACGTCCGGCGCGGGCGGCCTGCCGGTGGACATCGCCGAGACCGACGTCTACTACTTCGCCCCGCAGAAGTCCTTCGCCTCCGACGGCGGCCTGTGGGTCGGTGTGTTCTCCCCGGCCGCGATCGAGCGCGCCGAGCGGATCCACGCGTCCGGCCGCCACGTCCCGGAGTTCTTCTCGCTGCCGACCGCGATCGACAACTCCCGCAAGAACCAGACGTACAACACCCCGGCGCTCGCGACGCTGTTCCTCCTCGGCGAGCAGCTGGACTGGATGAACGGCCAGGGCGGCCTGGACTTCACCACGGCCCGCACCAAGGACTCCTCGTCCCGCCTGTACACGTGGGCCGACGAGTCGAAGTACGCCACCCCGTTCGTCTCCGACCCGGCCAAGCGCTCGCAGGTCATCGGCACGATCGACTTCTCCGAGGACATCGACGCCGCCGCCGTCGCCAAGGTGCTGCGCGCCAACGGCGTCGTCGACACCGAGCCGTACCGCAAGCTCGGCCGCAACCAGCTGCGCGTCGCGATGTTCCCGGCGATCGACCCGGCGGACGTCGAGGCGCTCACGAAGTGCGTCGACTACGTGATCGAGAAGCTGTAGTCGTCACCGCTACGACGACGAAGGGCGCCCGGCGGACGATCCGCCGGGCGCCCTTGGCGCATCCGCGGGCCCTACTCCTCGACGAACAGCTCCTCGGCCCGCACCGCGCTCAGGGAGCGGTCGAGCCAGGTCACCAGTACGTCGAGATCGGTGCAGTCGGTGATCCGCTCCCGGACGGAGTCGGGGATCTCGATCCCCCGCACCTCGAGAATGCGCAGGATGTCCTCTGCCTTGCCCTCTGCCTTGCCCTCTGCCTTGCCCTCGGTCTGCCCCTTGGCACGGCCCTCGAGCCAGGACTCCTCGACGATCGAGTTGCTACCCGGAAAGTTCGGCGTGTAAGTGGCCATCAGTTTCCTCCAGTAGTCACGACCCGGGCCCTCGCCCAGCCCGACTTCAACGATCTCCGCCCAGTCCACACGGTCCACGTCCCCGGACCCGGGCTTGTCGGCGTTGTCCGCCACTCCTGACGCCAGCGCGTCCAGTATCGCAGTCAGGCCCGGGTCCGTGGCATAGGCGAGTGCGGAGAAGACAGCGACTCCAAGGTCTCGGGCCGCCTCGTCCGCGTCAGTGATCACAGGGAGAACTCCGGGCCCCAGGACCAGCGGAAAGACAACCATGCTCGTGTGGAACCCGCGCCCGACACGAATCGGTTCCGCCGCCCAGGCCGCGGTCGCCTTGTCCTTGCACACCACCAGAAGGAACGGCGGCAGCCGGTACTTGGCGTACATGTGGGCCAGGTAGTACGTCCAGCTGTTGTGCTTTTCCGGATCCGGCTTGCCCTGCGACTCGACGGCGAGCAGGAAGCCGCCCTCCTCACCGGCCACATGTACCCGGAACACACTGTCCACTCGGCGCTCCAGTGGCCTGATCTCCGTGAGATCCGTGTCCAGGGGCTCGATCGCCGTGTGCTCCGGAAAACCGATGCCCGCCCGCGGCAGAAGTCGGGCGAAGAGCCCCGGATCCACCCGGAAGATCCGGTGCAACGCTTCGTGCGGTGAACTGACCATGCGACGGAACGTAATCTCGTGGACGCACTATGCGCTGACGTCCGACTCAGGCTCAGCCGTATGAGTGAACATGCCGACGGCCTATGCCGGACGGCTGGGCGTCGACAACGGGGACACCCGCACCCGGCGGCGCGATGACCGACCCCGAGCCGCCCCTCTCCGAGGAGGCTTTCCGCACCGGGTTTCGACCGCCTGGAGTTCGGGGCCCGGCCGCGGCGGGCGGCTCAGCGGCGGCGGAAGGCCCGGCGCAGGCCGAAGAGGGCCACGAGGACGACGAGCAGCCCGACCGCGCCGGCCTGGAGCGTGATCCCGCCCGGGCCGTCGGACCCGTCGGAGTCCCCGGAGGAGCCGGAACCGCCGCCGCCCGCGCCACCGTCGGCCCCGGGCACGTCCTCGGCCTTCACGGGGCTGTTCGCGCCCTCCATGCCGAGCAGCAGCTTCTTGCCGTCGATGGTGTAGGTGGCGGACTCGCCCTGCCCGAGGGGCACGCTGATCCGGTCCTCGCGCCGGATCTTCCCGCCGTTCCAGTCGTACCAGATGCCCCCGAGGTAGCCGCGCACGGCGAGTTGCTCGCCGTCCGGGGAGAACGCGGCGTCCGTGGCCCACAGGTCCACGGGCACGGTGGGCCTGAAGACGTTGGTGCCGGAGGACGACAGCTTCGCCGGGCCCTCGTACAGGTGCCCGCCGTCCTCGTGCTTGTCGATGAGGTACACCCGCCCGGTCTTCGGGTGGACCACCATCGACTCCGCGTCGCGGGAACCGTCCGTGTACTTCACGACGTACTGCGTCGCCCTGACGGTCTGGTCCTTCAGCTCCGTCGGCTCGGGCAGCTCGTAGATCCACACGTACGGCCAGGTCACACCGTCGTTGTCGCCGATGTCGCCGACGAAGATCTTGTTGCCGGGACCGATGGCGATCGCCTCGACGTCCCGGGGCGTGCCGACGCCGGACAGCGCGACGCGGGCGACGGTCTCGCCGGTGGCGCCGTCCACGGCGTAGAGGTAGGGCCCGGTGTCCTGGTCGTTGTGCGTCCAGTACACGCCGGGGTGCAGGCGGGAGGCGGCGAGACCGCTGGACTCGGTGATGCGCGGGTCCTTGATCGTGAAGCCGTCGCTCCCGGCGGGCGCGGCGTCCCCGTCCGCTGCGGAGGCGGGCACGGCGAACGCGCCCACGAGAAGGGCCGAGGCGAGGAGGGCGAAGGGTCGGCGCATGCGCCAAGCCTGCCATCCCGCGCGGGCGTTCACGTCGCCGGTCACCCTGCGTGGTCGGGCTCACATCGCGCCGGCCAGGCCGATCGTCCATGATGAGCGGATGCTCAGGTTCATGTTCGTCGGTGACTCCATGACGATCGGAAGCGCCGGCGAACACACGTGGCGCTACCGGCTGTGGCAGCACCTGCGCGACTCCTACGGCCGCCCCTTCACCTTCGTCGGCCCCCGCGAGACCCTCCACGACCAGGTGACGGACGCCCCCACCTCGTACGCCTACGCCGATCCCGACTTCCCCCGCGCCCACCTGGCCGGCTGGGGCGAGGGCTGGCACCACATGACCCCGCTGGTCGGGGAGACGGTACGGACCTGCCGCGCGGACGTGCTCCTGGTCTCCCTGGGCCTGATCGACCTCGGCTTCTACACCAACGCCGAGCAGACCGCCGCCAACGTCCGCGCCTTCGTGGCGAACGCCCGCTCGGCCAACCCGCGCGTCCGCGTGGCCGTGATGACGGTGCTGCACAACATCCGGGTGGAGGCGGACGAGTCCTTCGCCGGGCAGGTCGCCCAGTTCAACGAACTCCTCGCGAAGACCCTCGCCGACCACGACGACCCGCGCTCCCCGCTGCTGCTCGTCCCGCCCCCGGCGGCGTACGACTACCACACGGACACCTACGACGGCACGCACCCCAACGAGAGCGGCGAGCACCGGATCGCGGAGGCGTTCGCGACGGCGATGGACGAGGAGTGGGGGCTGGGCGGGCCCTACTCCCCCGCCCCGTAGGCCCTCCGGAGCTCCGGAGCCCCGGAGCCCCGGATCCTCGAGTTCGCCGCCGAAACCAGCGTCCCCGCTTGCCTGGAGCGCACTCCAAGCCGTTGGCTGGGGGACCATGGAGTACACGCAGCTCGGACGCACGGGACTCAAGGTCAGCCGGCTCGTCCTCGGCACGATGAACTTCGGTCCGCAGACCGACGAGGCCGACAGCCACGCCATCATGGACGCGGCGCTGGACGCCGGCATCAACTTCTTCGACACCGCCAACGTGTACGGCCAGGGCGAGAACAAGGGCCGTACCGAGGAGATCATCGGCAACTGGTTCGCCCAGGGCGGCGACCGGCGCGACAAGACGGTCATCGCCACCAAGGTGTACGGCACCATGGCCGCCGACGGCGTGGCATGGCCCAACCACGACAAGCTGTCCGCCGTGAACATCCGGCGTGCGGTCGACGCCAGCCTCAGGCGGCTGCGGACCGACCACATCGACCTGTACCAGTTCCACCACATCGACCGCGCCACCGGGTTCGACGAGATCTGGCAGGCCGTCGACACCCTGGTCCAGCAGGGCAAGGTGCTGTACGCCGGGTCGTCGAACTTCCCCGGGTACAAGATCGCACAGGCCAACGAGACGGCCGCCCGGCGCGGCGGGACCATCGGGCTGGTCAGCGAGCAGTGCCTCTACAACCTGGCCGAGCGCCGCGCCGAGATGGAGGTGATCCCGGCCGCGCAGGAGTACGGCCTCGGCGTCATACCGTGGTCGCCGCTGCACGGCGGGGTGCTCGGCGGGATCATCAGGAAGGAGGTCCAGGGCGGGCGCCGGGCCTCGGGGCGGACGGCCGACACCCTGGCCGACCCCGCGAAGCGGGCGCAGATCCAGGCGTACGAGGACCTGCTCGACAAGCACGGGGTCGAACCGGGCGAGGCGGCGCTGGCGTGGCTGCTGACCCGGCCCGGGGTGACGGGTCCGATCGTGGGGCCGCGGACGGCCGAGCAGCTCGCCTCGGCGCTCAGGGCCGTGGAGCTGGAGCTGTCGGACGAGCTGCTGACCGGGCTCGACGAGATCTTCCCGGGGACGGGGCCCTCTCCGGAGGCCTTCGCCTGGTAGCGGGACGAGGGGGTGAGCGGGGGCGGCGGCCGCCCCCGGGGCCGGTCAGCCGAGGGCCGCCGCCACCGCCACCACCACGAGCATCAGCACGAGCACACCGGCCATGATCCGGTTACGGGTCTTCGGGTCCACGCCCCGAGCCTAACCGGCGCCGCCGAGCGGGCTGCGGGCGACCGCCTCGTAACGGGGCTGCTCGCCCGGCACGCCTGACCCCGGCAGGTGGCTGCGGACCAGCGCCAGGTCGGTCACGGTCCAGGCGGGACCGGTGAAGCCGGCCAGCGCCTCGACGTAGGGGCGGACGTCGATCGCCTGCCTGCTGCGAGCCAGGGTCAGGTGGGGGTGGTGGCGCCGGTGCTTACCCATCTCGACGCCCGCCCTGCGTCCCGCCGACTCGGCCCGGTCGGCCAGCAGCCGCAGCGTCGCGAGCCCGCCCTCCGCTCCCGCCCACAGGGCCCGCCCGTGCCCGAACTGGCCGCCGCCGCGCAGCGCCAGTTCGAAGGGCGCGGTACGGCGCGCCGTCCGCTCCAGACGGGCGGACAGATCGGGTACGAGCCCGTCGTCGACCTCGCCGTAGAAGGCGAGCGTGAGGTGCCACCCGGGGCGACCGGTCCAACGCAGCCCGTCCGCCCCGGGCAGCCGCCGCAGCGCGGCCACCTCGTCGGCGAGCGAGGCGGTGACGTCCTCGGGCGGCAGTACGGCGGCGAACAGTCTCATGGACCACAGTCTGCCCGGCACACCCCTGGCGTCGTCCGCGTCGTTGTACCGGGCGGCCGCGCCGGTTCCGGGAAGGCAGGACACGCATGACCTACGGCAGGGGCGAACTCACGCTCGACGAGCTGTTCGACTGGCTGGAGAGAATGCCCGTTCCCGAGGGCCACAAGTCCGAGATCGTCGGTGGCCACATCTTCTTGTGGCCCCAGCGGGACACCCACTGGGACATCACCATGGCCCTTCTCGAGCAGCTGCGTGCCAGGTACGCCCGCAGACGCCTTCTGTCCGACGTCCGCATGGACTACCCGGGGTATCTCAACGGTTTCGCCCCCGACGTCGTGGCCCTGGCCGAAGGGGCCCGGAAGGACGACAGGGGCCACTGGCGTCCCGACGACGTCGAGTTCGTCGCCGAGGTCGTCTCCCGGAGCACGGCGGGCAACGACCACGGTCCCAAGAAGGACGCCTATGCCGCCGCCGGCGTCCCGGTGTACCTGATCGTCGACCCGTACGCCGGCGAGTGGCACCTGCACACCCTGCCGCGGGACGGCAAGTACCACGCCGCCGTCAGCTTCGGCTTCGGCGAGGACGTCGACCTGACCGGCACCGTCGTCGGTCTCGCCCTGAAGACCGACGACTTCCCCCGCGACTGACCGGGCACCGGCACCGCACCGGCACCTGAACCGGCCTACGCCACCGGTGCCAGCGCCTCCCGTCGCTCCCGCGGTACGAACCGGACCTGGGGGTGGCCGCGGTGCCAGCCGACCGACAGGCGCAGGTTGCCGACGCGGGCCAGGACCAGGCCGATGACGAGTGCGGCGGTGGCGGCCACCGCGCCGCCCGCGGCGAAGCCCACCCGGGCGCCGTAGGTGTCGGTGACCCAGCCGACGATCGGGGCGCCGACCGGGGAGCCGCCGAGGAAGACCATCATGTACAGGGCCATCACGCGGCCCCGCATGGCCGGGTCGGTGGACATCTGGATGCTGGTGTTGGCGGTGACGTTGACCGTCATGCTGAAGACGCCGATGGGGACCATGAGCAGTGCGAAGAGCCACAGCTCGGGCGCGGTCGAGGCGACGATCTCCAGGGCGCCGAAGCCGAGGGCCGCCGCGATCAGGACACGCAGCCGGGTCGTGCCGCGGCGGGCGGCGAGCAGCGCGCCGGCCAGGGAGCCGACGGCCATGAGGGTGTTGAAGAGGCTGTACGCCCCGGCTCCGGCGTGGAAGACGTCGTCGGCGAAGGCGGACAGGAACACCGGGAAGTTGAAGCCGAAGGTGCCGATGAATCCGACCAGCACGATGGTCCAGATCAGCTCGGGGCGCCCGGCGACGTAGTGCAGGCCCTCGCGCAGCTGGCCCTTGCCGCGCGGGGCGCGCTGGACGGTGTGCAGCTCGCGGGCGCGCATCAGCAGCAGGCAGCTGAGCGGCGCCACGAAGGACAGGCCGTTGGCGAGGAACGCCCAGCCGGTGCCCACTCCGGTGATCATCAGACCGGCGACGGCGGGGCCGACGAGCCGGGCGGACTGGAAGTTGGCCGAGTTCAGGCTGACCGCGTTCTGCAACTGGTCCCGCCCGACCAGCTCGGAGACGAAGGACTGGCGGGCCGGGTTGTCCATGACGGTGGCCAGGCCCATCGCGAAGGCGGCGACGTAGACGTGCCAGACCTGGACGTGGCCGCTCAGGGTGAGGACGGCGAGGGCGAGCGCGGTCAGGGCCATCGCGGACTGGGTGACCAGCAGCGTGGGCCGCTTGCGCAGGCGGTCGACGAGGACGCCGCCGTAGAGGCCGAAGAGCAGCATCGGCAGGAACTGGAGGGCGGTGGTGATACCGACGGCGGCCGAGGAGCCGGTGAGGCTGAGCACCAGCCAGTCCTGGGCGATGCGCTGCATCCAGGTGCCGATGTTGGAGACGACCTGGCCCAGGAAGAACAGGCGGTAGTTCCTGACCTTCAGGGAGGCGAACATCGACGTCCTGCGGGGGCCGCCGGGGGTGGTGGTCGGGGTGTCGTGGCCGTCAGGTGCGGGGGCGGAAGCTGCTCCGGATCCCGTACTCAAAAGGTTCGCCTCCTCGCGAGAACTGCTTACTTGTGTGCGAGCTTCTCCAGCACGGGGGCGGCGGCGCGCAGTTTCGCCCACTCGTCCTCGTCGAGCCCCTCGACCAGCGTGGCCAGGAACGCGTTCCGCTTGCGGCGGCTCTCCTCGAGCATCACCACGGCCTGCTCGGTCTGTGTCACGACCTTCTGGCGCCGGTCCTCGGGGTGCGGCTCCAGCCGGACCAGGCCCTTGGCCTCGAGGAGTGCCACGATGCGGGTCATGGACGGCGGCTGCACGTGTTCCTTGCGGGCCAGCTCGCCCGGGGTCGCGCTGCCGCAGTTGGACAGGGTGCCCAGCACCGACATCTCGGTGGGGCTGAGCGACTCGTCGACCCGCTGGTGCTTGAGCCGACGGGACAACCGCATCACGGCGGAGCGCAGGGAGTTCACGGCGGCGGCGTCGTCGCCATGCTTGAGGTCCGGCATGTTCCTTAGCGTAACTCATTAGGCTAGCGAAATACCAACGCTCGACCGGCCGTGTGCCCGTGACGCCCGCCACTGAAACCCGCAGTTCACCCGTACGAGTGAGTCATTTCCGGAAACGGAGCATCACCCGGGCGCCCGGGGCGACCCTCGTGCCCATGGGGACCAGCGTGCTCAGCCTGCGCATAGACGGGGAGCTGCTCGACCGGCTCCGGGACCATGCGGCGAAAAGAGGAATGAGCGTCCAGGACTATGTCGTCCGGACGCTCATTCGCGATGACTTCGACCAGCGCTTCCAGTCCGCCGTGGAGGAGACGGAACGGTTCTACGGGGTGCCGTGACCCCGCGGGATCACGTCAGGCCCAGGGCCGGCATCAGGTAGTAGAAGGCGAAGACCGCCGACACCACGTACATCGCCACCGGCACCTCGCGGCCCCGTCCGGCCGCCAGGCGCAGCACCGCGAAGGTGATGAAGCCCATGCCGATGCCGTTGGTGATCGAGTAGGTGAAGGGCATCATCAGCATCGTCACGAAGGCCGGGATGGCGATCGTGAAGTCCGACCAGTCGATCTCCCTGATCGAACCGGCCAGGATCAGGAACCCGACCGCGATCAGCGCCGGGGTCGCCGCCTGCGACGGGACCATGGTGGCGACCGGCGTGAGGAACAGCGCCAGGGCGAACAGCGCACCGGTGACGATGTTGGCGAAGCCGGTGCGGGCGCCCTCGCCGACGCCCGCCGTGGACTCCACGAAGCAGGTGGTGGCGGAGGAGGAGCTGGCACCGCCCGCGGCGACCGCGATGCCGTCGACGAACAGGACCTTGTTGATGCCCGGCATCTGGCCCTCGCCGTCGGTCAGCTTCGCCTCGTCGCCGACGCCCATGATCGTGCCCATCGCGTCGAAGAAGCACGACAGCAGCACGGTGAAGACGAACAGCACACCGGTCAGGACGCCGACCTTGTCGAACCCGCCGAACAGGCTGACCTCGCCGACCAGCCCGAAGTCGGGAGTGGCGACGGGGTTGCCGGGCCACTCGGGGGTGGTCAGGCCCCAGGACGGGATGTCGACGAGCGCGTTGATGATCAGCGCGAGGGCCGTCATCACCACGATGGAGATCAGGATGGCGCCCGGCGTCTTGCGGACGATCAGCGCGAGGGTCAGCAGCACGCCGAGGACGAAGATCAGGACCGGCCAGCCGTGCAGATGCCCGCCGACGCCCAGCTGGAGCGGGACGGTGGTCTGCGCGGCGTCGGGGATGCGGGTGATGAAGCCCGAGTCGACGAGGCCGACGATCATGACGAACAGGCCGATACCGATGGAGATGGCCTTGCGCAGTCCGTAGGGCACCGCGTTCATCACGCGCTCCCGCAGCCCGGTGGCGACCAGCAGCATGACGACGAAACCGGCCAGCACCACCATGCCCATGGCGTCCGGCCAGGACATCCGCGGGGCGAGCTGGAGGGCGACGACGGAGTTCACGCCGAGACCGGCGGCGAGCGCGATCGGCACGTTGCCGATGACGCCCATCAGCAGCGTCGTGAAGGCGGCCGTCAGCGCGGTGGCGGTGACCAGCTGGCCGTTGTCGAGCTGGTGGCCGTACATGTCCTTCGCGCTGCCCAGGATGATCGGGTTCAGCACGATGATGTAGGCCATCGCGAAGAAGGTGGCGAAACCGCCGCGGATCTCACGGGGCAGGGTGCTGCCGCGCTCGGAGATCTTGAAGTAACGGTCGAGACCGTTCTGCGGGGGGCGCCGGTCCTGCGGCGGCTCGGGGGACGGGGGGACCTTGGCGGAGGCCGAGGTGGACATGCGGAGACCTCATCACCAACAGGTTCCCCCACGGCCTTGTCGGTGTTCCTATTGGTGTTTTCTACGAATGAAAGTGGTCAGAGACAAACGGGTTCAGTATGAACGTATGAGCCACAGATCGCTATCTCCGCGCGTAGACCCGCATAAGCACCGTGTGGCGCCGCACCGTCAACCCGTTCGCACGCGCCTCGTAAGCTGTACGCATGACGAAGTGGACACCCACGCACGAGGCGCCGGAGCCCCTGGAGGGCCCCGTGGTCCCGACCATCGTCGGCGGCACCATCCTCTGGTTCGTCCTCTTCCTGGTGCAGCTGCCCTTCTACGGCTGGTTCGACGACCACGGGCACACCTGGTGGGTGTGGACCTGCCTGGCCGGGGCCGGACTCGGCCTGATCGGCATCTGGTACGTCCGGGGGCGCGACGCCGCGATCAAGCGGGACGCCGCCGCACAGGGACCCCGGGGCGCGCAGGCGGACCGTCCCACCGCGTAGTACCAGAGCAGCACACCGCGCCGGTACGCCTCGTACCCAGGTCGGGTCTTCCGCGCACTCGGTGGGTGAAGCCGCAAAACCGCACGTACCGTCGAATGCATGACGCATCTCGACGCGGACAGACGCGATCCCGCGCACGCGGCGCACGCCGTCGACGCCTCTTCGCCCGCGACCGGACTCACGGCGGCCCAGGTCGCCGAACGGGTCGCGCGCGGCCGGGTCAACGACGTGCCGGTGCGCAGCAGCCGCTCCCTGCCCGACATCGTCCGCGCCAACGTCTTCACCCGGTTCAACGCGATCATCGGCGTGCTCTGGGTGATCATGCTGTTCGTCGCGCCGATCCAGGACAGCCTGTTCGGCTTCGTGATCCTCGCCAACACCGGCATCGGCATCGTCCAGGAGTGGCGGGCCAAGAAGACCCTCGACTCGCTGGCCGTGATCGGCGAGGTCCGGCCGACGGTGCGCCGGGACGGGAAGCCCGCCGAGATCAGTACCTCCGAGATCGTGCTCGACGACGTCATCGAGATCGGCCCCGGCGACAAGGCCGTGGTCGACGGAGTGTGCGTCGAGGCGGACGGCCTGGAGATCGACGAGTCGCTGCTGACCGGTGAGGCCGACCCGGTGGTCAAGCAGCCCGGCGACCAGGTCATGTCGGGCAGCTTCGTGGTCGCGGGCGGCGGCGCCTTCCGGGCGACCAGGGTGGGCCGCGAGGCGTACGCCGCGCAGCTCGCCGAGGAGGCCTCCCGCTTCACGCTGGTCCAGTCCGAGCTGCGCTCCGGCATCTCCACCATCCTCAAGTACGTCACGTGGATGATGGTCCCGACCGCGATCGGCCTGATCCTGAGCCAGCTGCTCGCCGAGGACAACGAGCTGGACGACTCGATCGCGCGCACCGTCGGCGGCATCGTGCCCATGGTCCCCGAGGGCCTGGTGCTGCTCACCTCCGTCGCCTTCGCGATCGGCGTCGTCCGGCTCGGCCGCAAGCAGTGCCTCGTGCAGGAGCTGCCCGCCATCGAGGGGCTGGCCCGGGTGGACACCGTCTGCCTGGACAAGACGGGCACCCTCACCGAGGGCGGCATGGACGTCACCGACCTGCGCCTGCTCGACGGCGCCGACGAGCCCTACGTGCGTACCGTGCTCGGCTCCCTCGGGGCCTCGGACCCGCGCCCCAACGCCTCCCTCCAGGCGATCATCGACACCTACCCGGTCGACGGGTCCGCCGGGGCGTGGCAGTGCACGGGGTCGCTGCCCTTCTCCTCCGCCCGCAAGTACAGCGGCGCCACCTTCGACGAGGGCGACGGCACCACCGGCTCCTGGCTGCTGGGGGCGCCGGACGTGCTGCTGGCCGAGGACGACCCGGCGCTCGCCGAGACCGGGCGGCTCAACGAGCAGGGCCTGCGGGTCCTGCTGCTGGCCCGCACCACCCGCGCCCTGGACGACCCCGGGGTCGCCGAGGGGGCGGAACCCACCGCCCTGGTCGTCCTGGAGCAGCGGCTGCGCCCGGACGCCGCCGACACCCTGCGCTACTTCGCCGACCAGGACGTGCGCGCCAAGGTCATCTCCGGCGACAACGCGGTGTCGGTCGGCGCGGTCGCCGCCAAGCTGGGGCTGACCGGGGCCACCGTGGACGCGCGCCGGCTGCCCGCCGAGCGGGAGGAGATGGCCGGCGCGCTCGACGAGGGCACGGTGTTCGGGCGGGTCACCCCGCAGCAGAAGCGGGACATGGTGGGCGCTCTCCAGTCGCGCGGCCACACGGTCGCGATGACCGGCGACGGCGTCAACGACGTCCTCGCGCTCAAGGACGCCGACATCGGCGTGGCGATGGGCTCCGGCTCGGAGGCGACCCGGGCGGTCGCGCAGATCGTGCTGCTCGACAACAGCTTCGCCACCCTGCCGTCGGTGGTGGCCGAGGGCCGCCGGGTGATCGGCAACATCACGCGGGTGGCGACCCTGTTCCTGGTCAAGACCGTGTACTCGGTGCTGCTGGCGATCCTGGTGGTCTGCTCACAGGTCGAGTACCCCTTCCTGCCCCGCCACCTGACCCTGCTCTCGACGCTCACCATCGGCGTCCCCGCGTTCTTCCTGGCCCTCGCCCCGAACAGGGAACGGGCCAGGCCCCACTTCGTCCGGCGTGTGATGCGGTACGCGATCCCGGGCGGCGTGGTGGCGGGTGCGGCGACCTTCGTGACGTACCTCGTCGCCCGGCAGCACTACTCGGGACCGGGCGCGCTGGACGCGGAGACCAGCGCGGCGACGCTGACGCTGTTCCTGGTCTCGATGTGGGTCCTGGCGATCATCGCCCGGCCGTACACGTGGTGGCGGGTGCTGCTGGTCGCGGCGATGGGGCTGGGCTTCCTGATCGTGCTGGTGGTGCCGTGGCTCCAGGACTTCTTCGCGCTGAAGCTGGTGGGCGTGACCCTGCCGTGGGCCGCCGTCGGCATCGCGGTGGTCGCGGCGGCCGTCCTGGAACTCCTGTGGAGGTGGGTCGGCCGCCGCTTCCCCGCGTAGCGGGCTACTTCACGTCGACGAAGTCGGAGACCGAGGTGATCGCCCCGGACGCCGAGTTGCCGGCGAAGACGTAGCGGTAGTAGCCGTCCGCGCCGGCCTTGACGGTGGTGCTGAGGTTGCCCGCCGAGTTGCTCTTGACGGTCTTCAGCACGATGTACGCCTTCGCACCCTTCTTCAGGTACTGGAGCTGCACCGACTGGCCGGAGTACGCCCCGTACTTGAGCGTCTCCCAGTTGGCCCGGGACAGCTTGCCGGTGACCGTGAGGGTCTTGCCCTTCTTCACCGGCTCCGGCGAGGCGTTGGTCGTCAGGGCGCTGCCGCGCTGGAACTTGAAGGACCCGGCCTTGCTCTTCCAGACGAAGTCGCCGTCCTTGGCGTCGATCCAGGCGTCGACGTACCAGGTGCCGGCCATCGCGTTGGCGAGGTAGTCCGTCCGCGGGTCGATCTTCACCGAGGCCGTGCAGGTGGAGGTGGTCGCGCTGACCTTCTTGCAGGTCGGCTTGCCCGTCGACTCGTAGCCGTACCCCGGGCCCTTCAGGTCGAAGGAGTCGGCGCCCAGGATGCCGGAGTCGTCGGTGGCGGTCACGCTGACCGAGAAGGTCTTGGCGCTGCCGGTGCCGATGGACACCTTGTTGTCGCCGTCGACGACGACCTTGGTGATCCGGGTGTCGCCGCTTCCGCCGTCGGCCTGGGCGGCCGGGACGGCGAGGGCGGTCAGGGCCAGGGCGCCGGTGGCGGCCGCCACCAGGACTCGTGTGCGCATGTGTTCCCCACGTCGGTACAAGGGGCCCCGGCGGTCGTCACCGTGACGGGACCCGGAGGGTCGTGAGTCTGCTGACTCGCCTCATAGATCCACGGCACGGCGCGATGGTTGTACGGGAAGTGAAGGAATGGTGTGCGCACCTTCACATCAGGTCTCCTCGGGCGGAGCGGTTCAGTCGAACCAGCGGTCCCGGGCCAGTTCCGCCGTGCGCGTCTCGTCCTCCAGCAGGGCCGCGACCTCGAAGCGCCGCGGCCACTGGCCCGCCGCCCAGGCGAGACCGGCCGCCACGCCCTCCAGCGTCGCCGCGTGCACCGCACCGTCGTTCGTCAGCCGCCAGTCGATCTCCACCCCGTCGACGACCAGTTCCCCGTGCTCCACGTACGACGCCGGGGTCCGCGCCCCGAGCAGTACCCGCACCGGCTCCGGTACGTCGTGCTCGGTGCCCTCGGAGTCCACGCGCCCGGTGACCGACTCGCTCAGCCGCCGCACCTGGAACAGCTCCGCCAGTTCGGCGGCCCGGGCCGGGCGGACCGGCAGCAGCGGCACGCCCGACGTGAACGGCAGCAGGTCGGGCGAGTCGACCACGACCGCGTCGGCGGCGTCCACCACGCGCACCTCGCCGTCGAGCACCGCCCGCACCTCGTCCGGCAGGGTGACCCGCTCCGGGTCCAGCTCGGCCAGCGCCCCGTACAGGGCGTGCAGTTGGGCGGCCGTGACCGGGCGGTCGGGGTCGGCGAGGCGGTCCAGGAGTTCGGCCGCGCCGCCGGGCTCGTCGAGGAGCGCGGCGACCGAGGTGCGCACGCCCAGCGCCCGCAGCACCTGCTCGTCCTCGAAGCCGGTCGCGTCGGCCTCGTCGTACAGGCCCCGCAGCAGCGGGTCGCCGCCCGCCGCGCGCAGGCCCGCCGGGCGGCGTCCGCCGAGCACCGGGTGCCCGCGCAGCCACCACGCGGTGTACGGCCGGACGACCTCGTGGGTGCCGTCGGGCAGCAGGACGCGCACGGGCTGGACGAGCGCGTCGCGCAGCGGCGGCCGGGACAGCAGGGCGAGCGCCTCGGGCCAGTGGTCGTCGTCCACGAGGTCGAGGTCGCGCACGGCGACGATCTCGGTGGCGACCGGCGGGACGGGGGTGTCCGGGAAGCGGTCGAGGACGTCCTCGCTCCACACGTCCACGGCGTCGAGGAGTCCGGCGTCGTCGGGCTCGGCGAAGTCCCCTTCGCGGGGCTCCAGTTCGTCGGGGTCCAGGACGACGTCGGTGGCGCGCACGAGGGCGAAGGTGACGAGGACCCCACAGGCGGCCAGCGGCTCGGGGCCCCACTTGGCGGCGAGTTCGCCGTCCACGGCGGCGAGT
Source organism: Streptomyces violaceorubidus (assembly GCF_000717995.1). Lineage (GTDB taxonomy): Bacteria > Actinomycetota > Actinomycetes > Streptomycetales > Streptomycetaceae > Streptomyces > Streptomyces violaceorubidus. Next base: position 85,238 of record NZ_JODM01000016.1, read on the forward strand.
TCGTCCTCGCGCATGACCTGGGCGAACGGTCCGCCGGGGAAGACGAGTTCGCCCGCCGGGGAGAGTTCGCCGTCCTCGTCGGGCAGGGCGAGCGCGCCCAGCCAGGGCTCGTCCCCGGGGTCGAGCCCGGCGCCCTGGACCAGGCCGAGGACGGTGTCGGCCAACTCCTCGGCGTCCAGGGCGTCCTCCTCCCAGTTCGTCCCGCCCTCCTCGTCCAGGGAGGCGGCGACGGCCGCCCGGACCTGCGGGGTGGTGAGCACGGCGCGCGGGGTGGCCGGGAGGGCGCCGAGCTTCTCCAGCAGCGGGTGCGCGGCGTCCGGATGGGCGACCTTCAGACCGAGGCGGGTGAGGACCTCCGGGTCGAGGGAGGCGGCCTCCGGGGAGGGCAGCAGCGTCTGCCGGGGCCCGATGGTCGTCCGGCCGTCGGCCAGCGGCACCGGCAGCCCGGACAGCCGGTCGGGGTCGACGCCGGCGAGGCTGTCGTAGAGTCCGCGCCACCAGGCGGGCGCCTTCTCCAGGCCCGCCAGCCGGTCGATCGCGTCGGTCAGCGGCGCCCGGGCCACGCCCAGCGAGCGCAGCTCCGCGCGGCGCTCCAGACCGGCGGGCAGCAGCGTCGGCAGCACCTCGGCCAGCACCCGCACGGTGTCGGCGCCCGCGCCCTCCACCACCTCGGCGTCGCGCGGCCGCAGGGACTCCGGAAGGTCGTCCTCCGCGTCCTGGCCCGCGGAGGGTAGGGCGGGCGGCAGGAAGGACGTACGGGGCAGCCGGTCGAGGATTGCCTGCCGCAGCGCGCCGTCCAGTTCGCCCCGGCCCAGCGCGCCGGGCACGAGGTCGATGAGACCGGCGGTGACCGGCCGCCAGTCGGCGAGCAGCCCGGCGTAGGCGTCGGCGGCCCGTTCCGTCAGGAAGTCGGTGAGCGGTCCCGGCGCGGTGTGCCGACGGGTGGCGTCCAGCGGGAAGGACGCGATCAGCAGGGCGGGCACCCCGAGGGGCTCGTCGCTGGGCGTCGGGGCGTGCACGACGGGGCTGGTGCGGGGGCGGGCGGGGGCGCCGTCGGCGTCGACGGGCACCGCCCAGGTCACCGACCAGTGGGGGCGCAGCCGCTCCTCGACCGGCCGGTCGGCGAGGAGGTCGGGGGTGAGGGGGCCGTGCGCGGCGGCGGTGCGCCAGCGGGTGGTGCCCTCCCCGGAGTCCGCCACGACGGTCAGGCCGCCCTCGGTCCGACGGGAGAGGGTGCGGACCTCGTCCCCGGCCTCGATCACCACCTCCGCCAGGCCCGGCAGGGCGAGCAGCAGGGCGTCGTCCACGCCGTGCAGGAGCCGTTCGGCGAGGTCGGCGGCGGCTGTGTCGCGCAGCGGCAGGATCACGGCCGTGTCGTAGGGGGCGGGGGCGCTGCCCTCGGCGGGGAACGGCAGCCGCAGCAGCGGGACGTGCCCGTCGCGCCGCCGGATCTCGTCGCCCAGGCCGGGGCTGTGCCGGGCGGTGTCGGCGGCCAGGTCCCGGGCCTCGGCCAGGGACCAGCGCACCCCGCCGTGCCGGCCGACGACGGCGGGCTCGTCGGTGACGGCCAGGACGGCGGCGAAGCCGACCCCGAACCGGCCGACCGCGCCCTGCTCCGTGTCCCGTTTGGCGGAGGCGCGCAGCGTGGACAGCGACTCGACGCCGGTCGCGTCCAGCGGGGCGCCGGTGTTGGCGGCGACGAGGACGCCGTCGCGCAGGGTGAGCCGGAGCCGGCCGGGCACGCCGGACCGCGCGGCGGCGTCGGCGGCGTTCTGCGCGAGTTCGACGACCAGCCGGTCGCGGTAACCGCCGAGGACGAGGTCCTCCTCCGCGTTGGCGTCCTCACGGAACCGGGCCGGGCTCGTCGCCCAGGCGTCCAGCACCCCGCGCCGCAGACGTGCCGTCCCGAACGGATCCGCACCCTCGGCGGCAGGCCGTACGAACATGCTCACGGTGACTCTCCTCATCGACGGACCACGAAGGTACCGCCCAACCAGCCCGTCGGGGGGTGCCCCCTCCGGGGGAGTTCGAGGACGAGGCCGTCAAGGCCGAAGGGGGGGACCGGGGGGCGCAGCCCCCGGGGACCCCAGCCACGACGCACCCGCGCCGAAGACCGCACCCGCGCTACGAGTGCCCCAGCTCCGCCGACGCCTGGTCCTCGCTCACCGGCACCGAGCCGGAATCCGCGGCGGGCCGCAACGGGAACGGGTCCACCCGCGTCTCGTCGATCACCGGCGGAGCCACCCGCGGCGGCTTGGGCATGACCGCCGCCTCGGAGTGCCCGCCGCACCCGTAGGCCAGCGACACGACATGGCCGTCGGCCGGGGAGAACTCGTTGGCGCAGACCCCGAAGGCCTGCCCGAGCGAACCGCCGATCCGGGCGAGGAAGCCGCAGCTGACGCAGGAGGCGGGGGCCGCCTGGGCCATCGCGGTCTTCGGGCCGTAGCCCTCCTCCCAGCGGTCGGCGGCGACGTGCAGGCCGTACCGGGACAGCACCCGGGTGCGGCGCAGGCCCAGCTCCTCGGCGACCGCCGAGATCGTGCCGCGGGCCGGGACGGTCGACAGCTCGGCGGGCGGCCCGGAGGTCACCTCGGCATCCTCGGCCTCGACCAGGTCGGCCATCTCGTGGGAGACGACCGAGTTCGGCGGCGGCTCGTCCTCACCCGTCCAGCCCGGCTCCAGCCGCAGGTCGTCCGCGTCGGTGGGCAGCAGGTCCCCGGGACCCATGTCACCGGGCCGCAGCCGCTCGCTCCACGGCACCCACTCGGGGGCCAGCAGCGCGTCGGGGCCGGGCAGCAGCACCGCCTCGTCCACCGTGACGATCTTGGCGCGGGAGGCGCGGGCCACCGTCACGGCCCAGCGCCAGCCCCGGTACCCCAGCTCCTTGCAGGCGAAGTAGTGCGTGACGACCCGGTCGCCCTCCGACACCATGCCCTCGTGCTCGCCGACGACGCCGGGGGCGGCGGCCTCCTCGGCTGCGGCGCGGGCGAGGTCGACGGCCTCGGCGCACAGACGGTCAGGGGTGCGGCTTCGCGTTGTCGCTGCGCTCACAGGTATCGCTTCTCTCCATACGCCGTCTCACGAGTGCGCCGCTGAGTGCGAGGGGCGGACGGAGCGGACCTGTGGACCGCGTCGACGTCCGCGCCCGATCGCGCTCGGGCGCACCTACGTCATCCATTCTGCGGGATGGCCGTACGGCGCGCGGCCGAGAACGTTCGCCACGGCGCGCTACGCACGCTACCTGCTCATGTGCCCTGGGCCTACACCGACGGGAGTTTCGGCGGGGTACGAGCCTGTGTTCCCGAGCGGTGCCGGCCTCCCGGTCACCCGACCCGATCACCGCCATACGTGCCGTATCGACGCTACAGCCGCCGCTGACGGGGCACTATGACGGGGTGGCAGCCGCACGGACGGAGTTCAAGCGCGGGAGCCGTGGGCGCGGCCCCGGCCCCCGGTTCCGTGCGCTCGGCCGGGCGCTGCGCCTGCCGGTGACCGGGACGGCGCGCGGCATCCGGCGGGCGACACACGCGCACGGCGCCGGCGAGTCGGGCCTCGGCAAACTGATCGAACTGCACGGGGTGAACGGCGCCGGGGACGTGATGATCACCGTCGCCCTGGCCTCCACCGTCTTCTTCTCCGTCCCCACCGACGAGGCACGCGGGCGGGTCGCGCTGTACCTCGCCATCACCATGGCGCCCTTCACCCTCCTCGCGCCGGTGATCGGTCCGCTCCTGGACCGGCTGCCGCACGGCCGCCGCGCCGCGATGGCGAGCGCGATGGCCGCCCGCGCGGTGCTCGCGCTGGTGCTGTCCGGCGCGGTGGTCACCGGCGGCATCGAGCTGTACCCGGCCGCGCTGGGCGTGCTGGTCGCCTCGAAGGCGTACGGGGTGGTCAGAAGCGCGGTGGTGCCGCGGCTGCTGCCGCCCAAGGTCTCCCTGGTGAAGGCGAACTCGCGGGTCACCCTGTGCGGACTGCTGGCCACCGGCGTCGCCGCCCCGATCGGGGCGGGGCTCCAGCAGGTGGGACCGCGCTGGCCGCTGTACGGCGCTTTCGTGATCTTCGTGGCGGGCACCGTGCTGTCGTTCACGCTGCCGCGGAAGGTGGACTCCGCGCGCGGCGAGGACCGGGCCCTGCTCGCCGCGGACGAGGAGCACCTGCCGGGGCCGCTGCGCAAGCGGGGCAAGCGACCCGGGCTGCGCACGGTGGGCCCGGCGGTGACGCACGCGCTGGCCGCCAACGCCGCCATCCGCTGTCTGACCGGCTTCCTGATCTTCTTCCTGGCCTTCCTGCTGCGGGTGCACCCGATGACCGGTCAGAGCGCCGCGGTGTCGCTGGGAATCGTGGGCGTCGCGGCCGGTGCGGGCAACGCGCTGGGCACCGCGGTCGGGGCGTGGCTGCGCTCCCGGGCCCCGGAAGTGATCATCGTGGCGGTGGTCGCGATCGTGCTGGGCGCGGCGGTGGTCGCCGCGGTGTTCTTCAGCGCCTTCCTGGTGGCGTGCCTGGCGGCGGTCGCCGGGTTCGCGCAGGCGCTGGCCAAGCTGTCGCTGGACGCGCTGATCCAGCGCGACGTGCCGGAACTGGTGCGCACGTCGGCGTTCGCCCGCTCCGAGACACTGCTCCAGGTCTCCTGGGTGCTCGGCGGCGCGGTCGGCATCGTGCTGCCGCTCAACGGCACGCTGGGCCTGTCGGTGGCCGCCGCGATCATCGCCGCCGGGTGGCTGACGACCGTACGGGGACTGCTCGACTCGGCCCGGCACGGGGGACGGACTCGGCCGAGAGTGGCGTGACCACGCCACGCCGTACCCAGGTGGGGGACGGGCCCGGGGCGCCGTATAGCCTTCGGCCATGACCACGTTGCCCCGCGGCACCGCCGCTCTCGGACACCGCGTTGCGCGACGCCGCCGCGCCGTCGCCGCCGCAGGCGCCGTGTCCGCCGGACTTCTCCTGCTGTCCGCCTGTGACGAGCCGACCCCGATCGCGACGATCACCGTCGGCAGTGACTCGGTCAGCTCCGAGGCCACCTGCGGCGGAGAGGGCAAGACCCTTTCGGCCGCCGAGATCGACAAGTGCCTGAAGGACAAGGACGCGAAGACCATCACCGTCGACCAGGACGAGACCGTGCGGTTCGGCGTCGACCCGGACGTCGCCGACAAGCACTGGACGATCCTGATGAACGGTCAGCAGCTGGTCGAGGACAGCGACAAGACCTACCGGACCGTGCCGGGCAGCGTGTTCTTCAACGCGCAGTACGGCGCGCAGGGCAACTCGACGAACGTCGCCGTCGCGGCCCGGGACGGCAAGGACGACAGCCAGAACATCACCGGTGTGTGGGTCTTCAAGCTGAAGAAGGACTGACCGCCCACGTCCTCCGTGCACCTCCTCGTGGCCACCGCGGTCCCCGTCGAACGGGACGCGGTGGCTCGGGCGTTCCCCGCGCCGGGCACCGAGGTCCCGCGCCCCGGGATCGTCCTGCACCGGCTGCCGGACGGCTGGGACCTGCTGGCCGCCGGGGTCGGCCCGGCCCTCGCCGCCGCCTCCACGGCCGCCGCGCTGACCGCCGCGGCCCTCGACGCGGCCCCCTACGACCTGGTCGTCTCGGCCGGGATCGGCGGCGGCTTCGCCCCGGGCGCACCGGTCGGCTCGCTCGTCGTCGCCGACGCGATCACCGCGGCCGACCTGGGTGCCGAGACCGCCGACGGCTTCCTGCCGGTCACCGACCTCGGCTTCGGCACCGTCACCCATCTCCCGCCGGCCCGTCTGGTCCGCGCCGTCGCCGAGGCGACCGGGGCCCGGCCCGGCACCGTCCTCACCGGCTCCACCGTCACCGGCACCGCGGAACGCGCCGCACTGCTGCGCGAGCGCCACCCCGGCGCCCTGGCCGAGGCGATGGAGGGCTTCGGCGTCGCCGAGGCCGCCGCCGCGCACGGCGTGCCCGTCCTGGAACTGCGCGCGGTCTCCAACCCGGTCGGCCCGCGCGACCGTGCCGCCTGGCGCGTCGGCGAGGCGCTCGCGGCACTCACGGACGCCTTCGGGAAGCTCGCACCCGTCCTCACGAGTTGGAACCCACATGACGACTGAACCCCTGCGGATCGCGTACTCCCCCTGCCCGAACGACACCTTCGTCTTCGACGCCCTGGCCCACGGCCGCGTCCCGGGCGCCCCCGACGCCCCCGCTCTCGACGTGACCTTCGCGGACATCGACATCACCAACGGCATGGCCGAGCGCGGCGAGTTCGACGTCCTGAAGGTGTCGTACGCCGTGCTGCCCTACGTCCTGGACGACTGGGCCCTGCTGCCGTGCGGCGGTGCGCTGGGCCGGGGCTGCGGTCCGCTGGTGCTGACCCGTCGGGCGGACGCGGACCTGCGGGGCCGTACGGTCGCGGTGCCCAGCGAGACGTCCACCGCCTACCTGCTCTTCCGCCTGTGGGCGGCCGAGACCGTGCCCGGCGGGGTCGGCGAGATCGTGGTCATGCCCTTCCACGAGATCATGCCGGCCGTGCGGGACGGGAAGGTCGACGCGGGGCTGGTGATCCACGAGGCGCGCTTCACGTACCAGAACTACGGGCTGCACAAGCTCGCCGACATGGGCGAGCACTGGGAGCGGACCACCGGGCTGCCGATCCCGCTCGGCGCGATCATCGCGAAGCGCTCGCTGGGCGCCGAGACGCTCAACCGCCTCGCCGACGCCGTCCGCGGCTCCGTCCGCGCGGCCTGGGACGACCCGGAGGCCTCCCGGCCGTACGTCATGGAGCACGCGCAGGAGATGGACCCGGCCGTCGCCGACCAGCACATCGGGCTGTACGTCAACGAGTTCACCGCCGACCTCGGCGAGGACGGCTACGCGGCGATCCGCGGCCTGCTGACCCGCGCCGCGGCCGAGGGCCTGGTACCGGCCCTCGGCCCGGACGCGCTGGCGTTCCCCTAACGGGGCGCCCCCGGCGGGACGGCGGTCAGACGTCGAGCTGGTCGGCGACCGCCCGGAGCAGCCCGGCGATCTTCTTGCCCGCCGTCTTCTCCGGGTAGCGGCCGCGCTCCAGCATCGGCGTGATGTTCTCCAGGAGCGTCGTCAGGTCCTGCACGATGGAGGCCAGCTCGTCCGGCTTCTTGCGCTGCGCCGCCGCGACCGAGGGGGCCGGGTCGAGCAGGGCAAGCGACAGGGCCTGGTCGCCGCGCTGTCCGGCGACGACACCGAACTCGACGCGCTGCCCCGGCTTCAGGCTCTCGACTCCGGCGGGGAGGACCGAGGAATGGACGAAGACGTCACCGCCGTCGTCGCGGGAGAGAAAGCCGAAGCCCTTCTCACTGTTGAACCACTTGACCTTGCCAGTCGGCAAAGCACACACTCCCTCGGTCACCCCAGGTACGCCCTGGTACTGCTGTCCGTCGGCCGTCGAACCAGCCTACCGGCCCTCTCCCCACCTGCACATGAGGGCAAACGGACACACGACCCCCATCCGGCTACTGCCCTCCCCAAGCGAAGCGCTAGCCACGAAGGAGACCAGGCGGGGCATCGGCCAAGGCATGGCGTTGGTCGGCTGTTGAGGGAAGCGCGCCGCTCTCGCGTCATGTCTTCCAGAAGTGGTTGGCACGAGTAGAAGCCAACCAGCATGAGGAGAGCGGAAGCCTTCTCTTCTCAGAGCTGGTTTCGCCTTGATGGCTTCATTCGGGTTGAGGTTGACGATGCCTCCCCCAAAGACCTTGTCATCGCTGCCTCCGGAGTTGAGGCAGAGAGCGGACGGGGTTTAATCCTCGTTCATCACCTTGCCGACAAGTGGGGAGTGAAGCACCGAGAGTTCAACGACGGACACGGTAACTACCTGAACGGCAAGACTGTTTGGTTCGAGCCGCACGACTAGCTAGCCGACCACAGACAGCAGAAAGCCCTGTGACGCCCTTCCATACTCGGGAAGGTATCCAGGGGCTCTCTTCTGCTCTCGGGAGCGTCTAGCGACCTCTCAGGGGTGCAGAATAGCTCCAGCACCCAGATGCTTGCGCCGGTACTTCTCTGGAACGTTATGGGCGGCGACCAGCCTATTCAGCTTTCCCCCCGGGGAGGGGTGCGAAATAGACAGTTCCTGCGCCATGGTCTGGATATCTCCCAGATCCATGACGAATCCCGGTTCTTTCTCATCCGCCCCCTTGCTCCAGACGTGCACCTTGACCTGATAGGTGCGGAGGAATTCCCTACGGTCTTCCTGGTCTTTCGACTCCCAGACTTCCCCGTACTTCTTACCCGTGGCTTTCAGAGTCGGGTTTGCCCTTTCCTCTTCCTGCTTAGTCAGGAGAGCAACTTTCCCTGAAAGGTTCTTGTTCATACGCCAGTAGGACTCATCCTGCCCCTCTCCGTCGTACTTCCCAGACTCGTAATCCGCTTCCAGCTTTGCCAGACGCGCTTTAGCCGACTGGAGTTCCCTTTCCTGAGACGGACCCTTACCCGCCCTCTCGTACATCTCCCACTTACCGATAGAGCCATTTACTTCCTGGTCAACCCATGCATCTAGTACGTCCGCCCGGATATACGCTCCGGTAGTACACGCGCCGCCCTTGAACTTGTTGGAACAGCGGTAGTACCTGTGTCCGGGAACCTTCGTGCCGTCTTTCCTGGTGTGCCCAGAGCCCATGAGAGAAGTGAACGGCGCTCCACACTCCCCACAGTGGCCAATGCCGGACAGGAGACTCTTAGCGCTGTTCCGGCTTCCCGTAGGGGCTCCCTCCGGCCTGGGTTCCGGTTTGATCCGGTCCACCAAGCCTGTCCATTCATCCATGGACGCTAGAGGCTTCTCGGGGAGAACGATGGGTTCCCCGTCGTTATCTAGAACGGCTTCCCCCTTGTAGGTGTAGATACCGGGAACCCAAGAGGAGCGGATGAACTTATTGATGATGGTTGCCTGCCACTGAGTTCCCTTGGCCTCCTCCCCCTTCAATTTCCGGAGGTGGTCTCCCCATGTCAGAATTCCTCGGCCGTTGAAGTCACGTGCAATCCGGTGAGTGGACTGCCCCTCACTGACTCGGCGGAAGATCTCCTCCACGTACGGGTAGAAGTCCTGGTCAATCTCCAGGATCTTGCGCTTACCGCCCTCTGTAGCTTTGATCCGGTAGCCGGTAGGAGGAGCGCCGGTAAGCCAAGAACGGTTCTCTAGACGTGTCTGTACGCCGTTCAGGATGCGTGCCTGGATGACGTCCCACTCGGCCTCAGCAAAGACGGCAGTCATGCGAGCCATCATCTTCCCCTGAGAGGTGGAGAGGTCGAATCCCTCTTCTACGCAGACAATGAACTTGTCGTTCTCCTGTGCCCACTCCAAGAGTTCGTTGAAGTGCATTGAGCGACGGGTAAGCCGGTCCATCTTGGCTGCAATGATCACGTCGAACTCATCGGCTCGCTTCGTGAGCCAGCGTCCAAGCTTGGGGCGCTTGAAGGGGCTAATGGACCCTGAGACGTCCGTGTCCTCTGCCTCTCCCACCAGGACGCCGGAGAGGTGAGGAGAACTGACGTGGTGTCGGATCACGCCACGCTGCCACTCGATGGACGTCGAGCCGTCCGAGTCGGCAGACAGGCGGAGACAGGCGAGGTAGCGCAGACCGAGTGTCATGAGGAGAGGCTAGCGGAGTCTGTGTGCCTAGGTAACCGGCTTTACCTTGCCGGTAGGCACGTCTCCTCCTCGCACTCGTCGAAAATTGCTCGGAAACGGCTCTTGATAGCACTTGGGCGGGTCGTCCTGACCCGCCGGTACCAAGGCTAATGGTCTTCAGGCCGGTGACAAGACGTCCCCCGGTTGTTCCCCAGGCCTGGGAACTACCCTGGTCGAGTGCGTGAACAAACCCAAACGAATTCCGCCGCGCCCGGCGACCGGCTGATCCGCGCCGGTGCGATCGTCTTCTTCGTCGGCGCCGTGGCCACTCTGGTCACGGTGGCCCCGCTGCTGCTGGGCACGACGCCCTTCCCCACCTACATGTTCGGGCTGAGCATGCTGATGGGAGTGGGCTTCCTGGTCGCCGGTGCCGGGGTGCTGCGGTCGATCGCCGCCGGGCGGCGTCAGGCGCGCGCCGCGTCGAGTCCCGCGGCGTCGCCCTCGCCGTCCCGGTAGGCCGCGAGCCACGCCGGGAACGGCGCGAGGTCGGCGAGGACCACGTCGGCGCCCGCCGCGCGCAGTTCCCCGGCGTCGCACGGCCCGCTGGCCACGGCCACCGACAGGGCACCGGCGGCGCGGGCCCCCCGTACGTCGCCGACGTGGTCGCCTACGTAGACGTCCGCGTCGTGCTCGCGCAGCGCGACGGCCTTCTGCTCGGCCCACAGGCCGCCGATCACGGCGTCCGGCTCGATGCCGAGGTGGGCCAGGTGCAGCTTGGCGTTCGGCTCGTACTTGGCGGTCACGACGACGGCCCGCCCGCCGGCCTCGCGCACGGCGGCGACGGCCTCGCGGGCGCCGGGCATGGCGAGCGTCGGCTCGATCGCGTACGCCGGGTAGATCTCCCGGTACAGGTCGGCGACGGCCTCGATCTCCCCGGCCGGGAACCAGTGGGCCAGCTCCTCGGCCAGCGGGGGCCCGAGCCGGGTGACGGCCAGGTCCGCGTCGACGTGCGTCCCGGTGCGCGCGCTCAGTTCGAGGTAGCAGGCACGGATGCCGGGCCGCGAGTCGATCAGCGTCATGTCGAGGTCGAAGCCGACGGTGGGCGCGGGGCGGGTCGTGGATGCCATGGCCCCCATTGTGCCGGGCCCCCCGCCGGACCCGGCCGGCCACCGGGTCGGTCAGCCGCGGGGGAGGTCAGTCGCGGGGGCGGTCAGTCGCGGGGCGGTCACCCGCCGGGCCGGTCAGCCGCAGGAGCGGTCACTCTCCGGGCCGACCACCCGCCGGGCCGGTCAGCCGCAGGAGCGGTCACTCTCCGGGCCGACCACCCGCCGGGCCGGTCAGCCGCAGAAGCGGTCACTCTCCGGGCCGACCACCCGCCGGGCCGGTCAGCCGCAGAAGCGGTCACTCTCCGGGCCGACCACCCGCCGGGCCGACCACCCACGGGGTCGCTCACCCGCAAGGGCCGCTCACCCGCCAGGTCGCTCACCCGCCGGGCCGACCACCCGCCAGGCCGCTCACCCGCCAGGCCGCTCACCCGTGAGGGCGGCGGGAGCGCCACAGGAGGTAGAGGGCGGTGGCCACGGCGGCGGTGCGCAGGACCCAGGGCCAGGTCTCGGTGATCGCGTCGTTCATGTGGCCCTCGGCGACCGGGTCGCCCCAGCGGCCCTCGGTGCGGCCCCACAGCCAGACGACGCCGGCGGCGGCGACCGTGCCGGGCAGGCCGAGGACGGCCCACTTCGACTGGGCCGGGGTCAGTCGGCGCGAGAGGTAGGCGATCAGCCAGCCCAGGCCGAGGGGGACGAGGCTGCCGAGCGCGGCGCCGACGATCAGGAGGGCCGCGCCGAGCAGGAGGAGGGGGTTGTTCCAGCCGCCCTCGGGCCACGGCCGGGGCAGGCGGCGGACCCCCCGCTTCTCCACGGCCCCGGCGGCCGGCTCCTCGGCCTCCGCCACCGGCGTCCTTGGCCCCGCGGGGTCCTTCCGCCCCGCCTCGTCCTCCGCGCTCGGCGGCTTCCTGAGCAGCTCCGGGATCTCGACGCCGCCGACGAACCCGGGCACGCTGTCGCCCAGCCCCCCACCGGCGAAGGGGCCGTCGTCGACCCGCCACCAGTCCGGCTGCCCGTCGCCGACGTCACCCAGCTCCCGCGCGCTCGCCAGGTGGGGCGGGGAGGCGGCCGGGCGCGCGGCCGGGGGCTCGGGTGCGGGGCGCCGCCGGCCCTTGCGCCGCTCGGCGTCGCGGGCCTCGGTGTCCCGCTGCTCGGGCACGGCGGTGGGCGGCGGCGCCGCCTGCTGGCCCACGGCGCTCGTGCCGCCGGCCGCGGTGACGATGTCGTCGGGGTCGCCGAGCCGGTCCAGGATGCGGCGGACGGCCGCGGGGCTGTCCACGGTGGTCTTCGCCCGGTGCCGGTCGATCTCGTTGCGCAGCTCCGAGACCAGCCGCATCCGGGTGGCCGACGGCAGCTGCCGCTGCTGGGCCACGTCGCCGACGCGGCTCAGATACTCGAAGACGACCTGGTCGCTCTCGATCCCCACGTTCCCCTCCGGGGCGGTGCGTTGCGGTACTCCGGCGTACCCCGTCGGACGAAGGTACCGAATCCGGTCCGTCCGGCCGACGGCACCGCACCGTCGCACACGCACCCCCGCCGTCCGACCCACCCGCTAACGTGGACCGGATGAGCACCGAGGAGAAGTCCGCGGCCCCCCGGTCCCTGGCGGAAGCCCTCCGCGTCAGGGACGACGTCTCGCTGGCCGCCCTCCTGCGCAGCCGTCCCGACCTCATCACCCCCGTGCCCACCGACCTCACCCAGCTCGCCACCCGCGCCGGGACCCGCGCCTCCGTCGTGCGGGCGCTGGAGCGGCTGGACCGGTTCGCGCTCCAGACGGCCGAGGCGCTGGCCGTGGCCCCGGACCCGGCGTCGTACGGCGAACTGCTCGCCCTGATGGGCGGCGACGAGCAGGACCCGGCGGTCGCCGCCGCGCTGCCCCGGGCCGCCGCCCTGCTGCGCGAACAGGCGCTGGTGTGGGGCGCCGACGACCGGCTGCGGCTGGTGCGCACCGCCCGCGAGCTGCTCGCGCCCTCCCCGCAGCACCCGTCCCCGACGGGGCTCGGTCCCACGGTGCGGGAGGCGACGGCGGGCATGTCCCCGGGGCGCATCCAGGAGATCCTCGCCGCCGTCCGGCTGCCCTCGACCCACGACTCCGTCTCCGCCGTGTCCGCGCTCGCCGCCCTGTTCGCCGACCGGCGGCGGATGGCCGCGCTGCTGGCCGGGCTGCCGGAGGAGTCCCGGGAGGTGCTGGACCGGCTGGTGTGGGGGCCGCCGTACGGCCAGGTCACCCACGACCCCGCCGCGCATCTGCGCGCGCTGCTCGACCGCGGCCTGCTGCTGCCGACCGCGCCCGGCACGGTCGTCCTGCCCCGGGAGGTCGCGCTGCACCTGCGCGCGGGCCGGGCGCACCGCGCGCCGGAGCCGGTGCCGCCGCCGGTGGAGGCCGCCGCCACGCACCGTCCCCAGGTGGTGGACGCCACCGCGGCCGGTCAGGCCCTGGCGGCGCTGGCGACCGTCGAGGAGCTGCTGAAGGAGTGGGACGAGGGAGGCCCCTCGGTGCTGCGGGCCGGCGGCCTGAGCGTGCGCGACCTGAAGCGGACCGCCGTCGCCCTGGACGTGCCCGAGCCGGTCGCCGCCTTCTGGGTCGAACTGGCCTACGGTGCCGGTCTGATCGCCTCCGACGGTGAGGCCGAGGAGCGGTACGCGGCGACCCCGGCGTACGACGAGTGGCGCGAGCTGCCGCCCGCCGAGCGCTGGGCGCGGCTCGCGGGGACGTGGCTGACGGCCACCCGGACGCCGGGCGTGGTCGGCGGGCGGGACGCGAAGGAGCGCACGCTCTCGGCGCTGGGCCCGAACCTGGACCGCTCGGCGGCGCCGGAGGTGCGGCACCGGGTGCTGGCCCTGCTGGCGGGGCTGCCCGAGGGCGCCTCGCCGGTCGAGGAGTCGGTGCTGGCCCGGCTGCGCTGGGAGCGCCCGCTGCGCGGCCCGCAGCAGCGGGAGGCCGGATCCGGTGACGGCCGGGGCGACGACCTGCGGAGCCGGATCGCGCGGTGGACGCTGTCCGAGGCCGAGCTGCTGGGCGTCACCGGGCGCGGTGCGCTGGCGGCGCCGGGGCGGGCGCTGATCGGCGCCCCCGAGGCACCCCGTCCGGCGGCGGAGGGGGAGATGGAGGAGCCCGAGGGTCCGGGGGACAAGCTCCCCGTGCACCACCACCGCGCGCTCACGGCGACCGCTCCCCCGACCGTCGCCGAACGGGCCGCGGCCACCACGACCGCCGCCCGGCTGCTCGCCCCGCTCTTCCCCGAGCCGCTGGACCACGTGCTGCTCCAGGCCGACCTGACGGCGGTGGCGCCGGGGCCGCTGGAGCGCGGGCTGGCCGACGTGCTGGGGATGCTCGCGGACGTGGAGTCCAAGGGCGGGGCGACCGTCTACCGGTTCACGCCGGGGTCGGTACGCCGTGCGCTGGACGCCGGGCGGAGCGCGGCCGACCTGCACGCCTTCCTGGCCCGGCACTCCCGTACGCCGGTGCCGCAGCCCCTGACGTACCTGATCGACGACGTGGCCCGGCGGCACGGACGGCTGCGGGTGGGCGCGGCCTCGGCGTACGTGCGCTGCGACGACGACGCGACGCTGGACGAGATCCTCGCCGACAAGCGGGCCGCCGCTCTCGGCCTGCGCCGTCTGGCGCCCACCGTGCTGGCCGCGCAGGCCGACCCGGCGGCGCTGCTCGACGGGCTGCGCGCGATCGGGTTCGCGCCGGCCGCCGAGTCCGCCGCGGGCGATGTGCTGATCGCCCGTGCGGACTCCCACCGCACGCCGCCGAGAGCGGCCCCGGAGCCGGTCCCGGACGGCCCGCCGGCGCCCGACGACACGCTGCTGGCCGCCGCGATCCGCGCCGTGCGCGCCGGTGACCTGGCCTCCACGGCCCCGCGCAAGCCGGGCCCGGGGAGCGGGGCGAGCGACGGCGGTGGCGGCGAGGCCGGGGCGCCGGGGGGCGCGCTGCCCCGCACGTCCGCCGCCGAGACGCTGGCCACGATGCAGGCGGCGGTCCTGACCGGCGAGGCGCTGTGGATCGGCTACGTGAACGCCGAGGGCGCCGCCAGCCAGCGCGTGATCGCGCCGATCCGGGTCGAGGGCGGCTTCGTCACGGCGTACGACCACACGGCGGACGAGGTGCGCACCTATCCGCTGCACCGGGTCACGGGCGTGGCCGAGCTGGCCGACGACGCGGGCTGACGGGCGTTCTGCGCACGGCGCCCCTCTTTCGGGTGTACGGCGTGATCCATGCACGCCGCGCCGGGTGATTCGCACCTGAGAGGGAGCTTTTTTCATAAACCGCATCGAGCCGTCGGGGCTCGGGCAGCCACCGGTTGTCCCGCACCGAAGCGAAAGGAAGAGCCCGATGCGCACTGCAGTTCGCCGTCTCGCCACCGTCCTGGCCTCCACCGCGGCGCTGGTCGCCGCGTTCACCGCCGAGGCCGCCGCGGTCGGCATCGACCTCGGCGGAGGCCTCACCCTCTGACCGACCGCCCACCACGTCCCCGGCGGCGGGCCGGACCCCCGGCCCTTCCGGGCCCGGCCCGCCGTCCCCCCGAGAACCCCTGAGAGGCCCCCATGCGCGGCAAGACCGCTGCCCCAGGTCCCGACCGGTCCACCGCACCTTCCCCAGCCCGTTCCCCAGCCCGTTCCACGGCCCGCTCCGCCGTCGCCGTCTCCGTCGCCGCTCTGATCACCGCCGCGGCGCTGTTCGGGGCCCTCGCCCCCAAGGCAGCCGCGGTGGAGGGGCCGCTCATCAACAACATCAGCGTCGCTCTCGGGTAGGCCCGGCCCCGCGATCAGGCACACTGGACGTTTGGCCGAGCCGTCGTCCGGCCGTACGCACGCGAAGGGGTGCCGCCCGTGAATGGTCCGCTGATCGTCCAGTCCGACAAGACCCTGCTCCTGGAAGTCGACCACGAGCAGGCCGCCGACTGCCGTCGGGCGATCGCGCCGTTCGCGGAGCTGGAGCGGGCGCCGGAGCACATCCACACCTACCGGGTGACCCCGCTGGGCCTGTGGAACGCGCGGGCGGCGGGCCACGACGCCGAGCAGGTCGTGGACGCGCTCGTCGAGTACAGCCGCTACCCGGTGCCGCACGCGCTGCTGGTCGACATCGCCGAGACGATGGACCGCTACGGCCGCCTCACCCTCTCCAAGCACCCGGCGCACGGCCTGGTCCTGACGACCACCGACCGCCCGGTGCTGGAGGAGGTGCTGAAGTCGAAGCGGATCGCCCCGCTGGTCGGCGCCCGCACCGACGCCGACACGGTGGCCGTGCACCCCTCCGAGCGCGGGCAGATCAAGCAGACGCTGCTGAAGCTGGGCTGGCCCGCCGAGGACCTCGCCGGGTACGTGGACGGCGAGGCGCACCCCATCGAGCTGGCCGAGGACGGCTGGACGCTGCGCCCGTACCAGAAGCAGGCGGTGGAGAACTTCTGGCACGGCGGCAGCGGCGTCGTCGTGCTCCCCTGCGGCGCGGGCAAGACGCTGGTCGGGGCGGGCGCGATGGCCCAGGCCAAGTCGACGACGCTGATCCTGGTCACCAACACCGTCTCCGCCCGGCAGTGGAAGCACGAGTTGGTCAAGCGCACCTCGCTGACCGAGGACGAGATCGGCGAGTACAGCGGTACGCGCAAGGAGATCCGGCCGGTCACCATCGCCACCTACCAGGTGCTGACGACCCGCCGCAAGGGCGTCTACCCGCACCTGGAGCTGTTCGACTCCCGGGACTGGGGCCTGATCGTCTACGACGAGGTGCACCTGCTGCCGGCGCCGGTCTTCAAGTTCACCGCCGACCTCCAGGCCCGGCGGCGGCTCGGGCTGACCGCGACCCTGGTGCGGGAGGACGGCCGCGAGTCGGACGTCTTCTCGCTGATCGGTCCCAAGCGCTTCGACGCGCCGTGGAAGGAGATCGAGGCGCAGGGCTACATCGCGCCCGCCGACTGCGTGGAGGTCCGGGTCAACCTCACCGACGCGGAGCGGCTCGCGTACGCCACCGCCGAGGCGGAGGAGAAGTACCGCTTCTGCGCGACGACCGACACCAAGCGGAAGGTGACGGAGGCGATCGTGCGGCGGTTCGCCGGGCAGCAGATCCTCGTCATCGGCCAGTACATCGACCAGCTCGACGAACTGGGCGAGCACCTGGGGGCGCCGGTCATCAAGGGCGAGACGTCCAACGCCCAGCGGGAGAAGCTCTTCGAGTCCTTCCGGCAGGGCGAGATCAGCGTGCTCGTCGTGTCGAAGGTGGCGAACTTCTCGATCGACCTGCCGGAGGCGACGGTCGCCATCCAGGTGTCGGGCACCTTCGGGTCGCGGCAGGAGGAGGCCCAGCGCCTGGGCCGGGTGCTGCGGCCGAAGGCCGACGGCCACCAGGCGCACTTCTACTCGGTCGTCGCCCGCGACACGCTCGACCAGGACTTCGCCGCCCACCGCCAGCGCTTCCTGGCGGAACAGGGCTACGCCTACCGGATCATGGACGCGGACGAGGTCCTCGGCTGACGCTCAGCGGCGGCGGACGCCGGCCTCCTCGCCGTACTCGCCGAGGATGACCACGTCGAAGGCGGCGCCCGCGAACACCCTGACGGCGCGCAGGGTGTCACCGAGCCGGTGCCGGTGGCTGCCGGCCACGGGCGTGGCACCGGACGCGCGGCCCGGTGCCGGGGCGGGGGAGATGGTTGCTGCGCTCATGTCTCCATGGTGCGACCGCCACCCCCCGACCGGCATCGGTCTGCGGACCCAACCCGCACCCGCCTGCGCTACGACCCTGGGTGGAGCGCATCCCCCGGAGCGGATGACGTGATCCCCTAGGGGTCGGCCGCGGGGCGGAGAAAAACGGTTGGCCCGCGCCGCACCCGCTCCCCTACAATCTCCGCTCTTGCCCGCCTCCCCACGGAGTGCCGCCGTCCGGACGGAAACCGGACGGTTCGTCGCGCGCCGACAGCGCGCCCACCGCACCGCAGGTCATCCGGAGGCACCCCCTTGTCCACGCCCGTCCACGACGACCCCCTCTCCAAAGAGCGCTCCCACCTGGCCGCGTCCCGTTCCGCGCTGCGCGCCATGCGCGAGGACGTCGAGTCGCTCGACATCACCGACGTCACCGCGAACTGGGTCAACGCCGCCGTCCTGGAGAGCCAGATCGAGCAGCGCATCAAGGCGCTCGCGGACCTCAGCGAGACCCCGCTGTTCTTCGGCCGGCTCGACTACCTGCACGCCCCGGGCGCCGAGCAGGCGGAGGGCGGGGAAGGGGAACGCTTCTACGTCGGGCGGCGGCACGTGCACGACGCGGACGGCGACCCGATGGTGATCGACTGGCGGGCACCGGTCTCCCAGCCGTTCTACCGGGCGTCGAAGAAGGACCCGCAGGACGTCTCGCTGCGCCGCCGCTTCGGCTACACCGGCGGGGACCTGACCGCGTACGAGGACGAGCACCTGCTCGACCCGGCCGAGGCGGCGGCCACCAGCAGGCTGCTCCAGCAGGAGATCGAGCGGCCCCGTGTCGGACCGATGCGGGACATCGTGGCGACGATCCAGCCCGAGCAGGACGAGATCGTGCGCGCCGGGCTGGCCGGCTCGGTCTGCGTGCAGGGCGGTCCCGGCACCGGGAAGACCGCCGTCGGCCTGCACCGCGTCGCCTATCTGCTGTACGCGCACCGCGAGCGCCTGGCCCGCACGGGCACGCTGGTCATCGGCCCGAACCGGTCCTTCCTGCACTACATCGAGCAGGTCCTCCCGGCGCTCGGCGAGCTGACGGTCCGCCAGGCCACCGTCGACGACCTGGTCGCCCATGTCGAGGTGCGCGGCACGGACGAGGCGGCGACGGCGGTGGTCAAGGGCGACGCGCGGATGGCCGAGGTGCTGCGCCGGGCCCTGTACTCCCACGTCACCCCGCCCACCGAGGGCGTCGTCGTGGTGCGCGGTTCGCGCCGCTGGCGGGTGCCGGTGCACGAGCTGGAGGAGATCGTCCGCGAGCTGCTCGCCCGGGACATCCGCTACGGCGCCGCCCGTGAGGCGCTGCCGCAGCGGGTCGCGCACGCCGTGCTGGTGCAGATGGAGCGGGCGGGCGAGGCGCCGGACGACCGGGTGCAGAACGCGGTAGCGCGCAACGCCGCCGTGAAGGCGCTGGTGAAGTCGGTCTGGCCGCAGGTCGACCCGGCCAGGCTGGTCCTGCGTCTGCTCGCCGACGCGGACTTCCTCGCCGAGCACGCCGGGGGGATCCTCACCGAGGACGAGCAGAAGGCGGTGCTGTGGGCGAAGCCTGCCCGCTCGGTGAGGTCGGCCAAGTGGTCACCGGCCGACGCCGTGCTGATCGACGAGGCGAGCGACCTGATCGAGCGCACCCATTCGCTCGGCCACGTGGTCCTGGACGAGGCGCAGGACCTGTCACCGATGCAGTACCGCGCGGTGGGCCGGCGCTGCACCACCGGCTCGGTGACCGTCCTGGGCGACCTGGCGCAGGGCACCACGCCGTGGGCGACCCGGAGCTGGGCTCAGGCGCTGGGGCACCTGGGCAAGGGCGAGGCGGTGGTCGAGGAGCTGACGGCCGGTTTCCGCGTGCCGACGGACGTCATCGCGTACGCCTCCCGGCTGCTGCCGCACATCGCGCCGGGTCTGACGCCGGTGGCGTCGATCCGCGAGAACCCGGGGTTCTTCGACATCCGTACGGCCCCGAACGGAGTAGCCGACGTGCTGGGGGCCTGCCGTGAGCTGCTGGAGCGGGAGGGCTCGGTCGGCCTCATCGCCGCCGACGCGCGGGTGCCGGAGCTGGCGGCGGCCCTGGCGGCGGCCGGGATCGGCCACGTCGGCCCCGGGGAGGAGACCACCCACGCCACCCGCCTGACCCTGGTCCCGGCCTCGCTGGCCAAGGGCCTGGAGTACGACTACGTGGTCCTGGACGAGCCCCGGGCCGTGGTCGACGGCGAGCCGGACGAACGGACGGGGCTACGGCGCCTGTACGTCGCGCTGACCCGTGCGGTGTCGGGCCTCATCGTGACCCACGCGACGGAACTGCCGCCCCAGCTCACCTAGTTGCGGGCAGTCGCCCGCCGCTGCCGCGGGCCGTCATGCGGCTGGGGCGGCACGGGTGGGCGCACGGCGCGGGTGCACGGCGCGGGTGCACGGCGCGGGTGCACGGCGCGGGTGCACCGCTCAACCCCCGAGCACCCGCCGCCACTGCGAAACCGCCTCCGCCGACACCGGCCCCTCCCACCCGGACGGGCGCGCCGCGCCGCCGATGTGGAAGCCGTCGATGCCCGCGTCCAGGAGCCCCGGCACGTGGTCCAGGCGCAGGCCGCCGCCGACCAGCAACTGCTGCTCGTACCCCTGCTCCCCCCGCCGCCGCGCCTCCGCGAGCAGCACGTTCAGGCCGTCGTCCACGCCGCCGGCCGCCCCGGCCGTCAGATACGTGTCCAGGCCCGGGAAGTCCGCGAGCTGCTTGCGCAGCGCGTCCCGGTTCGCGGCCCGGTCGATCGCGCGGTGGAAGGTCCACCGGCACCCGTCCAGCACCTGGGCGATCCGCTCCACCGCGCCGAGGTCCACGTCGCCCGCCGCGTCCAGGAACCCCAGCACGAACTGCGTGGCCCCGGCCTCGCGCAGCTCACCGGCGACGCGGGTCAGGCGCTCGACGTCACCGGCGGCGAACCCGTCGGCGAGCCGCAGCATCACCCGTACGTCGATGTCGACGGCGGCGCGGATCGCGGTGACGGTCGCGGCCGACGGGGTGAGTCCGTCGGCCGCCATGTCGGTGACCAGTTCGAGGCGATCCGCGCCTCCGGCCTGGGCGGCGACCGCGTCCTCGACGTCGAGGGCGATCACCTCCAGGACTGCACGCTTGCTCATGGGACCCCATTCGTCGGCCGCTACAGGTCTAGTCCAATCCAAGACTACGCCCCCACGGCGGACCCGGATGCCCGCGCCGCCGCTCAGTCGCCGAAGATGTTCAGCTCCGCCGCCTCCACCCCGGCCAGCTCGTACGCCGGCGCACCGGCCGCGCCGGCCGCGCCGTCCAGGGGGCGGCCCGCGTAGAGCCGCAGGAGGGTGGGGCCGTCGCCGATGAACCGGCCCGGCGGACGCTCACCGCTCGCCCCGCCCAGCTTCAGCGGCTCGTCGAGGTCGTCCAGGTCGGCGTGGAGCGGCAGGTGACCGCGTGCCCGGGTGATCGTGCCGAGCAGCGCGAGTGCCTCCGGCAGCCCGCGCCCCGCGTACGCCCCCGGCTCGCCGAAGGCGACCCGTACATCACCGGCGTGCACCCACTCGCCCAGCGCCACCGCGTCCAGCCTGCCGTCCGAGCGCGCGATCACCGGCCCGGCCTCGGTCATGCCGCGCTCCAGTTCGTCGACGACCCGGGCGGTGCTCCAGTCGGCGCGCTCGGCGATGTCGCGGTCGTTGCACTCGGGCGAGAAGACGCCCTTCTCGAAGCGTTTCTCCACCACCCGGATCAGTGCGCTGGAGCAGTGCGCCAGCGTGTCGCGCACGGTCCAGCCCGGACACGCGACCACCGGCAGCGCGAAGTCGGCGTCGGGACGGGAGCGCAGCAGCGGCACCAGCTCGTCGCGTTCGAGGGCCAGCAGCCGGCCGGGCCGCTCGGGGTCGCGTACGTCGTGCAGGTCTGCGGGAGTCGTCATGGACTCCACGTTAGGGGCCCAGCAGGTCCTTGAGTTCGGCCTCGAAGAGAAGTGCGGGGTCGAAGCCCATGCCGGTGAACTGCCCGGCGAGTTCCAGGGAGAGCACGCCGTGCAGCCGGGACCAGAAGGACAGGGCGCGGTGGAGGACCGGGGCGGGCACCGGACGCTCCCCCGCCCACTGCCGGTGGGTGTCGAGGTGCGCGTCGAACGCCCCGTCAACCCCGTCCGACGACGGCCGTGCGGCACAGGCGTCGAGGATGACCGCCATGGTCTCGGCGGCGATCTCGGTGATGTCGTCGGGCGCGTGGTAGCCGGGGACGGGGGTGCCGAAGATGAGGAAGTAGCGCTGCGGGTCGGCCAGGGCCCAGGCGCGCAGGGCGTGCGCGAGGCCGGCCAGGTCGGCGCCCGCCCCGGCCGCCGCCCGCAAGGTGTCGGCCTGGCTGCGGTAGGCGTCCCGGATGAGTTCCGTGATCAGCTCGTCGCGGCCGTCGAAGTACCGGTAGAGCGCGGGCCCGCTCATGCCCATCCGCTTGGCGATCGCGTTGAGGGAGAGCGCCGAGGCCCCCGCCGTGGCGATCTGCTCCCAGGCGTGTTCCTTGATCTCCGCGCGCACCTGGGTGCGGTACCGCTCGCGCGGGGTGCTGGTGCGCGCCTGTGGCATGGTCCGTCCGCCGCCTCTCGGGTCCCGCCCGGCCGCCCGGCCGGGGACGCGGGCACTTTGGTTAGAAGCTATCACGAACATTATCTGGAAGAATGCACCCATGGCCGACCTCGACGCCCTGCGTTCCCGCTTCGCCCTCGCCATGGCGGGAGCCACCGCCCCCGGTACCGGCCCCGCTGCCGCCCCCGCACCCGATCCCGCCCCGTACGCGGACGACCTGCTCGCCCGCTGGCAGGAGCCCCAGCGGCGCTACCACACCCTGGCGCACCTCACCGCGGTCCTGGACCACGTCGACGTCCTGGCGGCGCACGCCGACGACGTGGACGTCGTACGCCTCGCCGCGTGGTTCCACGACGCCGTCTACCGGCCCGACCGGTCCGAGAACGAGGAGCGCTCGGCCCGGCTCGCCGAGCGCGCGCTGCCCGAGGCCGGGGTGCCGGCGGGGAAGACCGCCGAGGTGGCCCGGCTGGTGCGGCTCACCGTCACCCACGCGCCGGCCGACGACGACCGGGACGGGCAGGTGCTGTGCGACGCGGACCTGGCGGTGCTCGCCTCGCCGCCGTCGGCGTACGCGGCGTACACGGCGGCCGTCCGCGAGGAGTACCACTTCGTGCCGAACGACGCCTTCCGCGAGGGCCGGGCCGCGATCCTGCGCCAACTGCTCGGCCTGCCCAGCCTCTTCCACACCCCGCACGGACGGCGCGCGTGGGAGGCGACCGCCCGCCACAACCTCGCCGGCGAGCTGGAAATGCTGTCGCTCCCCGACACCCCGGGCCTCTAGCCTGCCCCGCATGCGAACACTGGGCGGGGAACAGGTGGAAGAGGCCGTGGCGGAGGCCGTGGCGCTGCTGCGGACGGCGACGGACCGGGACTGGGAGGCGACGCCGGGCGGGGGGCCGCAGTGGAGCCCCCGGTACACGGCCGAGCATGTCGCCGGCGTCCTCCTCGCCTACGCGGGCCAGCTCGCCGGACGTGCCACCGAGGCGTGGGTCCCCTTCGAGATCACCCTGGACGAGGGGACCGGCAACGAGGACGTGCTCCAGGTGGTGGAGACGGCCGGCGCGCTGCTCGCCGCCACCGTGCGCACCACCCCCCGCGAGGTCCGGGCCTTCCACCCGTACCCCTTCCGCAGCGCGGACCGCGAAGGCTTCGCCGCGATGGGGATCACCGAGGTGTTCCTGCACACGTACGACATCGCCGAGGGTCTCGGGCTGGGCTACGAACCGCCCGCCGAGCGGTGCGCGGACCTCCTCGCCCGGCTCTTCCCGCACGTGCGGCCCGGCGCCGATCCCTGGCGCACCCTGCTGTGGGCCACCGGCCGCGGCGACCTGCCGGGGCGGGCCCCGGTCACCGAGTGGCGCTGGCGCAACAACCTGGTGATCCCGGCCGAACGGCTCACCCTCCAGGGCGTCACGCCCGCCGCGGCCGCCGATCTCGTCGCGGGCGGCGACGGCGGCTTCGCGTGGGTCGGCGGCGGCCCCTTCCAGGGCACCCGGGACGCCGCCGGAATGCTGCTGAAGGCCTATGAGACGGGGGTCCACCGCCCGGTGTGGGGGGTCTTCGTCCTCGTCCGGCGCGAGGACGGGCGCGCGGTCGGCGGCATCGGCTTCCACGGGGTGCCGGACGAGGAGGGCCGGGTGGAGATCGGCTACGACCTGGTCGAGGCGGCCCGGGGCAACGGCTACGCGACCGAGGGTCTGCGCGCGCTGTCCGCGTGGGCGCTGGCACGGGAGACGGTGACGGCCGTGCGCGCGACGACCGAGCCGCACAACACCGCGTCGCAGGCCGTCATCGCCCGCGCCGGGTTCGTCCGGATCGCCGCGGAGCACTCCGAGGGCGGTGCAGGCGGTGAAGGCGGCGAGGGCGCCGGGCAGTTCACCTACGAGCTGCGCGGCTGAGCACCCGGTGCGCCGCGGAAGTCCCCCTTGCGGCGGCGCAGTCCCGCCCCGTGCAGCAGCCGTACGACCTCGCGGCTGCTGACCTCCAGCGCGCCGGCGGACACCGCGTCGGTGTACCGGTGGGCGGGCAGGTCGTAGTGGTCGCGTTCGAAGGCGCGGCGCGGCACGCCCAGGGCCTGGGCGAAGGCGTGGAGTTCGGCGTAGGAGACGTCGCTGACCAGGTGGGACCAGAGGCGGCCGTGGCCCGGCCAGGTCGGCGGGTCGATGTAGAGGGTCATCGGCGGGTCCTCACGAGGGGGCGCCGCCGGTGGCCGCGCCCAGCGAGCCGACGGCCGCGACCTTCACGCCGGCCTTGCCGCACACCCAGTGCGGGTCGGGGCCCAGCTCCGGCTCGACGTCCAGCGCGTGCGGGTCGCCGGAGCCGCACACCGGGCACAGCGGCCAGCGGCCGTACCGCTCCAGCAGGGCGTCCTGCACGTCCTGGGCGACCAGCCCGGCCACGAACTCCGCGCCCTCGGGCCACTGCTCGACCCACCAGCGCCGCTGCACGACGGACTCCTCGACCAGCGAGACGACGTCCGGTTCGGCGACCTCGCCCGCCACCAGGTCGGCGAGCACGAGGGCGCGCGCGGCGTGCAGCGCCTGCTCCAGGGGGCTGATGGGGTTCATGCACCCATTGTGCGCACTCTTGACCCGCGGACCGAAACGAAAATATCTTTCACGAGTGACCCATGAAGTGAAGGAAACTTTCGCGAGTGCCTCCGGGGGCCGCCGTGCCGCCGGGGGCACGAGCGCACCGCCCGCGCCCGCCGCCCTCGCGGCCAAGGTCCGCACCCTGGCACCGTCGATGACCCGGTCCATGCAGCGGGTCGCCGAGGCCGTCGCGGGCGACCCGGCCGGCTGCGCGGCCCTCACGGTCACCGGCCTGGCCGAGCTGACCGGCACCAGCGAGGCCACCGTCGTACGCACCGCCCGGCTGCTCGGCTACCCCGGCTACCGCGACCTGCGCCTCGCGCTCGCCGGGCTGGCCGCCCAGCAGCAGTCCGGCCGCGCCCCCGCCATCACCACGGACATCGCGGTCGACGACCCGATCGCCGACGTGGTCGCCAAGCTGGCCTACGACGAGCAGCAGACCCTCGCGGACACGGCCGCCGGTCTGGACACCGTCCAGCTCGGCGCGGCCGTCGCCGCCCTGGCCGCCGCCCGGCGCACCGACGTGTACGGCATCGGCGCCTCCAACCTGGTCGCCCAGGATCTCACCCAGAAGATGCTGCGCATAGGGCTCATAGCCCACGCCCCGGGCGACCCGCACCTCGCCGTCACCAACGCGGTGCAGCTGCGCGCGGGGGACGTGGCCCTGGCGATCACGCACTCCGGCTCGACGGGGGACGTCATCGAACCGCTCCGGGTCGCCTTCGAGCGGGGCGCGACGACCATCGCCATCACGGGCCGCCCCGACAGTTCCGTCACCCAGTACGCCGACCACGTGCTGACCACGTCCACCGCCCGGGAGAGCGAGCTGCGGCCGGCGGCGATGTCGTCGCGGACCAGTCAGCTGCTGGTCGTGGACTGCCTGTTCGTGGGGGTGGCGCAGCGGATCTACGAGTCGGCCGCGCCGGCTCTGGCGGCGTCCTACGAGGCGTTGGCGCATCGGCACGGGGCGCTCCGCGCGGGGGCGGGGGCGGGGGACCGTAGGGCTTGATCATTGTGGGCGGCTGCGGGCCGAGTGTGGCTGGCCGCGCCCACGCGGCGGAGCCGCACATCGAAACAGACCCGCGCCGCTGGGTCGGTACAGGCATCGCACGTCGAAAAGGGCCGCATTCCTATGACCTCCACCCCCCATCACCCCGATCTGCGTTTCCAGTTGGAGACGTTGGCCACCGAGGCGTTCCGGCCGGAGCTGGCCGAGATCGATCAGTTGCCGACGCTCGACATCGCACGGCTGATGAACGCCGAGGACACCACCGTGCCCGCCGCCGTCGCCGCGCGGCTGCCCGAGATCGCCGCCGCCATCGACGCCGTGGCCGCCCGGATGGCGCGCGGCGGGCGGCTGGTCTACGCGGGCGCCGGTACGGCCGGCCGACTGGGCGTGCTGGACGCCTCGGAGTGCCCGCCCACCTTCAACACCGACCCCGGGCAGGTCGTCGGCCTGATCGCGGGCGGCCCGGACGCCATGGTCACCTCGATCGAGGGCGCCGAGGACTCCCCCGAGCTGGCCCGCGCCGACCTGGACGCCCTCGCGCTGACCGCCGACGACACGGTGGTCGGCGTGTCCGCCTCCGGCCGCACCCCGTACGCCGTCGGCGCCGTCGAGTACGCCCGCTCGCTCGGCGCCCTGACCGTCGGCCTCGCCTGCAACCGGGGCAGCGCCCTGGCCGCCGCCGCCGAGCACGGCATCGAGGTGGTCACCGGGCCCGAGCTGCTCACCGGCTCGACGCGGCTGAAGGCGGGCACGGCGCAGAAGCTGGTCCTGAACATGCTGTCGACGATCACGATGATCCGGCTCGGCAAGACGTACGGGAATCTGATGGTGGACGTCCGCGCCTCCAACGAGAAGCTGCGGGCCCGCTCGCGCCGTATCGTCGCGCTCGCCACCGGGGCCGCCGAGGACGACATCGAGCGCGCCCTGGCGGCGACCGACGGCGAGGTCAAGCATGCCGTCCTGGTCCTGCTGGCCGACGTGGACGGCCCGACGGCCGCCCGGCTGCTGGGTGAGTCCGGCGGCCACCTGCGGGCGGCGCTGGCGGCGGCGCTCGGGTGACCGGCCCACCGCCGTCGGCCCGGCCGGGGGACCGGGGCCGTCCGCGCCGTGTGCGATTCTGAATGACATGAACCACGCCCAGCTGACCGCCCTGGGCCGCGCCCTGCGCCTCCTCGGTGAGCACGGCGAGGCCCTGACCGCCGACACCCCGGAGGCCAAGCTGCACGAGGTCCGCGCGGACCTCAAGCGTGCGCTGGACCAGCTGGAGGAGAGCGTCACGACGGCGGCCCCCAGCACCCGCTGCCCGGAGCACCCGAACGGGCCGGTCGACAAGGCCGCCCCCGACCTGTGCCTGCTGTGCGAGACCCGCCGCCGCACGGCCCGCCGCGCCGAGTACAACGGCGGACCGCTGCCGGCCCGGCCCGCCGAGCCGGTCCAGTCCCGTTACGGCGTCCGGGGCGACCGGCCGCAGCCCCAGCAGCGCTGGCTGCCCGAGCAGTGGACCGGCCAGGCGTGGCAGCTGTGCGGCACCCCGCGCCGCGACCGCCGGGAGGCCGAGCTGTACATCGCCGCCCAACTGCGCGGCCCGCACGCGGCGATGGCCTACCGCCTCGTCCACGAGTTCACGGACTACGAGGTGCTGCGGGTGTGGGGCACGCCGGTACGGGTGGACATCGAGCCGATGGGCGGCGTCTGACGTGGTGAGACGGAACGACCAGCGGCGCGCGGCCCTCGTCGACGCCGCGATCGAGGTGCTGGCCGCGCAGGGCGCCCGGGGCCTGACCTTCCGGGCCGTGGACACGGAGGCCGCCGTCCCGCCCGGCACCGCGTCCAACTACTTCGCCAACCGCGACGACCTGCTCACCCAGGCGGGCGCCCGGGTCTACGAGCGCCTGCACCCCGGCGAGGCCGCCCTCGCGCGCCGGCGCACCGCCCCTCGCGACCGGGACACCTACGTACGGCTGATGCGCGAACTGGTCGACCGCGTCGCCTCGTTCCGCACCGGCTACCTCGCCCTGCTGGAGCTGCGCCTGGAGGCCACCCGGCGCCCCGAGCTGCGCGCGGTACTGACCGAGCGCGTCCGCGAGGACGTCGCCGCCAACGTCGCCCACCACGAGGCGTCCGGCCTGCCCGGCGACGCCACGGCCGTCAAGCTGCTGATCCTCGCCCTGAACTGGCTGATCGTCGAACAGCTCACCCTGCCGGACGTGTTCAGCGAGGAGGAGCGGGAGCAGCTGGTGACGGCCGCGGTCGAGCGCATCGTGCCTGACGAAGCGCCCTAGCGTCGTGCGCTCTCGCGGTTCGTCCGGTGCAGCCGCGCCTTCAGCACCTCCTCCGGCTTCGCCACGGCCACCGACGCCCGCGGGCAGTCCCACTCCCGGCCCCCGGCGACCGGCCGCAGCTGCACACTGCCGCCCACGTGGCCCATCACCTCCCCCACCCGCCCGTCCCTCGCGTCCACGGCATGCGTGCCGACGGCCGGCCGCTCGCCCCGCACCACCGACGCCAGCCGGTCCGCGACCCGTACGTTGCACCGCCCCAGGTCGACCAGGGCGAACGGCTCGTCACTCGCGCCGGTCACCGGATCGACGCACAGGGACGGCAGTACGACACCGGCGCCCACGAGGGCCTGGCGCAGGGATTCGACGACTTCCTCGGTCGACCGCACCCTTCCTCACCTCCACGCTGAGTTCGTGATTCGCGACACAGCGTGTCCGTTCCGCCCCTAACCTGGCCATACAGGGCGCTCCAACAATCCCTGCTGTGCGACCGGGAGTTCCGTCACCATGCCAGGACCCAAAGACCTCGACCCGTCCTCGTCCCCCCGCGCCCTCCTTGGCGCCGAGCTGCGCCACGCCCGCGAGAAGTCCGGCCTGAGCCAGGAGGAACTGGGCGCGCGGCTGTTCGTCAGCGGTTCGTTCATCGGGCAGTTGGAGTCCGGCACGCGCCGGATGCAGCCGGATTACGCCCGCCTGCTGGACGACGTCCTGGGCACGGAGGACTTCTTCGCACGGAACTGTGCGGCGTCGGCGAAGTCGAAGTATCCGGAGCACTTCGCGGAGGCGGCGGAGGCGGAAGGGGCGGCCAGGGAGATCAAGGAGTATGCGTCGATGCTGATTCCCGGCCTCCTGCAGACACCCGCCTACGCGCGGGCCGTCTGCCGCGCCTACCAGCCGACTGCGGCCGACGCCGTGATCGACGGGCTGGTGACCGCGCGGATGGAGCGGGCCCGCCTGCTCGCCGATCCAACAAGACCCATGTTGTTTGCGGTCATTGACGAGTCAGCCTTGCGTCGCTCGACCGGCGGCCCCGAGGTGATGGCGGAGGCTCTGCTCCATCTCGCGCGCCTGATGCGAGAGAACCGGGTCATCGTGCAGGTACTGCCCTTCGAGGCGGGAGCGCATCCGGCCATGCAGGGGTGCGTGAAACTGATGGACTTCGCGGACGCCCCTTCGCTGGTCTACCTGGAAGGCGTCGGCACCGGCCGGGTCGACGACGATCCCGCCACCGTGGGGCGCTACCGCTTCTACTACGAACTCCTCATGGTCGCCGCGCTCTCGCCGGCCAACTCCCTGTCCTTGATCGAGAAGCTGGCGCAGAATTACGCGCATGGAGAGCACCCCTGAGTACGATTGGTACAAGTCCAGTTACAGCGGCGGAAGCGGCGACAACTGCCTCGAGGTCGCCACCGGCATCCCTACCGCCGTCCCGGTCCGGGACTCGAAGAACCCGGCCGGACCCTCCCTCCGCTTCCACGCCGGGGCATGGTCGGCCTTCGTCGACGGAGTCAGGCGCGGCGGCGCCTCAGGCCCAGGTGGACGGTGACCACAGTCAGCCCCGCCACGCCGTACGCCAGCCACAGGCCGCCGGTCCAGTAGTCCCGCCCCGCGTCCGCGTCCTGCGCCTTCCTCTGCTGCGCGTACGTCCGCGTGCCCGCCGAGCGGCCGTCGGCGAAGTCGTACAGGTGGCAGGTCTCGCCCGGCTTCATGGGCCCGGAGCGCTCCGCGTCCCCGTACTCCTCGATGATGCCGTCGCACTGCGGCGTGCCGTCGGCGGTCGCCGCCTGGGTGAGGAAGTACACGCCGACGACGACCGGTACGGCGAACAGGCCGAGCAGGAGCCCCCGGAAGCTCACGCCTCTGGGTCCACCAGCGGCAGCGAGGCGAACTCGTAGCCCTCCCACAGGCGTCGGGACGTCTCCTCCGGGTACGGCGCGACGGTGGGCTCGGCATCGAAGACCCGCACCAGGCGCCGCTCCAGGTCGTACACGGGCCAGCCCGGGTCACCGGTGCGGGCGAAGGCCGTCCAGGAGGCGCGGAAGCGGGACGACAGGGCCAGCGCCTCCTCGGACGGCTCCGCGCCGGCGAACTGGATCAGCGCCAGGTCCGACTGGAAGGTGCCGAAGAGAAGCGGGATGTCCAGGGCGTGGCAGGCACCCAGGGCGCCGCCGAAGGCCGGTGCGGGCCAGGTGAGTTCGTAGACGCGGGCCCGGCCGCCGCCCGCGAGGTGGGCCTCGGCCAGGTGGAGGGACGGCATCGCGAACAGCCAGTCGGTCTGGACGTGTTCGTAGAGGTCGTTGGCCGACGCGTCCGGGAACGCCGTGCGGTAGGCGGCCTCGCCGCCCGGGGCGTACAGGCGCAGGGCGGCGCTCGCGCGGTCCTCGTCGATCTTGCCCAGCTTGCCCGCCATCAACGTGAACAGGCGGTTCTCGTCACGGTTGTGACCGACCAGCAGGTCCACGTCCCGGGACGCGCCGGAGGCGAGTGCCTGCCACGGCGTGGCGGGGAGGAACTCGCCGTCCACGACGGGCGCGTACGGGGTGATCGTGGGCGCCGCCTGGCCCCAGCGGGCGACCTTGCCCGGCATTTTGGGGGCGAGGGCCTGTCCGGCCTTGACGAGCTGGTCCGGGGCGAGGCCCGAGAGGTCGGCGACGGTCGGGCGCAGGCCCACCTCGGCGGCGAGGGCCCCACCGATGTCGGCGGCGAGTTCGGGGGAGAAGAACGTGCCCGGCACGCTCTGGGCGACGGCCCGCCGGAAGAGTCCGGCCGCGCGGGGCATCGCCAGCAGCGAGGCCACGGAACCGGCGCCGGCCGACTCGCCGAAGATGGTGACCTGGTCGGGGTCGCCGCCGAACGCGGCGATGTTCTCCCGCACCCAGACCAGCGCGGCCACTTGGTCGAGCAGCCCCCGGTTGGCGGGGGCGTCCTCGATGTGGGCGAAACCCTCCATGCCGACGCGGTAGTTGAGGGTGACGACGACGAGGTCGCCCTCGGCCGCGATGCGGCGGGCGTCGTAGGCGGGGTTGCCGGAGTGGCCGAGTTTGTAGGCACCGCCGTAGATCCAGACCATGACCGGGCGGTGGGCGGCCGGGTCGGGGTCGGGGGTCCAGACGTTGACCGTCAGCCAGTCCTCGCCCCCGGGGGTGTCCGGGGGGCCGGCGGTGCCCGCGGCGCCGAGGTCCTGCGGGGGCGGCGGACCGAAGGCGAAGGCGTCGCGCACGCCGTCCCAGGGGCGCGGGCGGCGCGGGGCGGCGAACCGGGCGTCCCCCACCGGGGGTTGGGCGAAGGGGATGCCGCGGAAGACGGCCAGGCCGCCCTCGGTCCGGCCGCGCACCGCGCCGCCGGAGGTGCGCACCACGGGTTCCACTGACTCGTCGGGTCCAGGGATCGTCATCCACCGGACCCTACGCCGTGGTGCGCACCGCGCTCAGCTGAGGGTCTTCAGCGATGCCGCGTCGTACGGGGCGAGTTCGTCGAAGCGGCCGGCGAGGACCTTCTCGGCCCACTGCGGGTCCTGGAGCAGCGCGCGGCCGACGGCGACGAGGTCGAACTCGTCGCGCTCCATGCGGTCCAGGAGGTTGTCCAGGCTGCGGACCGGGGCGCCCTCGCCCTGGAACGCCCTGTTGAAGTCGCCGTCCAGGCCGACCGAGCCGACGGTGATGGCGGTCCTGCCGGTGAGCTTCTTGGTCCAGCCGGCGAGGTTGAGGTCCGAGTCCTCGAACTCGGGCAGCCAGTAGCGGCGGGTGGAGGCGTGGAAGGCGTCGACCCCGGCCGAGGCGAGCGGGGCGAGGACGGCCTCCAGCTCCTGGGGCGTCTCGGCGAGGCGGGCGTCGTAGGCCTCCTGCTTCCACTGGGAGTAGCGGAAGAGCACGGGGAAGTCCGCGGAGACGGTCTCCCGTACGGCGGCCACGATCTCGGCGGCGAACCTGGTCCGGGACACGGGGTCGCCGCCGTAGGCGTCGGTGCGGCGGTTGGTGCCGGACCACAGGAACTGGTCGACGAGGTAGCCGTGGGCGCCGTGGATCTCCACGCCGTCGAAGCCGATGCGCTCGGCGGCCGCGGCGGACTCGGCGAAGGCGCCGATGACGTCGTCCAGGTCGCGCTGGGTCATCGCGGTGCCGGTGGGCTCGTCCTCGCCGATGCGCAGGCCGGACGGGCCGACGGCGGGGGCGTCCGGGAAGGGCTGGTCCCCGGCCTTGCGGACCATGCCGATGTGCCACAGCTGCGGCACGATCGTGCCGCCCGCCGCGTGCACCGCCTCGGCGACCCTCGCCCACCCGGCGAGCTGCTCCTCGCCGTGGAAACGCGGGACGCGGTCGCTCTGCCCGGCCGAGTCGTGGCCGACGTAGGTGCCCTCGGTGACGATCAGCCCGACTCCGGCGGCGGCGCGGCGGGAGTAGTACGAGACCACGTCCTCGCCGGGGACGCCGCCCGGGGAGAACATCCGGGTCATCGGAGCCATCGCGATGCGGTTGGGCACGGTGAGGCCGTTGATGGTGGCCGGGCGGGCGAGCAGCTGGGCGGCGCGGGTGGCGGCCTCGGCGGGGGTGACGGTCACGGGGGGCTCCTGTAGTGGGTACCGTTCGGTATGTGCGCGCGCATTTAACGCACTCCCACGGGAACGGGTCCGCCCCGCCCGACCATTCCGCCCCGCGCCCCGATGTGGTCCTGGACACAGCGGAAGGGGGCGGCACTTCCCGCGGGGCGGGCACGCCCGAGGGCGGCACCCCCCTCTCGGGGAGTGCCGCCCTCGGTCCGTACGGGACGATCGATCAACCGGAACCGGTCGATCAGAAGTCCATGTCACCGCCCGGCATGCCGCCCGGGGCGCCCGCCGCGGCGGCCTTCTCCGGCTTGTCGGCGATGACGGCCTCGGTGGTGAGGAACAGCGCGGCGATGGAGGCGGCGTTCTGCAGGGCAGAGCGGGTCACCTTCGCCGGGTCGATGATGCCCTCGGCGATCATGTCGACGTACTCACCGGTCGCGGCGTTCAGGCCGTGGCCGACGGTCAGGTTGCGCACCTTCTCGACGACGACGCCGCCCTCGAGGCCACCGTTGACGGCGATCTGCTTGAGCGGGGCCTCCAGGGCGAGCTTCACGGCGTTGGCGCCGGTCGCCTCGTCACCCGTCAGCTCCAGCTTCTCGAAGACCTGGGAGGCCTGGAGCAGGGCCACGCCACCACCGGCGACGATGCCCTCCTCGACGGCCGCCTTGGCGTTGCGAACGGCGTCCTCGATGCGGTGCTTGCGCTCCTTGAGCTCGACCTCGGTGGCGGCACCGGCCTTGATGACGGCCACGCCGCCGGCCAGCTTCGCCAGGCGCTCCTGGAGCTTCTCGCGGTCGTAGTCCGAGTCGCTGTTCTCGATCTCGGCGCGGATCTGGTTGACCCGGCCCTGGACCTGGTCGGCGGAGCCGGCGCCGTCCACGATCGTGGTCTCGTCCTTGGTGATGACGACCTTGCGCGCGCTGCCCAGCAGGTCCAGCGTGGCGTTCTCGAGCTTGAGGCCGACCTCCTCGGAGATGACCTCGCCGCCCGTGAGGATGGCGATGTCGCCGAGCATGGCCTTGCGGCGGTCGCCGAAGCCGGGGGCCTTGACGGCGACGGACTTGAAGGTGCCGCGGATCTTGTTGACCACCAGGGTCGACAGGGCCTCGCCCTCGACGTCCTCGGCGATGATCAGCAGCGGCTTGCCCGACTGCATGACCTTCTCCAGGAGCGGCAGCAGGTCCTTGACGTTGCCGATCTTGGAGTTGGCGATCAGGATGTACGGGTCGTCCAGCGACGCCTCCATACGCTCCATGTCGGTGGCGAAGTACGCCGAGATGTAGCCCTTGTCGAAGCGCATACCCTCGGTGAGCTCCAGCTCCAGACCGAAGGTCTGGGACTCCTCGACGGTGATGACGCCTTCCTTGCCGACCTTGTCCATGGCCTCGGCGATGAGCTCGCCGATCTGGGTGTCGGCGGCGGAGATGGAGGCCGTGGAGGCGATCTGCTCCTTGGTCTCGACGTCCTTCGCCTGCTCCAGCAGGGCGGCGGAGACGGCCTCGACGGCCTTCTCGATACCGCGCTTCAGGGCCATCGGGTTGGCACCGGCCGCGACGTTGCGCAGGCCTTCCTTGACCAGGGCCTGGGCGAGGACGGTCGCCGTGGTCGTACCGTCACCGGCGACGTCGTCCGTCTTCTTGGCGACTTCCTTGACCAGCTCGGCGCCGATCTTCTCGTACGGGTCCTCGAGCTCGATCTCCTTGGCGATGGAGACACCATCGTTGGTGATCGTGGGGGCGCCCCACTTCTTCTCGAGGACGACGTTGCGGCCCTTGGGGCCGAGCGTCACCTTGACGGCGTCCGCGAGCTGGTTCATGCCGCGCTCGAGGCCGCGCCGCGCCTCCTCGTCGAACGCGATGATCTTGGCCATGTGAAGTGGTCCCTCCAGGACTGGGGGTGATTCCTTCGGACCGCGCCCGCGCCCGCGACGGACGGCTCGCCTGCCTTGTGGTTCCTTCCCCACCCGGCCTGCGGGCCTCACCGACCCGGTCCTTCGTTGTCACTCTCACCTTCAGAGTGCTAACGCAATGATTAGCACTCGCCCCCATCGAGTGCAAGCGCCTGTCGGGATCGGGCCCGCCGCGTCAGCCACCCGCGAACAGGCCGAAGGGCCCGTACCCAGCGGGTACGGGCCCTTCGGATGAAGACCGGGTGCTGCGGCGGCCGCGCGTCTCAGGCGCTGAGGCGAACCATGTCGGCCTGCGGGCCCTTCTGACCCTGCGAGATCTCGAACTCGACCCGCTGGCCTTCTTCGAGGGTGCGGTAGCCGTCCATCTGAATCGCGCTGTAGTGGACGAAAACATCCGCACCACCGTCGACCGCGATGAAGCCGTACCCCTTCTCCGCGTTGAACCACTTGACGGTGCCCTGAGCCATGCCTAACTCCCCTATTACTGGCCCTTGCACAGATCCGCACTTCGCGGACCCGGGTCAGACCTCGCCCCCTCACGACTGGGGGCGTGCGCCGGAACGCGTCGACCGCGGCTGAATGTATCTGCCCAACTGCCGTCTGCAACAGGTCAGTCGGACGAGAAATCTGGACGCGCCCGGTCCGGAATGTGGCGAGAATTCGCCTGAATTCGGGTCAAGTCGGGTCACGCAAAGGGAACATAAGCCGCAGAATACGCTCGCACTTTGGCTACTTCTTGTCGGGCGGGCGGCAGGAATCAACGGTTCCCGTTGTGCCGATCGGGAGCGCGTTCCCCAACTCTACCGCGCTCAATCCCATGGAATTGCCCCCTCCGTTTCTCTTACGGAGAGGGCAATACGCACTACAAGGTGTGTCTGCGGTGGATCTACGCCCGCGTCAGCCGCCGGCGACCGCCGGGATGATCGAGACGCCCGCGCCGTCCGGCGTCGCAGTCTCCAGGCCCTGCTCGAAGCGGACGTCGTCGTCGTTGACGTAGACGTTGACGAAGCGGCGCAGCTTGCCCTGGTCGTCCAGGACACGGGCGGCGATGCCGGTGTGGTTCTTCTCCAGGTCGGAGATGACCTCCCCGAGGTTGGCGCCGTCGGCGCTCACCTCGGCCTTGCCGCCGGTGTAGGTACGCAGGATGGTCGGGATACGAACGGTCACGCTCATGCGAGGCCAGCCTCTCGGAAGGAGTCCAGGTTGGGACGGATCGTGGCGGTGAGGCCGGTGCCGGCCACCGCGTCCAGGGTCTTCAGGCCGTCACCGGTGTTGAGGACGACCGTGGTGAGCGACGGGTCCAGCACGCCGTTCTCGATCAGCTTCCTCGTGACGCCGACCGTCACGCCGCCCGCCGTCTCGGCGAAGATGCCCTCCGTGCGGGCGAGCAGCTTGATCGCGTCCACGACCTGCTCGTCGGTGACGTCCTCCACGGCGCCGCCGGTGCGGCGGGCGATGTCGAGGACGTAGGGGCCGTCGGCCGGGTTGCCGATGGCCAGCGACTTGGCGATGGTGTTCGGCTTCTGCGGGCGGACCACGTCGTGCCCGGCCTTGTACGCCGTGGAGACCGGCGAGCAGCCCTCGGCCTGCGCGCCGAAGATCTTGTAGGGCCTGTCCTCGACCAGGCCGAGCTCGATCAGCTCCTTCAGCCCCTTGTCGATCTTCGTCAGCTGGGAGCCGGACGCGATCGGCACCACGATCTGGTCGGGCAGCTTCCAGCCGAGCTGCTCGCAGATCTCGTACGCCAGGGTCTTGGAACCCTCGGCGTAGTACGGCCGCAGGTTGACGTTGACGAAGCCCCAGCCCTCGCCGGCCGGGTCGCCGATCAGCTCGGAGCAGAAGCGGTTCACGTCGTCGTAGTTGCCCTCGATGCCGACCAGCTCGCCGCCGTAGACGGCGGCCATGACGACCTTGCCCTGCTCCAGGTCGTGCGGGATGAACACGCAGGAGCGGAAGCCGGCCCGGGCGGCGGCGGCGCCGACGGCACCGGCGAGGTTGCCGGTGGAGGAGCAGGAGAGCGTGGTGAAGCCGAAGGCGCGGGCGGCCTCGATGGCCTGGGCGACGACGCGGTCCTTGAAGGAGTGCGTGGGGTTGCCGGAGTCGTCCTTGACGTACAGCCCGCCGGTGACGCCCAGCTCGCGGGCGAGGTTGTCGGCCTTGACGAGCTTGGTCCAGCCGGGGTTGATGTTCGGCTTGGTGGCGACGTCGGCCGGGACGGGCAGCAGGGGGGCGTAGCGCCAGATGTTCGCGGGGCCCGCTTCGATCCGCTTGCGCAGCTCTTCGGTGTCGTGGGCGGAGAAGTCGTAGGCGATCTCGAGGGGGCCGAAACACTCCTCGCAGGCGAAGACCGGTCCGAGCGGGACCCGGTGACCGCACTCCCGGCAGCTCAGGGCGGCGGCGGGGCCGAGGTCGACCGCGGGCTTGGTGGAGTTCGTGGTGCTTTCGGCAGTCTGCACAGCCATGGAGGCGAGGCCCTTTCTCCTCATCTTCCTCACGACGCATCTCGCCGTGAGACGGATTTGGCACCTTCCCTAGCCGGGAGCCCCGCCACGTCTGTGTGACAAGAGCCGGCTGGAGGGTTGCCGGGGCTTCATCGGGCCGTATCCCTCTGCCCCTCTGGATGAGCGGTATGAAGTTGTTCTTCTGTTCTTCGCCGGTACGCGCGGCGACCCCGGCATGCGGCGGTCCCACGCGTTGTTCAAGACTGTAACCGACGGCCATGACGGTTGAGATAGTCGTCCGTACCGCGAGATGGATCACAAAGGAGCCCCGGGACGTGCTGGAAGAAGTCGAGCGCTGGCTGGACGCGCGCTCCTGGTCGGCCGGTGACCGCCCCGTCCAGCGGCTTCTGGCCGCCAAGCACGCCACCGGGCAGTCGGTCAGCGTGGTGCTCCCCGCCCTGGACGAGGAGGCGACGGTCGGCGACATCGTCACGGTGATCCGGCGGGAGCTGGTGGAGCGGGTCCCGCTCGTCGACGAGATCGTGGTCGTGGACTCCGGGTCGAGCGACCGTACGTCCGAGGTGGCCGCGGCGGCCGGCGCGCGCGTCGTGCACCGCGACGCGATCCTCCCCCGCCTCCCCGCCGTGCCGGGCAAGGGCGAGGTGCTGTGGCGCTCGCTGCTGGTCACCGGCGGGGACATCGTCTGCTTCGTCGACGCCGACCTGCGCGAGTTCTCCGCCGACTTCGTCTCCGGGATCGTGGGCCCGCTGCTCACCGACCCGGACGTGCACCTGGTCAAGGCCATGTACGACCGTCCGCTCGGTGCCGCCCCCGGCCAGGGCGGCCGGGTCACGGAGCTGATGGCCCGGCCGCTGCTCAACATGCACTGGCCGCAGCTGGCCGGTTTCGTCCAGCCGCTGGGCGGCGAGTACGCGGCCCGCCGCTCCCTGCTGGAACGGCTGCCCTTCCCGGTCGGCTACGGCGTCGAGCTGGGCATGCTGGTCGACGCGCTGCACCTGGTGGGCCTGGACGCGCTCGCGCAGGTCGACGTGGGGGTCCGCGTCCACCGCCACCAGGACGGGCGGGCGCTGGGCCGGATGGCCGCCGCGATCTACCGCACCGCCCAGCTCCGCCTGGCCCGCGGCCACCTGGTCCGCCCGGCCCTCACCCAGTTCGAACGGGGCGTCGACGGCTTCGAGCCGCGCACCTACGCCGTGGACACCGAGGAACGGCCCCCGATGGCGGAGATCGCCGAGTACGCGGCCCGCAGGGTGGCGTGACGGCGGGATGCGTGACCCGATCGCCGTCCGGGTGACACCGGGGAACGTTTGAGGTCCGAGGGGCCGGGCTAGGTTGAGGCGTATGGCTTCAAGCTTCGGTGCTGCTCAGGTGCTGGTCGCCTCCAACCGGGGGCCCGTCTCGTACGAGGTGCGGGAGGACGGGTCGCTGCACGCCAAACGGGGTGGTGGCGGGCTCGTCTCGGGGCTGTCGGCCATCGGGCCCGACGCCGGTGCGCTGTGGGTGTGCTCGGCGCTGGGAGACGGCGACCGCGAGGCGGTGCGGCGCGGGGTCGGCGAGGACGGCGTACGGATGCTGGACGTACCGGCCGACGTGCACGCGGACGCGTACAACGGGATCGCCAACTCGGTGCTGTGGTTCGTGCACCACATGCTCTACCAGACGCCCCTGGAGCCGGTCTTCGACGCGGAGTTCCGGCGGCAGTGGGCCTCCTACGAGGCGTACAACCGGGCCTTCGCCGAGGCGCTGGCCGAGGAGGCCGCCGAGGGCGCGGTCGCGATCGTGCAGGACTACCACCTGACGCTGGTGCCGGGGATGCTGCGCGAGCTGCGTCCCGACCTCCGGATCGGCCACTTCTCGCACACGCCGTGGGCCCCGGTCGACTACTTCCGGCTGCTGCCGGACGACATCGCCGAGCGGGTACTGCGCGGGATGCTGGGCGCCGACCGGCTCGGCTTCCTCACCCGTCGCTGGGCCGACGCGTTCACCGCCTGCTGCGACGCCGTGGTGGGCGGGCTCGGCGGCACGGAGATCGGCGTGCACGGGCTGGGCGCCGACGGGGACTTCCTGCGCGCGCGGTCGCACGAGGCGGACGTCGAGGAGCGGATGGCGGACCTGCGCGAGGAGATCGGCACCGCGCCGGACGGCGGCGCGCGCCGCACCGTGGTGCGGGTGGACCGGACCGAGCTGTCCAAGAACATCGTGCGCGGGCTGCTGGCCTACCGGGAGCTGCTGGCGGGCCGGCCCGAGTGGCGCGAGCGGGTCGTGCACGTCGCGTTCGCCTACCCGTCGCGGCAGGACCTCGCCGTGTACCGGGACTACACGGATGAGGTGCGGCGGGTCGCGGAGGCGGTCAACGAGGAGTTCGGCACCCCGGGGTGGACGCCGGTCGTGCTGAATCTGAAGGACGACTTCGCACGGTCGCTGGCGGCGTACCGGCTGGCGGACGTGGCGCTCGTCAACCCCGTCCGGGACGGGATGAACCTGGTCGCGAAGGAGGTGCCGGTCGTCTCCGAGACGGGGTGCGCGCTGGTGCTGTCGCGGGAGGCGGGGGCGTACGAGGAGCTGGGCGAGGACGCGGTGGTGGTGAACCCCTACGACGTCGTCGGGACGGCGGACGCCCTGCACGAGGCGCTCTCCCTGCCGGCCGGGGAACGCGCCGAGCGGTCGAAGCGGCTCGCGGCGGCCGGTACCGCGCTGCCCCCGGCGCGGTGGTTCCTGGAGCAGTTGGACGCGCTGCGGGGCTGAGGGTCTGAGGGGGCTGAGGCGGGGCTACTTGTCCTGGACCGGCGGGCAGGTGCCGGTGTCCTCGCCGATCGAGTTGATCTCGGCGTTCGACCTCGGGTCACCCGCGTAGTCCACCTGGTCCGTGCACTTCTCCCCGTCCTGCTTCGGGGTGCCGGACGGCGTGCCGCCCGACCGGACCGGCGGGCAGGTGCCGGTGTCCTCGCCGATCGAGTTGATCTCGGCGTTCGACCTCGGGTCGCCCGCGTAGTCCACCTGGTCCGTGCACTTCTCCCCCGTGCCCCGGTCCGGCCGCGTGCCGCCGTCGGCGGGGGTGGCGCTGGGAGTGGCGGTGGGGG
>NZ_JODM01000017.1 GCF_000717995.1 Streptomyces violaceorubidus
GTCCGTCCTCGGAACGGCGCGGAATCGGTGGGACAGGGATCTGGAACTCCGTTGACGCGCCAACCGCTGCGGGCGGACACCCCCCGACACGACCCCTTCGCGCCGTACGCGGCCATCCCGCCATCCCCCAGCTGCGGGCAGTCGTGCCTCCCCCAGTGCCTGAACGGCCTGGGAGGTACCCCCAGGCGGCACGGGTGGGCGCAGCGGCACCCCGCTCCGCCGGGGCACCCCGCTACGCCGGGCCGCGTCCCACCCCCCCCCGGCCCACACCCACGCCGGGTGACCAGGAAACCCCGGTCCGCGGCCCCCACCCCGCGCCGACCCACCCCGTGCCTCAGCCCCCGTACAACCCCGCCAACCGCCGCGCATCCCGCGCGAAGCGCTCCCGCAGTGTCGGTGGTGACAGCACCTCCACCTCCGGCCCGAGCCCGCGGAGCTGCTCGTGCGCGACGTCCTCCGACTCCACCGGCAGCGCCACCGTCACCCAGCCCGCCGCGTCCGGCGCCCCCGCGGCCGCCAGCCCCTCCCGGGCGGCCGGCGCGTCGACGGTGTGCGGCAGCGCGCGTACGCCCCGCTCCGACAGCCGCACCACGACCTCGGCCCGCAGGATCGAGCGCGCGAACTGCTCGGCCCGCTCCGCCCAGAACGCGGGCAAATCGAAGGCGTCGTCCCGGACGAAGCGGTCCCCGCCCGGGTCCACCGCCGTGAAACGGTCGATGCGGTACACACGGAAGGGCCCGTCGCCGCCCGCCCCCGCGACCCGCGCGCACAGGTACCAGACCCCCGCCTTCAGCACCAGGCCGTACGGCTCCAGTTCGCGGACGACCTCGTCCGTGCCGCGCCTGTAGCGTGCGGTGACGCGCCGGTCGTCCCAGA
The DNA here is from genome assembly GCF_000717995.1 of Streptomyces violaceorubidus. GTDB lineage: Bacteria > Actinomycetota > Actinomycetes > Streptomycetales > Streptomycetaceae > Streptomyces > Streptomyces violaceorubidus. The sequence goes on from NZ_JODM01000017.1 coordinate 877, forward strand.
CCGCGTCCGCCACCGCGGGCAGCAGCTCGGGTGTCTCCGGCTCGCGGAACCAGTTCGGCGCGTCCAGGTGGAAGCGCTGGGCCGCCGTACGGGAGGCGTCCCGCAGGGAGGGGAGCAGAGCCGCCGACACCTTCAGGCGGGCCGCCGACGCGGCGTCCTCCAGGCCCATCTCGCGCAGCGGCCCAGGGACTCCGGAGAGGAACAGCGCCTCCGCCTCGCCCCGGGCCAGCCCGGTCAGGCGGGTGCGGTAGCCACCGATCAGGCGGTAGCCGCCGGCCCGGCCCCGCTCCGCGTACACCGGCACGCCCGCCTCCGACAGCGCCTGCGCGTCCCGCGTCACGGTCCGCTCCGACACCTCCAGCTCCCGGGCCAGCTCGGCGGCGGTCATCGTCGGACGGGACTGGAGGAGCAGCACCATCTTGATCAGGCGGGCAGCACGCATCCCCACATGATGCAGGAGGACGCGGAAGGCCCCCGCCGCGGCGGGGGCCTTCCGACGACGCGTGACCTCTACAGGCCGTAGCGCTCGCGCGCCTCCTTCACGGCCGTCGCCTTGACCTCGCCGCGCCTGGCGAGCTGGGCCAGGGCCGCGACCACGATGGACTCGGCGTCCACGCCGAAGTGGCGGCGGGCGGCGTCACGGGTGTCCGACAGGCCGAAGCCGTCGGCACCGAGCGACGAGTAGTCCTGCTCGACCCACTGCGCGATCTGGTCCGGTACCTGGCGCATGTAGTCGGAGACCGCGAGGACCGGACCCTCGGCGCCCTGGAGCGCCCGGCGGAGGTACGGCACCCGCTCCTCGCCGCGCAGCAGCGCCGCGTCGGCGTCCATGGCGTCCCGGCGCAGCTCCGTCCAGGAGGTCGCGGACCACACGTCGGCGGCCACGCCCCACTCCTCGGCGAGCAGCCGCTGCGCCTTGAGCGTCCAGTGGATCGCCGTGCCGGAGCCGAGCAGCTGGATGCGCGGGGCGTTCGCGGCCGGGGCCAGGCCCGCGGTCTCCGCCGTGTTGAAGCGGTACAGGCCCTTGACGATGCCCTCGTCGACGCCGGGCGCGGACGGCTTGGCCGGCTGCGGCATCGGCTCGTTGTAGACCGTCAGGTAGTAGAAGACGTTCGGGTCCTCGCCCGGGGCCGCCTCGCCGTACATGCGGCGCAGACCGTCCTTGACGATCGCCGCGATCTCGTACGCGAACGCCGGGTCGTAGGAGAGGGCGGCGGGGTTGGTCGCCGCGATGGCCGGGGAGTGGCCGTCCGCGTGCTGGAGGCCCTCACCGGTGAGGGTGGTGCGGCCCGCGGTGGCGCCGACCAGGAAGCCGCGGCCGAGCTGGTCGCCGAGCTGCCACATCTGGTCGGCCGTGCGCTGCCAGCCGAACATCGAGTAGAAGATGTAGAACGGGATCATCGCCTCGCCGTGCGTCGCGTACGCGGTGGACGCGGCGATGAAGTCGGCCATCGAGCCGGCCTCGGTGATGCCCTCGTTGAGGATCTGGCCGTTCGTGGCTTCCTTGTAGTACATCAGCTGGTCGCGGTCGACCGGCTCGTACGTCTGGCCCTTGGGGGAGTAGATGCCCAGGGACGGGAAGAGGCTCTCCATGCCGAAGGTGCGCGCCTCGTCGGGGACGATCGGCACCCAGCGCTTGCCGGTCTCCTTGTCGCGGACCAGGTCCTTGACCAGGCGGACGAAGGCCATGGTGGTGGCCACGTTCTGCGAACCGGAGCCCTTGTCGAAAGAGGCGAACGCCTTGTCGGCGGGCGCGGGCAGCGGCGCGAGCGGGTGGACGCGGCGGGCCGGGGCCGGACCGCCGAGGGCGGCGCGGCGCTCCTGGAGGTAGCGCACCTCGGGGGAGTCGGCGCCCGGGTGGCCGTAGGGCACCACGCCGTCGACGAAGTCGCTGTCCTTGATCGGCAGGCCGAGGAGGTCGCGCATCTCCTTGAACTCGTCCACCGAAAGCTTCTTCATCTGGTGGTTGGCGTTCTTGGACGCGAAGCCGCGGCCGAGGGTGTGGCCCTTGACCGTCTGGGCCAGGATCACGGTCGGCGCGCCCTTGTGGGCGAGGGCGGCCTTGTACGCGGCGTACACCTTGCGGGACTCGTGACCGCCGCGGGAGAAGTGGAAGCAGTCGAGGATCTTGTCGTCGGACAGGAGCTTCGCCATCTCGGCGAGCTGCGGGTCCTTGTTGAAGAAGTCCTCGCGGATGTAGGCGGCGTCGCGCGTCTGGTACGTCTGGACCTGGGCGTCCGGTACCTCGCGCAGGCGGCGTACGAGCGCGCCCGTGGTGTCGAGCTGGAACAGCTCGTCCCAGGCGGTGCCCCAGAGCGACTTGATCACGTTCCAGCCGGCACCCCGGAACAGGGCCTCCAGCTCCTGCACGATCTTGAAGTTGGCGCGGACCGGACCGTCGAGGCGCTGCAGGTTGCAGTTGATGACGAAGGTCAGGTTGTCCAGGCCCTCGCGGGAGGCGAGGGTGAGCGCGGTGGTGGACTCCGGCTCGTCCATCTCGCCGTCACCGAGGAACGCCCACACGTGGGAGTTCGTCAGGTCCTTGATGCCGCGGCTGGTCAGGTAGCGGTTGAACCGCGCCTGGTAGATCGCGGAGATCGGGCCGAGGCCCATGGAGACGGTGGGGAACTCCCACAGCCAGGGCAGCCGGCGCGGGTGCGGGTAGGACGGCAGGCCGTTGCCGCCGGCCTCGCGGCGGAAGTTGTCCAGCTGCTCCTCGGACAGGCGGCCGTCGAGGAAGGCACGGGCGTAGATGCCGGGGGAGGCGTGGCCCTGGATGTAGAGCTGGTCGCCGGAGCCGTCACCCTCCTTGCCCTTGAAGAAGTGGTTGAAGCCGGTCTCGTAGAGCCAGGCCGCGGAGGCGAAGGTGGCGATGTGGCCGCCGACGCCGTACTTGCTGCCGCGGGTCACCATCGCCGCCGCGTTCCAGCGGTTCCAGGCGGTGATCCGCTGCTCCATCGCCTCGTCGCCGTCCACGGTGGGCTCGTCGGCGGTCGGGATGGAGTTGACGTAGTCGGTCTCCAGCAGCTTCGGCAGCGCCAGGCCCGCGCCCTCGGCGCGCTCCAGCGTGCGGCGCATCAGGTACGCGGCACGGTGCGGCCCGGCCGCCTGGGTGACGGCGTCCAGGGAGGCCCGCCATTCGGCGGTCTCCTCGGGGTCGCGGTCCGGGAGCTGGTCGAGCTCGCTCGGCTGGATGGCTTTGGAGTCGGTCGTCATGTCGCCGCCTTCCTCAGTCGAAGGGGGTTCCCTCATCGGCAAGGGTTCGGGGGTGCCCTAGGTCTTTGGCAGGACAGGGCTGGGGCTCGGGTGGAAGCCCGTCTGTGACTGTAACTCCCTGATCGATGATCGATCAAAGGGTTGAGGACCAAAAACTCTTGATCACGAGAAAGTCGGCACGGGGTGCCTTCGGTGATGGCACGGAGTGACCTTGAAGTGGGGGGTTTGTGCAGGTGAGGCAGGGTGCGCGCGGATGAGCTCGGGGGGAGCGGTGGTAGGGCGGCCGCGGCTCAGCCGTGGCTGATCGCGCAGTTCCCCGCGCCCCTTTCAGGGGCGCGGGGAACTGCGCGAATCGGGGGTCTGGGGGCGGAGCCCCCAGGGTCGGGAAGGGTAGGGGCGGCGGGGGCGAAGAACTACGCCCGGGGTGCGCAGCCGAGGACGTGGGCCTTCACGATCTCCGGGATGCGCGGATCGCGGCGGCGGAAGGCCGCGACCAGCTCCTCGTGCTCCTCCGCGTACGACTGCTGCACCGTCCCCAGCCACCGTATCGACAGGGCCGTGAACACCTCGATCCCCAGCCCCTCCCACGTGTGCAGCAGCACCGAGTTGCCCGCCGCCCGCACCAGCTCCCGGTGGAAGGCCACCGTGTGCCGCACCTGGCCGGTGCCGTCGGAGACCCGGTCGGCCTCGTACAGCGCGGCGACGTGCGGCTCCAGGGCCGAGCAGTCCACTGCGAGGCGGTCCGCCGCCAGCTCGGCCGCGATCGCCTCCAGGCCGGCCCGGACGGGGTAGCTCTCCTCCAGGTCGGCGGCGGTCAGGTTGCGCACCCGCACGCCCTTGTTCGGCGCCGACTCGATCAGCCGCAGCGACTCCAGCTCCCGCAGCGCCTCCCGCACCGGCGTCTGGCTGACCTCCAGCTCGGTCGCGATCCGGCGCTCCACGATCCGCTCGCCCGGCTGCCAGCGTCCGCTGATGATCCCTTCCAGGATGTGCTCGCGGATCTGTTCGCGCAGCGAGTGGACGACGGGCGCGGTCATGAGAGCTCCTTCGGGAGGGTCCCCTTCGGACCCCGGGGCGGCTGACGTTGAGAAACAATACGGCCGTCACGGTGGGCGGGAAGGGCGCACGGGGGCGCTTTGACGCAGGTGAGACGAGACTTACACAGGGTGCCCCGGCCGGAACGCGGTGATGCCCCCGCCCGGATATTTCCGGGCGGGGGCATCACAGAAGTCCTCTGAAGGGGGGAACTACAGGCCGAGCTCGACCTCGAACTCGCCCGCCTCCAGGATCGCCTTGACCGCCGTCAGGTAGCGGGCGGCGTCGGCGCCGTCCACCAGACGGTGGTCGTAGGACAGGGTCAGGTACGTCATGTCGCGGACGCCGATGACCGGGCCGTCCTCCGTCTCGATGACGGCCGGACGCTTGACCGTGGCACCGATGCCGAGGATGGCGACCTGGCCCGGCGGCACGATGATCGTGTCGAACAGCGCGCCGCGCGAACCGGTGTTGCTGATGGTGAAGGTCGCACCGGCCAGCTCGTCCGGGCTGATCTTGCTGGCCCGCACCTTGCCCGCCAGGTCGGCGGTCGCCTTGGCGATGCCGGCCAGGTTCAGGTCGCCGGCGTTCTTGATGACCGGGGTCATCAGGCCCTTCTCGGAGTCCACCGCGATACCGATGTTCTCGGTGTCGAAGTAGGTGATGGTCCCCTCGGCCTCGTTGATCTTGGCGTTGACCGGGGCGTGGGCCTTGAGGGCCTGGGCCGCGGCCTTGACGAAGAACGGCATCGGGGAGAGCTTGACGCCCTCACGGGCCGCGAACGCGTCCTTGGCCCGGGCGCGCAGCTTCATCAGCCGGGTGACGTCGACCTCGACGACCGACGACAGCTGGGCCTGCTCGTGCAGCGCCTTGACCATGTTGTCGCCGATGACCTTGCGGATGCGCGGCATCTTGACGGTCTGGCCACGCAGCGGGGAGGCCTCCAGGACGGGGGCCTTCTTCGCGGCGGGCGCCGCGGGGGCGGCGGCCGGGGCCGGGGCGGCCTTCGCGGCCTCGGCGGCGGCGACGACGTCCTGCTTGCGGATACGGCCGCCGACGCCGGTGCCCTTGACGGTGGACAGGTCGACGCCGTTCTCGGCGGCGAGCTTGCGCACCAGCGGGGTGACGTAGGCGCCGTCGTCCACCGGCTGGGCGGCGGCCGGGGCGGCCGGAGCGGCGGCCGGGGCCGGCGCGGGCGCCGGGGCGGCGGGCTGCGGAGCCGGAGCCGGCGGCGCCTGCGGGGCAGGGGCGGCCGGAGCCGGAGCGGCCTGCGCGGGAGCCGGGGCCGGAGCCGCCGGAGCCGGGGTGGGCTCGGGCTGGGCCGGGGCGGCGGGGGCGGCGGGGGCGGCCGGGGCAGCCGCCGGGGCGGCACCCGCGGCGCCGATGACGGCGAGCTTGGCGCCGACCTCGGCGGTCTCGTCCTCGCCGACCACGATCTCCAGCAGGGTGCCGGAGGCGGGGGCCGGGATCTCGGTGTCGACCTTGTCGGTCGAGACCTCGAGCAGCGGCTCGTCGGCCTCGACGCTGTCACCGACCGACTTCAGCCAGCGGGTGACGGTGCCCTCGGTGACGGACTCGCCGAGCGCGGGCAGGACCACGTCCGTGCCCTCGGCGGAGCCACCGGCGGCGGCCTCGGCCGTCGGAGCGGGCGCCGGGGCGGCCTGCTCGGTGGAGGGGGCGGCCGGGGCGGGCTCGGGAGCCGGCTCGGCGACCTGCTCGGCCTGCGGGGCCGGAGCGGCGGCGGGGGCGCCGGAACCGTCGTCGATCAGCGCCAGCTCGGCGCCGACCTCGACGGTCTCGTCCTCGGCCACCTTGATGGAGGACAGCACGCCCGAGGCGGGGGCCGGGATCTCGGTGTCGACCTTGTCGGTCGAGACCTCGAGCAACGGCTCGTCGGCCTCGACGCGCTCACCCTCGGCCTTCAGCCAGCGGGTGACGGTGCCCTCGGTGACGCTCTCGCCGAGCGCCGGAAGGGTTACGGAAACCGCCATGGTTTCGGTTGCTCCTTACGAATTGCGGAAGTCTGTGTCGTCGCGCCCGAAGACCGAAGCGGTCAGTCGTGCATGTGGAGCGGCTTGCCGGCCAGCGCCAGGTGCGCCTCGCCGAGCGCCTCGTTCTGCGTCGGGTGGGCGTGGATGAGCTGGGCCACCTCGGCCGGCAGCGCCTCCCAGTTGTAGATCAGCTGCGCCTCGCCGACCTGCTCGCCCATACGGTCGCCGACCATGTGGACGCCGACCACGGCCCCGTCCTTGACCTGGACCAGCTTGATCTCGCCCGCGGTCTTCAGGATGCGGCTCTTGCCGTTGCCGCCCAGGGGGAACTTGATCGAGACGACCTTGTCCGCGCCGTAGACCTCCTTCGCCTTGGCCTCGGTGAGACCGACGGAGGCGACCTCCGGGTGGCAGTACGTCACCCGCGGCACGCCGTCGTAGTCGACCGGCACGGTCTTCAGGCCGGCGAGCCGCTCCGCCACCAGGATGCCCTCGGCGAAGCCGACGTGGGCGAGCTGGAGGGTGGGAACGAGGTCACCGACGGCGGAGATGGTCGGGACGTTGGTCCGCATGTACTCGTCGACGAGGACGAAGCCGCGGTCCATCGCGACGCCGTTCTCCTCGTAGCCCAGGCCCTGCGAGACCGGGCCGCGGCCGATGGCGACGAGCAGGATCTCGGCCTCGAACTCCTTGCCGTCGGCGAGGGTGACCTTGACGCCGTCCTGGGTGTACTCGGCCTTCTGGAAGAAGGTGCCCAGGTTGAACTTGATGCCCCGCTTGCGGAAGGCGCGCTCCAGGAGCTTGGAGCTGTTCTCGTCCTCGACCGGGACCAGGTGCTTGAGGCCCTCGATGACCGTGACCTCGGAACCGAAGGACTTCCACGCGGAGGCGAACTCGACGCCGATGACACCGCCGCCGAGGACGATGGCGGACTTCGGCACCCGGTCGAGCGTGAGGGCGTGGTCCGAGGAGATGATCCGGTTGCCGTCGATCTCCAGGCCCGGCAGGGTCTTCGGCACGGAGCCGGTCGCCAGCAGGACGTGGCGGCCCTGGACACGCCGGCCGTTGACATCGACGGAGGTGGGGGAGGAGAGCCGGCCCTCACCCTCGATGTAGGTGATCTTGCGGGAGGCGACCAGACCCTGCAGACCCTTGTACAGGCCGGCGATCACCTCGTCCTTGTACTTGTGCACACCGGCCATGTCGACGCCCTCGAAGGACGTCTTGACGCCGAACTGCTCGCTCTCGCGGGACTGGTCGGCGACCTCGCCCGCGTGGAGCAGGGCCTTGGTGGGAATACAGCCGTTGTGCAGGCAGGTGCCGCCAAGCTTGTTCTTCTCGATCAGGGCGACGTCCAGGCCCAGCTGCGCCCCGCGCAGGGCCGCGGCGTAACCACCGCTGCCACCGCCGAGGATCACTAGGTCGAAAACGGTGCTGGCGTCGTTCGCCACGTCACGTCCTCCATGCATGTGCGCCACGCCGGTCTCCAGTGACCGGTCGGCGGCTGGTGTCCGGCCGCTCTTTGTTCTCGGCCCTTGGGGTGGGCCCTGTCCTGCCGGGCTCCATCTTCGCACCTGTGAGAGGCGAACGAGACGTGGGGCCGGGGTGTGAGACGCCCCACGTCCACGTGAGCGGGCCTTCACCCGGGCCGCGGTTCACCTCGCGACGCCCTGCGGTTCGTGTGGGCCGACGCAGGGACAGCCAACCCAGGGGCGCGGGGAACCGCGCGACAAGCCACGACGGGCCCGCAGCCGCGCAGTCACCCGCACCCCCGAGTTCTCAGAGGGCGGAACCGCCCTCTCAGGCGTACGTCAGCCGAGATCGCCGAGGGCAACCCGCTCGGCGACCCGCACCAGCGTCCGCACCGCCGTACCCGTGCCGCCCTTCGGGGTGTACCCGAACGGCGCGCCCTCGTTGAAGGCCGGACCCGCGATGTCGAGGTGCGCCCAGGTGATGCCCTCGCCGACGAACTCCCGCAGGAACAGACCGGCCACCAGGCCGCCGCCCATCCGCTCGCCCATGTTCGCGATGTCCGCGGTCGGGGAGTCCATGCCCTTGCGCAGGTGCTCCGGCAGCGGCATCGGCCACGCCGGCTCGCCGGACTCCTCCGCCGCCTCGTGCACCGCGGAGCGGAACGCGTCGTCGTTCGCCATGATCCCGTACGTACGGCTGCCCAGCGCGAGCATCATCGCGCCGGTCAGGGTCGCCACGTCGATGATCGCGTCCGGCTTGTCCTGCGAGGCCGCCCACAGCGCGTCGGCGAGCACGAGCCGGCCCTCGGCGTCGGTGTTGAGCACCTCCACCGTCTTGCCGCTGTACATCCGCAGCACGTCACCCGGGCGGGTGGCGGAACCGGACGGCATGTTCTCGGCCAGCGCCAGCCAGCCGGTCACGTTGACCTCCAGGCCGAGCCGCGCGGCGGCGACGACCGCGGCGAACACGGCGGCGGCACCGGCCATGTCGCACTTCATCGTCTCGTTGTGCCCGGCCGGCTTGAGGGAGATGCCGCCCGAGTCGTAGGTGATGCCCTTGCCGACGAAGGCGAGGGACTTCTTCGCCTTGGGCGAGGTGTACGACAGCTTGACCAGCCGCGGACCCGACGCCGAACCGGCGCCGACGCCGAGGATGCCGCCGTAGCCGCCCTTGACGAGCGCCTTCTCGTCGAGCACCTGCACCTTGATGCCGTGCTCCTTGGCGGCCGTCTGCGCCACCGCCGCGAACGCCTCCGGGTTGAGGTCGTTCGGCGGGGTGTTGACCAGGTCGCGGGCGCGGTTCAGCTCCTCGGCGACCGCCGCGGCACGCTCGACGGCCGCCTTGTACGCCTTGTCGCGGGGCTTGCCGCCGAGCAGCGCGGCCTCCGCCAGCGGGGCCTTGCCGTTGCCCTTGGCGCCCTTGCCGTCCTTGGTGTCCTTCGCGGACTCCTTGTACGCGTCGAAGGAGTACGCGCCGAGCAGCACGCCCTCGGCGACGACACCGGCGTCGGCGGCCTCGGCGAGCGGCAGGGCGAAGGCGGCCTTCTTGGCGCCGGCCAGGGCACGGGCGGCCGCGCCGGCGGCCCGGCGCAGGGCCTCGGGGTCGAAACCGGCGTCCTTCTCGGGCTCGGCACCGAGGCCCACCGCCACCACGACGGGGGCCTTGAAGCCGGACGGCGCGGGCAGCTTCGTCACCTCGCCCTCGGAGCCGGAGGCGCCGAGGGTCTCCAGGACGGCGGCGAGCCGGCCGTCGTACGCCTTGTCCACGGCTTCGGCGCCCGGGGCGACCAACGGGCCGCCTGCGCCCTTGGCGACGCCGATCACGATCGCGTCGGCCCGGAGGCCGGGCGCCGCGGCGGTGGAGAGAGTGAGAGCAGTCACGGTGGTGAAATCTCGCTTCCGTATGAAGTCTGGTGTGGCCGAATGCGGGTGGGTCGACCGGGCCCGACATCCGACCCTAGATCCCTCCTGCGATGCGGTCCTCGCCTGGGCAGGCGAACACTCGGCACGAGCCTACGCTCGCGCCCCGCCGGGCTCCCTCCCGCGGGGCCGCGGTTTCCCCGCGTCTGCGGGGATGGGAGATCATTCCGGGGGTACGCCGCACACCCCTCCCGCACCCTGGAGCACTTTCCGTGAGACGCCCGGTCCCGTCGACAGCCCTCCTCCTGCTGCCGCTGCTGCTGCTCGCGGGCTGTACGTCGGCCCCCGGCGGCGGCGACGACGGCGACGGCGGCGGCGCCGCCGCGGACCGCTGGCGGCCCACGCCCGGCACCGCCTGGCAGTGGCAGCTCAGCGGCAGGCTCGACACGTCCGTCGACGTACCCGTCTACGACATCGACGGCTTCGACCACGGCGAGGCCACCGTCGCCCGGCTGCACGAGGACGGACGCAAGGTCATCTGCTACGTCTCCACCGGTGCCTGGGAGAACTTCCGGCCGGACGCCGACGAGTTCCCGGCGGCGGTGCTGGGCAAGGGCAACGGCTGGGAGGGCGAGCGGTGGCTGGACATCCGCGCGACGGACGTCCTGGAGCCGCTGATGGCTGAACGCCTCGACATGTGCCGCGAGAAGGGCTTCGACGCGGTCGAGCCGGACAACATGGACGGCTACAAGAACGAGACCGGCTTCCCGCTCACCGGCGAGGACCAGCTCCGCTACAACCGGCTGATCGCGAAGCTCGCCCACGACCGCGGGATGTCCGTCGGGCTGAAGAACGACCTGGACCAGATCCCGGAGCTGGTGGACGACTTCGACTTCGCCGTCAACGAACAGTGCGCCCAGTACGGCGAGTGCGCCGAGAACCAGCCGTTCATCGACGCGGACAAGGCCGTCTTCCACGTCGAGTACGAGCTGCCGACGGAACGCTTCTGCGGCGATTCCCGTGCGCTGCGGCTCAGTTCGATGCTGAAGAAGTACGAACTGGATGCGTGGCGTGAGGCCTGCTGAACGCTGACGCCGGGTTCGGTTCGGGGTCGGTTCGGGTCGGGTTCGGTTGTGGGTCAGCCCAGGACCAGCACGACCAGCGCGGTCGTGGCCGCCGTCTCCGCTACTCCGCCGAAGACGTCGCCGGTGACGCCGCCGAAGCGGCGGACGCAGTGGCGCAGCAGGAGTTCGGCCGCCGCGGCGGCGCCCACCACGGCCAGTGCGGTGCGCAGCGCTTCGTACGGGCCCAGGTACGCGCCCGCCGCCGCGCCGGCCAGGGTGACGACCGCCGCCGCGGCCAGCGCCCCGCCGGCCGGGACCACTCCGGCGACCGCCGCGCCCAGGCCCTCCGGACGGGCGGCGGGCACCCCGGCCCGGGCCGCCGTCGTGAGCGCCAGCCGGGCGGCGGTCGCCGAGACCACGGCGGCCAGCGCGCCCCGGGCCCACGAGTCGCCGTAGGCCTGGGCGAGGGCGGCCACCTGGGCGAGCAGCGTGAACAGCAGGGTGAGGACGCCGAACGGTCCGATGTCGGACTGCTTCATGATCCGCAGGGCGTCCTCGGCGGGCTTGCCGCTGCCCAGTCCGTCGGCGGTGTCGGCCAGCCCGTCCAGGTGCAGCCCGCGGGTGAGTACGGCCGGGACGGCGGCCGTGGCGACCGCCGCGAGGAGGTTTCCCGCGCCCAGGAACAGCAGCAGGAGCCCGGTGCCCGCGGCGGCGACACCGACGGTCAGTCCGGCCAGCGGCGCCCACAGCATGCCGCCGCGCGCGGCGTCCCGGTCCCAGCGGGTGACGTTGACCGGGAGCACGGTGAGGGTGCCGAAGGCGAAACGGAGGCCGTCGGGGGAGGGGGTCCTGAGCACCGGCGCAGACTACCCGGCGGTCGGAGGGGCGTTGACGGGCCTCGGGGATAAAGTGCGCATATGGGAGATTGGTGGCAGCGCAACATCGTGGAACCGGGCAAGCTGCCGCTGCTCCTCGCGCTGAGCGCGTTCGTGCTGACCTTCGTGGTCACCCGGGTGATCACGCGGCTGATCCGGGCGGGCAAGGGGCCCTTCGGGAACGTCAAGGCGGGCGGGGTGCACATCCACCACGTGGTCCCGGGGGTCGTGCTCACCGTCATCGGCGGCTTCTGCGCGGTGGCGGGGGGCCGATACGGGTTCGGGTCGGCGCTCGCGGCGGTGGTCTTCGGGATCGGGGCGGGGCTCGTGCTGGACGAGTTCGCGCTGATCCTGCACCTCGACGACGTGTACTGGACCGAGGCGGGGCGCAAGAGCGTGGAGGTCGTGGTGCTCACCGCGGCCCTGGTCGGGCTGGTCCTTGCGGGGTTCACGCCGTTCGGCGTCGACGGGATGTCCCAGGAGGAGTTGCAGGACCGCGCGAACGTCATCGCGACCGTCGCGGGGAACTTCTTCTTCTCCCTCCTCGCCCTGGCCAAGGGCAAGGCACGGCTGGCGATCTTCGGGGTCATCGTTCCCGTGATCGCCCTGATCGGCGCGGTCCGCCTGGCCCGGCCGGGGTCCCCGTGGGCCCGCCGGTTCTACGCCCGTCGCCCACGCGCCCGCGCGAGGTCCAGGCTGCGTGCCTACCACCACGACCGCCGCTGGTCCGGGCCGCGCCGGGTCGTCCAGGACTGGATCGGGGGGCGTCCGGACCCGCGATGAGGGTGCCTGCGGCTCCGGTGGGGGTGCGGGTGGCGCGGTGGGTTCGGTGGTGGGTCGGGGACGCGCCGGGGGGTGTCCGTCCTCGGAACGGCGCGGAATCGGTGGGACAGGGATCTGGAACTCCGTTGACGCGCCAACCGCTGCGGGCGGACACCCCCCGCCGCGTTCACTCGCCCCCGTCGGAGACCTCCGGCAGCTCCGCCGCCAGCGACGCCGCCGCCTGGACCAGGGGGAGCGCCAGCAATCCGCCCGCGCCCTCGCCGACCTTCACGCCCTGGGACAGCAGCGGTTCCATGGCCATCCGGTCCAGCGCCTTCGCCTGGCCCGGCTCCCCGCTGTCGTGCGAGGCCAGCCACCAGTCCGGTGCCCGGAAGGCGACCCGCTGGCCGACCAGCGCGCACGCCGCCGTCACGACGCCGTCCAGGATCACCGGCATCTTCCGCACCGCGCTCTGCAGCAGGAAGCCCGTCATGGCGGCCAGGTCCGCGCCGCCGACCGTGGCGAGGAGTTGCAACTGGTCGCCGAGAACGGGCCGTGCGCGGCGCAGCGCGTCACGGATCGCCGCGCACTTGCGCATCCAGGCGAGGTCGTCGATCGGCACCCCGCCCCGGCCGGTGACGACCGACGCGTCCGTCCCGCACAGCGCGGCGACCAGTACGCCCGCCGCGGTCGTACCACCCACGCTCACATCCCCGAGCACCACCAGATCCGTGCCCGAGTCGGCCTCCTCGTCGGCCACCGCCATCCCGGCCCGGAAGGCGGCCTCCGCCGCCTCGAGGGTCAGCGCGTCCTCGATGTCGATGCGGCCGCCGCCGCGCCGCACCCGGTGTCCCGCGACCTCGGCCGGCAGCGTTTCCGGGTCGCAGTCCAGGGCCATGTCGACGACGCGTACGGGGACGTCCAGGCGCCTGGCGAGCACCGACACCGGCCGGCCGCCCTCCAGCACCTCGCGCACCAGCTCACCGGCGCCGCCCGCGGGCCGCGCCGACACGCCCAGCTCGGCGACCTTGTGGTCACCGGCGAACAGCACCACCCGGGGGCGTACGACGGGGCGTACCGGTACGGCGGCCTGGGCGGCCGACAGCCACTCGCCCAGGTCGTCGAGGCGGCCCAGCGATCCGGGCGGAACGACCTGACGCTCCCGGCGTGCCTCCGCGTCGCGGCGTACCCCGCCGTCGGGCCGCTCGATCAGGTCGGTGAAGTCGTCGAGATTCAGCGAGCTCATTCGCCGAACAGTACCGGCCCCGCACGAACCCGACGGAGGGCCCGTGGGCAGCACGCTCCGGCGGCGTCGCTGCACCCCGGAGCGCGCTCACGTACGTAACGTTTTGTCTGGAATTGCCGTCTCGTGTCGGGAGCCGCCCGTGTCCGGAACCTCCGTCGTGCCTCCGGTCCCCCCGTACGGGCCGTACCGCGAGGACTGCCCCTGGTGCGGCTCGCGGCGGCTGCGGGCCCGGCGGCGCGGTGACGGGCCGCGGCAGGGAGCGCCCCACCGGTCTCCGGTCGAGCGGTGCTGCGACTGTCGGCACGTCTTCCGGAATCCGCCGCTCACCCCTGGTCCCGAACACCCCGTGGTCCGGGCCGGTGTCCGGATCGGGCACCTGCTGGCCGCCCGGGCCATGGTCCGCCACTGCCCCGAGCCCGAGAGCTGGCTGGACGTGGGGACGGGAGACGCCGACTTCCCGCGGGTGGCCCGCGCCTACTTCCCGTACACCTCGTTCGACGGCCTGGACCCCACCCCCCGGGTGCTGCGGGCCCGCGTCGTCGAGCGGGTGGAGGAGGCGATCGTCGGGCGCCTCACGGACCGTCACGTCACGGCCCGGGTGCGGGAGCGCTACGACGTCGTCAGCCTCTTCCAGTACCTGGAGCGGGTCGCGGACCCGCGGGCGGAACTGCGGGCCGCGCTGGGAGCGCTGCGGCCCGGCGGGCATCTGCTCGTCGACGTGGCCGACCCGCGCCGCCTGGTGCCGGTGCACCCCGTCGGGCTGGGCGCCGAACTCGTGGCCCAGGGCTGCACGGTCCTCACCGGCGCCCGGGGGCACCGCGTCATCGCGCGCAAGGACGCCTCAGCCCCGTAGCACCAGCGCCTGGCCCGCCACCACCAGCAGCACCTGCTCGCACTCGGCGGCGAACGCCGTGTTCAGGCGGCCGAGTTCGTCGCGGTAGCGGCGGCCGGACGCCGTGGCCGGGACGATGCCCGAACCGACCTCGTTCGACACCGCCACCAGCGTGCGCCTCGTGGTGCGGACCGCCTCCGTCAGCTCCCGCACCCGGTCCCGGAGCGCCCGTTCGCCGCTGTCGGCCCACTCCGCGTCGTCCCACGCGCCGACCGCGTCCATCGCGTCCGTCAGCCACAGGGACAGGCAGTCCACGAGGAGGGGCGGGCCCTCCTCCTTCAGGAGCGGGACGAGGTCGCAGGTCTCGGTGGTGCGCCAGGACCCGGGGCGGCGCTCCCGGTGGGCGCGGACCCGGGCCGCCCACTCGGTGTCCCCGTTCCGGGAGCCGCCGGTGGCGACGTAGAGCACACCGGGGAAGGACTCCAGCCGGCGTTCCGCCTCCACCGACTTGCCCGACCGGGCGCCGCCCAGCACGAGGGTGCGCCGCGGTACGTCGGGCACGTCCTCGTACGAGCCCACCGCCAGCGTCGTCCCGTCCGGTACCGCCCTGGCCCCGGCCGCCGCGAGCCGTCGCGCCAGCTCCCGGCCCGGGGGCACGTCGTGGTCCAGGTGGACCGCCACGACGTCCGTCGTCGGGCCCGCCGCGCCCACCGCCCGCAGCTTCGCCAGCGCGTCCGGCCGCCCCACGACGTCCGCCAGCACCAGGTCGTACGGTTCCGCCGGCTCCTCCAGGCCCGCCGGGGCGCCTCCCGGCGGCAGGTACAGGAACCGCCCGCCGTCCGGTCCCGTCACCGCGTACCCGGTGCCGGGCGCGTCCAGCGCCACCGCCCGCACCCGGTGCCCGGTGAGCAGCGCCAGCTCCCGCCCGTCCGGCACCCGGCCCGGCTGCGGCAGCCCGGCCGGCACCTCCACGGCGGGCCCGTCGTGCGGGTGGGAGAGCAGCACCTGCCGTACGCCGGCCAGGGAGCGCCCGGCCCGCGCGGCGGCGAACGCGGCGCCGGGCGTCAGGTCGAGCAGCAGCGCCCCGTCCACCAGCAGCGCGGTCGCCGCGCGCGCCTGCTCGCCCTGTGCGGCGGCACACGCCGCGCAGGGACAGTCGGGGCGGGGCAGTCCCGCGGGGGCACCGGTGCCGAGCAGAGTCACGTCCACGCACCGATTTTCACCGGTCGTCCGGCGACATGCGCGTCCGAGTCCCCCCCGGAGGGCGGGCGACCGGGCCGTTCCCGTCGCCGGATCAGGTCTCCCGGCCTTCTACGGAGTGCCCGGCCGAACGCATAGGCTGCGGGCGGGGGCCGGACCAAGATCCGGCTTCCGCTCTGCATGTGCTCACATCTTGGAGGCGTACATGGCGGCATGGACGTGGCGGTTCGAGACGGCCGGCGGGACGGAGGTCCAGCCCGCGGTGCAGCCCGAGGAATTCACCACGCAAGGGGACGCCGAGTCCTGGATCGGGGAGCACTGGAAGGACCTCCAGGAGGGCGGTACCGACCAGGTGCGGCTCTTCGAGGACTCCACCGAGATCTACGGCCCGATGAGCCTGCACGCCGAGGAGGCGGAGGCCGAGGAGGCGGGGACCGAGGCCTGAGGGCCGTGGGCGTGACGGGGGCGGCCTCGCTCCCGTCACTGCTCGCCCAGCGTCACCTCGGCGGTGTGCTCGGCTCCGTCGCGGGTGTACGTCACCTTCGTCCGCTCGCCCGGCCGCATCGCCGCCAGCGCCTCGGACAGCGAGGTGATGGTGGTGATGTCCGTGTCCCCGAGCCTGGTGACGACGTCCCCGGCGCGCAGCCCGGCGTCGTCGGCGGCCCCGCCGTCGCTCACCTCGACGACGGCCACGCCGGCGGGCCGGTAGCTGTCGTCGACGACCGTGCGGGCGACGATGCCCAGCGCGGCCCGGCCCGAGTCGGTGACCTTGCCGTCCTTGATGATCTGCCCGGCCACCGTCGACACCATCGACGCCGGGATCGCGAACCCGATGCCCGGTGCCGCGCTGTCGCCCAGGCCCGGATCGGTGGCCGCCAGGGTCGGGATGCCGATCACCAGTCCGTCCAGGTTCACCAGGGCGCCCCCGCTGTTGCCGGGGTTGATGGCCGCCGAGGTCTGCACCATGTCGGCGATGGTCGCGCCCGTGCCGCCCCCGCTGCCGCTCTCCGTCACGGTCCGCCCGGTGCCCGACACGATGCCCTGCGTCACGCTGGAGGACAGGCCGAGCGGCGAACCCATCGCCAGCACGATCTGCCCGACCTCGACCTTCGCGGAGTCCCCGAAGCGGGCCGCCCTCAGACCCTCGGGCACCTTGTCCAGCCTGACGACCGCCAGGTCCTGCTCCGGGTAGGAGGAGACCAGCTTCGCGGTCAGGACGCCCTCCGCGCGGGCCGTCGTCACCCGGAAGGACTTGCCGTCCCCGACGACGTGCGCGTTGGTGACGATGTGCCCCTTGTCGTCGTACACGACCCCCGACCCCAGCGCGTCGCCCGCCTGGATCTGCACGACCGAGGGCAGGACGTCCTTGATCACCCGCTCGTAGTCGGCCTGCAGATCACTCGCCGCGCGCGGGGCCGCGGCCTGCGCCGTGTCGCCCTCCCGCGCGCTCCCGGACCCCCGGTCGGCGCCCGAACCGGCGTCGGAACATCCGGTTGCGAGCAGCAGGGAGCAGACCGGCACGGCCACCGGGGCGAGCAGACGGCGCAGACGGGCGCGGGAAGTGTCCATGGCCCGAGTCTCACCGCGCCCCCGGCACCCGGCCCCCGGTGAACACCCGAACGGGCGCCGGAGCCGGGGCACCAGAACCCGCTCACCGGCGCCGAGAGGTGCCGTGTGCCGTGCCCTTCCCGCGACCTGCTTCGCCGGGCGGGCCTCAGCCGCGCACCCCGCACAGATGCAGCAGCGCCGCGACCGAGCGGTACGGGTCGGTCCGGCCGGCCCGTTCCTCGGCGGCCAGCAGGGTGTCGAGGTCGTCGGGCGGCGTGGTGCCGTCGGGCGCCGTGTCCGTGAAGACCCGCACGCCGTACCAGGTGTGCAGGGGGGCGCCGATGCCCGCGAGTTTCGCCGTCAGCGTGGACAGGCGGTCCGCGCGGACGTCGAGGCCCAGGCGGTTGCGGTAGTTCGTGGTGTCGAAGGAGGCCAGCGCGCCCGCCCAGTCACCCTGCATGCCGGGGCGCAGCGCGAGCGCGTCGCCGTTGCGCACCACGAGCGACAGCAGGCCGCCGGGCGCGAGCATCCGGGCCAGCCCCGCGAGCAGGGGATCGGGCTCCTCGACGTACATGAGCACGCCGTGGCACAGCACCACGTCGAAGCTGCCCGGCAGGAAGTGCACGCCGGTGTCCCGGCCGTCGCCCTCGACGATCCGCATCCGGTCCCGGATGCCCTCCGGCTGCCCGCCCAGCGCCTCGCGCGCCGCCGCGATCATCGTCGCGTCCCGCTCCACGCCGGTCACCTGGTGCCCGGCCCTGGCCAGCCGCAGCGCCTGGGTGCCCTGGCCCATCCCGACGTCGAGCACGCGCAGCCGCCGGCCCACGGCGAAGCGCCCGGCTATCTGCTCGTCCAGCTGCCGGGCCACCAGCTCCTGCCGTACGACGTTGCGAAGCCCGGACAGTCCCGCTGTCCAGGCCTCGGCCGCGCCCTTGGTGAACGGCGTCGTGCTCAGGGCCGCTCTCCACGCTTGACCTGGGGCTTGGGCAGGCGCAGGCGGCGCATCTGGAGCGAGCGCATCAGCGCGTAGGCCACCGCGCCGCGCCGGCGCTCGTCCGGGAAGCGCTCGGCGAGCCGCTTCTTCAGCCGGAAGCCGCTGACGATCGAGTCCAGCACGATCAGCACGATCACGACCAGCCACAGCAGCAGCGCGATGTTCTGCAGCGAGGCCACCCGGATCAGGCTCAGCACGAGGATGATCACGGCCATCGGCAGGAAGTACTCCGCGATGTTGAACCGCGAGTCGACGAAGTCGCGCGCGAACCTGCGCACCGGGCCCTTGTCACGGGCGGGCAGGTAGCGCTCGTCGCCCTTCGCGAGGGCCTCGCGCTGCCGGGCCATCGCGGTCCGCCGCTCCTCGCGCTGGCGCTTGGCGGCGTCCTTGCGCGTCATCGGCGTATGGGCGACGCTGCGGCGCTGGGACTGGGCCGCACTGCGCTTGGGCGTGGGCCTGCCCTTCGGGGCCTGCGGGTCGCGGGGCTGCTTGGAGTCGGTCACCGGCGCGCTGACGGCGCTCTGGGCCTTCTCATCCTTGGCACGGCTACGGAACACAAAACCCAAGGGTACGGGGTGCCGGGGTGTGGACCCCAGTCCGGTGGGGAACGATCCGGCAACGCCGGTCGTCTCCAAGGGGACAGAGGGGACGTTGCGTACAGCCCCGGCCACCGGGACTTTCCGGACAACCCCGGGGAGCACCTACTCCCTGCGCCGGACGGGGAAGGTACGCAGTCGTCCTTGGGGATGAGCGCATCCGTCCCCGAACAGTGCGGTAATGGATGCAGGGCCCGTACTGTGGGTTCTGTTGCAGTCGCTGGAGCTGGAGTCGGTCAGAAGGGGGCGCGCGAAGCCCATGAGCGGTGTCATGAAGCGTATGGGGATGATCTTCCGCGCGAAGGCCAACAAGGCCCTTGACCGGGCCGAGGACCCGCGCGAGACCCTCGATTACTCGTACCAGAAACAGCTGGAGCTGCTCCAGAAGGTGCGCCGCGGCGTCGCCGACGTGGCGACCAGCCGCAAGCGGCTGGAGCTTCAGCTCAACCAGCTCCAGTCCCAGTCCGGCAAGCTGGAGGACCAGGGCCGCAAGGCGCTGGCGCTGGGCCGCGAGGACCTGGCCCGCGAGGCGCTGTCCCGGCGCGCCGCGCTCCAGCAGCAGGTCACCGACCTGGAGACGCAGCACGCCACGCTCCAGGGCGAGGAGGAGAAGCTCACTCTGGCGGCCCAGCGCCTCCAGGCCAAGGTGGACGCCTTCCGCACCAAGAAGGAGACCATCAAGGCCACCTACACGGCCGCCCAGGCGCAGACCCGCATCGGCGAGGCGTTCTCCGGCATCTCCGAGGAGATGGGCGACGTCGGCCTGGCCATCCAGCGGGCCGAGGACAAGACCGCCCAGCTCCAGGCCCGGGCCGGTGCCATCGACGAGCTGCTCGCCTCCGGCGCCCTCGACGACCAGTCCGGCATGCACAAGGACGACATCCAGGCCGAGCTGGACCGGCTCTCCG
Organism: Streptomyces violaceorubidus; assembly: GCF_000717995.1. Taxonomy (GTDB): domain Bacteria; phylum Actinomycetota; class Actinomycetes; order Streptomycetales; family Streptomycetaceae; genus Streptomyces; species Streptomyces violaceorubidus. Next base: position 20,476 of record NZ_JODM01000017.1, read on the forward strand.
GTGGTACGGATGTAGAGCTGGAACTGCAGCGCATGAAGGCCGAGCTGGCCGGGGGCTCCACCTCCGACCGGCAGGCCATCGAGGGCGGCCAGGGACAGGGGCAGGCCCCGTCGCAGTCCCAGCAGCAACCGCAGGACACCCCGCGCTTCGACAAGCAGTAGCCCACGGCTAGGAGGGCCGACATGATCGTACGGATCATGGGGGAGGGACAGCTGACGCTGGCCGACGGCCGGCTCGGTGAGCTGAACAAGCTGGACGACGAGCTCCTGGCCGAGATGGAGAACGGCGACGGCCCCGGCTTCCGCGCGACCCTCCAGGCCCTCCTGGCCAAGGTCCGCGAACTGGGCGAGTCCCTCCCGGACGACAGCCTGGAGCCGTCCGACCTCATCCTCCCGTCCCCGGACGCCACCCTGGAGGAGGTCCAGGAGCTACTGAGCGACGACGGCCTCATTCCTGGGAGTGCCTGAGAGGTGTCTTGTCGGCGCAGGCCGGCGACATCGGCCCGCGGCAGCCCCCAGCAAGACACCCACCGCGTGCGGACCCCCTCATAAGGCACCGCCATTCCGGCTACCGTAAAAAACCGTGAGCACCCTCGCCCGCGCCCGCTGCACCATCGGCGCCCACCCCTGCGCCCTGGACGCAGCCCTCGCCGCGGCCGTCCTCCTGTGCATGGTGGCCGGCTCCTTCGTGGACCCGCACGGCCCGGAGGGCATCAGCTGGGGCCTGCGGACCCCCGACGTGCTCAGCCTCACCCTCATGACCGCGGGCGCCGCCGCGCTCGCCTTCCGGCGCCGCCGGCCGCTGACGGTCCTCGTCGTCACGGGCTGCGTCTCCGTCGTCGAGAGCGTCACCGGCGACCCGCGCGCCCCGGTGGTCATGTCCGCCGTCATCGCCCTCTACACCGTCGCCGCCTCCACCGACCGGCCCACCACCTGGCGGGTCGGCCTGCTCACCATGACGGTGCTCACCGGCGCCGCCATGCTGGCCGGCCCCCTGCCCTGGTACGCGCAGGAGAACCTCGCCGTCTTCGCCTGGACCGGCATCGGCGCCACCGCCGGGGACGCCGTCCGCAGCCGCCGCGCCTTCGTCCAGGCCATCCGGGACCGGGCGGAGAAGGCCGAGCGCACCCGGGAGGAGGAGGCGCGCCGCCGGGTCGCCGAGGAGCGGCTGCGCATCGCCCGCGACCTGCACGACGTCGTCGCCCACCACATCGCCCTGGTCAACGTGCAGGCCGGGGTCGCCTCGCACGTCATGGACAAGCGGCCCGACCAGGCCAAGGAGGCGCTCGCCCACGTACGGGAGGCCAGCCGGAGCGCGCTGGACGAGCTGCGGGCCACCGTCGGGCTGCTGCGCCAGTCCGGCGATCCCGAGGCACCGACCGAGCCCGCCCCGGGCCTCGCCCGCCTCGACGAACTCGTGGGCACCTTCCACCACGCCGGACTGCGGGTCGAGGTGGCCCGCACCGACCAGGGCACCGAGCTGCCGGCCGCCGTCGACCTGGCCGCCTACCGCATCATCCAGGAGGCGCTGACCAATGTGCAGAAGCACGCGGGGCGGCAGGCGAAGGCCGAGGTGAGCGTCGTGCGGGTGGGGCCGAACATCGAGGTGACCGTGCTCGACGACGGCACCCCCGGGGGCGAGGCCGCCGACACCCCGGCCGAGGGCGGCGGGCACGGTCTGCTCGGCATGCGCGAGCGCGTCACCGCCGTACGCGGCACCCTCACCACCGGTCCCCGCTACGGGGGCGGTTTCCGCGTGCATGCGATCCTTCCGGTCAGGAACCGCACCGAGGCCACCGCCGAAGCCGCCGCAGCCACCAAGGACCCCGTATGACGATCCGTGTCCTGCTCGCCGACGACCAGGCGCTGCTGCGCAGCGCCTTCCGGGTGCTGGTCGACTCCGAGCCCGACATGGAGGTGGTGGGGGAGGCGTCCGACGGCGCGGAGGCGGCCCGGCTGGCCGCCGAGCGGCGGGCCGACGTGGTGCTGATGGACATCCGGATGCCCGGCACGGACGGTCTCGCCGCCACCCGCATGATCAGCGCCGACCCGTCCCTGGCCCACGTCCGCGTGGTCATACTGACCACCTTCGAGGTCGACGACTACGTGGTGCAGTCGCTGCGCGCCGGGGCCTCCGGCTTCCTCGGCAAGGGATCGGAGCCCGAGGAACTGCTCAGCGCGATCCGGGTCGCGGCCGGCGGCGAGGCGCTGCTGTCGCCGACCGCCACCAAGGGGCTGATCGCCCGTTTCCTCGCCCAGCAGGACACGGCCGACCAGGAGCGCGACCCGGCCCGCGCCGAGCGCCTGGAGTCGCTGACCGTGCGGGAGCGCGAGGTGCTGGTCCAGGTCGCCGGCGGGCACTCCAACGACGAGATCGCCGAACGCCTGGAAGTCAGCCCGCTCACCGTGAAGACCCACGTGAACCGGGCCATGGCCAAGCTGGGCGCCCGCGACCGCGCCCAGCTGGTCGTCGTCGCGTACGAGTCAGGGCTGGTCCGTCCAAGGGTGGAGTGACCCCTTCCCGCGTGTACTGCGGTGGGAGTAGGCGCGGGAGCGGCAAATAGACCTGGGGCCTACGAAACCGGGGCGATCATGGACCAGGGTGTGGGGTGGGCGTACAGATGTGCCCGTCCCCTCCGCCCGGCCACAGATAGAGAGACCCTGATCCATGTCCTGGCTGTCGAGATTCAGCCTCGCGCAACGGGCCCTGATAGGCCTGATGTCGATCGTCGCGCTCGTCTTCGGGGCGATCGCGATCCCCCAGCTCAAGCAGCAGCTGCTGCCCACCATCGAACTGCCCGTGGTGTCGGTGATCGCCCCCTACCAGGGGGCCTCGCCGGACGTCGTCGAGAAGCAGATCGTCGAGCCCATCGAGAACAACCTCGAATCGGTCGACGGTCTTACTGGGGTCACCTCCACGGCCAGCGAGGGGAACGCCGTGATCATGGCGTCCTTCGACTACGGCCCCGACACCCAGCAGCTCGTGGCCAACGTCCAGCAGGCCGTCAACCGGTCCCGTGCCCAGCTCCCGGACGACGTCGACCCGCAGGTCGTGGCCGGTTCCACGGACGACATCCCCACCGTGGTGCTGTCCGTCACCTCGGACAAGGACCAGCAGGCGCTGGCCGACCAGCTCGACGGGTCCGTCGTGCCCGAGCTGGAGGACATCGACGGCGTCGGCCAGGTCACCCTCGACGGCGTCCGGGACCTCCAGGTCGCCGTCACGCCCGACGACGCGAAGCTGGCCAAGGCCGGCGTCACGACGCAGACCCTGCTCCAGTCGCTCCAGGCCGGCGGCGCGAGCGTCCCGGCGGGCTCCTTCGACGAGGGCGGCGCTAACCGCACGGTCCAGGTCGGCGGCGGCTTCACCTCGCTGCAGCAGATCCAGGACCTGAGGATCACCGGCGAGGGGGTGGACAAGCCGGTCCGTCTCGGCGATGTGGCCACCGTGGAGGAGCGGGAGGCCAGGGCCGACTCGATCACCCGGACCAACGGCAAGCCCAGTCTGGCCGTGGCGGTGACCCTGGACCACGACGGCAGCGCGGTCGCGGTCTCCAAGGCCGTCGAGGACAAGCTCCCCGACCTGCGCGAGGCACTCGGCTCCGGTGCGACCCTCACCGTCGTCAGCGACCAGGGCCCGGCGGTGTCGAAGGCCATCGAGGGCCTGACCACCGAGGGCGCGCTCGGCCTGCTCTTCGCGGTCGTCGTGATCCTGGTCTTCCTGGCCTCGATCCGCTCCACCCTGGTCACGGCCGTCTCCATCCCGTTGTCGGTGGTGCTGACGCTGATCGTCCTGTGGACGCGCGATCTGTCCCTCAACGTTCTGACGCTGGGCGCGCTCACCATCGCCATCGGCCGGGTCGTCGACGACTCGATCGTGGTACTGGAGAACATCAGGCGGCACCTGAGCTACGGCGAGGAGCGCCGGGAGGCCATTCTCAAGGCGGTTCGCGAGGTCGCGGGCGCCGTGACGTCCTCCACCCTCACCACGGTCGCCGTGTTCCTGCCCATCGGCCTGGTCGGTGGCCTGGTCGGCGAGCTGTTCGGCTCCTTCAGCCTCACCGTCACCGTCGCGCTGCTGGCGTCCCTGCTGGTGTCGCTGACGGTCGTGCCCGTCCTGTCGTACTGGTTCCTGCGCGCCCCCAAGGGAACGCCCGAGGACGCCGACGAGGCCCGGCGCCTGGCGGAGGAGAAGGAGGCGAAGAACCGCCTCCAGCGGTTCTACGTCCCCGTCCTGCGGTTCGCCACCCGCCGCCGCCTCACCAGTGTGGCCATCGCGGTCGTCGTACTCCTCGCCACCTTCGGCATGGCTCCGCTGCTCAAGACCAACTTCTTCGACCAGGGCGACCAGGAAGTCCTCAACGTCAAGCAGGAGCTGAAGCCCGGCACCAGCCTCGCGGCCACCGACGCGCAGGCCAAGAAGGTCGAGAAGCTCATCGCGGGCATCGACGGCGTCAAGGACTACCAGGTGACCGTCGGCTCCTCCGGCTGGATGGCCGCCTTCGGCGGCGGCACCGACACGAACCAGGCGTCCTACCAGATCGCGTTGGAGGACTCGGCGTCCCTCGGGGACGTCCAGGACGAGATCAAGGCGGGTCTCGACAAGCTCGACGGGATCGGCACCACCACGGTCTCCGCCGGTGACGGCTTCAGCAGTCAGGACCTGAGCGTCGTCGTCAAGGCGTCCGACCCCCGGACGCTGCGCGCCGCCGCCGAGGAGGTCCGCAAGACCGTGGCCGCCCTCGACGACGTCACCGACGTCGCCAGCGACCTGTCGCAGAGCGTGCCGCGCATCTCGGTCAAGGCCAACGACCGCGCCGCCGCGGCCGGTTTCACCGAACAGACCCTCGGCGCCGCCGTCGCCCAGGCGGTGCGCGGCACCACGGCCGGCAAGGCGGTCCTCGGCGACACCGAGCAGGACGTCGTCGTCACCCCGGCGAAGCCCGCCGCCACGCTCGCCGAGCTGAAGGCGCTGCGCCTCGGCCCGGTCGAGCTCGGCGACATCGCCACCGTGCGGCTGGTGGACGGCCCCGTGTCGACCACCCGCATCGACGGCCAGCGCGCGGCCACCATCACGGCACGGCCGACCGGTGACAACACCGGCGCCATCAGCACCCAGCTCCAGTCGGACATCGACAGCCTGGACCTGCCGGCGGGTGCCACCGCCACCATCGGCGGAGTCTCCGCCGACCAGGACGACGCGTTCAAGAACCTGGCCCTGGCCCTGCTGGCGGCCGTCGCGATCGTCTTCATGCTGCTGGTCGGCACCTTCCGCTCCCTCGCCCAGCCGCTGATCCTGCTGGTGTCGATCCCGTTCGCGGCGACCGGCGCGATCGGCCTGCTGGTGCTGACGGGCACCCCGCTGGGTGTTCCTGCGATGATCGGCCTGCTGATGCTGATCGGCATCGTGGTCACCAACGCCATCGTGCTGATCGACCTGATCAACCAGTACCGCAAGCAGGGCTACGGTGTCGTCGAAGCGGTGATCGAGGGCGGGCGCCACCGTCTGCGGCCCATCCTCATGACGGCCCTGGCGACGATCTTCGCCCTGCTCCCGATGGCGCTGGGCGTCACCGGCGAGGGCGGCTTCATCGCCCAGCCGCTCGCGGTGGTCGTGATCGGCGGTCTGATCACGTCGACGCTGCTGACCCTGCTCCTGGTCCCGACGCTCTACGCCATGCTGGAGCTGCGCAAGGAGCGCCGCGCCAAGAAGCGGGCCGAGAAGAAGGGCCTGCCCGGGCAGGCGCAGCCCACGGAGGAACCGGAGCCGGCCCAGGTCTGACACCTGCCGGCCCCGACGAAGGGCGCCCCCGTGGACCGACCACGGGGGCGCCCGCGTGTCTGCCCGCGTCACTGCCCGGACAGCGCGGCGATGCCGCCGAACAGGACCAGCGCCACCAGGATCACCAGAGCCAGCAGCACCCCCACGCAGAACCCGCACCCCTGTCCCGCCCCGCGGCCGAACGAACTCTCGCCCCCGCCGGGAACCGGTCTCTGACCTGCCATGACAGCCTCCCGTCTCTCCCGGGCCCCACCGTCGCACAGGCGCCCGCGCGGGCCAACGAGTCAGCTGCAGATGTGCGCTCAGGGCCTCACCTTCCTGCGCGAATCGAGAAGACCGCGAGGACGGGAGGCCGAGGGGACGGGGTGAACGAGGGGACCGGGTGAACGAGAAGGGCCCCGACCGAGCACCGGAGGGGTGATCGGGCGGGGCCGCGCGCGGGGGCCGGTTACGGCAGCGCCAGCATCCGCTCCAGCGCCAGCTTGGCGAACGCCTCGGTCTCCTGGTCGACCTCGATGCGGTTGACCAGCGTGCCCTCGGCCAGCGACTCCAGCGTCCAGACCAGGTGCGGGAGGTCGATGCGGTTCATGGTCGAGCAGAAGCAGACCGTCTTGTCGAGGAAGACGATCTCCTTGTCCTCGGCGGCGAAACGGTTCGCCAGTCGCCGGACCAGGTTCAGTTCGGTCCCGATGGCCCACTTGGACCCGGCCGGGGCCGCCTCCAGGGCCTTGATGATGTACTCGGTCGAGCCGACGTAGTCCGCCGCCGCGACGACCTCGTGCTTGCACTCGGGGTGCACCAGGACGTTCACGCCCGGTATGCGCTCGCGCACGTCGTTCACCGAGTCGAGGCTGAAGCGGCCGTGCACCGAGCAGTGCCCCCGCCACAGGATCATCTTCGCGGCGCGCAGCTCCTCGGCCGTCAGCCCGCCGTTCGGCCGGTGCGGGTTGTAGACGACGCAGTCCTCCAGGGACATGCCCAGGTCCCGCACCGCGGTGTTGCGGCCGAGGTGCTGGTCCGGCAGGAAGAGGACCTTCTCGCCCTGCTCGAAGGCCCAGTTCAGGGCGCGCTCGGCGTTGGAGGAGGTGCAGATGGTGCCGCCGTGCCTGCCGGTGAACGCCTTGATGTCCGCGGACGAGTTCATGTACGACACGGGCACCACCTGCTCGGCGATCCCGGCCTCGGTCAGCACGTCCCAGCACTCGGCGACCTGCTCGGCGGTGGCCATGTCCGCCATGGAACAGCCGGCGGCCAGGTCGGGCAGGACCACCTTCTGGTCGTTCGAGGTGAGGATGTCGGCCGACTCCGCCATGAAGTGCACACCGCAGAAGACGATGTACTCGGCCTCCGGGCGCGCGGCCGCGTCCCGGGCCAGCTTGAAGGAGTCGCCCGTGACGTCGGCGAACTGGATGACCTCGTCGCGCTGGTAGTGGTGACCGAGGACGAAGACCTTGTCACCGAGCTTCTCCTTGGCCGCACGGGCGCGCGCGACCAGGTCCGGGTCGGAGGCCGCGGGCAGGTCCCCGGGGCACTCCACGCCGCGCTCGCTCCTCGGGTCGGCCTCGCGGCCGAGCAGCAGCAGGGCGAGGGGCGTCGGCTGTACGTCGAGCTCCTGGGTTTGGGCGGTGGTCACGACACGCACCCTTTCTACTTTCGTCGACCCTTTTCGTCGAACTGACACTATATATCATAACCGGTTCATGTCACTTTGACGATGCTCATAGTGTCGGTGTGACGTGAATCCCGGTGCCCGAGCGGTCCTCCCCAGCCGCTGACCGTCGGCCGGGGCGTGTGCGAGCATGAAAGGGGACGCCGAGGACAAAGACTCGGCCCTGCCCGGAATGAATCCGCGGCTCCGTCGGTTGACACCGTCGGCAAGCAGTCTCCGTACAACCCGGGAGAGATGTAGATGTCCGTATCGGACGAGACCACCACCGTCACCGGCGGCATCATCCTGACCGACGCCGCCGCGGCGAAGGTCAAGGCGCTGCTCGACCAGGAAGGCCGTGACGACCTCGCGCTGCGCGTCGCCGTCCAGCCCGGCGGCTGCTCCGGCCTCCGGTACCAGCTCTTCTTCGACGAGCGCTCGCTCGACGGCGACGTGGTGAAGTACTTCGACGATGTGAAGGTCGTCACCGACCGCATGAGCGACCCGTACCTCGACGGCGCCGTCATCGAATTCGAGGACACGATCAAGAAGCAGGGCTTCACGATCGACAACCCGAACGCGACGGGTTCCTGCGCCTGCGGCGACTCCTTCAGCTGACCGGCCGGGGCCGCGGCGCGGCACCGAGCGTGCGAAAGGCGGTGGCCCGGGGGAGAACCCCGGGCCACCGCCCGTGTGCCGTGTCCGCGCCCCGCCGTCGGCGTCACCGGCTCCCGGACGGAGCCGGCAGCCGCGCGCCCGGCCTGTGCACGGGGATGTCCTTGCCGTCCGTGCCCACGACCGTCCGGTCGCCGAGCGGCCTGTCGAGCGGCACCGTCCGCTCGTACTCCTTCGCGATCAGGATGCAGACCTTGTCCGGGTGCGGCGTCTCGGTCACCGTGACGGTCACCTTCCCGCCGCTCTCCTCGGCCCGGGCGTCGTAGTCGGAGCACACGCCGCCCGTGAAGTGCACGGTCAGCTCGCCGTCGGCGGCCGTGTAGCCGCTCACCCGCACGTCGCGCGGCTCCCCGGGCTTCGAGGCCGGATCCTCGGACGGGGCCGGGGACGGCTCGGCGGGGGCCGTGGTGGTCAGATACCTCGGCTCGACCGCCGGATACGTGACCGTCACCGTGTCCCGCGCCCCCGGCGCCCGCACCTCGAACAGCCAGGACGGCACCAGCGTCCGGCGGCCCCGCACCGGATGCGCGGCCAGCCCGAACACCGCGTCCTCGACGGTGGCGACCTGCTTCTTCCCCGTCCCGGGCCGCTCCGCAGCGCCGGTCGGCGGCGCGCACGGCGGGCCCGCACGGTCCTGGTCCGGTACGGGAGTGGCGCAGCCGCCGATGCCGCCGAGGTCCGCACCGCTCCCGGCGCCCGGCGCGTTCAGCAGCGCCAGCGTCTCCCCGGCGTCCAGGACGGGATACGTGTCCCCCTTGACCGGCGCCTTCACCTGACCGCTGCCGCCGACCACCTCGCCCCGCGCGTCGACGACCACCCCGGTCGTCCAGCCGTACGTGGGCAGCCCACCGACCTCCGGTTCCGCGTTCACGGCCCGCCGGGCGCCCATGACCCGGCTCGCGTCCAGCTTGGCGTCGTCCTGGCCCAGCGCCTTCAGCACCGGCGCCGCCGCCTTCCTCGCCGCCGCCTCGCCCACCGGGTCCCCGTCGGCGGAGGGCCCCTTGCAGACGGCGCCCTTCTTGCAGTTGTCGGTGCCGGGCGCGTAGCGGTGGAAGGTCCAGGTGCCCGGCGCCTGCCGGCCCACCGTGAGCAGCGGCCCAAACCCGTCCTCGGCGTTGCCGACCTTCCACGCCCCGCCCTGGGTGCGGGGAGCGCCCTCGACCCCCAGCGCCTCGGCCAGCCGGGCCACCTCGGCCTCGGTGACGTCGCCCTCCGCCCGGTACACCGGCGCCGAGCCGGGACCCTCGGGGAGCGGCCCCTCGGCGCGGTAGGTGACGCCGTACGGGTCGGGCTCGCCCGGCGCGATGCCGGTCGTGCCGCCCTGGGACTTCCCGTGGTCGTCGAGGGGGAGCGGCGGGGGAGTGTCGTCGCCCGGGGCGCCGGACGCCGTACCGCCGTCCGTGTCGTCCCCCGCGGCGGACGTGGCCAGGTAGGCACCGCCGCCGCCCAGCAGCAGGACGGCGGTCGCGACCGACGCGACCGCGACCGCCCGGGGGCGCCGCCGTGCCGGACGCCCGCCGACGGCCTCGTCGTCGGCTGCGGCGGTGGCGTCGTCGTTGTCGGGTCGCTCGGGGTTCACCGCATCGCTCCTTCGGCTGTTACTGGGGACAGCGATGGGACGCGGCGGGCCGGGGTCCGGTTCCCGGTGACGGAGCACGTCGCCCGAACGGCCCAGCGACCGCCCGGGAGCCGCTCAGTCGCCGTAGTCCGACATCGCGTCCAGCAACCGTGCCGAGGCCGGCGGCACCCGGACGCCGTGGATGAGGGTGAGGGGCACCGGCCGGGGGGAGGCGTCGGCGGGCGCCGACCAGCGCGGGGTCATCCGGGCGCAGTCGCCGCGCAGCGACGCCAGGTCGCCGTCCAGGTCGGCCGGAGCGGGGTCGACGGTCCTCGGGTTCGTCATAACAGAACCGTAGGCACGTCCCGTATCACGGCGAAAGTTGTACTACCGGGTAGTTTCGCCTGCTTCAGCCTGGCGGCACCGCCGGGTAGCGTGAACCGTCAACCCGCCTCCCCTCAGGAGAGAGTCCACGCCGTGCGCATCGCAGTCACCGGCTCCATCGCCACCGACCACCTCATGACCTTCCCCGGCCGCTTCTCCGACCAGCTCGTCGCGGACCAGCTGCACACGGTCTCGCTCTCCTTCCTGGTCGACCAGCTGGACGTACGCCGGGGCGGCGTCGCCGCGAACATCGCCTTCGGCATGGGTCAGCTCGGCACCCGGCCCGTCCTGGTCGGCGCGGCCGGCGCGGATTTCGACGAGTACCGGGCCTGGCTGGACCGGCACGGCGTCGACACCGACTCGGTCCGCATCTCGGAGACCCTGCACACCGCCCGCTTCGTCTGCACCACCGACGCCGACCACAACCAGATCGGCTCCTTCTACACGGGCGCGATGAGCGAGGCCCGCCTCATCGAGCTGAAGACCGTCGCCGACCGCGTGGGCGGCCTCGACCTGGTCTCCATCGGTGCCGACGACCCGGAGGCGATGCTCCGGCACACCGAGGAGTGCCGCGCGCGGTCCATCTCCTTCGCCGCGGACTTCTCCCAGCAGATCGCCCGGATGAACGGCGACGAGATCCGGATACTGCTGGACGGGGCGACCTACCTCTTCTCCAACGAGTACGAGAAGGGACTCATCGAGACCAAGACCGGCTGGAGCGACGCCGAGATCCTCGACCGCGTCGGCCACCGGATCACCACCCTCGGTGCCCGGGGCGTGCGCATCGAGCAGGCCGGCGGGGAGACCATCGAGGTCGGCGTCCCGGACGAGGAGCGCAAGGCCGACCCCACCGGCGTCGGCGACGCCTTCCGCGCCGGGTTCCTGTCCGGGCTGGCGTGGGGAGTCTCGCTGGAGCGGGCGGCGCAGGTCGGGTGCATGCTGGCGACCCTCGTCATCGAGACGGTGGGGACGCAGGAGTACCAGTTGCGGCGCGGGCACTTCATGGAGCGCTTCACCAAGGCGTACGGGGACGAGGCGGCGGAGGAGGTTCAGGCGCACCTGCGCTGAGGCGGCGGGCTCGCGGCGCCGCACATCGACGGCGCCACGCGCCCCCGGGCGGGTCAGCTCGTCCGGCGGACCAGGTAGGCCGTTCCCCTGTCCGCCGGTTCCTCGCCCACGTACTCCTGTCCCCGCATCTCGCACCACGCCGGGATGTCCAGGCGGGCCGCCTCGTCGTCCGAGAGGACGCGGACGGTGCCGCCCACGGGGACGTCCCCGATGACCTTGGCCAGTTCGATCACCGGAATGGGGCAGCGCCGGCCCAGCGCGTCCACGACGAGGTCGCGGCCGGCCGCGCGGACGGTCTCCGGCGCGGCCGGCGCCCCCAGCTTCTCGCGCACCGCGGCCACCGTGCCCGGCAGCACCTCCAGGAACCGCTCGACGTCGCGCGCCGGGGTCCCCGGCGGCAGCGACATCCGGACGTTGCCCTCACTGAGCACCCCCATCGCCCTCAGGACGTGGCTCGGCGTCAGCGTGCTGCTCGTGCAGGACGATCCGGAGGACACGGAGAAACCGGCGCGGTCCAACTCGTGCAGCAGAGTCTCCCCGTCGACATAGAGACACGAGAAGGTGACGATCCCGGGCAGCCGGCGCGACGGATCCCCGACCACCTCCACATCGGGCACCAGGTCGGGCACCCGGGACCGGATCCGCTCCGTCAGCTCCCGCAGCCGGGCCGCCTCCGCCGCCGCCTCGGCCCGCACCGCCCGCAGCGACGCCGCCGCGGCCACGATCGCCGGCAGGTTCTCGAACCCGGGCGCCCGACCCGACTCCCGCTCGTCCCCGGGCCCTTGCGGAGCGAACCGGACCCCCTTGCGCACGACGAGCAGGCCCACCCCCGAGGGCCCGCCCCACTTGTGCGCGCTGCCCGTGAGCAACGACCAGTCGCCCTCCACCCGGCCCCAGCCCAGCGACTGGGCCGCGTCCACCAGCAGCGGCACACCGGCGGCCCGGCAGGCCTCCGCCACCCGGGACACCGGCTGCTCGGTGCCCACCTCGTGGTTGGCCGACTGGAGGCAGGCCAGTGCCGTGTCCTCGCGCAGGGAGGCCGCGTACGCCTCCGGGGCCACCGCGCCCGTCCGGTCCACGGGGACCCGGGTGACGCTCCCGCCCTCGGCCGCCTCGTGCGCCTCGGCCGCGTGCAGTACGGAGGAGTGTTCGACCGCTGACACGATCAGGTGGCGTCCGACGCGCCGCCGCCCGGCCAGCGCCCCCGCCACCCCTGAATGCACCGCCCGGGTCCCCGAAGGAGTGAACACCAACTCGTCCGCCCGGCACCCCACACACTCGGCCGCCGCCTCCCGGGCGGCGTCGAGCAGCATCCGGGCCCGTCGTCCTTCCCGGTACAACCGGGCGGGATCGGCCCACCCCTCGTCGAGGGCGGCCAACAGGGCTTGCCGGGCAACGGGGTGAAGGGGAGCGGCGGAAGCCGCGTCGAAGTAGGCCACGGGCCAACGCTAGAACGCCGGGGACGCCGGCGCCCCACCAGGGGAGCGGGGCCGTGGCACGTGCGGCCGCGCCACGCGGGCGCGACCCTCCACGACGCACCGTCAGCCGCCGAACACCCCCGGGCCCCACCCCCGTAGGCGCCCCGTCCCACCCTTAAAGAGTGACCCCCGGCGCGTATGCCACCCTCCCCGCGACCCCCCGGAGGGCGTCGGCTAGGGTTTGGTCCGCATAAACATCAAACCCCTGCCCGACGCAGGGCGGCGACCGACCAGCGAGAAGGCAGGCCGCAGCCAACCGCGCGGGCGAGACTCTCGGGAAGGCGCTACGTGAGTCCCAACGGCTCCGACCGCTCGCCGCGGCGCCCGATGCGGCGGAAGCTGCTGCAGGCACTGACCGCGGGCCTGGTCCTGGCGACCGCCACCGGTTGCACATACGAGGACTTCCCCCGCCTCGGCATGCCCACCCCAACCACGGAAGAGGCTCCGCGGATCCTCTCCCTGTGGCAGGGCTCCTGGGCTGCCGCGCTGGCCACCGGCGTGCTGGTGTGGGGCCTGATCCTGTGGAGTGTCTTCTTCCACCGGCGCAGCCGCACCAAGGTCGAGGTCCCTCCGCAGACCAGGTACAACCTGCCCATCGAGGCGCTGTACACCATGGTTCCGCTCGTCATCGTCTCGGTGCTGTTCTACTTCACCGCGCGTGACGAGTCGGACCTCTTGAGCCTCAAGAAGAAGCCCGACGTCACGGTCAACGTGGTCGGCTTCCAGTGGAGCTGGTGCTTCAACCACATCGAGGACGTCCCGGGCTCCACCGGCGACGCCAAGACCTCCAAGGAACTGGCCGGCATCCCGGACCGGTTCGTCGAGGACTTCCCGGCGAACGCCGGCGGTGTCTACGACTGCGGTACCCCCGGTACGCGGAACCCGCAGACCAACAACCCGGGCCCGACCCTCTGGCTCCCCAAGGGCAAGACGGTCCGCTTCGTCCTGACCTCGCGTGACGTCATCCACTCCTTCTGGGTGGTGCCGTTCCTCATGAAGCAGGACGTGATTCCGGGCCACACCAACGCCTTCGAGGTGACCCCCAACAAGGAGGGGACCTTCCTGGGCAAGTGCGCCGAGCTGTGCGGCGTGGACCACTCCCGGATGCTGTTCAACGTCAAGGTCGTCTCCCCGGAGCGCTACGAGCAGCACCTCCAGGACCTCGCGAAGAAGGGGCAGACCGGTTACGTTCCCGCGGGCATCGCTCAGACGAGCCACGAGAAGAACCGGGAGACGAACAACCTGTGAGCATCCTCAACGAACCCCAGGGTGCCTCGGCAGCGGAGGACTCGTACGAGAACGAGCTGCCGGTACGGCGCAAGCAGCCCGGCAACGTCGTGATCAAGTGGCTCACGACCACTGACCACAAGACGATCGGCACGATGTACCTGGTGACGTCGTTCGCGTTCTTCGTGATCGGCGGCGTGATGGCGCTCTTCATGCGCGCCGAGCTCGCCCGGCCCGGTCTGCAGATCATGTCGAACGAGCAGTTCAACCAGGCGTTCACGATGCACGGCACGATCATGCTGCTGATGTTCGCGACGCCGCTGTTCGCGGGCTTCGCGAACTGGATCATGCCGTTGCAGATCGGCGCGCCCGACGTGGCGTTCCCCCGGCTGAACATGTTCGCCTACTGGCTGTACCTGTTCGGCTCGAGCATCGCGGTGGGCGGGTTCCTGACCCCGCAGGGCGCGGCCGACTTCGGCTGGTTCGCCTACTCGCCGCTGTCCGACGCGGTGCACTCGCCCGGTATCGGCGGCGACCTGTGGATCATGGGTCTGGCCTTCTCCGGCTTCGGCACCATCCTCGGCTCGGTCAACTTCATCACCACGATCATCTGCATGCGCGCGCCCGGCATGACCATGTTCCGCATGCCGATCTTCACCTGGAACGTGCTGCTGACCGGTGTGCTGGTCCTGCTGGCCTTCCCGGTGCTGGCCGCGGCCCTGTTCGCGCTGGAGGCCGACCGCAAGTTCGGTGCCCACATCTTCGACTCGTCCAACGGCGGGGCGTTGCTGTGGCAGCACCTGTTCTGGTTCTTCGGGCATCCAGAGGTGTACATCATCGCGCTGCCGTTCTTCGGCATCGTGAGTGAGATCATCCCGGTCTTCTCCCGCAAGCCGATCTTCGGCTACATGGGTCTGATCGGCGCGACGATCGCGATCGCGGGTCTGTCGGTGACGGTGTGGGCCCACCACATGTACGTCACGGGCGGCGTCCTGCTGCCGTTCTTCTCCTTCATGACCTTCCTGATCGCGGTCCCGACCGGTGTGAAGTTCTTCAACTGGATCGGCACCATGTGGAAGGGCTCGCTGTCCTTCGAGACACCGATGCTCTGGTCCACCGGCTTCCTGATCACCTTCCTCTTCGGTGGTCTGACCGGTGTCATCCTGGCCTCGCCGCCGCTGGACTTCCACGTGTCCGACTCGTACTTCGTGGTGGCGCACTTCCACTACGTGGTGTTCGGCACCGTGGTGTTCGCGATGTTCGCCGGCTTCCACTTCTGGTGGCCGAAGTTCACCGGCAAGATGCTGGACGAGCGCCTGGGCAAGATCACCTTCTGGACGCTGTTCGTCGGCTTCCACGGCACGTTCCTGGTCCAGCACTGGCTCGGCGCCGAGGGCATGCCGCGTCGCTACGCCGACTACCTGGCCGCGGACGGCTTCACCGCCCTGAACACGATCTCGACGATCAGCTCGTTCCTGCTGGGCATGTCGATACTGCCGTTCTTCTACAACATCTGGAAGACCGCCAAGTACGGCAAGAAGATCGAGGTGGACGACCCGTGGGGCTACGGCCGTTCGCTGGAGTGGGCGACCTCCTGCCCGCCGCCGCGGCACAACTTCCTCACGCTGCCGCGCATCCGCAGTGAATCCCCCGCCTTCGACCTGCACCACCCCGAGATCTCCGCGATCGACCAGTTGGAGAACGTCGGCCACGGTGAGAAGGCCCTCGCCGGCGGCAAGGAGGCCGGGAAGTGAAGATCCAGGGCAAGATGTTCATCTGGTTGAGCGTCTTCATCCTCGTCGTGGCGGTCGTCTACGGCTACTGGTCCAAGGAGCCGGCCGGTACCACGGCCCTGTTCCTGGCCTTCGGCCTGGCCATCATGATCGGCTTCTACCTCGCCTTCACGGCGCGGAGGGTCGACGCCGGGGCGCAGGACAACATGGAGGCGGACGTCGCGGACGACGCCGGCGAGGTCGGGTTCTTCAGCCCGCACAGCTGGCAGCCGCTGTCCCTCGCCGTCGGTGGCGCCCTCGCCTTCCTGGGCATCGCCGTCGGCTGGTGGGTCATGTACTTCTCGGCACCGATCCTCATGGTCGGCCTGTTCGGCTGGGTCTTCGAGTACTACCGCGGTGAGAACCGCACCCAGTAGCACGCGTCGAGCGCCAAGGGGCCCGGACACTCCGTCAGGAGCGTCCGGGCCCCTTCGTCTGCCGTACCGTCCCTCACCCTTCCGGCTTACCCGCCGTGCCGCCCTTGACGTCTCTCCCTAGCGTGAGGCCATGAGCATCACGGTTCACTTCCAGGCGCGGGGGCGTACGGTCGTCGGCTGCACCCTGCTGGTGATCGCCCTCGGCGCGAGCGGCACCGCCTGCCTCGGCGACGACGACAACCCGCTGTCCGCCACGCCCTACGACGCGGCCGGCCAGATCTCCTTCAACGGCCCCACGGACGCCGGGAAGAAGGCCGACCCGGACAAACCCCTGGAGGTGGTCGCCGAGGGCGCCGACGGGCGCATCACGGACGTCACGGCCACGGACGCGACCGGACGCCACGTCGCGGGCGAGCTGTCCGCCGACGGCGCCCGCTGGCACAGCACCTCGCCGCTGGCGGCCAACGCCAGCTACACCGTGCGCGTCAGCACCGAGGACGGGGACGGGGCGCCCGGCCGCAAGGTGCTCACCTTCGAGACCGGCAAGCCCGGCGCGAAGAAGACCCTGGACGTCACCTTCGGGCCCAAGGCGGGCGCGTACGGCGTCGGTCAGCCCATCACGGCGGAACTGAGCCAGCCGGTCCGGGACCCGGCGCAGCGGGCCATAGTGGAGCGCGGCCTGAAGGTCGAGTCCACCCCCGCGGCGCAGGGCGCCTGGTACTGGGTGGACGACAAGAAGCTCCACTACCGGCCCCAGGAGTACTGGCCCGCGCACGCCACCGTCAAGGTCCGCAGCACCCTGGACGGCATCAAGATCGGCGACCGGATGTGGGGCGGCAGAACCAAGCCCCTGAAGATCACCACGGACGACCGCGTCGTGGCCGTCACCGACGCCGCCGCGCACACCCTGACCGTCTACCAGGACGGCGAGGCGATCCGGGAGATCCCGGTCACCACCGGCAAGCCCGGCTTCGAGACCCGCAACGGCGTCAAGGTCGTCCTCGGCAAGGAATCCTTCGTACGCATGCGCAGCACCACCGTCGGCATCGCCGAGGGCTCCTCGGAGGCGTACGACCTGCCGGTCCACTGGGCCACCCGGGTGACCTGGAGCGGCGAGTACGTGCACGCCGCCCCCTGGTCCGTCGGCTCCCAGGGCATCGCCAACGTCAGCCACGGCTGCGTCGGCATGAGCACCGACAACGCGGAGTGGTTCTTCAACGCGGTCCAGGAGGGCGACCTCGTCGAGGTCGTCAACTCGGACGGCGAGACGATGGAAGCCTTCGGCAACGGCTTCGGCGACTGGAACATGGACTGGGCGAAATGGCGCACGGGCAGCGCCCTGACGGGCGGCACGGGCAACGCGTCCGGCACGGCGGAACAGGCGAGGCTGAGGCCGGAGAGCGTCTAGAGGCGCCTGGAGCAGCGAACCTCAGTCAGGGGGGGCGGGGAACTGGGCGACGAGCCACGGGGGCGCCGCACTCGCCACAAGGACCCGCACCCCCGAGCTGGAAGGCGCCCCTAGACGCCCTGCAGCCTCTTCTCCCGCAGCAAAGCGGCCAGCGCCCCCGCGAACTCCACCGGCTCCACCGGCAGCGTCACAGCCGCCTCCGCGCGGCTCCACGTGGCCAGCCAGGCGTCCTGCGGCCGTGCGATGAGGAGCAGCACCGGCGGGCACTGGAAGACCTCGTCCTTGATCTGGCGACACATGCCCATGCCGCCCATGGGCACCGCCTCGCCGTCCAGCACGCAGACGTCGATCCCGCCCTTGTCCAGCTCCTTGAGCACCGCGGCCGGGGTGGCGCACTCCACGAACTCGACCACGGGCACGTCCGGAGCCGGCCGGCGGCCGGTCGCGAGCCGCACCTGTTCGCGGGTGTTGGAGTCGTCGCTGTAGACCAGCACCGTGGCGGTCGCCTGCATGCTTCCTCCGATACGCGGTGAGACCGGTGAAGGCTGTCGTAGCCCGTTGGGGCGGATGCTACTCCCTCGAACGTCCCGTCAGCACTGGTTCGGACAGGGCTTCGACGGGCCGTTCGATGGGCCATCCGGGCCGTACAAGCAGGGGGAACACACCGAACGGCACCCCCCGGGGTGAGGGCGGGATAAGCGACCGACATAATGTCGGTCGTGGCGACAGCAACGACAGTAGAAACCGGGCACGCGCACCCGTCGGTCAACCGGCCGAACCTCACCAGCGTCGGAACCATCATCTGGTTGAGTTCCGAGCTGATGTTCTTCGCGGCCCTCTTCGCGATGTACTTCACCCTGCGATCGGTGACGGGCCCGGACTTCTGGTCCGAGAAGGCCCACGCGCTGAACGTCCCGTTCTCCGCGACGAACACCACGATCCTGGTGCTCTCCTCCCTCACCTGCCAGCTCGGCGTGTTCGCGGCCGAGCGCGGTGACGTGAAGAAGCTCCGGATGTGGTTCATCGTCACCTTCGTGATGGGTGCGATCTTCATCGGCGGTCAGGTGTTCGAGTACACCGAACTGGTCAAGAAGGACGGGATCTCCCTGTCCTCCGACCCGTACGGCTCGGCGTTCTACCTGACCACCGGCTTCCACGGACTGCACGTGACGGGCGGACTGATCGCCTTCCTGCTGGTCCTCGGCCGCACCTACGCGGCCAGGAGGTTCACCCACGAGCAGGCGACCGCCGCCATCGTCGTGTCCTACTACTGGCACTTCGTCGATGTGGTCTGGATCGGCCTGTTCGCCACGATCTACCTGATCAAGTAGTCGCGGCACGCACCCGCGCAATACCAGAAGCATCGACGCAGAAGATCCTGACACCGGGGTAATCCGTGAAAAAGCTCTCCGCACGACGACGCCATCCGCTGGCGGCCCTCGTCGTCCTACTCCTCGCGCTGGCATGCACAGGGGGGCTGTACGCCGCGTTCGCACCCGCGAGCAAGGCGCAGGCCGATGAATCCGCCCAGTCCCTTGCCATCGACGAGGGCAAGAAGCTCTACGCCGTCGGCTGTGCCAGTTGCCACGGCACCGGAGGGCAGGGCACCAGCGACGGTCCGAGCCTGGTCGGCGTAGGCGCCGCGGCCGTCGACTTCCAGGTGGGCACCGGCCGCATGCCCGCCCAGCAGCCCGGCGCGCAGGTCCCGAAGAAGAAGGTCATCTACTCCCAGGCGGAGATCGACCAGCTCGCGGCCTACATCGCGTCGCTGGGCGCCGGTCCGGCCATCCCCTCGGAGGAGAAGTACGGCCCCGAGGGCGCGGACATCGCCAAGGGCGGTGAACTGTTCCGCACCAACTGCGCGCAGTGCCACAACTTCACCGGCAAGGGTGGCGCCCTGACGCACGGCAAGTTCGCGCCGAGCCTCGAGGGTGTCGACCCGAAGCACATCTACGAGGCCATGCAGACCGGCCCGCAGAACATGCCCTCCTTCCCCGACACCACGCTGTCGGAGCAGAACAAGAAGGACATCATCGCCTACCTGGACGCGGTCAACGGTGACGACACCGAGAGCCCCGGTGGTCTCAGCCTCGGCGGACTCGGCCCGGTCAGTGAGGGTCTGTTCGCCTGGGTGTTCGGACTGGGCGCCCTGATCGCCGTCGCCGTCTGGGTCGCCGCTCGGACCGCAAAGGCCAAGAAGTCATGAGTAGCCAAGACATTCCAGAAGAGAACCTGCCGGCAGCGCAGGACCGCCCGCACGGCGCGGCCGCCCGGCCCGCGGACGAGACCAACCCGTTCGCCGACCCGGGGCTGCCGCCCCACGAGCCGCGGGTCCAGGACGTCGACGAGCGGGCCGCCAAGCGGTCCGAGCGCACGGTCGCCCTGCTGTTCACGCTGTCGATGCTGGCCACCATCGGCTTCATCGCCTCGTTCGTGGCGATCGACGTCGACAAGTCGGTCTACATCTTCCCGCTCGGTCACATCAGTGCGCTGAACTTCGCGCTCGGCATGACGCTCGGCGTCGCGCTGTTCGCCATCGGCGCCGGCGCGGTCCACTGGGCCCGCACCCTGATGTCCGACGAGGAGGTCGCCGACGAGCGTCACCCGATCGAGGCGTCCCCCGAGGTCCGTGCCAAGGTCCACGCGGACTTCAAGCAGGGTGCCAAGGAGTCCGTGATCGGGCGCCGCAAGCTGATCCGCAACACGATGCTGGGCGCGCTCACCCTGGTGCCGCTCTCCGGCGTCGTGCTGCTGCGCGACCTCGGCCCGCTGCCCGGGACCAAGCTCCGCCACACCCTGTGGTCCAAGGGCAAGCTCCTCGTCAACATGAACACCAACGAGCCGCTGCGTCCCTCCGACGTCGCGGTGGGCTCGCTCACCTTCGCCATGCCCGAGGGCCTGGAGGAGCACGACGAGGACTTCCAGAACGAGATCGCCAAGGCGGCCCTGATGATCATCCGGCTGGAGCCGGACTCCATCAAGGACAAGCGCGAGCTCGAGTGGTCGCACGAGGGCATCGTGGCGTACTCGAAGATCTGCACCCACGTCGGTTGCCCGATCTCCCTGTACGAGCAGCAGACGCACCACGCGCTCTGCCCCTGCCACCAGTCCACCTTCGACCTTGCCGACGGCGCCCGGGTCATCTTCGGTCCCGCCGGTCACGCCCTGCCGCAGCTGCGCATCGGCGTGAACGACGAGGGTTACCTCGAAGCGCTCGGCGACTTCGAAGAGCCCGTCGGTCCTGCTTTCTGGGAGCGCGGATGAGTACTGCAGCCAACGAAGCGCCCCGCTCACGCGGGAAGGCACCGGCCGGCGAGCGCGTCGCCGACTGGGCCGACGGCCGGCTGGGGATCTACTCCCTGGCCAAGGCCAACATGCGCAAGATCTTCCCCGACCACTGGTCGTTCATGCTGGGTGAGGTCTGCCTCTACAGCTTCATCATCATCATCCTCACGGGTGTGTACCTGACGCTGTTCTTCCACCCGTCGATGGCCGAGGTCGAGTACCACGGCTCGTACGTGCCCTTGCAGGGCCAGATGATGAGTGAGGCGTACGCCTCCACTCTGGACATCAGCTTCGACGTCCGCGGCGGTCTGCTGATCCGGCAGATCCACCACTGGGCCGCGCTGGTGTTCCTGGCCGGCATGTTCGTGCACATGATGCGCGTCTTCTTCACCGGCGCGTTCCGCAAGCCGCGCGAGATCAACTGGCTGTTCGGCTTCCTGCTGCTCGTCCTCGGCATGTTCACCGGCTTCACCGGTTACTCGCTCCCGGACGACCTGCTCTCGGGCACCGGCATCCGCTTCATGGAGGGCGCGATCCTGTCCGTGCCGATCGTCGGCACGTACATCTCGTTCTTCCTCTTCGGCGGGGAGTTCCCCGGACACGACTTCGTGTCCCGGTTCTACTCGGTCCACATCCTGCTGCTGCCGGGCATCATGCTCGGCCTGCTGGTGGGCCACCTGATCCTGGTCTTCTACCACAAGCACACGCAGTTCGCGGGTCCCGGCAAGACGAACAAGAACGTCGTCGGCATGCCGCTGCTGCCGGTGTACACGGCGAAGGCCGGAGGCTTCTTCTTCCTGGTCTTCGGTGTGATCTCGGTGGTGTCGGCCATCGCCACGATCAACCCGATCTGGGCCATCGGCCCCTACCGGCCGGACCAGGTCTCCACCGGCGCCCAGCCGGACTGGTACATGGGCTTCTCCGAGGGCCTGATCCGTGTGATGCCGGGCTGGGAGATCAACGCCTGGGGCCACACACTCGTCCTGGGCGTGCTCATCCCGCTGATCATCTTCCCGCTGGTCCTGGCGGCGATCGCGGTCTACCCGTTCATCGAGTCCTGGGTCACCGGCGACAAGCGCGAGCACCACATCCTGGACCGCCCGCGCAACGCCCCGACCCGTACGGCCTTCGGTGTAGCCTGGCTGACCGTCTACTTCGTGCTGCTGATCGGTGGCGGCAACGACCTGTGGGCCACGCACTTCCACCTGTCGATCAACGCGATCACCTGGTTCGTCCGCGTCGCGTTCTTCGTCGGACCGGTCGTCGCCTTCATCGCCACCAAGCGGATCTGCCTCGGCCTCCAGCGCCGGGACAAGGACAAGGTGCTGCACGGACGCGAGTCCGGCATCATCAAGCGCCTGCCGCACGGTGAGTTCATCGAGGTGCACGAGCCGCTCAGCCAGGAGCAGCTGCACACGCTCACGGCGCACGAGCAGTACAAGCCGGCCGAGATCGGCCCGACGGTCGACGAGAACGGCGTCGAGCGCAAGGTGAGCGGCACGCAGAAGCTCCGTGCCAAGCTCAGCGAGTCGTACTACGGCGAGGAGTCGCAGATTCCGAAGCCGACCGTCGAGGAGTACAAGGAGATCACGAGCGGCCACGGCCACCACTGACCCTCCAGCGTCGCCACACCACGGTCGAAGGGCCCCGTTCCGGTCTGCGGACGGGGCCCTTCGCCGTGCCCGGGGCTGGATAGGGTGGGAGCACGATCCCCGTCGACGACACAGACACGATTCAGGAGCGGCTATGAGCGCTGTGACCCCCGCTGGAGGCGACACCACGGCGGACCGCTCCTGGCCCGTCCTGCTGAACGGCCTGCTGGACGGCCGCGACCTGAGCGCCGACGACACCGCCTGGGCGCTGGACGTGATCATGCGCGGCGAGGCGACCGACGCGCAGATCGCCGCCTTCGCGGTGGGCCTGCGGTTCAAGGGCGAGACGGTCGAGGAGATCTCCGGACTCGTCCGCACCATGTACGAGCACGCCAACGTGATCGAGGTGCCGGGGGCGACCGTCGACATCGTCGGCACCGGCGGCGACGGCGCCAAGACGGTCAACATCTCCACCATGTCGGCGATCGTGGTGGCCGGCACGGGGGCGAAGGTCGTCAAGCACGGCAACCGGGCCGCCTCCTCGGCGTCCGGGGCCTCGGACGTGCTGGAGAAGCTCGGGGTCAATCTGGAGCTGACGCCGAAGCGGGTGGCGGAGGTCGCCGAGGAGGCCGGCATCACCTTCTGCTTCGCCGTGAAGTTCCACCCGGCGCTGCGCCACGTGGCGGCGGCGCGCGGTCAGCTCGGCATCCGCACGGTGTTCAACTTCCTGGGCCCGCTGACCAACCCCGCCCGGGTCAGGGCCCAGGCGATCGGGGTCGCCCACGCCCGGATGGCGCCGATCATCGCCGGTGTCTTCGCCGAGCGCGGCCACTCGTCGCTGGTCTTCCGGGGCGACGACGGCCTCGACGAGCTGACCACCACCTCCACGTCCCGGGTCTGGACCGTGCGCGACGGCCGGGTGACCGAGGAGACCTTCGACCCGCGCGAGGTCGGCATCGAACTGGTGCCGGTCGAGGCGCTGCGCGGCGCCGACGCCTCCTACAACGCCGACGTCGCCCGCCGCCTGCTGGCCGGCGAGACGGGTCCGGTACGGGACGCCGTCCTGCTGAACTCGGCGGCGGCCCTGGTGGCCCTGGACCCCGGTGAGGGGCCGCTGGCGGCGCAGTTGCGGGCCGGGATGGACCGGGCGGCCGAGGCGATCGACTCCGGGGCGGCCCGACGGGTGCTGGAGCGTTGGGTGGCCGTCAGCAACGCCTGAGCGGCACTGCGGCCGCGTGTGACGTGCGTCCCGCGATCCGGACTCGGGTTGCGGGGCGCCGATCTCTTCCCCTAGGTTTTTCCACAGGTCATGAGTGACAGTCATGAGGCCCCGGCCGACTGTCCGGCAACCCTCCGTCCGTGGCGGGGTGCCCCGGGTGAAGACCAGGTCGTGGACAGCAAGGTCCACGGCAAGCGCGGACCCCTCGCGAAACCAGGGGTCCTGGGTCGTCCGAGGGAGTCTCCCGTGAACCAGCGAATGCGATAGGGCCTGTCCCCTCGGACGGGCCCGACCCCTCCCAGCGGTGCTTCATGCCCCCGCGGCCCCGGTCCGGGCCGAGGAACAGGCCCCTGGCCGCAGAGCCCCGCTTCCGCATACCCCCTTCTTCTCTTTCACAGCGCCCCGCCGCGCGCTGGTCCTCACGGGAGTCCGCCATGTCCGTACCCACCGCTGTCGCCACCCCGCTGCCCGTCCTCGGCCGGGACGTCACCGTGCCGCTCGTCACCGGCGGGGAGGTCACCTACGCCGCCCTCGACTACGCCGCCAGCGCACCCGCCCTCCAGCGGGTCTGGGACGACGTGGCCGCCTACGCCCCCTACTACGGCAGCGTCCACCGGGGCGCCGGGTACCTCTCGCAGCTGTCGACCGACCTGTTCGAGAACGCCCGCGGGACGGTCGCCGAGTTCCTCGGCTGCCGGGACGAGGACCAGGTGGTCTTCACCCGGTCCACCACCGACTCCCTGAACCTGCTCGCCGCCGCGCTGCCCGCCGGCTGCCGGGTCTTCGTCTTCGAGACCGAGCACCACGCCTCGCTGCTGCCCTGGCGGGACGCGCACGTGACCTACCTCGACGCCCCGCGCACCCCCGCGCAGGCCGTCGAGACCCTGGAGCGCGCCCTGGCCGCCCGCGAGCCGTACGGGCCCGCCCTGGTCTGCGTCACCGGCGCCTCCAACGTCACCGGCGAGCTGTGGCCGGTGCGGGAGCTGGCCGCCGCCGCCCACGCGCACGGCGCCCGCATCGTGCTGGACGCCGCCCAGCTCGCCCCGCACCACCCGGTGAGCGTGCGCGACCTGGACGTCGACTGGGTCGCCTTCTCCGGGCACAAGCTGTACGCGCCCTTCGGCTCCGGCGTGCTGGCCGGGCGGGCCGACTGGCTGCGCGAGGCCGAGCCGTACCTGGCCGGCGGCGGCGCCAGCCGCAGCGTCTCCCGGCGCGCGGACGGCGGTGTGGACGTGGCGTGGCACGACAGCGCCGCCCGGCACGAGGCCGGGTCGCCCAACGTCATCGGCGCGTACGCGATCGCCTCCGCCTGCAAGGCCCTCACCGAGGCCGGGTTCGACACCCTGGTCGCCCGCGAGGAGTACCTGATCGGCAAGGTGCGCGAGGGCCTCGCCGAGGTGCCCGAGGTGCGGGTCCTCTCCCTCTTCGGGGACGACGCGCCGCGGGTCGGGGTGCTCTCGTTCGTCGTCGAGGGCTGGAACAGCTCGCACTTCGCCGCCGCGCTCTCCGCCGAGTACGGCATCGGCGTGCGCGACGGCCTGTTCTGCGCCCACCCGCTGGTGCGCACCCTGCTCGGCAGCGACCCGCAGACGCAGGGCGAGTGCGGGGCGCCCGAGGCGGCGCCCGGCGAGAAGTCCCTCAACGCCATCCGCGTCAGCTTCGGCGCGGGCACCCCCGACGAGCACGTCGAGCGGTTCGTGGGCGCCGTCAAGGAGCTGGTGAGCGAGGGCGCCCGCTGGAACTACCGCACCGAGGACGGCCGCTGCGTGCCCGACACCACCTCCACCTCCACCGCCTCCGCCTCCACGGCCGGTACCGGCGCCTGAGCCGCCCGGCCCGGCAGCCGCGACCCCAGCACCACCATCCGCAGCGCCCGCTCCGTGGCGTCCGTGAGGAGCTCGGAGGCGCGCAGCAGCGCGTCCGCGAGGGCCATCGGCGCCGGGACGATGCCGTGGCAGGCGTCCACCCCCGGCACCTCGTGCGCGCCCTCGCCGAGGGTGCCGGCCAGGGCGAGGACGGGCCGGCCGGAGAGCTTGGCGCGGCGGGCCACCTCGGCCGGGACCTTGCCGCGCGGCGTCTGGTGGTCCAGGGCGCCCTCGGCGGTGAGCACCAGGTCGGCGCGGGCGAGGCGGGCGTCCAGGTCGACATGGTCCAGGAGCACGTCGAAGCGGGGCAGCAGCCGGGCTCCGACGGCGGCGAGCCCCGCGCCGAGACCGCCGGAGGCGCCGGTCCCCGGGCCCGTACGCAGGTCGGTGCCGACGACACCGAGGTCGCGGGTGAGGACGCGCGCCCAGTTCTCCAGTCCGGCGGACAACTCCTCGACCTGCGCGGGCGTCGCACCCTTCTGCGGTCCGAACACCCGGGCCACGCCCTGCACTCCGCACAGCACGTTGTACGGGTTGCAGGCGACCAGCAGTTCGGTGTCCTTCAGCCGGACGTCCAGACCGGACGGGTCGATGCGGACGAGGCGGTTCAGCTCCCGTCCGCCGGGCGCCAGTTCGAAGCCGTCCGCGTCCAGCAGCCGGGCCCCGAGCGCCTGGAGCGCGCCTGCGCCCCCGTCGGAGGTGCCCGAG
This sequence comes from Streptomyces violaceorubidus, assembly GCF_000717995.1. Taxonomy (GTDB): domain Bacteria; phylum Actinomycetota; class Actinomycetes; order Streptomycetales; family Streptomycetaceae; genus Streptomyces; species Streptomyces violaceorubidus. The sequence goes on from NZ_JODM01000017.1 coordinate 46,521, forward strand.
TCGCCGCAGCCCACCAGGACCCGCCGCACCCCGGTGCCGAGCGCGGCGCGGAGCAGCTCGCCGACCCCGTACGTGGTCGTGGCGCCGGGGTCGCGCAGGGCGCGGGGGACCAGGGACAGGCCCGCGACGGCCGCCATCTCCACCACCGCCGTGTCCCGGGAGCCGAGCAGCGCGAAGTGGGTGCCGACCCGGTCGCCGACCGGACCAGTGGCGGCCAGCGCGACCAGGCGCCCGCCGGTCGCCGTCGCCAGCGCCACCGCGGTGCCCTCGCCGCCGTCGACCAGGGGGATCCGGTCGATCTCGGCGTCCGGCAGCACCCGGCGGACGCCCGCCGCGATGGCGTCGGCGGCGGCCTGGGCGGACAGGGATTCCTTGAAGCCGCTGGGGGCGACGACGACACGGTTCAGCACAGGGGGAGGAGAGGACATGGCGGGCTCCTTCAGCGGGTCACGGGCACGCCGAGCAGCGGCCAGACCGCGGCGGCGAAGAACAGCACGAGCAGGGCGGTCAGCGGCGCCAGGACGGCGGACAGCCGCAGCAGGTCGCGCGGGGTGTAGGTGGGGACGCCGGGGACGTCGGCGAAGAGCGTGACCGGCTTGGCGGAGGCCGGCAGCGTGTGGCAGAACCCGGCCGCCGCCGTGGAGGCGAGCGCGGCGGCGACCGGGTTGACCCCGGCGCCGACGGCCGCCGCGACCACCAGCGGGACCAGGACGGAGGAGCGGGCGGAACGGGACTGGAGGACCAGGTGGGCCGCCGTGCTCACCGCGACCACCACGCCGAGGAACACCCCCGGGGCGACGTCCGCGGGCAGGCCCGACACCAGCCACCTCGCCGCGCCGGAGTCGGCCAGCGCCACGCCCATGGCCATCGTGGCCGCCATGAACAGCAGCAGCGACCACGGCACGGTCCTCAGCGCGTCCTTGAGCCGTACGGTGCCCAGCGCGGGGGAGGAGGCGACGACCGCGCCGATCAGCGCCACGACGGCGGGGGAGACCTGGTGCAGGGGCTCGCTGCACCACAGCGCCACCACCGTGGCCAGCAGCAGCGCGCAGCGCTTCTCCGCCTGTGTCCACGCCCCGGTGACCGGGCTCTCGCTGTGCCGCTGCATCTCCTCGGCGGTGACGCGGACGGGGCCCGCGCGGTCCGCGCGCCGCGTGGTCGTCAGCAGGACCGTCTCGGCGGCGAGGTGGGAGGAGGCGAGGGCCGGCGGCAGGCCGAGCAGCAGCCACTGGGTGAAGCCGATCCGGTCCCCGGTCGCCTCCCACAGCACCGACACCGTGATCAGATGCGCGCCCGCACCGATCAGGGTCGCCACCGCCGACAGCAGGATCACGGTCGGGAAAAGCAGCGCCAGCATCACGACCAGTCGCTTCCGGTCGGCGAGCGCCTTGGCGAGGGCGAGGAAGACCGGCAGCGCGAGCGCCGCCCGGCCCGAGGTGGCCGGCACCGCGAAGGCAGTGACGACCAGCGCGGCCGTCGTCAGGTGCACCAACTGCCGCACCGTGCGCGCCCCGCCCACCAGGAACACCGCCGCCCGCCCCGCGAGCCCCGTCCGGGCGACCGCGGCCGCCAGTACGAAGGCGCAGATCAGCAGCCACACGGTGGCCTCGCCCAGGGTGCCGAAGAGGGTGTCGCTGCTGATGACGCCGGTCGCGGTCAGCGCGAGTCCGGCACCCAGCGCGATGTACGTGTCGTCGACCGGCGTACCGATCCAGGCGCAGGTGGCCAGCGCGAACACGGCGAGGGTGAGGCGCGCGTCGCCGCCCAGGGCGGGGAAGTTGGCGGGGACCGCCAGCAGCGCGCACAGGGACAGCGCCACGCACAGGGCCGCCGCGAGGCGGAGGTTCGACGTCACGCATCGAGCGTCCACGGGCGCGGTGAGCCCTCCATGAGGGTCACATGAAGGAAACCTCACCGGGTCGGCAGTCGGTAGCCCATCCCGCGCACGGTCTCCACCTGCTGGGCGCCGAGCTTCTTGCGCAGGGCCCGCACGTACACGTCCACGATGTTGGAGCCCGGGTCGAAGTCGTAGCCCCACACGTGCGACAGGATCTGCTCGCGGGACAGCACCTGTCCCGGGTGCCGCAGGAACAGCTCCAGCAGCACGAACTCACGGGCCGTCAGGTCCACCGTGCGGCCCTGGGCGCGGGCCCGGCGGGTGCGCAGGTCGAGGCTGAGCGAGCCCGACCTCAGCACCGTCACCTCCGGCGCCCTGGCCGCCGTACGCAGCCGCAGCCGCACCCGGGCCAGCAGTTCCTCGAAGCGGAACGGCTTGGTCATCCAGTCGTCGGCGCCGCCCTCCAGACCGGCCACCGTGTCCCGTACCGAGTCCCGGGCGGTCAGCACGATCACCGGGGTCGTCACCCGGGCCTCACGCAGCTGTCGCAGGACCGTGAAGCCGTCCCGGCCGGGCAGCCCGATGTCCAGGACGACGAGGTCGAAGCCGCCGGTGAGCGCGTACTCGCAGGCGGCGTCGCCGTCGGCGACCGCGGTGGTGGTGAAGCCGTTGGCGCGCAGGCCCTTCTCGACGAAGGAGGCGATGCGCTCCTCGTCCTCGACGATGAGGATGCGGTTCATGGGAGCCTCTTCTTCGGGATTCAGTGAAGGGTGAGTACGAAGGTGGCGCCGCCGCCCTCGGTGGTGCGCAGGTCCACCCGGCCGCCGTGGCCCTCGGCGATCGCCCGGACGATCGACAGCCCGAGCCCGGCGCCCGTGCCGCGCACCCCGCGCCGGGCCGTGCCGCGCCGGAACCGCTCGAAGATCACCTCGGCGTCCTGCGGCAGGACGCCGGGGCCGGAGTCGGCGACGTACAGCTCGACGCGCGGGCCGTCGGCGCGGGACCCCATGCGGATCCGCTGGCCGGCCGTGGTGTGCTGCACGGCGTTCTGCGCGAGCTGCACCATGGCCTGGGTGATCCGCTGGGGGTCGAGCCGGGCCTCCCGGTCGGCGACCGCGTCCAGCACCCACTCCCGGTCGCCCAGGGTGCGAGCCTTGACGTAGACGTCGGCGGTGAGTTCGGCCAGCCGCACCGGCTCGGGGGTGACGAAGTCGGGGCGTTCGGCCTTGGCGAGCAGCAGCAGGTCCTCGACGATGCGGCTCATCCGGTCCAGCTCGTCGGTGACGAGGCGGACGGTCTCCTCGCGCTCGGCCGGATCGTCGCCCATCAGCTCCAGGTGGCCGCGCACGATGGTGATCGGGGTGCGCAGCTCGTGGCCAGCGTCGTCGACGAACCGGCGCTGGGTGGCGAAGGCCCGCTCCAGCCGGTCCAGCATGGCGTTGAACGTCTCGGCGAGGGCCGCCACGTCGTCGTGGCCGTGCACCGGGATGCGCCGGGTCAGGTCCTGCTCGGTGAGCTGGGCCGCGGTCGTGCGCACCAGCCGCACCGGTTTCAGGATGCGGCCCGCCACCACCCAGGCGATGCCGGTCGTCATCAGCAGGGCGACGCCGGAGATGGCGAGCAGGACCCGGAACACCTCGTCCGCGCGCGCCTGTTCGCGCCCCGGGTGGAAGGCGACCACGAAGGCGGCCGCCGGTTCGCCGCCGTAGCGGGCCACGGTGACCTTGGCCCAGCGGATCTCGCCCTCGGGCCGGTCCAGCACGCCGGTGGAGTCGGGGGAGGCGTAGATGCGGCGCCGGGCGTCGGCGTCCTCGTGCAGGGGCCGGCCGACCGGGATCTCGCGCTGCTGGATGATCTGCGTGGGCCTGCTGCCCACCTCGCCGACCAGCCCGACCAGCTCCTCGTCCAGGTCGGCGTACTGCCGCTCCAGGAAGACCCGCAGCAGCCGGCCCGGGTCGGTGAAGGGGCGGCCCGTCTGCGGGTCGAAGCCCTGCTCCTCGAAGTTGGCGAACTCACCGGCCTCCTGCGCGAGCAGGCCGTTGATCCGCTGGTCGGTGTCGCGCAGCAGGATCGAGCGGGTGGTCGCCGCCACCGAGGCCAGCGCGACGGCCATCACGAGCAGCAGCCACAGCAGGATGCGGACCCGGGCCGAGACCCGGCGGCGTTCGCGCTCACCCGTCGCCCGCTCCGTCGCCGGGTCCGTCGTCGGCGTCCTGCCCCCGGTCGTCGTCATCGTCGTCATCCGCGGGGCCGTCGGTGACCGGCGGCCGTGTCACCACCTGGTCGCTGGGCGTCGGCTCGGGCGAGGAGGAGGCCGGCTTCGGGGTGGGGGAGCCGCTCTCCAGCTCCACCTTGGCCGGGACCCTCGGTTCCTGCGGGCTGTCGGTCAGGGCGAAACTGGTCGCGGCGATGCCGAGCGGGATCAGGACGACGGCCGCGAGGGCCGCCATGCGGCGGGAGAAGACCATGCCTTGGATTCTGCGCGAGGATTTTGGCGGGCCGGATGAGTAGCGGGTGAAGAACTCTTCATCCGGTGCCTCGGCTCGTTCTTCGCCTGCCGCTGCGTCGTGGCTGGTCGCGCCCACGCGGCGGAGCCGCACATCGATACAGCCCCGCGCCCCTTCGGGGCGCGTCCGGCTCGGCGCGATCGGTCAGTTGTCCAGGCCGATGGCGAACGCCGCCTCCAGGTCGTGCTGGGAGTAGGTGCGGAACGCCACGTGGGTGTCGGTGCCCTCCACGCCCGGGATCTTGCTGATCCGGCCGGGGATGACCTCGGCCAGGTCCTCGTGCTTGCTCACCCGCACCATGGCGATCAGGTCGTAGGTGCCGGTGACGGAGAAGACCTCGCTGACGCTCTCCAGCGCGGCGATCTGCTCCGCGATCTCGGGGATGCGGTCCACGCTGGTCTTGATGAGGACGATCGCGCTGATCACGGCTGGTTCTCTCCCTCGGGCGCCGCCACTGGAACGCCACCAACTCTAGTCGTACGCCCGAACCGCACCCAGGCGAAGGCGAAGCCCAGCCCGAAGCCCACCAGGTGCGCGAGGTACGCCACCCCCGGCCCGTCCCCGGCCCGCCCCGCCGCCATCCACTGCAGGGCCGCCCAGAACGGCAGCACCACCCAGGCCGGGAAGCGCAGCGGCAGGAAGAAGAGGAAGGGCAGCAGGCTGGTCACCCGGGCCCGCGGGAAGAGGAACAGGAACGCGCCGAGGATCGCGGAGATCGCCCCCGAGGCCCCGACCAGGGACTCCTGGGAGTGGGCGTTGGCGCCCGCGTAGCCCAGCAGGGCCAGGTAGCCGCAGCCGAGGTAGAACAGGGCGAACTGGAGCCGGCCCATCCGCTCCTCGGTCATCGCGCCGAAGACGTAGAGGAAGAGCATGTTGCCCAGCAGGTGCACCCAGCTGCCGTGGACGAACAGCGCCGTGGCCGGGGTGAGCGCCGAGCCGGGGGAGTCCTCGAACAGTTCTGCGGGGATCACGCCCCAGCGCCGGAAGTAGGCGCGCTGCGCCGCCAGCAGCTCCTCCCCGGTGCCGTACACCGGGTTCAGGCCCGCCGCCGGGCTGATCAGGAACAGCAGACAGCACAGCGTGATCAGCGTGTACGTCACCGGCGCCGCCCGGCGCCGCGACGAGCGCCCGCCGACGAGCGCCCCGACCGCCGTGACCGTTCCGCGGACCGACTTGCTCCAGTTCCGGATCATGGACACAGAGCATGACGTAACGGACGCGAGGGCTCATAGCGCCTCGCCGCCGTGGACACGCGGGCGTCGGGTACCCGCCAGGCCGTAGGGTTACGTGCCACACGTACCGGGGGATCCCGGCGCGTCACCGACACTGGAAGAGAGCGAACAGCCACGATGACGGTTCCCCTGCCGACCGACACGACGCGGTGGCGCTGCACCCTCTGCGGCAACCTCACCCGCTTCGACGTGACCCGGGCCTCGAAGGTCGTCGAGTACGTGCACCTCGATCTGGCCGGTGAGCCGACGGTGGAGGAGCGCGAGGTGCTCAGTGAGACCGTCGAGTCGGTGCGGTGTCGCTGGTGCAACGCCGTGGACCAGGTGGAACTCGTGGACAGGCCGGGTGCCGACTCCTGAGGGGAGCGGCCCCGCACGAGGCGATTCCGGTCCGGGATCGCCCTGAGACTTTGGGGTGAGGGATGGTGGAGACACACGGCGGGGGGCCGGGCGACGGCGCCGCTGAGGTGCTCGACCGCCCGCTGCCCGACGGCGTGCGCCGCCGGGTCGTGCAGATCGTGTCCGACGGTTTCGGCTCGCTCACCCTCGGCGAGCTGCCCGCGCAGCTCAGGCAGTACGCCAGGTTCGCCCCGAACCGCAGGGCCAAGTTCGCCGGCAACGCCATGGCGGCTGCCGTGGAGACCGATCCGCTCTTCCGCCAGCGCATCGGCGAGAAGTTCCGCGACGCCCAGCCCGAGCTGGCCGACGCGCTGGAGGCCGGGGCCGCGCTCCCGGCCGCCGACCCGCTGGACGTGGCCGCGGCGGCCTACGTACTGCGCCCGCTCGGCTGGGTGAAGCTGGTCACCGCCGCCGGCGAGGAGGCGCAGCGCGCGGACGCCGAGCGCGCCGACGAGGAGAACCGCGCGGAGCTGGAGCGGCTGCACGAGGAACTGGCCCGGGCCCGGGACCACACCAGGACCGAGACCGAGCGGCTGCGCACCGAGCTGGAGGCGGCGAAGCGGGAGGCCGAGTCGCTGCACCGCAAGCTGCGCTCCGCCCTCAGCGACGTCAAGCGCGGCGAGGCGGCGCTGCGCAAGGTCCAGGCCGAGCTGGACACCGTACGGGCCGAGGGGCAGACCCAGCTGTCCGCCGCCGAGAGCGAGGCCCGGCGGCTCAAGGGCCGGCTGGGGGAGGCCGAGGCGGCCCTGGAGGCCACCCGCAAGGCCGCCCGCGAGGGCCGCAGCGTCGAGGACATGCGCGTACGGCTGCTCCTGGACACCCTCCTCGACGCGACCCAGGGGCTGCGGCGCGAGCTGGCGCTGCCCCCGGTGTCCGTGCGGCCCGCCGAGACCGTGGACGCGGTCGAGCCGGGCCGGATGACGCCGAAGGACATCGCCAACCGGGCCCTGTCGGAGCACGACCCGGCGATCCTCGACCAGTTGCTGGCGCTGCCCCAGGCGCACCTCGTCGTCGACGGCTACAACGTCACCAAGACCGGCTATCCGCAGATGCCGCTGGAGAAGCAGCGGCTGCGGCTGCTCGGCCAGCTCTCCCAGCTCGCCGCGCAGACCGGCGCCGAGACGACCTGCGTCTTCGACGGGGCCGAACTGGCGGCGCCGGTGCTGCTCGCGCCGCCGCGCGGGGTGCGGGTGCTGTTCTCCAAACCCGGTGTCACCGCCGACGAGCTGATCCGCCAGCTGGTGCGGGCCGAGCCGCCGGGGCGGCCGGTGATCGTCGTCTCCACCGACCGCGAGGTCGCCGACGGCGTGGCGCGCGCCGGCGCACGCCCGGTGGCGTCCGTGGTGCTCCTCAAGCGGCTTTCGTAGCCTGTCCCGGCTTCCGGCCACTTCTCTTCACTTCCGTACCAACCGTAACGTAGGCGCTCTATGCCCGAATTGACGGAAGCGTCACGCAACGTAGCGTCAAAACGGTGTCACTGCAGGTGAGTTGTGGCGAAAAACGCGGTGCGTAACCGTGATTTTTCGGCGGAGGATTTGAACTGATCACGAGTGGGTCACTAGGGTCACCCTTCGAACCCTCGAACGGGTGATCCCTCTCAAGAAGGAGCTCGTCTCCGTGGCGTCCCACCGTCGTCCCAAGCAGCCGAGCCGCACGCGCGTGACCGTGCTCACCACCGCTGCCGCCGCCGCCGTCGTTCTCAGCTCCCAGGCCGCCAATGCCGCCCCGAGCGAGAAGCCGGGCAAGGACGAGGTCAAGGCCAAGGTCGACAAGCTCTACGAGGAGGCCGAGCAGGCCACCGAGAAGTACAACGGCGCCAAGGAGAAGCAGGAGAAGCTCCAGAAGGAGATCTCCACCATCCAGGACAACGTCGCCCGCGGCCAGGAGGAGCTCAACGAGCTGCGCGACGGCCTCGGTTCGATGGCCAGCGCCCAGTACCGCTCCGGCGGGATCGACCCCTCCCTCCAGCTGTTCCTGTCCGCCGACCCGGACAACTACCTGGACAAGGCCTCCACCCTCGACCAGCTGAGCGGTCAGCAGGTCGAGGCGCTGAAGAAGATCCAGGTCAAGCAGCGCGACCTCGCCCAGCAGCGTTCCGAGGCCTCCGAGAAGCTCAAGGACCTCTCCGCCACCCGCACCGAACTGGGCAAGAAGAAGAAGGAAGTCCAGGGCAAGCTCTCCTCCGCGCAGAAGCTGCTCAACACGCTCACCGCGCAGGAGAAGGCCGCCCTCCAGGAGGAGGAGCAGCGCGCCAACCGCACCAGCGAGCGCCAGGTCCTCTCCGGCGGCAACTCCGCCCCCGCCTCCGGCCGCGCGGGCGAGGCCTTCGCCGCCGCCCAGAGCAAGATAGGCACGCCCTACGTCTACGGCGCCACCGGCCCGTCCTCCTTCGACTGCTCGGGCCTGACCTCCTGGGCGTACGCGCAGGCCGGCGTCGGCATCCCGCGCACCTCCCAGGCGCAGGCCAACTACGGCACCCGCATCTCCTCGGTGAGCCAGTTGCAGGTCGGCGACCTCGTCTTCTTCTTCAACGACCTGCACCACGTCGGCCTCTACGCCGGTAACAACCAGGTCCTGCACGCGCCGCGCACCGGCACGAACGTCCGCTACGAGTCGATGAGCACCATCGGCGGCCCGTTCATGTTCGGCGTCCGGGTCTGATCCCGACGTCCTCCGCGCCACCCGAAGTCACCCCCGCCGTGCCGCCCGTTCGGGCGAATCGCGTCCGGGCCCTGTGACCCCCCGCCCCGCCGGTGACCTGCGTCAGCGGCGGGGCGCCGTGTTGCGCGGCCCCCGAGGTCGTTGGCCGGTGCCCCGCCGCGGGGTTACTGTCTGCCGCGTTTCCCCGTCCGCCAGCGGAAGGAGTGCGGCTTCCCGTGGGGTCCCATCGCCGCCTTGCACCATCCGGGTTCGACCGCGGCTCCACCGCCGCCGTCGGCCTGCTCTCCGTGGCCGCCGCGCTCCTGGGCGCCGTACCGGCCGCGGCCGCTCCGCACGACGACCGGCGGGCGGAGGTGGACCGGCTCCACACCGAGGCGGAGCAGGCGACCGAGGCCTACAACAAGGCCGACGCGCGCACCGACGCGCTGCGCGAGGAGGTCTCGACCGCGCAGGACTCCATCGCCCGGCAGCAGCAGCGCGTCAACACCATGCGGGACGCGCTCGGTTCGCTGGCCGGGGCCCAGTACCGCTCCGGCGGCATCGACCCGTCGCTGGCGCTGCTGCTGTCCGCCGGACCGGACGACTACCTCGACCGGGCGTCCGTGCTCGACCGGATCACCACCCGCCAGGCGGGTGAGCTGAGGGAGCTCCAGCAAGCGATGCGCGACCTCGCCCAGGACCGTGCCGAGGCGGCCCGCAAGCTCACCGAGCTGGAGAAGGGCCGCAAGGCCGTCGCCGCCCACAAGAAGACCGTGGAGCGCAAGCTCGCCAAGGCCCGCGCGCTGCTCGCCGCCCTGCCCGACGACGAACGCGCCGTCTACCAGCGCGGGTCCCGCTCCGGCCGCGAGGACCTCACCGCCCTCGCCGGGGCCGCCGCTCCCGCCTCCGGCCGGGCCGCGGCCGCCTTCGCCGCCGCCCGCTCCGCCCTCGGCAAGCCCTACGTCTGGGGCGCCAACGGCCCCTCCGGCTTCGACTGCTCGGGCCTGACCCAGTGGTCCTACGCGCAGGCCGGAGTCGGCATTCCGCGCACCTCGCAGGCGCAGTCCGGCGCCGGGCGGCGGGTGTCCCTGGCCGAGGCACGGCCCGGAGACCTGGTCGCCTACCGCGACGACGCCAGCCACATCGGCATGTACGCCGGCAACGGCCAGGTGATCCACGCGCCCTACCCCGGCGCTCCGGTGCGCTACGACCCGGTCGGCATGATGCCGATCTCCTCGATCACCAGGGTGTGACCCCACGGCCCCGCCGGGCCGCCGCGTCCTCCTCGCCCGGTGCCCTCCGCGGTCCCGCGCCCGTACGATCGGGAACGTGGCTGGTCGAAGGCGGGTGTCGGGTTCCTCGGTGGTGGCACTGTGCCTGTTGCTCGTCGCGCTGGTGGCCTGCGGGGGCCGGACCGCGGCCGACCCCGCCCGGGCGGACGTCCAGCGGGTCCTGGACCGGCGCGCTGCGGCCGTCCTCGCCCACGACGCGGCGGCCTACGCGCGCACCGGCACCGGCACCGGCTTCGACCGCCTGAGCGCGGTCCCGCTGGCCGACTGGTCCTACCGGGTGCGGGACGTGGAGCGCGCCGGCGACACCGCCACCGCCGAGGTGGAGCTGCGCTACCGCGTCGACGGCTACGACCGGGGCCCCGTCACCGCGGGCCGCACCGTGCGCCTGAGCCGGGACGGCAGCGGCGGGACGTGGGCCGTCGACTCCGACCGCCCCGCCAAGGGGTCCGGCCAGCAGCCCTGGGACCAGGGCGCGGTCCAGGTCGTCCGGGGCACGCACAGCCTCGTCCTCGGCGTCGGGCAGTCCACCGGGGCGCTGCGCCGCTTCGCCGGCCTGGCCGACCGGGCGGTGCCCGCCGTCTCGGACGCCTGGGACGGGGACTGGTCCCGCCGGGTGGTCGTGGTCGTCCCCCGGTCGGTGGAGGGCATGGCGGGCCTGCTCGGCTCCCCGGCCTCGTCCTACCGGGGCATCGCCGCGGTCACCACCGGGGAGACGGGCGGCCGGGAACACGCCCCCGCGGACCGGATCATCGTCAACCCCGACGCGTACGGGCTGCTCGGCGGCCTCGGCAGACAGGTCGTGCTCACCCACGAGACCACCCACGTCGCCACCCGGGCCGACACCACCTCGGCCACGCCGCTGTGGCTCTCCGAGGGCTACGCAGACTGGGTCGGCTACCGCGGCAGCGGACGCACCGCCGCCGAGGCCGCCCCCGAACTGGCCGCCGCGGTCGCCGAGGGCCGGGTGCCCGCGCGGCTGCCGACGGACGAGGACTTCGGCTTCACCGCCGAGGCGGAGGAACTGGCCCGCGCGTACGAGGGCGGCTGGCTGGCCTGCCGGATGATCGCCGAGCAGTGGGGCGAGGACCGGCTGGACGCCTTCTACCGCGCGGTGGGCGCCCACGACGAACGCGCCGGCGCGGTCGAGGCCGCACTCCACGAGGTGCTCGGCACGACGCCGGAGGCCTTCACGGCACGCTGGCGGGAGTTCCTGCGGACACGGCTCGGGTGAGGGGGGCCTCCGCGGCGGGGCCGGGGTGGGGCGCCGACCCGGTGTGCGGCCCTCGGAGCCGCGAGTGCCGGTGGTGCCGGTGGTGCCGGGGGCTTCATGGCGCGCCGGCGGGGGTCTCCGAGGGCGCGGCTCGGCCGGGGCGGGCCGGGGCGCCGGTCGGGGCCGGGGCGGCGCGGCGCCCCGGGCCTCGCCACAGGGCGCGGGCGCCGAGGAGGGCGGCGGTCACCAGGAGGCCGTTGCGGACGAACAGGAGGGTGACGCCGAGCGGGGTGCTCGCCACGACGTCCGCGAACAGGAGCGGGAAGTCCAGCAGCGTCACCGGCGCCGCCACCAGCACCAGGGCGACCGGCACCCGCATCCGGCTCGCCCTGAAGCACCGGCAGACCGCGCCGAGGCCCACCAGCCACACCAGGTACTGCGGGCTGATCACCCGGCTGGTCACCGTGAACATCAGCACCGCCACGAAGGCCGCGTCCGCCGCTGTGTGCGCCGCGAACCGGGGTGCCGCCGGCCGCGAGGCCCTCAGCCGCCACAGCAGCAGCCAGCCGAACGCCACCGCGCTCAGCCCCAGTGAGACCGTGCCCACCGTGTCCACGTGCGGGCCCAGGAACTCCATCGAGCCGTAGTTCAGCAGCACCCCGCCGTCCCAGCCGAAGTGCCGGGCGACGTGGAAGACCAGCGAGCCCAGCGACTCCACCTCGACGCCCCGCTCGCGCTGGAACGTCAGGAACGCGAACGCCCCCGGCATCGACACGGCGAACAGCGCGGCCAGCCCGGCCCCGCTCACCGCGGCGGCGATCCAGGGGCGCCGCCCCCGCATCCCGACGAGCACCAGCGCCGGCCACACCTTCAGCAGCGCCCCGAGGGCCGCCAGGGCCCCCGCCACCCGCGGATGCCGCCCGGCGGCGAGCAGCGCGGCCACCGCGACCGCCGTGACCATCACGTCGTAGCGGGCGTACACCGTCGGCCCGAGCAGCGGCACGCCCGCCACCCACACCCACGCCCCGTGCGGCGACCGGCCCGCCCCCCGGCCCGCGTGCCACAGCAGCGCGAGGACGGCGGCGTCCGTGGCACAGGCGAGGACGAAGAACGCCGTCGCGTACTCCAGGAAGGGCAGCAGGCCGGGGGAGAGGACCGCGAGGGCCGCCGCCGGCGGGTACTGCCAGGTGACGTCCTCCAGCGGAAACGTTCCGGTGCGCAGGACCTCGGACCAGTCCCGGTAGATGACCGACACGTCCGCCGTGACGTCGGGGCCGGGGAGGACCAGCACCTTCAGCACGAACAGCAGCAGCACCAGCCGCGTGGCGCCCCAGACCGTCGCCGGCCACAGCGGTGACCGCCCCGCGTCCCTCGTCTCCACGTGCTCCCTGCCCGTCCGCGACCGCCTCGTACCTGCCCGTCCCCGCCTGCGCCTGCTTGTCCGCCGGTGCGGCCATGATGACCCGGACCCCTGTGGGCGTGCCACAGGACGCGGCCGGGCCCCGGCACCCGCCGGCCGGTTCGGTAGGGTCGGCGGCGTGCGCAAGACCTTGATCGTGACGAACGACTTCCCGCCCCGCCCGGGCGGCATCCAGGCCTTCCTGCACAACATGGCGCTACGGCTGGACCCCGAGCGGCTGGTCGTCTACGCCTCCACCTGGAAGCGCGGCCGCGAGGGCGTCGAGGCCACCGCCGCCTTCGACGCCGAGCAGCCCTTCACCGTCGTACGGGACCGCACGACGATGCTGCTGCCGACGCCGGGCGCCACCCGGCGGGCGGTGGGCCTGCTGCGCGAGCACGGCTGCACGTCCGTGTGGTTCGGCGCGGCCGCGCCGCTCGGCCTGATGGCCCCGGCCCTGCGCAGGGCGGGCGCCGAGCGCCTCGTCGCCACCACCCACGGCCACGAGGCGGGCTGGGCCCAGCTGCCCGCCGCCCGGCAACTGCTGCGCCGGATCGGGGAGTCCACGGACACGATCACCTACCTCGGCGAGTACACCCGCTCCCGCATCGCGGGCGCGCTCACGCCCGGGGCGGCCGCCCGCATGGTGCAACTGCCGCCCGGCGTCGACGAGAAGACCTTCCACCCGGCCAGCGGCGGCGACGAGGTCCGTGCCCGCCTCGGCCTGACCGAACGCCCCGTGGTCGTCTGCGTGTCCCGCCTCGTCCCGCGCAAGGGCCAGGACACCCTGATCCGCGCGATGCCGCGCATCCTCGCCGCCGAGCCGGACGCCGTCCTGCTGATCGTCGGCGGCGGCCCCTACGAGAAGGACCTGCGCCGCCTGGCCGTCGAGACGGGCGTCGCCGCGTCCGTCCGCTTCACCGGCGCCGTGCCCTGGTCCGAGCTGCCCGCGCACTACGGCGCCGGGGACGTGTTCGCCATGCCCTGCCGCACCCGACGGGGCGGCCTGGACGTGGAGGGCCTGGGCATCGTCTACCTGGAGGCCTCCGCGACCGGCCTGCCCGTCGTCGCCGGCGACTCGGGCGGCGCCCCCGACGCGGTCCTCGACGGCGAGACGGGCTGGGTGGTCCGGGGCGAGGACCCGAACGAGTCCGCCGACCGCGTCACCGCCCTCCTCGCCGACCCCGGACTGCGCCGCAGGATGGGCGAGCGGGGCCGCTCCTGGGTCGAGGAGAAATGGCGCTGGGACCTCCTGGCGGAGCACCTGAAGGCGTTGCTGTGACGCGGGGAGCCCTGTGAAGCGGGGGTGAGTGTGTGCCGCCCAGGGCGCGGGGAACTGCGCGACCAGCCACAGGGAACCCGCACCCGCCCACGGCGACCAAGAGGCACCCCACTGGCCACCCCACTGGGCGCCCTACTTGGAATAGATCGCCTCGATCTCGTCCGCGTAATCCTTCGCCACGACATTCCGCTTCAGCTTCAGCGAAGGCGTCAAGTGCCCCGAGTCCTCGGTGAACTGAGCCCCCAGCACCCGGAACTTGCGCACCGACTCCGCCTTGGACACGGCCGCGTTCCCGTCGTCGATCGCGTCCTGGACCGCCGCGAGCAGATCCGGGTCCTCGCGCAGCGACATCGCCGTCGAACCGGCCGGCTTGCCGTGCTCCGCGCACCAGCGGTCCAGGAACTCCTCGTCCAGGGTGACCAGCGCGCCGACGAAGGGCCGCCCGTCGCCGACCACCATGCACTCCGCCACCAGGGCGTGCGCGCGGATGCGGTCCTCCATGACGGCCGGGGCGACGTTCTTGCCGCCGGCCGTGACGATGATCTCCTTCTTGCGACCGGTGATCCGCAGATAGCCGTCCTCGTCGAGGGTGCCGATGTCGCCGGTGTGGAACCAGCCGTCGGCCAGCGCCTCCGCGGTGGCGCCCGGGTTGTTCCAGTACTCCTTGAACAGGTGCTCGCCGTGCAGCAGCACCTCCCCGTCGTCCGCGATGCGCACCACGGAGCCGGGCAGCGGCTGGCCGACCGTGCCGATCTTCTGCCGGTCCCAGGGGTTGAAGGCGGTGGCCGCGCAGGACTCGGTGAGGCCGTAGCCCTCCAGGACCGTGAAGCCGATGCCGCGGAAGAAGTGACCGAGCCGCTCGCCGAGCGGGGCGCCGCCGGAGATGGCGTACTCGCCGCGGCCGCCGAGGACCGTACGGAGCTTGCCGTAGACGAGTTTGTCGAAGACCTTGTGCTTGAGCTTCAGGCCGACGGACGGGCCCGACGGGGTGTCCAGGGCCTTGCTGTACGCGATCGCCGTGTCCGCGGCCCTGTCGAAGATCCTGCCCTTGCCGTCGGCCTGCGCCTTGGCGCGCGCCGAGTTGTAGACCTTCTCGAAGACGCGCGGCACGCCGAGGATCAGCGTGGGCCGGAAGGCGGCCAGCTCGTCGGTGAGGTTCTTGATGTCGGGGACGTTGCCCAGCTTGATCGGCGCGATCATCGGCGCGACCTGCACCAGCCGTCCGAAGACATGGGCGAGCGGGAGGAAGAGGAGGACCGAGCACTCGCCGGTGCGGAAGAGCGGGCGCAGCCGCTCGACGACGTTCCCGCACTCCGCGAAGAAGCTGCGGTGGGTCAGGACACAGCCCTTGGGACGGCCCGTGGTGCCGGAGGTGTACACGATGGTCGCGGGATCGTCGGCCTTCGCGATCGAGCCGCGCTCCTCGACGGTGCGGTCCGTGACGTCCTGGCCCAGACGCCCCAGCTCCTCCACGGCGCCGGCGTCGATCTGCCAGACGTTCTTGAGGGCGGGCAGCTGCTCGCGCACCGACTCGACGACGACGGCGTGCCCGGCCGACTCCACGACGCACGCCGTGGCACCCGAGTCGCTGAGGATCCACTGCACCTGCTCCGGCGAGCTGGTCTCGTACACCGGCACGGTGATCGCGCCCGCGCTCCAGATCGCGAAGTCCAGCAGCGTCCACTCGTAGCGCGTGCGGGACATCAGACCGACCCGGTCGCCCGGCTGGACACCGGAGGCGATGAGGCCCTTGGCGGCGGAGTGCACCTCGGCGAGGAAGGCGCGTGCGGTCACGTCCTGCCAGGCGCCCGACACCTTGCGGGCGATGACGGCGACGTCCGGATGCTGCGCGGCGTTTCTGCGGACGATGTCGGTCAGGTTTCCGTCCGCGGGGACCTCGTACAAGGCCGGAAGGCTGAACTCGCGCAAGACTGCTGCTCCTCATAGGGCGCCGGCGCCACGACGTTGTGTGATGCGACGGTGCGGTCCAAGGCTCGGGCTGTGGGCTCCGGAGGACTCATGCGGGATTCACATGTCGAAATCCAGAGCACGACTGGACTGCCCGGACGTTACCCGCCGGTATGCGTTCTCCGACAGGGGGTCCCCGCGAGATGTTCGCTGCGTCACACGGTTGGGGGTTTGCATTGCGCACAGTAGTCGACGCATCAACGGACCAGCCAGTAACCGCAGGTCCGGCCGCCACTGTTCACATCACGCGCGCGCTGCTTACGCTTGATCGCCATGGCACCCACACCGCCCCGCAACACGAGCACGCGTGTCCACGTGGTCAGCGACGTCCATGGCAACGCCCGCGACCTGGCCAGGGCCGGCGAAGGCGCCGACGCCCTGATCTGCCTCGGGGACCTGGTCCTCTTCCTCGACTACGCCGACCACTCGCGCGGCATCTTCCCCGATCTGTTCGGCATCGCGAACGCCGACCGCATCGTCGCGCTGCGCACCGCCCGCCGCTTCGACGAGGCGCGGGAGTTCGGGGCACGGCTGTGGGCCGGCGTCGACGGGGACCGGCGGGAGCTGATCGAAGGGGCGGTGCGCAAGCAGTACGCCGAGCTCTTCGCGGCCTTCCCCACCCCGACGTACGCCACCTACGGCAACGTCGACGTGCCCACGCTGTGGCCCGAGTACGCCCGCCCCGGCACCACCGTGCTCGACGGGGAGCGGGTGGAGATCGGCGGCCGCGTCTTCGGCTTCGTCGGCGGCGGGCTGCGCACCCCGATGCGGACGCCGTACGAGATCAGCGACGAGGAGTACGCCGCGAAGATCGAGGCGGTCGGCGAGGTGGACGTGCTGTGCACCCACATCCCGCCCCAGGTGCCGGAACTGGTCTACGACACCGTGGCCCGGCGCTTCGAGCGGGGCAGCCGCGCGCTGCTGGACGCGATCCGCCGCACCCGCCCCCGCTACGCCCTGTTCGGGCACGTCCACCAGCCGCTGGCCCGGCGGATGCGCGTCGGCGCGACCGAATGCGTGAATGTCGGCCACTTCGCGTCGACGGGACGGCCGTGGGCGCTGGAGTGGTGACGGTGCGCGGCGTACCCGCCCAGGTGGGTGGTGGCGGGCGCCCTCCCCGTGCGCGGTAGCCTGCACGCGGCACACACGTGCGCGCGACGGGCGCACGACCACCTCAGTAGCGGCCCGCACCCGGAGGAGCCACGGCGATGGCGGAACACACCAGCTCGAGCATCACCATCGAGGCGGCACCGGCCGACGTCATGGCGGTCATCGCCGACTTCGCCCGCTACCCGGACTGGACCGGCGAGGTGAAGGAGGCCCAGGTCCTCGGGACCGACGCGCAGGGGCGCGCCGAGCAGGTACGGCTCGTCATGGACGCCGGGGCGATCAAGGACGACCAGACGCTGGCCTACACCTGGACCGGCGAGCACGAGGTCTCCTGGACGCTGGTCAAGTCCCAGATGCTGCGCTCCCTCGACGGCTCCTACCTCCTGCGCCCGGCGGGCACGGGCACGGAGGTCACCTACCGGCTCACGGTGGACGTCAAGATCCCGATGCTCGGCATGATCAAGCGCAAGGCGGAGAAGGTCATCACGGACCGCGCCCTGGCGGGCCTGAAGAAGCGGGTCGAGTCGAAGTAGCGCGGCCGCGGGCACCCGGCACCGTCGGGCCGCGCCCCCCGTCGGGCCGCGCCCCCCCTCGGGCCCGCGCCCCCACGCCGGTCCCCCGCCCGACCGGCGGCCCCCGGGTACCGTTCACCCCCATGCGCACCCTCCTGATCACGGGCCCCGGCGGCACCGGCCGTACCACCGTCGCCGCCGCCACCGCGCTCGCCGCAGCCCGGCAGGGCACCACCACCCTCCTCCTCGGCACCGACCGCGACGACACCCTCGGCACCGCGCTCGGCCTGCGCACCGGCCCGGCGCCGACCCCCGTCGAACCCGGCCTCACCGTCTGGCGCCCCGACGCCGCCCAGGGCTTCCGCGACGGCCTCGCCGCCCTCCAGGACCGCGCCGCCTCCGCGCTCGACCTGCTCGGCGCCGCCCGCCTCGACCCCGAGGACCTCACCCCGCTGCCCGGCGTCGAGGACCTCGCCCTGCTGCGAGCCCTGCGCGAGGCCGCCCTCGCCGAGGCGCACGACCTCCTCGTCGTCGACCTCCCGCCCGCACCCCGCGCCCTCGCCCTGCTCGCCGCGCCGGAGGAGCTGCGCCGCTGTCTGCGCCGCCTGCTCCCGCCCGAGCGGCAGGCCGCCCGCGCCCTGCGCCCCGTCCTCGGCCGGCTCGCCGGCGTCCCCATGCCGGCCGAGGCGCTGTACGAGGCCGCCGCCCGCTGGGACCTGGAACTCGCCGCCGCCGAGGCCGTACTGGCCGACCGGCACACCGTCGTGCGGCTGGTCGCCGAACCCGGACCGGCCGGAGCCGACGCCGTCCGCACCACCGCCCTCGGCCTCGCCCTGCGCGGCCTGCGCACCGACCTCCTGGTCGCCAACCGCGTCCTGCCGGAGGACGCCCCGGCGGACAGCTGGCTCAGCGGCCCCCTCGCCCAGCAGCGTAAGACCCTGGACGAATGGCGGGGGTCCCACGACGTCCGCCCCGTCGCGCATCTCGGCCGCGACCCGCGCGGCACGGACGACCTCGCGGCCCTCGGCGTACCGGGCGTCAACCCGGACGCCTCCCCGGTCGAGTGGCCCGTCACCGACCGGCTGGCCGCGGACGGGGTGCTGGTCTGGCACATCCCGCTGCCCGGGGCCGTACGCGAGGAGCTGGACCTGATCCGCCGCGGGGACGAACTGGTCGTCGCCGCCGGGCCCTTCCGCCGCGTCGTCCCGCTGCCCTCCGCGCTGCGCCGCTGCACCGTCGACGGGGCGGCGCTGCGCGACGGCACCCTCGCCGTCCGGTTCGCGCCGGACCCGCAGCTGTGGCCGCGGGAACGCTGAGCCGCCGGGACCGGTCTGGGCACGAGCCCGTTCGGGTAACGTCGTAAGGACGAACCGTAGTCAGGAGTCCGTCATGAGCGAAGAGCTCCCGCCGTCCGAGGCCCCCCGCCCCGACGAGGCCGACGCGGTCGACGAGACGCGAGCGACCGACGCCGAGGCCGACGCCGACGCCTGGGCGACGGCGTGCGCCGAGGACCTGGAGGCGGAGAAGGCCCGCCGCCGTGCCGAGCACGGGCCGCCGCCCGGCTCCGCCGCCGAGGAGCTGCGCCGGCTCGTCGACACCGTCGCGGACAAGCTGTCCGGTCTCCAGTCCCCGCTGCTCGGCCAGGTCGCCGGACCGGCCGCCCAGCAGGTGGTCCGGCAGGTCGTGCAGCAGGCCAAGGCCGCCGTCGAACCGGTCATCGAGCGCAACCCGGGCGTGTTCGACCACCTCGCCGCCGCCGGCGGTGAACTCCTCGCCGCCTACCGCTCCGCCGTCCAGAACCAGGAACGCCGCTGGACCACCGGCGACACCGCGCCCAAGGACCCCAGCGACCCCCGTGACCTGGACGAACCAGGAGCCGACGGCCGCGACGAGGGCGACGAGGGTACCGGCCCGGGGCAGCGCATCGACCTGGACTGAGCCCCGCCTCGGGTACGGTTGCCCCTAGCGGGGCTCGACCGAACTGAGGGATTCATGGGACTCACCATCGGCGTCGACATCGGCGGCACGAAGATCGCGGCCGGCGTGGTCGACGAGGAAGGCAACATCCTCTCGACCCACAAGGTGCCGACCCCCAGCACACCCGAGGCCATCGTGGACGCCATCGCCTCCGCGGTGGACGGCGCGCGCGTGGGGCACGAGATCGTCGGCGTCGGCATCGGTGCCGCCGGATACGTCAACCGCCAGCGCTCCACGGTCTACTTCGCGCCCAACATCGACTGGCGCCAGGAGCCGCTCAAGGAGAAGGTCGAGGCCCGCGTCGGCCTCCCGGTCGTCGTGGAGAACGACGCCAACGCCGCGGCCTGGGGCGAGTACAAGTTCGGCGGCGGCAAGGGCCACCGCAACGTCATCTGCATCACCCTGGGCACCGGCCTCGGCGGCGGCATCATCATCGGCAACAAGCTGCGCCGCGGCCACTTCGGCGTGGCCGCCGAGTTCGGGCACATCCGCATGGTGCCCGACGGCCTGCTGTGCGGCTGCGGTTCGCAGGGCTGCTGGGAGCAGTACGCCTCCGGCCGCGCCCTCGTGCGCTACGCCAAGCAGCGCGCCAACGCCACCCCCGAGCGTGCCGAGGTGCTGCTCGCGCTCGGTGACGGCACCCCCGACGGCATCGAGGGCAAGCACATCTCGGTCGCCGCCCGCCAGGGCTGCCCGGTCGCCGTCGACTCCTACCGGGAGCTGGCCCGCTGGGCCGGTGCCGGACTCGCCGACCTGGCCTCGCTCTTCGACCCGTCCGCCTTCATCGTCGGCGGCGGCCTCTCGGACGAGGGCGACCTGGTCCTCGACCCGATCCGCAAGTCCTACAAGCGCTGGCTGGTCGGCGGCAACTGGCGCCCGGTCGCCGACGTGATCGCCGCCCAGCTCGGCAACAAGGCCGGCCTGGTCGGCGCCGCCGACCTGGCCCGGGAGCCCGACCCGATCATGTAGGCGCCCACCGCACGCCCCAGGGGCGCGGGGAACCGCGCGACCAGCCGCTCCGTCCGGCAGTCGCCCACGATCCCCGCGCCCCGACCCACAAGGCACCTGATCACGCCGTCCCGTAAATTGACGGCATGGCAACATCCCTCCCGGCGCTCCCCAACTCCCGCACCGAACCCGACGGTTCCGCGGTCATCCGCGTCCTGAGCTACAACATCCGCTCGCTGCGCGACGACACCGACGCCCTCGCCCGCGTCATCAAGGCCTGCGCGCCCGACCTCGTCCTCCTCCAGGAGGCCCCCCGCTTCTTCCGCTGGCGCAAGAAGATCACCCGGCTCGCAGCAGCGGCCGATCTGGTCCTCCTCTCCGGTGGCGCAACCGCCGCGGGCCCCGCGCTGCTCTGCTCCCTGCGGGCCACCGTGGAGCGCACCGAGGACGTGCTGCTCCCGCTCACCCCCGGCCTGCACCGCCGGGGCCTGGCCACCGCCGTGGTCCGGATCGGCGGGGCCCGTCTCGGCGTACTCAGCACCCACCTGTCCCTGGACGCGGACGAGCGCCACGCACAGGCCGGGCTGCTCCTCGACCAGCTGACCGCCCTCAAGGTGACGCACGCCGTGGCGGGCGGCGACCTGAACGAGCGCCCCGGCGGCCGCACCTTCCGGCGGCTCGGGGACGGGCTGCGCGACTGCTGGACCGCGGCGCCCTGGGGTGGCGAGTACACCTTCCCGGCCACCGCCCCGGACCGCCGTATCGACGCGGTCTTCGTCACCGAGGGCGTCGAGGTGCTGGGCTGCGGGGTGCCGTCGGGGCTGCCCGGGGTGGCCGGGGACGACCTGAGGGCGGCCACGGACCACCTCCCGGTCCTGACCGCCCTCCGCGTACCCGCGACCGCCTGACCCCGGGGGCCCGGCCGGCCGCCCGGCTACACCACCGCGCCCCGGCCCGGATCCTCGTCGTCCTCGTCGCCCGTCCGCATCCGCATCACCAGGGTGGCGAAGCCGCCGAGGAAGCCGCCGATGCACAGGGTGGTCAGCCACCAGGTCATGTCCCAGCCGAGCACCACCGCCAGCAGGAGCAGCACCGGGCCGCCGAGCACGCCCAGCCAGGCGAACTTCGAGGTGGGGTCCGCCTCGGGCAGCGGGGGCGGCTCGGGCGGCACGAAGTGGCCCTCGTCGTCCTCGTCCAGGTCGTCGTCGGACGGCTCGGCGGGCGTGTGGTCCCGGGGGCCGAGGCCGGGCGCGAAGGCGACGGAGCTGCCCAGCGGCCGGTCCGAGGCGGGCCGGTCCGCCGCGGGCTTCTCGTCGTTCACCTCCGGCTCGAGCAGCGCCAGGTCCTCGACCGACTTGAACGGCTTGGCGCCCGGCGGGTCCGGGGGCTCCTCCCCGTACCCGGCGACGATCGCGGCCCAGGCGGCGTCCTCGTCGAAGGACACGTCCTGCGCCTCGGAACCGGCGTCCGCCGCGCGCTCCCGTCCCTCGCGGTGCTTCCGCTCCCGCTCCAGGTCCCGCTCCCGCTCCTCGCGCTCCCGCTCCAGGTCCCGCTCCCGCTCCTCGCGCTCCTCGCGCCCCTCGCGGTCGGAGTCGTGCTCAGCCACCTGCGGTCGTCCCTTCCTTGCCGAGACCGGACTCCGGTTCCCCTGCGGAACCGGGCGCGAGCCGGCCGATGAACGCGACGCTCTCAGCGAAGATCCGGTCCGCATCGTGGTCCAACGTCGCCACGTGGTAGCTCTGTTCCAGCAGGATCTCCGTCACGTCCGTCGACGACACCCGGCCCAGGATCCGCGCCGAGTCGGCCGGCGGCACCACGTGGTCCCGCGGACTGCGCAGCAACAGCAGCGGCTGGGTCACCTGCGGCAGGTCGCCGTCGGCGAGACGGAAGAAGGCGCGCAGCGAGTGCGCCGCGTGCAGCGGCACCCGGTCGTAGCCCAGCTCCGTGCTGAGCGGCTTGGCGATGTCGCTGGCGATGCCCTTCGTCGCGGGCACCAGGTGGCGCAGCAGCGGAAGGGCGTGCTGGGCCACACCGTGCATCCGGTTCGCCGGGTTGACGACGACGACGCCGGAGACCCCCTCCCCGTGCTTGGCGGCCAGCCGCAGCGCCAGCGCGCCGCCCATGGACAGCCCGGCCACGAAGACGCGCGCGCAGCGCTCGCGCAGGAGGCGCAGCTCGCGGTCCACCTCCGCGTACCAGTCCTGCCAGCCGGTGACCTGCATGTCCTGCCAGCGGGTGCCGTGCCCGGGCAGCAGCGGCAGCGCCACGGTCAGGCCGCGCGCGGCCAGGTACTCGGCCCAGGGGCGCAGCGACTGCGGGGAACCGGTGAAACCGTGACAGAGGAGGACGCCGACCTCACCGCCCTCGTGGCGGTACGGCTCGGCTCCGGGCAGGACCGACACGTCTCGGTCTCCTGTCGTCAGGGGTACTCGCGGGTCTTTCACCGTACGCGACCGCACGGACACCGACCAGGGCCGTCGGGGCCATTGGCCGAGCCGCGGGTTAAGGTCTGACCCACGGACACGGGAGGCACTCGGTTGTTGTACGGCGCGATGAAGGTCACCATCGGGGGGTCGCTGAAGCTTGCCTTCCGGCCCTGGGTGGAGGGCCTGGAGCACATCCCGGCCGAGGGTCCCGCCATTCTGGCGAGCAACCACCTGTCGTTCTCCGACTCGTTCTTCCTGCCCGCCGTCCTCGACCGCAAGGTGACCTTCATCGCCAAGGCCGAGTACTTCAACACCCCCGGGGTCAAGGGCCGGCTGACCGCCGCCTTCTTCAAGGGGGTCGGCCAGCTCCCGGTGGACCGCTCCGGCGCGCGCGGCGCGGGGGAGGCCGCCATCAAGAGCGGCATAGAGGTCCTGGAGCGCGGCGAACTGTTCGGCATCTACCCCGAGGGGACGCGCTCCCCGGACGGCCGCCTCTACCGCGGCAAGCCGGGCGGGCTCGCGCGCGTGGCCCTCGCCACCGGCGCCCCCGTCCTCCCGGTCGCCATGATCGACACCGAGAAGATCCAGCCGCCTGGGCAGGTGATGCCCAAGCTGATGCGGCCCGGCATCCGGATCGGCAGGCCGCTGGACTTCTCCCGCTACCAGGGCATGGAGCACGACCGCTTCGTGCTCCGCGCGGTGACCGACGAGGTCATGTACGAGATCATGAAGCTCTCCGGCCAGGAGTACGTCGACGTGTACGCGACCGCCATGAAGCGGCAGCTCGCCGAGGCGGCGAAGGCCGAGAAGGCGGCGAAGGCGGAGAAGACGGCCAGGGACGAGAAGACGGCCAGGGACGAGAAGACGGCCAGGGACGAGAAGACGGCCAGGGACGAGAAGGCGGCGAAGGCCGGCAAGGACCGGGCCGGCACGTAGGCCGGGCACCGGGCACCGGTGGCCGGGTAGGGGGGACATGGCCAGGCGCGAGAGAGTCATGAGGATGTCGGTCGAGCAGCCGCTGTGGCGCGCGCTCGCCGGCTACCGCGTGCTCACCATGCTGTACGCGATCGGCTTCTTCGCCACCGCCTACGCGGGCTTCGCCCGCCCCTGGATCGCCGTCGCCTACTACGCGGTCCTCCTGGTCTGGACCCTCGCCACCCTCCCCAAGGTCGCGAACGCCGCGAGCTGCACCAAGAGGTTCCTCGCCGCCGACCTCACCGTGGCGCTGACCGGTATCCTCCTCACCCCCCTCGCCGACGCCCCCGAACGCGTCATGGACGGCGGACCGACCCTGCCGTCGATATGGACCGCCGGCTCCGTGCTCGCCTTCGCCGTCAAGGGCGGCTGGCGCTGGGCCGCCGTGGCCTCCACCCTCGTCGCCGTCGCCAACCTGGTCGAACGCGGCACCCCGGCCCGCGACACCGTCCACAACGTCATCCTCGTCTGGGTCGCCTCCATCGCCATCGGCTACGTCGTCGAGGTCGCCCGCGCCTCCGAGCGCACCCTCGCGCGCGCCCTGGAGATCGAGGCGGCGACCAGGGAACGGGAGCGGCTGGCCCGGGACATCCACGACAGCGTCCTCCAGGTGCTGGCCATGGTGCAGCGCCGGGGCGCCGTCATCGGCGGCGAGGCGGCCGAGCTGGGCCGGCTGGCCGGTGAGCAGGAGGTGGCCCTGCGCACCCTGGTCTCCGGTGGCCTGGTGCCGGTCTCCCGCCTGTCGGAGGACGCCGCCGAGGGCGCGGTCGTCCGGGCGGTCGAGGAACCGGAGGGCGCGGACCCGCAGGGCCCCGTCGATCTGCGCGCCCTGCTCGCCCCGTACGCCGGTTCCCTGGTGAACCTCGCCGAACCGGGCGCCGAGGTCCTCCTGGCCCGGGATGCCGCGCGGGAGCTGGCCGCCGCCGTGGGCGCCGCGCTGGACAACGTCCGCCAACACGTCGGCGAACAGGCCCGCGCGTGGATCCTGGTCGAGGACGAACCGGACGAGGTGATCGTCACCGTCCGCGACGAGGGGCCCGGCATCCCGGACGGGCGGCTCGCCGAGGCCGAGGGCGAGGGACGGCTCGGCGTGGCCCTGTCGATCCGCGGCCGGCTGCGCGACCTCGGCGGCACGGCCGAGCTGATCTCGGTGCCCGGGCAGGGCACGGAGGTCGAACTGAAGGCACCGAAGAAGACCGTCGGTACCACCGCACGGGGGAAGGCAGCGGACCATGGCTGAACGACAGGACCCTGAACGGCAGCTCCGCGAGGGGCAGGACGTGATCAAGGTCATGGTGGTCGACGACCACCCGATGTGGCGCGACGCGGTCGCCCGGGACCTGGCCGAGTCCGGCTTCGACGTGGTCGCCACCGCGAGCGACGGCGACCAGGCGGTGCGCCGCGCCCGGGCCGCCGCCCCCCACGTCCTCGTGCTCGACCTCAACCTGCCCGGCAGGCCCGGCGTCCAGGTCTGCAAGGAGGTCGTCGGCGCCGACCCGCGGCTGCGCGTGCTCGTGCTCTCGGCGAGCGGGGAGCACGCCGACGTACTGGAGGCGGTCAAGTCCGGCGCGACCGGCTACCTGCTGAAGTCGGCCTCCACCGAGGAACTGCGGGACGCGGTGCGCCGCACGGCCGCGGGCGACCCCGTCTTCACCCCGGGGCTCGCCGGGCTGGTCCTCGGCGAGTACCGCCGCCTCGCCTCCGAACCGGCCCCCGCGGCGGGCACCGACGACCCCGGCGCGCCCCGGCTCACCGACCGGGAGACCGAGGTGCTGCGCCTGGTCGCCAAGGGCCTGAGCTACAAGCAGATCGCCGAACGCCTCGTCATCTCCCACCGCACCGTGCAGAACCACGTACAGAACACCCTCGGCAAGCTCCAGCTGCACAACCGCGTGGAGCTGGTGCGGTACGCGATAGAACGGGGTCTGGACGACGCCTGACCCGCGCGGGACAGCGGCCTCGACCGCCCGCCCCCGGCGACTGGCCGCACGAGGAGGCCGGCGTCCTCCTCGGCCGACCGGCGACGGCGGGCCCGGGGCCGTATATTCGGCCCGGAGCCCACCAGACCCGGAGCCCACCAGGACGGGAGCGGTCGTGGAGATCCTTGCCTTCGGCGTCCAGGCCGACGAGAAACCCCTGATCGAGCGGGCCTTCGGCATCCACGAGGACGTCCGCTGCCTGGACGTCTTCCTCAACGCGGACACCGCCCCCATCGCGGCCGGCCACGAGATCGTCTCCACGTCCGTCAACGCCGACCTCGGCGCGGACGTCCTGGAGATCCTCGCGGCCGGCGGCACCCGGATGGTGGCCCAGCGCTCCACCGGCTTCAACAACGTCGACCTGGACACGGCCGAGCGGCTCGGCATGACCGTGGCCCGGGTGTCGTCCTACTCGCCGTACTCGGTCGCCGAGTTCGCCTGGACCCTCGCCATGGCCGTCAACCGGCGGATCGTGCGCGCCTCCATCCGCACCCGCGACTTCGACTTCCGCCTCGACGGCCTGATGGGCCGGGACCTGCACGGCCGCACCGCCGGTGTCCTCGGCACCGGGAAGATCGGCGAGGCCTTCGCCCGGATCGCCCACGGCTTCGGCATGCGGCTGCTCGGCTGGGACGTCGCCGAGAACCCGGCCTGCGCGGAACTGGGCATGCGCTACGTCCCCAAGGACGAGCTGCTCGCCCGCTCCGACCTGATCACCCTGCACGTCCCGTTGATGCCCGAGACCCGGCACCTGATCGACGCCGCCGCGCTCAAGGCGATGCGCGACGACGCCGTCCTGATCAACTCCAGCCGGGGCGGCCTCATCGACACCGCGGCCCTCGTCGGCGAGCTGCGCGCGGGCCGCTTCGCGGGCGTGGGCCTCGACGTGTACGAGGCGGAGGCGGGCCTGTTCTTCCTCGACAAGTCCCTGGAGGCCGTCGAGGACGACACCCTGGCCCGCCTCGTCACCTTCCCGAACGTCCTGGTCACCTCGCACCAGGCGTACTACACCGAGGAGGCCGTCGGCCAGATCGTCGACGCGACGGTGCGCAACGTCCTCGACTACCGGGAGGGCCGCCGTTCGGAGAACGTGCTGGTGCCGCGCAGCTGACCGGCCAGCTCCCGCACGATCGCCGTGCCGTTCAGCGTCAGCACCGACTCGGGGTGGAACTGGACGCCGGCGAAACCCGGCCCGCGCAGCGCGTGCACCTCGCCGCCCGCCGAACGGCTCACCTCGACGCCGTGCGCGGCCAGCTCCCCGGCCGCCTCGTCGTCGCAGCGGGCGGTGAAGCTGTTGTAGAAGCCGACCGTCTCAGGCCGCCCGAACAGGTCGATCTCCGTCTGCGCCCCCTGGTGGGGCACCTCCTTGCGGACGATGCCGAGCCCCAGCTCCGCCGCGATCAGCTCGTGCCCGAGGCAGACGCCGAGGACGCCGTGCCGGTTCGCCCCGAGTACCTCGGCGGTCAGGGACCGCAGGAAGCGCATCTTCGGGTCGGCCGGGTCGCAGGGATCACCGGGGCCCGGCCCCAGCACCACCGGGCCGCCCTCGTGCCCGAGCACCGCCTCGCGCAGCCCCGGCCCGTCGTAGCGCCGGATGCTCACCGCGAGCCCCGAGGAGCGCAGCAGGTGCGCGAGCATCGCCGTGAAGGTGTCCTCCGCGTCGACGACCAGGGCGTGCCCGGTGAGCACCGCCGACGGCTCCTGCATCCGCAGCCAGAACGGGGCCAGCGCGGCGCGCCGCCCGTCCAGCGCGGCCCGCACCCGGGGGTCGTCCGCCAGCCGGGGCCGCCCCGCCTCCGCACGCGGCCGGGACGGGCGTACGCCCAGCGCCGCCAGCACCCCGGCCGCCTTGGCGTGGGTCTCCGCGACCTCGCCCGCCGGGTCCGAGCCCCGCACCAGCGTGGCGCCGACCGGCACCCGCAGCCGCCCGTCGGCGTCGATGTCGGCGGTGCGGATCAGGATGGGGGAGTCGAGGGACTGCGGACCGGCCGGCCGTCCCGGGCCGTCCCCCGGGTCCCGCCCGAGCAGCGCCAGCGCGCCCGCGTAGTAGCCCCGCCCGCCGGTCTCGTGCCGCTCGATCACCCGGCAGGCGTTCTGCACCGGCGAGCCGGTGACCGTCGCCGCGAACATGGTCTCCCGCAGCACCTCCCGCGCGTCCAGGGAGGACTTCCCGCGCAGCTCGTACTCGGTGTGCGCGAGGTGCGCCATCTCCTTCAGCCGCGGCCCGACGACCACCCCGCCCATGTCGCCGACGGTGCACATCATCTTCAGTTCCTCGTCGACCACCATCGACAGCTCCTCGATCTCCTTGCCGTCGGCGAGGAAGTCGAGCAGGTGCTCGGGCGTCGGCCCCTCGGCGGGGTAGCGGTACGTGCCGCTGATCGGGTTCATGACGACCGTGCCGCCGGACATCCGCACGTGCACCTCGGGACTCGCCCCGACCAGCGTCCGGTCCCCGGTGTGCACCACGAACGTCCAGTACGCGCCCCGCTCGCCCTCCAGGAGCCGCCGGAACAGCGCCAGCGCGTCGGCCCGCCCGAACCCGGGGACCCGGCCCCCGTACGTCCGCCGGATCACGAAGTTGGCGCCCTCGCCCCGCCCGATCTCCTCGTCGAGGACCCGCCCGACGATCCGCGCGTACTCCTCGTCGCCGACGTCGAAGCCGCCGCCCTCGACCCGCACCTCGTGCGCGGGCAGCCGGTCCAGCGCCTCGGCGAGCGGGATGGCGTGCCGCTCCTCGGGGGTGAGCATCAGCAGCGGTGTGCCGTCGTCGCGGACGTCGAAGCCGCGCTCGCGGATCTGCCGGAAGGGGACGAGCACCAGCCCCTCGTCGGGCAGGTCGGCGAGCCGGTCGTACGCCGTGACCGGGCCGAGCAGCAGTTCCACCAGGTCGTGGTCGTGGCCGGGGGTCCGGCGGCGGAGCAGGGCGAAGGGGCGGGGGTCGGTCGGCAAGCCGTCGAGCGGTGTCATGGGTCCGGGTCCTTCTCGTTCGTCGGAGAGGAACGGTCCCGGTCGCGAAAACACCGAAGGCCGCCCCTCGGGCGGCCTTCGCGAAGTCTTGCGTCACGCGCAGTCAGTGGGCCGCCGGATGAGCGGTCCACCACCAGTTCTGGATCGAGTGCGCGAACATGCCGTCGACCCTAGCGCATCCGCGCCGGGGCCGACGGCATGCCACCTCAGATGATCATGCCGTACGTGTTCCAGCCGCCGCCGACCCTGACGCGGGCCTTGAACGGCGTCGTGGCGCTGCCGATGCCCTGGTAGAACCAGAGCACGCCGTCCTTGTCGCGGGCGATCAGGTCCGGCACTCCGTCGCGGTTCAGGTCGCTCGGCCCGTTCAGCACGTTGTAGACGGACCAGCCGCCGCCGACCCGGGTGCGGGCCTCGAAGGGCGACGCGGCGTTGCCGGTGCCCTTGTAGAGCCACAGGACGCCGCTCTTGTCGCGGGCGATCAGGTCGGCCCTGCCGTCACCCGAGAGGTCGCCGGTGTCGGTCAGCGCGTTGTAGACGGACCAGCCGCCGCCGATCCTGGACTTGGCCGCGAAGGGCGCGGAGGGGGTGCCGGTGCCCTGGTAGAGCCAGAGCACGCCGCTCTTGTCGCGGGCGATCAGGTCGGCCCTGCCGTCACCCGTGAGGTCCCGGGCGCCGGTGATCGTGTCGTAGACGGACCAGCCGCCGCCGACCCGGGTGCGGGCCGCGAGGGGCTCGGTGAGGTCGCCGCTGCCCTTGTAGTACCAGAGCACGCCGCTCTTGTCGCGGGCCACCACGTCGCCGGTGCCGTCGGCGCGCAGCGCCGTCATCGTCGTCACCGTGTCGTAGGTGTTCCAGCCGCCGCCGACGCGGAAGCGGCTGTAGAACGGGGAGGACGCGCTGCCGGTGCCCTGGTACTGCCACAGCACGCCCGACGCGTCCCGACCGAGGATGTCGTACCGGTCGGTGCCCGCGTCGGGTGCGGTGCTCTTGGCCAGCTGCACGTCGGCCGTGCGGACGTAACCGATGCGGTGGTTGAAGTGGATCGGGTAGTACGTGGTGCTGCCCACGACCACCGTGCGCGAGCCGGTGCCCGAACCGTCCATGTTGCCGCTGTTGTAGTACGAGCCCTTCAGGGCACCACCGGCCAGCGCGTACTTCTGCCCGGCGAGCACGCCGTACTTGGTCAGCGACTCGTTGTTCTTGCTCTGGACCGGGACTCCGGTGCCCGTGTACGCGCTGTCCTCGGGGTAGGCGCGCCCGTACACCGGGATCGAGCTGGACCCCGCCTTGGGCACGACCACGTCCGGCGTGCCGACGGCGGCGGCGAACTGGCCGCCGCGGTTGGAGAACCAGGCCTTCTTGCCGCCGTACCAGATGGCCGTCCAGTCCTGCCGTGCCTCGGCGACCACGAACTCGCCGCCGGCCAGGACCTTGTTGCCCCAGTTCCAGCCCTCGGACCAGGTCTGGCTGCCCAGGTACGGGTCGGTGAGGGTGGCCGAGGAGGTGGACGGCGAGGAGTACAGGTAGGTGAAGTTCGCCGGCTGCGCGGGGACCGCGGAGCCGCTGTTGGTGATCTTCGGCTGGTTGGCCGTGGTGAACGGCGGGACGACGCGGATCACCTGGCCGGCCTTGTACGGGCCGCCCGGGCCCTCGGCGCCGGTGGGGGCGCCCAGCAGGCCCATGTAGTGGTTCCAGTCCCAGAACGGGCCCGGGTCCCAGTGCTGGGACTTCACGTTGCCGTCCAGGACGCCCGGGACCTCGTCGTGGCCGAGGATGTGCTCACGGTCCAGCGGGATGTCGTACTTGCCGGCCAGGTACTTCACCAGCGCGGCCGAGGACTCGTACTGCGGCTCGGTGTACCAGCTGCCGTCCTTGATCGCGTAGCCCTCGTGCTCGATGCCGATCGAGTGCATGTTGAGGGTCTTGTTCGCCGCGTGCCACGCCTCGTTCTTGTTCTCGACCATCTGGGTGACCAGACCGTCGGAGGCGCGGATCAGGTAGTGGGCGCTGGCGTACGACAGGGAGTTCTGGAAGACGGCCAGGGCGCTGCTGTAGCTGCCCTCGGTGTCGTGGATCACGATCGAGGTGATCTCGTGCCCGGCCGCGGGGCGGCTCGCGACGTTGTAGTTGCCCCAGTCGTCGATGGCGCCGTTCTGCTTGTAGGCGGCGGGACGGAAGTCGCAGTTCAGGCCGGACGGGCACTCGGGAGCCGGGGTGGCGGAGGCCGCGGCCAGCTCCAGGTCCGTCGTCCTCTTCGGCCGCACCGCCGGGTCGGCCGGCAGGCTGAGCGACTGGCCGTCGGCGGTGACGCGCTGCTCACCGGTCTTGATCGACTCGAACACGCGCCGCGCGAAGAGCTGCGCGCCCTTGGTGTCCGGGGCCTGGCTGGCGCGGGCCACCGCCGGGTACCAGGCGCCGGCGTCCTCGGGCAGCGAACCGGTGGCGTCCTTCTGGTACTTGGCCAGCAGTGCGGCGCCCGCCCGGATGCTCTCGCCGGTGTCGCTGCGCACCTCCTGGGCCGACGCGTCGATCAGGCCGGCCGCCTGGTCCAGGGTGTGCAGCCGCGGGTCGTCGGTGTCGACGGGCTTCTCGTCGAGGCTCTTGAGCGCCTTGTCGGCGTCGAAGTGCTTCTCGACGACCGGGTCGCCGCTGCGGTTCATGTGCTCGAGCCGGTGCTCGCGCTCCTCGGCGGCGCCGTCGTTCTCCAGGCTGTCCGCGTCGACGTCCGTGAGACCCATGACGTTGTAGGCGCCGGTGGTGCTCGGCAGCCCGTCGTGGTCCTCCCAGCGCGTCTGCCGGTACGAGACCGCCATCAGTACGCTCTGCGGGACGTCGAACTCCTCGGCGGCCTGCTCGAACTCGCTCTGCAGCCGGTCCCCCGGGGCCGCGGCGGCCTGCGCCGGGTCCGAGCCCAGCAGGCCCGGCGAGGCCAGGGCCAGGCCGCCGGCCGTGACGGCGACGGCCACCGCCGAGGCGACGCCGTAGACGAGCAGTCTCTTCTTCTTGCGGTCTCTGCGGTGATCCGCGCTCAAAACCCCACCCCGGTGTGCACTCGATAGGAATATGTCCGTGAGTCGTCCGTGATCCGAACTCAGGAGGCGCGTGAGGTTACCAACAGGCTCGCGGCGGCCCGTACCGGGGGCCCGTCTCACGGACTGGGCGTGGTAATGGACGCTTCGGTCGACCGCGTACTGTGGGGCGCGTGACCGTGAACGCTGATTCCCGAAGCGTCGCCGCTCAGGCGACATGGCGAAGCCTGCCCGCGGCGCAGCAGCCCGAGTACCCGGATGCCGAGGCTCTGCGCGATGTGATCGCCGAGCTCGAATCGTATCCGCCGCTCGTGTTCGCCGGAGAGTGCGACCAGCTGCGTGCTCGCATGGCCGCGGTCGCCCGCGGAGAGGCGTTCGTCCTCCAGGGCGGCGACTGCGCCGAGTCCTTCGACGCGGTGTCCGCCGAGCACATCAGGGCCAAGCTCAAGACGCTCCTCCAGATGGGCGCCGTCCTCACCTACGCCGCCTCCGTGCCCGTGGTGAAGGTCGGCCGGATCGCCGGCCAGTACTCCAAGCCGCGCTCCAAGCCCACCGAGACCCGCGACGGCGTGACGCTGCCGACCTACCGCGGCGACTCCGTCAACGGCTTCGACTTCACCGAGGCGGCCCGGATCCCGGACCCCGAGCGGCTCAAGCGCATGTACCACGCCTCGGCGTCCACGCTGAACCTGGTGCGCGCCTTCACCACCGGCGGCTACGCCGACCTCAGGCAGGTGCACGCCTGGAACCAGGACTTCGTGAAGTCCTCCCCCTCCGGCCAGCGCTACGAGCAGCTCGCCCGGGAGATCGACAACGCGCTGAACTTCATGCGGGCCTGCGGGACGGACCCGGCCGAGTTCCAGACCGTCGAGTTCTTCTCCTCGCACGAGGCGCTGCTGCTCGACTACGAGTCGGCCCTCACCCGCGTCGACTCGCGCACCGGGCAGCTGTACGACGTCTCCGGGCACATGGTGTGGATCGGTGAGCGCACCCGGCAGCTGGACCACGCGCACATCGAGTTCGCCTCGCGGATCCGCAACCCGATCGGCATCAAGCTCGGCCCGTCCACCACGGCCGAGGAGGCGTTGCAGTACATCGAGCGCCTGGACCCGGAGCGCGAGCCCGGCCGGCTGAGCTTCATCGTCCGGATGGGCGCGGACAAGATCCGCGACAAGCTCCCCGAGCTGGTGGAGAAGGTCACCGCGTCCGGCGCCACCGTCGCCTGGATCACCGACCCGATGCACGGCAACACCTACGAGGCGGCCTCCGGTCACAAGACCCGCCGCTTCGACGACGTGCTCGACGAGGTCAAGGGCTTCTTCGAGGTGCACAAGTCGCTCGGCACCCACCCGGGCGGCATCCACGTCGAGCTGACCGGCGACGACGTCACCGAGTGCGTGGGCGGCGGCGACGAGATCTTCGTCGACGACCTGCACCAGCGCTACGAGACGGCCTGCGACCCGCGGCTGAACCGCAGCCAGTCGCTCGACCTGGCGTTCCTGGTGGCGGAGATGTACCGGGACCAGTGACGGTTCGCCCCTCGCGGGGCGGGTGAAATGGGGCGCGGGTCACACGGGATCCGCGCCCCTTGCACTTTTGCCGGCCTGGCGCGATGGGTAAGGTTAGGTTTGCCTCACCGATCAGTCGGGCCCTCCGGTCGTCGGTACGGCACGACCTTGTACCCCGCCCGGGAGGTGAACCGCGTGTTCGTCTGCAGCTGCTTCGGTGTCACCGAGGAACAGGTGAGGAGCCACGCGGAGGCCGGTGCGTGCACGCCCCGGCAGATCGCCTCCGCCTGCAAGGCGGGCACCGACTGCGGTGGCTGCGTACGTCGCATCCAGGCCCTGCTCGGGCGCGGCGCCTGCCCCCGCCGGCAGCTGGCCGACCAGGGTGCCCCGGTCCTCTCGGAGCTCCCCGAGGCGGCCTGAGGCCTCCCGGGCCCTACTAGAGCGCCCCCGGCCCCGACGGGTCCGGCTGGGTCTGCTCGATGACCGTCGACAGGTAGAGCGACTCGCCCAGCTTCTCGATCAGGTCGAGCTGGGTCTCCAGGTAGTCGATGTGGTGCTCCTCGTCGGCCAGGATCGCCTCGAAGACGTTGGCCGACGTGATGTCGTGCTTGGCCCGCATCACCTCGATGCCCCGGCGCAGCCGGTCGATCGCCTCCAGCTCGATCTCCCGGTCGGCCTGGAACATCTCGGTCACGCTCTGGCCGACCCGCACGTGGAAGAGCCGCTGGTAGTTCGGCAGGCCGTCCAGGAGCAGGATGCGGTCGGTGAGCACCTCGGCGTGGCGCATCTCGTCGAAGGACTCCGCGCGCGTGTACTTCGCGAGCTTGGTCCAGCCCTTGTGGTCCTGCAGCTTCGCGTGCAGGAAGTACTGGTTGATCGCCGTGAGCTCGGCGGTCAGCTGCTCATTGAGGAACTCGATGACTTCCGGGTCGCCCTGCATCGCTTGAGGCTCCTTCGAACGGGAACAGGCGTGTTGGGCGGCATGATTGCACCGGCGTCGAAGATCGTCCAGTAAGTGTTGACTTAGTAAGTAAGTACAGACTTAGTCACCTTCATGGTGATTGATGCCGTTTGCCCGAATGTAAGTGAGGTGGGTCGGGGGCATCGGTCCGGGTCTGTCAGGATGGAGGCATGGGTCAGCCGGTGGAAGACGGATCGGGAGAAGACGGTTCTGAAGGAGCCTCGCGGTTCGAGCTCCCCCCCGGGCAGCGGCTGCAACGCGGCTGGCCCGTCACGCACTACGGACCCGTCCCCAAGTTCCGCCCCGAGCGCTGGGAGTTCCGGGTCTTCGGCGCCACCGCCGACGGCGGGAAGCACGGCTGGACCCACGACGAGTTCACCGCCCTGCCCTACACCACGGTCGTCGCCGACCTGCACTGCGTCACGAAGTTCAGCATGCTCGGCGCCGAGTGGGGCGGCGTCCCGGCCGCCACGATCCTTCGGCTCGCCCCGCCCGCGCCCGAGGTCACCCATGTGATGGTGTGGGCCGAGTACGGCTTCAGCTCCAACCTCCGGCTGTCCGACTTCGCCGCCGCGCGCACCCTCTTCGCCACCCACAAGGACGGCGAGCTGCTCACCGCCGAGCACGGCTTCCCGCTGCGGCTGGTCGTCCCGCACCTGTACGCCTGGAAGGGCCCGAAGTGGGTGCGCGGCATCGAGTACATGACCGCCGACCGGCGCGGCTTCTGGGAGGAGCGCGGCTACCACAACATCGGCGACCCGTGGCGGGAGCAGCGCTACTCCTACCAGGAGGAGCCCGGGGAGGGCCCCGAGCCGTGACCCCCGGGGGCCGCTCGGGGGTCAGCCGTCGCGCAGCCTCTTCAGCCGTGCCACGTCCGCCGCGTGCCCCTCCTTGCCGCCCGGCGTCTCGATGACCAGCGGCACGCCCTCGGTCGCCGGGTGGGTCATCAGCGCGCGGAACGGGTCCTCGCCGATGTGACCGGCGCCGATGT
This sequence comes from Streptomyces violaceorubidus, assembly GCF_000717995.1. Lineage (GTDB taxonomy): Bacteria > Actinomycetota > Actinomycetes > Streptomycetales > Streptomycetaceae > Streptomyces > Streptomyces violaceorubidus. The sequence continues at coordinate 81,673 of NZ_JODM01000017.1, forward strand.
TCTCGTGCCGGTCCTTGTGCGCCCCGGCCACGTCCTTGGAGTCGTTGGCGTGGATCAGCTTCAGCCGGCCCTCCCCGACGGTGTCCACCAGCAGGTCGAGGGTCTGGTGCATGCCGGACGGCCCGGTCAGGTCGTGGCCGGCCGCGAAGATGTGGCACGTGTCCAGGCACACGCCCAGCTTCGGGTGGGCGTCCAGCGCCTCGAAGTACGGCCCGAAGTCCCAGGTCCGCGAGCACAGGGAGGCACCCTGGCCCGCCGTCGACTCCAGCAGCAGGTACGGGTCGTCGTCGTGGGTCAGCTCGTCCAGCAGCGGCAGCAGCTGATCGCGCACCTGCTTCAGCGCCACCGACCTCTCCCGCCCGCCGGTCGCGCTCCCGGTGTGCACGACGACGCCGAGCGCCCCGATGGCCCGCCCGCGCCGCAGCGAGTGCCGCAGCGACCGGACCGACCGCTCCACCGTCGCCTCGGTGTGCGAGCCGAAGTTGATCAGGTACGGCGCGTGCACGTACGCCGGGACCGATCCGGCCGCGCAGGCCTCCCGGAAGGCCTCGTCCTGCTTCGGGTTGCCGGCCGGGGTGGCCCAGCCGCGCGGATTGGCGACGAAGACCTGCACGGTCTCCGCCTTGAGCTCACGGGCGTAGGACAGGCCGACGGAGTGCAGCCCGCCGGCCACGGGGACGTGGCCGCCGACGGGGTTGCGCGGCAGGGGGGAGGGGGATGCGGTGCTCATGTCCGCACCAAGGATGCCAGGACGTGTGGGCGGACCCCGGATCAGGGTACGACTGCACCGGCGCACCGGCGCTGCCGAGCCTGGGGAGGGTCACCTGGGGGACGCCGTGAGCTTCGCGCTGCCGGACGGCGGCCGGGTCCTGGTCGAACCGGTCGACGAGGACGTCTACGGACTCGAGGAGATCTCGGTCAACGGCAGCACGGTCGTCCGGCGGGCCCAGGAGGGCCTCGGCGGGCCCGGAGCACTTCCCCGGGCAGCGTGCGCGCCCCGGCGGTCCGCAGCCGGTCCGGCAGGTCGGCGGCGACGGACGGCCCGTCCTGCTCGTCGTGCGCCCAGACCAGGGCCGGCACCCCCGCGTCCAGGGCCGCGTCGAACTCGGCGTCGGGGGCGCGCCTGCGGGGCACCCGCGGCGGGAACCCGAGCACCAGGGCCAGCGGTCCGTCGTCCGCGTACAGGGCGGAGAACAGGGCCTCGTAGGACGACCGGGTGCACCACCCCCAAACGCACCTCCGTGCCGCTCGGGGTCGTGATCGGCAGGCCGTCTACCGGCCGCCCCAGCAGCTCGCGGGGCAGGACGAACTCCGCGAACAGGTCGGGGGAGTCGATGGCCTTCTCCCGGCGCATCCGGATGATCTCGTCCACCACGAGCCGCTCCAGCCGCCCCAGCCGCATGGCCTCGGTGTACTGCTGCACGGCCTCCCGCGGGGCGCCCTCGTGCTGCCGGAAGACGTCGAGCAGGTAGTGCCGGCTCGGCGACGCCGGAGTGATCCGGAAGGTGGCGTACGTCCACCGGGTGCCGGCCCCGCCGGGACGCACCCGGCGCTCCAGCAGCGGGCCGGGGTCGACCGCGGGGGTGCAGTGCCCCGCCCGCCCGCGCACCCAGCGGGCCAGTTCCTGTCCGCGGGGCCCGGGGACCCGCCGGGACAGCGCGGCGACGAAGGTCAGCAGCGGCGGCACCGGCCGGCCCGCCTGGGCGATGTGCCGCAGGTCGTGCACGATGCCGAGGATGTACTCGGGGGAGCCCTGCCAGGGGCGGCGCACCGGCCCGAGCGCGTCGTCGCGCAGCGCCACCGGACCGGGCATCGCGAGCCGTCCGTCGAGCAGCAGCCGGTAGAGGTCGTCCATGGCCTCGTCGTCGAAGGGGCCGTCGTCCGGGTCCGGCGGCCCCGGCCCGGGCGGCGGCGCGGGGCGGTCGCCGGACAGCGCCAGCGCCGCCCGTAACGGGGGCCAGTCGCGGGCCAGCCGCTCCAGCGGGATCATCCAGGTCACGCCCGCCTCGGGCGACTTGTCGCGCAGCACGGCGAGCCCGGCGACGCGGGAGGTCACGGCGTCCCGGACGCCGCAGCCGCTGTAGCCGCGGGCCACCCGGTGTCCGGTGTCCGGTGCGTCGTTCAGCTGGATCAGCGCCGACTCCGGGCCGCCCCGCCCGGCCATCAGGCAGTCCGCCCACACCCCGTGCAGCTGGCCCTGCGGATAGCCGTAGACCTGCATGGGCCGCTTGGCGGCGTAGTCGCCGGTGGGCAGATGGGCGTGCGAGGTGGGGAACCGGCCGCCCGCCTGCCCCAGGTCGCCGTGCAGGGTGAGCACCGAGACGTCCTCGTGGTGGCTCCCGCCCGTGTAGTGGTGCCCGCCGCCCGGGGAACCGGTGAGCTTCAGACCGCTGCTGAGGGTCACCGTCACGGTGGCGTGCGGGTCGTCCTCCAGACGTCCGCCCATGGCCGAGGTCACGACGTGGGCGCAGGTCAGCACATAGCGGGGCGGGACGATGACCCCGCCGCCGACCGGGTTCCCGGCCGGGCCGAGGATGCTCACCCGCCAGTCGTCGGTGACGGCCGTCCGTACGACCGGTTCCGCCGCCAAGGCGTCCTCCCCCGTCCGCCACCGCAGGCCCCGACCGTCTGCGGAGCCGCCATAGTAGCGGTCCCCGCCGGGGGAAGCAGAGGGGACAACAACCCTTTGCGTGCGGCCGGTTGACCAGGTGTTCGGCCTGTTCGGCCGCCGGGTCAGCGGATGGTGACGGTGATGGTCGAGCCCTCGGGAGCCGTGTCCCCGCCGTCCACGGACTGCTTCTTGACGGTGTCGCCGAACAGCCCGAGCAGACCGCGGTCCTCGTCCACCTCGAAGCCCGCGTCCTCCAGCTTCCGCTTGGCGTCGTCCACACTGTCCCCGACCACGTCCGGGACCTCGATCATCCGGGGGCCCTTGGACACCGTGAGCGTCACCGTGTCCCCGTCGGCCACCCGGCCGCCCGGCTCCGGCGTCTGCCGGGCCACCTGGCCGCTGTCGTACTCCGAGTTCACCCGCTCGTCGGCGACCTTCACCTTCAGGCCGGCCCCCTCCAACTCGGCCCGCGCGTCGTCCAGGGCGTCGCCGGTGACGTCCGGGACGTCGATCGGGCTGCCCTTGCTGACGACCAGGGCGACCGCCGAGCCCGCCCGCACCGTGGTGCCCGACCGGGGCCTGGTGGAGATCACGAAGCCCTTGGCCACCTCGTCGCTGAACTCCCGGGTCACCATGCCCGGCTCCAGCCCCTCGTCCTCCAGCAGCGTCCGGGCCTTGTCCAGCCTGTAGCCCGACACGTCCGGCAGCTTCACGGTGTCGGGACCGTCGGAGACCGTGAGGGACACCGAGTCGTTCTTCCGGATGCGGTCGCCCACCCCGGGATCGGTGCTGATGACCTTGCCGCGCTCCACGGTGTCGCTGTAGGCGTGCCGCACCTTGCCGACGTCGAGGCCGGCGTCGTCCAGCCGGTCCCGGGCCTCGGCCTCGGTCTTGGACAGCAGCGGCGGCACCTTGGTGAACTGGCCGGAATTGATGTACCAGACGCCCGTGCCGACCCCGAGCACCAGCAGGACGGCCACGACGATCGTCAGCGGCCTGCGGCGCAGCCGGAGCCTCCGGGACGGGGCCGCGGACGGCGGGGGAGCGGCGAGCCGGCTGGTGCGGTTGACCCCGTCCGAAGCGAAGCGGCCCTCCGCTGCCACGGCCTCGTCGTCCTCGTTGACGGGCAGCGGCCGGGGCATGGTCAGGGCGCGGGGGATCACGCTCGTGCGGTCCTCGGCGTTGTCGTGCTCCCCGGCGAGCGCCTGCGGCGGCACGGCGTCCAGCTGTGCCGCGCTCAGCGCCTCACGCGCCTCGCGGGCCCGCGCGAGCAGTGCCACGGCGTCGTGCGGCCGGATCTCCGGGTTGCGCGCGGTGGCCGCGGCGACCAGCTCGTCCAGCTCGTACGCCATCTCCGGCACGGAGGCCGACGGCGGCGGCACGTCCTCGTGGAGGTGCTTGTAGAGCACCGCCGCGGGGGAGTCCCCGTCGTGCGGCTTGGCGCCGGTCAGCATCTCGAAGAGCACGACACCGCACGCGTACACGTCGACCCGGGGGTCGGCGGTGCCCTGCTCGATCTGCTCGGGCGCCAGGTAGGAGACGGTGCCGAGGACGGCACCGGTGGTGCTGGTGACGGTGTCGACCGCGCGGACCAGACCGAAGTCGGCGACCTTGACCCGGCCGTCGTCGCCTATCAGCACGTTCTCCGGCTTCATGTCCCGGTGCACGAACCCCGCCCGGTGCGCGGCACCGAGCGCGGCGAGGACCGGCTCCAGGATGTCCAGCGCGGCCCGCGGCCTGAGCGCCCCGCGCTCGCGCAGCACGTCCCGCAGGGTGCAGCCCGCGATGTACTCCATCGCCAGGTAGACGTACGCCCCCTCGGCACCCTGGTCGAAGACCTGCACGACATTGGGGTGGTCGAGCCGGGCCACCGACTTGGCCTCGCGGATGAACCGCTCGACGAAGGTGGCGTCGGTCGCGAGCGTCGGGTGCATCACCTTCAGCGCGAGCACGCGGTCCAGGCGGGTGTCCACGGCCCGGTAGACCGTGGCCATCCCGCCGACCGCGATCCGCGCCTCGACGCGGTACCGGCCGTCGAGCACCTGCCCGACGAGAGGGTCCTGAAGGGTCGTGTCCACGCAGGTGAGTCTACGAGCCACCACGGACACCCCGCGTCGCCGACCGGAATCGGGGCGGTACCGCAGCGCGTCTGTGACGAACCGCACCAGCTGCGGGCAGTCGTGCCGCTGGCGCGGCACGGGTGGGCGACGGGGGTACCTCCCAGGCCGTTCAGGCACTGGGGAAGGCACCTCGCATCGCCGGGCTGCGTACCCACCCGCGCTCAGCCTCGGCGCCGGCCCGCTAGAAAGCCGGCCGCTGCGCACCCACCCGCGCTCAGCCTCGGCGCCGGCCCGCTAGAAAGCCGGCCGCTCCGGATCCAGCACCGCCATGCCCTCCGCGGGAGACGACGCCTCGGCGAAGTGCCGCCGCGGAATCCGCCCGGCCCGCCGGGCCAACCGCCCCGCCTCCACCCCCGCCCGCATGGCGGAAGCCATCAGCACCGGCTCCTGCGCCCGCGTCACCGCCGAGGCGAGCATCACACCCGCACAGCCCAGCTCCATCGCCAGTGCCGCGTCCGACGCCGTACCGGCCCCCGCGTCCAGGATCACCGGCACGCGCGCGTGCTCCACGATCAGCTGGAAGTTGTGCGGGTTGCGGATGCCGAGCCCGGACCCGATCGGCGAGCCCAGCGGCATGATCGCCGCGCACCCGACGTCCTCCAGCTTCCGGGCGAGCACCGGGTCGTCGTTGGTGTACGGCAGCACGGTGAACCCGTCGTCGACCAGCGTCTCCGCCGCGTCCAGCAGCTCGACCGGGTCCGGCAGCAGCGTGCGCTCGTCGGCGATGACCTCCAGCTTGACCAGGTCCGTGCCGAGCGCCTCGCGCGCGAGCCGGGCGGTGAGCACCGCCTCCCCGGCGGTGAAGCAGCCGGCCGTGTTCGGCAGCACCCGGATCCCGAGCCGCTCCAGCACGGACAGCACGGACCCGTGGACCGAGGCGTCCACCCGCCGCATCGCGACGGTCGTCAGCTCCGTGCCGGAGGCCACCAGCGCGCGCTCCAGCACGTCCAGGCTGGGCGCTCCGCCCGTACCCATGATCAGCCGGGACGCGTACGACGCGCCGCCGAGGACGAAGGGATCGTCCGCCATGCTTCAGCCTCCTTGGACGGCGGTGAGGACCTCGACGCGGTCGCCCTCGGCCAGCGCGGTGGCGGACCACCGCGCGCGCGGGACGACGGTCTCGTTCAGAGCGGCGGCCACCCCGGACGGGGACCGGGTGAGCGTGCCCACCAGGGCGTCCAGGGCGGTGCCGGGAGCCACCTCGCGCGGCTCGCCGTTGACGGAGATGTTCATGCGGGCTGCTCCGAGAGTGCGGCGGCGGCGCCGAAGCGCCGGGGACTGAAGGGGCGGGCCTGACGCGGCAGCTCCCCGCCGGTCAGGACGTCCGCCATGACGTCGCCGGTGACGGGGGTGAGCAGGACGCCGTTGCGGTAGTGACCGGTGGCCAGCAGCAGGCCGTCCAGCGTGGTCGGCCCGAGCAGCGGGGCGTTGTCCGGGGAGCCGGGACGCAGACCCGCGCGGGTCTCCGTCAGGGGCAGCTCCGTGATGCCGGGGACCAGCTCGTGCGCGTCGCGCAGCAACTCGTAGACGCCGCCCGCGGTGACCGTCGTGTCCCAGCCCAGCTCCTCGCTGGTGGCGCCGACGACCAGCTCGCCGCTCTCCCGGGGCACCAGGTAGACGTGGTTGCCGCGCACCACGGCGCGCACGGTCCGGTTCAGCAGCGGACCCGGCGTCGGCGGCATGGTCAGCCGCAGCACCTGCCCCTTCACCGGCCGCACCGGCGGCAGCACGGCCTCCGGCACGCCCGCGAGCCGCCCGCTCAGGCTGCCCCCGGCCAGCACCACCTGCCCGGCCTCCAGCACGGTGCCGTCGGCGGTGACGACACCCGTGGCCCGGTCCCCGCGCCCGACGGCGAGCCGCTCGGCCCACACCCGGTGGAAGACCACGCCCGCGTGTCCGCACGCGGCCACCAGCGCGCGGGCGAGGCGGCGGGGGTCGATCTGGTGGTCGCCGTCCACCCGGAGCCCCCCGCGCACGCCCGGCGCGAGCATCGGCTCCAGACGTCGGCACTCGCGCCCCGACAGCCACTCAGACTCCAGGCCGGAACGCTGCTGGAGCGCGTGCAGCTCACGCAGGTGGGCGCGGTCGTCGGCGTCCAGCGCGACGGCGAGCGTGCCGCAGCGGCGGTAACCGAGGTCGTGGCCGGTCAGCTCGGTCAGCTCCGCGGCGAACCCCGGGTAGCGGCGGGCCGAGGCGAGGTTCAGCGCGAGCAGCGTCTCCTCGCCGTAGTGCAGCTCCGTGACGGCGGCCAGCATCCCGGCCGCCACCTGGGCCGCCCCGCCGCCCGGCTCGGGGTCCACGAGGGCGGTGAGCAGCCCGCGCTGCGCGGCCCGCCAGGCGGTGACGAGCCCGACGATCCCGCCGCCGACGACGAGGACGTCGGGTACGGGAGACGAACGAGGCGTGTGCGGTGGAGACGACATGGGCGTCCAGCCCCTCCCTTCGCCGGCATGACCCGGATCAGGTTCGTACGGTCGGAGGCCGCCAGCCTCCCTCTCAGCCCGGTGCGTCCGGGCTCCCGCGAGTGCCTTACGTTGGCCACCCTAGCCCGCAGCCCACAGCACGTGTAAGGGAGCCTCCACCGTGGCCCGTTCACTCGACGGTCTCGTCCTCGCCCCCGTCGCCGACCAGGCGCCCGGCCAGGTGGGCACCCGTACCCGGTTCACCTACCACGAGCAGGACGGCGCCGTGTGGGCCGAGTACGCGGGGGGCGACGTCGTCCGCGGGCACCTGGTGGGCACCCGGGAGGGCGACCGCCTCGACTTCCGGTACGTGCAGCTCAAGACCGACGGCAGCACGTCCTCGGGGCACTGCGTGTCCACCGTCGTCGAACTGCCGGACGGCCGCGTGCGACTGGACGAGAGCTGGGAGTGGGAGTCGCAGCCGGGCAGCGGGACCAGCGTGGTGGAACAGATCACCGCACAAGGGCACGGGCACTGACCGGCGCGTCGGCAGGTGTCTATGGTGATCGGGTGAGCGAGCAGACGCGGGAACGGGAACGGGGAGCGGCGGCGGACGCGGAGCGGCGCGCGGTCGTCGTGGGCGCCGGGATGGCGGGCGTGCAGACCGCGGTCGCCCTGCGGGAGCGGGGCTTCACCGGCCCGGTGACCCTGATCGGCGCCGAGCCGCACCAACCGTACGACCGCCCCCCGCTGTCCAAGGCCGTCCTGCTCGGCACCGCCGAGGGCTCCGCCTTCGACGTCGACTTCGAGGCGCTCGGCATCACCCTGCGGCTGGGCTGCGAGGCGCTGGGCGTCCGTCCCGGCGAGCACGTCCTGGACACCTCCGAGGGGCCCGTGCCGTACGACGCCCTGGTCCTGGCGACCGGCGCCGAACCGGTCCGGCTCCCGGGCGGCGAGGGCGTGCCGGGAGTGCACCTGCTGCGCACCCTGGACGACGCCGAACGGCTGCGGCCGGTGCTCGCCCGGCAGCACGACGTCGTGGTGGTCGGCGCGGGCTGGATCGGCGCCGAGTTCGCCACCGCCGCGCGCGAGGCGGGCTGCGCGGTGACCGTGGTGGAGGCCGCCGACCGGCCGCTGGCCGACGTCCTGCCCGCCGAGGTCGCCGCGCCCATGACCGCCTGGTACGCCGACGCGGGCGCCGCACTGCGCACCCGCGCGCGCGTGGAGGGCGTCGAGCCGGGCGGTCCCGGTGAGCCGGGCCGGGTCGTCCTCGACGACGGCACCCGGCTGCCCGCGGGCGCGGTCGTCGTCGGCATCGGCGCCCGCCCCGCCACCGGCTGGCTGGCCGGCTCCGGCATCGCCCTCGGCGCCCACGGCGAGGTCCTGGCCGACGACCGCCTGCGCACCTCCGCACCGGACGTCCACGCGGTCGGCGACTGCGCCTCCTTCCCCTCCGCCCGCTACGGAGAGCGGCTGCTGGTGCACCACTGGGACAACGCGCTCCAGGGCCCGCGCACGGTCGCCGCCGACATCGTCGGCGCCCCGGCCGGTGAGGCCCCGGCGGCCTACGACCCGGTGCCGTACTTCTGGTCCGAGCAGTTCGGCCGCTTCGTCCAGTACGCCGGCCACCACGCGTCCGCCGACACCACCGTGTGGCGCGGCGACCCGGCGGGTCCGGCGTGGACGGTCTGCTGGCTGCGCGGGGGCCGCCTGGTCGCCCTGCTGGCGGTGGGCCGCCCCCGCGACCTGGCGCAGGGCAGACGCCTGATCGAGACGGGGACGAGGATGGACCCGGATCTGCTGGCCGACCCGGCGAAGCCGCTGAAGGCGGCGACGGCGGCCACGGCGTAGTCGGGTTTCCGACTGTCAGTGCCAGGTGGCAGGCTGGGGGCGTGACCGAGATTGACGCAAAGACCGATGCTCTCGTGCCCGCCTGGCTCACCGTTCCCGACATCGCCGAGAAGCTCGGTGTCGAGGTGACCCGGGTACGCCAGCTGATCAAGGAAGGCCAGCTCATCGCCGTACGCCGCGGTGAGAACCGCGCCCTGCACATCCCCGCGGCCTTCATCGACGAGGACAAGGTCGTCAAGGGCCTGGTCGGGACCCTGACGCTGCTGCGGGACGACGGCTTCACGGCCGAGGAGATGCTGGAGTGGCTCTTCACGCCCGACCCGAGCCTGCCCGGCACCCCCGCCCAGGCCCTGACGGAGAATCGCGGTACGGAGGTGAAGCGCCGCGCCCAGGCGCTGGCCGTCTGACCGGCGCCTCGCCGATCGCCACACCGCCCGGCGTGCGGGACACACACGCCGGGCGCCCGTGCCCGTACGCCACCAGCGCGCGGCCCGTCGTGGGTCCGCGCCATCCGACCCGGGGGACACCCGCATGCCCGACACCGCCGCGACCACCGCCCGCGCCCGGCTCGCCGACGCCCGGCTCTACCTGTGCACGGACGCCCGGCGGGACCAGGGCGACCTGCCCGCGTTCCTGGACGCCGTGCTCGCCGGCGGCGTCGACATCGTGCAGCTGCGGGACAAGGGGATGGAGGCGGCCGAGGAGCTGGAGCATCTGGAGGTCTTCGCCGACGCCTGCGCCCGCCACGGCAAGCTCCTCGCCGTCAACGACCGCGCGGACGTCGCCCACGCCGCCCGCGCCGACGTGCTGCACCTGGGCCAGGGCGACCTGCCGGTGCCCGCGGCCCGGGCGATCCTCGGCGACGACGTCCTGGTCGGCCGCTCCACGCACGCCGGGTCCGAGGCCGCCGCGGCCGCCGCCCAGGAGGGCGTGGACTACTTCTGCACCGGCCCGTGCTGGCCGACCCCCACCAAGCCCGGCCGCCACGCCCCCGGCCTCGACCTGGTGCGCCACACGGCGGCGCTGGGCACCGACCGCCCCTGGTTCGCCATCGGCGGCATCGACCTCGGCAACCTCGACCAGGTGCTGGACGCTGGCGCCCGGCGTGTGGTCGTCGTCCGCGCGATCACCGCCGCCGACGACCCGGGCGCGGCGGCGGCCGAGTTCGCGAAGCGGCTGCGGCAGGCGGCCCCGGCCCCGGCGTAACCGCACACCGTCGCGGGGCGCCGTCGCGGAGAACCGTCCTCGGCCGGCGGATGTCCAAAGGATGGACAACAACTCGACAATGTGGACAAATATCCCGCATCCGGTTGGGTGACCGCCGCCCCCTGGCTAACCTGCCCTTATGGCCCTCGGAACCGCAAGCACGAGGACTGATCGCGCCCGCACGGTGCGTGACATCCTCGCCACCGGCAAGACGACGTACTCGTTCGAGTTCTCGGCGCCGAAGACGCCCAAGGGCGAGAGGAACCTGTGGAGCGCGCTGCGGCGGGTCGAGGCGGTGGCGCCGGACTTCGTCTCCGTGACCTACGGCGCCGGCGGCTCCACGCGCGCGGGCACGGTGCGCGAGACCCAGCAGATCGTCGCCGACACCACGCTGACCCCGGTGGCCCACCTCACCGCCGTCGACCACTCCGTCGCCGAGCTGCGCAACATCATCGGCCAGTACGCCGACGCCGGGATCCGCAACATGCTGGCCGTGCGGGGCGACCCGCCCGGCGACCCGGGCGCCGACTGGATCGCGCACCCCGAGGGCCTGACGTACGCGGCCGAACTGGTCAGGCTCATCAAGGAGTCGGGCGACTTCTGCGTCGGCGTCGCCGCCTTCCCGGAGATGCACCCGCGCTCCGCCGACTGGGACACGGACGTCGCGCACTTCGTCGACAAGTGCCGGGCCGGCGCCGACTACGCCATCACCCAGATGTTCTTCCAGCCCGAGTCCTACCTCCGGCTGCGCGACCGGGTCGCCGCGGCCGGCTGCGAGACCCCGGTCATTCCCGAGGTCATGCCGGTGACCAGTGTGAAGATGCTGGAGAGGTTGCCGAAGCTCAGCAATGCCTCGTTCCCGCCGGAGCTGAAAGAGCGGATCCTCACAGCCAAGGACGATCCGGCGGCTGTACGCTCGATCGGCATCGAGTTCGCCACGGAGTTCTGCGCGCGGCTGCTGGCCGAGGGTGTGCCCGGTCTGCACTTCATCACGCTCAACAACTCCACGGCGACTCTGGAAATCTACGAGAACCTGGGCCTGCACCACCCACCGCGGGCCTAGATTGGCCGCACGTATTTGCGACACACTGCGTAACGGCCACTGGGAGAGGGGCGTACATGGGCTGGACGGTCCTCTACATCGCGTTCGGCGTCGTCGCGCTGTGGCTGCTCGGCGAGGTGCTGCTGCAGTACAAGGCGCGGCTGCGCTGGCGGCTGCTCGCCTTCGGCGGCTTCGTCGGCGTCGTCGCCGGCGTGCTCATGTCGAACGTGCTCGTCATCGGTCTCGGCGCCGCGGCCTTCGCGGTCGGCCAGACCTACGTCACCCTGTCGTTCCGTCGCGGCTTCGAGGCCGGCTGGGCGGTCAACGCCCCGGCGAGCCTGGTCGGCAAGCGCGGACGTCCCGAACGGGGCCGCCGGGAACCGACGTTGGAGGTCTCCGGGCTCGAACCCGCCGAGGGCGACCGGGACCCCGTGGACGGCTACGACGAGCGTTCCCCGGCACCCGCCCCGGGTCAGGACGCCCCGCCGTACGGGTCCGGCGACTACGACCGCGACGACGTCTTCACCCCGGCCCGCCCCGCCGATCCCGCGGCGGAGACCACCGCCGTCTACGAACCGCAGCCCATGCCGGACGACACCGGCTCGTACGGCGTGTACGCCGACGCCGGGTACGGCACCGGCCAGCAGCAGGCGGCCACCGCACCGGGCGCCGACCAGGCCTACGCCTACGACTACTCCGGCTACAACCAGCAGCAGGACTACGGCTACGACACCGGCGCCCAGCAGCAGTACGCCGCCTACTCCGACCCGTACATCGGCACCCACACCTACGGCGGCGGGGCGTACGACACCGGCGGCTACGACACCACCGGTGCGCAGAACTACGGTCAACAGGCCTACGGGCAGGACCAGTACGCCACCGGAGCGCCCGGCGCGCCCGGCGGCTACGGCGGCGAGACCCCGGCCGGCGGTGTGTGGGTGCCGCAGCAGCGCAGCACCGACGAGCCCTACGGCGGCGAACTCCCGCCCGAGCAGCAGCCGTACCCCTACCAGGGGGACGGCCATACGCAGGGCCAGGGCCAGGGCTACGACGAGCAGTACCGCTACTGAGGGTCCCGTCCGCTGGCGCGGGTCCGGTCCGCCGACGGGGGCTGCGGCGCCCGGACCCTCGACCGCTCACTGCGAGCCGCGGAACTCCGGTCCCTCCACCACGAGTCCGGCGACCAGCGCGCCCGACATCCCCGCGTGCGGCAGACCGCCGCCGGGGTGCGACCAGCCGCCGACCGTGAACAGGCCCTCCGTGCGCGTGCCGTTCGCCGGGTGCAGCAGCCGTCCGCCGGCGGCCGCGAGGGACGGCACCGCAATCGCGCCGTCCGCCACGCCGGTGTCCGCCGCGATCTCGGCCGGGGTGCGCACCTCGTGCCACAGCAGGCGGTCGCGCAGTCCGGGCACCGCCCGCTCGGCGACGTCGATCAACTGCTCGGCCCAGTGGGCGAACACCTCGGTCGTGGCCCGGTCGGACTCGCCGCCCAGGGCGGGCACCGCCGCGCTGAGCGTCACCGCCTCGTGGTCCGCGTCCGGGACCAGCGCCGGGTCGTCGGGCCGCAGCACGGTGACGGTCGGCCGCGCGGCCATCCCGGGAGCGGCGCCGAACAGGCGGTCCGTCTCCGCCTCGCGGTCCGCCGCGTGCACCACCGTCCGGTGCGCCGTGCCCTCGGGGCGGGCGCCCCGCAGCGCCAGCAGCACCGTCAGCCGGCTCGCCCCGCCGCGCTGCGGCGGCACCTCGTCCCCGCCGCGCACCGGCGCCCCGCCGCACAGGCGGTCCAGCACGTCCGGCGCCACGCCCGAGACCACCAACTCGGCGTCCGCTACGCCCCCTTCGGCCAGCTCCACGCCCGCCACCCGGCCGTCCTTCTCGACGATCCCGGCGACCTCGGCCCCGAAGCGGAACTCGACCCGGCGGGCCAGACACCGCTCGTACACCGCCCGCGCCAGCTCCCGCAGACCGCCGCCGCGCACGTACCAGACACCGAACGCGTACTCCATGTACGGCAGCACCGCGGCGTTCGCCGGGGCCGTGCGGGGGTCCAGGCCGTGGGCGAGCGCGTGGCTCTCCAGCAGGGCGGCGAGCCGGGGCTCACGCAGCTCCCAGGCACCGACCTCGGCGAGCGTGCCCGCCCGCCGGGTGCGCAGCAGCCGCTTGTGCGGGACCGCGGGGTAGGGCTCGCGCTCGGCGAGCTCCCGCCAGTTCGGCCACAGCGGCTCTTCCAGCAGGGGGCGGCGCGTCCGGTCCCAGGTCTCGCGGGCCCGCACCAGGAAGTCCCCCCAGCGCTGCCCGGCGCCCGCACCGAGCGCCGCGTCCAGGGCGGCGACGACACCCGCCCGCGAGGCGTTCGGCAGCGAGACCTCCGTGCCGTCGGCGAACACGTGCCGGGACGAGGGGTCGACCTGGACCAGGTCGACGCACGACTCCAGCGGCTCCTTGCCGGTCTTCACGAACAGATCGCGCCAGACCGCGGGCAGCGGGAGCAGGCCGGGACCGGTGTCGAAGGAGAACCCGTCCCGCTCGAACCGGCCCAGGGCTCCGCCGTACGTCCGCGTCCGCTCGTACACCACCACCCGGTGGCCCGCGACGGCCAGCCGGGCGGCCGCCGCCATGGCGCCCATCCCGGCGCCGATCACCGCAATCCGTGCCATGCCAGGGACCTTATCCGCCGCCACCGACACCGCTGTGCCAGGGCTGAGTACCGGAACGGACGTCCAGGTGACCGCCCGGCGGCGCCGCGCCGTGGGGCGGGGAGCCCAGGGCTGAGTAGCTGTACCTGGTCCGGCAGATGAGTACGCGTACGGATGGGCTCCGACCTGCGGGAACGAGAGAGTGGGGACACGGAGAGGGGCACGGCTCGGGTACCGGCGGCACGGGGCGCCGGAACGGAGCCGGGCCCGCGATCCGCTCCTTCCGCCGACCGTGGTCGGCGGAAGCGAGACACGGGGGAGCCCGGAGGGACGACCGGTGACGGGAGTCCCGACGGGGGACGTACGGGGGAGCAGGAGAAGGCGCCGGTCCGACGGCGGCCCGCGGGGGACGCGGCCACCACGGACCGGCGTTCTTCGTGCGCCGCCTCGCTCCGGCCGGTCGGCTGCCGCTGCTCAGCCCCGCCCGCTCACGCGCCCCTGGAGCAGCCGCGACAGCGCGGCGTGCACGTCGTCCAGGGAACGCTCCGGCTGGAACGCCTTCCAGTCCAGCGCGGCCACCAGGACCATGCCGACCAGCGCGGCGGCGGTCAGCGGCACGTCGATCTCCTCGCTGAACTCGCCGCTCGCCACCCCCTCGCGCAGCACCCCCTCCACCACGGCCACCGCCTCCTGCCGGACCACCAGCAGCGTGGACTGCCAGGCCCGGTTGGTGCGCCAGAGCTCGGCCACGTACAGCTGGGTGAAGGCCGGATAGCGGTCGATGAAGACGAGCCCCGCGCGGATCATCGCGTCCAGGGCGTCGACCCGGCCGCGGCCCCGGCGGGCGGCCTGTTCCGCGGCCTGGCGCAGCGAGGCGGTCAGCAGGCCGACACCGTGCCGCAGCAACTCCTCGAAGAGGACGGACTTGCTGGCGAAGTTGTAGTACACCGTGCCCTTCGCGACCCCGGCCCGCTCGGCGATCTCGTCCACGGTGGTGGCGGAGAAGCCCTGCTCGGCGATGAGGGTGACCGCCGCCTCGTAGAGCCTCTGCCGGGTGGCCTCGCGACGGCTGCCGGTCCGCGAGGCGGTGCTGCTGCTTTCCATGGTCCCGATTCTCACAGCACCCCGCGCCGAGGCGTCACCGCAGGCCCGGCCCCGGCCCGAACCGAACGGCCGATCGAAAGAAAAGTCCAGGTCAGAACGGATTGTCAGTGCCATACCTCACGATGGGCACATACGGCACCTCCTGCCAGGGGCGTGCCGTCAAGGAGACGACAGGAGGATCGTCATGGCCCACTCGTCCGCAGCCGCCGCCCGGCGGCGCCGCGCAGCCGGCCCTGCACCCTCACTGACCGGACCGGCGAGCGACGTGCACCCCGTGCTCCGCCGGACGACCGCCCCGCCCGCCGCCCTCGACCTGCTCGGCCAGGCCCGGGCCGGACTGGAGGAGGCCACCACCCTCGAAACGCCCAACGAGCGGTACGCGACGGCCCACCTCGCCGCCCTGCGCACCGCCGCCGCCGTGCTGGCCGCCCGCGGTCGCCCGGAGACCAGCCCACGGGCCAGGGCCCGCATCCGCAGCGCCTGGGAGGTGCTGCCCGAGATCGCGCCCGAGCTGTCCGACTGGAGCGCGCTGTTCGCCTCCGGCGCGCGCCGCCGGGCCCGCGCCGAGGCGGGCATCCAGGGCGCCGCGGGCACCCGGGACGCCGACGACCTGATACGCGACGTGGCGATGTTCCTGCGCCTCGTGGAGCGGATGCTGGTCCTCCAGCCGGTCCTTCCCCAGCCCCGGCCCGACGCGGAGCCACCGGGCCCCGAGCGGCCCCGCCGCTCCGACGCCGGTCACCCGGGCCGCGACCTGCCGGACGCCGGATGAGCGGGTGGCGAACGGGTGCCCGGTCGGCGCGGCGTAGGCCATAGGGTGGGAGGCGCCTGAAGCCTCCCCCTCCCGCGCCGGGCCGGGGGCGGCAGCCCGTTCGCTCCGCCCGTGCCAGAGGCGGTGCCGCGCCGAGGAGTCAACTGCCGTGTCGGACCCGATGCGCCCGCCCGCCTCCCAGCCCCGACCGCACCCGGCGGCTCCGCGCTCCGAGCCCTCCCGTTCCCGGGCCGCCCTGCGCACCGCCGTGGTCTGGGACGTCCTCCAGGACGCTCTGGACCGCCGGGTCAAGGCCACCGGCCGCCAGACGCTGGACGTCCTCGACACCGGCGGCGGCAGCGGCAACTTCGCGGTGCCCGTGGCCGGCCTCGGCCACCGCGTCACCGTCGTGGACCCGAGCCCCAACGCCCTCTTCGCCCTGGAGCGCCGGGCGGCCGAGGCCGCAGTCGCCGACCGTGTGCGGGGCGTCCAGGGCGACGCCCGCGGCCTCTTCGAGGTGGTCGAGCGCGGCGGCTACGACGCGGTGCTGTGCCACGGAGTCCTGGAGTACGTGGACGACCCCGCGGAGGGTGTCCGCAACGCGGTGGCGGCCCTGCGATCCGACGGCGTCCTCAGCCTGCTCGCCGCGGGCCTGGGCGGCGCCGTGCTCGCGCGCGCCCTCGCCGGCCACTTCACGGAGGCCCGACAGGCCCTGGACGACCCGGACGGCCGCTGGGGCACGGGTGACCCGGTACCGCGCCGGTTCACCGCCGAGCAGCTCACCGGACTGGTCGAGGCCGCAGGCCTGCGGGTCGGCTCCGTGCACGGCGTACGGGTCTTCGCCGACCTCGTGCCCGGCGGGCTGGTGGACACCCAGCCCGGCGCCATGGACGCCCTGCTGGAGCTGGAGGCCGCGGCTGCCGAACTCGCCGCGTTCCACTCCGTGGCCACTCAGCTCCACGTGCTCGGTGAGACGCGAGAGGCCGACGGGGCCTGAGCCGACCGGTGGGGTAAGCCGCTGATCAGGGGCGCGGCTGCAGATGGAGTACGCCACAGGCCCCCCGAACGGGGGGCAGTCGCCGTATGATCGAGGGAGACCGCCCGGCATGACGGGTCGGCCGCTGGGGAATGGGAACTTCAGCGAGCCGGTACGGCCATGACGGAGTCCGGTTGGTCAATTGGCGCAGAGGGGCGGGTTTCACGGGGGCGATTCCCTGCCTATCCTGAAGGGACCCCCCGGGTCGCCCCGGCGACTGCACGATGAGGAGGACTCCGTGCCGCTCTCGGAGCACGAGCAGCGCATGCTCGAGCAGATGGAGCGAGCGCTGTACGCCGAAGATCCCAAGTTCGCGACAGCGCTCGAGGGAAGCGGGCTGCGTACGTACACCCGGCGACGGGTCTACCAGGCGGTCGCGGGCTTCCTCGTAGGTATTGCGCTCCTCATGGCCGGTATGGTCGCCCAGCAGGTGTGGCTCAGCGTGGTGGGCTTCCTCGTCATGCTGGGGTGCGCGGTGCTCGCCGTGACCGGCTGGCGCAAGGCCCCCAAGCCGGGCGAGCAGCCGCAGGCGGCCGGTGCCGGTCCGCAGGCAGCGCGCCGCCAGGGACGACAGAAACGCTCCATGATGGACCGCATCGACGAGCGTTGGCAGCGTCGCAGGGATGAGCAGCAGGGCGGCCAGTAACGCCGTCGAAGCAGCCGCTCACCAGGACATCCGCGTGAGGGGGTGACCACCGTCCAGGTGGTCACCCCCTCACGCGCGTCCATGAGCACCCGAGGGCGCCGCCCGGCGCCGCCCCGGCCCAGACCCACCGTCCGGGGGCTCCGCCGTCCGGCCGAAGGATCAGCTGTCCGGCTTAAGGGGTGCCTTCCTCTGCGGATGGGCTCTGCCGACGGGGGACGGCTCAGGCCCGTCGGCGGACGGCTCAGGTCTCGCCGGTCGACGGGGGTCGCGGTTGCCTGTTCGGCGGGTTTGGCTCCCACAGGCCGGTGGGTGGGCTTTGTGGCCCGCCTTTGTCGCCCGTCAAGGCGGGGGCGGCCCGCACGGGCTGACGGGGCCTGCCTCCGTCGGGGGGCGGCTCACGTCCCGTCGGTCGACGGGCTTCGCGGCCTGTCCGGCGGGTTTGGCCCGCACCGGTCGGCGAGCTTTGCCCCTGGCTGAAGGGCTGAGCCGCGTTGTCGCTGGCTCGGCTGCCCCGTCGGCGGGCTTTGCCGCCCGACCGGCGGGTGTGGCCCTCGCCCGCCGGCGGGCGCTGCCGTCCGGCGGCGGGCTCGGTCCCGGTGGTCGCGGTGGCTTCGCCGTCCGGTCGGTGGCTCAGCCCTGCTGGTCCGACGTTTTCCGCCACACCGGACGGGTCGCCGCGGCTCGCCGTTTCAGGGCCGCCCACCGGGCCGACACCGTCCAGGTCACCCGAATGGCCGAACGCGGGGCGAATCGTGCGCGCAGCCGGGTCCCGCGGCCGACCGCGGCGCGCAGACCGGCGGTCGCCAGCCGGACGTCCTCCGTCAGCCCCGCCGTCATACGCGGGTGAGGCGCGTAGAGGACCTGCTCCACGGCGTCCGCCACCCGGTGCACCGCCTGTGCCGCCGTCGGCTCCAGCCGGCCCAGCCGGACGATGCGGGCCGCCGCCTTCCGCGGGGTCTGCGATTCCTGGGGCGGGATGCCGAGGTCCCACGCCGTGTCGGTCAACTCCTGCCACAGCGCGAGGGTGTGCGGGCCGGCGTCCGCCGCGCCGCGGCCGTGCGAGCCGAGCCGCACCGCACGGGCGCGCAGCCGCCACAGCATCGGGGCGAGCGGGATCAGCAGCACCGCGAGTCCGGCCAGGGCCCAGGCCAGCAGTGCGTACCACTTGGGGCCGTCGCCGCCGGTGACGGGCAGGGCCGCCGCGGTCTCCGTGGAACAGGCGTCCAGCTTCTTGTCCTGCGGGGAGCAGGTGTCGCTCGACGAGGGCGCCGCCGACGGCTCCGTCTCCGCGTTCCTCGACGGCAGGGCCGACTCCGGCACCGAGCTGCCCGGCCGGTCCGTGATGGTGTACGACGGGGTCGAGCCACGCGTCGGCGTCGGCTCGAAGCGGGTCCAGCCCACGCCCTCGAAGTACACCTCGGGCCACGCGTGCGCGTCCCGCAGCCCCACCGACACCGAGCCGTCCGCCTGCGGGGACCCCGGTGCGAAGCCGACCGCGACCCTGGCCGGAATGCCCAGGGACCGGGCCATCGCCGCCATGGCGAAGGAGAAGTGGACGCAGAAGCCCTCCTTGTCCTTCAGGAACCGGGCGATCGCCTCCGAGCCGCTGCCGACCTTGACCCGGGTGTCGTACTCGAAGCCGCCGTCGACCGCGAAGTACTCCTGGAGCTTGACCGCCTGCTGGTAGGGGTTCGCGGCGCCCGCGGTGACCTCGCGGGCGGTTTGGGACACCACCGCGGGCAGCGAGTCCGGCAGCCGGGTGTACTCGCGCAGGAGGGCCGCCGACGGCTGGGGCGCCGCGGCGAGCTGCTCCGCCGTCGGCTGCACGTTCAGGCTGCGTACCTCGTACTTCAGCCCGCGGGTGTTCTGGCCGTGGTCGCCGACCAGGGTCATGCCGACGGGTTCGTAGCGCCAGTTGCCCGCGACGCGCACGCCGCTGGGCGGGTAGGGCATGGGCAGCCAGTCCTGGGCGTACCAGTCGGCGGCCGACACCAGGGTCCGGGTCTCCGTGCGCTCGATGTCGCGACCGAGGCCGACCGGGGTGGGGAAGGTGCCGTCCGGCACGGCGGTGATGTGCCGCTTGGACGGCTTCCAGGTGGTGCCGTCGAAGTCGTCCAGGGACACGATGCGCAGGTACAGGTTGGACAGGTCCTCGGAGTCCGTCTGGACGGAGAGGACCTGTCGGTCCTCGTCGACGTTGAGACTGTCCCTGAGGGAGACCAGCGGGTTCACCGCGGAGATCGTGCCGCCGCCACCGGTGCCGGAGCCCACACCGCCGCGGGCGCCGTCCAGCAGCCCGCCGTCCATCGCGGGCAGGGCGAGCGGCACCACCAGGGCGATACCCAGCGCGAAGGCGCCGATGCGTCGTCCGGTACGGACCGGGGCGAGGGCCCGGCCCTGCTCCGGGCCCGGCGCGCGCGCCGAGCCGCCGAAGACCCGGCCCCACTGCGAGAGCCGGTCACGTCCCTCGGCCAGGAGCAGCGTCAGATAGCCGACCGCCGCGACCAGGAACCACAGCCAGTCGGCACCGCCCTCGGACAGCCCCGCGGCCACCGAGTAGAGGGCGAGCAGCGGCAGGCCGGCCGGGGCGGCGCTGCGGAAGGTCACCGCGAGCGTGTCCACCAGCAGCCCGATCACCAGGACGCCGCCGACCAGCATCAGCCGGATGCCGTCGGACTCCAGCGGCGCCGGGATCGCGTACCGGGCGATGTCGTCGCCGCCCTGCTGGAGCAGGTCGGCGATGCGCTGGAAGGCCTGCGGGCCGGGGATCAGCCCGGCGAACGCCTCCCGGCGGGCGAAGACGAGGGTCAGCAGCAGCAGCGTGACCAGGGCCTGCGCCGCGATGGTCAGCGGTCGCGCCAACGGCACCCGCCGCGCTGCCGCGCCCACGCCCGACTGCACCGCCAGCAGGACCGCCGCCTGCAGGATCCATGTGGCCGGCTCGACCAACGGCAACAGCGCACAGGACGCCATCAACGTGGCCGCCCAGGCACACACGGCCAACCGCGCCCGCCCGCTCATCGCGTCGCCCCCCGCCCGCCGAGCGTTGTCCGGGTCCGGGTCCGCTCGGCCGCCCGGGGGCCCGTGGTCCGTCCGTCGACCGGTCCACGGCGCGTCGGGCGCGCCTGTCCGCCGGCCGCGCCGTCCCCCGGCCGCCGGTCGCCCGCCGGGGCGTGCCCGGCCAACCGCGCCCGCCCGCTCATCGCGTCGCCCCCCGCCCGTCGAGCGTCGTCCAGGTCCGCTCGGCCGCCCGGGGGCCCGTGGTCCGTCCGTCGACCGGTCCGGGTCGCGTCGGGCACGCCTGTCCGCCGGCCGCGCGGTCCCCCGGCCGCCGGTCGCCTGCCGGGGCGTGCCCGGCCCGCCGCGCCCGCGCGCTCATCGCGTTCCCTTTCCGCCGGTCGGCGTGGTGAGGGTGGTGCGCTCGTGGTCGGCCAGGCGCCACAGCTCCTCCATGGTGGCGCCCCGGGGGACGGCCACGGCGGTCCAGCCCGACTCGCGGAGCATCCGCAGGCGCTCCTCGCTCCCGTCCGAGGGGCCGGGCACGTCGGACGGTTCCCGTGCCCAGGTCTCGCTGTCCAGGACGAAGGCGAGGGCGCCGCCGCTGCGCTGCCGCATCCTGGCCACCACCGCGGCCTGCTCCTCGTCCAGGTCGCCGAAGAACGCCACCAGCAGCCCCTCGTTCCCGCCGCGCAGCACGTCGTAGGCGCGCGACAGACTCGTGCCGTCGGAGTGGTCGATCACGGCGAGGGTGTCCATCATCAGCCCGGCCGCGTCGGCCGTGCCCTGGCTCGCGCCCGCGAAGCCCTCGGCGCCCTCGCCCGGCACCGTGTTGCCCGTGTCGGTGAGCAGCCGGACGGAGAAACCCCGCTCCAGCATGTGCACCAGCACGGACGCCGCGCCCGACACCGCCCACTCGAAGGCCGAGTCGGGGCCCGCGCCTTCGAAGCCCACGACCCGGGTGTCCAGCAGCACCGTGCAGCGGGCCCGCTGCGGCTGCTCCTCGCGGCGCACCATCAGCTCGCCGTAGCGCGCGGTGGAGCGCCAGTGCACGCGGCGCAGGTCGTCGCCGTACCGGTACCCGCGCGGGATCACGTCGTCGTCGCCGGCCAGGGCGAGCGAGCGCTGCCTGCCCTCGCCGTACCCCTTCGCCTCGCCGCTCAGCCGCACCGGGGGCAGCGCCTCCACGCGCGGGATCACGGTCAGCGTGTCGTACGTCGAGAAGGAGCGGGTCAGCTCGCACAGGCCGAACGGGTCGGTCAGGCGCAGTTGCAGCGGGCCCAGCGGGTAACGGCCGCGCAGGTCGGAGCGGACCCGGTAGGACACCTCGCGGCGACCGCCGGGCTCCACCCGGTCGAGCACGAAGCGGGGGCGCGGGCCGAGCACGTAGGGCACCCGGTCCTGGAGCATCAGCAGACCGGTGGGCAGCCGGGAGACGTTGTCGACGCGCAGATGGACCCGGGCCTCGCTGCCCGCGGGCACCCGCCCGGGGGAGAGCCGGCGACTGCCCGCGACCCGGTACCGCGTGCGGTGGAGCACGGCCGCGCAGACCAGGGGCAGGGCCCCCAGGAGCAGCCCGACCCGCAGCAGATCGCTCTGCCCCAGGACGTACGCGCAGACCGAGGCCGCGATACCGGCGGCGAGGAAGGAACGCCCGCGGGTGGTCAGACCGGCCAGGGCGGTCCGGACACCGCCGCCCTCACCCCGGTCCGCCTCGGACCGGTCCGTCCCCCCGGCGTCCATCACAGCCTCCGCGGCGGCTGCTGACCGTACGCAGGCGCGCCCCGGCCCACGCCGAAGCCCGTCTGCTGCTGGGGCGCCGCGGGCACCGGGGTGCGCTGCACAATCTCCTCGACGACCTGCTCGGAGGTGCGGCGGTTGAGCTGGGCCTGCGCGGTCGGCAGCAGCCGGTGGGCGAGGACGGCGACCGCGAGGGCCTGCACGTCGTCCGGCAGCGCGTACTCCCGGCCGCTGAGGGCGGCGGACGCCTTCGCCGCGCGCAGCAGATGCAGCGTCGCGCGCGGCGAGGCGCCGAGTCGGAGGTCCGGGTGGGAGCGGGTGGCGGCGACCAGGTCCACGGCGTAGCGCCGGACCGGGTCCGCCATGTGGACGCCGCGGACCGCCTCGATCAGCTTCAGGATCTCGTGCGCGTGCGCCACCGGCTGAAGATCGTCCAGCGGGCTGACCCCGCCGTGCACGTCGAGCATCTGCAGCTCGGCCTCCGGGCTCGGATAGCCGATGGACACGCGGGCCATGAAGCGGTCCCGCTGCGCCTCCGGGAGCGGGTAGGTGCCCTCCATCTCGACCGGGTTCTGCGTCGCCACCACCATGAAGGGGGCGGGCAGCTCGTAGGTCTGGCCGTCGATGGTGACCTGGCGCTCCTCCATCGACTCCAGCAGCGCCGACTGCGTCTTCGGTGAGGCGCGGTTGATCTCGTCGCCGATCACCACCTGCGCGAAGATCGCGCCCGGCTTGAACTCGAAGTCCCGGCGCTGCTGGTCCCAGATGGACACCCCCGTGATGTCCGAGGGCAGCAGGTCCGGCGTGAACTGGATCCGGCGCACGGAACAGTCGATGGACCGCGCCAGCGCCTTGGCCAGCATGGTCTTGCCGACCCCCGGCACATCCTCGATCAGCAGGTGTCCCTCGGCCAGCAGCACGGTCAGCGAGAGCCGTACGACCTCGGGCTTGCCCTCGATCACGTCCTCCACCGAACCGCGTACCCGCTCCACCACCGCGGTCAGATCAGTGAGGCTCGCTCGATCGTCATAGGTCGTCACCCGGCCCTCCTCGGCCTTTCCCCGCACTCCGTGGGAAGTGGAGGTTCCCCAGCTTGCCGGGCCGGCCCCGCACCGCGGACCGGCCCACCCCGAATCACGGACGCCGCCCGGAAAAAGTTCCGCGCGACACCACTTCCCGCATTCTTGCCGCCGTTACCGATTCGTGTCACTCGCCTGTGGACAACTGGCCGCGATTTGTCAGCCCTTACGGCCTTTGCGGCGCTTGCGCGGCGGGAACGTCGGGGCGGGCCACCGGATCAGGCGGGGTCGACCTCGCGCAGCAGGCCCGTCTTCACGTCGAAGACGAAACCGCGCACATCATCGGTGTGGAGCAGGAACGGCGAGGTGCGCACCCGCTCGATCGACTGCCGCACGTCCTGGTCGGCGTCCCGGAAGGCCTCCACCGCCCACGCCGGACGCTGGCCGACCTCCAGCTCCAGATCGTGCCGGAACTCCTCGGTGATGGTCTCCATGCCGCAGCCCGTGTGGTGGATGAGGGCCACGCTGCGGGTGCCGAGCGCCCGCTGGCTGATGGTCAGGGAGCGGATCACGTCGTCGGTGACGACACCGCCCGCGTTGCGGATGGTGTGGCAGTCGCCGAGCTTCAGGCCGAGCGCGGCGTGCAGGTCCAGGCGCGCGTCCATGCAGGCGACGACCGCGACGCGCTGTACGGGGCGGGCGTCCATGCCGGGGTCGGTGAACGCGGCGGCGTAGCGCTCGTTCGCCTCGACGAGCCGGTCCGTGACGGTGTGGTCGGCCACTATGGGGGAGTCCGGGCCTGCGGGTACTGATGCAGAAGTCGTCATATCCATGACGTTACTGGCCGTCCCCGGCCGTGGCCCGCTGTGAAGCGGGACAAAGAACGTCATCGAGGCTCGTTGTGAGCAGGCCCACAGGGCGGTGCGGATGCGGCCGTACGAGTGAAAAGCCGCGCGATGCCGGTTTGCGGACGCCGGGTCCGCGACGCGCAGGCCGGTTGATTGACCGGGCGACACGGTGGACTAAAGTGACGCGAAGCGGGAGGCGAGGTCCTCCCTGCTGGACTGAATTCCCCGGAGACCTGGGCGACGTCCCGCCAGATCTCCCCACGTGCGCGGCGCGTACGTACGGCTCGGCCTCCTCCCGCTCCCGGCCGGCCGACGCTCTTGGCGCCGGCAGGCCTCCCCTTCAGATGCGAGCGGGAGGGGACCCGGCAGTGCGTGACGCCGTGCCGGACCTGAGAGGCCGCCCCAGTTGAGCCAGAGTCGACACGTCCCGGTGATGCTCCAGCGGTGTCTGGACCTGCTGGCGCCCGCCCTCCAGGAGCCGGGAGCCGCGGTCGTCGACTGCACACTGGGGCTCGGCGGACACAGCGAGGCGCTTCTCGAACGCTTCCCCGAGGCCCGCCTGGTCGCCCTCGACCGCGACAAGGAGGCCCTGCGCCTGTCCGGCGAGCGCCTCGCCCCGTACGGTGAGCGCGCCACCCTCGTGCACGCCGTCTACGACGAGCTGCCCGACGTCCTCGACCGGCTCGGCGTCCCCCGCGTCCAGGGCGTGCTGTTCGACCTCGGCGTCTCCTCCATGCAGCTCGACGAGGCCGACCGAGGCTTCGCCTACGCCCAGGACGCCCCGCTCGACATGCGGATGGACCAGAGCACCGGCATGAGCGCCGCCGAGGTCCTCAACACCTACCCGCCCGGCGAACTCGTCCGCATCCTGCGGGCGTACGGCGAGGAGAAGCAGGCCAAGCGGATCGTGTCCGCGATCGTGCGCGAGCGCGAGAAGGAGCCGTTCACCAACAGCGCCCGCCTGGTGGAGCTGATCCGCGCGGCGCTCCCGCAGGCCGCCAAGCGCACCGGCGGCAACCCGGCCAAGCGCACCTTCCAGGCCCTGCGCATCGAGGTCAACGGCGAGCTGTCGGTCCTGGAGCGGGCGATCCCGGCGGCCGTCGAATCCCTCGCGGTCGGCGGACGGATCGCCGTGCTGTCGTACCACTCGCTGGAGGACCGGCTGGTCAAGCAGGTGTTCGCGGCCGGCGCCGCCAACACCGCGCCGCCCGGCCTGCCCGTCGTCCCCGAACGCTACGCACCGCGGCTCAAGCTGCTCACCCGCGGCGCCGAACTCCCCACCGAGGAGGAGATCGCCGAGAACCGCCGCGCGGCACCGGCACGGCTGCGCGGCGCCGAGCGCATCAGGGAGTCCCTCGGGTGAAGGGAGTCCCTCGGGTGGAGCGAGCGAGGCGGGCCGGACACGGCTGCGGACGGCCCACCACGGGCCGGGGGGAGGACGCGTGACCAGGAAACCCGAACTGAAGGGCCGGGCGGCACGGCTGGCCCGGCTCCTGCCCACCGGCGGCCCCCGGGGGCAGGCGGCCCGGGCGCCGTTCGTCCTCCTGGTCGTCCTGCTGCTCGGCGGCGGCCTGATCGGGCTCCTCGTGCTGAACTCGGCCCTGAGCGAGGGATCCTTCCAACTGGAGGACCTCAAGCAGCGCACCAAGGAGCTCACCGACGAGGAGCAGGCGCTCCAGCGAGACATCGACGCCTACTCCGCCCCGCAAGCCCTCCAGCGCCGCGCCCGCGAACTGGGCATGGTGCCCGGCGGCGACCCCGCCTTCCTCGACCCCGACGGCACCGTCAAGGGCGTGCCCAGCCCCGCGCCCGCCGCGGCCACCCCGCTGGTGCTCGCCCCCGAGGCGCTGGCCTCGACGTCCGCGGGCGCCGCGGGCACCGCGTCCCCCTACACCGAGCCGTCCGCACCGGCCCCCACGCCCACCACCGCGGCCGCACCGAGTACCGCCGCCACCCCCACCACGGCGGCGACGCCCACCCCGACCCCGACTCCCGGCAGGTGACGGAAGTGTCCGACAGGGAACCGCCGCGCCGCCGGGTGCCCGGACCCGCGAGGCCCGTCCGCCCCGGCGGCGGGCGCCGCCCGGGACCCGGCGCCCGGCCGGCCCGCAGGCCGGGACCGCCCCGGCCGACGCCGCGAGCCTTCCGGCTGGGCAGCCCGCGCCCCCGGCTGCGCATGATCGGACTGGCGCTGACCCTGGTGCTGGCGGCCTTCGTCGTACGGCTGCTCCAGGTGCAGGCCGTCGACGCCGGCACCTACTCCGCGAAGGCCGAGCAGAACCGCTACGTCGTGCACACCCTGCCCGCCGAACGCGGCGGGATCACCGACCGCAACGGCATCGCCCTCGCGAGCACGGTGGACTCCTACGACATCACCGCCGACCCCACGATGTTCACCCGCGAGCAGCTGAAGACCGACGACGGACCCGAGCAGGCGGCGGCGCTCCTCGCGCCGATCCTCGGTCAGGACCAGGAGCAACTGGCCAAGGTGCTCCGCCCGAAGAACGAGGAACTGCGCTACGTCCGCCTCGCGCGCCGGCAGACCCCCCAGGTCTGGAACCAGATCAAGGACCTGAAGACCGCCCTCACCACCAAGGCGGAGACCGACAGGTCGACCGTCAACGTGCTGGCGGGCGTCTTCGCCGACCCCAGCAGCAAGCGCGTGTACCCCGGCGGCGACCTCGCCGCCGGCATCCTCGGCTGGGTCGGTGCCGACGGCAAGGGCGGCGGCGGCCTGGAGCGCAAGCTCGACAAGACGCTGGCCGGTGAGGACGGCAAGATCCGCTACGCGCAGTCCGGCGGACGCCAGGTGCCCACCGCCGGTTCCACCGAGACCCCCGCCGTGCCCGGCAGCGACGTCGAGCTGACCATCGACCGCGACATCCAGTGGGCCGCGCAGCACGCCATCAGCGAGCAGGTGGAGAAGTCCAAGGCGGACGGCGGCTACGTCATCGTCCAGGACACGCAGACCGGCGAGATCCTCGCCATGGCCAACTCGCCGGGCTTCGACCCCGGCGACCTCGCCCACGCCGACCCCCAGGCGCTGGGCAACGCCGCGCTCCAGGACGCCTTCGAACCCGGCTCCACCGCCAAGGTGCTGTCGATGGCGGCCGTACTGGAGGAGAACGTCGCCGCTCCGGACACCCACATCACCGTCCCCAACCGGCTCAAGCGGGGCGACCGGCTCTTCAAGGACGACATCGACCACCCGACCTGGTACCTCACGCTCAACGGCGTGCTCGCCAAGTCCAGCAACATCGGCACGATCATGGCCACCGGCGAACTGGGCAAGACCCAGGCCGAGGCCAACAAGGTGCTCTACTCCTACCTGCGCAAGTTCGGCCTCGGCGACTACAGCGGGCTCGGCTTCCCCGGGGAGACCAAGGGCATCCTCGCGCCGCCCGGCCAGTGGTCGACCTCGCAGCAGTACACGATTCCTTTCGGCCAGGGCGTCTCCGTGAACGCGCTCCAGGCGGCCTCGATCTACTCGACCATCGCCAACGGCGGCGTCCGGATCGAACCCACGCTCGTCCGCGGCACGAAGGGCGGCGACGGACGCTTCACCCCGGCCCCGGAACCCAAGAAGACCCGCGTGACCAGCGAGAAGACCGCGAAGACCCTGGCGCAGATGCTGGAGTCCGTGGTCGACGACGAGGAGGGCACCGGCACCAAGGCCCGCATCCCCGGCTACCGGGTGGCGGGCAAGACGGGCACGGCCAACCGGGTGGATCCGGCCACCGGCAAGTACCACGGCTACACCTCGTCCTTCGCCGGGTTCGCCCCCGCCGACAAGCCCCGCGTCACCGTCTACTGCGCCATCCAGAACGCCACCGAGGGCAGCTACTTCGGCGGTCAGATCTGCGGCCCCATCTACAAGCAGGTCATGGAGTTCGCCCTGAAGACCCTCCAGGTCCCGCCGACCGGGGCCGCCCCCGCGAGGCTCCCGGTCACCTTCAAACCCTGAGCCGTACCGCCCCCGCCCCTCCCGCACCGAGCCCGTACCGAGCCAGCGCCGTTTCAGTACCGAGCCACCAGGAACCACCCGTGACAACGATCACCCCCGACCCCGGGAACCAGAGCGCCCCCCAGCCCTCCCCCCAGCCCTCGCTTCGCCGGGAAGCGGGTACTCCCGGTACGCTCACCGCCGTGCCACACCCTGATCAGTCCCAAACCACCCAGAAGGGCCACCCCGTGACATACCCGGGACCGCCCCGGCCGGTGCGGATCTCCGCCACACCCCTCGCGGAACTCGCCGATCAGCTGGGTGTCGCCGCGCCGGACGGCTGTGCCGAGGTCACGGGGATCACCCATGACTCGCGTGCCGTCCGCCCCGGCGACCTGTACGCCGCCCTGCCCGGAGCCCGCCTCCACGGCGCCGACTTCGTCAATCAGGCCGCCGGCCTCGGCGCGAGCGCCGTGCTGACCGACCCGGCCGGCGCGGAGCGTGCCGCCGCCGCCGGGCTGCCGGCCCTCGTCGTCGACGACCCGCGCGCGCGGATGGGCGAGCTGGCCGCCACGATCTACGGCCACCCGGGCCGCGACCTGCTCCAGATCGGCATCACCGGCACCTCCGGCAAGACCACCACCGCCTACCTCGTCGAGGGCGGCCTGCGCACGGCGAGGTCCACCGGCCTGATCGGCACGGTCGAGATGCGCATCGGCGACGAGCGCATCAAGTCCGAGCGGACCACGCCCGAGGCCCCCGACCTCCAGGCCCTGTTCGCGGTGATGCGCGAGCGCGGCACCGAGGCGGTCGCCATGGAGGTCTCCAGCCACGCCCTGGTGCTCGGCCGCGTCGACGCCTGCGTCTTCGACATCGCGGTCTTCACCAACCTCAGCCCGGAGCACATGGAGTTCCACTCCGGCATGGAGGACTACTTCCAGGCCAAGGCGCAGCTCTTCACACCGAAACGCAGCAAACTCGGCGTGGTCAACGTCGACGACGAGTACGGGCGCCGGCTCGCCAACGAGGCCACCGTCCCGGTCGTCACCTACTCCGCCGAGGGCCACCCCGACGCCGACTGGCGCGCCGACGAGGTCGAGGTCGGCCCGCTGGACTCCAGGTTCACCGTGCTCGGGCCGAAGGGCGAGCGGATCGCCGCCAGGTCGCCGCTGGCCGGGCCCTTCAACGTGGCGAACACCCTCGCCGCGATCGTCGCCCTGGCCGCCGCCGGACTCGATCCGCAGAGCGCCGCCGACGGTGTCGCCGCCGTACCGGGCGTGCCGGGCCGGCTGGAGCGCGTGGACGAGGGCCAGCCCTTCTTCGCGGTGGTCGACTACGCCCACAAGACCGACGCCGTCGAGTCGGTGCTGCGGGCCCTGCGCAAGGTCACCGAGGGCAGGCTGCACGTGGTGCTGGGCTGCGGCGGCGACCGGGACACCACCAAGCGGGAGCCGATGGGCGCCGCCGTGGCCCGGTTCGCCGACACCGCCGTACTGACCTCCGACAACCCCCGTTCCGAGGACCCCCTCGCGATCCTCGCCACCATGCTCCAGGGCGCGGCGTCCGTGCCCGCGCACGAGCGCGGCGAGGTGCAGGTCTTCGAGGACCGGGCCGCCGCGATCGCCGCCGCCGTCGCCCGGGCCGAGCCCGGCGACACCGTGCTGGTGGCGGGCAAGGGCCACGAGCAGGGCCAGGACATCGCCGGGGTCGTCCGTCCCTTCGACGACCGCCAGGTGCTGCGCGAAGCCATCCAGAAGACCCAGGGACGAGATCCCGAATGATCCAGCCGATCCTGATCCTGATCCAGGGGACGAACTTGTGATCACCCTCTCACTCGCCGAGATCGCAGAAATCGTCGGCGGGCGGATGCACGACATACCGGACGCCTCCGCCGAGGTCACCGGGCCGGTCGTCCGGGACTCCCGGGAAGCGGGACCCGGCAGCCTCTTCGTCGCCTTCGTGGGCGAACGGGTGGACGGCCACGACTTCGCCGCGCAGGTCGTCGAAGCGGGTGCGGCGGCCGTCCTCGGCTCCCGCCCCGTCGGCGTGCCCGCGATCGTCGTGGAGGACGTCCAGGCCGCCCTGGGCGCCCTCGCCCGGCACGTCGTGCGACGCCTCGGCACCACCCTCGTGGCCCTCACCGGGTCGGCCGGCAAGACCAGCACCAAGGACCTGATCGCCCAGGTACTGCGCCGCAAGGCGCCCACGGTCTTCACGCCCGGTTCCATGAACAACGAGGTCGGGCTGCCGCTCACCGCGCTCACCGCCACCGACGAGACGAAGTTCCTCGTCCTGGAGATGGGCGCCCGCGGCATCGGCCACATCCGGTACCTGTGCGAACTGACCCCGCCGAGGATCGGCCTCGTGCTCAACGTCGGCTCCGCGCACATCGGCGAGTTCGGCGGCCGGGAGCAGATCGCCCAGGCCAAGGGCGAACTCGTCGAGGCGCTGCCGCCGGCCGAGGAGGGCGGCACCGCGATCCTCAACGCGGACGACCCCCTCGTACGGGCCATGGCCTCCCGAACGATGGCGAAGGTGATCCTTTTCGGAGAGTCCGGCGAAGCGGACGTTCGCGCCGAGAACGTGCGACTCACGGACACCGGACAGCCTTCCTTCAGCCTTCACACACCCTCCGGTGCAAGCGATGTGACCATGCGCCTGTACGGTGAGCACCACGTGTCGAACGCGCTCGCCGCGGCCGCCGTCGCCCACGAGTTGGGCATGTCCGCAGACGAGATCGCCACCGCGCTCTCCGAGGCGGGCTCCCTCTCCCGCTGGCGGATGGAGGTCACCGAGCGCCCGGACGGCGTGACGGTCGTCAACGACGCCTACAACGCGAACCCCGAGTCCATGAAGGCCGCGCTGCGTGCGCTTGTTGCCATCGGCGAGGCCTCACGGGCGAAGGGGGGCCGCACGTGGGCGGTGCTCGGCAAGATGGCCGAGCTCGGGGACGAGGCGCTCGCCGAGCACGACGCGGTCGGACGGCTCGCCGTCCGGCTCAACGTCAGCAAGCTCGTCGCGGTCGGGGGCAGGGAAGCCCGCTGGCTGCAACTGGGCGCATATAACGAGGGTTCGTGGGGTGAGGAGTCGGTGCACGTGTCCGACGCACAGGCGGCGGTCGACCTGTTGCGCAGCGAGTTGCGCCCGGGGGACGTCGTGCTCGTGAAGGCGTCCCGTTCGGTGGGTCTGGAGAGCGTCGCCACGGCGCTGCTGGAGACCGGCGCCGAGGGTGAGGTTGCCGCCCGATGATGAAGCAGATCCTGTTCGCAGGAGTCATTGGCCTCTTCCTGACGCTGGTCGGCACCCCGCTGCTGATCAAGCTCCTGGCCCGCAAGGGCTACGGCCAGTACATCCGCGACGACGGACCGCGCGAGCACGCCAGCAAGCGCGGTACGCCGACCATGGGTGGTATCGCCTTCATCCTGGCGACCGTCGCGGCGTACTTCCTCGCCAAGGGCATCACGGGCTATCTGGACCCCGACATCGACGCCGGGCCGACCTTCTCCGGTCTGCTGGTGCTCGGCCTGATGGTGGGCATGGGCCTGGTCGGCTTCCTCGACGACTACATCAAGATCGTCAAGCGGCGTTCGCTGGGCCTGCGGGCCAAGGCGAAGATGGCCGGCCAGCTGATCGTCGGCATCGGCTTCGCCGTGCTCTCCCTCCAGTTCGCGGACAACCGGGGCAACACCCCGGCGTCCACGAAGCTGTCGTTCATCACCGACTTCGGCTGGACCATCGGCCCGGTGCTGTTCGTCGTCTGGGCGCTGTTCATGATCCTCGCGATGTCGAACGGCGTGAACCTCACCGACGGCCTGGACGGCCTGGCCACGGGCGCCTCCGTCCTGGTCTTCGGCGCCTACACCTTCATCGGCGTCTGGCAGTTCCAGGAGTCCTGCGCCAACGCACTGACCCTGACCAACCCGGGCGCCTGCTACGAGGTGAGAGACCCGCTCGACCTCGCGGTGGTCGCCTCCGCGCTGATGGGCGCCTGTCTCGGCTTCCTGTGGTGGAACACCTCGCCGGCCAAGATCTTCATGGGCGACACCGGTTCGCTCGCGCTCGGCGGTGTGCTCGCGGGTCTGGCGATCTGCTCGCGCACCGAACTGCTGATGGCCATCCTCGGCGGCCTGTTCGTCCTGATCACCATGTCGGTGGTCATCCAGGTCGGCTCCTTCCGCCTCACCGGCAAGCGGGTCTTCCGGATGGCGCCACTCCAGCACCACTTCGAACTCAAAGGCTGGTCCGAGGTCCTCGTCGTGGTCCGTTTCTGGATCATCCAGGGCATCTGTGTGATCGTCGGACTCGGCCTCTTCTACGCGGGATGGGCAACGGACAAGTGACCTCTTCGGTGCCTTCGGAATTCACCGGCAAGCACGTCACCGTCGCCGGACTCGGCGTCTCCGGCGTCCCGGCGGCCACGGTGCTGCAAGGGCTCGGCGCCCACGTCACCGTCGTCAACGACGGCGACGACGAGCGGGCGCGCGCACAGGCGGCCCAGCTGGAGGCGCTCGGCGTCACCGTGCGCCTGGGCGACGGCGCCACACTCCCCGAGGGCACCGAGCTGATCGTCACCGCACCCGGCTGGAAGCCCACCAAGCCCCTGTTCACGGCGGCCGGGCAGGCGGGCGTCCCGGTCTGGGGCGACGTGGAACTGGCCTGGCGGCTGCGCGGGCTGGACGGCAGGAAGGCCGCGCCGTGGCTGGCCGTCACCGGCACCAACGGCAAGACCACCACCGTCCAGATGCTCGCCTCGATCCTGAAGGCGGCCGGGCTGCGCACCGCCGCCGTCGGCAACATCGGCGTCTCCCTGCTGGACGCGGTCACCGGCGAGGAGGAGTACGACGTCCTCGCCGTGGAGCTGTCCAGCTACCAGCTCCACTGGGCGCCCTCCCTGCGCGCCCACTCCGCCGCCGTGCTCAACCTCGCCCCGGACCACCTCGACTGGCACGGCTCGATGGAGGCCTACGCGGCCGACAAGGGCCGTATCTACGAGGGCAATCAGGTCGCCTGCGTCTACAACGTCGCGGACAGGGCCACCGAGGACCTGGTCCGCGCCGCCGACGTGGAGGAGGGCTGCCGGGCCGTCGGCTTCACCCTCGGCACGCCGGGCCC
The DNA here is from genome assembly GCF_000717995.1 of Streptomyces violaceorubidus. GTDB lineage: Bacteria > Actinomycetota > Actinomycetes > Streptomycetales > Streptomycetaceae > Streptomyces > Streptomyces violaceorubidus. Next base: position 114,737 of record NZ_JODM01000017.1, read on the forward strand.
CTCCCAACTCGGCGTCGTGGAGGGCCTGCTGGTCGACCGCGCCTTCGTCGAGGACCGGCACAAGAACGCCCAGGAGCTGGCCGAGGTCGCGGACGTCAACCCGCCGGCCCCGCACAACATCGCCAACGCCCTTGCCGCCGCGGGCCTCGCCCGCGCCTTCGGCGTCCCCGCCGCCGCCGTACGGGACGGGCTGCGCGCCTTCACCCCGGACGCCCACCGCATCGCGCACGTCGCCGACGTGGACGGGGTGGCGTACGTGGACGACTCCAAGGCCACCAACACCCACGCCACCGAAGCCTCCTTGGCGGCCTACGAGTCGATCGTGTGGATCGCCGGCGGACTGGCCAAGGGCGCGACCTTCGACGAACTGGTCGCGGGGGCGGCGAAGCGGCTGCGCGGCGCCGTCCTCATCGGCGCCGACCGCGCCCTGATCCGCGAAGCCCTGGCGCGACACGCGCCGGAAGTACCCGTGGTCGACCTCGACCGGACCGACACTGGTGCGATGATCCAGGCCGTCCAGGAGGCGCGGCGGCTCGCCCGGCCCGGCGACACGGTGCTGCTGGCACCGGCCTGTGCCTCCATGGACATGTTCACCAACTACAACCAGCGCGGTGACGCGTTCGCGCAGGCCGTTCGCGAACTCGGCGCCTGACCCGGCCGCCTCCTGCCGCCGGGTGAACTCGGGAGGACGCGTGGGACGGTCCATGCCGACGTACAGCGGAGGCCGCGATGCCCGGTAGTCCCCAGAGCCGCACCGGACGTCCGCCCGTGCAGCGGTCCGTCAAGCGGCCCGCGACGCCGGGGCCGGTGCACGAGAACCCAGTGCTCCGCCTCTACCACCGGCTGCGCCGTGCCTGGGACCGGCCGCTGACCGCGTACTACCTGATTTTCGGCGGCAGTCTGCTGATCACCGTGCTCGGCCTGGTGATGGTCTACTCGGCGTCCCAGATCACCGCGCTCCAGCTGTCGCTGCCCGGCTCGTACTTCTTCCGCAAGCAGGCGCTCGCCGCGCTCATCGGCGCCGGCCTCCTGGTCGCCGCGATGCGGATGCCGGTCAAACTGCACCGGGCGCTGGCCTATCCGATCCTGGCCGGCGCCGTCTTCCTGATGATCCTGGTCCAGGTGCCGGGGATAGGAGTCGCGGTCAACGGAAACCAGAACTGGATCTCGCTGGGCGGCTCCTTCCAGATCCAGCCCAGCGAGTTCGGGAAGCTGGCGCTGGTGCTGTGGGGCGCGGACCTGCTCGCCCGCAAGCAGGACAAGAAGCTGCTGACCCAGTGGAAGCACATGCTGGTGCCGCTGGTGCCGGCCGCGTTCATGCTGCTCGGGCTGATCATGATCGGCGGCGACATGGGGACCGCGATCATCCTCACGGCGATCCTGTTCGGTGTGCTGTGGCTGGCCGGCGCGCCCACCCGGCTGTTCGCGGGCGTGCTCTCGATCGCCCTGCTGCTCGGCTTCATCCTCATCAAGACCAGCGCGAACCGCATGGCCCGGCTCAACTGCCTCGGGGCCACCGACCCGGGACCCGGCGACTCCTGCTGGCAGGCCGTGCACGGCATCTACGCCCTCGCCTCGGGCGGACTGTTCGGTTCCGGGCTCGGCGCCAGTGTGGAGAAATGGGGCCAACTCCCCGAAGCGCACACCGACTTCATTTTCGCCGTCACCGGTGAGGAACTGGGCCTGGCGGGGACGCTGTCGGTGCTCGCCCTCTTCGCGGCTCTAGGCTATGCGGGTATCCGCGTGGCCGGACGCACGGAGGACCCCTTCGTGAGGTATGCCGCGGGAGGCGTGACCACCTGGATCACGGCCCAGGCCGTGATCAACATCGGCGCGGTCCTCGGACTGCTGCCGATCGCCGGTGTCCCGCTCCCGCTGTTCTCCTACGGGGGTTCCGCCCTGTTGCCGACCATGTTCGCCATCGGTCTGCTGATCGCCTTCGCGCGTGACGAACCCGGTGCGCGGGCGGCGCTTGCGTTGCGGCAACCTCGCTTTGGTAGAAAGCGGGGAGCCGGGGGACCCGCGGCCAAGCGGAGCCCTGGGAGTTGGAACACGATGCGACGGCGCGCCTCGGCGGCGCGCTCGTCCGGAGAGCGGTGAATTTCGGTGCATGTCGTACTCGCCGGCGGAGGAACCGCGGGCCACATCGAGCCCGCGCTCGCCCTCGCGGACGCCCTGCGCAGGCAGGATCCGACCGTGGGGATCACGGCCCTGGGCACGGAACGCGGCCTGGAGACCCGCCTGGTGCCCGAGCGGGGCTACGAGTTGGCGCTGATCCCGGCCGTGCCGCTGCCGCGCAAGCCCACCCCCGAGCTGATCACCGTCCCGGGCCGGCTGCGCGGCACCATCAAGGCGACCGAGCAGATCCTGGAGCGCACCAAGGCGGACGCCGTGGCCGGCTTCGGCGGCTACGTGGCGCTGCCCGCCTACCTCGCGGCCAAGCGGCTCGGCGTGCCGATCGTCGTCCACGAGGCCAACGCCCGCCCCGGACTGGCCAACAAGATCGGCTCGCGCTACGCCGCCCAGGTCGCCGTCTCCACTCCCGACAGCAAGCTGCGCAACTCCCGCTACATCGGCATCCCGCTGCGCCGCTCCATCGCCACCCTCGACCGGGCCGCCGCCCGACCCGAGGCCCGCGCGATGTTCGGGCTCGACCCCAACCTGCCGACGCTGCTGGTCACCGGCGGCTCGCAGGGCGCCCGCCGCCTCAACGAGGTGATCCAGCAGGTCGCGCCCTGGCTCCAGCAGGCCGGCATCCAGATCCTGCACGCGGTCGGCCCCAAGAACGAACTGCCGCAGGTCCACCAGATGCCGGGGATGCCCCCGTACATCCCGGTAAGTTATCTGGACCGGATGGACCTCGCGTACGCCGCCGCCGACATGATGCTCTGCCGCGCGGGCGCGATGACCGTCGCCGAACTCTCCGCCGTCGGGCTCCCGGCCGCCTACGTCCCGCTGCCCATCGGCAACGGCGAACAGCGGCTCAACGCCCAGCCGGTCGTCAAGGCCGGCGGCGGACTGCTGGTCGACGACGCGGACCTCACGCCCGAGTGGCTCCAGCAGAACGTCCTGCCCGTGCTCGCCAACCCGCACCGGCTGTACGAGATGTCCCGCGCCGCCGCCGAGTTCGGCCGCCGGGACGCCGACGACCTCCTCGTCGGCATGGTGTACGAGGCGATCGCCGCCCGTGCGCACCGCTAGACACGTCTGACGGAAGGCAGGGAGCGTGGCCGGACCGACCACCGCCGAGCGCGGTGCACGCCAGCAGGAGTCGTCCGGCCCGCCCCGGGCACGCCGGTTCCGCCCGCCCCGCCTTCGTACGATCATCGTCCTCGTCGTCGCGCTCGTGCTCGTCGCGGGCACGACGGTCTGGGTGCTCTACGGCTCGAACTGGACGCGCCTCGAAGACGTGTCCGTCTCCGGAACGAACGTGCTGACGCCCGCCCAGGTGCGCGAGGCGGCCGACGTGCCGGTCGGGGATCCGCTGATCTCGGTCGACACGGAGGCGGTCGAGGCCCGACTGCGCCGGAAATTGCTCCGCATTGACGAGGTCGAGGTGGAGCGTTCCTGGCCGCACGGAATCCGACTGAAAGTGACGGAGCGTACTCCGGTCCTGATTGCCCAAAAAGGCCGAAAGTTCGTGGAAGTGGACGATGAAGGCGTCCGTTTCGCCACGGTTTCCAAGGCCCCGAAGGGCGTGCCCGCGCTGGAATTGGAACCCGCCCGTTCCGGCTCCGCCGCGGCGAGCCTGCGCCGCTTCGACGACGACCGCCTGGTGCGCGAGGCGGTGCGGGTGGCCGACCGGATCCCGGCCGGGATCGCCCGGGACACACGGGTCGTCAAGGTCCGTTCCTACGACGACATCTCGCTGGAGTTGAGCGGCGACCGGACCGTGTCGTGGGGAAGCGGTGAGCACGGCGCCCGCAAGGCCCGTGCGCTCACGGCCCTGATGAAAGCGACGCCCAAGGCGCGGCACTTCGACGTGAGCGTCCCCACCGCCCCCGCGTCATCGGGGAGTTGACGGGTATATGTGCAGGCCAGCACCCTGGCTGGGCAGCGCTACGGCTGATCACATAGGGTGAAAAGAAAAACGGGAGGTTCGGCGTGTTCGTTGAACGTGCGCCACGTGTCGACTTAGTGTCCTGTTCGGAAGAGTCCAAGGAACAGACACACTGGTAACCCTAAACTTCAGCGTTAGGGTTCGGGTCGGCGCTACGGACCGTCCCAATCGGCATCAGTCGTCGGGTCGCGGGGGCATCAGTGCTTCGGCGGTCGGGCGACACGTAACTCGAGGCGAGAGGCCTTCGACGTGGCAGCACCGCAGAACTACCTCGCAGTCATCAAAGTCATCGGTGTCGGCGGCGGTGGTGTCAATGCCATCAACCGGATGATCGAGGTCGGTCTCAAGGGCGTCGAGTTCATCGCCATCAACACCGACGCACAGGCGCTGTTGATGAGCGACGCCGACGTCAAGCTCGACGTCGGCCGCGAACTCACCCGCGGACTCGGCGCCGGAGCCAACCCGGCCGTCGGCCGCAAGGCCGCCGAGGACCACCGCGAGGAGATCGAGGAGGTCCTCAAGGGGGCCGACATGGTCTTCGTGACAGCCGGTGAAGGCGGCGGCACCGGCACCGGCGGCGCGCCCGTCGTGGCCAACATCGCCCGCTCGCTGGGCGCCCTCACCATCGGTGTGGTCACCCGCCCGTTCACCTTCGAGGGACGGCGCCGGGCCAACCAGGCCGAGGACGGCATCGCCGAGCTCCGCGAAGAGGTCGACACCCTCATCGTCATCCCCAACGACCGGCTGCTGTCGATCTCGGACCGCCAGGTCAGCGTGCTCGACGCGTTCAAGTCCGCCGACCAGGTACTGCTGTCCGGTGTGCAGGGCATCACGGACCTCATCACCACGCCCGGCCTGATCAACCTGGACTTCGCCGACGTGAAGTCGGTCATGTCCGAGGCCGGTTCGGCGCTCATGGGCATCGGCTCGGCCCGCGGCGACGACCGCGCGGTGGCCGCCGCCGAGATGGCGATCTCCTCGCCGCTCCTGGAGGCGTCCATCGACGGCGCCCGGGGTGTGCTGCTCTCCATCTCCGGCGGCTCCGACCTCGGCCTGTTCGAGATCAACGAGGCCGCCCAGCTGGTCAGCGAGGCCGCCCACCCGGAGGCCAACATCATCTTCGGCGCGGTCATCGACGACGCCCTCGGCGACGAGGTGCGGGTCACCGTGATCGCGGCGGGCTTCGACGGGGGCCAGCCGCCCTCCAAGCGGGACAACGTCCTCGGGTCCTCCTCGGCCAAGCGCGAGGAGCCCACCCCGGCCCGGCAGTCCGAGAGCCGTCCGTCCTTCGGCTCGCTCGGCAGCGTCAAGCCGAAGGAGGAGCCCGAGCAGGCGCCCGCGCCGGAGCCGGTGGCCGACCTGCCGCCGGTCTCGCCGCCGCCGGTGCCGCCGTCGCGGACCTACTCGGACAGCGCGGCCGAGGAACTGGACGTGCCGGACTTCCTGAAGTGATAGGACAGCGCGACACCGTGAACGGCGCGCACTTCGGCTTCACCGACCGGTGGGGCGGAGTGAGCGCCGTTCCGTACGAGGAGCTCAACCTCGGCGGCGCGGTCGGCGACGACCCCGCCGCCGTCACGGCCAACCGGGAGCTGGCGGCCAAGTCACTGGGCGTCGACCCGACCCGGGTGGTCTGGATGAACCAGGTGCACGGCGCGGACGTCGTCGTGGTCGACGCGCCCTGGGGGGACCGCCCGGTCCCGCGCGTCGACGCGGTCGTCACCGCCGAACGCGGTCTCGCCCTCGCCGTCCTGACCGCCGACTGCGTGCCCGTCCTGCTCGCCGATCCGGTCTCCGGCGTCGCCGCCGCGGCCCACGCGGGCCGGCCCGGCCTGGTCGCCGGGGTCGTCCCCGCCGCCGTACGGGCCATGACGGAACTCGGCGCGGATCCCGCGAGGATCGTCGCCCGCACCGGACCCGCCGTGTGCGGCCGGTGCTACGAGGTGCCCGAGGAGATGCGCGCCGACGTGTCCGCCGTCGAGCCGGCCGCGTACGCCGACACCAGTTGGGGCACACCGGCGCTCGACGTGGGCGCCGGGGTGCACGCGCAGCTCGCACGCCTCGGGGTGCGCGACCGGGCGCAGTCGCCGGTGTGCACCCGGGAGTCGGCGGACCACTTCTCGTACCGACGCGACCGCACCACCGGGCGGCTCGCGGGCTATGTGTGGCTGGACTGATGGGGCATGACGGACCGTAAGCACGAACTCGCCGCGAATCTGGCGAAAGTGGAAGAGCGCATCACCGCCGCGTGTGCGGCCGCGGGCCGCCCGCGCCAGGACGTGACCCTCATCGTGGTCACCAAGACCTACCCGGCGGACGATGTGCGCATTCTCTCGGAACTCGGGGTGCGGCACGTCGCGGAGAACCGCGACCAGGACGCGGCCCCCAAGGCTGCCGCCTGCTCGGATCTGCCGCTTTCGTGGCATTTCGTCGGTCAGTTGCAGACCAACAAGGTGCGATCCGTGGTCGGTTACGCGGATGTCGTGCAGTCGGTCGACCGGGCTCGGCTGGTCACGGCCCTGTCGAAGGAGGCCGTGCGGGCCGGCCGCGAGGTGGGCTGCCTCCTGCAGGTCGCGCTCGACGCGGGGGAGAGCGGGCGCGGGGAGCGCGGCGGCGTGTCGCCCGCCGGAATCGAAGAGTTGGCCGACCTGGTCGCCGGATCGGACGGGCTGCGGTTCGACGGGCTGATGACCGTCGCCCCGCTCACCGGTGAGTACGCGGGGCGCCAACAGGCGGCGTTCGAGCGCCTCATGGATTTGTCGACCTGCGTGCGCCGAACCCATCCTGCTGCGAACATGGTCTCCGCGGGGATGAGTGCGGACCTCGAGCAGGCCGTGGCCGCCGGAGCGACACATGTACGCGTCGGCACTGCGGTACTCGGAGTCCGCCCCAGGCTCGGGTAACGTCGCCAAGAAGTCGGACCACAGCAGAAAATATGGTCATTACCGCCGAAAGGCGGACGCAACGACCTCGTGGATCGCAGGCACTTGGAGTCGTCGGCAGATCCACCACAGAGCGGAGGACTCAGAGCATGGCCGGCGCGATGCGCAAGATGGCGGTCTACCTCGGCCTCGTGGAGGACGATGGGTACGACGGCCGGGGGTTCGACCCCGACGACGACTTCGAACCCGAACTGGACCCGGAGCCCGAGCGGGATCACCGGCGCCATGAACCGGTGCACCAGTCGCATGGTTCACATCAGCCCCAAAGGGACGAAGAGGTACGAGTCGTCCAACCTCCCGCGCAGCGCGAGCCGATGCCCCGTTCCGCTTCGCTCGCGGCGGAATCCGGCCGTCCGGCGCGGATCGCGCCCGTGGCGTCCATCACACAAGAACGCGCAAGCCTGGAAAAGAGCGCACCGGTCATCATGCCCAAGGTCGTGTCCGAACGAGAGCCCTACCGGATCACCACACTTCACCCCCGGACCTACAACGAGGCCCGTACCATCGGGGAACACTTCCGTGAGGGCACGCCGGTGATCATGAATCTCACTGAGATGGATGACACAGATGCGAAGCGACTTGTCGACTTTGCGGCCGGTTTGGTGTTTGGTCTTCACGGCAGTATCGAGCGGGTGACGCAGAAGGTGTTCCTGCTGTCTCCTGCTAACGTCGATGTCACGGCGGAGGACAAGGCCCGCATCGCAGAGGGCGGGTTCTTCAACCAGAGCTGAGACGCACCACCGGCAAGAGCAAGACCACGGGCCCGAGTCGGGGCCCGAGAGATGGTTCAGGGGAGAGGGAAGCACAGGTCATGAGCGTGGTCCTGGATGTCGTCTACATCGCGCTGATGTGCTTCCTCATCGTGCTCATCTTCCGGTTGGTCATGGACTACGTCTTCCAGTTCGCCCGCTCGTGGCAACCCGGCAAGGCGATGGTGGTCGTTCTGGAGGCCACCTACACTGTCACCGATCCACCGTTGAAGCTTCTGCGGCGGTTCATTCCGCCGCTGCGTCTCGGGGGCGTGGCGCTCGACCTGTCCTTCTTCGTACTGCTGATCATCGTCTACATCCTGATCTCGATCGTGAGCCGGCTGTGATCGATGAGAGAGATACGGGCTTGCCGAATGCCGACGACAACGTTGAGGTGAAGAGATGCCGTTGACCCCCGAGGACGTGCGGAACAAGCAGTTCACGACCGTCCGCCTCCGAGAAGGCTATGACGAGGACGAGGTCGATGCCTTCCTCGACGAGGTCGAAGCCGAACTGACCCGACTGCTCCGCGAGAACGAGGACCTGCGTGCCAAGCTGGCCGCCGCGACGCGCGCGGCCGCGCAGAACCAGCAGAACATGCGCAAGCCTCCGGAACCTCCGCAGGATCAGCAGCCGCCGCAGCACCAGCAGGGGCATCCCCCGCAGCAGGGCGGTATGCCGCAGCAGGGCATGCGAGGTCCCGGCGCTCCGGTGCCCGCCGGCATATCGGGCCCGCCGCAGCAGCAGATGGGTGGCCCCATGGGTGGTCCGCCCCAGCTGCCGAGCGGTGCCCCGCAGCTGCCCGCCGGCCCCGGCGGACAGGGTGGCCCGCAGGGTCCCGGCCCGATGGGTCAGGGTCCGGGGCCGATGGGCCAGGGCCCGGGTCCGATGCAGGGCCAGATGGGTCCCGGTCCGATGGGCGGCCCCATGGGCGGCCCGCAGGGCCCCGGTGGTCCCGGCATGCCCGGCCAGGGCGGCCCCGGTGGCGACAGCGCCGCCCGCGTCCTCTCGCTGGCCCAGCAGACCGCCGACCAGGCGATCGCCGAGGCCCGTTCCGAGGCCAACAAGATCGTCGGCGAGGCCCGTTCGCGTGCCGAGGGTCTGGAGCGGGACGCCCGTGCCAAGGCGGACGCCCTGGAGCGGGACGCGCAGGAGAAGCACCGCGTCGCGATGGGCTCCCTGGAGTCCGCCCGCGCCACGCTGGAGCGCAAGGTCGAGGACCTGCGCGGCTTCGAGCGCGAGTACCGCACGCGGCTGAAGTCCTACCTGGAGTCGCAGCTGCGCCAGCTGGAGACGCAGGCGGACGACTCGCTCGCCCCGCCGCGTACGCCCGCGACGGCATCCCTGCCGCCGTCCCCGGCGCCCTCGATGGCACCGGCCGGCGCCAGTGCCCCGTCCTACGGCGGCAACCAGTCGATGGGCGGCGGTCCGGGCCAGTCCGGTCCGTCCTACGGCGGCCAGCAGCAGATGTCGCCGGCGATGACCCAGCCGATGGCGCCGGTGCGGCCGCAGGGGCCGTCGCCGATGGGGCAGGCTCCCTCGCCGATGCGTGGGTTCCTGATCGACGAGGACGACAACTGAGTTGTAGTACGGCGTAGCCGTCAACAACGTTCAGGGCGGGCCCCGGGTTTCTGACCCGGGGCCCGCCCTTGGTCGTACGCGGTTTCATGCGCGGGGCGTCGGTGTGGGCGCGGGGGGTGGTGCGCTGCCCGGCGCCGGCGGGGTGCCTCCCCCAGTGCCTGAACGGCCTGGGAGGTACCCCCATCGCCCACCCGTGCCGCCCCAGCGGCACGACTGCCCGCAGCTACGCGGAGGGCCCACATCCCCTGGATGCGGGCCCTCGGGACTTTTCCTCGGTTACTGCTTGCGCAGGCGGAAGACCAGAGACAGGCCCTCGTCCGTGAACGGGGTGCCGTACGTGTCGTCCGCCTCGCCCTGGGCGAAGTCCGTCGCCAGGACCTCGTCGGCGATCAGGCCGGAGTGGTCGCTCAGGGCGGCGATCGTCGCCGGGTCCGTGGCCGTCCAGCGCAGGGCGATGCGGTCGGCGACGTCCAGGCCGCTGTTCTTGCGGGCCTCCTGGATCAGGCGGATCGCGTCCCGGGCGAGGCCCGCGCGGCGCAGCTCCTCCGTGATCTCCAGGTCGAGCGCCACCGTCGCGCCCGAGTCGGAGGCGACCGACCAGCCCTCGCGCGGCGTCTCGGTGATGATCACCTCGTCGGGGGCGAGGGCGACGGTCTCGCCGTCGACCTCCACCGAGGCCGTGCCCTCGCGCAGCGCGAGGGACAGCGCGGCGGCGTCGGCGGCGGCGACCGCCTTCGCCACGTCCTGGACGCGCTTGCCGAACCGCTTGCCCAGCGCCCGGAAGTTGGCCTTCGCGGTCGTGTCGACCAGGGAGCCGCCGACCTCGCTCAGCGACGCGAGGGACGCGACGTTCAGCTCGTCGGTGATCTGCGTGTGCAGCTCGGGGGAGAGGGTGTCGAAGCCCGCCACGGCGATCAGCGCCCGGCTGAGCGGCTGCCGGGTCTTGACGCCCGACTCCGCGCGCGTGGCACGGCCCAGCTCGACCAGGCGGCGGACCAGGACCATCTGCTTCGACAGCTCCGGGTCGATCGCCGACAGGTCGGCCTCCGGCCAGGAGGACAGGTGGACCGACTCCGGGGCACCCGGGGTGACCGGCACGACCAGGTCCTGCCAGACCCGCTCGGTGATGAACGGCGTCAGCGGCGCCATCAGCCTGGTGACCGTCTCGACGACCTCGTGCAGCGTGCGCAGCGCCGCCTTGTCGCCCTGCCAGAAGCGGCGCCGGGAGCGGCGCACGTACCAGTTGGACAGGTCGTCGACGAACGCGGACAGCAGCTTGCCGGCCCGCTGGGTGTCGTAGGAGTCCAGCGCCTGCGTCACCTGGTCGGTGAGCGCGTGCAGTTCGGACAGCAGCCAGCGGTCCAGCACCGGGCGGTCGGCCGGGGCCGGGTCCGCCGCGCTCGGCGCCCAGCCCGAGGTACGGGCGTACAGGGCCTGGAAGGCGACCGTGTTCCAGTACGTGAGGAGCGTCTTGCGGACGACCTCCTGGATGGTGCCGTGGCCCACCCGGCGGGCCGCCCAGGGCGAACCGCCGGCCGCCATGAACCAGCGGACCGCGTCGGCGCCGTGCTGGTCCATCAGCGGGATGGGCTGGAGGATGTTGCCCAGGTGCTTGGACATCTTGCGGCCGTCCTCGGCGAGGATGTGGCCGAGGCACACCACGTTCTCGTAGGACGACTTGTCGAAGACCAGGGTGCCGACCGCCATCAGCGTGTAGAACCAGCCGCGGGTCTGGTCGATGGCCTCGGAGATGAACTGCGCCGGGTAGCGGCTCTCGAACAGCTCCTTGTTCTTGTACGGGTAGCCCCACTGCGCGAACGGCATCGAACCCGAGTCGTACCAGGCGTCGATGACCTCCGGCACGCGCACCGCTTCGAGGGAGCAGCCCTCGTGGGTGCAGGTGAAGGTCACGTCGTCGATGAACGGGCGGTGCGGGTCCAGGGCCGACTGGTCGGTGCCGGACAGCTCGGTCAGCTCCGCGCGGGAGCCGACGACCGTGAGGTGGTCCTCCTCGCAGCGCCAGATCGGCAGCGGGGTGCCCCAGTAGCGGTTGCGGGAGAGCGCCCAGTCGATGTTGTTGTTCAGCCAGTCGCCGTACCGGCCGTGCTTGACCGCCTCCGGGAACCAGTTGGTCCTCTCGTTCTCCTGGAGGAGGCGGTCCTTGATCGCGGTGGTGCGGATGTACCAGGACGGCTGCGCGTAGTAGAGCAGCGCGGTGTGGCAGCGCCAGCAGTGCGGGTAGCTGTGCTCGTACGGGATGTGCTTGAAGAGCAGGCCCCGGGTGTGCAGGTCCTCCGTCAGCTTCTCGTCGGCCTTCTTGAAGAAGACGCCGCCGACCAGCGGGACGTCCTCCTCGAAGGTGCCGTCCGGGCGGACCGGGTTGACCACCGGCAGGCCGTACGCGCGGCAGACCTTGAGGTCGTCCTCACCGAAGGCGGGGGACTGGTGGACGAGGCCGGTGCCGTCCTCGGTGGTGACGTAGTCCGCGTTCACCACGTAGTGCGCGGGCTCCGGGAACTCCACCAGCTCGAACGGGCGCCGGTACGTCCAGCGCTCCATCTCGGCGCCGGTGAAGGACTGCCCGGTGGTCTGCCAGCCCTCGCCGAGGGCCTTGTCCACCAGCGGCTCGGCGACGACCAGCCGCTCCTCGCCGTTCGTGGCGACGACGTAGGTGACGTCCGGGTGCGCGGCGACCGCCGTGTTGGAGACCAGGGTCCACGGGGTCGTCGTCCAGACGACCAGTGCGGCCTCGCCGGCCAGCGGGCCCGAGGTCAGCGGGAAGCGGACGTAGACGGACGGGTCGACGACCGTCTCGTAGCCCTGGGCCAGCTCGTGGTCGGACAGGCCGGTGCCGCAGCGGGGGCACCAGGGGGCGACGCGGTGGTCCTGGACCAGCAGGCCCTTGTTGAAGATCTCCTTCAGCGACCACCAGACGGACTCGATGTACTCCGGGTCCATCGTGCGGTACGGGTCCTGGAGGTCGGCCCAGTAGCCCATGCGCGTCGTGAGCTCTTCGAAGGCGTCGGTGTGGCGGGTCACCGACTCGCGGCACTTCGCGTTGAACTCGGCGATGCCGTACGCCTCGATGTCCTGCTTGCCGGAGAAGCCCAGCTCCTTCTCCACCGCCAGCTCCACCGGCAGACCGTGGCAGTCCCAGCCGGCCTTGCGGCCCACGTGGTATCCGCGCATCGTGCGGAAGCGGGGGAAGACGTCCTTGAAGACACGCGCCTCGATGTGGTGGGCGCCGGGCATGCCGTTGGCGGTGGGCGGGCCCTCGTAGAACACCCACTCGGGGCGGCCCTCGGACTGCTCCAGGCTCTTGGCGAAGATCTTCTGCTCACGCCAGAAGTCGAGCACCGCGTGTTCGAGCGCGGGCAGGTCGACCTGGGCGGGCACCTGGCGGTACTGCGGCTGCGTATTCAACGAGCTTCCTCCGGCGGACGTGCTGCCTTCCGTCGGAGGGACGAGAGCCGTGCTCCCGCGGTACCACCCTCCTTGGCCCGCCGGGGCGTCGTGTGCTCCGGTGAGCCCCCTCATTGGGGTCGCGAACCGGCTCTACTCGCCGCGGCTGTCCTGCCACGGCTTTCTTCCGGCGGCTCCGGGGTGATCTTCACGGCGCGCCGGCCCCCGGGCTCACACCGTCCCCGGGTCGCTCTGGGCTGCTGACGCCGCTACTCGTCCCCATCCACGCTTTTCGCTGTGCCCAGTGTACGGCGCCGCGCGGACGGCGGCCGACCGGTTCTGCCGTGACCCGAATGCCGCCGCCCCGTGGCCGGGTCCCGGGCGGCCGGGCCGGGGCGCCTCGGGCGGATTACCGGGCGGGGAGCTGGGCACAACGCATGCATGCTCGCCGCGTGGCGCACGGTGGGCGGGCGAGTCGGGCGGCGTGCCCCGTTGCCGCGAGGGCGGAGTCGATTTATCGTCCCAGCACGATTCGCGCGCAAGATCACAATATGTGAAGGGGCCGCGGCCATGGTGGCGAAGAAGAAGACGACGGCCGCGAAGCAGGGCGCCGCCGAGGAGGGCGCCGCGGAGCAGGACGGCGCGAAGAAGGCGGCGCCGGGGAAGGGCCCGGCGCAGCAGGCCGGGGCGAAGAAGACCGCGGCGAAGACCGCCGCGAAGAAGAGCACGGCGAAGAGCACGGCGAAGAAGAGCACGGCGAAGAGCACGGCCAAGAAAGTGGGCGCGGCCGAGGCCGCCGAGCAGACGGGAGCCACGACGGTGGTTGCGAAGAAGACTCCTGGCACGGCCACGGCGGCCAAGACCGCTGTCCCCAAGGCCCGCGGCACCGCCGCGGACCCCGGTGAGCTCGCGGTACGCCCCGGCGAGGAACCCTGGACCCCGCAGGAGGTCGAGGAGGCGCGCGGCGAGCTGCAGTCCGAGGCCGAGCGGCTGCGCACCGAGATCGACGCCTCGGAGCGGTCGCTGCAGGGCATGATGCGGGACTCCGGCGACGGCGCGGGCGACGACGAGGCGGACACCGGCAGCAAGAACATCACGCGCGAGCACGAGCTGGCGCTGGCCGCCACCGCGCGCGAGGTGCTCACCCAGACCGAGCGCGCCCTGGAACGCCTGGACGCGGGCACCTACGGCCTGTGCGAGAACTGCGGCAACCCGATCGGCAAGGCGCGGATGCAGGCCTTCCCGCGGGCCACCCTGTGCGTCGAGTGCAAGCAGAAGCAGGAGCGCCGGTACTGAGCCGCAGCCGGGACGGGAAGTGTGCCGTACCCTCGTGCTCAGTCAAGGACCTAGGCTGAGGGACTCACGTGGCAGAGGCGGAGCGCATCATCGGTACTCCGGACACCCCGGACGCGGCGGGGGACGGGCAGGAGCGGCCCGACGCCGAGCAGGAGCGGAAGCAGGAGCAGGCTCCTGAGCGCCCCCGGGGCAAGCGGCGGGTCGCCGTGCTGTTCGCGGTCGCCCTGTGCGCGTACCTGCTCGACCTGGGCAGCAAGATGCTGGTGGTCGCCAAGCTGGAGCACCACGAACCGATCGAGATCATCGGCGACTGGCTGCGGTTCGCCGCCATCCGCAACGCGGGCGCGGCCTTCGGCTTCGGCGAGGCCTTCACGATCATCTTCACGGTGATCGCCGCGGCCGTGATCGTGGTGATCGCCCGCCTCGCGCGCAAGCTGCACAGCCTGCCCTGGGCGATCGCGCTCGGCCTGCTGCTCGGCGGTGCCCTCGGCAACCTCACCGACCGGATCTTCCGCGCCCCCGGCGTCTTCGAGGGCGCGGTCGTGGACTTCATCGCGCCCAAGCACTTCGCCGTCTTCAACCTCGCCGACTCGGCGATCGTCTGCGGCGGCATCCTGATCGTGATCCTCTCCTTCCGGGGCCTGGACCCGGACGGGACCGTCCACAAGGACTGAGCGGGCAGCGGGACCGAGCTCGCGTTCGGGAGTGTCCGGGCCGTCCGGCATACTCGACGGGTGAGCACGATTCCCGAGATCCGTACCCTGCCCGTGCCCGACGGCCTGGAGGGCGAGCGCGTCGACGCCGCCATCTCCCGCATGTTCGGCTTCTCCCGTACCAAGGCCGCGGAGCTCGCCGCGGCGGGCAAGGTGCAGGTCGACGGATCGGTGGTCGGCAAGTCCGAGCGGGTCCACGGCGGCGCCTGGCTGGAGGTCGAGATGCCGCAGGCGCCCGCGCCCGTGCAGGTGGTCGCCGAGCCCGTCGAGGGCATGGAGATCGTGCACGACGACGAGGACGTGGTCGTGATCGTCAAGCCCGTCGGCGTCGCCGCCCACCCCTCCCCGGGCTGGAACGGGCCGACGGTCATCGGCGGGCTGGCCGCCGCCGGGTACCGCATCTCCACCTCCGGCGCCGCCGAGCGCCAGGGCATCGTGCACCGCCTCGACGTCGGCACCTCCGGTCTGATGGCGGTGGCCAAGTCGGAGCGCGCCTACACCTCGCTCAAGCGCCAGTTCAAGGAGCGCACGGTCGACAAGCGCTACCACACGCTCGTGCAGGGCCACCCCGACCCGACCAGCGGCACCATCGACGCCCCCATCGGCCGCCACCCGCAGCACGACTACAAGTGGGCCGTCACCGCCGAGGGCAAGCCCTCCGTCACGCACTACGACCTCATCGAGGCCTTCCGCGCCGCCTCCCTGCTCGACGTGAAGCTGGAGACCGGCCGCACCCACCAGATCCGCGTCCACATGGCCGCCCACCGCCACCCCTGCGTCGGCGACCTGACCTACGGCGCGGACCCCACCCTCGCCAAGCGGCTGCGGCTGACCCGCCAGTGGCTGCACGCCGTGCGGCTCGGCTTCGAGCACCCGGGCACCGGCGACTGGGTCGAGTACGCCAGCGACTACCCCGAGGACCTGCAGCAGGCCCTGGACCGGGTCCGCGAGGAGACCTACGGATGAGCGGGCCGAGCCGGGCCCCGGCCGCCTACGAGGTGCGCGTCGCCGAGGACCCCGCCGACCGCGAGGCCTGCTTCGCCGTGCGCAAGGAGGTCTTCGTCGCCGAGCAGAAGGTCCCCGAGGACATCGAGTACGACGCCTACGACGCCGAGGCGGTGCACGTCCTGGCCGTCCGGACGGACGGTGTACCCCTCGGCACCGGGAGGCTGCTGCACGGGGCGGCCGCCGCCGCGAAGAACGGCGACGGCGATCCGGCCGTCGGCTCCCTGGGCCGGCTCGCGGTGACCGCGACGGCCCGCGGTCTCGGCGTCGGGGCCGCGCTGGTGCGGGCCGTCGAGGACGCCGCACGCGCGCGGGGACTCACCGCCGTGGACCTGCACGCGCAGACCCACGCCCTGGGTTTCTACGAGCGACTGGGGTACCAGGCGTACGGACCCGAGTTCCCCGACGCCGGGATCCCCCACCGCGCGATGCGGCGCTCCCTGTAGCGGGGGCGGCGGAAGCGCCGATGGGGCCGGTGGCGTGGCAGGCTTGGGATTCGCCGGGTGAACGCCCAGACCACAGCCCCTAGACCCACCGGAGCGGTGACCGTGGATCAGCTGGCCCTGTTGTTCATGCTGTTGCTCGGGGCCCTGCTGAGCGTCCCGATCGGTGCGCGGCTCGGGCTGCCGGCGCCGGTGCTGATGACGCTTCTCGGGATCGTCCTGGCCCTGCTCGACTTCGTCCCCAACGTCGACATCCCGCCCGAACTGATCCTGCCCGCGCTGCTGCCGCCGCTGCTGTACGCCGCCGTGCGGCGCACCTCCTGGCGGCAGTTCGCGGCGAACAAGCGCCCGATCTTCCTGCTGGCCGTCGCGCTGGTCTTCGTCACCATGCTCTGCGTGGCCTCCGTGGCCCACGCCATCGTGCCGGGGCTGCCGCTCGCCGCCGCCTTCGCGCTGGGCGCGCTGGTGGCGCCGCCCGACCCGGTCGCCGCGACCGCCGTCGCCGGGCAACTGGGGCTGCCGCGCCGCCTGGTGTCCATCCTGGAGGGCGAGGGGCTCTTCAACGACGTGACGGCCATCGTCCTGTACCACGTGGCCATCGCCGCCGCGGTGGGCGGCTCCTTCTCGCCGTGGCGGGCCGGGTTCGACCTGGTGCTGTCCGCCGTGGTCGCCGTCGCGGTCGGACTCGCCCTGGGCTGGGGCTCCAACAAGCTCATGGACGTGCTGGGCGACCCGACGCTGCAGATCGGCCTGACCCTGCTGGTGCCGTTCGTGAGCTACGTCGCCGCCGACGAACTGCACGGATCGGGGGTGCTCGCCGTGCTCACCACCGCCATGTTCCTCGCCGAGTACGCCTCGGACGCCGACGACGTGATGACCCGGCTCGGCGGGCACACCGTCTGGGACGTGGTCGACACGCTGGTCACCGGAGTGGCCTTCGGGCTGATCGGACTGGAACTGCACAACGCCGTCCGCACCGCCTCCGGCCGGTGGACGGAGCTGCTCGGCTGGTCGGCGGCGATCCTGGTCGTCGTCGTCCTGGTCCGGCTGCTGTGGCTGCTGCCGGCCACCTGGCTGACCCAGCGGCTGCACGCCCGGCGCGACCGGGACGAGGACATCCCGACCAGCTGGCGGGAGACGGTGGTCATGTGGTGGGCGGGGATGCGGGGCGTGGCCTCGGTCGCGCTCGCCCTGGCGATCCCCCTGGAGACGGACGACGGGGCCCCCTTCCCGCACCGGGAGGAGATCGTCTTCATCGCCTTCGGGGTGATCATGGGCACGCTGCTGCTGCAGGGCCTGACCCTGCCCTGGCTGGTGGGACGGCTCGGGGTCCGGGCGGACACCGAGCGCGAGCAGGAGTTCGAGCGGGGCCTGGCCCTGCGGGCGGCCAAGGCGGCCAAGCAGCGGCTCAAGGAGATCGAGTCGGTGGAGGAACTGCCGGAGGAGCTGTCCGAGCAGATGCTGCGGCGCGCCTTCGACATCGGCATACGCATCAGCCCCGACCTCGGGGACGAGGAACGGCGGGAGGCGCAGGAGCAGCGGGCCCGGCGGATCAAGCGCGTCCGGCGCATCCAGGGCGAGATGCTGAGCGCCGCCCGGCACGAGGTGCTGGCCGCCCGCAGCGAACCCGGCGCCGACCCGGAGATCGTCGACCGGGTGCTGCGTCACCTGGACGTGCGCAGCCTGCGCTGACGGGCGCGCCGCCGCGCGGTCACCGGCTCTTGGTCGGGCGGCCCGGGAAGCGGCGGGCGCCCTCGTCGGAGGGGCGGCGGGTCTCCCCGTCCGGGGACCGGCGGGCGTGCGGGAAGCCGGGGCGGGGCGGGCGCGGGGCCGCGTCCGCCGTGTTGACCCGCGGCAGCGCGTAGGGGTGCTCGTCGGCCAGCCAGCGGATCATCCCCTCGCGGACCGCGACCCGCACCGTCCAGATGTCGTCCGCGTCCTTCGCCGTCACCAGGGCCCGCACCTCCATGGTGGTCGGGGTGCTGTCGGTAACCGTCAGGTTGTAGCTGCGCCCGTCCCAGGCCGGGCACGCGCGCAGCAGATCGCGCAGCCGCTCCCGCATCGCGTCGAGCGGCGCCGAGTGGTCGAGGTGCCAGAACACGGTCCCGGTCATCTGCGGGGTGCCGCGCGACCAGTTCTCGAACGGCTTCGAGGTGAAGTACGACACCGGCATGGTGATCCGGCGCTCGTCCCAGGTGCGCACCGTCAGGTACGTCAGCGTGATCTCCTCGACGGTGCCCCACTCGCCGTCCACCACGACTGTGTCGCCCAAGCGCACCATGTCGCCGAAGGCGATCTGGAACCCGGCGAACAGGTTGCCCAGCGTGGACTGGGCCGCCACACCGGCGACGATGCCGATGATGCCGGCCGAGGCCAGCAGCGAGGCGCCCGCGGCGCGCATCGCCGGGAAGGTCAGCAGCATCGACGACACGGCGACCACGCCGACGATCGCGGTGACCACCCGCATGATCAACGACACCTGGGTCCGCACCCGCCGGACCCGCGCCGGATCCCGCTCGGCGTGGGCGTGCGCGTAACGGGAGTAGGACGTCTCGACGACGGCCGCGGCGATCCGGACCACCAGCCAGGCCGTGGAGCCGATCAGGGCCAGCGTCAGCGTCCGGCCGACCCCGGTCGCGTGCTCGGGGAACACCCCGGCCTCGACGTACGAACCTCTCAGCAGGCCCGCGCAGAGCGCGATCTGGTAGGGCACGCGGGCGCGCCGCAGCAGCCCCCACAGCGGTGTCTCGGGGTGGCGTCCGTCGGCCTTGCGCAGCAACAGGTCGGTGGCCCAGCCGATGACCAGGGTCAGCAGAACCGAGCCGCCGACCACGATCAGCGGGCGGAGTATCGTCTCCATCCCTCGAACGTAACCGGCCGCACGGTGCCGTGAACCTGTGACCTACGTCCCGTCCGGGGTATGGCCGTGCGCGGCCCTGTCACACCCGGCTGGCACCATGGCCCCATGAACATCGTGCTCTTTCACTCGACCCTCGGCCCGAGGCCCGCGGTGCGGCAGGCCGCCGACCGGCTGCGCGACGCCGGGCACCAGGTGTGGACCCCGGACCTCTTCGAGGGCCGCACCTTCGATTCGGTCGAGGAGGGCATGGCCCATCAGGACGGGATCGGCCGGGAGGAGCTGCTGAAGCGGGCCGTGCTGGCCGCCGCGCCCTACTCGGAGCGGGGGCTGGTGTACGCCGGGTTCTCGCTCGGCGCCTCCATCGCCCAGACCCTCGCCCTCGGCGACCACCGGGCGCGCGGGCTGCTGCTCCTGCACGGCACCTCGGACCTCGCGCCCAACGCCTCGGTCGACGAGCTGCCGGTCCAGCTGCACGTGGCCGAGCCGGACCCCTTCGAGACGGACGACTGGCTCAGCGCCTGGTACCTCCAGATGGGCCGGATCGGCGCCGACGTCGAGGTGCACAGGTATCCCGGGGCCGGTCACCTCTACACCGACCCGGACCTGCCCGACTACGACGCCGAGGCGGCCGAGGCCACCTGGCGGGTGGCGCTCGGCTTCCTCGAGTCCCTCCGGGAGGCTCAGGCCGGGGCGTAGACGCGCTCGACGCGCTGCGTGCCGCTGCGCGTGCGGTAGGAGCGGGCCCAGGCGGACGTGGCGCCCGCGTCGGTGCGGTCGGAGACGACGTAGTAGTCCATCTGCGTCCGGTCCGCGGTGACGTCCAGCACGCCGTAGCCGTGCCGGTCGGTGTCGACCCAGTGCACGTGCCGGTTCGCGGCCCGGATCACCGGCGCCGCGAACCCCGAGACGGTGCCCTCGGGGACCTTCACGATGTCGTCGAGGTTGTCGGAGGTCACCGACGTGACGACGAACTCCGTGGCCGCCGAGGCGGACAGCGGGTAGGTCCCGGCGTCGTACGGCACGTCGTTGGCCCACGCCATGTGGATGTCGCCGGTCAGGAAGACGGTGTTGCGGATCCGGTGCGCGCGCAGGTGGGCCAGCAGCTCGCGGCGGTCGTCGGTGTAGCCGTCCCACTGGTCGGTGTTGAGGGCGATGCCCTCCTTCGGCAGCCCGAGCAGTTCGGCGAGCGGGCCGAGCAGCGAGGCGGGGAGCGAGCCGATCGCGAACGGCGAGATCATCACCGGGTTGCCGACCAGCCTCCAGGTGGCGTCGGAGGAGGCGAGCTGCGCCTTGAGCCAGTCGAGCTGCGCGCGGCCGGTGAGGGTGCGGTCCGGGTCGTCTACCTCGCCGTCGCCGAGCGCCACCTGCTGCGAGCGGAAGGAGCGCAGGTCGAGCAGCGAGAGGTCGACGAGCTTGCCGAAGCGCAGCCGCCGGTAGGTGGTGCCGGCGATCGCCGGGCGCACCGGCATCCACTCGAAGTAGGCCCGCTTGGCGGCACTCTGCCGCTGCGCCCAGGTCCCCTCGGCGCCCTCGGTGTGGTTCTCGGCGCCGCCCGACCAGGTGTCGTTGGCGATCTCGTGGTCGTCCCAGATCGCCACCACCGGCGCCGTGGCGTGCAGCGCCTGGAGGTCGGGGTCGGTCTTGTAGCGGCCGTGCCGGACGCGGTAGTCGGCGAGGGTGAGGATCTCGTGGGCCGGGGCGTGCGGGCGCACGACGGTGTCCCGGGTGCCGTACTGGCCGGTGCCGTACTCGTAGATGTAGTCGCCCAGGTGCAGCCAGGCGTCCAGGTCGCCGCGGGCGGCGAGATGGCGGTACGAGGAGAAGTACCCGGCCTCCCAGTTGGCGCAGGAGACCACGCCGAAGCGCAGGCCGGTGACGGCGGCGTCGTGCGCGGGGGCGGTGCGGGTGCGGGCGACGGGGGGGTGCCTCTATGTCTTTCGTCAAGCGAGCTGTGGGGTTCGGGGTTCGTAGAAGGTTCCGTCGCGGAGCATGGCGAACAGGACGCTGGTGCGGT
>NZ_JODM01000018.1 GCF_000717995.1 Streptomyces violaceorubidus
CTCGGGCAACGGAGCTCCTTCGGGAACAAGCTGTCTTGGACGACTGCCTGTACCAACGAGCTCCGTTGCTCCATGTCAGGACTTTCTCAACTCCCTTGCGTGACCTGCAAAAACGCTAACTACCCGGCCTTGGGTCAAGGCCCGTCCGCTGCCGCTGCGGGTGCGGCCGCGGTCGCGGTCGCGGGCGGCGGGGGCCGGCCGGTGCGGAACCCGGGCGGGCACAGCGCGTCCCCTGGTCGCCCGGCACCGGACCGATCTCGTACTGAGGGACACCCGTATGCCGGGGCTGGACGGCCTGGCCACCACCGAACTGCTGCGCCGACGCCCACAGCCGCCGCAGGTGCTGATCCTCACCACCTTCACCACCACGCGTACATTCTGCGTGGCCTGCGTGCGGGCGCCGTCGGCTACCTCCTCAAGCACACCCCTCCGCCACAGATCATCGCCGCGGTGGCGGACCCGGCACAGCAGACCAAGGCCGACGAGGACCGTGAACGCGTCCAGGCCGTGAAGCTGTCGGACCGGCTGGGAGACCGCGAGCGGGAGATCGCCCTGGGGGTCGCCCGCTGTTTGACCAACTCCCAGATCGCGGCGGCGTGCTGCACGATCCTGCCCACGGTGAAGGCACACGTGTCGCACATACTCACCAAGCTGGATCTGAACAACCGGGTGCAGATCGCCCTGGTCGTGTATCGCGCCGGACTCGTCTGAGCGCTGCACGGCGGCCGGGGCGGGGCCGGGCCGGGCTTGTCAGCGCTTTTCCGCGGGGGCCGGGCGCCGTCGGATGCCGAACCCGCCGCGGACCCACCATGCGGACAGGGCGACGAGCACGGCGGCGAGCGCTAGGCACAGCCCCGTCACCGTCCATTGAAGGGCCCACAGGTGGGAGGCGGGGTGATACTCGGCCCAGCGTCCGGTGATGCCGTGGGAGGTGAGGCACTGCTTGATGTCTCGGGAGGCATAGCAGTCCCAGACCTCGGACACGCGTCGGCCGTCCGGGGACAGCGGGCCGTCAGCCAGCAGCCACGCGTCGGCGGGAGCCGGGGGATCGACGGTGTGCTGTGCGTACGTGGTGTGGACGGGCCACAGGTGCGGCCGGGCCCGTTCGAGGAGGGCGAACAGTCCGGCGCCGGTGACGAGGGTGGCACCCATGGCGAGGACGGTCCGACGCAGGAAGATTCCGAGGGTCGTCCCCAGTACGAGGAACACGACGCTGAGGCCGACGACCACGGGTCCGATCCCGTAGAAGGGGTACCACGAGTGCCAGGCGAACAGGGGGCCCATGGCCTGGGCAGCCGGGTGCCACCACCAGGTCATGGCGGCGGCGAACACACCGCTGACGAGTACGGTCATGGCGAGCGGGACGCTCAGTTTCGCCGCGAACCAGCGCATGCGCGGCACGGACTGGGTGGCCACCATGCGGTACGTTCCGGATTCCAGTTCCTGGGCGAGTTGCGGCCCGCCGAGGAACATCCCGAACAGGAACGGGAGCAGCAGCATGGCTTGCAGGGGGCGCCGCATCGGGAACTGGTAGTGCTGTCCGAACGCGTTGAGCCGGCCCAGGCACGGCATGGAGGTCTCCTGGCCCTGACAGGCATCCAGGTGCTGAGCGGTGACGGCCGCGGTGATGTGCTGGTGCTGCACGACGGCGTAGATGGCGACGGCCAGCGCGGCCACGATTCCGATCCAGAACGCGGTGCGGTTCTGCCGCCAGATCAGCCAGGTCAATCCGCGCAGGCGCGGGCGTCGGGGGTCGGCCGCGGGGGCCCCGAGGATCCCGGTGCTCACGCCGCCACCTCGCTTCGGTCCGTGACCTGCGCGCTCGGAGTGAACAGTGGTGGTGCGTCGGGTGTGCGCAGGTAACCCAGGACGAGTTCTTCAAGGGTCGGGGTCCGGTGGTCGGTGTCCGGCGGCAGCCCGTGGTCGACTCGGACCAGGGAGGTGGTCCGTCCTCCGCCGCTGGTTGTCGCGATGACCTCGTACCCGTCCAGGCGCGCCCGGTGCCAGCGGTCTCCCGTCCCCGTGACCACCTGCCGGTGCTGGTCCAGAAGGAGGTCCACCTCGCCCGCCAGGCTGACGCGGCCGTTGTTGATCAGGAGCAGGTAGTCGCAGGCGCCCTCCAGTTCGGAGACCAGGTGGGAGGACATCACTACCGTGGAGCCGTCGCTGCGGGCCTGGTCCCGGAGGGTGTCGACCATCTGGTGCCGCACCAGCGGGTCCAAATCCGCCAGCGGTTCGTCCAGGAGCGTCAACCGGGGGCGCTTGCCGAGAGCGAGGGCGAAGGCGACACGGGTGGACTGACCGCCCGAGAGGGTGCCGATCCTGGCGTTCATCGGGATGCCGCCGCCCTCGACGAGGGCCTCGGCGGTCTCCTGGTGCCAGGTGGGATTCAGCTCCTGCCCCATACGGAGGATTTCGCGGACGCGGAAGCGCGGGTAGAGGGCCTTCTGCTGGCCGAGGAACGCGGTGCTCCGGCGGGCCTCACGGCTGCCGGGGTGGTGTCCGGCCAGGGTGATCGTGCCGGTGGACGGTTCGATCAGGTGGGTGGCCAGGGACAGCAGGGTGGTCTTGCCCGCTCCGTTGGGGCCGACGAGTGCGGCCATCCGTCCGGCGGGCAGCCTGAAGGAGACGTCGCGCAGCGCCCACCCGCGGCGGTAGTACCTGCCCAGCCCGCGGGCCTCGACAGCGAGGGCTTCGGGGACTTGCCCGTCTTGTG
The DNA here is from genome assembly GCF_000717995.1 of Streptomyces violaceorubidus. Classification (GTDB taxonomy): domain Bacteria; phylum Actinomycetota; class Actinomycetes; order Streptomycetales; family Streptomycetaceae; genus Streptomyces; species Streptomyces violaceorubidus. Next base: position 2,717 of record NZ_JODM01000018.1, read on the forward strand.
TGGAGTAGGTCATGGCGTACTGGCCTGCGTTCTTCCTGTGAGGGGGCAGCGGCGGGCCGCGCTCCGTGTGCGGCGGCTCTGGACCAGGTGTTGGTCTTACTGCTGCCGGGCCCGGTGGGGCGGCGCACGTGACGAAGTTATGGCTTGCACGGTGGCGGGGCTTCGGCAGAAAGACGGTGAGTGGTGGTTGCCGAAAGTCGGACTCGTGACGAGGCGTTCTATACCTTGGTAGGTCGTTCACGGCCGGGCGTCGGACTCCGGTGAACCGTCGGCGCCCCGCCCGAAGACGCGATCCGCCACGCGGCGGGAACTACGCCGACACCGTCCAAGTCGGGCCGGGGCGACCCTTCGACCAGGCGTCGGCGGTCCGGTGGCTCGACGTCCGGCAGCGCGGCCCCGGCCGCCTGCGCGGTCTGGTCACCGCCTGGGGGCGGACCTCTGTACCGAGTAGTCGGGCAGCGCGGGTCACGCGGCACGGAAATCGTGAGCCGGGCCGCCACGCCCCTCCACCCACCACCGGTCGTCCGGAACCGCTCCCGCGTCCTCCATGCCGGCGTCTTCGAGGAACACCGCCACGTCGTGATCGCTGTAAGCGGTGCCGAGTATCTCGTCCCGGCCGTGACGGTGCACGGTGACCCGTCGGCCTCCGGAGTTCGAAGGCCGGTGCACGACGAGGTGCGCGCGACTCACGTCCCCGGGGTTGTTTCTGTCGGCCCGGAAGCGCGAGTGGCATGCGAGGAGCGCGCGCGAGGGCGGTCGGCGGCCGGAGTCGTCGACGCAGGAGGCCGACTGCCCGCGGGGTGCAGGACGCCCTGTCCGAGGGCGGTCGGTGCGACGAGGGTGCCGAAGACCAGAACGATCAGCACCGTGTCGGACGGTGCCTGATCGGTGGGGCCGAGCGTCCCGGCGGACGCCGTTGTCGCTGCGGACCGGACTCGTTCAGGGCGGGCCCGCTGCAAGGAAGTGGATCACTCGTCGTCGGACGGGGCGGGCTGGAAGGCGATGGCGACGAGGTCGTCGCCCAGGGTGGGGGCCCACCGGGCGACGTCCTCCTCGATGAAGGTGACAAGACGGGCGGGGGAGCCCGGCCCCGCACCGCCGGAGCAGAGCTCCTGGAGGCGTTCGCGCAGCGGGTAGAACGTTCCGGCGCCGTCGCGTGCCTCGGTGACCCCGTCGGAGTAGGCGATCAGGATGTCGCCGGGGTTCAGGAGGTGCGTCACGGCACGCGGAGGTGCGGTCAGCAGGTCGCTCATGCCGAGCGGCAGGCTGTGGTCGGTCTCCGCGACCGACACCGTGCCCTGCCGGATGCCGACCAGAGGCTGATGTCCCCGGTCCAGGACCCGTACGGTACGGGCGTCGGCGGAGAACTCCAGCAGGACGGCCGTGACGAAGACCTCGTCCGCCGGTCCCGGGGCCTCACCGGGCGTGTATGCCGGGCCGGCTCCCATCGGTTCGGCCGGAGGGTTGTCGCGGTCCAGTTGCAGGGCCACGTCGATCCGCTCGGCCACCTGGCTCAGCGACGGCTGGAGCAGCGCCGCCTCCTGGAACGAGGAGATCACCGTGGCCACGGTCTGCGTCGCGCTGATGCCCTTGCCCTTGACGTCCCCGACGATCACCCGGATGCCGAACGGCGTCGGGCGGACGCTGTAGAGGTCCCCGCCGATGAGCGCCTCGTCGTCCGCCGCCCGGTAGAAGCCGGCCACACGCAACGGGCCGATCCGGGCGGGCAGCGGGCGCAGCAGGGCCAGTTGCACGGCCTCGGCGACCGCCTGCACGCGGCGGAAACGGCTCTCGGCCCGCCGGCGCACCCCACACAGCGCAGCGGACAGCAGGGTGACGACGGCCAGAACGGTCAGGGCGACGACGGTCATCGGGCCGACGTAGTCCTCGAGCACCTCGGTGACCGCCAGCAGCCCGCATCCGGCGGCGCCGACGGCGAGGACACCCAGCGGCGGGTACGTGAAGAGGGCCAGTACGACCGAGGCCGTCAGCAGCGAGCCGAAGAAGTAGCTCGGCGGTGTCACCCGGTCGAGCACCATGGTCGCCACGACGAGTGCGGGCGGGCCCCAGCGGAGCCACCGGGGCGGCCAGGGATGCCGCTCGGCCCACTGTCTGTGCTCCGCCGCGGCCCGCCCCGCGCCCACGCTGTCACCCCGTTCCTCACACGTTCCCGGTCCCAGGCTCGGTGAGCATCATGCACGAGTGGGCACGCCCCGGACGGCACCAACCCACCGCGCGACGGCACTGCGCGGAGCACGGGCCGCCGTGAAGTCGCCGCCCCGGTGGTCCGAGCCCTCCCCGCCGAGCGGTGCTCTGGACGGCAGACGCGAACACGGCCGGGGACGTCCTCACGGAAGTACGCTCGTGCGGGTGAAGGGGCGGCTTCCCGGGGCACGACCGTGCTCCCTAACCGTGCACTGTGGCCTTCCCCGGCAGATATCCAGGTACTCGGGGACAGATGGCCCTGATGGATCCGCTGGTGCCGGCTGCGGCGACGGCGTCCGGGTGGACGCCAGGCCGCACACCAGAAAAGCAACCGTGTCGTGGTGGCGCGGCGGCGGGCCGGAGGACGCCCGGCTTCGGTCCGCAGGGGCCGTCCGGCGGTGTGCGGGACCGCGGCCTCTGACAGCGCGGAAAGCCGGCCCAGCAGCGGTGCCGAGAGCTTGAAACCGACGGTCATCAACGCCGTGTCGAACTGTCGCGCGGCGATGCCGCCCTCCCCCGCGGAGCCCCTCGGACGGGGGACGCGACGGGTGTGCCGGATGACCATTGCTTCGAGACCGTGCGCCATTCGGGGATGATCGCACTCCCGTGCAGGGCGCCGCACCAGGCTTTCCCCGTGCTCGCCGCGACGGCGGGCCGTGACAGCGGCGGGCGGCCTGCCGCGCCCGGGGACGCGGCAGGCCGCCGTGGTGGGTCACCGCCGGACGGCGGCCCTCATGAGCGGTGGATCACCGGACGGTGGTGACCCGGTGCTCGGTGCGGGCGGCGCAGTTGGAGCCGGTGATCTGGACGCTGACGTTGCCGATGCTGCCGCCCCAGTCCACGCAGTGGCCCTTGCCGTAGACGTAGGTGGGGCCGGCGTACGAGGTGTACTTCCCGTAGTCCTCGTCGTACGCCTCGGTGTCGGGCACGTAGACCCACGCGGACATGTCCGTCGCGGTGCCGGGGGCGCTGCGGATGGTCGCGACGCAGTTCTTGCCGTTGGCGGCGTTGTAGGTGAGGTAGACGGTGCCGCGCGAGCCGACGGCGGCCGAGTTGACGGTCTTGTAGCCGCTGCCGCAGACCTTCTCGGGCGTGGTGTTGGGAGCGGCGGACGCGGGTGCGGCGAGCGCCGTCGCGGTGCCCAGGGCCAGGGTCGCCACGGCGGTGGCGGACAGGACGGAACGCGTGATGCGCATATTTCCCCCTTGCGGTCGTTGGAGTTGTTTGCTCCTGTCTGGTGTGACTACGGGCAGCAGGGATTGGTTGTGCTCCGGATGGGTCTTTTCCTTCAATTCCTCAGCGACAGACGGGTGTTCGAATGAAACCGGTCAGGGCCCATTGCTGTGTTTGGTGGGCGGTCGGGACCTGTGCGAATCTTCTGGTACTCCTCCGAAAGGGCTCACTCTCGTGATCGGCATGATCGTCTGGGACCTCCGCTCTCGCGCTTCGACGCGAGAGCGGTAGCCGGCACCTGCCTCCTGACGCACACGTCTGTCCGAGCGGACAGACGTGGGTTCGCCCTGCTCCTCGTCGAAGTGCTCTTCGTGCCCCCGCAGGCTCGACCACGAGGAGTACCCGGTGTCCACCATCCACTGGACCGACAACGACACCCCCCGATCCGCCCGCTGGCATTCCGAGAGCGCGGCCCCCCTCCCCCGGCGGACCGTCGTCGCGGACGACCGGATGAAAGCCGACGACGCCTACCGGCAGGCGTGCGAGGGAACGGCCCTGCTCTGGCAGGGCGACTTCCACAACGCCCGGCAACTGCTCCGGGCCATGGGCCACCGCGTCGACCGCAAGCCTCCCGGGCCCGGCACGTCACCGAGTGAGAGCTTCCACCTGCACCGGCGCGGCAGCGGTCACCGCGCCCGGGTCCTCGGAAAGCTCCTGGTACTGCTGGACGACGACTACACGCTGGGGTTGCGCCGGGCCCCCGACGTCCGGCAGGCGTGCAGGGAGGCCTACGGTCCTGCGACGGGCCCCACCGCGGTCTCCCTGCGCGAACTGCTCGGTGTGATCGGCGCACACCAGTGGCGGCGCAGAGGCGTCGAGGTACCGGCGCTCGGGGCTCGGATCCACCCGCACTACGGCGTGTTCGCGCCCGTCAGGGGCGAGTACGTCGACCTGGTCGCCCGCACGCCGCTGCCACCGGCGGCGCGGCACGGTCCCACCACCAGCACGGCGTTCGACCTCGGCACGGGGACCGGTGTCCTCGCCGCGGTCCTGGCCCACCGGGGAATCCGGCGGGTCGTGGCCACCGACATCAGCCCGCGTGCCCTGGCCTGCGCCGGGGAGAACGTCCACCGGCTCGCGCTGTCCGACCGCATCGAGGTGTCGAGCGACCCGGGCCTGTACCCCGAGGGCCGCGCCCACCTCGTCGTCTGCAACCCGCCCTGGCTGCCCGCCCGCCCGACCGGCCCCGTCGAACAGGGCGTCTACGACCCGGACGGCACCATGCTCCACGGCTTCCTCACCGGACTGTCCGCTCACCTCCGGCCGGGCGGCGAGGGCTGGCTCGTCCTGTCCGACCTGGCAGAACACCTCGACCTGCGGACCCGTCAGCAACTGCTCGACGCCATCGGGGCGGCGGGGCTCCATGTCGTGGGCAGGAGCGACACCAGGCCGCGTCACCCCCGCGCCAAGGACACCTCCGACCCGCTGCACGCGGCACGGAGCGCCGAGACCACGTCCCTGTGGCGCCTGGCCCCGGCACCCTGAACCGGAAGGGGCCACGGACGGGTACGGTCGACGGCACGCGTGGTCAGTCTCCGTGGCGCACCTGGTCACCCGGTGGTCCGCGCGGCGGACCACCATGCGGGCATGACCAGCGAAACCCCGTCCACCTTCGATGGACGTCTGCTCATCGGCGCCACCGGCTCCGCGGCCGTCGCCCTGCTCCCGGCCTACATCAACGCCCTGCGCGCCACGTTCACCGGCACCGTCACCGTGGTGATGACCCACACCGCCGGTGTGTTCCTGCCGCCGCACACCGTCAGCCTGTTCGCGGACCGTGTGGTGACGGGCGCTCGGGACGCCTGGCAGCGGGAGAACCCGGGGACCCTGGCGGCAGAGCACGACCTGATGGCCGTCCTGCCGTCCAGCGCCCACACCCTCTCCGCCGTCGCCACGGGCGCCGCGCCCAACCTGCTGACCGCGACGGTCGCGGCCGCCGAGGTCCCCGTGGTCTTCTTCCCGGTGATGACCGGCGCGATGTGGGCCAAGCCCGCCGTGCGGCGCAATGTGGACCAGCTCCGTCTCGACGGCCACCACGTCGTCGACCCGCGGGTGGGGCAGCGCTACGACGTCGCCCTCGGCAGGTTCGTCGAGTCGCCGATGCCGCCGGCTCCGCCCGCGGTCGTCGAGGTGGTCGGTAAGTTCATGCCCCGCCGCGGGCCGGTGGCGGACCGACCGTCACCCTGACCGGTAGGCGCCCGGTGTCGTGCCCGTGACCGCCCGGAACGCCCGGTACATCTGGGCCTCGCCGCCGAAGCCGCACGCGTCAGCCACGGCGGCGAGCGGGCGGTCGGGGTGGGCGCGGACCATCCGCTGCACGTGTGACACCCGCACCCTGCGGATCAGCCCCGTGAGCGTCTCCCCGTCCTCGGCCAGCGCCCGGTACAGCGTGCGCCGGGAGACACCGCAGCCCGCTGCCACGGCGGCGGCGTCCAGACCGTGGTCCAGGGCGTGCCGGCGCACGAACCGGTGGACGCGTTCACGCGTGAACGCCGTCGCCGACGACCGGGGCAGTGCTCCGTCCGCGGCCCAGCCGAGAGCGGTGTCCAGCAGGTCCAGGGCATGGGGCAGCAGCGCGAGGGCGGCCACGGGATCGCGGCCCTCCAGACGGTGGAGTCCGACGAGGAAGTCGGCGACCACCCGGCCGGGGGTCGAGGAATCCAGTTCCACGGCGGTCGCTCGGCTCAGCGAACGGTGCGGCAGGCAGTTCCTGGGCACCTTCACCACCAGCTGGGAGAAGTCGCCGGCGAAGTCCAGCTCGTAGGGGTGGGCGCTGTCGACGAAGGCCATCGCCCCCTCGGAGAGCACGGCCACGCGTCCGTTCTGCTCCAGCCTGGCCCGGCCGTCGAGCTGGATATTGGCCAGCACGACGTCCTCGTGGTCGCGCGCGATCAGCCGGCCCGTCCGGACCACCCGCTGGGGGCTCGCGGTCAGCGCGGCGAAGCCCACCCCGTCCACGTCGGACGTCTCGATGCGGGCTTCGAAGGTGTCGCCCCCGCCGGCGCGCACCGCCACCCCGACGAACGTGTCGCACACGACATCCGCCCAGAAGTCGAAAGCGTCGGACGCCCCGGCACCGGCGCTGGACCACCGGGTGCGGGAACGGACCGCCCGGCCCTCCTCGGCGGGCGGAGGGACGGGGACGGCGCCCGTGGTGGTGCGGTGCCCGGGTTGACGTGTTCTCATGGGCTCTCCGTGTCATGGGGGTGTCGGCGACGCGCGTCGCGACACGTGTGGAGAACGTGCCGTGATCGCCGCGGTGTTCCCGCCGGCCGGGGCCGGTGGGAACAGGGGTGATGACACGGATGGCACCGTCCGGCCGGTAACGGGCCGCCGCAGACGCCCTACAGCCGAGGGCCGGGTTCGAGGTCCGGGTGGCTGAGGCGGGCCAGGCCCCCGGAGGGCACCGGGAGGACCGAGGGCCCGGACGACAGTTCCGCGAGGGACCGGTGGACTAGGCGGCCGCGCGCGTCCCAGATCTCCAGTCGGACACTCATCGGGAACGAGTCGTTCACCACCAGCGGCGCGCTGTCGTCCGCGTTCGCGATCAGCACCTCGCGCCAGGGCCGTTTCGGCAGCGTCACCGCGTGCGGCGCGTAGCGGGCGACGATGTGGCGGTCCTCGTCGTGGGCGGCGATCAGCGGGTAGAGCAGGTCGGGGCGCTCCGGGAGCAGTTCGCCGTGCAGGAGGGTGTCCCGGTAGGTGCGCCACACCCGCATCCAGAACGCCAGCGCGTCCGCCGGGGCGTCGTCGAGGCCCACGAGGTCGACGGACACCTGGGGGACGCCGAACAGGGCGTTGACCAGGTGGTGCGCGACACGTTCGGCACTGTCGTCCGAGGCCCACATGATCGGATCGCTGTGGATCGGTGTGCCGGGCCGGGCCAGGCGCAGATCGACGATGCCGACCCGGTTCTGGGTCGCGCTCAGCGGGCAGTCGCCCACGCGCAGCATCGTGGCGAACCGACCGACGGCCGGATGCACGTACGGCTCGCGGAACTCGATCAGCGGCCGGACTCCCGCCGCCGCGACGGCGTCGGTGATCTCCGCGAGCAGCCGCACGGTCGCCGCCACGGGCGAGTGCGGCGAGGGGTCGTCGGGCACCGGGGTGGCGAAGCGTTCGAGGAAGTCGAGCTTGACCCCGTCCGCGCCGGTCTCCACGACGAGGTCGCGGATGCGCCGCACGAGGTAGTGCCGTGTGGCGTCGTCCCGGGGGTCGAGGACCGCGGCGTCGAGTTCCCTCTCGTCGTACCGCGTGGCGAGACCGGCCGTACGGGCCTCGGCGTGGTGGCCGAGGAAGGGGGTGCCCACCCACCACATGGTGCGCAGTCCCCGGGCCCGCAGTTCGGCGATCAATCCGGCCGGGTCGGGAAACTTCTCGGTGGCCGCCTCCCAGTCGCCGCACGAGCCGTAGCCGCGTGCCAGTGACATGGTCTGCCAGCCGTCGTCCACGATGACGACGCCGAAGCCGAGCGCGGCGGCCCGGTCGGCCTGGGCCAGTACCGCCGCGGCCGTGACGTCCTGGTGGGCGAAGTACCAGGTGCACAGCACCGCGTCCTCGGCGCCGGGTGTCACCGGGGGCCCGTCGCCCCGCTGGAGCCAGCGCCCGGTGTCCGGTACGGCCGTCGCGAAGGGGCGGCCGGAGACGTCGAGCAGCAGCCGGACCTCCTCGCCGGGTTCGGCGTCCCCCACGGTCACCATGACGGCGAAGTCCGCGCTCTCCTCGACCAGTCCGGCCCGCACGGAGGTGCGGTGGCTGCCGGCGTCGAGCGCGTAGACCAGGCCGGTCCGGTCCTGGCGCCGCAGCAGGGCGCCGAAGGGGAGGCCGGTGAGGGCGGTGGTGTCGGCGGGTTCTCCCCAGGAGGGCGGGATCGTGGCGTGCGGGGCGGTGCTGCCCGGGTGCCACCAGGTGACCGCGTCGGCCGCCGGGACCAGGACGGTCAGTTCCAGCGGGGCGGGGCCGGTGCGGAACGCGATCTCCCACACGCCGTCGGCGAGCTCGGCCGCCCGCACGGGGCCGGTGCCGGTCGCCTGGAGCCGGAGTCCGCGTGCCGTCGCCGTCGTGCCCAGGGGCACGGGTTCCTGCGGTGGGGCGGTGTCCCGGCCGGGCACCCAGAAGGACGCCGGTGCCGGGGATCGAGTGTCAGTCATTTGTTTCCCGAGAAGGAGATTCCGCCGATGATGTGGCGCTGGGCGAGAAAGAAGATCAGTACGCAGGGCAGGGTCACGACGACGGTCGTGGCCATGAGCAGCGGTGTGTTGGTGCCGTTCACCGACTGGAATCCGGCGAGTGCCAGCGGCAGCGTCTTCCACCTGTCGTCGGTGATGAAGATCGCGGCCTGGAAGAAGTTGTTCCAGTACGACATGAACTGCAGGACCGCGGTCGCGATCAGCACCGGGCGGGACAGCGGGAGGTAGACCGACCACCAGATGCGGAACCATCCGGCGCCGTCGAGGATGGCGGCGTCCGTCAGTGACTCCGGAAGCCGCAGGTAGAACTGGCGGAACAGGAAGATGAAGAAGGCCGATCCGAAGAAGGTGGGCACGATGATCGGCCACAGCGTGTTGAGCATGTCGAGGTTCTTGAACAGGACGAACTGCGGGACGATCGTCACTTCCTGCGGGAGCAGCAGGGTCGCCAGCACGATGCCGAACAGCACGTTCGAGCCGCGGGCCCGGATGCGGGCGAAGGCGAAGCCCACCAGTGAGGACGAGTAGACGACCGCCGCCACCGGGACCAGCGTGCTGAGCAGCGAGTTGCGGAAGTACCGCCAGAACGGGAACGAGTTGAGGCCGCTCGAGAAGTTCGACCACTGCCACTGGACGGGCCACAGCGCGATGCCCCCGCTGGAGACGCCCTCCGGTGTGCGCAGCGCGGTCGCGATCATCCAGAGGAAGGGGTAGACGAAGACGACCGATCCCACGATCAGGACGGCGACCGAGGTGTAGCGCGCGGCCGACGTCCCGTCGCCCCGTGCTCTCGGGGCGCGTGCGGTCCTTTCCGCGCGTGTGCTAGGCATCTCTTTACTTGGCGCGGACACGCCGCCTCCCTTCCTTGGGACCCTGCGATTCGTAGTAGACCCAGAAACTGCTGCCCCGGAAGACGACCGCGGTGAGCACCATGATCATGAGGAAGAGGATCCAGGCGAGGGCGGAGGCATAGCCCATCTGGAAGAACTTGAACGCGTTCTGGTACAGGTAGAGGACGTAGAACAGCAGGGAGTTCGAGGGTCCGCCGCCGTTCTGCGTGATGACGTAGCCCTGGGTGAAGGTCTGCATCGCGTAGATGAGTCCCGTCACCACGTTGAAGAAGATGACCGGGCTGATCTGCGGAATGGTGATGTTCCACAGGGAGCGGAGGCGGCCGGCGCCGTCGAGTGCGGCCGCCTCGTAGAGTTCGGACGGGATGTCCTGAAGCCCCGCCAGATAGATGATCATGTTGCCGCCGACGGTCCACAGGCTCATGACGACGACCGCGGGCAGTGCCCAGCCGGGGTCGAAGAGCCACTTCGGGCCCTCGATGCCGAGCAGCCCCAGCACCCCGTTGACCAGGCCGTGGTCGGGGTTGAACACCCAGATGAACAGCACCGCCTGCGCCACCCCGCTCACCAGGGAGGGCAGGTACCAGATGGTGCGGAACACGTGGATGCCGCGGACCTTGACGTTCATCAGCAGCGCCACCGCCAGCGACAGCACCGTCTGCGCCGGGACGCTGAGGACCGCGTACAGAAGGGTGACCTTGACGGCATGCCCGACGTTCGGGTCGTGCAGTGCCTTGCGGTAGTTGTCGAGCCCGGCGAACCGCGCCGGGCTGATCAGGTCCCAGTGGGTGAACGACAGGACCAGCGAGTAGATCATCGGGCCGCCGGTGAAGAGCAGGAAGCCGACGATCCAGGGGGAGACGAAGAGCCAGAAGGCCGCGGTCGCGCGCCCCACCCACCTTCGTCGCACCGCGAGCCACAGGGCGGCCGCGAGCACCCCGAAGACGACGGCCATCATGATGACGAAGGCGACGATGGGCTGGAGCGCCACATCCAGGTGAAGCCGGGCGAGGAAGCCCTCCAGGCCCTTCACTATGTCTGTCATGTCGGGGATCCGGTCCTTGTCGGTGCCGTTCGCGGCCAGTCCGCTGCGAGGGTTACTTGGTCGCGTCGAGCATCTTCTGGCACTCGGCCTCGAGCTGCGGCAGCACGGTCGCCGGGTCCTCGTGGCCGGTCCCGATCGCGGTGCGGGAGTTGAGAGCGGTGGAGAAGGTGCTCTCGATCTGGACCTTGTTCTTCACGTACGGCGTGGTCACCGCGCGCTCGACGGCGTCGACGAAGACCTGGAGGCCGGCCTGGGGCGCGGCGGACTTGAAGGCGGCCAGCGAGTCCTTGACGACGGGTACGCCGAGCGCGGACTCCTTGGACGCCAGCAGGTTCTGGGCGGCGGGGTCGGTGCTCACGAACCGCGTGAACGTCTGGGCGGACTTGGTCTGCTCGGCGTTCGCGCTCCTGGAGATGCCGAGGCCGTCGACCTCCATGGGCTCACCGCGGCCGGGCATGGGCACGAGCGCGAAGCGGGAGGGGTCAAGGGCGGCGAACTTCGCGATGTTCCACGGGCCGAAGTCGGGCAGTGTGGCGACCTTGCCCTGGGCCAGCCACTGGAACATGTCCTGTCCCTGGGCGGCGATCGCGGTCGGGGCGAAGCCGTCCGGCTTCACCGAGTCGACGACGGTCTTCGCCGCCCGGACGCCCGCGGCGTCGCCCATGGTGCACTTGGTGCCGTCGGCGTTGTAGTAGGAGCCGCCGTCGGCGAGCAGCCATCCGTCGTACCACAGGGGCGCGGAACCGTAGACCTTGGACGAGCCGGAGCCGGTGGTCATCTTCTTCGCGGCGGCGACGAAGTCCTGGGTGCCGAGCGGCTTCGTGGCCGACGGCACGGGCAGTCCCGCCTTGGTGAAGCTGGTCTTGTCGACGGCCATGACCTTGCTCTTGGCCACGAACGGCACGGCGTAGTCGGTGCCGTCGACGGTGCCCGCCTTGGCGACGGCCGGGGAGTAGTACGCGCCGGCGTCGACGTCGACCGGCTTGAAGGCGCTGAAGAAGCTCGGCAGCGAGGTGTTGGAGATCGCGGCCACGGTGGGGGCGTCCCCGCCGGCGATGGAGGTCTGGAGCTTCTGCTCGTAGTCGCTCTGGATCCAGTTGGCTTCGACATCGATGTCGGGGTGGGCCTTTTCGAAGGCGGCGACCATGTTCTTGATCGTCGCGTTCTCCTCGTTGCTGCCCCAGTAGGCGAAGGAGATGGATGCGGAGTCTTTGCCGCTGTCTCCGGGGGTGGCCCCGCTCTCGTTGCCGCACGCGGCGAGGGAGGCCAGGCAGCCGACGACGATGGCGGCTGTCACTGCGGTTCTCAACACGGGAAGGTCCTTGTCATCGCGGCTCGTTGCCGTTGGAGGGTGCCGGGTTCATTTCTGTTCGTCGGCCGCGGGCGTCTCGCCGCCGCCGGTGATGCGGATACGTGTGCCGACGGGGACGTGCACGCGGGTGGTGCGGCCGTCCCGCCAGGTGTGGGTCCAGTCGACGGCGTTGCCGCCGGTCACCCACAGTTCGCTCGCCTCGTGTCCCTCGTGGCGCACGCCGACGACCGAGGTGCCGACGGCCACTTGGTCGGCCTCCAGCCAGGCGTCGGCGGGGATGTGCGAACGGGTGCGCACCTCGCCCCGGTGGGCCCCGGGGGCCAGGCCGGTCAGTCCGGCCGCGAGGTGGGCGACATGGGTGAACGGGACTTCGGGGTAGTGGGCGCGGGAGTCCGCCAGGTGGCGGATCCACCGGAGGGCTTCCTCGTCGCGTCCGTAGCGCAGATACGCCTCGGGCAGGTAGGTGAAGGCTTCGATGTTGTGCGGCGGGCTCTGTTCCAGGCCGGTACCGAGGAAGTCCAGGTGGGCGTCCGCCCGGTCGTCCGCTCGCATCAGGCCCTTGACCGCCGGGAACCACGTGCTCTCCAGTGAGAAGCCGCTGACCGGCCCCTCGCGGGTGAAGCCCGCGGTGTAGCACCGGTGGTCCGCCAGCCACCAGTTCTCGGCGAACTCGGTCTCCAGGGCGTGGGTCCGCTCCGCGTTCCATCGCGCGAACTCCCTGTCCAGCCCCGCCTCCTTCGTGACGTCGGCGAGTGCGGCGTGGGCCGCCCACTGGCTGGCGATGCCGTCGGCGGACACCAGCAGGTGCGGCTGTTTCTCCACCTCGTTGTACGTGGCCGTGCCCTGGAAGATCCGACCACTGCCGCGCTCGCCGGCGACTCCGTTGCCCAGGGGGTCGTGGGCCTGTACGAACGAGGTCAGGGTGGTGCGGATGAACGAGGCGATCTCAGGTGTCCGCAGGAACCGGTCGTCGCGCGTCCAGCGGTACTGCTCGACGGCCTTCTCCACCAGTTCGAACGGGGCCGGGATCTCCCGGACGAAGTCGTCGTCGTCGTGGTAGTCGATGGCCGCGGGCGTGCCGTCGAAGAGGAACGCCCACAGCGGGTACCAGCCGCGCCGCTCGGTCGCCGAGGCGGCGAAGTGCCGGAGCATCGCCAGGTTCTCGGTGTCGAGACCCAGCAGGTGGGCGCCGAGCATCTGGTGGGCCAGGTCCCGGGAGTAGAACATCGGCCGGTCGGTGAGTCCCGCCCAGTAGCTCGGCAGGAAGTCCGCGCTCCGCCCGGTCTGCACCCACTCCCGTGCACGCGATGACGCCCAAATGAAAGACTCGACAAGATCCGTCATGCTGGATCTGAGCTGAAGCGTTACACCTTGACGTCCTGAGCCCGTGAAAGTGCTTGAGGGCTGCGGATACGTTGGTCCCTGCGCCATGAAAGGGAGTGTTGCACGCACGTCAACTTCACGTCAACGCATCGTTGCTCGCAACCTTCCGAAGGATTTGTGTTCGCCCATCACCGCAGGTGGGAGCGTTGCCTCGGACATCTCAAACGTGTCTCGGGCGGCTACGAGGGGTCCGAAACGCGCCAGTACGGCGCCGGGATCGCCCGATCGGGCCGCAGTGGGGCGAGGCGCGGAGGTGTGCCGGGAGAGACGCCGGAAGACAATGACGTACTTATGACGGATCCGTCAATTACCCGTCAACGGAAGGGGTGCGCGGCGGCGCGGTGGAGGCGCGCACGATCAGCTCCGGGTCGAACAGCAGCTCGCCGGAAGGGACCAGCTTGCGGTTGACCAGGTGCACCATGGCCGTCGACACCGACTGCGCGATCCGCTCCACGGGCTGGCGCACGGTGGTCAGCGGCGGATCGACGAAGTCCATGACCAGCGAGTCGTCGTAGCCGACCACCGACAGGTCCTCGGGGATCGACATCCCCCGGCGCCGGGCTGCCCGGATCGCGCCGAGCGCCATGTAGTCGCTGGCCGCGACGATCCCCGTGACCCCCTGGCCGAGCAGCTCCCCGGCGGCGGACATCCCGCCCTCGACGCTGTAGACCTGACGGGCGACGAGCCGTTGCGGATCGGCGACCCCGCGCGCGGTCATCGCCCGGACGAACCCGGCCAGCCGTCGCTCGCTCGGACGGTTCCCCGCCGGGCCGGCGATCAGACCGATCTCGCGGTGCCCGAGACCCCACAGGTGCTCGACCGCCAGTTCCGCCGCCACGGCGTCGTTGGTCGAGCAACTGGGCGCCGGATGCCCCGCGATCGCGCCGTTCACCAGCACGAAGGGGATCTTGCGCTCGGTGAGCAGCTGGTAGACGGTCGGGTCGGCGTCGATCAGGGTGTTGCTGGCGGAGGCGAAGACCGCGCCGGCGATGCCCAGGTCCATCGTCGAGGAGATGAAGTCGATCTCCTGAAGCCCGCCCACCGTGGTGGAGCCCACTATGGCCCTGAAGCCCTGGGAGGCGAGGGCCGACTCGATCAGTTCGCACAGCTGGCCGAAGAACGGCTGGGCCAGTCCGGGGGTGAGGACCACGATCAGCTGGCTCTGCCCGCCGCGCTCGTAGCCCAGCTCGCGGATCGCCTCCTCGACCTGGCGCCGGGTCGCCGTCGCGACGACTCCGCGGCGGTTGATGACGCGGCTGACTGTGGCCTCGCTGACGCCCGCTCGCGCCGCGACGTCGCTGATCCCGACCTTGGCCATGACTCCCTCTGCGTGAACGGCGCCGCCCGGCGTGTGGCGAGTGTACCGGGAGCATGCCGGGCACCGGACGGACCGGTCCTCAGCCCGGCACGGCCAGCAACGTGCCGCCCTCGCCGGGGCGCACGGTCCACGGCCCCCGGTCCAGGTCCACCTCCACCGACGCGCCGTCCCACGAAACGCGCACCTCACCCGTGCCCTCACCGCGTCCGCGCAACCGCGCCCCGGTCAGGCGCCGCCCGTCGTCCCAGGCCAGGTCGACCACGACACCCGGCCGTGCCACCAGTCCCCGCAGCCGCCCGGCGGGCCAGTCGGACGGCAGCGCCGGCAGCAGGTCGACCGTGCCGGTGTGGCTCTGCAGCACGCACTCCGCGATCGCCGCCGTGAACCCGAAGTTGCCGTCGATCTGGAACGGCGGGTGGGCCGACAGGCGGTTGGGGTAGAGGCCCCCGTGCTCTCCCACGGCCCCCGGGTCCACCTCGCGCAGCGCCAGATCGATCAGCGCGGGCAGCCGCCCGGTGTGGCGCAGCCGTGCGCGCAGCGCGACTTTCCAGGCGAGCGACCAGCCCGTGGAGTCGTCGCCGCGCACGTCCAGGGTGCGGGCCACCGCGGCGGCCGACTCCGGTCGTATCCCCGGCCCGGGGAACGCCTCGTAGAGCGGTGACAGATGACGGTGGGCCGGCTCCGCCATGACGTGCGGTCCGCGCCATTCACGGATCGTCCCGTCCTCGTCGGTCTCCGGGTGCGGCAGGCGGGGCAGGGCGGACCGGGCCGCCTCGGCCACGGGGTCAAAGGGTCGTCCCGTGTCCCGGGCGAGGGCGACGACCGAGGTGAGCACGTCGCGGGCGATGCCGACGTCGATCGCGGAGCTGACGTCGACCGCCATGGGGCCGGCCGCGGTGCTGAACCGGTTCTCCGGCGACGACGAGGGGGACAGGCCGAGCGTGCCGTCGGGCAGTTCCACCAGCCAGTCGAGGAGGAAGCGCGCCGCGCCCCGGACGATGGGCCAGGCGCGGTCCCGGGCGAACGGCAGGCCGGCGCCGAAGGCCACGTGGTCGACCAGGTGCCGGCACAGCCAGCCCCCCGCCAGCGGCCAGAACGCCCAGGCGGGGTCGGCCTCCCCCCGGCCCACCGGGGAGGTGTACGCCCATACGTCGGTGTTGTGGTGCGCGCACCAGCCGTCGGCGTCGTACAGCCGCCGCGCGGTCTTGGCGCCCCGGACGCTCACCGCCTCGACCAGGTCGAACAGGGGTGGCAGGCATTCGGGCAGGTCGGTGACGTCGGCCGGCCAGTAGTTCATCTGGGTGTTGATGTTGACGGTGTAGTTCGCACTCCACGCAGGGCGCATCGAGTCGTTCCACAGGCCCTGGAGCGTGGCCGGTGTCCCGCCGGCCCGCGACGCGCTGATCAGCAGGTAGCGGCCGTAGTGGAAGAGGAACGCGAGCTGCCGCCCCCGCTCGTCGGGGACGTCCCACTCCAGCTCCACCCGCTCGTACAGGCGCGCGTGGTCCGCGCGCTGCCGCTCGCGCAGTGCGGCGGCGCCCCGCTCCACGGCCGCGTCGAGGTCCCGGCGGGCCGCCTCCAGGGCGTCGCGTTCGTCACCGCGCGGTGCGGCGCCGAGCGCGGTGAAGGTGGTGCCGGTGGTCAGCACGATCTCGGCGTGCCGCACACCCCGGGCCGCCAGCAGGGCGCCGCCGCCCCGGGTGCCGGGCGCCGCCGCCTCGCCCGCGGGGACGTCCTGCCCGTCGTGCGACCAGTGCACGGCCATCGCGCCCCGCAGGCTGACCGCGTCGTCGTCGTACACCGGCGAGGGCGCGTCGGGTTCGTGCGGGGGTGCGACGTCGGTGGGCATCCGGGTGGTGAGCCAGGCGCCGCGCCCGTCCGCACCGTGGCCCAGGATCCGCAGCGGGGAGTCGAGGCCGAGGGTGAGGTCGAGGCCCGGGCCCTGGGGTACGTCGATGGTCATCAGCAGGGCCCGGTCGGGGTGCGAGACCACCGTGCGCCGTACCACCGTCGCCCCGCCCGCCGTGTAGCTCACGACGTGCTCGGCGGTGCGCAGGTCGAGCCGGCGGGAGTATCCGGTGACGGGGCCCGGCGGATGGGCGACGCCGACCGTCAGCCGGCCGAACGGCAGGTAGGCCTGGGTCCAGCGTTCCTGGAGCCTGCGGACCGCCCGGTCGGCGGCGGCGTGGTCGCCCCCGGCGAGCGCCCGGCGGGCCTCGGCGACGGCCTCGCGTGCCGTCGCGGCCCCGACCCGGCCGTGGGCGAACTCGCTCGCGGGCGAACCCGACCACGCCGTGCCGTCGTTGAGCCGCACCCGCTCGCGCTCCACACCGCCGTCCGGCATCGCGCCGATCCGGCCGTTGCCGAGCGGCAGCGCCTCCAGCCAGTGGCCGGCCGGGCGGGCGAAGGAGAGCCGGTGGGGGGTCTGCGTGGGACCGTGGGGACGGGTCGGCACGATGCCTCCTGGGGGACGGGCGGGGACTGGCTACACTGACGCGCCTGACTTTGACCAGACATTAGGGCAACGTCGGTTCCGTGAGTCGGCCGGGACGACATGGGCCCGTTTCCGAAACGCTTCCCAACGAGGAGTACGTGTGGCGCTGCGCACCACGGTCGACGTCACGGAGTTCGGCGCGGACCCCGGGGGCACCCGGGACAGCGCCGCGGCGGTCGCCGAGGCCCTGCGCACGGCCTGTGCCGTGCCGCACCCGGTGACCGTGCGGTTCCCGCCGGGCCGGTACCACCTGTATCCGGAGCGGGCCGAACGCCGTGAACTGTACGTCTCCAACACCGTGGGCGCCGACCGGCGGTACCTGTCCAAGACCGTCGCGCTGCTCGTGGAGAACGCCCGCGACCTGGTGGTCGACGGCCGGGGCGCGGCCTTCGTGCTGCACGGCGCGCAGACGGCGTTCGCGGCGATCGACTCGGCCGACGTCCGGTTCGAGGGGTTCTCCTTCGACTACGTCTCGCCCCGGGTCGTCGACGCCACGGTGGCGGACGCCGGCACGGACGGGGTCGCGGCCTGGCGGGAGCTGGCCCTGCCCGCGGACACCCGCTTCCGGATCGACGGCACCACCGTCACCTGGCTCGGCGAGGCACGCCCCGGGGACGGCGAGCCGTACTGGAGCGGCACGGACGCGATGGAGTACACGCAGGTCCACGATCCGGCGGCCCGGCGCACATGGCGGGACCGCAACCCCCTGTTCGACGACGTGGCCGCGGTCCGCGAACTCCCGGGCCGGCGCCTGCGCCTGACCTACCGCCACGCCGAGGCTCCCCGCGACGTCGGGCTCGTCTACCAGATGCGCACCACGGTGCGCGACCACCCGGGCGCGTTCGTGTGCGGCAGTGAGCGGGTGGAGGTCCGCGACATCTCGGCGCACTATCTGCACGGATTCGGTCTCGTGGGGCAGATGAGCAGGGACCTGACCGTGCGTGACGTCCGGTTCCGCGCCGACCCGGCCACCGGTCGCACGTCGGCCGGCTTCGCCGACTTCATCAACCTGTCGTCGATGGCCGGACACGTACGGATCGCCGACTGCGTCTTCGACGGGCCGCACGACGACCCGGTCAACGTCCACGGCACCTACCTGGTCCTGGCCGACCGGGTCGCGGACGACGTGGTGACGCTGGCCTACCGGCACCCGGAGACCGCCGGTTTCCCCGCGTTCCGGGCCGGGGACACGATCGAGTTCACCGCTCGCGCCACCCTGGACGGCGCGGCCGGCCACACCGCGTGCGTCACCGCCGTCGACGGCCCCCACGACCGGGGCGACGCGGACGACCGTCGCCTGATGACCGTGAGCCTGGACCGTCCGCTGCCGTCCGACGTCATGCCGGAGCACTGGGTCGCCGAGAACGTCACCGCCACGGCGTCGGTCGCCGTCGTGGGCAACCACTTCGTCAACGTGCCCACGCGCGGTGTCCTGGTGACCACCCGGCAGCCGGTCGTCATCGAGAACAACGTCTTCGACAGCGTGACCATGGCCGGCGTCTACGTCTCCGCGGACGCCGAGGAGTGGTACGAGTCCGGGCCGGTCGCCGACCTGACGATCCGGGACAACACCTTCCTGCGTCCGGCCACGCCCGCGGTCCTCCTCGCGCCGACGAGCACCGTCCTCGACCCCGCTCACCCGGTGCACCGCAACGTGCGCGTCAGCGGCAACGAGTTCATGGACGCCCAGGCCCCGGTCGTCCGCGCCCGCTCCGTCGGCGGACTCGCCGTCACCGGCAACCGCCTGACGGGGACGGCCGCCGGGGCTTTCCCCGAGGCCGCCCTCGTGGCCGCCGAGGGCTGCTCGGACGTGGTGGTGGAAGGGACCTGCGGGGTCCTCGGGCCGTGAGGGGGAGGGCTGCCGACCACCGGCGAACGGGACGCGGGCCACCGGACGGCCGGACATGTGTGACACGGAGCCTTGACACCCGACCGCACGGGAGCACACACTTCCCACCAATTAACAACATCCCCCAAGGGGTGTTCAGACGGCTCACCACTGCGCCGGCCCACGACTGCGCGGCCCGCCCCCCCGGCGGTTGTGCCGCACCGGGCCCGCCGCCGCTCCCCCGAGGCGACCGCACACCCGGCGGGCGCCGAGTACACCGCGCCCCGCCCGCACAGAAGGCCCCGCTCCTGATGCAGAAATCCGCCGTGTTCGTGCCCCACTTCCACTGGGACCGGGAGTGGTACGAGCCGTTCCAGGTCTTCCGGCACCGGCTGGTCGCCGCCCTCGACAGCGTGCTGGAGACGGCCGAGGCCGACCCGGACTTCCGGTTCACCGTCGACGGGCAGATGGCCGCGATCGAGGACTACCTGGAGATGCGGCCGGAGAACCGCGACCGGGTCGCGGCCCTGGTCGCCTCCGGCCGGCTCGCCATCGGGCCGTGGCTGATCCTGCTCGACGAATTCCTCTGCTCCGGCGAGACCATCGTGCGCAACCTGCGGATGGGCTGGGAGGCCGCGGAACGACTCGGCGGCCCGATGCCGATCGGCTACCTCCCCGACATGTTCGGCCACATCGCCCAGATGCCGCAGATCCTGGCGCGCGCCGGCATCGCCCACGCGGCCCTGTGGCGCGGTGTGCCCGGCACGGTCGACGGCCACGCCTTTTGCTGGCGCGCCCCCGACGGCTCCGAGGTGCGCACCGAGTTCCTCTTCGACGGCTACGACAACGGCCTCGACGTCCTGCTGGTCCCCGACCGGATCGGCCCCGCCCTCGGCGAGTACGCGCGGGCGACCGCCGGGCGCTGGGGCGGCGATCCGGTGCTGGCGATGGCCGGGACGGACCACAACGCGCCCGACCCGCGACTGGCGTCCTGGCTGCGGCGGGCCTCCGGCGAACAGCGCGCCATCACCGTCGCGACGCTCGACGAGTACATCCGCACGCACGTGCGCGACGAGGTGTCCACCGTCGTCACCGGCGAGCTGCGCAGCCATGTGCGCGGCAACATCCTGCCGGGCGTGCTCTCCGTACGGCTCGGCCTCAAGCAGCGCATGGCCGTCGCCGAGCGCACCGTCGACCACGCCGAGCGGATGAACGCCCTGTGGTCCGGACAGGACGCGGGACCGTTCCTCTCCCTGGCCTGGCACAAGATCATCGAGTCGACGGCGCACGACTCGGTCGTCGGCTCCGGCACCGACGAGACCTGTGACCAGGTGGAGGCCCGGCTGGCGGAAGCCGCGCAGGCGGCGCGCGCGGTCCGGGACGCGGCCCTCGCCGAACCGGCCGCCAGGGTGCCGGGCGACGCCCATCTGGTCGCCAACCCCCTGCCCTTCCCCCGCTCGGCGCTGGTCGAGGTGGACGTCGCCGCACCCGAGCGGGGATCGGCACCGGTGGCGACGGGCGCGGACGGCTCGGTCCGTCCGGTGCAGCTGGTCTCCGAGGCGCCCACCGTGCTCAGCGACGAACGGATGGACGCCTCGCACCTGGAGCGCGTGCTGCGCCGCATCCACCGGCGCGAGCTCTTCGGCCGTCTCATCGACCGCTACGACATCGCCCCGCACTCCCTCGTCTTCCACCTCGCCGAGGTCCCCACCGCCGGTCCGTTCGACCTGATGGTCCTGCGCCGCGAGGTCGCCGAGGCCGCCGTGGCGCACCCGGGGCAGTGGCGGGTGACGACGCTGGAGGAGGCGCGGGCCACCGCCCTGGTGCCCGTGACCGTCCCCGCCTCGGGGCTCGCGAGCTTCCGGGTCGGCCCGAGCGAGGGGAGTGCCGCGCCCGTCGCGCCCGCCCCGGCGAGCGCGACGGCGCGCACGCTGTCCAACCACCTGGTCGAGGCCGTCATCGTCGCGGACGGCACCCTGGACGTGACCGGCGCCGACGGCACCGTGCTGCGCGGAGTCGGCCGCCTCGTCGACGGGGGCGACCGCGGCGACAGCTACAACTACGCTCCCCCGGCGCACGACACCCTCGTGTCCCGGCCGACACAGGTCACGGTGGAACCGCTCGAGAGCGGCCCGCTGCGCGCGAGGACCCGCGTCACCCGCGTCTACGAGTGGCCCGCGGCGCTGTCCGACGACCGTGACCTGCGCGACGCGCGGACCGTGCCGACCCCGGTGGAGACGCTGGTGGAGGTACGCGCGGGTGAGCCCTTCGTCCGCCTGACCACAACGTTCCTGAACCAGTCCGCCGACCACCGGCTGCGTCTGCACGTGCCGCTGCCCGAACCGGCGACGGTGTCCGCCTCCGCCGGACAGTTCGCCGTCACCGAGCGGGGCCTGAGTGCGGAGGGCGGCTGGGGCGAGTACCCGCTGCCGACCTTCCCGGCGAGTTCGTTCGTCTCGGCCGGTGCCGCCACCGTCCTGCTCGACCACTGCGGCGAGTACGAACTCGTCGAAGACGGAGCAGAGTTGGCCCTCACCCTGCTGCGCGCCATCGGCTCGATCAGCGTCAACATCCACCCCCTGCGCGACGAGCCGGCGGCGAGCGAGATCCCCGCACCCGGCGCCCAGGAACTTGGGGTGCGGATCGAGAACCGGATCGCCGTCCTGCCCTCCGCGCGCGGCTGGCAGGCGGCCGGCGCGGTCGCCCTCGCCGAGGAGTTCCGGGGCGACGTGCTCGTCGTCCGGGGCAGCGCACCCGTCGGGGGGCAACTGCCGCCGGACGCCTGCGGAGTGCGGGTCGAGGGCGAGGACGTCCTCGTCTCGTGCGTCCGCCGCGTCGTCGACGACGAGCGCGGCGGCGGGACCGAGGTGCGGCTGGCCGCGATGAGCGACGCGGGCACGACCGTCCGGGTGACCGGCGACTTCACCGACGCCGCCACGGTGGACCTGCTCGGCCGCCCCCTGGGAGCGGAACCGGTCTTGGACGGTCTCGAACTCGCCCTCGGGCCCTGGGAGATCCGCACCGTCGTGCTCCGGTAGACGCCCGCTCCGCCCACCCGGACCCTCCGCCACCAAGAAGGGGTTGTGACCCTGTGCCCTGCGAATCCTCCGCGTACGTCTCGGACACCGCGCCCGGACGCGGGTCGCTGCGCCCGGCCCGCTCCTGGCTGCACTCCGACGCCGCCCGTCTCCCGCTGAACGGGCCCTGGCGCTTCCGCCTGTCGCCGACGGCCTCGGTGGCGGAGGAGTTCGCGGCCGAGGGCTTCGACGACAGCGACTGGGACGACATCCCGGTGCCCTCGCACTGGGTGCTCCGGGACGACGGCGCCCACGGCCGGCCCATCTACACGAACGTGCAGTTCCCGTTCCCCATCGACCCGCCCCACGTCCCGGACGAGAACCCCACCGGCGACTACCGCAGGCACGTCGGGATTCCCGCCGACTGGTCGGGCACCGGGCGCGTCCTGCTGCGGTTCGACGGGGTGGAGTCGCTGTTCAAAGTGTGGGTGAACGGCGTCGAGATCGGCAGTGCCGCCGGCAGCCGCCTCACCCACGAGTTCGACGTGACGCGGGCGGTGCGGCCGGGGGACAACGTCGTCGCCGTGCGGGTGCACCAGTGGTCGGCGGCCAGCTACCTCGAGGACCAGGACCAGTGGTGGCTGCCGGGCATCTTCCGTGACGTCACCCTGATCGCCCGGCCCGCCGCCGGCATCGAGGACGTCTGGCTGCGCACCGGGTTCGAGGACGGGCGCGCAAGCGTGGACCCGGAGATCACCGCCGACGCGGCGGCGTTCCCGGTCACGCTGCGCATCCCCGAACTGGGCGTCGACAGGACGTGGGCCACGGCGGCCGACGTGGTCCCGTTCGACGTCGGCGGCGCGGAGCCCTGGTCGGCCGAACGGCCCCGGCTGTACGACGCCACGGTGTCGTCGGCGGCGGAGAGCATCGCGCTGCGCGTGGGCTTTCGCACCGTCGAGATCCGTGGCGACCGGTTCCTGGTCAACGGCCGCCGCGTCGTCTTCCACGGCGTGAACCGCCACGAGGCCCACCCCGAGCGCGGCCGGGTCTTCGACGAGGACCACGCCCGCGAGGACCTCGCCCGCATGAAGCGGTTCAACGTGAACGCGATCCGCACCAGCCACTACCCGCCGCACCCCCGCCTGCTGGACCTGGCCGACGAACTCGGGTTCTGGGTCGTGCTGGAGTGCGACCTGGAGACGCACGGCTTCGACAAGGTCGGCTGGACCGGCAACCCCAGCGACGACCCCGCGTGGCGCGAGGCCTACCTCGACCGGATCCGGCGCACCGTGGAACGGGACAAGAACCACCCCAGCGTCGTGATCTGGTCGCTCGGCAACGAGGCGGGCACCGGAAGCAACCTCGCCGCGATGTCCGCGTGGGTCCACGCCCGCGACACCGGGCGGCCCGTGCACTACGAGGGCGACCACACCGGCGAGTACACGGACGTCTACTCGCGCATGTACGCGTCCGTGCCCGAGATCGAACGGATCGCGGCCGACGACTCCCGCGCCACCCTGATGAACTGCACGCCCGCGCAGAGCGTGAGGCAGCGCGGCAAGCCGTTCCTGCTCTGCGAGTACGCCCACGCGATGGGAAACGGACCGGGCGGACTCGACCAGTACGAGGCACTGGTCGACCGGCATCCGAGACTTCACGGCGGTTTCGTCTGGGAATGGCGCGACCACGGCATCCTGACCACGACCCCGGACGGCACGCCCTTCTACGGGTACGGCGGCGACTTCGGAGAGGTCGTCCACGACGCCAACTTCGTGATGGACGGCCTGGTGCTGAGCGACGACGTCCCGACCCCCGGCCTTTACGAGTACAAGGCGGTCGTCCAGCCGATCCGCTTCGCCTTCGACGCCGACGAGGTCGCCGTCACGAACCTGCGGCACTCGGCCGACACCGGCGACCTGCGTTTCGTCTGGCGGGTCGAGCACGAGGGGGCCGTCGTGGCCCGCGGAGACCTGGACGTCCCGGCCGTCGCCGCGGGCGGCACCCGGCGCGTGCCGCTGCCCCCGGTCCCGGTGGCGCGGGACGCGGAGACGTGGCTCACCCTCGACGCCGTCCTCGCCGCCCCCACCTCGTGGGCGCCCGCCGGGCACGTCGTCGCCACGGCCCAGTCGGACCGGTCGGCGCCGCGTCCCACGCCCGCCGTCCGGCACCGGTCCGGCTGGCGGCCCGGCGACGGCACGCTGAGGCTCGGGTTCGCGGAGTTCGCGGGCGGGTCCCTCGTGGGCCTGGCCGGCCGCGCCGTGACCGGCCCGCGGCTGGAGCTGTTCCGCGCCCCCACCGACAACGACGAGGGCACGTCCGACGACCTGGAGGACAGCGACGCCACCGTCGCCGGTGTCTCGCACGCCGAACTCTGGCGGCGCGAGGGCCTGGACCGGCTGATCGCACGCCGCCTCTCGGTGACCTGTACGGCGGACGCCCTGCGCACCGTCGACCGGGTCTCGGCGGCGAACTCCGCGGCATGGGTGATGACGGAGTCCGTCTGGTCGGTGGAGGGCGACGAGCTCGAACTGCGGGTGGAGATCGAGCCGTCGAGCGGTTGGACGACGGTGTGGCCGCGGATCGGGATCCGCTTCGACCTGCCCGACGGCGCCGCTCCCGTCGACGGCGTCACGTGGTTCGGCCTGGGCCCGCTCGAGTCGTATCCGGACAGTGCCCGCGCGGCCCGCACCGGGCGCTTCTCCTCGGCCGTCGGCGACCTCGGCGTCGACTACGCGCGGCCGCAGGAGACCGGGCACCGCGCCGGGCTGCGACGGCTGACGCTGGCGAGCGCGGACACCGAGGTGCTGCACGTCACCGCCCTCGCGGACCGGCTGGGACGCCGCCCCGGCTTCACGCTCGCCCGGCACACCCCCCAGCAGATCGCACGAGCGGGACATCCGTACGAGCTGCCGGATTCGACCACGACCTACCTGATCGTCGACGCCGCCCAGCACGGGCTCGGCTCCCGGTCCTGCGGCTCCGACGTGCGGCCCGGGTTCGCGCTGCGCCCCGAGGCCCGCACGATCAGGCTCCGCTGGGCCAGGGCCTGACGGTCACGGCGCCCGGGGCCGACGGCGCGCGACGGGGGCGGGGCCGAGTCCGCGGTCTGCTGGCGGACTACGGGGTGGCGATCGCTCGGCGCTCTCACCGCTGTGCTCGCCGCGGCCGAGGCGGCGGGCCGGGGAGGGGCCTGGGAGGGGCCCATCCGGTGCGCCGCTCCCGGTGTGGCGGTACCTATCGTGCGAAAGGTTCACAAGTCGCCTACATTCCTCACAAGTAGACAACGTCGACGCCAGCTCGCGGCCTGCCGATTCCCAGGAGTCCCGCGCGCCGTCCACCTCGGTAGGTCGCCGTGCGGGACTGACCTCCGTCTCCGTGCGGGACTTCCCGCCGAGCGGCGCGGTGGCACACGTTTGGCCCCAGCGGCTCGGGACGTGCCTGGCGTCGAGGCCGTCGTGCCGCACGATGCGACGCCGCTGGACACGATCAGCGGGGTCACGAGTCGGCGCCCGACCCACGGCTTCGAGGAGTGCAATGCGAATATCGGCCTTCGCCTTCACCGGGGCGCTCGCGCTCTCGGTCGCGGCACCTTTCCCGGCCGGCGCGGCTTCGGCCGCTCCTGCCTCGCTCCCCCTGGGCGGCGGACCCTCCAGCGGGTGCGCCACCCCGTCCGTGACCGCACCGCCCGGCACCGAGGTGGAGTCCATCAAGGGGGTGCGACGAGCGGGCGGCACCGTCACCTTCCCCGCGGTGGCGCCCCAGCCGGCCCCGCCCCCGGCCACCGGGGTTCCGGCGTACTGCGAGGTGACCGTCACCCTCGCTCACCCCGGCGCCGGCGACCACGCGCACATCAGGATCTGGCTGCCGGAGACCGGCTGGACCGGGCGCTTCCAGGCGATCGGAGGCAGCGCCTACGCGGCGGGCGACTTCGGCCCCGGGCTCGCCAACGCCGTCAAGGCGGGATACGCGGCGGCAACGACCGACGCGGGTGTCACCCCGGCGTACCTCGACGTCGGCTGGGCGCTCACCTCCGACGGAGGGATCAACACGCCCCTGCTCGAGAACTTCGCCGACCGGTCGCAGCACGAGATGGCCCTGGTCGGCAAGGAGGTCACCGCCGCCTTCTACGGTCGCCGGGCCGACTACAGCTACTGGAACGGCTGTTCCACCGGCGGCCGCCAGGGGTACATGGAGGCACAGCGCCACCCCGACGACTTCGACGGCATCCTCGCCAACGCCCCCGCCATCAACTGGGACCGGTACGTGCCGGCGACACTCTGGCCGCAGGTGGTGATGAACGAGGAGCGCGACTTCCCCGCTCCCTGCGTGCTCGACGCCTTCACCCAGGCGGCCGTCAAGGCCTGCGACCCGCGCGACGGCGCAACCGACGGTCTCCTCGCCGAACCCGCCGCCTGCACGTTCGACCCGCGCAGACTCGTCGGCAAGACCGTGGAGTGCGAGGGGAGAAAGGTGACCGTCTCGGCCGCCGACGCCGAAGTCGTCCGCAGGATCTGGGACGGGCCCACCACCCCCTCGGGCGAGAAGCTGTGGTACGGCGTGCCGGTCGGAGCCGCCCTCGACGCCCTGGCGGGCACCAAGGCCAACGCGGACGGCTCCCGGTCCGGCGTGCCCTTCCCCGTCCCTGCCGTGTGGGTCTCGACCTTCCTGGAACGCGACCCGGCGTTCGACCCCTCGACCCTCACCTACGCGCGGTTCGCCCAACTGTTCGAGCAGTCGAGTGCCGAGTACCACCGCGTCATCGGCACCGACGACCCGGACCTGGCGGGCTTCCGCGCGGCCGGCGGCAAGCTGCTGACCTTCCACGGCCTCGCCGACCAGCTCATTCCCGTCCAGGGCACGGTCGACTACCGCGAGCGGGTACAGGAACTCATGGGCGGCGCCGACGAGGTGGACTCCTTCTACCGGTTGTTCCTGGCACCCGGCGTCGACCACTGCGCAGGCGGCGGCACCGGCCTCGTCCCGACCGACCCGCTGGCGTCGCTCACCGACTGGGTAGAGAAGGGCAAGGCACCCGACACCCTGCCCGCTGCCGTCACGGACGCCGCCGGCAAGAAGACACCCCGCGCCCTGTGCCGCTACCCGCTGATCACCACCGGCTCGGGCCGGGACACCGGGAACGCGGCCGACGGCCACCACTGCGCGCCGGCATCGAAAGCCGCCCTCTCTCCCCTGAGCGCTCCCACAGCGGACTCCGACGGCAGCGTCACCAGCGACGACGGCACGCACGCCGACCGCCCCGAACTGGCCGCCACCGGAGAGCGCACGACATCCCTGCTCCTGGCAGCCGCGGCGGCCGTCCTCCTCGGCCTCGGCCTCGTCACACGCGCTACGGGCCGCTCCGTACGCAACCGACGCCGCTGACGTCCATGAGCGCCGAGGGCCCCAGGGCTCTCGGCGCTGTGCCGCCGGCCAACAGGCGCTTGTGCACCATCGGTCCATAAGGTGCCGACGGCCTCGAAATTGGCGTGCGGTCGGCTCAGGCGGAGTGATAGCCAAGCGATGTGACAGAGAGCCTTGAGTTTTCCGCCCTGCTGCGACTGATCGACGAGCGGTCGGCCGCGTTCCGGAGTGCGGTCGCCGCCGCGCCCGGCCTGGACGCGCCGGTGCCGTCCTGCCTCGCGTGGACGTTGTTCGACCTGGTGCGGCACCTGGGTACGGGCCAGCGCTGGTGGGCCGCGATCGTCGCCGCGGGCCCCGCCGAGGCTCCGCCGGCCAAGGAGACCGCAGAGGCGCCGCGCGAGCTCGAGGCGCTGCTGACCTGGTACACCGAGTCGAACGAGCTGCTGCTGAGCGCGCTGCGCGAGGCCGGCCCGGAGCGCGAGTGCTGGACGTGGTGGGCCGCCGGCGTGTCACCGGCGAACGCCTGGGGCGTCGCCCGGCGCCGGGTGCACGAGCTGCTGGTGCACACCTACGACGCCCAGCTCGCCGCAGGCTCCGTGCAGCCGATGCCGGTGGACGTCGCGATCGACGGCGTGGCCGAGTTCCTCGACACCTGCAACTCCACTCCGGCGGCCTGGCCGCACGAGGCCGCCACCATCCACTACCACGCCACCGAGGGCCGCTCCTGGCTCCTCACGCTGGACGGCACCGGTGCCTGGCCCGCACCCCTCCCGGACGACGCCGCGCCGGCCTCCGCTTCCGCGACAGGCACGGCCGAGCAGCTGCTCCTCTTCGTCTGGGGCCGCCGCACGCTGAGCGAGCTGAAGATCGACGGCGACCAGCAGGTGTTCGAGCGGCTGATCGCCTGGGAGCCCGAGGAGTAGCCCCTCGGCACCGCCTGTGCGGCCGGTCGTGACGGCCGGCCGTGGCTGCCGGCCCCGGGGTTAGGGTCGAGGCTGATCATTGTCACTGAAGAGGGGGTCCGAGAGTGAGCGGGATAGTGGCGGCAGTCAGCAGCAATGGCACGTACTCCTTCACCAAGCCGAACCGGGACAGCATCACGCTGCTCGCCGGGCTCGGTGTGGAGGGCGACGTGCACGCGGGCGTGACGGTCAAGCACCGCTCGCGCGTCGCGCAGGACCCCACCCAGCCGAACCTGCGCCAGGTCCACCTCATCCATGAAGAGCTGTTCGCCGAGGTCGGCGCAGACGGGTTCGAGGTGACCCCCGGTGACCTCGGCGAGAACATCACCACCCGCGGCATCGATCTGCTCGGCCTGCCGGTCGGCACACTGCTGCGCATCGGCGACGACGCGGTGCTGGAGGTGACCGGCCTGCGCAATCCCTGCCTGCAGATCGACAACTTCCAGGACGGGCTGCTCAAGAAGGTCGTCGGCCGCGACGAGAGCGGGAACGTCGTACGCAAGGCCGGAATCATGACGATCGTGAAGAGCGGCGGCGCGGTGCGCCCGGGCGACACGATCACGGCGGAGCTTCCCAGCGGACCGCACCGGCCCCTGGAGCGGGTCTGACGGCTCGCCTCTCCTGGGCGCGAGCCCCGTCCGCCTCTGCGTACGCGGCCCGCGCAAGACCACGGTCTACCTGCTCCAGTCGCTGGTGAACGCGGCCACGATCGCCTCCGACATCGGGCCGCGGTGGCGCGGCCGGGCTCGGGCGCGCGGGTTCAGCGCAGGAAGCCCTCGTAGTTGCGCTGCTGGAGCTGGCTCTCGATCTGCTTCACGGTCTCCAGGCCGACACCCACGATGATCAGGATGCTGGTACCGCCGAACGGGAAGTTCTGGCTCGCGCCGAAGGCGACCAGGGCGACGGTGGGGACGAGGGCGATCACCCCGAGGTACAGCGCGCCCGGCCAGGTGATCCGGTTGAGCACGTACGACAGGTACTCGGCGGTCGGGCGTCCGGCGCGGATGCCGGGGACGAAGCCGCCGTACCGCTTCATGTTGTCCGCGACCTCCTCCGGGTTGAAGGAGATGGCGACGTAGAAGAACGCGAAGAAGACGGTGAGCAGGAAGTAGGCGGTGATGTAGATCGGGTGGTCGCCCTTCGTCAGGTTCTGGGTGATCCAGGTCTTCCAGCCCGACTCGCCGCTGGAGAACTGCGCGACGAGGGAGGGGAGGTAGAGCAGCGAGGAGGCGAAGATGACCGGGACCACGCCCGCCTGGTTGACCTTCACCGGGATGTAGGTCGAGGTGCCGCCGTAGGAACGGCGTCCGACCATGCGCTTGGCGTACTGGACCGGGATCCGGCGCTGGGCCTGCTCGACGAAGACGACCAGGCCGACCATGGCGAGGGCGACGAGGACGACGGTGCCGAAGGCGATCCAGCCGCCCGCCAGCGTCCCCTGCTTCTTGATCGCCCACAGCGCGGAGGGGGCCGTCGCGGCGACGGAGATGAACATCAGGATGGACATGCCGTTGCCGATGCCGCGGTCGGTGATCAGCTCGCCGAACCACATGACGAGGGCCGTGCCGGCGGTGATGCAGAGGACCATGGTGACCGTGGTGAGGATCGCCCGGTCCGGGACGATCTGGGAGGCCGCCGTGCAGCCGGAGAAGAGCGCGCCGCTGCGGGCGGTGGCCACCAGGCCGGTGCCCTGGAGGACGGCGAGCGCGATGGCCAGGTAGCGGGTGTACTGGGTGATCTTCGCGGTGCCGGCCTGCCCCTCCTTCTTCAGCGCCTCCAGCCGGGGCACGACCACGGTCAGCAGTTGCAGGATGATGCTGGCCGTGATGTACGGCAGGATGCCGAGCGCGAAGATCGTGATCTGCAGCAGCGCTCCCCCGCTGAAAAGGTTGACCAGCCCGAACAGCCCCTGGCTGCCGGAGGCCTGGCTGACACACTGCTGGACGGCCCGGTAGTCGACCCCGGGGATGGGGACGTGCGTACCGGCGCGGTACACGACGATGATCCCCAGCGTGAAGAGCAGCTTTCTGCGCAGGTCAGGGGTTCGGAACGCCTGGTTCAACGCGGTGAGCACGGTGCCTCCTGCAGCCTGTCGCGGATGTGCACTCGCGAGGTACGCATGACTGCACATATGTCACTCGGGACATGTTAGATGGACATACGTGTGATTGCCGAGTGAGACACCCGCAGTTACTCACATGGACACCACAGAGGCGCGGGTCGCGAGGCAAAGTTTACGTATACGGGCGAACCATCCCCACCCGGATGGACTCATACCCCTCAGAGATGCCCGAACAGGGCATCCGGAAGGGAACTCGACCATGTTGTTCCGCAAGCACACCCGCCGCCCCCTCGTCGCACCCATCGCCCTCTCGGCGCTCTCCGCCGTCGCGCTGATCGGCATCACCGCGGGCCCCTCGCAGGCCGCGACCCGGCCGGCGTGGGCCGACACCTCCTCGCTGTCCGTGCGCGTCCACGGCCTGAACTCGGGCGCGGGGCAGCGCTACGCGACGGTGATCCTCACCAACAAGACCCACCGGGCGGTGCGGACCCAGGGGTACGTCGGGTTGCAACTGCTCGACTCCCACGGCCGGAACGTCACCACGCGCGTGGTGCGCGACCACGGCAAGGTCGGGGCCATCACGCTCGGGCCGGGCCAGAGCGCGTACACCCGACTGCACTGGGGGGCCGTGCCCGCCGCCGGCGAGCCGACCAAGGCGGAGAAGAACCCCGCGCGCCTGGAGGTCACGCCGCCCGACGCGTACCGCCACCTGAAC
Source organism: Streptomyces violaceorubidus (assembly GCF_000717995.1). Classification (GTDB taxonomy): domain Bacteria; phylum Actinomycetota; class Actinomycetes; order Streptomycetales; family Streptomycetaceae; genus Streptomyces; species Streptomyces violaceorubidus. The sequence goes on from NZ_JODM01000018.1 coordinate 33,692, forward strand.
ACCGCCTGGAAGCTGGGTGAGGTGCTCCAGAAGGGGCGCATCGACATCACACCGCTGGTCAAGGGCACGGGGCCGACCGCCTGACCCCGTAGACGCCGTCCCGTAGACCGACTCTCACCCCATCCCGCCCTCCGGGGCTCCGCGTCGAGATGCCCCGGAGGGCTACTTCATGGGCCCACGCCTGGTGTCGCCGGCGCCCGCGTGCACCTCCCGCACCTGGCCGCTGATCCGCGGCGCGGGCACCTTCTGCGTCAACGTCCTCGCGGGCGACCCGCTCGTCATCCATCACGGCCGGTACAGGGGGCTGGCCTGACCGGTCCGTCCGGTCGCGGCACGCGCGCAGGCCGGGCCGGTCGGGTGACCGGCCCGGCCTGCTGGGCGGATCAGCTCACCGTACGACGACCTGGGCGCTGCCCCTGACGCCACCGGAGGTCACCGAGACGGTGACGGTTCCGCCGCGGTGGGCGGTGAGGGCGCCGGTGGACGGGTCCACCGAGGCGACCCGGGGGTTGCTCGAGGTCCAGACGTGGGACGCGGGATCCGCGATCGGGATCGTGAGCGGTGCGATGTTGTCACCGGCGGTCTGGTCACCGGTGGCGGTCAGGGTGAGACGGTCACCGGGTGCGACCGGGTCCTTGGGACCCCGAACCTCCACCGAGGCCAGCGCGGGCTCGACCGAGTACTGCAGGTTCCCGTCGTCACCGATCCGCACGAGGCCGAAGTGGTAGATGCCGCCCTGGTCCGCCGGGGCGTACGCCGGCATGCCGAGGTCCGCGAACGTGAACTGCGGGATGCCGCCCTTCTCGACGGTCGTGCTGTTGCCCTCGGGATCGAGGATCTGCTCCGCGAAACCGCGCGCGTGGCCGTACATCATGATCACGTGCTGCTTCGGGTGCGTCTGCTGGTAGCGCTGCACCAGTCTCAGGTACATCCGGGCCTCCCAGCGGTCCGTGAACTGGCTGTTCGCGGACGGGTGCGGGTCGTAGGCCGGCATGTGGGTGATGACCAGCACGTCCTTGGCGGTGGCCGCGGTCAACTGCTGGACCAGCCACGGGTACTGCACACCAGCGGGGTTCTGGAACGGGTCCGAGGACTGGAGGCTGCCGTGCGAGTTGTCGGTCACGATCATCCGCGCCGCGCCCCGGGTGTAGGCGTAGTGGGTGTCGCCGAACGTGTCGCTGTAGTTGCCGTTCTCGGCGTCGGCGCCCTGCGTGATCTCGTGGTTGCCGACGATGTCGCGGGCGGGCACACCGAGGGCGTCCATCTTGGCCTTGGCGAACCGCAGGTCGGCGTCCCTGCCGTCGTCGGGCATGTCGCCGAGGAACTGCGCGGCGTCCGGCCGGGCCTGCTCACTGAGCGTGGGCAGCCGCCGGGCGATGGAGTCCATCACGTGGCTGCTGACCGAACCCGGGTCGCTCGCGAGCAGGTGGGCGTCGTCACCGGTGAGGAGCGTGGTGCCGTGTCCGGCGAAGTTGGCGGAGTCCTCCTCGAAGGACAGCCACTTCGGGTTGTCCGCGATCGCTTGGTACTCGGGCGCCGTGATCGGCCGTGGCGAGTACAGCGCCTGCAGTCCGGCGATGTTCAGCGAACCGCTGTACGAGGTGCTGGGGCTGATGGCCAGGAAGTCGAGGTAGCTGACGGTCAGCGGGAACTTGTAGCCGGCCGGCAACTGGGCCACCGCGAGGTGCCAGCCGTCGGACGTGACGCCGGTCAGGTAAAGCGGCGTGTTGGCCGTGCCGTCGATGTTGATGTACTTCTCGGCGAGCTGGAGGCTGTCGGGGCCGCCGCCCTTGATCCATACGCCGATGCCGGTGGGTACCCGGCCGTCGTCGGTGTCGGTGGTCAGCTTGACGCTGGGCGCCAGCACCAGCTGCTTGACCCCGGAGGCGGCGGGCATCGTGTAGTCGAGCCGCAGGGAACCCGGCTCGGTGGACATCGGTGGGACGACGTCCTTGTCGAAGGACAGCGTGGCGGGGCTGCCGGTGGTGTTGTTGCTGAGCTTCCAGCGGTCCGTGCTGCTGATCGGGTCGATGACCTTGCTGACCCGGCCGACGGCGATCGAGGTGGTCGTGGTCCTACCGGCGACGAGCGCGCTCACCTCGGCGAGGCCGCCCTTGTCGCTGCTCGCGGTGAACAGTCCGTGCGCGTCGACGGTGCCCAGGTCGTCGGGGGTGACCTTCCAGGTGGCCGCCTCGGCGGGGATCTGCGCGCCGGAGCCGCCCCTGACCGTGCCGGACAGGGTCAGTTGCCGTGTGGCGCCGCTGTCGAGGTCGGCCTTGTCGGGCGAGACCGTGAGGGCCTGGAGTCCGCTGACGACCCGGAGCCTCTGCGAGGTGACGGCGTGGCCGTCGGTGGCGATGATCCGGCCGGTGCCCGCGCGGTGCGGGGTGACCCTGCCGTCCGCGTAGGTGGCCAGGCCGGAGGGCTCGATGCGCACATGGATCCGGCCCGCCGCCGGGTTGGCGAACCGGTCGACGGCGTGCACCGGCACCGGGACGGAGCCGCCCACGACGGTGGTGACCGGCTCGCCGCCGTTGACGACGACCTCGGTGGCGGCGCCGGGCTCCTTGGCCGTGGAGTAGAAGAAGATGCCGTTGGCGACCGGACGTTCGGTGTTGCCGGGCAGGTCGGAGGGTGTGTTGACGACCTCCGCCCGGTCGGCGCCCGGGGCGCGGCTGACCATGCCGGTCGAGCCGCCGCCGTCGAAGAGCAGTGCGGTCCAGGCGCCGTGCGCGGCCAGGTACCCCGCCGCCTGCTCGCGGGTGACGCCGAAGGCGGTGTCGGCGCCTCCGTGGCCGTCGACGGCTACGACGAGGGCGTGCTTGCCGTCCCTGGTGATGCCGACCGCCGTCTCCGGGTTGGCGCCGCCGGGCGGCGTGCCGGTCGGGTCCGTGTAGACCTTGCCGTCCTTCACCAGGGTGTCCACGCCGCTGATCAACTCGGTGACATCGTTGTCAGGAGACAGGTGGGCGGTGATGCCGACAGTGTCGCCGGGGTGCAGTGTGTCGGTGAGCCACTGTCCGCCGGCGCCGGCGCCGAGGAGCCCGGTCCGGTCCGCGTCCAGGCGGGGGACGGTGGTCAGGCCGGTGCGCACACGGTCGACGACGAAGCCCTCGGCGGTCGTGTGTCCGGTCACCAGCGTGGCCGCCTTGGCCAGGCCGGAGGTCTCGCCGAGGCCGGAGGTGACCTCGGTGATGCCGCCGGCCGCGATGTCGTCCACGGTGTTCACCGAGGTGAGCGCGTGCGTCGCGGTCCCGGCGGTGATCGTGCCGGAGAAGGTCTCCGGGCCCATGACCAGGGTGCCGTCGGGCTTGACCCCGAGCTGGGCGGCGAAGTTCGGCTTGGGACTCTTCAGCAGGTGTCCGCCGGTCATGATGCCGCCGAGGGGGCGTCCGCTGCCGTGGATCTCGAAGTAGTCGCCGTTGACACCGGCGACCGCGTGGGTGCGCCGTGCCATGGACGACGGGGTCTCGTCCGCCGGGTAGGTGAGGGTGTCGCCCGCCTCGACGGTGCCGACGCGCAGGTTGGGGTCGGTGAGGTCGGCGTCGAGCACCTGGATGTGCTGGCGTCCGCCGACGGTGTCGTAGGTCTCGCTGTGGTGGGTGAGACCCCGGGTGACGGTCTCGGCCGGGGTGGTGGTGCGGTCCACCACCAGCGGCCAGTTCTGCGGGGTGGCCGGGAGCCAGTCCCCGTCGTTCGGGCGGGCGGGATGGCCGGTGGCGGGGCTGTCGGCGTCGCCGAAGGCGGTGCCCGCCCCGGCCACGGCGCCGCCCACGAGCGCGAGTGCCACGGCGGTCGCCACTGCGGCGTGCCGCGCCCCGGAACCCATGGGTTTCCTTGCGCGAGGTGTCATGTGTGTTTTCGTCCTTGCGGTCATGCGCGTGGATGGCTCCTACACGCATTGACCACCGGACACCCGCGGGGCGGACCGCAGGTGTCCTTGCGGAGTCTCCCGGATGACGATCCGGGGTCCGCGGCGCCGTGGTCCCCAGGCGGCGCCGGACGGCGCGCGCTCGCACGAACCGGAGGCCGGGGCGCGGGCCCGGAGCGCGCCGGGGACCGGACCGGCTCCGGTGCCCGGCCCGGCACCGGTCCCGGCGGGTGCCGCCGGCACCGCCTCCCCTGTCCGCCGGTGGACCGGTCACAGCGTGCGGGCGAACAGGGCGAGCAGTTCGGTCCAGTGCCGCTGAGCCGCCTGCGGGTTGTAGGCGGCGGTGTCCGACTGGGTGTAGCCGTGGTGGGCGCCGGTGTAGACCTCGCAGCGGTGCCGGACGCCCGCGTCGGTGAGGGCCCGCTCCAGCCGGTCCATCTGCTCCTCGGGCATCGACGGGTCCTCGTCGGCGTGCGCGAAGTACAGCTCGGCACGGATCCGGCCGGCCAGCAGATGGGGGCTGTCGGGGGACTCGCTCGCCAGGTCGCCGCCGTGGAAGCCCGCCGCGGACGCCACCCGGTCGGGGTGGGCGCCGGCCGTGTGCAGCGCGAGCCGGGCCCCCATGCAGTAGCCGGTGATGCCCACCGGCCCGGCGCCGACCAGGGGGTTCTCGGCGAGCCAGGTCAGGTACGCGCCGGCGTCGCGCTCGGTGGTCGCGGGCGTGAGCGACTGCATCAGCGGGATCAGCCGGCCCACGACGTCCGGGCGGGCGTCCATGTCGATGAACTCCGGCAGTTCCACGACCGGGGCACGCCCGTGCCGGTAGAAGACGTTCGGTACGAGCACCGCGTGACCGGCCGACGCCAGCCGGTCCGCCATGGCCAGGAGGTGCGGGCGCAGCCCGAACGCGTCCTGGTACAGGATCACGCCCGGGTGGGCGCGGTCGCCGGCGGGGCGGACGAAGTAGGCGTCGGCGGTTCCGTCGGGGGTGGGGACGTCCACCGGTGTGCTGATCGTGCTGCTCATGAGCGGGATCCATCCTTCCCAAGGGGGCGAGTGTGCGGCGGGACATGTCGCATCACCCCGCTCACCCGTACCGAACATCCACATATGTCGTTTGCATTCCCCGCGGTGGCGGAAACACGTCACGAAGCACGCCCGGCGCACACGTATGATTCGCTGACGGCATGTCAGGGAACTCCGAGAACGGATCCGACGTGAACGACTTCCACCCCGGCCGCAGACGCCTGCTGAAGATGTTCGGACTGGGCGCCACCGCGACCACCGCGGCGATCCTCCAGGCCGACCCGGTCCTCGCCGCGACCCTTGGGTACGACGAGAGGTCCGGCGTCTCCCCCACCGGGTACAAGGCCCCCAAGGGGCTGGCGAGGAACACCGCCGCCAAGCAGCGGGCGCTCGACTGGATCACGGCCAACGAGGGCGCGATCACCGGGCTGGCCGACGAGGTGTGGGGCCACGCGGAGCTGTCGCTGCGCGAGTGGAAGTCGTCCCTCGCCCACGCCAAGCTGCTGAAGGACAACGGCTTCACCGTCCAGTGGGGCGCGGCCGGCTTTCCGACCGCGTTCGTCGCCTCCTACGGCACCGAGGGCCCGGTCATCGGCTTCAACGCGGAGTACGACGCGCTGCCGGGCCTGTCCCAGAAGAAGGGCGTGGGCGCCCACGACCCGCTGGTCTACCACTACGACGCCTACGGCCCGACCTACGGCGCCGGGCACGGCGACGCCCACAACTGCCTGGGCGCGGGCGGCACCGCCGCCGCCATCGCCGTCGCGCAGGCGATCCGGGCGGGCGGCCTGAAGGCCCGGGTCAAGCTGTTCGGCAGCGCGGGCGAGGAGCAGCTCGTCGGCAAGGCCTACGCGGTCAAGGAGGGCGTCTACGACGGTCTCGACGCGTTCCTGGACTGGCACCCGTTCAACATCACCGTGCCGTTCTGGAACACCACCAGCGCGCTGATCTCGGCCACGTTCACCTTCCTCGGCGCCTCCGGGCACGGCGGCACCCCGCTCGGCAACAAGAGCGGCCTGGACGGCGCGCTGCTGATGGCGACCATGTCGGAGTACCTGCGGGAGAAGAACGTGGCCCCGTCGGGCCGGTTCCACTACGCGATCATCAACGGTGGTGGCGCGCCGAACGTGACCCCGGACATGTGCTCCATCTGGTTCTTCGTCCGCGAGGGCAGCCCGGCGCGCGCCCAGGTGCTCTACGACAAGATCGTGGAGTGCGCCAGGGCCGCCGCGCAGGCCAGCCAGACCCGCCTGGTGCACAAGTTCCACGCCGGGACCTGGAACCTGCTGGCCAACAAGGCGGGTGCTGAGCTGCTCAACGACAACATGCAGCAGATCGGCGCGCCGAAGTTCACCGACGCCGACCACGCCCTGGCGAAGGCGGTGCAGAAGTCGCTGGGCAAGCCCGAGGTGGGCATGCCGACCGGCCTGACGCCGCTGGCTCCCCCGGCGTCGGCGTACACCGGCGGTCTGGCCACCGACACCGCGGACATCAGCTGGCAGGCACCCACCGCCGTACTGCTGTCCGCGGCCTATCCGCCGGGCATCCCGAACCACAACTGGGGTGCCACCGCGACGGCCGGCACGAACATCGGCCACCAGGCGACGCTGTCCGCCGCCCGGTACCTGGCGGCCGGCGCGGTCGACCTGATCGAGCAGCCCGAGCTGCTGGACGCGATGAAGCAGGAGTTCAAGGACCGTACCGAGGGCATCACCTGGACCTCGATGATCCCCGACGGGCAGCAGCCGCCGCTGTACGAGCCGCCCGCCGATTTCCTGGGGGCGACCGGGCAGAGCTGGCCGCCGAAGGGCGTGACCTGGCCGGTGCCGCCGGTGGTGGCCACCGAGCAGCTGGGCACGACCGGCCCGAACCTGGCGCCCGTCACCTGATCCCGCCCTCCCCCGCACTCCCCCGTCCGTGGTCCGTCCCCCGGGTCCACGGGCGGGGGTCTTCGTCTTCCGGTGCCGCGCCTCACTCGGCCAGGGAGGCCGCGTCGCCCATGACGACGACGGGGTGCTGCGCGGGGTCGAGGGTGCGCAGCAGTTCTTTCAGGTGCGCCTCCGGCAGGCTCACGCAGGCGTGCGTGGGTCCGCCGTGGTCGACGTGCAGCCAGATCCCGCCGCCCTTGTCCGCGCCCAGCGGCCGGCCCCAGTCGAGCGGGGAGGTGCCCTTGACGTGGTTGTAGTCGATGGCGATGACGTAGTCGAAGGAGCCGGCGAGGGGTTCGCCCTCGAATCCGGTGCCGCCGACGGAGAATCCGCCGGAGTGGGTGTACGGAAGCTTGGATCCGGGGCCGGGCAGCAGGCCGCCCGCGTCGCTGAGGGTGAACACGCCGATGGGCGAGCGGAGATCGTTCAGGTGGTGGTCGTCCGTCCAGCCCTTGAGGGCGTTGTGGGCGGACCAGGCGGCGCCGCCCTGCCAGCCGGAACCGGTCCGCCGGTAGAGCACGACGTGGGACCGTGCGGAGTTCCTGCCCTGACCGGTGACCACGACGACCTGCCGGGCGTCGGCCGGGACGCGGGCCGAGGTCGCGGGGCCCAGGCCGGGCAGACCGGCGGGGGCGGGTTCCGGGGCGGTGGGGGTGGCGGACGGGGCCGGCGGGGCGGTACGGCCGACCGGCCCGCGGTCGGCCGCGGCGGTGGTCCGCTCGCCGTCGGCCCTCCCCGACCCCTGGAGGGTGCCGCACGCGCCCGTGGAGAGCACGGTGGCCAGGACGACCGCGGGCAGTGACACCCTCGGGAGGACGGCGCGGACCCGGTGCGCGGCCGAGGGCGAGCGGTGCCGGCCCGCGCCGGGCCGGCGGTCGGACGAGGTCATGTGTGGATCCCCCCACTTCGCTGCGATGCCGGGTGTGTGTGCGGGTCGACACCGGGCGAGCCGGGCGCACACGCCCCAGGGCATCGGCGTGTTTCTTTGAACATACACGCATGTCATCGGCGGCGGACGGTACGGGTCCGCGCCCGCTCGGCGAGCGGGGTACGGGGCGCACGGGGCCCGGGGCGGGGGGTGCGGGGCGGGGGGTGCGGGGCACGGTCGGGCAGCCAATTGACTTACGCCCCCTCCTCCGCGGTCCGCGGGACACCTTCCACCGCCCTCGTCCGGCCCGGAAGGCCGGACCCGCTCACCGTCAACTGACCGATGTGCGCGACGGGTCAACGGCGAAGAGTGGGACACCGCAGACCCCGTCCCATGGAGGGAACTCCTGTCATGCATCGTGACCAGTCACCACTGCGGGCACGTTCGGCGCCCGATGTCGTTCCGCCGCTCTTCCTGGAGCTCGACCAGATGATGGACGAGTTCACCCGGCTTCCCATGCGGGCGAAGTTCTGCTTCGCCCCGGAGCTGGCCGCGGTGATCACGGTCGAGTTCCTGGCGGAGCGCGGTCCCAGCCTGATCTGGAACATCGGCCGGGACCTGCTGAAGGTGGGTCTCACCTCGATGAGCGGGGCCGGCGACGTGCGCATGTGGCCGACGCTGCCCGGGGACCAGCCCTCCTCCTGGCTGCTGCTGGAGTCGGAGGAGGTGGAGGCCCTGTTCGAGCTGCCCACCGAGCGGCTGGCGGAGTGGCTCGACACCACCTACCGGGCCGTCCCCGCGGAGCGGGAGATGGACGCGCTGGACTGGGACGGCTTCCTGCGGGACGTGCTGGAGGGGCCGGAGGCGCCCGCCGCGTGAAGGTCCGCCCGGCGCCGGGGCGGGAGCGGGACTTGCCTCCTCTAGCGTCACCTGTCAGAGTGGTGACGCGAAGGGTTGCCGTCGCCGGTCCGGTGGAGGGTCGTCGGCACATGTGTGTCACCCGGGCACCCGACGACGAACGCTTTGCGGACGGGCCGCGAACGCGGCGGACGAGGAGGACGACATGAGGAGCAGCAACCCCATCTTTTCCCGCTGGGACAGCGGCCGTGACCCGGACGCGGGCCGGGCGGGCGCGTATCGGCGCGAGCCGGTGGGCGCCGCGGTCGGCGGGCAGCCGACCGCCGACTACGGGACCAACCCCTACGCCCCCGCGGGCCCCGACACCGGCGTCCGGACCGGCTCGAACGCGGTCACCATGGACGACGTCGTCGTCCGCACCGCCACGACCCTGGGCGCCGTGGTCCTGACGGCGGTGCTGTCCTGGCTGCTGCTGCCCGTCGACGAGGCGAACCTCGGCCGGTCCTACGGCATCGCGGTGGGCGCCGCCCTCGTCGGCTTCGTGCTCTCGCTCGTGCAGTCGTTCAAGCGGTCGCCCTCCCCGGCGCTGATCCTCGGCTACGCGGCCTTCGAGGGCGTCTTCCTCGGGGTGCTGTCCAGCACCGTGTCGACGTACATCTCCCCGGGCGTGGTCGTGCAGGCCGTGCTCGGCACCTTCGCGGTGGCCGCCGGGACGCTGATCGCGTACCGGATGCGCTGGATCCGGGTGAACCAGCGCTTCGCCGGGTTCGTCGGCGCCGCCGCCACCGGGTTCCTGCTGCTGCTGGTCGCCGACGCCCTCTTCTCCGCCTTCGGCGCGGGTAACGGCCTGGGCTTCCACAGCGGCGGCCTCGGCATCGTGTTCGGTCTGGTCGGCATCGTGCTCGGCGCGGCCTTCCTCGCCCTGGACTTCCGGCAGGTCGAGGACGCCGTAGCCTACGGCGCCCCGCGCGAGGAGGCGTGGCGCGCCGCCTTCGGTCTCACCCTGACGCTGGTGTGGATCTACCTGGAGGTGCTGCGGGTGCTGACGATCTTCAACAGCGACAACTGACCCGCCTCCCCGGCGCCGAAGGGGCACGTGCGACCGCACGTGCCCCTTCGGCATGTCCCGGTCCGAACCTCCCGCCCACCCGCACTCGTTGACCCGACGACGGGCCCGGCCCGCCACGACACGACCGCCGGCAGGACGGGAGAGACCTCATGAGCGCGCACGAGCAGTGCCCCCACCGGGACGGCAGGGTGGACCTGGGCCCGGAATTCAAGGCGGACGCCCCCGCCCGCTACGCCCGGCTGCGCACGCTGGGCCCGATTCACCCCGCCCGCTTCCACCTCGGCCTGGAGGGCTGGGTGGTCGTCGGCCACGACCTGGCCCGCGAGGCGCTGACGCATCCCGCCCTGCTGAAGGACTCCGCACCCGCCGCCGAGGCCCTGGCGGCCGCCGGCTACGTCCTGAACAAGCCGTCGGTGGGGCTCGGCGGCCAGATGCTGGAGGCCGACCCGCCCGAGCACGGCAGGCTGCGCCGACTGGCCGCCGCGGCGTTCACCACGCGCCGCACCGCCGCCCTCGCGCCGCGCGTCGAGCGGATCGCGCACGAGCTCCTCGACGTCCTGCCGGCGGCCGGCGAGACGGACCTCGTCGAGGCGTTCAACGCCCCGCTGCCCGCCACCGTGATCGCCGAACTCCTCGGCATCCCCGAGGAGTTCCACACGGACTTCCGCCGCTGGTCGGGCCAGGCCCTCCAGGTCGCCTCGCCCGATCACCGCACGGCCCTCGCCTCACTCCACCGGATGCTGGCCGGTCTGATCGAGGACAAGCGGCGCGACCCGCGCGACGACCTGCTGTCCGCCCTCGTCGCCGTCCGCGACGAACGCGACGGCCGGCTCTCCGAGGAGGAGTTGACCGGCACCGCCCTGATGCTGATCGTCGCGGGTCACGAGAGCACCGTGAACCTGCTCGGCAACGCCGTTCTCGCGCTGCTGCGCCACCCCAAACAGCTCGCGCTGCTGCGCGCGCGTCCGGAGCTGATGCCCGGCGCGGTGGAGGAGTTCCTGCGCCACGACACCTCCGTGGAGCGCTCCACCAACCGCTACGCCGCCGAGGACCTGGAGCTGGGCGGGGTGCGCATCCCCCGGGGCGGCCTGGTGGTGGTCGCCCTCGGCTCGGCCGGCCACGACGCCCCGCAGGCCGAGGAGACCGATCCGGCGGTCCTGGACGTCGGCCGGCCGCACGCCCGCCACCTGGCCTTCGGGTACGGCATCCACCACTGCCTGGGTGCCCCGCTGGCCCGGCTGGAGACGGCGATCGCCCTGCGCGTCCTGCTGGAGCGCGTCGAGGGACTGGAACTCGCCGTCCCCGAGGCCGATCTGGAGTGGATCGGTTCCGGCATCATCCGCGGTGTGCGGTCCCTGCCGGTGCGCTACCGGGTCGGCCCGCACCGGGCCTGAGACGCGAGAAGTCCCGGCCCGCGCCACGGGGCGCGGGCCGGGACGGCACCGGGGGTGCGGGATCCGTCAGGCGGTGCGGGTACGCACCTGCCGGGACTTCCAGCCCAGCAGGAGGGCCTGGAGGATGAACCACACTCCACCGCCGGTGGCGTACACCGACAGCACGTCCAGCGAGGGGTTGTCGCCCGCGGCCTGGATGTTGTAGAAGATGCCGACGACGAAGGAGAGTCCGCCCGAGATCAGGGTCGGCCACTGCTTGCCCAGCTCGGGGCCGCGTCGCCGCACCCCGACGATCACCTGGGCCGCGCCGGAGATGACGGCCCAGGCGCCGAACACATGGAGCACCGGCTGCACTCCGCCGGCCCCGGCGACGCCGACCGCGACGGCGGCGAGCGTGCTGAGCACCCCGTTGAACGCGGTGACCCCGCGCTCGGAGCCCTCCGGCGTGGAGCGGTAGTCGATCAGCGAGGACACCGCGTCGATCAACGGGTAGACGACGAGCAGGGTGATGGCCACCGCGTCGATGTCGTCATGGGCTCGGGCGAACGCCAGGGCCCATGCCACGGCGAGTACACCGCGGCCCAGGTACAGCCTCAGCAGGGCGGAACGCCCCTCGGTCTGCGTGCTCATGATGGTCCGGCCTTTCTCGGGTCAGTAACTCGTCGGCCCGGTCAGTGCCGGGACGGGGCGGCGCACCGGAAGCTGGTGGCGGCGTCCAGGGCACCGTGGCCCTTGTAGCGGGGCACCTCGGGGTAGCGGCACAGGTTGCGCTGGACCGGCTTGCCGTCGGCGGCGATCAGGGTGGCGGGCAGGGTCTTGGGGGCCTTGCCGTGCTCGACCCAGGAGGTCAGCGCGGCGAGGCCGTCGGCCGAACCGTCCTGGCCGTTGAGACCGCAGTGGCTGGTGCCCGGGGCGAGGAAGACGCGGTAGAAGTCGTCGACCTTCTTGGCGCCGCCCAGCTCACGCTCGACCTGCTTGCGGTACTCGACCGTGCCCTGGGTCGGGATGTACTGGTCGTCCTGGCCGTGCCAGGTCAGCAGCTTGCCACCGGAGGCGCGGAAGCCGGAGAGGTCCGGGTCGTCCGTGCCGATGACCTTGTCGTACTCGGCCTGGGACTGCTTGAACAGCCGGGTGAACTCGCTGTAGGTGATCTTGGAGATGTCGAAGGACGGATCCTTCTTCAGCCAGTTGGTGACCCAGAACTGGGGGACCGGGAAGGGGGCGCCCACGACGGTGCCGTCCGGCGTGGTCGTGCTGCCCGCCAGGCCCTTGAGGTCGGCCGTGATCGGGACGCCGGACCACAGCTTCTTGCCGGAGGCGGTGCGCGGGCCGTCCCAGATCTTGCGGACGACGGACGCGTCGGCGGCGGTGATGGTCAGCTCCTTGCCGTCGCACACGACCTTGGTGCCGATCAGGCGGCGCGGGTCGAAGTCGCAGCGGGACGGGTCGTTGACCAGGCCGTCCTTGGCGCCGTCCAGCTTGTCGCAGGCCTTGACGGCGGCGTTGGTGAACGCGTCCAGCTCACAGCCGGTGGGGTAGGTCTTCTCGTTGTTCATGACGACCTGCGGCCACAGGGTGGCGACCTCGAACTCGTCCCAGTTGACCGCGGGCGCGTCGGCGAGGATGCCGTCGTAGTCGTCGGGGTAGCGCTGCGCCTCCGCGTAGCCCTCGCGGCCGCCCGTGGAGCAGCCGGTGAAGTAGGAGTAGGCGGCGCGCTTGGCGTAGACCGAGGCGACGACCTGTTTGCCGACCACGGCCGCCTCGTGCTGGGAGCGGTAGGAGAAGTTCTTCAGCGGCGTGGTGTTGACCGTGCCGTCGCTCTTCAGCGCCCAGCTCACGTCGAGGGCGTCGCCGACGCCGGCGTCCGTGGTGGTCGCCGCGTAGCCGCTCTTGACGGCGTTGCCCATGCCGACGCCGTTGTCACCGGCGAGGTAGGCGCTGCCGCCCAGTGCCTGGAAGCGGCCGTTCCAGCCGTTCTCGGGCAGCCACGTCGAGATCTTGGCGTGGTCGCCCTCGCCCGGGTGGGTGAGGGTGACGGTCACCTTGCAGAAGGCGGGGACGCCAGTGGCCTCGCCGCCGAGGAGGCCGGTGCCCTTGATGGTGCCGCCCGCGTCGCGGACCGCCGTCACCGACTCCACCTTGGTGCCGGACGGAGCCTTGACGGGCACCTCGGCGCAGTTGAGCGGGGTGGCCGAGGCGGGCGTCTGGGTCTCGGCGGAGGCGCTCGGCAGGTAGACCGCCGCGGCCAGGGGCACGCCGGCCGCGATCGCAATCAGAAGTCGTCGTCTCATGGGTGTCCATCCAGGAAGTAGAGGTGCAGCGGGCCGCGCGGCGACACATGTGTGCGGCGGAAGAGCAGAACCGGCGGCGGGAGCTGCGGGCTCACCGCCTGCCGAAGACTGATCAGGACCATATCACCGGTTAGAGCGGTGACGAAAGGGGGTGCGGGTACGGATCCTGCGATCCGGTGTTCACCACTGTGGCCGCCGGGCCGGGCAGCGGGGAACAGTCACTTGACGGTGAGGTGCCGGACGGGGCCGGCGGCACAGGTGAAGAATCCGTTAGGTCATTCGACGGGTTCGGCGAGTTCGGTGGCACACCTGGAGGTGTCCATCTCCAGCCACACGGTCTTGCCCCGGCCGTTCGGGGAGGTGTGCCAGGTGTCCGCCAGCGCGTCGACCAGGAACAGGCCGCGGCCGTGCTCGGCCCGCGCGCGGCCCTCGTCGCTGAGCGAGTAGGCGGCCGGCACGGGCGGATCGCTCTCGGAGTCCCGCACCTCCATGCGGAGGCGGTCGCCGTGGACCCGCAGCCGCAGGTCCACGTCGCTGCCCGCGTGGATGAGCGCGTTCGTCACCAGTTCCGAGGTGACGAGGGCGGCGTCGTCCGACAGCCCTTCCAGCCCCCAGGCGTGCAGCCGGTCGTGCACGAAGTCGCGGGCCTCCCCGACCCCGCCCAGGTCGCGCCGCTGGACGTGGAAGCGCGCGGTCCGGGACTCCTCGCCGTCGGCGGCGCCCTCGTAGCGGGCCAGCAGCAGCGCGGCGTCGTCGCCCCGCGGGGGTGTGCCGTCCAGGAGGAGATCCGCCAGGTGTTCCAGATCGGTCCCGTCCGCCCGCTCCCCGGCGGCCAGCCGGAGGGGGACGTCGTCCTGCTCGGGCTCGTGCAGACCGTCCGAGTAGAGGGCCAGGACGGTGCCGGGCGCGAGCGTGTGCTCCCGGGACACGTAGGGCGTGCGTACGTCCATCCCGAGCGGCATGTTGGCCGGGGCCGTCAGCGGCACCACGCGGCCGTCGGGCCGACGGGCGAGGGGCGCCGGGTGCCCCGCCAGCGCGACCTCCGCGGTGCCGGTACGGGTGTCCAGGGCCACCACGCAGCAGGTGGCGAGGCGCTCGCTGCCGAGGCGGGACAGCAGCCGGTCGGTGCGCTCCAGCAGCGCGGCCGGCCCGTGGCCCTCGGTGGCGTAGGCGGCCACCGCGGTGCGCAACTGGCCCATGACGGCCGCGCTCTGCAGGGTGTGCCCCTCGACGTCCCCGATGACGAGGACCACCCGGTCGTCCGGCATCGTGATCACGTCGTACCAGTCGCCGCCCGCCTCGCCCGGGTCCCGAGCGGGCCGGTAGCGGGCCGTGCTGGTCAGCCCGGGCGCCTCGGCCAGTGCCGCGGGCAGCAGCCCTCTCTGCGTGCTCTCCACGAGCGCCTGGCGGCCGGTGCTCAGCTCGATACGCTGCACGGCCGAGCCCAGCCGTCCGGCCATCATGGTCAGCACCGCCCGCTCCTCGGGCGGGAAGGTCCGGGGGCCGTCGAAGGCCAGGCACCAGACGCCGACCACGGGCTCGGCGTCCGTCAGCGGCAGGTCGAGCACGTGTCGGCTGCCGACGAGCGGCAGGAAGGCGGCGGCGTCCCGGCCGCCCCCGTCGCCGCTGCCGTCTCCGGTGAGGAACAGCCCCCGTCCCCGCGCCGCCCGCGCGGCGGGGGCGTCGCCGTGCTGGGCGGCGCCGTGCAGGTCGCGCACCAGGGACGCGGAGTCACCGCCGTGGCCCAGGACCCACAGCCGGCCCTCGGCCGCCGAGGCCAGCACCAGCGCCCGCGCCCTCAGCGGTGTCGCGGCACAGAACTGGGCCACGCCCACGACGTGTTCCATGGTGGTGGCCCGGTTCAGCATCTCGGTCAGCCGTTGGAGGGCGTAGAGCAGGGTCATCCCGGCGGAGCCGGGCACCCCGGGGACGCCCCACACCGTCCGCTCCCGTGCCGCGGGCCGCCGCTCGGTGTCCAGGAGCGGGACCAGCACGGGCAGGTTGCCGGGCGCGATCGCCGCACCCCGGGCACGCAGTTCGGCCAGCAGGACGGCCAGCCGGTCGCCGATCCGGGTGAGCCGCCGGGCGTCCTCGTCGTCGTAGCCGCCCAGGTCCTCGGCGCGCAGTACGGTCAGCGCGCCGAAGCGGTGGCCGTCGGCCTCCAGGGGGACCGAGGCGACGGTGTACGGATAGGCCAGCGCCCCGTGCGCGGGGTCGGCGAACGGGTCCGGTTCGGCCAGCAGCGCGACGCCCCCGTCGGCCAGGGCCCGGGCGGAGGCGTAGGGGGAGTCCAGGGCCATGCGGCCGGGCAGGGTGAGGACGGACGGCGGGCTGCCGCCGATCAGGGCGGCGTGCAGTTCCCGGCCGTCTGGGGCCAGCAGGTAGACGGCCGCCGCGTCGGCGTACAGATGGCGGGCGGCCTGCTCCACGGCGCGGTGCAGTACGACCGTGGGCTCGTCGCCGAGCGCCCCGGCCGGTTCCTGCTCTCGCGACCGGGAGTCCCCGACGCCGCCGTCGTCCATGTGCCCTTCCGGCCACCTCGGTGCCCTCGTCGGGGACACCTCACTCCTCGTGCGTTCTCTCGGCCACGCTACCGTCGCGGTCCGTACGCAGCCACCGGGAGTGCTCCCGCTCGGCCCAGGACCGGCTGACGTACCCGGTGCGCATGCCGAGCCGCGCCTCCGGGTCCTCGAAGGCCTTGCGCATGTGGCCGAGGACGACGAAGGTGATCGCCCAGGCCAGCAGGTCGTGGACGAAGATGGCGCTGGTGCGGGAGATGAAGGGCAGCAGCCCCATGAACCACATCAGCAGGCCGGTGAACATCATCACCAGCACGGCTCCGGCGATCCAGCCCGCGTAGATCTTCTGTCCCGCGTTGAACTTCCCGGCCGGGCGTGCCTCGGGCGACCTGCGCCGCCTGCGGACGGCCCGCAGCCACTGGCGGTCGTACACCGCGAACCGGTTCAGCCGGCGCAGGTCCGCGCGGAAGGCGGCCGAGAACAGTCCCAGAAGGACCGGCAGCGGCAGCAGGATGCCCGACCACTCGTGCAGAAAGACCACCACGTGGTGTCGTCCGACGAGTTGGGCCAGCGGGCCGAAGTAGAGGCAGGCGGCGGTGACCAGGCACACCAGCATCAGCCAGCCGGTGGCCCGGTGGACCCAGCGTTCGGCGGGGCTGAAGCGGCGGACGCGGCCCGGGGGGTCAGGCCGCGTGCCGGTCGGCGCCGTCGAGCCAGCCATCGATGTCATATCCGCGCTCCTCCCAGAAGCCGGGGACGACCTTGTCGGTGACCGAGATGCCGGACAGCCACTTGGCCGACTTGTAGAAGTACATGGGTGCCGTGAAGAGGCGGACCGGTCCGCCGTGCTCGTGGGTGACGGGCTTGTCCTGCATTTTCAGCGCCACCAGCATGTCGGAGCGGCGGGCCTGCTCCAGGGTGAGGTTCTCGGAGTAGGCCCCGTCGAAGCAGGTGAAGCGGACCGCCGCGCCCGACGAGTGCACCCCGGCCTCGTCGAGGATGTCGGCCAGCTTCACCCCCTCGAACGGGACGTCGTCCACGCGCCATCCGTCCGTGCACACCGCGTCGGCGACGACCCGGGTCTGGGGCATCGCGCGCAGGTCGGCGAGCGTATAGGTCTTCGGCCGGTCGACCAGGCCGCCGACCGTGAGCGCGTAGTTCGTCTCGTCCTTGCGCGGCACCGAGCCGACGACGCTGTAGTAGCGGAAGCCGCCCGGGTTGGGCAGCAGCCCGGTCAGACCGGTCGCGTCGACCTGGGAGGCGGCGCCGAGGAAGCCCTCCCAGCCCCGCTGGAGGTAGGGCGCGGCGGCGAGGCTCGCGGCACCCGCGCCGAGCATTCCCAGCAGCGCCCTCCGGCCGACCGGTGCGCCGCCTTCGGCGTCCGGCTTCGACTGTCCTGCCATGGTCAGTGTGCTCCTTACCCGAAGGCGTCGCCCGGCGAGGTGTGCGAACCGTGCGACGACAGGCTCGACACGTGTGTGTGCCGCCGACCCACTCTTCGTCACCGTTTCAACTGGTGACGATCCTGACACGTGGCTCCCCTGCTGTCAACGTGCACGAGGGGTGAACCGCGCCTGCTATCCTGGACAATCGCGTAGACCGTCTAGCGAGGAGTCACAGACGTGGTGGGTGAAGACGACATCTCCGGGTGAGATCCGGATATGACGGCCACCGGCCGGCGCCGTGGAGCGCTGCCGAGGTGGCCCGTCCCGTCGTACCCCTTTCCCCATGTCTGCCCTGGGCAGGGATCATGCTCTGCCCTCAGTCACCCAGAGGTCTCCTCTCATGTCCGACGCCGCCATCGTCTGTTCGAACCTCTCCTTCGCCTGGCCCGACGACACCCCGGTCTTCCACGACCTGTCCTTCTCCGTGACGCCCGGCCGCACCGGCCTGGTCGCCCCCAACGGCTCCGGCAAGACCACCCTGCTCAAGCTGATCGCCGGTGAACTCAAGCCGCTCACCGGCTCGGTGTCGATCAGCGGCACGCTCGGGTACCTCCCGCAGAGCCTGCCGCTGACGGTGGACCTCACGGTCGGCGAGGTGCTCGGCGTCGCCGACGTGATCCGTGCGCTGGACGCCGTGGAGTCCGGGGACGTCGACGAGAAGCACTTCACCACCATCGGCGACGACTGGGACATCGAGGAGCGCACCCGCGCCCAGCTCGACCGTCTCGGCCTGGCCGACCTCACGCTGGACCGCAGCCTGGCCACCCTCAGCGGCGGCCAGGTCGTCTCCCTGGGCCTCGCCGCCCAGCTGCTCAAGCGGCCCGACGTCCTCCTCCTCGACGAGCCCACCAACAACCTCGACGCGGAGGCGCGGCACAAGCTGTACGACGTCCTGTCGGACTTCACCGGCTGTCTGCTCCTGGTCAGCCACGACCGCGCGCTGCTGGACCGCATGGAACGCATCGCGGAACTCGGCAGCGACGAACTGCGCCTGTACGGGGGCAACTTCACCGAGTACGAAGAGGCGGTCCGCGCCGAGCAGGAGGTCGCCGAGAAGAACATCCGCAGCGCCGAGCAGGAACTCAAGCGCGAGAAGCGGGAGATGCAGCAGGCCCGCGAACGCGCCGAGCGCCGCGCCAGCAACGCCCAGAAGAACCTGAAGAACGCCGGCCTGCCGCGCATCTTCGCGGGGAACATGAAGCGGGGCGCGCAGGAGGCCGCGGGCAAGTCCGGCACGATGCACGCCGCCCGGGTCAGCGAGGCCAAAGCCCGCCTGGACGAGGCCGGCCGCGCGCTGCGCGAGGAGGTCAAGCTCAGCCTGGAGCTGCCCGACACCCAGGTCCCCGCCGGACGCAACCTCTTCCTCGGCGAGGGCATGCAGGTGCGCCTCGGCGACGCGGACGTGTTCGCCGCGAGCGGCGTCGACCTGTCCGTCCGGGGCCCCGAGCGCATCGCGCTGACCGGCCCCAACGGCGCCGGGAAGACCACCCTGATGCGGCTGATCACCGGCGACCTCGTCCCGGACGGCGGCGAGATCAAGCGCAACGACGGACGGATCGCCTACCTCTCGCAGCGTCTGGACCTGCTGGACCTGGACCGTACGGTGGCGGAGAACTTCGCCGAGTTCGCCCCCGAGCGGCCCGAGGCGGAGCGGATGAACCTGCTCGCCCGGTTCCTCTTCCGGGGCCCGCGCGCCCATCTGCCGGTCCGGGTGCTCTCCGGCGGCGAGCGGCTGCGCGCCACCCTGGCCTGCGTGCTGTGCGCGGAGCCGGCGCCGCACCTGCTGCTGCTCGACGAGCCGACCAACAACCTGGACCTCGTCAGCGCGGGCCAGCTGGAGAGCGCGCTCAACTCCTACCAGGGCGCGTTCATGGTGGTCAGCCACGACGAGCGGTTCCTCGCCGAGATCGGGATCACCCGCTGGCTGCGGCTGGCCGACGGGACCCTGAAGGAAGCGGCGGCACCGGCGGTGTGAGCCGCCGGCGTGTGACGTGGCCCGCGTCGAGGCTCTGCGCCCGGCGGACCGAGTACCGATCACTCAGGACGGACCGACCGTGCCCCAGCCCGCACTTCTCGCCCACGACCTCGTCCGCAACCTGGGCGGGCGCCGTGTCCTCGACGGCGTCGGCCTGACCGCCTCCCCCGGTCACCGCATCGGCCTGATCGGGGAGAACGGCGTCGGCAAGTCCACCCTGCTGCGGGTGCTCGCCGGCGTGGACGAACCCGACGCGGGCAGCGTCACCCGCCCCGCCGACCTCGGCTTCCTGCACCAGGAGATGCCCTTCGACGCTGGCACGAGCATCGCGGCCGTCCTGGACGAGGCGCTGCGCGAGGCCCGGGAGGACCTCGCCGAGCTGGACCGGCTCGGCGAGGAGCTCGCCCGGATCCCCGAGGACGACCCCGGCCACCAGGCCGTCCTCGACGCCTACGGCAGGCGTCTGGAGCAGGCCCAGGACCGGGAGGCCTGGGACGCCGACCGCCGCGCCGCCCTGGTCCTGGACGGTCTGGGCCTCGGCGCCGTGGACCACGACCGCACGCTCGGCTCGCTCTCCGGCGGGCAGCGTGGCCGGCTCGCCCTGGCCGCGCTGCTCGTCCGGCGGCCCTCCGCGCTGCTCCTGGACGAGCCGACCAACCACCTCGACGACGGCGCCGCCGCCTTCCTGGAGGAACAGGTCCGTTCGCTGCCCGGGACCGTCGTGCTCGCCAGCCACGACCGGGCGTTCCTCGACGCCGTCTGCACCGACCTGATCGACCTCGACCCGGCGGTGGACGGCCCGGTCCGCTACGGCGGCAACTACAGCGCCTACCTGTCCGAGAAGCACGCGGAGCGGGAGCGCTGGGAGCGGCGGTACGCCGAGGAGCAGCAGCAGCTGGAGGAACTGCGCACGTCGGCGGGGGTGACCGCGCACCGGGTGGCCCCGGACCGGGGCCGCACCGACCACGAGAAGATGGGCTACGGCCACCGGGCGGGCCGCGTCCAGAACTCGATCTCCCGCCGCGTGCGCGACGCCACCCGGCGGCTGGAGGAACTGGAGCGCGTCCAGGTCGCCGAGCCGCCGCGCCCCCTGCGGTTCGCCGCCGGCGACCTCGCGGCCCGGGCGGAGGAGGGCCCGCAGCCGCTGATCGCCCTGAGCGGCGTACGGGTGCCGGGGCGGCTCGCGCTGGACGAGCTGGAGGTGGCCGCCGCCGACCGCCTGCTGGTCACGGGCGGCAACGGGGCGGGCAAGTCGACGCTGCTGGCCGTGCTCGCGGGGCAGCTGGCGGTCACCGGGGGCGAGGTGCGCAGGCGGCGCCGGCTGTCGGTGGGGCTGCTCACCCAGGACACCGTCTTCGAGCGGCCCGAGCGCACGGTCCGCGACACCTACGAGGCGGTGCTGGGCGCGGCCCGGGCGGAGAGGGTGCCGCTCGTCTCGCTGGGCCTGCTGCACGAGGCCGACCTGGACAAGCCGGTCGGGCGGCTGTCGGTGGGGCAGCGCCGCCGGCTGGCACTGGCGCTGCTGGTCGCCCGCCCTCCGCAGCTGCTGCTGCTCGACGAGCCGACCAACCACCTCTCCCCCCGGCTGTGCGACGAACTGGAGGACGCGCTGGCCACCGGGCCGGGTGCGATCGTGGTCGCCAGCCACGACCGCTGGCTGCGCCGCCGGTGGTCCGGCCGCGAGATCCGGCTGGTCCCGGGGCACGACCGGGAGCGGGAGGCGGCGCCGGCCCGGTCCTGACACCCCCGCCCCGCCCGGGGTACCGTACGTCGACCCGTCCCGGGAGGCGGCGTGCGGGCACCGGGCGGGCCCTCTCACCAGGAGCACCGACCCGAACGGTGACGACTCCTTGCACCCCGACACGGTCACCTGTCAAAATGGTGACGTGAATCTTAACCATGTCTTCGTCTGCGGACACCCGGCGCTCGACTTCGCGGCCACCCTGCGCGCCCGGCGTTCGACTCGCTTCGAGATGTTCGTGACTCCGGACCGGCTCAACGCCTGGTACCTGGAGTCCGGGCTTGTGGACACGATCACTCCCGGCGACGAGGACGACGTCCGGGCAGCGGTCACCGTGCGCGAGGCCGCCTACCGCCTGATCACCGACCGCCGCCTCGGCGAGGAGTTCGACCGCGAGGCCCTCGCTGTGCTCAACACGGCCGCGCGCGAGCTTCCCGTGACGCCCCAGCTCACCCCGGCCGGCCGGCACACCGAGGCGACGCCCGCGCAGGCCCTGGCCACCGTCGCCCGGCAGGCCGTCGAGCTGCTCAGCGGCCCGGACGTGCCCCTGCTGAAGGAGTGCGGCAACCCCGAGTGCACGCGGGTCTACATCGACCGCTCCCGCGGCATGCGGCGCCAGTGGTGCGGCATGGAGTCCTGCGGCAACAAGTACAAGGCCGCCGCCTACCGGGCCCGCAAGAAGACCGTGGCGGCGGGCACCGCGAGCTGACGACGGCCCCGGCGCGACCACGTCGCACGAGAACGCGGCGGGAGTACGAAGGGGCGGGGTACGGAGGAAACGCCGGCGGTCCACGAGGTGGGACTCGGACCGCCGGCGCGGGAACGGCTCCGACCACGGGGGGTGTGGCTGGACTCCGGAAGCCGTCCCGGCCCCGCTGCCCGCGTGACAACCGCGGGGCCTCCTCCTGGTGAACGTGTCGGTGCGGGCGAAAGGTTCACGGCCCGCGGCCCCGGGATCCGAAGGGGCACCGCGGCCGTCGCTCAGAAGTACAGGGCCCGGTGACTGCGGTAGGCGAAGTTGTCCCCCGCGCTGAGGATGGTCACGATGTCCTCGCAGTAGCGCCGGTACTCCGTCTCCTGCTCGCGCGGCAGGATGACGGCGACGTCCGCCTCCCGGAGCACGAGCTGACTCATCAGGGGGGCCAGCAACCGCTGCGGCGGAGGCAGCAGCAGCACCTCCATGACCCGGCGGAAGACGTCGGTGAGCGGTCTCTCCCGCTCCGGCGCCCCGGGCCGCGGCCCCGCCCACCCGTCGCTCCACCCACCGGCCCACTCGAACCGCTGCCCGCCCGGCAGCGCGAGGCGGGCCCGGTCGTGCCCGGCGAACAGTTCGAGGCAGGCCGTCAGGTGTCCGAGGTCGGCCGCGGTCACCTCGATCGGGTACAGGCTGGTCAACCGGTCGCCGCGTTCGCTGAGCAGGACGTATCCGGCTCCGTCGTCCGGCGCCGGGCCGACGGGCTCCCCGGCCGCGTGCCAGTCGGACCACAGCGGCAGCTTCAGCAGGACCTGCACCCAGCTGTCGTAGGCGTCCGAGATGATCCGCCCGTCGGCGCAGTCGAGACCCGCGCTGTGGAGCTGGTAGAGCCGGCGGAGCAGCGGTTCTTCTAGGCTCTGGAACTTCGCGAAGAACACGGGGTCGTCCGGGACCAGTACGTACAAGGGACTCCTCCTCCCACCGGCGGGACACCCCGTGGCGGCGCCGTCTCAGCGTCTCAGCATTTCGGCACACGTGTCGACTGTCGAAGAAGAACTACCGGGGCCCGCCCCGTCCCGTGGCAGCTCTGTCGACAGCATGAAGATACCCGCCATGTGCACACTTTGTGCAGACCCCGCACCGCCTGCCGCGGGTTCCGCTACCGCGGGGCCGCCACATGACCGACAATATCTGTGTGCAAACATGCATCGCCCACGGACCGGACCGGGCACCCTCTGGGTCGGCACACATGTCGCCCGGGACAGCGGCCGGCGGGGCGACCGACGGGATGACGTCAGAAATGGTGAGGCCGGCCGCCGGATGGACGCCACAGTGCGCTACACAATCCTCGGCACCGTGCGCGCGCTGCGCGGTGACACCGAGCTCGACCTGGGACCGCCGAAGCGGATGGCCCTGCTCGCCCTGCTGCTGCTGCGTGCTCCCGGTCCGCTCGCCCTGAGCGAGGCGGTGGACATCCTGTGGGACGACGAGCCGCCCCCCAGCGCCGCCAACGTGGTGCACCGGCACATCGGGGCGCTGCGCAGGACGCTGGAACCGGAGCTGCGCAGCAGGTCGCAGGCGGCACACCTGGTGCGCGCCGCGGACGGATACCGGCTGCCGGCCGACACCAGCACCTCCGACCTGCTGTGCTTCCGCGACCTGCGGGCGCGGGCGCAGCTCGCGCTCAAGGGCGGCACACCCGCACGGGCCGCGCAGGACTTCATGGCCGCGCTGCGGCTGTGGCGCGGGCCCGTGGTCGCCGCCGGCACCCATGTGGCCCGGCACCCGGTGTTCACCTCGGTCGGGCACGAGTACGTCGCGACGGTGAAGGAGGCGGCCGACGCGGTTCTCAGGGCGGAGCCCGCACTGACCGAGGAGGTGCTGGCCGCGTTGCGGCGCGCGGTGGAGTGCCACCCCTTCGACGAGGCCCTGCACTGCCGCATCATCGCCGTCCTCGCCGCCACCGGCCGTGGGGGCGAGGCGCTGGAGCAGTTCGAGACGGTCCGCCGGGGGCTGGCCGACGAACTCGGGGTCGAGCCCGGCCCCGAACTGCGCGCCGCCCAGCAGCACCTGCTCCAGCGCAGGGCCGTGGGCGTGCACCGCCGGCCGCCGGACCGGCAGCCCACCGTGACCGGCGTGCCCTCTCAACTGCCCGCGGACTGCGCGTCCTTCGTCGGCCGGCAGCGGGTGCTGAGCCAGTGCCTGGAGCTGCTGCCGCTGGAGGGCGAGAGCCGGCCGCTGACGACGACCGCGGTCGTCTGCGGCATGGCGGGCGTCGGCAAGACCACCCTGGCGGTGCACTGGGGGCACATGGTGGCCGACCACTTCCCCGACGGACGCGTCTACGTGGATCTGCGGGGCCACCACCCGTCCCGGCCACCGCTGGAGCCGAGCGCCGCCGTCGCCGAAATCCTCGACGCGCTCGCCGTGGACCGCGCGCCCCTGCGGCCGAGCGCCGCCGCCCTCGGCTCCGCGTACCGCAGCGCGCTGGCCGGACGCCGGCTGCTGCTGGTGCTGGACGACGCGGCCGACTGCGAGCAGGTACGGCCGCTGCTGCCCGCGGCACCGGGCTGCCTCGCGATCGTCACCAGCCGACGGCGGCTGGAGGGCCTCGCCGTCACCGACAACGCCCGGATCGTCACCCTCGACCCCATGACCCGCGAGGAGGGCCTCGAACTGCTCGACCGGCGCCTGGGAGCGGACCGCACCCGCGCCGAGCCCGCCGCCGCCGCCGAGATCGTGGAACTGTGCGGCGGACTGCCGCTGGCCCTGGCCGTCGCGGGCGCCCGGGCACTGACCCGGCCCTCGCTGACCCTGACCTCGCTCGCGGCCACCCTCCAGGACCCCGTCGGGGGCTTGGCCGCGCTGTCCGGCCACGACGCCCGCACCGACCCGCGCGACGC
Source organism: Streptomyces violaceorubidus (assembly GCF_000717995.1). GTDB lineage: Bacteria > Actinomycetota > Actinomycetes > Streptomycetales > Streptomycetaceae > Streptomyces > Streptomyces violaceorubidus. The sequence continues at coordinate 58,274 of NZ_JODM01000018.1, forward strand.
CTTCCACCGCTCGTACGCCGCCCTGGGTGACAGCGCCGCCCGGCTGTTCCGGCTGCTGGGGCTGCATCCCTCCCGCGACATCACCGTGCCGGCCGCCGCCAGCCTGGCCGCCACCGACCTGCGCCGGACCCGGCAGGACGTGGCCGAGCTGATGGACCATCACCTGCTCGTCGAGCTGGTCGCCGGTCGGTACACCTGCCACGACCTGCTGCGCGCCTACGCGACGGAACTGAGCGAGCTGCTGGACGAGGCGGACGCGCGGTCCGAGGCGCTCGCCCGGATGTTCGAGCACTATCTGCACAGCGCCGAGTCCGCCACCGCGCTGCTGGCGCCGCACCGCGGCAGCGTGACTCTGCCTCCGGCGCGACGCGGCGTCACCCCCCAGCGGTTCGCCGGGCGCGCGGACGCCGCCGAGTGGATCGTCGCGGAGCGCTACCTGTTGCCTGAGCTGGCCCGTTCGCTCGGTCCGACAGGCGAGGCGTTCCGTCGGCAGCTCACCTCGGCCCTGGAGATGTGCGTGACGCCGCGCTGAGGCGACCGGCCGTCCCGGGGTGGCGGGAGAGCACCCGTGCACGTGGGTGGCCACGGCCGGTCGCACATGCTCCGGCACTGCTCAGGCGGCCTCGGGACAGGCGACCGCGCGCAGCTTGCGCAACGCGTTGTGCTGGCGGCTCTTGACGGTGCCCGCCGGCACTCCGAGGATGCAGGCGGTCTCCTTGATGCTGCGGTCGCACAGGTATATGTGCACCAGGACCGCGCGGTGTTCGGGCGAGAGGCGGCCCAGCAGCGGCCTGGTCACCAGGGCGTCGTGCACCGCCTCGGTGGCGTCGGTGCCGCAGACCGGGTCGTTGTAGGTGACTCCGATGAACTCTCTGCGGGCGTGGGGCTTGCGCACCCAGTCGATGACCAGGTGCCGGGTGACGGTGAAGAGCCAGCCTCGGACAGAGCCCTCCATGCCGATCAAGCGGTCGATGTTCCGCCAGGCCCGGATGATGGTTTCCTGCACGATGTCCTCGGCGAGCCCGTGATCCCCCAGCATCTTCTCGGCGTACGAGACGAGACCGTCCCGGTACTCCCTCATGATCGTGCCGAGCAGTTCGGACCGGGACATAGCCGTGAGGGGCGTAGCCATAGTGTTCTGAACCATCCTGGTTCTCAGTCATGCGGCGACCGGGGGCCGGATGTAACCCCCGCGCACGCACTGTAGGTGTTGGCGAGTGCCAGTGAACTGCCGCATTTGTGTCGCCGATGTGCCGCGTGTCCGACCGGCAGACACATGTGAGATGGCATCGCTCGGCGGGACTCAGATCGACCCACCTGACCAGGCACTTTGCTGTTCCCCCGGGGGGTTTCCCACTCTTAACAGGATCCAAACAGGGACAGTTCGTGAGGCGTATCTCACTGGACGCCGAGCCGCCTTGACCACGTCCGAGGTGCCGACCATTGAGCACATGTGTGAACACGTGCAAGGTTTGCGCCAATGACGGACATGGGTCCGGCCGGCGAGGTAGGTGTGTCGGTCTCCCTTTGGGCCGCGACAACGTACGGGGCGGTCGGTGTCGGACCGATCCCGTCCGGGATCTTGACAGGTGAGCACTCGTCGCCACAGCCTATGGCAACGTTGTCAGAGCGGAGAGCGTGCGGCTCGGCAGCGCACCTCGTTTCCGCCACGCCACCGCCTGCGATTGGACGACCCGCCCATGGCCGATCAGCCGAGCCCACCGCACCGCCCGTCCCGGCGGACCGTCGTCACCCGCGGCTCGACCCTGCTGGCCGGGTTCGGCCTCGGGGCGGTGCTCCCCGCGTCCGCCGGCGCCGCCGTACGCACCGCCACTCCGTCCGCCGCCGCTTCGGCCGGCTCGGGGCCGGCCGAGCTGGCCGGCCACCGGCCCGTGCGGGCCTCCTCGCAGGACTACGCGCCCACCCCCGCCGGGTTCGTGACGGACGCGCTGCCCGAGCGGGGCGTGCGCGGCACCGGCTGGCGGGCCGAGGCGGGCGACCCCCAGTGGATCGAGGTCGACCTGGAGGCGGACTGCCGGGTCGACCGGGTACGGCTGACCTTCGAGGCCGACGCAAGCGACCCGGTGTTCACCCCGCCGAGCAGCGGCAACCCGCGGTCGGGCACCACCGGTGAGGAGATCCTCTCCAGCTACGCCACGGAGTTCACGGTCGAGACCTCCCGCGACCGCACCGCCTGGAGCAGCGTCTACCGCACCACCGCGGGCACCGGCGGCACCGTCGACATCCCGCTGCCGAAGCCGGTCACGGCCCGCTGGGTGCGGATGACGTCCCGCCGCCGCTCCAGTCCCCTGCCGCTCGGCCTCAACGGCTTCGAGGTGTACGGCACCGCCCCGCACCCTCGCCCGGAGGCCACCGGCTGGACCGACTGGGGCACCCACCACGGCGCCGCTCCCCGCCTGACCGTCGCCGACGACGGCACCGTGCCGCTGGAGTCCGGCTGGACACTCACCCTGGACGACTGGGCAGGCGGCGAGGGCCCCGCCCTGTCGAAGTCGGGGGTGGACACCAGCCGCTGGCTGCCCGCGACCGTCCCGGGCACCGTCCTGGCCTCCCTGGTCGAGCAGGGCAAGCTGCCCGACCCCGTCGCCGGTCTGAACAACCTGCGCGTCCCCGAGGCGCTGTCCCGGCACTCCTGGTGGTACCGCAGGGCCTTCGCGCTCCCCAAGGGCCTGCGGACCGGCGCCGGGCGGCACGTCTGGCTGGAGTTCGACGGCGTCAACCACAAGGCGGAGATCTGGCTCAACGGACACACGGTCGGCGAGGTGGTCTCCCCCTTCGCCCGCTGCGCCCACGACGTGAGCGACTTCCTGGCGGCCGAGGGGGACAACGCCCTCGCGGTGCGCATCGCCCCCCAGCCCGTGCCCGGCAGCCCGGGCGACAAGGGCCCCGCGGGCGAGGCGTGGGTGGACGCCGGGGCCAACACCATGAACCGCAACTCCCCCACCTACCTCGCCTCCTCGGGCTGGGACTGGATGCCGGCCGTCCGCGACCGGGCGGCCGGGATCTGGAACCACGTACGGCTGAGATCGACCGGCCACCTCGTCATCGGTGACCCGCGCGTGGACACCGTGCTGCCCGCGCTGCCGGACCTGTCGGTGGCCGAGCTGACCGTGACCGTCCCGGTCCGCAACGCCGACGCCCGCGACCACGAGGCCACCGTCGCCGCCGCCTTCGGCGACGTCCGCGTCTCGCGCACGGTCACCGTCCCGGCCGGCACGTCGCTCGACGTCGTCTTCACCCCCGGCGCGTTCGCCGCGCTGCGCGTGAAGAACCCCGACCTGTGGTGGCCCAACGGCCTGGGCGAGCCCACGCTGCACGACCTCACCCTGACGGTGCGCAGCGGCGGCGCCGAGAGCGACCGGCGCACCACCCGCTTCGGCATGCGGCAGTTCGGCTACGCGTACGACACCCCGCTGAAGTTCACGCCGTCCTCCGACGCCTACACGCAGACCGTCCCGCTCGGCGCCCGGCGCGCCCGGTACGTGCGGGTGCGCTGCCTGAGCCGGGCCACGGGCTGGGGCAGCTCGCTGTGGACGCTGTCGGTGCTCGACTCCGCCCGGCCCGGCACCGACCTCGCGCTGCACGCCCCGGCCACCGCCTCCAGCCAGGACGAGGACGGCCACGGCCCGGCCAACGCCACCGACGGCGACGCCGGCACCCGCTGGTCCTCCGCCTTCGCCGACGACCAGTGGATCCGCGTCGACCTCGGCTCGACGCAGTCCTTCGACCGGGTCGACCTGACCTGGGAGCAGGCGTACGCGCTGACCTTCGTCGTCCAGGTCTCCGAGGACGGCGAGCAGTGGAGCGACGCCGCGTCCGTGGACAACACGGCCGTCCCGCTGCCCTTCAACACGGCCGACGCCAGCCTGCGCGTGACCGACTTCGAGGCGCGTACCGCCCGTTACGTCCGGCTGTCGTGCGGGATACGCAACACCAGCTGGGGCAACTCGCTGTGGGCCCTCGCGGTCGTGGACAGCGCCGCGCCCGGCACCGACCTCGCCCTGCGCCAGAAGACCACCGCCTCCAGCGCGGAGGACAGCCACGCCGCCGAGCACGCCACCGACGGCAACCCCGGCACCCGCTGGTCCTCGGCCTACGAGGACCACCAGTGGATCCAGGTCGATCTCGGCGCCCCTCGGCGCTTCGACCGGGTCGCGGTCGTGTGGGAGCAGGCGTACCCGAAGACGTACACCGTCCAGACCTCCGACGACGGCGAGACCTGGAGCGACGTCACGACCGTCTCGAACACCCCGGACCCGCTGAAGATCAGTGTGAACGGCGTGCGGGTGCTGGTGCGCGGCGGCAACTGGGGCTGGGACGAACTGCTGCGCCGGATGCCCGCCGAGCGGATGGACGCGGCCGTGCGGATGCACCGCGCGATGAACTTCACGATGATCCGCAACTGGGTCGCCAGCAGCAACCGCGAGGAGTTCTACGCCGCCTGCGACCGGCACGGCATCCTGGTGTGGAACGACTTCCCCAACGCCTGGAGCATGGACCCGCCGGACCACGAGGCATTCGTGTCCGCCGCCCGCGACACCGTGCTGCGCTACCGTCTCCACCCGAGCGTGGCGGTATGGTGCGGCGCCAACGAGGGCAACCCGCCGGCCGCGATCGACCAGGGCATGCGCGGGGCGGTGGAGGACCAGGCTCCCGGCATCCTCTACCAGAACAACTCCGCCGGGGGGATCGTCAACGGCGGCGGCCCCTACGGCTATGTCGAGCCGGAGCGGTACTTCGACCCGTCGACGTACGGCACCAAGGACTTCGGCTTCCACACCGAGATCGGCATGCCGGTCGTCTCCACCGCCGAGAGCCTGCGCGCCATGATCGGCGAGGACGGGCCCGAGTGGCCGATCGGCAAGGCCTGGTACCACCACGACTGGAGCGAGCGCGGCAACCAGGCCCCGCAGAACTACCGCGCCGCCATCGAGAAGCGGCTCGGCACGGCCCGCGACCTGGACGACTTCTCGCGCAAGGCGCAGTTCGTCAACTACGAGAACTTCCGCGCCATGTTCGAGGCGTGGAACGCCCACCTCTGGGACAACGCCAGCGGTCTGATGCTGTGGATGTCCCACCCCGCGTGGCACAGCACGGTCTGGCAGACGTACGACTACGACTTCGACGTCAACGGCGCCTACTTCGGCTGCCGCACCGCCTGCGAGCCGCTGCACGTGCAGGCCGACCCGGTGAACTGGCAGGTCATCGCGGTCAACCACAGCCGAGCGGCGCTGAAGGACACACGGGTCACCGCCGAGACGTACGACCTGTCGGGGCGCCGGATCGCGTCGGCCCGCCAGGCCCGGCTGGACGTCGCCCCGGCGGCCTCGGCCAAGGCCTTCACCGTGCCGCCCGGGGACGACCTGCCGGACCTGCACCTGCTGCGGCTGACCCTCACCGGAGCCCGGGGCGAGGTGCTGTCCCGCAACACCTACTGGCGTTCCCGCACCCCCGAGTCGCTGCGCGGCCTGGACCAGGTCCGGGCCAGGCTGTCGGCCTCGCTGTCCCCCGTGTCGCGCGAGGGCGAGCGGCGCCGGGCGACGGCCACGGTCCGCAACCGCGGGACGGCGGTCGCCGCGATGGTCCGGCTCTCCCTGCTGGACCAGGACGGCGCCCGGATCCTGCCGACGCTCTACGACGACAACTACCTGTGGCTGCTGCCCGGTGAGACCCGCACGGTGGCCCTTTCCTGGCCCGCCTCCGCCCAGCCGTCGGGCCGCACGAGGCTGCGGGTGGAGGGGTACAACACTCCCCCGGTGACGGTGCGCGGCTGAGCGGCACGGTCCGACCGGACGCGGAGCCCGCGTCCACCTTCGGGTGGGCGCGGGCTCTCGTGTTTCGCCCACGCCGCCTGTCCGCGAGAGCCGGTGCGTGAACCAACCGTGCGGGCTTCTCGTGTCCCTTGTGCACGACGGACGCCGCAAAGGCCGTGTCGCAAGGAGCACGGGGCGAGCCGGTGCCAGGACGTGTGTCCGCCGACGCACGCGTCCGCCCCGGTCGCCTCGAAGTCATGCCGCCCCCGGGCGGCCAGGCACAGGAGGACGATGGACAGGCCAGGAGGAAGACGTCTGGAGGCGGCCCTCGACGACTTCGCCGAACAGCACGGGGTACTGAGCCGGGCCCGGGAGCAGATCCGGGCGCTGTCGGTGACCGCACGGTCCGGGGACGGCGTGGTGGAGGTCACGGTGAACGCCGAGGGCCGCATGGCGGGGATACGGTTCGTCGGCCGGCGGTTCCGTGAGATGACGCCCGGACAGCTGGGCGAGAGCGTCATGGTGGCCCTGGCGACGGCGCGCTCGGAGGTCGTGGCTCGCACCACCGCGGTGGTGGCGACCGCCTCCCGCCGGTTGCCGGAGGCCGTGGAGGCGGCCGCGTCGAGAGCACCTGCGTCCCCCGGACCGGTCCGCGACGCCCCGGCCGTGTGCTGGCGCGGTTTCGTGCGGGAGGCCCGGGCGGAACTCACCGAGCCGGCGGGGTCGCGGCCGCAGGAACCGCTGTGGGGACCGAGCCGTCCCCGTGCGCGGTGCGCCGCCGGTCACCCGCCGCCGTTCGAACTGCGGGAAGCGGTGATGGCCCTGCGGGCCGCGGTGTGCCTCGCCGTCGTCGAGCACCGGTCGTCCCCGGCATGCGGCTGCGAGGCCACGTAGCGGGACCGGACGATCGCTGTGACATAGATATTCAGCCACACGTATTTACGTTTCTCACACACGTGGCAGTATGGGTATGTGTTCCGGGAGTCCGCCGGCGGGGTCGTGCCCGCCCGGTCCCGGCCGCGACGGGAGGAGCCGCACCACCATGCCCAACGCTCTGAGTGGGGACGCCGTCGTCCGCGTCAGCGACGACGTCTACTCGGTGACCGGCAGCAACACCAACTGGGTGATTGTCAAAGAGGGCGACGTCTGCACCCTCATCGACACCGGCTATCCCGGCGACCGCGACGCGGTCCTGGCCTCGCTGGAGGCTGTGGGGATGGAGCCGCGGTCGGTGGCGGCCGTCCTGGTCACACACGCGCACAACGATCACATCGGCGCGGCCGAGCACCTGCGTTCCGAGTACGACGTCCCGGTCCTGATGCACCAGGAAGAGGTGCCGCACGCCCGCCGCGACTTCCTCGACCAGGTGTCCGTGGGGCAGATCCTGGCGCAGGCATGGCGGCCCGGTGTGGTCCCGTGGGCCGTGCACGCGCTGCGCGCCGGCGGAACCTCCCACGTTCCGGTCACGCACCCGGGGGCCTTCCCCTCCCCGGGCGCGCTCGACCTGCCCGGCCGTCCCGTTCCCGTGCACACCCCCGGGCACACCCGCGGCCACTGCGCCTATCTGCTGCCTGACCAGGGGATCCTGGTCACGGGCGACGCCCTGGTGACCGCGCACCCCACGTCGCGGATCCAGGGACCGCAGCTGCTGCCCGACATGTTCCACGGCGACCGCCCCGGGGCCCTCGACTCCCTGTCGGTGATCGAGTGCCTGGACGCCGATGTCCTGCTCCCCGGTCACGGACCGGTGCACCACGGCCCGGCCGAAAAGGCCGCCCGAACCGCCCGGGAGCACGTTCTCAGCCACACCTGATCTTCGGAGTACGGCCGTCGCCCAGGGTTCGGCGGCACACTTGCCGGGCATTCTGGTTAAAAGGAACCTGAGTGCGGGGTGACCCCTGCGGACGTGAACGGCGCCAAAACTGTCACTTCCCCGCATACACCGTCACATCTGCGCTTATCGTGAAAGGTGAACATGCCCGGCGTACCGTCAGGCGTCGACACTTATCTGCACAGGCCCCGACCCGTGGGTACTATGCGCAGCACTATCCATATCGAGGGAGTGAAACGGTTGTGACCAGCCAGTCAACCGCCCCCCTCCGGTCGCGCTTGGTGGACCAAGCCGCGTCGGACCTGGAGGAGAACCGCCGCCGCCAGCGGGAACTGACGGACCAGATGACTATGTTGCAGCAGGAGGAGGCCCTGCTGACGGACATCTTGGGCCTCGCCCAGCGCTACGAAGGGTTTGCGGACCCGTCCCGGCTGCCCGAGCAGTTGCAGGACGAGCCGGTCGTTGCGAGGGCGAAGCGGACGGGTACGGCAGGAACCTCTGCGGCCGGTGACCGGGCGAAGGGTGGCGCGAAGGGGAAGCCGCGCCGACCCCTGCTCGGGGACCTGCTGCTGGAACTGCTCGGCGGACACGACGGGCCGCGCCTGGCGAAGGAACTCCGCGACGAGCTTCTGGAGAAGCACCCGGACCGCAACCCGACGCCGCAGGTGGTGCGGAACACGTTGGAGTCCCTGGTGGCCAAGGGACGGATCCAGCGCCACAAGCAGCAGCGGTCCGTGATGTACACCCTCAGCCAGTCGGAGGCGGGCGCCTGATCCGTCGGCTCGTCCCGCCCGCGGCGGGACGAGCCCGCCGCGGTATGTGCCACGGGGCGACGCGGTCCGCCGCCGGGCGGGCCGCCGCTCGTCGTTCCCGGAAGCCGCTTTTTCCGGCTCCACGCACCCGACCCGTCCCACGACCGGTGGTCGTGGGACGGGTCGGGTGCGTGGAGCGGGTGCGTGGAGCGGGTGGACGCGGGACGGGTGGTCAGGCCCGCCAGATGTTGTCGAACGCGGCTTCCTCGACGTCCCGGCGCAGCCGGGCGGCCTCGAGGTCCGTCACCGCGTCCCCGACGGCGGCCAGCACCGTGTTCACCGCGTCGTCCGGGGCCAGCAACGCGCCGTCGGTCTCCGGGGTGGCCTCACCGGCCGTGAGGAGGACCATCAGACCGGCGAGTACCGGATCACCGGAGGCCAGGCGCTCCCGCGCGTGCCGGTACTGCGGCGAGTCGGCCGGCTCGACGGGCGCCGACCGCAGCCGCAGTCCGCGGCCGTGCGGGCGGACGAGGAGACCGGCTCGGTGCAGGTCCGCCGCGTAGGCCTCGGCGAGTCCCTCGCCGCGGCGCCACAGCCATTGCTCGACGGTTTCACGGGGCTGGAGCCGGACGAGCGCGGCGAACGCCTCCTCCAGCAGCGGTGCGTCCGAGGCCGCCCCCTCGCCCGGGACCATGCGGTCGCCGTCGAGGGACAGCCGCCCGTCCGCGAGCAGGTCGGCCGCTTCGGCACCCGCGAGCGCGAGGGAGAGATCGCCCTGTTCCACGGCCCGGCCGGGCGGCAATGCCAGGGTGATGAGTGTGAGTTCGCGCGCGGTGCTCATGCGTCCCTCCTGGTCTCCAGCAGGCGCAGCCACACCTCGCTGATCGTGGGGAAGGCCGGTACGGCGTGCCAGAGGCGCTCCACGGGAACCTCCCCGGCTATCGCCACGGTGGCCGAGTACAGCAGTTCGCCGACGCCCGGCCCGGCGAACGTGGCGCCGACGACGACCTCACGCTTGCGGTCGACGAGGATGCGGGCCCTCCCCCGGTAGTCCGGGCGGTACTGCAGGGAGCCCGCCAGGTGACCGAGCTCGTAGTCGACGACCTCGACGTCGCGGCCCTCGCGTTCGGCCTCGGCGGCCGTCAGGCCCACCGTGGCGATCTCGGGGTCGGTGAAGACGACGCCCGGGACGGCCTCGCCGTCGGCCGTGGCGCTGTGCGGTGCCCAGCGCCCGGTCGCCGGTCGCTCCCCGCGCGACCGCGCGACGATCACGGCACCGGCGATCCGTGCCTGGTACTTGCCCTGGTGGGTGAAGAGCGCCCGCCGGTTGACGTCACCGACGGCGTACAGCCAGTTCCCGGGCACGTCGGTGACGGTCAGGCTGTCGTCGGTGGCGAGCCACTCCCCCGGCTCCAGGCCCACGGCTTCGAGCCCCACGTCCGCGGAGCGCGGCGCGCGGCCGGTGGCGAAGAGGACCTCGTCGACGACGACCTCATCTCCGTCGGCCAGGGTGATCCGTACTTCGTCGGCCGCTCCGTCCCGCTCCCGCCTCACGGCGGTGACCGAGACACCGAACCGGACGTCCGCTCCCGCCTCCCGCAGCCGTTCGGTGACCAGTTCGCCCGCGAAGGGCTCCATACGGGGCAGCAGCCCGTCTTCCCGGACGAGCATGGTCACCCGGCTGCCCAGCCCCTGCCAGGCGGTGGCCATCTCGACGCCGACCACTCCCGCACCGACGATCGCGAGGCGGCGCGGGACCGTACGGGCAGCGGTCGCCTCCCGGCTGGTCCAGGGCCTCACCTCCTCGATGCCGGGCAGCGGGGGCAGCGCGGCGCTGCTGCCGGTGCACACGGCGACGGCGTGCCGGGCACGCAGCAGTACGGTCTCGCCGTCCGGGGTCTCGACGGACACCTCGCGCTCCCCCGCCAGGCGCCCGTGTCCACGCAGCAGTTCGATGCCGGCGGACTTCAGCCATTCGACCTGGCCGTCGTCGTTCCAGTCGGCGGACATGCGGTCGCGGTGGGCGAGGACGGCCTCGGTGTCGAGCGGGTTGCGGACGGCGGGGTCGATCCCGGGGATGTGCGCGGCGTCGGCACGCAGCACGACCGGACGCAGCAGCGCCTTACTGGGCTCGCACGCCCAGTACGAGCATTCGCCGCCGACCAGCTCGCTCTCCACGACGAGGGTGCTCAGGCCCGCCGCGGCGGTGCGGTCGGCGACGTTCTCGCCGACCGGTCCCGCACCGATCACGATGACGTCGTACGTACGGATGTCCTCGGTCGCCATGCGTGGCCTCCTGGAGATGGGATGGGGTGAGGTGGGGGGTGGGTCACGGGACTGGCGGGACGAAGAGCCCGCCGGGATGGGCGGTCCCGGCGCGGTGGGGGAAGGTCAACCGCGCCGGGACCGGGTCTCAGCGGCCGGGCGCGCGCTCGGTGACCTCCTGGAGGAACCACTCGTTGCCGTCGGGGTCGGCGAAGGAGGCGAAGGTCCCGTAGCTGGCCCGCTCCGGGTGGAGCCCGGGGACGCGGTGGGCGTCACCGGCGTGGTGGAAGGCGCCCGTCTCGTCGCGGAACGGTCCGGAGAGCTCCACGCCGTACGACTCCAGTTCCTTCTGGGCCTCGACGATGTCGGTGACCGTCAGCTGGAGGCCGTGGAGCGTGCCCGGCTCCTGGGCCGTCAGGCCGCGCCCGAAGATGACCGAGCACTCGGAGCCGGGCGGGGTGACCTGCACGATCCGGTAGCCCTCGTTGATCGGGAAATCGGCATCGAGACGCCAGCCGAGCCGCTCGGCGTAGAAGGCCTTGGCGCGGTCCACGTCGGAGACCGGCAGAACGACGACTTCGAGCTTCATGTCCACAGAAATGTTCCCGCTTTCGATTCGAATGGTGGTGCTACTGTCCGGCGCCGTCGGCATGTGCCGCATCAGTCACCTGACGGTGTTGTCGGGATTTGTCAGCCGCCTCAGCACCTTCAGCAGGTGCCTCGGACGGAGTGACCGATTCGTTACCCGGGTCGTCGGTACGTGCCCGACCTTGGATACGTGTGAAGAGTGGTGCCCTCCGTAGACGGGCCTTCGCGCTCGCCGCGGAGGGCGTCGTGATCCCGATCATGGAAGGACAGATCTTGAGAAGATTCCTCCCCGCCTCCCGCGCCGGACGCGCGCTCACGGTGGGTGCCGCGCTGCTCTCCGCCGGAGCGGCCCTCGCCCCGGCCGGATCGGCGGCGGCGAGCACGGTGCCGGCCAGCCGGCACACGGTGGACTACGTCGCCCTCGGCGACTCGTACGCCTCCGCCCCGCTCGTTCCCACCCAGGTGGACGCGACCTGTCTGCGCTCCGACAGCAACTACGCCTCGCTCGTGGCGCGTTCGCGGTCCGCGTCGCTGACGGACGTCACCTGCTCCGGGGCCACCACCGCCGACATGACGGCCTCGCAGACCGAAGGTGTACCGGCCCAGCTCGACGCCCTGAACCGGGGCACCGACCTGGTCACGATCACCATCGGCGGCAATGACATCGGCTTCTCCACCGTGCTGGGCACCTGCGCCCAGCTCACCTCGGCCGATCCGACCGGCAGCCCGTGCCGGACCCACTTCGCGGGCTCCGGCGACGACCAGATCACGCAGGCCGTCGCGGACACCGGTCCGAAGGTCGCCAAGGTGCTGCGGAGCATCCACCGGCGTGCACCGCACGCCCGGGTCGTGGTGGTCGGCTACCCCGACCTCTTCCCGGACGACGGCGTCGGCTGCACCAGCAAGACCGTGCCGCTGGCCATGGGCGACTTCGCCTGGCTGCGCGACAAGGAGAAGGAGCTGAACTCGATGCTGGCCCGTCAGGCGCGGCACGGCGGAGCGCAGTACGTGAACACGTACACGCCGACCGTCGGCCACGACCTGTGCAAGCCGACCGGCGAGCGCTGGATCGAGACCTTCGCGCCGGAGACACCGGCGGCTCCGGTGCACCCCAACGCCACGGGCGAGAGCGCGATGGCGGGTGCGGTCAAGGCGGCCCTCGCACGACACGGCCGCCACTGACGCTTAGGCGTGGTGCCCGCGGATGATCAGGTCCGCATGGTCCGATGCGGCCCGTCCGTCAGAGGAAGCTCGACACGGACGGGCCGTATCCCCCGAGCACCACGCTCTCCGTCCAGTGCCACACCTGGACGGCGGTGGGCCGGTCCGGCTCCTCGGCGGCCGCGATGGTCTGCGGAGCTTTCCCGGCGGACCGCTCGGCCGCGCCGGCGGTGACTCGGCCTCCGGCACGACGTGGGTGTCTCCTGAGGGCCATGCGCTGTCCTTGCTCTCCGTGGCGGTGTGGGCCGACCGGAGAAGGAAGCGGGTCCCGCACCCGGGGGCGTGGAGTGGTGCGGGACCCGCGTTCAGGGGGGGGATCAGGCAGCGGCGGCGGCGTTGATGCTGACGGGCACGTTGCCGCGCGTGGCCTTGGAGTACGGGCAGATCTGGTGCGCGGCCTCGGCGAGCTGCTGGGCGGTGGCCTGGTCGACGCCGCCGAGGACGGGGCTGAGGACCGCGGAGAGGGAGAACTCCCCGTCGTCACCGTGGGTGAGGGTGATCTCCGCCGTGATGTTGGTGCTGGTCAGCCGGACCTTGCGCTCGGCTGCGGCGCGGCGCAGGGCGCCGAGGAAGCAAGCCGCCCACCCGGCCGCGAGGAGCTGCTCGGGGTTGGTCGCGTTGCCCGCGCCGCCCAGCTCCTTGGGGATCGCGAGGCTGGTCGTCAGCAGACCGTCGGCGGAGGTCACGCGACCGCCGTTGCGGCCCTCTCCGTCGACGTCGACAACGGCGGTGTAGGTGACTGCCATGACTGGTGCTCCCTGATTCCGGTTCACGAAAGGTTTGACGACACCTCCCGACCGGCACTTCCGCGCCATCACCGGTTGAGGTGGTGACGTAATCATGGCAGCCATCTGCGTCACCCGTCAAGGCGGTTATGTGTTGGATGTGCGCCGGATCCTCGGCCCGACACACCCGGCTCCCTACGGCAGTGCGAAACCGAGCTGTTCGGCGGCGGCCCCGGGCCCGGTAGCGCCCCAACGCTCCACCACCTGCTCAGTGGTGGAGAAGGAACGCAGTTCGGCGCCGTCGAGGTAGAGCCTTCCCTCCAGGTGGTCGGTCTCGTGCTGCACGATCCGCGCCCCGATCCCCTCGTACTCCTCCACCAGCTGCTGCCCGGCCTCGTCCTGGCGGGTCACCTTGATCCGGCCCGGACGCGCCACCACGGCCTGCCAGCCCGGCACGCTCAGGCACCCCTCGTATCCCCCCACCCGCCGTCGGCCCACGGCCTGGTACGACGGATTGATCAGGACCGTGAACGGTACGGGCTGCTGACCGCGCTTGATCAGCCTATCCGCGAGCGCCTCGGGAGTGGCCAGCACGGCGAGCCCGAGCGAAAGCCCGATCTGAGGCGCCGCCAGCCCGACCGCGCTGTTGATGCTCTCCATCGTCTCGCGCATCCGGACGATCAGCCGGCCGAGCAGGTCGTCGTCCAACTGCCCGTCGTACGCGACCGCCTGCTGCCGGAGCACGGGATCACCGGCCTGCATCACGCTCAACGGCCCCGGCTTGTCGAGGAGCTCAGCGACTTGGTCAGCGAGTCGACTGCTTGCCATGTCTGGCCTTTCGTCGTCGAGTTGCAATGTTTCTCGCTACCGGAAAGGCGGCGCAGAAACATGACGAAGATACCCGAGCAATGTTGCCATAGACACATATCTCGACATGATCGTACCGAGCACGTATGCTCTAGCACGCATATGGAGCGGTACGGGAAGCGCGCATCGACGGCGCCGGACGCTCCTCAGCGGAAGCGGAGAGAGCGCCAGAGGGCGGAAATCGACTCGGCCCTGAGTAGTCGGCGCTCGGGAAAATCGTTCTGAGCGAAGAATCGAACAGTTCGAATATGGTGCCGATGTCGGCACAATGACCTCGCCCGGGCGATCTGTGCCATTGCCCGGGCGTCAGTCGTGGCGTCCCACGGAACGCCTCTCATTGACGTGACGTACATCTGGTAAGCCTGAGAGACCCTCCCTTGAGGAGGGGTCCCTTGCGGGGGTCGGTCCCTTGAGGCGCCAGGTCAGTCTCAGGTCGCCCGCCGCAGTGGGACGACGACCCGCTCCCCCAGTCGGCCGGGGGTCAGCCGGTAGTACTTGATATGTCCGATCTTCTCGGTCTCCTCCAGCCATCCCAGCTCGATCACCTGCTTGCGCGTGCGCGAGAAGACCGGAGGGGCCATGCCCACCAGCTGGGCCAGCTGAGCCGCCGTCTCCAGCACCGCACCTGAGCGATCCGTCGGGTGCAGCGCGTAGAGCATGACGACGAGCCGCTGGTTGGCGGTCATCCCGGCCGTGGCCTCCAGCAACTTGAGGTTCTGCTGCTTGATGTCACTGGTCACTTTGCCTCCCACCGCGCTGGGGTGTTCTCGTCGAAGCCCGGGATGTCCGGCGGATTACATGCTTTCACCGCTTCACGCTGTTCCAAGCCCGTTCCGTGAAAAGCGATGTACGGGCTGATCCGGTACAGGTTGTAGTTTCCGATACGGCCACGGACCACCAGGATGCGGTGCTTGGTCAGCTTTCTGTTGATCTTCCCCACCGCGTCGGTCGACATGCCTACTCGCTGACCGATGTCGGCCCCCGTGGCCCGCAGCGGCTCCATTCCTTCCGGTGAAACACCGATCCACCACAGGACGAGGAACTTCTGGCTGGGCGTGAACGACTTGGACTCCGTGATGGCCTCGACCCTGGCCTTGTCCACCTGGGTGTGCCGACCGGAGAAGGCGTACGGCACGTAGGGAACGGGCTCACCGGTATCGGCGTCGACCAGTCTGCGTACTACTCCCAACAGGACCTCCGTGCATGGGTCATGGCCGCAGTGTTCCCTTGGGGCGCTCCTGGAGCCGCCCCTCATGAACCTAACGTACATGAGCAGCAAGGCAATCAACTACGCCCACAGGCCGTGTCCCATGCCTCTGGGGACAGCTGTCCGTCGCCGTCGAGCGGGCTCTTCAGGGGCCGGAGACATGTACGTGACGTCAATCTACCGCTGTTCCAGGATCGTGGTACCACGATCCTGTGGACGTGGTGGCAGTCTCCAGGAACTGCCTGGCAGTTCCCAGGAACTGGGTCGAAGTAGCTGTTTCCGCAGGTCAGAGCCGGTTTGGCGATGTCGCTCTCTTATCTTGTCCAACAGGCCGTACTCCGGCTCTCCCACCGGCCCACTCCCCCACCGTTCGATGCCCCCTCTCCCCCGCCGCCCTCTCTGACCCGCACCACCGAAAGTCAGCCACGACGTACCGGTACCTGGGCACCGTGGCGCGCGTGTGCCTCGCTCAGCCATCCACCCGGACCGGCCACGCCATTCGCTTTTCCGCCCGACGCGTCTGTGGCCGGCACGAGGAGGTCTCGTGCCGGCCACAGACGCGTCGTCATCAGTGAGCGGTGGTACGCCTTTCGGTGCGCTGGTGGTAGTGCTTGTTGAGGATGTCGAGCATTTTGTCGAACTCGGTCTCGCTCATCTTGCGGATGAGGTGCATGGCGATGAAGGTGCCGTCTTCGTAAGGAAGGCGACGGCCCGTGGGGATGTCGGCCAGGCGCTCGCTCGGCTCCTCGACGGGCTCGGCTGGGGCGGCGAGAGCGGCCGGAGAGGACGGCGAGGGTGGCGCTGCCTGCTCCACGAGCGCCGAACGGGTCGGCGGCACACTCCGACTCGGGCCTGGAGTCGAGGGCACCGGGGACACCGAGGACGCCTGAGACGGCTGCGACGCCTGAGACGTCGAAGGCTCCTTCGGCGTCGACCGCACCGCTTCGTTGTCGGTCTCGTCCTTTCCCGGTTCCTCGTCCAGAGCGGAGCTCTGGGAATCCTCACCCTTCATGGCTGGCTGGCGGGTCTGAAGCGGTCGGCGCTCGGCATCCTTGCGGGCCCGCTCGGCTTTGAGCTCTTCCAGGACGGCCTGCTGACGCTCGTGCGGGGCCTTGGCAACCGACCGCAGCAGCTCAACGGGTTCGTCGCCCACCGCGTCCTGGAGTTCGGGAGTCAGGTTGAGCAGCGCGAGCCGCTGCGAGACCCAGCCCTGCGACTTGCTCAGACGCTTGGCCAGCTTGACCTGCGAGCCGTAAAGAGTGAGAAGGCGTTGCAGTGCACGGGCCTCGTCGAGGGGGTCGAGGTCGTTGCGGTGGATGTTCGCGACAAGCGCGGATTCGAGAATGGCCTCACTGTCACTCCCCTGCTCGTCGTCGACCATGACGTTGAGATGAGTGAGGCCCGCTTCCCGGGCGGCGGCCAGGCGACTGCTGCCGTCCACGACGACGTGGGTGGTGTCGGGCTCGAGATCGCCGGTGCGTGAGGGGTTGGCCTTGATGTAGGCATCACGGTTCATGACGGTGATGGCCTGCTTCTGGCCGTGTTCCTTGAGGCTGCCGACAAGTTCGGTGAGGTCGCCCAGACTGGTGCGCGGGTTGTCGGGGTTGGGACTGATCCGGATGACCGGGAGGCGGCTCGGGGGCGCCACACCTTCGGTCGGGACGCCGGTGGCTGCTCCGATGGCGGCGCGTCGCGCACTGACGGGACGGGCACCTCCCCCGAAGCGTCCACTCCCCAACTGGTCGGCCTTGCTCATGAGATCTCCCGGGCCAGCGCGCGCATCGCGACGGCCTGCTGCGAGGAGGGCGCGTAGCTGAGCAACGGCTGTTTCATGCGGACGGCTTCCTTCTGTTCCTTGAGATCGCTAATGAGGCCCACGACCTTGGGATCCTTTATGTCGACCCATCCCTGAAGCGACGATGTGGCGATGTAGCCACGGCGACTGTCATAGAGGTTGACGACGATGCCCAGGTAGTCGATGTCGAGGGCCAGGTCGCTGCGCAGGTCCTCCATCTGGTTCGTCAGCAGGTCGTAGGCGTCGGCGGAACTGTCCTCGGCCTGGACCACGATGAGTGCTCCCGACTGGCCGGGCCCCTCGCCCTCGCGGCGGCGTCCGTAGTACGCGGCGGCGTCCATGCTGAGGCCGAGGCTGGGCGGGCAGTCGACGATGATGACGTCGTAATCGGCTTCGAGGGGAAGAAGGGCTCGCTCGAGAGCCGCTTCGCGGGCGCGTACCGCGGACAGTCGGACGTCCAGGAGGAAGGCGTCGTGACAGGAGGGCAGCAGGTGGAGCCGCCCTCCGAAGTTCTCTTCGTCGACGGGGACGATCAGGTCGCGAAGGTCGCCCTTCGGGTCGCCTGCCATGTGATTGGTGAGGCTGTCGCCGTTCATCGCCAGCGGGGCGGCGCCGAGTTGGTTGGTGAGGTGGCTCTGCGGGTCGAAGTCCACCAGGAGGACTCGGAGGCCGTGGCCGGGCAGCTTCTCGACGTCGAGGGGGTCATAAGCGGCGCCAGGGACGTTGTCGGGGGACTCGCTTGCGCGGAGCGCAGTGGCCAAGGCCTTGGCGACGCGCACCGGGAACAGACGGTTGGAGTCCTCGGCCAGTGCCTCCCCGACGCCCGCGGTGATGGCGGTCTTGCCCACCCCGCCCTTCTGGTTGCAGACGACCACGCGGCGGGTGATCTCAGGGCGCTGGACATCGGGGGCGGGATGGGTGTCCAGCCACAGCTGAACGGACTGGGCCAGTCCCTGGGTCAGGGAAACCCGCCGATCCTCCGCGATCCTCCGGAACTCCTCCCACTGCCCTTGCGGCAGGAAGGTGGAGAAGGACTCGGCTCCGGCGGTGTCGACGGACGTCGTGGTGGACGCCAGGTCCAGCCAGGCGGTGATGCCCTGCTCAACGGCGGTCTGAATCTCGATGCCGAGTTGGGCTGTTCTGACTTTGAGGTTCTGCCGGAGCCATCCCGGCAGCTTGGACACGACCTTGGCCCGGTCGTTGGAGGTGGCTGGCATACTCATGGCGCTACCTTACTAACGCACTAGGGCACTTGATACGTCGACACGTTAGTTAGCTCGTTTTTCCTGAGGAAGTGCTCGCTCAGGACCTATTACGGCGTAATAGGTCGGCCAGGTTCACGGCACCCCGTCCCGCTGCTGGGGAGCCCTTGCCCAGGGCACCGGAGGGGCGATCCCCGGCCGGGCAGCACAAGTAGCTTCCGGTCGGAACCTATTACGGCGTAATAGGTTCCGACCGCTCCCGCAGCAGGGGGACCAGTCGGCGTCGGCCAGCCTTGCGGCTCTGGGCCGGGGAGCCGGAACGTTCCCATAGCGTGAGGACGGTCAGATGTCAGCTGCTGCAACCGCGGCCCAGCGCCCGCTCCAGCAGCTGGGGATCTGGGTCAGCAGACCGTGCAGCCGTTTCACGACGCTGCTGGCCGGTACCTCACCCTCGCCAGCATCCCGTTGGGCCTCCCTATCGGCTTGCCAGTACCAGCGCCAGCCCTACGAGGGCGGGGACTGTCTGGACGAAGACGATCTTGCGGCTGGCCGTGGCGGCGCCGTACGCACCGGCCACGGCGACGCACACCAGAAAGAACACCTTCACCTGGAAGCCCACCGGATCAGAGGCCACTGCACCCCAGACCAGACCGGCGGCGAGGAAGCCGTTGTACAGCCCTTGGTTGGCAGCGAGCGCCTTCGTCGCGGAGGCGAACTCGGCGCTGGTCCCGAAGGAGGCCCTGGCCTTCGGACCGGTCCACAGGAACATCTCCAGGACCAGGATGTAGACGTGCAGGGCAGCGATCAGTAGCACCACGACAGTTGCGATGATTGACATGCGCGACAGGATCACACACCGCCTTCGCCCGTCGTGCCCAACGGGGGAGACGGGCGGTGGACCTATTACGGCGTAATAGGTGTACGGCCAACTCCAGCGCCGCAGGCGGGGTGAGTGCCGCCAGCCGCCGATCACGCGCGACCAACGCCCGTGGATGACGAACCACTTCCGCCCGAACTCGGCACCCCCCATCCGTTGGGTGAAGGCCCCGGGAATCGTGCGCGAACGCGCACGGCCCCGTACGGGGCGCAGGGCCCACCAGGACCCGTTGACGCCGGAGAGGGGTCTGCTGCGGGGTTTCAGCTATTACGCCGTAATAGGTGAGCGGGGGAGGGGGCCGGGCGTAACGAGGGATGAGCCGTCCCGAGGGACTGAAGGCCTCCCAGGGGCTGGACGTGGGGACCGGAGGGACTGCGGTTCTTTGGTCCCTGGCCTTCAGACCCTGGTGTTTTCGCAGGTCAGAGGGTTTTTGGTGCTCAAGGAAGGGACTGTAGGGACCGAAAGCTGCAATTATGACGTAGACAAGACATGTATTCGTACACGCGCGCGCATACGAACCACATATACAAGTACAGCTCATAATGGCGGAGTTAAGTCCCTCCAGTCCCTGCCTAAAATGACTGCAAGTCTCTGACCTGCAATGATCTCTCTGAGAAGGGCAGGGACGGGCGAAAATCCAGCCCCTGTGGGTTGGGTCCCTGAGCCCCTTGGTCCCTGGAGGGCCAGCTCTCCCAGCCCCTGGCTCCTGGCCGGATCCCCCCTCAGACCTTTCGGTCCCTCCAGCCCCTAGGGTGGGAGGAGACGGCGCGGGCGAGGGACCCAAGGGACCCAGTGAGCTGATAGAAACGGCACGCGGGTCCGGGCAGACCCATTTTTCCGAAGGTGAGCCTTACACTCTTCTCGCATCAGGGTCCCTTCGGTCCCTGACAGGGACTCCCTCCCACGTCAGGTGTGTGAAGTGATCGGGCAGGCTGAAGTGACAAGGACGATTTCCGTGCCGCGCGAACGTGAGAGCCCCGCGGGTCCGGCCTCCGGCGCCGCAGGTTCGTCGCGCGCCGTGGCGCAGTGGTGTGCTGCCCAGGGCTGGCCGGTCCATCCTCTGGCCCCGGGACGGAAGACACCTGTCCGAAACTGTTCCGTGTGTAGGGCGCGCAGACATGAAGTGGCGTCCTGCCCCTGCCTGCCCGCAGGACGCCCCTGTCACGGCTTCCACGCCGCCACCCGCGATACGGAGCGCATCGAGCGCTGGTGGGCGGAGACGCCCGCCGCAGGTGTGGGGGTGGCCTGCGGTCCCGCGGGGCTCGTCGTCATCGACGTCGACGCTCACCAGGCGTCCGTGCCCGACCGGGGCCAGTTGCTGCCGGGGATCGAGATCCCCGCGCAGGTGCAGCTCGACGGCCTCGCCTCAGGTTTCGACACGTTGGCCCTGCTCGCCGCCTACCGACGGGAGCTCTCCCCGGCCCAGGACGAGAGCACTCTGCGTGTACGTACCCCTTCCGGGGGGCTGCACGTCTGGTATCGGAACCCCGATCCCGACATCGCATACCGGTGTTCGGTGGGGTCCGGCCGGCACACGGCGCTCGCCTGGCAGGTGGACGTCCGCGCCGAGGGCGGGTACATCGTGGCTCCAGGGACGCGAACCCCCGCGGGTGTCTACCGTGCCGAGGGCACGGCCAGGCGTCCCGCGGTGCTGCCGGAGTGGCTCCGTCGGGAGTTGCGCCGCACCCACCATGTGATCGGGGCCGAAACCGGTGTCGTGCGGGAGAACATCAACACGCCCGCCTTCGTGCTGGATACGGGTCGGCGGCGGGCTGCCGCCGCCGACCGGCTCATCGATCCGTTGATCGCACTGGTCGCGGAGTGTGCCTCGGAGTCCGAGGGGACGGGTTTCACCGAGAAACTCAACAGGGCCGCCTACACCGCCGGTGGTCTGGTCGGAGCGGGACACCTTGAGCACGCCGCCATTCGTGACCGACTTGTACGTGTCGCCCAGTACGCCCGTCCTTGGCAGCAGTCACGGAATGAAAAGATCGTCGACGACGCCCTTGCCGTAGGGTCCGTTCGCCCTCTCCACCCCAAAGGACGTCCATGAGCAGCAGCGCCGAAGGCTCACCGGGCTTTGACCCGCAGGCCGCCGCTCAGCAGATGCTCGACCTGGAGGCCGCCCAGGCCCCGGTCCCCGACGCGGTGCCCTTTGCCGTCTCCGCCCCGCAGTACCCCCGTCTGCCCGCGCAGGGGCCGGTGAGCGCCCCCGCGTCCGTCTCCGTGCCGTCCATGCCGTCAGTGCCCCAGGTGTCCGGACTCGGTGGCTTCTCCGGCCCTCACACGTTGCTCCCTCCGTCCCTCTCGGACCGGGGCAACGCACGTTTGTTCGTGCAGATGCACCGGGACCAGTTCCGGCACGTGGAGGGGCTCGGCTGGTTCTCCTGGGACGGTTACCGGTGGAAGCGCGGGGGAGGGGAGAAGGCCGCGCTGTGGGCGGCGGGGGAGATGGCGGAGGACATGCCCTCCAGTGATCCGCGAGGGATCTACAGCGACCGCGAGCTGACGCAGCACAAGCGCCGCACTCTGTCCACGACCGGGTTGAAGGCGCTCCTGACGCAGGCCAAGGCGTCGCCGGACATCTCGGTGGACCCCGATCGGCTGGACGGCGATCCGTACGCCCTGTGCACGCCGGTCGGCGTCGTGGACCTCAACAGCGGACACCTGCGCAAGCCCGACCCCACCCGCGATTTCCACTCCCGGGCCACCAGCGTCGCCCCGCAGAACATGGAGACCCCTCGCTGGCACCGCTTCCTCGCCGACACATTCGGGGACGACGACGAGGGCCGGGAGATGATCGACTTCCTGCACCTGATGCTCGGATACTCGATCACGGGCGACGTCGGTGCCCAGGTACTGCCGTTTCTGCACGGCGAGGGCAAGAACGGCAAGTCCGTCCTGCTCGACATCATGATCCAGATCCTCGGCGACTACGCGGACGCCGCTCCACCGGGCTTCCTGATGGACCGGGGCGCCTTCTCGGAGCACTCCACCGAACTCACCGAGCTGCACGGGCGACGACTGATCGTGTGCAGCGAGCTGAAACCGAACGACAAGTTCGACGAGGCGCGGGTACGGCTGCTGACGGGTGGCGACAAGATCAAGGCCCGGCGGATGAGACAGGACTACTTCTCGTTCACCCCGACCCATCACCTGTGGCTGCTGGGCAATCACCGCCCCGAGGTCTCCACGGGCGGCTTCGCCTTCTGGCGGCGCATCCGGCTGCTGCCCTTCACGCGTACGGTCCCTGCCCACCGTCGGATCGACAACCTGGCCTTCGAACTGGTCCGTGACGAGGGTCCCGGCATCCTCCATTGGCTGATTGAGGGCGCACGGCGCTATCTGCGCACCCGGGACCCGCTGGAGGGCCCGGACCGGGTCAGGATCGCCACTACCGCGTACGCGACGACGGAGGACCACATCGGGCGGTTCCTGGCCGAGTGCTGCACGCGTGGCGGTGAGGGCGGCAAGGACCTGAAGGTGGAACAGGGGCTGCTGTACTCGGAGTACAGCTCCTGGTGCCATGCGGGTGAGGGAATCAGGCCGGCGACTCCCCGGGCCTTCGCCAACCGTGTCCGCCAGGAGGTCGGAGTGGCCTCGCCGACCGACATGATCAAGTCGAACGGTCGGAAGTACTATCCGGGCATCGCACTGCTGGAGCGCCCGTGACGGCCGTCCTGCCTCCGCTCTGTCCATCACGTGGCCTACTCCGCCGTCGGCGTGCGTTCTACGATGGTGGAGGAGCGCCGCTCGTGGCGGTCCACGCAGACCGGCCCGTGACCCGGCGATGAGTGGACCGGAACGACACGGACAGACGTCCCGCCATGTCCCAGAGGCGGGGAGTACGCCGACGAAGGAGAGGCTGCAGCCATGAGTTCGCTGTTGACCGAGAGCGACCTCATCCACGAGGCCGAGGTGGTGTGGCTGGAGAACCTCGAAGGACTCGACTACGTCCGTCAGGCGCTGGACAAGACCAGGCGACGCAACACGAAGCCGCCCTACGCGCGGGACGGCCGCATGGTCGGGTACGCCCTGCTGGACGAGAACGCGTCTCCGGACCCGGACAGCGGCCTCTACAAGCGCCGCGTTTTCTTCCTGCTGCCGCACGACCGGGACAGCCTGCCCGACGGTCTCTACCGGGAGGGTGCGCCGGGTGAGGCGGTCGATCCGCGCACCATCGCTCCGAAGAAGCCCGGAGTGAAGACGCCCCGGTCACAAAGCGGATCCGTGGCCGTCGCCGCGGCCGCCCCCTGAACAGCCCTCCGACAAGGCCCCGTTACTACGACGAGTGGTCCCTCGTGCGGAGTTCATGGCCGCCCGCCGCCCGCCGCCCGCCGCCGGCCTTCGATCCGGCGGCAGACGGCCATGAAAGGGACGGTCCTATGCGGGAGAGTCCGCGGGGGCGGTGTCGAGAACGAAACGGCGGACCCCGTCCGCGAACAGCTGCGTTTCCTCCAGGTGTCCCATGTGGCCGCTGTTCTCCAGGATCAGCAGGCGCGCGTCGGGGATCAGATCATGCAGTTCCAGGCCCCAGCGCGGGCCGCAGATCACGTCGTGCCGCCCCACGATCACCAGTGTGGGTACGGTCAGTTCCTTGAGTGCGGTTCGGTCGTCGATCATGTCGGGGGTGCCGTCCTCGTCCAGGCCCGAGATGTACACGGCCCGCACCGCGTCCCGTATGGGGGCCAGACGTTCCTCGTTGCCCCAGAAGTCGGCGAAGTAGGAGGGAAGCACTCCCTTGGCGACCGCCTCGGTCTGCTCGTCGTTCGACATCGCGGACATCGCGTCGAACGCGGCGAGCACGCCTGGCAGCCCCGGGTGGCCGGCGTGCTTCGCGGCGAACGCCTGCACCATGCGGCCCGCCTCCGCGCCGTGCTCCGGGCCGGTGACGGGAGCGCCCTCGTACAGCACCACGCCCGCGAGCCGACCGGAGCGGTGCAGGGCGTGGTAGGCGGCGACGAACGCGCCGTGTGAGTGCCCGAGCAGGTGCACCTTCGGCACGCGGAGCCGCTCGATGAGGATCTCCAGGAAGCCGCTGTAGCGCTCGCGCGTGTATCCGTGCGGGTGCGAGGGCAGGCGGCTGTCCGGGGCGGTGCCGACGGGCTCGACGTAGACCATCGTGAGGTGTTCCTCGAGCGCCGGTATCCGCAGGTACTCCCAGATGATGCCGGGGCCGCCGGAGTGGACGACGCACACCGGGCCGGTGCCGTGGACGTGGTAGCGCTGTACCAGCCCGGCCAGTCGGTAGCTGTGGGTGCCAGGGGAGAGGGGGTCGGTGCTGGTGTCGGTGATCCGTGTGTTCATCGGTGCCTCCGGAGGCAAGCAGGTGTCTGACACCGACACGATGTCCGGCGCGGCCGAAAGTTCGGTCGCAGTGCTGTGACGTGGGTCACTCGGGAGGCGCGGGTGGGCGGGCCGCGTGGTGGAGGCGGACGCGGTCGACCCGGCCGGCGTCCAGGGTCATGATCCAGGCGACACCGGGAGGACAGTGTGCGGGATCGTCCGCCGGGTTGATCAGCTCCATCTCCCACACCATCAGGGACCGTCCGGCGACGACGTGCACCGGGCGCTGCCGGACGCCCGCCGAGAGATCGCTGTCCATGCCGTTCAGGAGCAGGTCGGGCCCACCGAGGTGCTTCCCGCCGACCGTCAGGGCCACGGTGGGGGAGTAGCGGTCCCTGACGACCTTGCCGAATTCCCCCCGCTCGGCGGCTGCCAGGGTCGCGCGGGCCTCCTGCCAGCTCTCCCGCGTGCGGAGGCCGGTGTCCTCGTGCGCGGTGGCCGCGGTGGCGGTCAGGGCCCGGGCCAGGGAGGTGCGGGCCTGGCTCAGGCGGCTGCGGACGGTGCCGACGGGGACCGCGCAGGCCTCGGCGATCTGCTGGTACGAGGTGACGCCGGTGGAGAAGTACCGCAGGACGACCGGCAGCCGCAGCGCGGGGGAGAGGGTCTCGACCGCTTCCCAGATCCAGTCCCGCAGCGCGTGACTCTCCAGCACCCGCTCGGGGGTGACCGAGTACGGCGGCAGGGGTACCTCCTCGACGGGCTCCAGGCGGTGGGAGGCGCGCAGCAGGGCCCGGCAGCCGTTGCGCACCACCATGCGCAGCCACGGTCCCACGGCCTGCGGATCGCGGACGTCCACGATCCGCCGCAGCGCCACCAGTGCCGCCTCCTGCATGACGTCGTCGACGTCCGGGCCCGGCCCCAGCACGCTGAGCGCCACGGCCCGCATCCCGGGACGGTGCCGTTCCAGTAGCAGGGCCAGGGCCGACACGTCGCCCGCCTGGGCCGCCCAGGTCAGCGCGGCGTCCTCAGCCGGGCCGGGGTCACTCACGGGCCTGGCCATGCGCGTTCATCCTTCGTACGGGGTACGGCCACGGGCAGCGACGAGCCTGCCGCGAACCCGCGAAACGGGGCCGGGCTCACATGTGTTGATCCACTCTGCCGCGTCCGCCGGAGTCCGCGCAACGGCCGGAAAGGTGTGAATGCTCATACGTGATACGACACGCACACGTCTGGGCCGTCCTGGACTGAACCATTCACCCGCCCCGACTCGTGTAGGGAGAGACTGACCGGCGGCCGAGAGCCGTGCACGAGAGGCTGGGTCCCCGACATGTCCGAGGAAGTGACGAAGTCCTTCGAAGTGCGCTGGGACGATCTGGACCTCAATGGCCATCTCCGCAACACCAGGTATCTGGAGTACGCGTCCACGGCCCGCCTCGCGTTCCTGGTGGCGTCCGGCTGGACACCACGGGACCTGATGAAGGCGGGGATCGGCGCGGTGGCGCTGGGGGAGGAGGTGCGCTACCTGCGCGAGGTCCGTCCCCTCGAGGTGGTCACTGTCGTCTCCCGTGTCGTCGGCCTGAGCACGGACGGGGCACGCTGGCGGTTCGAGCACACCTTCGTGAGGGGAAACGGGGAGGAAGCCGCCGTCGTGCGGACCCTCGGCACCTGGATCGACCTCGCGACCCGGCGGATGACCGCACCGCCGCCCGGTCTGCGGGACGCGCTGGCGGGGGCCGGGGCAGAGGACTGCGAGCGGCTCGAACCGGCGAGGGTCTGACCCGGCGCCCGCCTACGATCGGCGGGGGAGTGGGGCGGTCGTCCTCGCATCGGGGAAGAGTGCGAGGACGACCGCCTGTCCTGCGGCCGGCCAGCCATTGAGAACCTGGCCGCAGGGGCTCCACTAAGGGCAACGGGCCGGAGACCGCGACGGGTTCACGGGAAACACGGGTAACACCAGAAAATGGAGGAGCCGTTGAGCAGGGACGGGCAGCCTCTGCGTGCGGACGCGGCACGGCTGCGCCGGCACGTGGAGTTCCTCGCCGCCGGGCCCCGCAGCCGGCGCCGAGCGCCCCGGGCGATGGGGCGGGCCGAGAGCTATGTGCGGGACGAACTGGAGGCGGCGGGCTGGCTGGTGGAGCGGCGGCCGTTCGACGCGCGCTGGCAGCTGGGCGCCACGGACCGGCACGGTCACCGGGCGCTCGCCCTCAAACCGCGCCTGCACCGGCGTCTGTCCGGGGCGAACCTGCTCGCCCGGCTGCCGGGCCCGGACGACGGGCCGGTCGTCGTGGTCGGCGCCCACCTCGACAGCGTCGACGGCAGTCCGGGTGCCGACGACAACGCCTCGGGGGTGGCCGTGGTGCTGGAGACGGCACGCCTGCTGGCCGCGGCACCCACCGCGCCCCGTGTGGTCCTCGCCGTGTTCGACATGGAGGAGCTCGGGCTGATCGGTGCGCGCCAGGCGGCTCGTGAGCTGAGCCGGGGCGGCGGGGTGCGCGGCATGATCTGTCTGGAGTCGGTGGGTTACTTCGACGACAGCCCGGGAGCCCAGCGGCTGCCCGCCGGTTTCGGACGGCTCTTCCCCGAAGCGTCCGCCGCCACCGCTGCCACCGGCTACCGGGGCGACTTCACCCTGGTCGTGCACCGCCGTTCCTCCGCCGCCGCGGCCGAGACGTGGAAGCGGGCCGCCGCCGCGGCGTTCCCCGCGCTGACCGGCCTGCCCCTGCGCGATCCGCGGCCCGACGGCCTGGCCGGCCTGCTCATCGGTCTGGCCGTGCCGCCCGCGAACCACCTGGGCCGCAGCGACCACGCGCCGTTCTGGAACCGGGGTGTGCCCGCGCTCATGCTCACGGACACCGCCAATTTCCGTAACCCGCACTACCACCGCTCGACGGACACGCCGGGAACCCTGGACTACGAGCGACTGGCCGCCGTGACCGAGGCCACCGCGGTGACCGCCGGTTCCTGGCCCGACGCCCCACGTGGGGGGTGATCCTCAGTCGTGCTGGGCCTCGCGGGCCGCGAGCAGGCCGACGCTGGCGACGTCCCAGTCGACCCCGGCGAGCTCCTGGCCGGCGGGCACCGCCTCGTAGGTGTGCTCCAGCCACTCGGCGAGCGGCTGCACGGGCAGCTCGAAGAGCGCGGCCATGTCGCCAGAGCACAGCTGGAGCCACGCGGTGTCCCGTTCCCCCAGGTGCGAGGGCCACATCCGGATGTCGCCGAGGCCGCTGACCGAGTAGAGACCCTGCTGGAGGAGGTCTCGCCCGATCCGCCACCGGACCTTCGGGCCGCCCTGCACCAGCAGGTCCACGGAGACGACCAGGGGGGAGCGGGGGCTGAAGCAGAATTCAGCCCTGACCGTCTGCCGGACGGAGACGTCCAGCACGCGTTCGACGTCCAGGCTCAGCGTGAGGCGGCTCATGTCGGGTCGGTCCTTCCCTCGGCGAATGCTGACAGGTTCCACTCTGGTCACCGCGACGCAGACGTACATAGGTAAGTTGACCGTCCGTCTCGGCCGGTGATGACGGTGATCGGCACCACGGTGGGGCGATATGTGGACCGTTGTCCGTCTTGGTCCGCTCTGGGCGTCCGCCCGCGCGTGGGCGGACATTCAGTCATTCGACTGTCGCCTGCGGCGGGCCGCTCGACGATCCTGGAGCAGTCGCCCGAGCGTATCGGTGCCGGGCGATCGTCTTGCTCGGAGGATTCCGCCGTGAACCGTACTCCCGTCGTCTTCATCCATGGTGCGTGGCTGCACGCGCTGTCCTGGGAGGCATGGGCGGAGCGTTTCGCCAGCCGGGGGTTCCTCGCCTTCGCCCCCGGTTGGCCCGGGGAGGCGACCAGGGCGCGGGACGCGCGCGCGTCGCCCGGGCCGATCGCCGGTCTCGATCTGGCCGCCCTGACGGACCACTACGCCGATATCGTGCGATCGTTCGATATCTCGCCGGTGATCATCGGCCATTCCGTGGGTGGGCTCATCGCCCAGCGCCTCATCGGCGCCGATGTCGGCCGGGCCGCGGTCGCCATCGCCGCCGCCCCGATCAACGAGGTCCTCCTGCCCCGGGCGGCCGTCCCGCTGGGAGAGCACGGCCGGGCCGTCGGCGAGGCCCCGCCGGTGTCGCTGTCGCCGGAGATCTTCCACCAGGTGGTCGCCAACACCATGACCCGTGAGGAGTCCGACCGGCTCTTCGAGCGCTACGCGATGCCCGCGCCGAGCCGGCTGCTCACCGACCTCGGCTGTGCCTACGCGGCGCGCAGCCCGTTCGCCGTGGCGGACACCGGCAACGCGACCCGCGGGCCGCTGCTGCTGGTGTCGGGGCAGGAGGACCGGCTGGTTCCGGACTCCGTGAGCCGCAGCGTCTACAAGCAGTACGGGGACTCCACGGCGGTGACCGACCTGAAGCAGTTCGCGGACCGTGCCCACTCCCTGGTCATCGACGGCGGATGGCGGTTCGTCGCCGACTACGTGCTCGGTTGGCTCGAGGAGCGGGGCGTGCGCGGGCTGGTGGAGGAGGGCTGAGCGGGGCGTTCGGCGGTGCTCAGGTGTGCTGGTCGTCGGAGAGCCTGCCCAGGGCGTCCCGCAGGGCGGCGCGGGAGGTGATGCGGAGCTTGGGGAAGACCCGGTACAGGTGGGAGCTGACCGTGCGCGGCGACAGGTGCATCCGCTCGCCGATCTCCTTGTTGGTCAGTCCGCCGGCCGCGAGATCCGCGATCCTGCGCTCCTGCCAGGTCAGCGCCGCCAGGTGGGCCGAGGACGTCGCGGCGGGCGCGCCAGCGGTGCGCAGTTCCGCGTGTGCCCGCTCGGCCCAGGCAGGTGCGCCGAGCCGTTCGAAGGTGTCGGCGGCGAGGGTCAGGGAGTGCCGGGCGGCCTTGCGGCCCTGGGTGTGGCGCTGGCGGATGCCGTGGGCCAGGCGGATGCGGGCCAGCTCGTAGGGGAAGCGGGCGGAGGCGGGGTGGCTTTCGGCCAGGTGGTAGTGGCGGTCGGCCTCGGCGGGGTCCGTCGCGGTCATGGCGAGGGCGCCGTGGGTGGTGAGGGCGAGGCGGGGGGAGACGTCCGGCAGGCCCGCATCCTGGGCGGCGAGGGCGTGAGTGCGGGCCTGTTCGGTGCGGCCGGTGTGCAGGGCCGCCTCCACGAGGTCCAGGAGGGTACGGGGGGCCTGGTGGGCGTAGGGGGTGAAGGTGCCGGGCGGTGTGATGCCGATGGCGTGCAGGTAGGCCGCCTCGTAGTCGCCGTCGGAGAGGGCGGCGGTGGTGCCGATGGCGTCGGCGATCTGGGTGAGGAAGCCGACGCCGCGGGGGCGGGCCCAGGCGTCGACGGCGGCCTGGAGCTCGCGGGCCCGGTCGGTGTCGCCGCGCAGCGCGGCCAGCAGCCCCAGATAGGCGCGGGTGTGCTGGGCGAACAGGGCGTGCCGGTGCGCCGTCGTCAGCTCCAGGCAGCGCTGTCCGGTGCGCTCGGCCTCGTCCCACTCGCCGACCGCGATCTGGTCCAGCATGATCAGGTGCAGCATCGTCATGGCGTTGGCCGCCGCCCCGGTCTCCACCTCACGGTCCACGGCCCGCCGCAGGTGCGGGCGGTACTGGCTGAGGGTGTCCACGTGGTAGGCGGCCACCCCGAGCCGGGTGACGTGCCACGGCTCCAGGTCCGCCAGGGCGGCGAAGGCGCGCTCCACCCGCTCGTGCACCCCGACGCCGCGAAGCACCACGTCGCCCCAGGCGTCCTGGTAGATGCGGGAGTGCGTGGGCACCAGGTCGCCCAGGGAGTCCAGCAGCTTGTGCACCCGCTCCCAGGCGCCCGCGTCGCTCGCGTACTGGCTGATGGCCAGCAGCAGGTCCACCAGGCGCACCAGCACCTCGTCCGCGTGGTCGAGGCCGCGGTCGCGCAGCGTCTCGACCGCCGTGAGGACCTGGGAGTGCGAGGACCGCACGTCCCCGTCCTCGAAGAGCGCGACATAGCCCGTGGCGACCACCGAGTCCGGGGAGTCCGCGAGGCCGGACGCGGTGTCGGAGCTGACCAGCCGCTGCGCCTGGTCCAGCTGGCCGGAGTGTCCGGCGATGTAGGCCGCGCTGCCCAGTCGCCGGGAGCGTTCCGCGGGCGATTCGCTCAGCTCCGCGGCGCGGGTCAGCCAGGCGATCGCCGCGAGCGCCCCGCCCCGTCGGATGGCGGAGTCCGCCGCGGCCTCCAGCGCCGCCGCGATCTCCTCGTCGGGGTCGACGGCCGAGGCGGCCAGGTGCGTGGCCCGCCGCTCCAGGTTGTCGCGGTGCACGCGGGCGAGCGCGGCGTGGGCCGCGCGCCGCTCGTTGGGGGTCGCCGTCTGGACCACGGTCGAGCGCACCAGAGGGTGCCGGAAGACGAAGTCGCCGGTCAGCGGATCGATGTCCAGCAGACCGCGGTCCGCGGCCTCGTCGGCCTCCAGCATCCGGTAGCGCGTGGTGTTGGTCGTGGTACCGGACGCGGTACCGGCCCCGACGCCGTCCAGGGCGCCGCGCAGCAGCTGAGCGCGGACGGCGGGGCCGAGCGACTCGATGCGGGCGCCGTACACCTGCTGAAGACGCTGGGGGAGCGGGATGCCGGTGTAGCCGAACACCTCGCCGGCACTTCGGGCGGTCCGGTTTGCGCGTATGTACGGCGGCAGTTCCAGCAGGGCCAGCGGGTTGCCCCGGGCCTCGTCCAGGACCAGACGGCGGATCTTGGGATCCAGCTCCGGGTGGCGGGCGTCCAGCAGTTGCTCGCTGGCCTCCTCCGACAGCGTGGTCACCGGCAGTTCCGGCAGCGCGGCGGTGTCGAAGCCCGAGGGGACGTCGGAACGCAGGACGACGACGAGCTTGACCGAACTGCCGGTCAGCCGTCGGCCCACGAAGCCGCACACCTCGGTGCTGGAGCCGTCCAGCCACTGTCCGTCGTCGAGCACCAGCAGCAGGGACTTCTGCGAGGCCGCGAGGGAGAGCAGGTCCAGCACGGCGATGCCGAGGGTCATGACCGACGGGGGTGCTCCCGTGCTGCGGCCGAAGACGACGTCGAAGACCTGCCGGTGCACCTCGTCCAGCCGGTCGATGTACGGCAGCAGCGGGTACAGGAACTGGTGCAGGCCGGCAAAGGGCAGCTCCGACTCGGCCTCGACGCCGGCCGCCCGGATCACCCGCTGCTTCTCCTGCGTCGCGAGGTCGGCGACGTGTTCCAGCAGGGCGCTCTTGCCCACTCCCGTGTCGCCCCGCAGGACGAGGGCCCGCCCGCCGGGCGCCGTGACGAATTCCGACAGCGCCCTCAGCTCGTCACCGCGGCCGAACATGGCCCCGAAGTCCGACTCCACCGTGCCCCGCTCCCTTCGTCACCCAGCCCGGTACGGACGTGCCCACGTCCGTGCACACGGATCGCGCCGGGCACAGGGGGAGAGGGGATGCGGACGCCGACCGGCCATCGCGGTCCTCTCCGCGTCCGCCGGCGCCGACGACGTCACCGCCCACGGAACCCGTGGTCAGTACGTCACTGTCCCTCCCACCCGGAGCAAGAGCCTAATTCCCGACAAGGGGTCACGTCACCAAGTATGGCCGAAAAGTTTCTTGTGGGGCTTTCCAGGGCTCCCGGGTACCTGCCTGGGGGCGACGGCCGGTCCGCCGAACACTGCCGCCCGGGGAGTCGCGGCCGGTCAGCACCGTGCAAACATGTGAGCTAGTGTCATACGTGTTGCAGTGGCGCACGGTATGTCGAGGCGGCGGTGCACCGCCGTGGAGGCGAGGCGGGATGGACTGGGTGACGCAGGGCCGGTGCCGGGAGCAGCCCGAGCAGATGTTCGTCGAAGGGGCGGAACAGAACCGGGTCAAGGCCGTGTGCACCGGCTGCCCGGTCCGACTCGAATGCCTGGCGTACGCACTCGACCACCGCGTGGAGTACGGCGTGTGGGGCGCGATGACCGAACGCGAGCGCCGGGCGCTGCTGCGCCGACGTCCCGGGGTGAAGTCCTGGGCCCGCTACTTCGCGACGCTCCAGGCGGACGAGGGCCGGGACCAGGTCAGGGCGGCACACTGACCCGGCCCGTCCGTCGGCGGGCAGGCCTGCCGGCGTGTGTTCAGGGGCGCAGCACCAAGAGGGTCAGCTCGCCGTAGCGGCGCCACACGTCCGGGTTCCGCTCGTCGAGGTTCACCAGTTGCAGGGCGATGCCGCACAGCACCACGCGCAGATCCTGCCGGTCCGCGTCGCGACGGACCGCCCCGGCGGCCTTGGCCTCCTCCATCAGCGCCGTCAGCCGGTCGAGCAGCGGCCCCGTGTACGGCGTGGACCGCAGGTCCGCGAGAGCCTGCGACAGCAGCCGGTCCTGGGCGAGGTGCCCGAAGAGCGCGAGGACGAAGGCGTCGAAGGCGCGCGCCGGTGCGACCTCCGGCACGACGGGCCCGGTGACCTGTTCCAGCTCTCCCATCCGGTGCCGGACGACGGCCGCCACCAGGTCCTCCTTGGTGGGGTAGCTGCGGTACACGGTGGCCTTTCCCACCTCGGCCCGCTCGGCCACCTGCGGCACGGTCCCCTGCAGTCCCGTCTCCGCGAAGACCTCCAGGGCCGCCGCGAAGACCCGGTCGTGGTTGCGGCGGGCGTCGGCCCGTCTGCGGGGGGCGTCGTCCCGCCCGGGCTCCTGGGAGGTCGTCTGTGCCGGATCCATGCGCTCATTGTCCCCTGTGTGCCGGGCACCCGGAGCGTGTGGTCCGGGCCGGGCTCACCCGGGCAGCACGTTGTGGTTGAGCCGGAAGACGTTGCCGGGGTCCAACCGGCGCTTGACGGCCGCGAGCCGTGTGTACCGTTCCTCGCCGAAGACGCGGCGCATCTCCGCCTCGTCGAAAGCCGACTCGGGGGAGAGGAAGTTCACGATGTCGCGGCGGTCCGCCCAGGGGGACATGCCCTCGGCGTAGGCGGCCAGGTACTTCTGCGCGGGCTCGGCGCGTTCACCCTCGGCGACGCCGAAGGCGAAGGAGACGAACGGCAGGCCCCGGGAGGGCACCGCGTTGGGCACCGGCGGCTGCCGGTCCAGAGCACCGCCGAGGGCCCGGATCTCGACGCTGGCCAGCGGGCAGCCGGAGTCGGCGTCGGTGAGCGCGGTGAACGCCTCGGCCGTGGCGGCGGAGAACTCCCGCAGGCCCACGCTCGTCCCGGACACGGGAGCGGGCCGCACCGGGTCGACGTGGATCTCGCCCACCTCGGTGACCGGGCGCTCCGCGAGGGTGTCCAACAGGCACACGGCGGCGCGGCGCAGGGGCGCGACCAGGACCTCGCCGCGGGAGGCGGGCCCCTGGTGGCCGACGCGCACGTGCAGGACGAATGAGCCGCGCAGCACGTCGGGCAGGTCCGGCACCTCGGGCAGCCGCTGGACGGCGACCGACGTGGTGGTGTCCTCGTCCAGCGTCGTCAGCCACTCACGCCACACGGCCAGCACCTGGGCGGTGTCCTCACCGCGGAAGTACAGGCCGCCGCCGTAGAACCGGGTCACCGGGAAGAGCGCGAACTCCATGGAGACGACCACACCGAAGTTGCCCTTGCAGCCCAGCAGGGCCCAGAACAGCTCCGGGTCGCTCTGCGGTGTCACCCGGAGCACCTCTCCGTCGGCGGTCACCATGTCCATGCGGCGCACGTGGTCGGCGGCGTAGCCGTGGGAGCGGCTCAGCAGCGGCCCGATGCCGCCGCCGAGGGTGTAGCCGAGGACACCGACGCCGGGCGCCGAGCCCGCGAGCGGTGCCAGACCGTGCTTCGCCGACGCGTCGACGACCTTGCGCCAGCGGGCGCCCGCGCCGACGGTCGCCGTCCGCGCCCGGGGGTCGACACATACGTCGTCCATGCGGCCCGTGGTGATCAGCAGCCACTCGCCGGGGCCCTCGGGCAGGACCGTCTGGTGACCCGCGTTGCGCACGGCCACCGGCATGTCCTGGGACCGGGCGAAGCGCACGGCGGCCACCACGTCCTCGACGGCCACGGCCCCGACGACGACCGCCGGCCGGGCCACGTGGAGCAGGTTGTGCCCGGTGCACTCCGCCTCGTACGCCGGGTCGTCGGGGGTGAGAACAGCGCCGCTGACGGCGTTGCGGAGCGCGGAGAGTGCGTGCGACCGGTCCGGGCGGCCGGTGGTGCTGTCCGAGGGGTTCATGCCCCCTACACGTGACGAGTTCGACAGCTGGTTCACACGTGTGAGTGTGTAGACTCGGGTGACTCACATGGTTCTCCGGCCGAGACACCTCCGTCCATTCCGGTTGGCGAACGAGTCGGACGTCGCCCTGGGCGACGCGCACACCGTCGCCGTGGGGTGGGTGACGGAGCGGGAAGAAGCTGAGACACATGAAGGACCGCAAGACCGTCTGGCTGCCCTACCGGCCGGGCCAGGTCCCGGGGCTGCCCGACGGGCTGTCGTACGCCACCTGGGACGGATCGGGCACGCTGCCCGGCGACCCCGGTGACGTCGACTTCCTCGTGGCACCGCCCGTGCCGGGCGCCGAACGCCTGCTCGCCCCCGTGCTGCCGCGGATGCGCGGTGTCGAGGTGGTCCAGATCCTCAGCTCCGGCTACGACCACATGCTGCCGCTGCTGGACGAGATGCCGGCCGGGATCCGCCTGAGCACCGGACGCGGCGTGCACCGCGAGGCCACCGCCGAACTGGCGGTCGCCCTGCTGCTGTCCCTGTGCCGGGGTCTGGACCGGTTCGCGGCCCAGCAGGCCGCGGGCAGGTGGCGCCCCGAGTTCCGCGGCACCCTGGTCGGCAAGCGCGTCCTGGTGATCGGCTACGGAGCCGTCGGCGCGGCCGTCGCGGCCCGGCTCGGCGCGTTCAGGTGCGAGACGGTCCTGGTGGCGCGCACGGCCCGCACCACGCCCGCGGGACGGGTGCACGGGACGGCCGAGCTGCCCGCGCTGCTGCCCACGGCGGACGCGGTCATCGTGTGCGCGCCGCTGACCGAGCGCACCCGCGGCATGTTCGACGCGGGTGCCCTGGCCCTGCTGAAGGACGGGGCGATGCTCGTCAACGTCGCGCGCGGCGAACTCGTCGACACCAGGGCGCTGGTGCGCCGGGTACGCGCGGGGAAGCTGCGGGTGGCCCTCGACGTCACCGACCCCGAGCCCCTGCCCTCCGGCCACCCCCTGTGGCATCTGCCCGGCGCGCTGGTCACTCCGCACGTGGCGGCGTTCACCGACGCGTTCGGCCCGGCCAGCCTGGACTTCGTGCGGCGGCAGCTGAACCGCTACCACCGCGGCGAGGAACTGGAGAACGTCGTCCTGACGACGGCCCAGGGCTCCTCCGGCGAACGGGCGGCCTAGCCATGGCGGCCACCCAGGGCGACCCGCCGAGCGAGCCGGGACCCGGCACCGGCCTCGGGCGCGTGCTCGCGGTCATGGAACCCCGCGGCCACGCCGACCCCGCCGCGGCCTGGCGGGCCTTCACCGGCGCCTGGAACTGGGCCGCCCCCCTGACGGCCGCCGCCCCGGGACTCGGACTGCCGGGGGCGGCGGCGGTCCGGCCGGCACCCGGCGGCTTCGACCTGTCCGGCGTGTGGCACCTGCCGCCCGGCGAGGCGCCGGGGCCCTGGCTGGCGCTGCCGCTCGCCTTTACCGGCCACGGGTGCGGGGCGCAGGCGAGCGTCGGTGCCGCATCCGGCGGCGACGACTGCCCCGACCTCTTCGTGCTGCCCGCCAGGACGTTCGAGGGCCGGTCCCCCGACACGGGGGGCGGCCTCGACGGCCCGGGTCCCACGGTGCTCCGGCTGGAGGGTGTACGGGTACCGACGGGGCTGGCCACGTACACGGCGGGCACACCGCTGCGGGCCCAGGACGCCGCGTTCCTCTGGACGGCCGTCGCCGCGCTGGCCCTGGGCGCGGCCCGGCGGATGACCGACGTGCTGGCCGGCCAGGACGCGCGGGTGCGGACGCCCGGCCCCGGCCTGCGGGCCGAGGCGGGCCCCGCACCCCTCGTCGCGGCCGAGCTGGCCGCCGCCCTGCACGACGAGCGGCTGGCCCTGACGGCGACCCTGCATGGTGCGCCCACCGCACGCGAGGGGCTCCCCCCGGCCCTGCGGGAGCGGCTCGCCGTACGGGTGCGGCGGCTCGCCGACACCGTCCACCACGTCCTCGCGGCGGCCTACGACCACGTCCTGCTGGACGACCGCGACACCGGGAGGCGACCCCTGGTGAGCGTGCTGGAGGCGAGTTCACCGATACTTCAGCAGGCGCGGTACGCAACGGAGCTGCTGCCGCCCCACGACAGGATGTCCCTCAGGAAGGCTGAACGCGGTGACGACCGTCGCATATCAGGGTGAACCCGGTTCCAACTCGGCGACCGCCGCGCGCGCCCTGTACCCGGACGCCCTGGAACTGCCCTGTACCGGCTTCGAGCAGGCCCTGGACGCCGTGGCGCTCGGCGACGCCGACCTCGCCGTGATCCCGGTGGACAACTCCGCGGCCGGGCGCGTCGCCGACGTGCACCACCTGCTGCCGGAGTCCGGGCTGTACATCGTCGGCGAGTACTTCCTCGCCATCCGCTTCGACCTGATGGGTGTCGCGGGGGCCACCTTGGACCAGGTGGAGTGCGTCCGCAGCCACGTGCACGCGCTCGGCCAGTGCCGCAAGCTGCTGCGGGAGGGCGGCTGGCGGACCCTGGTCTGCGACGACACCGCGGGGGCGGCGCGCGAGGTGGCCGAGCTGGGCGACGTGCGGCACGCGGCGCTGGCGCCGCCCGCCGCGGCCGGCCTGCACGGTCTCGACGTCCTGCGCGCCGGCGTGGAGGACGACCCGGAGAACACCACGCGGTTCGTCGTCCTGTCCCGGCAGGCCGCCCCCGCCCCGGACCCCGGGCAGCCGACCATGACGAGCCTGTTCTTCAGCGTGCGCAACATCCCGAGCGCGCTCTACAAGGCGCTCGGCGGCTTCGCCACCGGCGGGGTCAACCTCACCAAGATCGAGAGCTATCAGATCGGCGCGGGACTCAACGCCAGCCGCTTCTACGTCGAGGCCGAGGGCCACCCCGACGAGCAGCGGGTCGCCCTGGCCCTGGAGGAACTGCGCTTCTTCTCCTCCGAGGTGCGCGTCCTGGGCGTCTACCCCGCCCATCCGCACCGGTTGAAGGGCTGACCGGGGGGCACGGGAGTGGTGCGCGGGAGGCGGTGCGGTCCGGGGAAGGGCCGTTCCCCGGACCGCGGTTCCGCTCCCCCTGACCGCCCTGACCGTCGTGACCGGCGGGGCAGGGGCGAGCGGGTTCCCGCCACCGTCGCCAGGGCGGCGGGGAACCCCTCATCCTGACAACGTTCCCACCCCGCCGACAGGTTCACACCTGTCCCTCGCGGTCCTCGAACATGTGCTTCGATGGCCGTCCTGATGCGGGATCGGCAAAACACATGCCCCGGTGCGGGGGGAGTGTGACCGGCCTCCTAAAGTGTGTATATGACCCAGTACCGCAAGGGCCTCGTCCTCGACTTCGGCGGTGTGCTGACGACCCCCCTGGTGCCCGCCGCGCTGGCCTTCGAGAAACGCGCGGGACTCGCCGAGGGGACGCTGCTCACCGGTCTCTACCTGAACCCGGAGGGGATCCGGGTCACCGAGGAACTGGAGCGCGGCGCGCTCACCCAGGTCCAGTGGAACGAGGCGGCCGGCCGGCTCCTCGGCATCGACCCGGAGAACCTGATGGGCCGGATCTTCGCCGATCTGCGCCCCGAGCCCCTGGTGATCGCCGCTGCCGCGGCCGCGCGCCGGGCGGGGGTGAAGGTCGCCCTCCTGTCCAACTCCGTCGGCCTGGCCCCGTGGAACCTCTACGACGGCTACGAGGTGGAGGAACACTACGACGCCGTGGTGCTGTCGGAGGTCCACGGGATGCGCAAGCCCGAACCGGAGATCTTCCGGCTCGCGCTGGACCGGCTCGGTCTCACGGCCGGGGAGTGCGTGTTCGTCGACGACACCGAGCAGCACCTGCCGCCCGCCGCGGAACTGGGCTTCGCCACCGTCCACGCCGTGGACCCCGCCCGGACGGTCGCCGCCCTGGAAGACCTGCTCGGTACTCCGCTGACGGGCAGGGACCGGGACCGGAACACCGTATGAGGAGACACCCATGAAACTCGGCCTGGCCCTGCCGACCTTCGGTCCCGACGCCAACCCGGAAGGCATCCTGCGGGTGAGCCGCACCGCGGAGGAGATGGGGTACGACTCCCTGTGGACGGGCGACCGCGTCCTCGCCCCGCTCGTTCCGGGAGCGCCCTACCCGAGCGGTGACGGGCAGATGCCGCGGATCTACGAGAACCACATGGACCCACTGGTCGCCCTGACGTTCGCCGCGTCCCACACGACCCGTGTCCAGCTGGGCACCAGCACGCTCAACGGACTGTGGCAGCCGCCGATCATGCTGGCCCGTTCGCTGACCACCCTCGACGTGCTCAGTCAGGGACGCCTGGTCGTGGGCCTCGGCCTGGGCTGGATGCCCGAGGAGTACACCGCGGTCTCCGTGCCCTGGAAGGGCCGGGGCGCCCGGCTCGACGAGACGCTGCAGATCCTGCGGGACTACTGGGCCAACGACGTCTTCTCCCACGAGGGCGCGCTGTTCACGATCCCGGAGACGGTGGTGGGGCTCAAGCCGGCCCGGCAGCCCGCACCGCCCGTCATGCTCGCGGCGTTCACGCCCAGCGGGCTGCGGCGGATCGGCCGCCTGCTCGACGGCTGGCTGCCCGTGGCGCTGCCGCTGCCGCAGCTCCTCGGCATGTGGGACGTGGTCCTCAAGGAGGCGGTCGAGGCGGACCGCGATCCGTCCACCCTGCGTATGGCGCTGCGCGTCAATCCGGAGCTGACCGACACGACGACCGACGCCGAGCGCATGCCGTGGGCGGGCACGCTCGGGCAGTACATCGACTACGCCCGGGCCGCCGCCGAGGCGGGTGTCCACGAGCTGTTCGTGGACTTCGGCCAGACCCCCGCCACCGTGGCCGAACGGGTCGACCTGGCCGGCCGCTTCATCGAGGGCGTCCGCCGGGGCTGACCGGTATCCGGCCCGGGAGCACGGGCCTCGACAAGGACTCATGGGTCCGCCGTCAAGACGGCGGACCCATGAATCCTTTCTTTTCGGTGAGTCCTTCTCCTTCGGCGCCCTTGCCTCAGGGTGCCCCGACGCCGTGCAGCAGGGTGTCGACGACGACGTCCGCCGCCCGGCCGGGGCTCAGCTCGGGCAGCTGCCGGGTCACCAGGTGCATGAGCTGGGGCAGCAGGGCGCTCGCCCACCCCAGGGGGAGCCCGGGGCGCAGGACTCCTTCGCTGACGGCGCGGTCGAGGAAGACGTCGACCTCGTGGGCGCTGGCGTCGCGGCGGGCGCGTACCTCCTCGTCGGCGAGCATGCGGGTGAGGTCGACGGGCCAGGTGCGGTTCACGGTGATGATGTTCTCGACGTAGCGGTGCAGGGCGACGGCGACGGGTGCCTCGCGCAGCCGGGCGTCCTCGATGGCCGCCTCGATGGCCGCCAGGCGTGCGGCGTAGATCGCGGCGAGCAGGTCCTCGCGCGAGGCGAAGCGCCGGTAGACGGTGCGCCGGTCCACGCCCGCCTCGGCGGCGATGCTCGCGATGCTGGCGCCGGGATCGGCGGCGAGCATGCGCGCTCCGGTGGTCAGAACGGCTTCCAGGTTGCGTGCTGCGTCGGCTCTCACGCCCTTGAGTCTATGCGTGATGTGACCCCTGAGACCTTCTAGCGCCTCTCCAAGGTGAATCACTCGGCAGGAAATGCTACATTGAAGTGGCAGATAACTCGGATAGTGACAGTAGGATGAGAAAGAAGGCACGTCGATGTCGTTGTCGAAGTCACCCGCCGCGAAGACCGCGGCACCCGGGGGAGGGGGAGTCGCCGCCGCGATGAGCGCGCTGATCCTCGCGGTACTGCTCGCGGCCCTGGACCAGACGATCGTTTCCACCGCGCTGCCCCGGATAGCGCAGGACCTCAACGGGTTCGACGACATCGCCTGGGTCAGCGCCGCGTACCTGCTCGCCTCGACGGCCGTCACGCCGCTGTGGGGCAAGCTCGGCGACGTGTACGGCCGCAAGCGGCTCTACCTCGCCTCCACCTCGGTCTTCCTGATCGCCTCCGTCGCCTGCGGCCTGGCGCAGAACCTCCCCGAACTGATCGGCGCCCGGGTGCTCCAGGGCATCGGCGGCGGCGGCATGATCGTGCTGACCTTCGGCCTCGTCGGTGACATCGTCGCCCCGGCCGAACGCGGCCGGTACCAGGGCATGTTCGGCTCGGTCTACGGCGTCGCCAGCATCGTCGGTCCGCTGCTCGGCGGTGTCTTCACCGACCAGCTCTCGTGGCGCTGGGCCTTCCTGATCAACCTGCCGGTCGGCATCGTGGCCCTCGCCCTCGCCGCCCGCGCCCTGCCCGCAGCGGCCCGCGGGGCCAAGGCCCGCATCGACTACGCGGGTGCCACCCTGCTGGCCTCCATCGCCACCGGCCTGGTGCTCGTCACGTCCTTCGGTGAGCGCTGGGGCTGGGGCTCGCCGTCCATCGTCGGCCTGATCGTCGCCACCGTCGCCCTCGCCGCCGCACTCATCCCCGTCGAGCGCCGGGCCGCCGCGCCGGTGCTGCCGCCGGCCATGCTCGGCTCGCGCACCGTGGTGTTCTCCTCGCTGATCGCCTTCCTCGCCAACGCCGCGATGTTCTCCGTCCTGGTCTACCTGCCGACCTACCTCCAGATCGTCCACGGAGTCTCGGCCACCCTCTCCGGCATCCACCTGCTGCCGCTGGTCGCCGGACTGGTCGTCAGCCAGTCCCTGGCCGGCCGCTGGGCCGCCCACGTCGAGAGGCTGAGGACGATCCTGCTGAGCGGCCTGGCCGCCAACCTCGCCGGTCTGCTCCTGCTGGCCACCATCGGCAACGGACCAGGCACCCTCGCACTCGGCGCCTACTTCCTGATCACCGGGATCGGCATCGGCATGGTGCCCATGGTCGTCATGACCACCGTCCAGAACAGCGTCCCGGTCGCCGACATCGGGGCCGCGAGCGCCGTCGTCACCTTCTCCCGCTCCATCGGCGCCGCCTTCGGAGTCGCGGTCTTCGGCACCCTGCTCAACGCGGGCTTCGCCGACCGGGTCCGCGACCTGCCGACCGACGGCGGTTTCGACGCCGCTCGGCCCGACACCGTCGGGCACCTGCCCGCCGCGCTGCGGGACACCGCGCTGGACGCCTTCGCCCACGCCACCGCCGCCGGATACCTGTGGATCGCCCCGGCCCTCGCCCTCGGCATCGTCCTCGCCCTCTTCCTCAAGCCGTCCGGCAAGCCCGGAACGGACGGAGAAGATGGAAAGGGCGGGCGCGCCGCCGCCCCCGCCGACCAGGGCACCTCCCGTGCCCCGGCCTCCGAGGAGAACGCCGCGGCCGTCTGAGCGACCGCGCCACCACCGCGACCGGCCGGCCCCGCGACGGGGCCGGCCGTCGGCGTGTGTGCCGCCGTGGCGGAAGGCGGAAGGCGGATGGCTCTCCGGGGCTGTCCGGGCTATCCGGCGGTGCTCTCCGACAGCCGCTTGAGCTGCGCCAGCCACAGGGCGTGCAGCCGGCGTGCCCACTGGGGTGAGCGCACGTCGAGGGCTCGGGCGGCCGGGCCGCGTACGACGTTCTCGCTCACCACATGGGTGCCGCCCGCCACCTCGGTGAGCAGCCAGGCCTGGTAGACCTGCACTCCCGCACCCACCACCGACCAGCCGAGCCGGTGGGGCTCCGCCCGCTCCCCGAGGAACACCTCGAACGCCTGCTCGTGGAAGCGCACCCGGAAGGTCCCCTCCAGCGCACCCGGACGCGACTCGGTCACCCCGGCCGCCCACTGGGGCCACCGGGCCACGTCGGTGAGCAGACCGAACGCGGTGGCGGGCGGGGCGTGCACGACGACCTGCGCCTGACAGAAACTGTGCGCGTGGTCGGGCGAGTAGCCGGACGGCCAGTGGATGTCCGGATGACTGTCCGAGGCGCCGTGCATCCGGCTCCCCTCTCGTGGTGCTGAACGGGTGCTCACCCCTGGTGCCGAGCGGGGCAGGGCGGCCCCGCGTCCACTGTGCGCGGGATCGGGGAGCGGGACATACGTCAAATGACTGGTCGCCGTCAGACGTCCTTGGAGTCCTCGAGAGCGGAGAGGGCGTCCCGCAGGGCGGCCCGCGAGGTGATGCCCAGCTTGGGGTAGATCTGGTACAGGTGCGTGCCGATGGTGCGGTGCGACAGGAACAGCCGCTCGGCGATCTGCTTGTTGGTCAGACCGGTCGCCGCGAGGGCGGCGATCTGCAACTCCTGCGCGGTCAGCGCGGCGACCCTCGGCCGGGCGGCGTCCGGTGCGGACTGCCCGCTCGCCCTCAGCTCGGCCGCCGTACGCGTCACCCAGGGCCGCGCCCCGAGCTGCTGGAAGCCCTTCAGCGCCTGCGCCAGCTGCTCCCGGGCCTCCGAGGTGGCCCGCAGCCGCCGCAGCCGCTCACCGTGCAGGAGACGGACCCGCGCCGCGTCGAACGGCCAGCGCTCCGGGCCGGGCAGGGCCAGCGCCCGCTCGAAGAGGACGACGGACTCCTCACCGGGTGCGGTCAGGGCCTCGGCGGTCAGCACGGACAGCTCCAGCCGGGGCGACAGCGCGGCCATCGCGGAGTCGCGCATCGCGGCCGCGTGGGCGGCGGCCTCCTTCTCCCGGCCGGTCCGCACCGCCGCCTCGACCAGGTCCAGCGCGCCCCACATGGCGATCGGGAGGTACGGGGCCACGGTGCCCGGCTCGTTCAGCGTGCACGAGTGCCGGTAGGCCGTCTGGTAGTCGCCCCGTCCCAGGGCCGTGAGCGCCCTGGCGTGGGTGGCGAAGAACCGTGCGCCGAAGGCACCGCGGGGGGTCGCCCACCGCACGATCTCCTCGGTCAGCGCGTCACTGGTCTCCGCGTCGCCGCGCACCGCGGCCACGGACGCCAGGATGTACTGGAAGTACCAGGCGAAGAACCGGTAGTCGTGGTCCTCGCACAGGGCCAGGCCCTCCTCGGCCAGATCCGCGGCGTCCTGCCACCGTCCCAGGTGGAAGTAGTCCAGTCCGAGGTGCATCAGCGCGCCCAGATGACGGCGGACGGGTGCCGTGCCGGCCCGGCCCTGCTCGATCACGCGCCGGGTGGCCCACCGGAAGTCGCCGAGCCGGTCCGCGAAGACCGAGGCGGTGCCCACCCGGATCACCCGGGTCGGGTCGTCTCCCACGGTGGCGGTCAGCTTCGCGAGCCGGGGCAGCGCCTCGGGCCCGGTGCGCGCCGGGTCGGCGAAGGTGCGTACGACCACCCACAGCAGATCGGGCGTCTCGGGGGTCAGCCGGTCCAGGAACCTCAGCAACGGCTGCCACAGTCGCGGATCGCCGCCGTACCAGCACAGCAGGACCAGCAGGTGCAGCGCCTCCACGAGCGCGGCGTCCGCGGCGTCCCAGCCGTGTTCCCCCGACTCGATCGCGCCGACCAGCAGCCGGTACGCGGTGTCGATGTCCCCGTCCTTGTTGATCAGCAGGAACGCCGACGCGGCCGCCGCGTGCAGGGACTCCTCGCCGGTCTCCGGGTGGGCCAGCCGGGCGAGCAGCCGGGAGGCGTCCTCCAGCTCCCCGCCGGAGTCCACGCCGATGTAGGCCGCCTCG
Organism: Streptomyces violaceorubidus; assembly: GCF_000717995.1. GTDB lineage: Bacteria > Actinomycetota > Actinomycetes > Streptomycetales > Streptomycetaceae > Streptomyces > Streptomyces violaceorubidus. The sequence goes on from NZ_JODM01000018.1 coordinate 102,260, forward strand.
GCCAGCCGTCGGCTCTCGTCGGCGGGCGCGGGGCTGAGTCCCGCCGCCCGGGTCAGCGCCGTCACCGCGCCGAGCGCGTCCCCGCGCCGCAGCCGGCGGTGCGCGGCCTCCTCCAGCAGGGCCGCGACCGTCTCGTCCGGGCCCACGGCGGCCTCGCCCAGGTGCCAGGCCCGGCGCTCCGGCTGGTCCTCCAGCACCTCGGCGAGCGCCTCGTGGGCCCGTCTGCGGTCCGCCGCGGTCGCCAGCTCCACCACCGCCGAACCGATCAGGGGATGCCGGAAGGACAGCCGGCGGTTGTCGGCGGAGATCGTGACCAGCCGGTCCTGCTCGGCGGGGACGAGATCGTCGACGACGGCCCGGCCGGCCCCGGCGGCCTCGATCGAGGCCAGGTCACCGGTGCCCTCCAGGGCGGCGATCAGCAGCAGCTCCCGGCAGCGGTCGGTGAGGCCGGCCACCCGGGAGGCGAACAGGGCCTGGAGCCGCTCGCTCAGGGGCAGTACCGAGGGGATCGCCGCGAGAGTCGTGCGCTGCTCGGCGGAGAGCGCCCGCGGCAGCTCCACCAGGGCCAGCGGATTGCCGCGCGCCTCGGAGGCGATCCGGCGCCGTACGGCGGGGGAGACGTCGGGGTGGGCCTGGGCGAGCAGCTCCGCGGAGGAGATGTCGCTCAGCGGTTCGAGCCGGTGCTCGGTCAGGCCGCTGGACTCGAAGAAGCTGCCCGCGCCCTCGCGGGAGGCGGCGAGGAAGCCGATCCGGCTGCCGACGAGCCGCCGGGCGACGAAGCCGAGCACGGCGTTGGTCGCCCGGTCCAGCCACGGCAGGTCGTCGACGACGATCAGCAGCGGCGTCCGGGCGGAGATCGTCCGCAGCAGCAGCAGGACCGCGGTCGAGGTCAGCAGACGGTCCGGCACCGGACCGCTGCCGATGCCGACGGCGACGCGCAGGGCATCGCGATGGACGGAGTCCAGGACGTCGAATTCGTCGAAGAGGGGCACGAGGAGCTGATTGAGGCCGGCGTAACCGATGTCCGCCTCGAACTGCACGCCGTTCGCGCGCAGCACCCGGATGCCCTGGTCCGCGGCACCCCTGGCCACCGACTCCAGGACCGCGGTCTTGCCCACCCCGGCCTCGCCCTGGAGCAGCAGTGCCGCCCCCTGGACCTGCGAGTCGGTGAGGAAGGACTGGATGAACGCGAGGTCCTCCTCCCGTCCGACCAGCCGGGGCGCGGCCGGGCAGCCCGCCGCGTCCAGGTCACTCATCGCACTGCCTCCAAGGGCCCACGTACCGGGGTCCGGTCCACCGCGCCGACCTGGCTGCGTGCGCCCGCACCCGGCTCCGTGCGCCCCATGCAACCACCACGGAACGAAGGACGTCCAGATTCCGCCCTTGCCAGTCCGGCCGGAATCGTTTTCGCCGGTTCGTACCGTACCGGGAGCGGATGCGCGCGGCGAGGACCTATTACGGCGTAATAGGTCCGGCCGAGCGGGTGAGCAGGTCCGGTCGGACCGGGTCGGGGGGCCGGAGCCCCGCTCTCGCCCCCCTGTCCGGTCACCGGCACGTCTGCCCCCACGGCCGAGCGACACACATGTCACACCTGCGCATGCGGCCCGTCGTGAACGACGGAGTAGGTCCCGCTCGTGTCAGAAGCATCGGAGTGCGCCGCACCCGTGGTACGCGACGGGCGGCGAGAAACATGTGCGAGTGAGGTCGTGACAACGTGAGTGTGGACAGGCTTGACCAGGTGGACGGAAGGCTGACGCCGCAGGACGTGGCCGCCCTACGACGCTCCGTCACCGGGCCGGTGCTGGAGCCGGGGGACGAGGAGTACGGGCCGGAATGCGCCACCTACAACCTGACGTGCGGCTTCCGGCCCGCCGTGGTCGTCGGGGCGACGAGTGAGCAGGATGTCGTGGAGGCCGTCCGGTTCGCCGGGCGGCACGGGCTGGGCGTCGCGGTGAAGTCCGCGGCCCACCAGGTGACCTCGGCCGCCGAAGGCGCGCTGCTGATCACGGTCGAGCGGATGCGGGACCTCGTCGTCGACGCGGGCGAGCGCAGCGTACGGGTCGGGCCCGGCGTGCGGTGGACCGACGTGGTGCCGCGTGCCGCGGAGCACGGACTGGCCCCCATCGTGGGCTCGGCGCCGAACGTCGGTGTCGTCGGATACACCCTCGGCGGCGGTCAGAGCCCGCTGCTGGGCCGGAGCCTGGGCTACGCCGCCGACCACGTGCGCCGCGTGAACCTGGTCACCGCGGACGGCGAACCGCGCCGTGTGACCGCCGAGAGCGACCCCGACCTGTTCTGGGCGGTGCGCGGCGGCAAGGGGAACTTCGGCGTCGTCACCGAGATCGAGTTCGACGTCTTCCCGGTCACCCGCTTCTACGGCGGCGGCATCTACTTCGCGGGCGAGCACCTGGCCGACGTGCTCCGGGCCTGGCGTGCCTGGCTGCCCGGCGTGGGGGAGGACATGACGTCCTCCGTCGGCGTCCAGCGCCTGCCCGACGTGCCGATGCTGCCCGAGCCGCTGCGCGGCGCCTTCGTGGTCCACCTGCGGATCGGCTACCTGGGCTCGGCCGAGGACGGGGCGGAGCTGCTGGCACCGCTGAGGGCGGCCGCGCCGGCGCTGATCGACCTGGTGGGGGAGAAGCCGTTCACCGCCATCGGGGAGATCCACCAGGACCCGGTGGACCCGATGCCGTACTTCGACCGCAGCGTCTGCCTGGAGGGGTTCGACGAGAAGGCCGTCGAGGCGTTCGTCGACCTGACGGGCGCGGAGTCGGGCTGCACCCTCGCCAACATCGAGATCCGCGCGCTCGGCGGTGCCTTCGACCGGGAGGCGGCGGTGCCCAACGCGGTGTCGAGCCGGGGCCTGCCGTACGTGGTCTTCGGGTTCGCGGTGGGGGCCCCGGACGAGGCGCCCCGGCTCAGGGGCGAGCTGGAGCGGGTCATGGACGGGCTGTCGCCCTGGACGGCGCGGCGCAACATGGTGAACTTCCTCTCCCCGGACGAGGCGACCGACGCCGAGGGCGTGCGCCAGGTGTACGGGCCGGAGCGCTACGACCGGCTCGCCGCGGTGAAGAGGACCTACGACCCGGGCAACGTCTTCCGGTTCAACCACAACATCGTGCCCGCGGGGGCGTGAGCGCCGGTCCGTCCCGGGACCCGGGTGAACCATTGGACCTGGTTCGCACGTGTGGGTGACAGCAGGTCCCCGCCGTGTCCCGGGCGCGGCGGGGCCGACGGCGGACCCCGCGGCGCTGCTCCACGGGCCGTCGACTCCCGGGCTCCCGGGCCGACTTCGCTGTGGGGAGCGAGCGTCGTGCCCAAGGGAGCCCGGGACTGCCCGCGCCCGCTTCCACACCCGCGCCCGCGGTCGCGAGAGGGGGGAAGGGACACACTTCACTCCACATGTGTCGCGATTTGCTGGCAAGCTGGTCACATGAGCGAGAAACCTATGTCGCTGTCCGTGCGGGTCGAGGAACTGCTGGCGGCCGACGGCCCCCTACCGATCGTCGCCGCGGGCGACCCGGTGCTGCGGGCCGTCGCGCAACCGTACGACGGACAGCTCGGCGACGCGCTGCTCGGCCGGTTGGTGACCAGGATGCGCGAGACGATGCTGGCGGCGCCGGGTGTCGGGCTGGCCGCCCCCCAGGTCGGCGTCCCGCTGAGCATCGCGGTCGTGGAGGACGCGGCCCGCGGCCCGCAGGAGGCGCTGGAGGCGCGCGGGCGCGTCCCGCTGCCGTTCCGGGTGCTGGTCAACCCCGCCTACGAACCCGAGGGCGAGGAGCGGGCCGCGTTCTTCGAGGGCTGCCTGAGCGTGTCCGGCTGGCAGGCCGTGGTGGCCCGGCACGCCCGGGTCCGGCTGCGCGGGCTCGACGAACAGGGCGCCGCGATCGACGAGGTGGTGACCGGCTGGCCGGCCCGGATCGTGCAGCACGAGACGGACCATCTGCGCGGCACCCTCTATCTGGACGTGGCCGAGCTGCGGTCGCTGTCGTCCAACGCGGCCGTCGCCGAGCGCTGGTCGCAGCCGGGCCCCGAAACGGCCGCCGCGGCCCTGGGGTTCCCCGTGGTGTGACTGCCGCCGCGGCCCCGGAAACGCCTCCCCGTCCCACCGTCAAGTGACTGATGCACCGGGCTCGTCCGGCCGGGCAGGCTGGGACGAGCCGATACCTCCGGCGACACGGTCCGCATCGGGACACCCACGAACGCCGGTACGTCCGACACGGAGAAGAGGAACTGGCGTGGCACTGGTCGAACAGCAGACGCTGAAGAGCAGCAACCCGATACTTTCCCGGCCGCAGTTCACCCGGCGCGGTGGGCAGAAGACGGCGGTCAGGGACCCGCGGACCGGCCTCGCCGTCGTCCTCGACCGCATCGGTGCCGGCACGGAACGGGAGCAGGACGACGCCGCGCGCCCCGTGCCGCCGCTGTACGTCGGTGACCTGTTGACCATGGACACCGTGCTGCCCCGCGCGGCCACCGCCCTGGGCACCACCGCCCTCGTGGCGGTCCTGTCCTGGACGGTGCTGCCGCCCGCCCGGATCGGTACGGCCTGGTCCTGGGGCATCGTCGCCGCGGCGGCGGTCCTCACGGCGGTGCTGGTGATCACGCAGTACCGCAGGAACAAGCCGTCCGCGACCCTGACCCTCGCCTTCGCCGCCGCCCAGGGCCTGTTCCTCGGCACGCTCTCCGGGACCGCCTTCAGCCACCTGTCGCCCGGCCTCCTCGTCCAGACCGTCCTCGGCACGATCGCGGCCGGCGCCGGGGTGCTCTTCGCACAGGCGCTGCACTGGATCCGGGTCAGCCACCGCTTCCGTGCCTTCATCGGCGCCGCGCTGCTGGGCCTCGGCCTGCTCGCGCTGGCCGACTGGATGCTGTACCCCGTCATGGGGCTGGACGGCCTGGGCCTGCGCCCCTTCGGCCTCGGCCTCTTCATGGCCCTGGTGGGCGTCGCCCTCGGCGCCTCCTTCCTGCCCCTGCACCTCAAGCAGGTGGAGAACGGCGTCACCTACGGCGCGTCCCGCGACCAGGCCTGGCCCGCCGCGTTCGGCCTGACCCTGACCATGGTGTGGCTCTACGTCGAGACCGTGCGGCTGCTCACCCTCTACCAGGGCGACGACGTCTACTGAACCACCGGGCCGGACCGATCCCGACGGCCCTCACGGGCCCTCACGGCCGTCGGGGATCACCCCGCCGTGCCCGTCGGCAGCTCCGCCGCGGCAGCGGACGGGCACAGTCCCCGCAGCACCGTCTCGAACAGCCGGCCCGACCTGACCGGGTCCTCGGCCCCGGCGCCGACGTGCCACAGCGGACCGAGCAGCAAGAGCACGTCGTCGGCCGTCGTACCCGCGAGGATGGTTCCGGCCGCCTCGTTGAGGCGCACCAGCGTCGACAGGGCGTCGAGAAGTGGACGGTACGCCTCGCCGCAGGGCTTCGCGGGCGCGCTCGTGACCAGGTTCATGACGTTCGCGAACTCGGGGAAGGACCGGCCCACCTCCAGCAGACGCTCCAGCCAGGTGCGCAGCGCGCGATGCGGGGGCAGATGGCCCAGGAGCGCGGGTACGGCGTTCACGAGGCTTTCCACCTCGTCCTGGTACACCTCCAGGACCAAGCACTCCCTGCTCGGGAAATGCCGGTAGAGCGTCCCCTGGCCCACGCCCGCCCGGCGCGCGATGGACTTCAGGGAGGCGTCACCCGGCGCGGCGAGCACCTCGGCCGCCGCTTCGAGGATGCGCAGCCGGTTGCCTTGGGCGTCCGATCTCATTGATGCTCCGGTTTTCCTCTCCGGCGTGACACCGCCGGACCATGTGTCACACGGTCCTCGCGGCCGGGCGAGGCCCGGCAGGGACACACGTCGAGACACGTATCATTCTCGAACTTACACCGTCCGCCGTTCCCGCGGACGTACTCCCCCCGTCACTTGTCTGAAGGAATACTCACACCTATGCCTCTGGGATCGGTCGCCACTCACACCTTTGCCGCAGGGCACCTCTCGGCCGTGGGGCGGCTCACCGCGCTGACGGCGGACCTCGCCGGGGACCTGGACGGGGGCAGGTGGGTTCTGGGACCGCTGGAGCGGACGCTGGCGGCCCGCCTGCTGCTGGCCTGCGCCGGGGACGGACACTTCACCCCGCCCCGGCTGCGCGAGGCCCTGTGGGAGGGAAGCCTCGCCCTGACGTACACGGGGGAGGGGCGGCTGGCCCGGCTGCTCACGCAGTCGTGCGAGGTGGCCGAGGAGCCGGTGCCGGAGGCCGAGTCCGTCCTGGCCGAGGCGGTGCGGCTGCTGGAGCGGGCGGCACGGTCCGGGGCCGCGGACGGCGACCGGCACTGACCGCGCCACGTCTCCACACCGCCATGTCCCCACGTCGTCATGTCGGTGCGCCGTCGCCCGACGTGTCCCGACGTGTCCCACTGTGCCAGTCAGATGACGGATGTGTGCGCGTGCCGTGGGCGGAAGACTCGGCGGCACGAAGCTCGCACCGTTGACGCAAGAACAGGGGGACAGCATGACGAGACATCCCGGGTGCGGCCGACCGGACCATGACCGTTCGCCGGCCGGACCGTCGTCGATCAGGCAGTCGCCGATCAGGCAGTCGTCGACCCGGTCGGCCCCGGCCGGGCGGCGGGCCGGGGCCGGTGAGGCGGACCGGCCCCCCGTCCTGTCCCTGGTACGGGACTCCGACGGCGGCCGTCGCACACCCGTCGCCCTGGCCCTGCTGACCCGCGGCCCCATGCCGGACGGAGTCCGCGGCGCGCTCGTCGCGGTGACGTGCGGCCGGGTCATGGCCACCTGGGTGCCGGCCGGACCGTTCCGCGTCCCGCCGGGCCGGGTCCTGCTGTCCTGGACCCGCACCGCCGACGGCCGGGCGGACGTCACCGCCCGTCTGGGGCTCGCCGGTGCGCAGGTGCTGCTGGCCGTCTGGCCCGGTCTGGACGGTGAGTGGTCCGGTGTCGTCCGGCCGACCGTCGCGGAGGTGACGGAACTGCACGCCGCGCTGCACCTGGCGACCGCGGTCCTGGACCGCCTGGCCGACTGACCCCGGCGCGGGACGTCGGTCGAGAAGACCCCGTCCACCCCACCTGGCGCACCACGCACTTCGTCCGCGTACCACCCCCCAAAGGGGCGGTGCGCGGACGAAGTGCGTGGTGCAGCCGGTGTCAGCGGACGGTGGCGTGGGCGGCGCGCTCGATGACGCCGGCCACCAGGTGGGGGTGGGAGACGGCGACCGAGTGGGAGGCGGCGACCTCGGTGGTGTGGGCGTGGGCGCGCTTGGCCATGAAGCGCTGCACGGCCGCGGGGATGTTCAGGTCGCGGGTGGTGACGATGTCCCAGGTGGGCTTGTTCTTCCAGGCGGCCGTCGTGGCCTTCTCCTCCAGGGCCGACTGGGCGACCGGGCGCTGCGCGGCGGCCATGAGGGCGGCCTGCTGGGCCGGGACGTCGGCGGCGAACTGGTGGCGGAACTTGTCCTGCTGGATGTACAGGTCGGTGGCGGTGGAGCCGTCGGCCTGGGTGTAGGTGACCGGGTCGAGGGCGTCGGGGAGGGTCGAGCCCGGGTACTTGTTGGTCAGCTCCAGGGCGCTCTCGCCGGGCGCCGGCAGGAAGGCGGCGACGTAGACCAGGGCCTTGACCGAGTCGTCGCCGGCGGCGGCCTCGCTGATGACGTTGCCGCCGTAGGAGTGGCCGACGAGGATCTTCGGGCCCTTGATGTGGTCGAGGACCGTGCGCAGGGCCGCGGCGTCGGAGGCCGGGCCGCGCAGCGGGTTGGCGGCGGCGACGACGGGGTAGCCGTCGGCGCGCAGTTCTTCGATGACGCCGTTCCAGCTGGAGCCGTCGGCGAAGGCTCCGTGCTCCAGGACGACGGTCGGCTTGGTGTGCCGGGCCGAATCGACGGTCTCGGGGGCGCTGTTGGCGGTGCCGCTCAGGGCGAACGCGCCGAGCGCGAGCCCCGCCGTGAGCGTCGAGACCGCACCCGTCACCACTCGCTTGCGTCCACCCTTGATGCTCACCACGGTTCTGTTCCTTCCACATGTTCCAGTAGCGGTGTCGAGCCGGTTCCACCGGCGAAGTCACCGCTTTGACTGGTGACGAATCTGCCAGATGCTGCGTCACCTGTCAAGGGGGTGACGCGAGTCGGTGTGTGTTTCACGATGTGTGTTCCATGAGCAGCCCCCCGGTCGGCGGACACGCCGCTGACCGGGGGCGTCGTGCCCTGTGCTGCCCGGCTCACGGCCGGGTCCGGGCCTCGTCGTCCTTCCTGGCCCAGGGGTTGCCCGCGATGATGTCGGCGAGCGCCTGGGCGCAGCCGTCCAGCATCCGCTCGCCCTTCTCCCGGCTCGCCGAACGGGCGTCGCCGGCCACGCCGGACGCGGTGATCCGGTCGAAGGTCACCGCCATGTACAGCGGGTCGTCGGACTCGGCGGGCAGGGTGATCCGCGGTCCGTGCGCCTCGGGCAGGTGCTCGGCGCGGATCAGGTCGGGATGGGCGGCCATCATCATGGACGTCTCGCCCTCGCAGGCGTGCATGAGGCCGTCCTGGGTCTCCAGGGTGTCGCGCACGACCGCCCGTCCCGCGCCGAAGTAGCTGGCGAAGGCGATCGGCGTCGCGAGTTCCAGGGTCAGCTCGGTCGTCAGGGCGTTCAGGGCGGTCATGTTGCCGCCGTGTCCGTTGACGATGAGGATGCGGGAGAAGCCGACCCGGATCGCGGACCGGCAGATGTCCCGCAGCAGCGCGTGCAGGGTGGCCAGGCTGAGGGTGAGGGTCCCCCCGAACGGCATGTGATGCTCCGACAGGCCGGTCGGGACCGACGGCGCGACCACCGTGGCGGTGTGCTCCGCCGCGCGCAGGGCCGTGCGCCGGCACACCTCCGCGGCCAGGAGGTCGTCCACGCCGGTGGGCAGGTGGGGGCCGTGCTGCTCGGTGGCCCCCACCGGCAGCAGCACCACCGCGTCCCGGGCCGCGAGTGCGCGCAGTTCGGCGGCGGTCAGACGGTTCCACTGGACTTCGCTCATCGGGGACTCCTCCTGGGAGTGAACGGCCCGACGGACGAGGGTCCCCGGGCCGGTGGCTGGTGGGGGTGGTGCGGGTGGGGGTGCGGGTGCGGACTCAGAGGTGGTCGGCGTCGACCACGGCCTGGGCGAAGGCGGTGGGCGCCTCCTGCGGCAGGTTGTGGCCGATGTTCGCGATGGTGCGGTGCGCGTAGGGGCCGGTGAAGTGGTTGCGGTAGCTCGAACCGTCGCCGGGCGGCGGAGTGAAGGGATCGAGGGCGGCGTCGAGGGTGACGGTGGGGACGTGGATGGAGGGCTGGGCGGCGAGCAGCTTCTCCTGGCGCGCGTACCGGTGGTCCGTGTCGACCAGGCCGATGCGCCAGCGGTAGTTGAAGAGCACGACGGCCGCGTAGTCCGGGTTCTTGAACGCCTCGGCGGTGCGGTTGTAGGTGGCGTCGTCGAAGTCCCAGTTGGGGGAGACCAGGGTCCACACGTAGCGGCACAGCGCGAGGCGGCTGTCCTCGTCCTCCATGGCCGCCTTGCCCCGGGGGGTGGCGAAGTACCACTGGTACCACCACGTGTGCTCGACGCCCGGGGCGGCGGGTGCGACCTGCGCCTTGCGATTGGTGATGAGGTAACCGCTGGTGGAGACCATGGACGTGACCCGCTCCGGCCACAGGGCGGCGATGATGTCGGCGGTGCGCGAGCCCCAGTCGAAGCCGGCCAGCACGGCCTTCTCGATCTTCAGGGCGTCCATCAGGGCGATGACGTCCAGCGCGATGGCGGACTGCTCGGCCGTGCGCGGGGTGCGGTGGGACAGGAAGGTGGTGCTGCCGTGTCCGCGCAGGTACGGGACGATGACGCGGTAGCCCAGGTCGGCGAGGAGCGGGGCGACGTCGACGTAGCTGTGGATGTCGTACGGCCAGCCGTGCAGCAGCAGGACCACCGGGCCGTGGGAGGGGCCGGCCTCGGCGTAACCGACGTTCAGGACACCCGCCTTGACCTGCTTGAGCTTTTCGAAGGAGGTGTGGGTGCCCGGCGTGATGGCCGGGACGGTGGGAGCCTGCGAGCCGCCGCCCGGCCGCCCGTGCGAGGCGGTGGAGGCGAACGCGTCGGTCCCCAGGCCCGCCAGCGAGACCGCGGCCGCGCCGGTGCCCAGCCCGACGGCCTTGCTGAAAGTACGCCTGTTGATCATGTCAAACCTTCCGTCATGCGTTGTCCGGTGACCGGCTCGTGCCCGCGGTGCCGCTCACACCTGCCGTACGGGAGTACCGGGCCGCGGGGGCACGGTGACCCTTGCACAGAAGGGCGTCACCTGTCCAACAGGTGACGGAACTGATCGGGATGGGGCGGGGCCGACGCCCATACTCTGGCCCCGGGGGTCGGCGGACACATCAGTCAAATGACGGCACGAAACGGATAGGAGAGACGAAATCGACCGCCTGCGGCTGTCTCGGTCATTCGACTGAGGCAGCCGTCCGGCCCGCGGCTCACCGCGTCACCTGTCGCCGTCTTCCTCCAGCCGCGCCAGCGCGTCGTGCAGGGCGGCCCGGGAGGTGATGCCGAGTTTGGGGAAGACCCGGTACAGGTGGGAGCTGACCGTGCGCGGCGACAGGCGCATCCGCTCGCCGATCTCCTTGTTGGTCAGCCCGATCGCGGCGAGGTCGGCGATCCGGCGCTCCTGCCAGGTCAGTTCGCCGGGCTGCGCCGACGGGGCGCGGGCGGCCACTCCGGACGCCCGCAGTTCCCCCTGGGCCCGTTCCGCCCAGGGGAGCGCACCGAGCCGCTCGAACGCCTCCGCCGCCCGCAGGAGCAGCGGGCGGGCCTCCTTGGGCCCCCGGGTGTGACGCAGGCGGATGCCGTGGGCGAGGCGGATCCGGGCGAGTTCGAAGGGGAAGCGGGCGGCGGAGGGCGCTTGCTCGGCCCGCTCGTGGTAGCGGTCGGCCTCGCCGGGGTCCGTCGCGGTCATGGCGAGGGCGCCGTAGGTCAGCAGCGCGAGCCGCGGCGAGATGCCGGGCAGGCCCGCCTCCCGGGCGGCGAGGGCGTGGGTGCGGGCCTGTTCGGTGCGGCCGGTGTGCAGGGCCGCCTCCACGAGGTCCAGGAGGGTGCGCGAGGCCTGGTGCGCGTACGGTTCGAAGACGCCGGGCGGTGTGATGCCGATGGCGTGCAGGTAGGCCGCCTCGTAGTCGCCGGCGGCCAGGTCCGCGGTGGTGCCGATGGCGTCGGCGATCTGGGTGAGGAAGCCGACGCCGCGGGGCCGGGCCCAGGCGTCGACGGCGGCCTGGAGCTCGCGGGCCCGGTCGGTGTCGCCGCGCAGCGCGGCCAGCAGGCCGAGGTAGGCCCGGGTGTGGTGTGCCAGCAGCGCGTATCCGTGGGAGGTCGTCAGTTCGAGGTCGCGCTGTCCGGTGCGCTCGGCCTCCTCCCACTCGCCGACCGCCATCTGGTCCAGCATCACCAGGTGCAGCGTCGTCATGCTGGTGCGCACGAAGCCCGTCTCGGAATGGCGGTCCACGGTGTGCTGGAGGTGCTGGCGGTACTGGCTGAGGGTGTCCACGTGGTAGGCGGCCACCCCCAGGCGGCTGATGTCCCAGGGGTCCAGGTCGGCCAGGCCCGCGAACTCGGCCTCGACCCGTTCGCGCACCCCTGCTCCGTGCCGGACCACGTCGCCCCACGCGTCGCCGTAGACGTGGGAGCGCGGCGGCAGGCTCTCGCCGAGGGAGTCGAGCAGGGAGCGGGTCTCCTCCCACTGGGCGGCGTCCCCGGCGTACTGGTCGATGGCGAGCAGCAGGTTCACCAGCCGGACCAGCACGTCGGAGGATTCCCGCGGCGCACGGGCGCGCACACACGCGATGGTCGCCGACACCTGACGGTGGGTGTGCCGCACGTCGCCGTCCTCGAACAGCGCCCGGTACGCCGAGGTGAGCACGGAGACCGGCGGATCGTCCGTGTCCGGGGCGCGGTCGCCGCGCACCAGCAGGCGTGCCTGGTCGAACAGCCCGGCGTGGCCCGCGACGAAGGCCGCGTCGCCGAGCCGGCGGGACCGCTCCCCGGGACTCTCGCTCAGCTCGGCCGCCCGGGTCAGCCAGGTCATCGCGGCCACCGCGCCGCCCCGCCGGGTCGCGGAGTCGGCGGCCGCCTCCAGCGCCTTGGCGACCTCGTCGTCGGGGTCGACCGTCGCGGCGGCCAGGTGCGTGGCCCGGCGCTCGATGTCGTCGTGGTGCACCCGGGCGAGTACGGCGTGCGCGGCCCGGCGCTGGTTCGGCGTCGCCGACTGCACCACCGTGGAGCGGATCAGCGGATGCCGGAAGACGAAGTCGCCGCTTGCCGGATCGACCTCCAGCAGACCGGCGGCCACCGCTTCCTCGGCGTCCCGCATCCGGTACTGCCGCACACCCGGTGCCGGTGGCGCGCCCCGGGCCGCGCCGACGCCGTCGAGGGCACCGCGCAGCAACTCCTCGCGGACCCGGCCGCCGAGCCGGTCCAGGCGACTGCCGTACACCTGGTGGAGCCGTCGGGGCAGCGGCAGCGAGGCGTCGCGCAGGCCCAGGCAGTCCGCCGTCGCGAGGTCCGCGGGGGCGGAGAGGGGGTGGGCGGCGCCGCCGAGGGCGTGGGCGGGCAGTTCGAGCAGGGCCAGCGGATTGCCCCGGGCGCGGTCCAGCACCAGCTCGCGCACCCCCTGGGCGAGGTCCGGGTGGTGGTGGTCCAGCAAGGCGCGCGCCGCCTCGTCCGGCAGGGCCTGGAGCGGCAGTTCCGGCAGGGCGGCGGTGTCGAAGTCCGAGGGGGTGTCGGAGCGCAGGCCCACCAGGAGCTTCACGGAGCCGCCCGTGAGCCGGCGTCCCGCGAACCCGAGCACCGCGACGCTGGACGCGTCCAGCCACTGGCCGTCGTCCAGGACGAGCAGCAGCGGACGGGTCGAGGCGGCCAGGGACAGCAGGTCCAGCACGGCGATGCCGAGCGACATGACCGACGGCGGCTTTCCACGGCCCCGGCCGAAAGCGGCGTCGAACACCGTGCGGTGCACCTCGTCCAGGCTGTCCACGGTCGGCAGCAGAGGGTGGAGGAGCTGGTGCAGCCCGGCGAGCGGCAGCCCGGACTCGGCCTCCACCCCGGCCGCCCGGATCACCACCTGGCCGGTCCGCGCCGCCAGGTGTGCGGCCTGGTCGAGCAGGGCGCTCTTGCCCACGCCCGTCTCGCCCCGCAGGACGAGCGCCTGTCCCTCACCGGCCGCCACGAACCGGGCCAGCTGCTCTCTCTCGGCGTCCCTGCCGATCACCGGCACGAGTGACTCCACGGTGCCCCACTCCCCTCACCACCGGACCAGACATGTGTGCGCCCTTGGAGCCTATGTGTGCTGAAGCCCGGCCTGTGCACACCTCACGAGCAGAGTACGGCCACATGTACCGTTTCGTCACCGGATAACCGGAAAGGGACCCTCTCGGATTCGGGCCCCGGCCCGGTGCGGCCCCGCCCGGCCCCATCCCGCCCCCACCTCCACAGAAGTGACATCACCGCCTACAAGCGACGTATGAACGGCCGCCGAGTGAAGTCGTGATCTTCCGGAGCCCGAAACATGCTTCTGGGCCGAAGCACGTGTGCCATCGTGCATCTGATGATCCACGACCGTCCTTCTGAGGGACGGCGCTTCCCCTCCCATCCCCTGGAGTGATCATGCACGGCCCGAGACGCCGTCGCGGCGGCGCAACGGCGACCACAGTCGCCATCGCCGTCGCTGTCGGCCTCACCCTGGCGTCCCCGTACGCCGCCGCCTCGCCCGCGGCGGCCACCCACGGCACGACGTCCACGGCCACCCCGATATACAAGGACACCAGCTATTCCTTCGAGGAGCGGGCGGCCGACCTGGTCTCCCGGATGACGCTGGAGCAGAAGGTCCGCCAGCTCATCACCAACGACGCCCCGGCCATCCCCGATCTCGGCGTCCAGGGCTACACGTACTGGAGCGAGGCCCTGCACGGCGTCCAGTCGCTGGGCAACTCCAAGAACGCCGGGAACGACACCGCGTGGCCGATGAAGGCCACCGGCTTCCCCACCAGCCTCGCCACCTCGATGGCCTGGGACCCGACCCTCCAGTACCAGGAGGGCTCGGCGATCTCCGACGAGGCCCGCGGCTTCCTCGACAAGTCGCTGTTCGGCGTCAGTCGCAACAACCTCGGCAGCTCCGCGGACAACTACGGCGCGCTGACCTACTTCGCCCCGACCGTCAACAACGACCGCGACCCCCTGTGGGGCCGGCACGACGAGTCCTTCGGCGAGGACCCGTACCTCCAGACGCAACTGGGCGTTCAGTTCGTCAACGGCTTCCAGGGACAAAAGCCCGACGGAACGTCGCTCAACGGCTATCTGAAGGCCGCCGCGACGGCGAAGCACTACGCCCTCAACAACGTCGAGGACGCCCGCACCGCCATCAGCTCCGACGTCAACGACGCGCAGCTGCGCGACTACTACACCAAGCAGTTCGCCGGCCTCATCGGCCAGGCGCACGTCGCGGGCCTGATGACGTCGTACAACGCCATCAACGGCACCCCCGCGGTCGCCAACACCTACACCAACGACACCCTCGCCAAGCGCACCTACGGCTTCCAGGGCCTGACCACCTCGGACTGCGGCGGCGTCGGCACCACCTACAAGCTGCCCGACGACGGCCACAACTGGGCCCCGGCGCCCTGGTCCACCAACGGGTCCAAGACCACCCCGCAGTGGATCGACGGCGAGACCGGCGAGACCGTCGACGCCCGCGCCGCCGGCCAGGCCTTCGCCCTGCGTTCGGGCAACGACCTGAACTGCAGCGGCGAGGAGATGACCACCGCCAACGTGATGGAGGCGGTGCGCGCGGGCCTGCTCAGCGAGGACGTCCTCGACACGGCGCTGGTGCGGGTGTTCACCGTCCGGATGCGGACCGGCGAGTTCGACCCGGCCGGCAGCGTGTCGTACACCTCCATCGACAAGTCGGTCATCCAGAGCGCCGCCCACGTGGACCTGGCGACCAAGGCCGCCGACGCCTCCATGGTGCTGCTGAAGAACAGCGACCTCGCCGCGACCGGCAAGCCCCTGCTGCCGCTGAAGGCGTCCGCCGTGAACAAGGTCGTCGTCCTCGGCGATCTCGGCGACACCGTCAACCTCGGCAGCTACGGCAACGGCCCCGACCGGCAGATCTCGGTGCGCCAGGGCATCACCGACGCCCTGAAGGCCGCCAACCCCGCCGCGACCGTCACCTACGACGCGGCCGGCACCAGCACCACCAACACGGCCGCCGTCTCCCTCAGCTCCGCCACCCAGGCCGCCGTCAAGGCCGCCGACGTGGTGGTCGTGGCGGTGGGCACCGACCAGAACACCGCGAGCGAGGGCAAGGACCGCGCGGGCCTCGCGCTGCCCGGCAACTACAACTCGCTGATCGACCAGGTCGCCGCCCTCGGCAACCCGAACGTGGTGCTGGACATCCAGGCGATCGGTGCGGTGGACATCTCGGCCCGCCAGTCCAAGGCCGCCTCCATCCTGTTCAGCGCCTACAACGGCCAGAGCCAGGGCACCGCCGTCGCCGACGTGCTGTTCGGCAAGCAGAACCCGCAGGGGCATCTGACCTTCACCTGGTACAAGGACGACTCCCAGCTCGCCGGGAAGAACAACTACGGCCTGACCCCCGCGCAGAGCGACGGCAAGGGCCAGACGTACCAGTACTTCACCGGCACGCCGTCCTACCCCTTCGGCTACGGCCGGAGCTACACGACGTTCTCGTACTCGGCCGCGACCGTCGACAAGAGCAGCATCACCGCCGACGGAACGGTCGACGTCTCCTTCGACGTGACCAACACCGGGAGCGTCGCCGGCGCCACCGTCGCCCAGCTGTACGCGGCGAACTCCTTCACCGTCTCCGGCGTGACCATGCCCAAGCAGCGCCTCGTCGGCTTCAAGAACACCGGCGTCCTGGCGCCCGGTGAGAAGCTGCACGTCACGCTGCCGGTCAAGGCGTCCGACCTCAGTGTGTGGAACCCCTCGACCTCCCGGCAGACGGTCTTCCCCGGCGCCTGGGCGCTGAAGGTGGCCTCGGACTCCGCCACCGTGCAGAGCACCGCCACCGTCAACATCACCGGCACCCTGACCCCGAAGGTCTCCACGGTCACCGTGCAGCCCGGCAAGCTGGTCTACCACGCCGGTGAGACGCTGGACCTGACCAGGAAGAACCCCTGGCTCAAGGACGACACCGACCCGGCCAAGGAGCAGCGGGACACCTCCATCACGGCCGACCACATCGTCGAGGCGGTCAACAACGACCAGTCCTTCGTGGACCTGTCGAAGACGTCCGTGACGTACTCCAGCAGCAACCCGTCCGTGGCCACCGTCAACTCCGCCGGCCTCGTCACCGCGGGCGCGGACGGCGTGGCGACCATCAAGGCCACCGTGGGCGGCGTCACCGGTTCCATGGTGATGGTGGTCAAGGACTCCCTCGCCCTGCACACCCCGCAGCTCGTCACCGCGGGCCAGGCGGCGACCGTGACCACCACCGTGACCAACGGCACCGGTTCCGCGCTGTCCAACGTGAACGTCACGCTGCCGGCCCCGTCCGGCTGGACCGTCAAGGCCACCACCGCGACCAGCTTCGGGTCCGTCGCGGCCGGCGCCTCGGCCACCACCACCTGGCTGGTCACCCCGCCCTCGGGGGTGAGCGCCGGCACCTACCCGCTGACCGCCACCGCCACCCACAGCGGCGGCTCCTACACGGCCGACGCCACCCTCCTGGTGCCGTTCACGTCGGTGAAGGCGGCCTACACCAACGTCGGCATCACCGACGACGCCGACCCCGCGCCCGGCAAGTACGACGGCGGCGGCTTCAGCTTCTCCAAGCAGGCACTCGCCGCCCAGGGGGTGTCCGCCGGGAGCCTCAGCACCGGCGGCCTGACCTACCAGTGGCCCGACGCCACGGGCGCCGCCAACGCCATCGACACCAAGGGACAGGCGGTCCTGTTCTCCGGGACCGGCGGCTGGCTGGGCTTCGTCGGAAGCGGCACCAGCGGCCCCCATCAGGGCATCGGCACCATCGTCTACACCGACGGATCCACCCAGAGCTACGGCCTGGGCTTCTCCGACTGGTGGGACAACGACAACGTTTCCCAGGGCAGCAGCCGGCTGGGCACCTACGACTACATCAACAGCCACGACGGCAAGGTGAACCAGAAGGTCAGCCTCTTCACCACCAAGGTGCCGCTCGCCGCGGGCAAGACGGTCCAGGCCGTCGTCCTGCCCACCTCGGGCCCGGCCGGCACCCCGCAGGGCCACGTCTTCGCCATGGCGATCGGCGGCGCCTCGCAGACCCCGGCCCCGCAACCGCAGGGCCCGACCGGCCGCATCACCGGCCAGGGCGACAAGTGCGTCGGCCTCGCGGCCGGGCCGGCGGCAGGCGTCCAGGCGGTCCTGGACACCTGCGGCGACGACGCCTCCCAGCAGTGGACCCTCGGCACCGACAAGACCCTGTGGAACCAGGGCAAGTGCCTGTCCACCGCCCAGGGCGCCACCACCAACGGCACCGACGTGGTCCTCGACCACTGCGACGGCTCCAAGGTCCAGCAGTGGACGGTGGACTCCGCCAACGGCTACCTGGTCAACGCCGCCTCCGGGCTGTGCCTGGAGAACTCCAACGGCTCCACCGCCGACGGCAACCCGCTGATCATCTGGACCTGCAACAACGGCGACGTCGGCCAGAAGTGGAAAGTACCCACCGACACGCCGTCCGGTCCTTCGGGGCGGGTCGCGGGTTACAACGGCAAGTGTGCCGAGGTGGCGGGCGGTGCGACCGCCGACGGTACGGCGATCCAGCTGAACGCGTGCGGTACAGGTACGCAGCAGGTGTGGACGGCGGCTTCGGACGGTACGTTCCGGGCGCTGGGCAAGTGCATGACGGTGGCGGGCGGTGCGACCGCGGACGGTACGGCGGTGCAGCTGGCCTCGTGCTCGGGTGCCACGTCGCAGAAGTGGACGTCGGACGCCAAGGGCCAGCTGGTCGGTACGGGTTCGGGCAAGTGCCTGGACGCGACCGGTCCGAGTTCGGCGAACGGCACCAAGCTCCAGATCTGGGCGTGTGCCGCGTCGGACAACCAGCTGTGGAGTGTGCCGACGTCGCGTCCGACGGGTGTGATCAGTGGCTACGGCGGCAAGTGCGCCGAGGTGGCTGGTAGTGCGACGGCGAACGGTACGGCGGTCCAGTTGAACACGTGCGGTTCGGGCAGTGGCCAGTCCTGGGCGGTGGCGGCCGACGGGACGCTGCGGGCGCTGGGCAAGTGCATGACGGTGGCGGGCGGTGCGACGGCTGACGGTACGGCGGTGCAGCTCGCCTCGTGCACGACCCTGACCTCCGTGGCCACGGCCACGGCGGCCCCCGCCGCGTCGGCCGCGACCTCCGCCGACACCCCGATCGTGGTCGACGGCGGCAGCGTCCTGCCCGGCCGCGTCGCGGGCAGGACCGGCGCGGTCGGCGTCACCTTCGGGTTCTCCGACATCACCCTGGCCGGCGGCCCCTACGACCAGCCGGTCAACAAGAACTACAACCGGCCGATGTACCAGCCGAAGGCCGACGACCCGGCGTCCTTCTGGGACAACTACGTCGAGGAACTGGTCACCGCCGGCGTCGACTTCGTCGCCGTCGACCTGCGCGGCTTCGACCCGGCCAAGGCGGTGCCGGACGGCGCCGGCGACCCCCGCGCGCTCACCCCGCTGATCGACGCCATCAACCGCCGGGGCGTCGCCGGCCAGCTCAAGATCGCCGCGCTGGACGACACCCCGGCCACCCTGACCGACAAGAAGAACCGCGCGGTCCACAACACCGGCGGCTACGAGCCCCCCTTCGACTTCGGCGACGCCGACGGCACCGGGGAGGGCGGCTACAAGTACTTCTGGGACCAGAACCAGCGCGAGTTCTTCCAGCGCATCCCCTCCGACATGCTCTACAAGGTCGACGGCCGCCCGCTGATCTACGAGTGGTCCGCCAACGCGCCCGCCTTCACCAACCAGGGCAACGGCAACCTCTCCAAGCTGCTCCAGTACGCCCGCTCGCACGCGAAGGCGGAGTTCGGCTTCGACCCGTACTACGTGGTCGACAGCAGCTGGCCCGACCGGGACCCGTCCGTCGTCTCGCAGATCGACGGCGTCAACAACTGGTTCCAGCTGCCGACCGGCTGGTCCAACGCCACGTACCAGCCGATCATCGACAACGGGCAGCTCACCTTCGGCGACGGCTGGGCCTACCGGACCTCCGACGGCGCGGGCGACTACAAGAACACGTACCAGACCACCTCGCAGTCGGGTGTCTCGGTCACGTACTCGTTCATCGGCACCGGCGTGCAGTACCTCGCGCGCACCGCCAGCGGCCAGGGCAGCGTCGACGTGTCCGTTGACGGCGGCACTCCCGTCACGGTGCGGCTCGACACCAGCAGCACCCTCAAGACCCAGCAGAACGTCTTCGAGAAGTCCGGCCTGACCGACGGCACCCACTCCATCAAGGTGACCAGCAGGACCGCCACCGAGGTCAGCGTCGACGGCTTCAAGGTCCTCACCAACCGCGCGGCCTCGCTGAACGGCCGTACCTTCGGCGTCGCGACGCCGAGCTTCCGGGTCGTCAACGACGACGTCGACATGGTGATGGACGCCGACCACGGCAACCACCTCAACCGCACCCTGGACGCCACGGTCAACGGCGGCGCGGACATCACGCTCCTGGAGGGCTTCACCGACTGGGAGGAGAACGCGATGGTCGCGCGTACGGCCGAGGGCACGTACGCGGAACGGCTGACCGACTACCCCAACCAGATGCTCGACATCACCCGGCGGTACTCCTCCGACCCCTTCCCCGAGACCCTCAAGGTCGAGGCGGAGACGGCGGACGCGCACTCCGGCGCCACCCCCGGCAACAACGGCGTCTACCGCGCCGGTGACCTCGACGTCGAGCCCACCGGCGACACCGGCGGCG
Source organism: Streptomyces violaceorubidus (assembly GCF_000717995.1). GTDB lineage: Bacteria > Actinomycetota > Actinomycetes > Streptomycetales > Streptomycetaceae > Streptomyces > Streptomyces violaceorubidus. Next base: position 122,215 of record NZ_JODM01000018.1, read on the forward strand.
GCTGGGACGTCGGCGACATCGCCGCGGGGCAGTCCCTGACCTGGAAGAGCCAGCCGATGCAGGGCACGGTGAAGCTCTCCGCACGGCTCGCCACGCCCAACGACGGCGCCCAGGTCCGCTTCGTCGTGGACGGCGTCGCCGGTCCGACGGTGGCCGTGCCGAACACCGGCGACTGGCAGAAGTACACGACGGTCGACGCGGGCACCTTCCAGTTCCGGGCGGGTACCCACCACGAGGTCCGGCTGGAGTTCCCGACCGGCTCGCTCAACGCCAACCACTGGACGGCGACCACCCTCAGCCCGCCGGCCACGCCCGCTCCGGCCGGACCCACCGGCCAGATCACCGGGCAGGGCGGCAAGTGCGTCGACCTCGCCGGGGGCAGCGCGGCGAACGGTACCCAGGTGGTGCTGAACACCTGCTCCTCCGCGTCGACCCAGCAGTGGACGGCCGCCTCCGACCGGTCGGTGCGCGTCCTCGGCAAGTGCCTGACCACCGAGAACGCGGCCACGGCCAACGGTACGAAGGTGCAGATCGCCGCCTGCGACGGCTCCAAGGCCCAGCAGTGGACGGTGGACTCCGCCAACGCCTACCTGGTCCACGCCGCCTCCGGGCTCTGCCTGGAGAACTCCGACGGCTCCACCGCCGACGGCAACCGGCTGATCGTCTGGACCTGCAACGCCGGTGACGCCGGTCAGAAGTGGAAGGTCCCGGCCGACACGACGACGCCGACCACGCCGTCCGGTCCTTCCGGCCGGATCGCCGGGTACAACGGCAAGTGCGTCGAGGCGGTCGACAGCGGTGCCGTGCAGCTGAACACGTGTGGTTCGAGCTCGCAGCAGGTGTGGACGGCGGCGTCGGACGGGACGGTGCGCGCGCTGGGCAAGTGCATGACGGCGGCCGCGACGGCGGACGGCACGGCGGTGACGACGGCCACCTGCTCGGGTGCGGCGTCGCAGAAGTGGGCGTCGGACGCCAAGGGCCAGCTGGTCGGTACGGGTTCGGGCAAGTGCCTGGACGCGACCGGTCCCAGCTCCGCCAACGGCACGAAGCTCCAGATCTGGGCGTGTGCGGCGTCGGACAACCAGCTGTGGAGTGTGCCGACGTCGCGCCCGACGGGTGTGATCAGTGGCTACGGTGGCAAGTGCGCCGAGGTGGCTGGTAGTGCGACGGCGAACGGTACGGCGGTCCAGTTGAACACGTGCGGTTCGGGCAGTGGCCAGTCCTGGACGGTGGCGGCCGACGGGACGCTGCGGGCGCTGGGCAAGTGCATGACGGTGGCGGGCGGTGCGACGGCTGACGGTACGGCGGTGCAGCTCGCCTCGTGCAACAGGGGTCGGGCCCGGCGGGAGCATGCTCCCGCCGGGCCCTTGACTGTGCTCCCACGCCGTGCAGGAACGTGTCGACCACGACGTCCGCGGCCTGCCCGGGGGAGAGGTGACCGTGCCGGTGCGCCGCCAGGCCCACCATCTCGGGCAGCAGCGGCCCCGCCCACCCCTTCGGCAGGTCCCGGCGCAGCAGCCCCTCCTCCGCGGCCCGCCGCAGGAACGCGTCCACCTCGGCGACGCAGGCGTCCCGGCGCCGGCGAATCGCCGCGTCGGCGAGCATCAGGGCGAGGTCGACCGGCCAGGTCCGGTTCACGGTGATGACGTTCTCGACGTAGCGGTGCAGGGCGACGGCGACGGGTGCCTCGCGCAGCCGGGCGTCCTCGATGGCCCGCTCGACGGCCGTGACGCGGCATGCGTGGATCGCGGCGAGCAGGTCCTCGCGGGAGGCGAAGCGCCGGTAGACGGTGCGCCGGTCCACGCCGGTCTCGGCGGCGATGCTCGCGATGCTGGCGCCGGGGTCGGCGGCGAGCATGCGCGCTCCGGTGGTCAGAACGGCCTCGAGATTGCGTGCGGCGTCGGCTCTCATCCCTCAAGAGTATCGCTGGTGGGGAAGATGGATAGACATTCAGCGGCATTTATGTGCATCTAACTCAAGCAAGTGCTACATTGAAGTGGCAGTTAGATAGAGTCCTGGTCCGAACAGGCTGAGTGCACGGAAGACGGAAGAGAGAAAGCACATGATCACCTACGACCGGCTTTTCATCGGCGGCTCCTGGGTCGAGCCCAGCGACGCCGAGCTGCTGGACATCACCTCCCCGCACGACCGGTCGGTGATCGCCCGCGCCGCCCAGGCGCAGCCCGCCGACATCGACCGTGCGGTCGCCGCGGCCCGGAAGTCCTTCGACGAGGGCGGGTGGCGGCTCACCCCGCCGGCCGAGCGGATCGCGCTGCTGCGCCGGTTCAACGCGCTGCGCGAGGAGAACGCGGAGAAGATCGCCGCCCTGATCACCCTGGAGAACGGCTCGGCCGGCTGGTTCACCCGCGCCGGCCAGTCCGGCCTCACCCGGCAGGCCAACGCCTACCTGAAGGCCGCGGAGGAGTTCGGCTGGGAGGAGACCTTCGCCCCGTCGGACCCGGCATCCCCCGTGCGCAGCGTGGTGCGCCGTGAGGCGATCGGTGTGGTGGCCGCGGTCATCCCGTGGAACTCGCCCTTCTCCTCCGCCACCTCGAAGATCATCCCGGCGCTGGTGGCCGGCAACTCCGTGGTCCTCAAGGTCTCCCCGGAGAACTCCCCGAGCATGGGCTTCCTCGCCGAGCTGCTGGAGCGGGTGGGCCTGCCCGAGGGCGTCGTCAGCGTCCTGCCCGCCGACCGCGAGACCAGCGAGTACCTGGTCGGGCACCCGGGCGTCGACAAGATCGCCTTCACCGGGTCCACCCGCGCCGGCCGCCGCATCGCCTCCCTCGCGGGCGAGCAGCTCAAGCGGGTCAGCCTGGAGCTGGGCGGCAAGTCCGCCGCGATCATCCTCCCCGACGCCGACATCGACAAGGCCGTCGCGGGCGTCAAGTTCGGCTCCCTGCTGAACAACGCCGAGTCCTGCATCGCCCAGACCCGCATCCTCGCCCCGCGCGGCCGGTACCAGGAGGTCGTCGCCGGTCTGAAGGAGCTGATGGAGTCGCTGAAGGTCGGCGACCCCGACGACCCCGACACCTTCATCGGCCCGATGATCCGCCCCGACCAGCAGCAGCGGGTGATCAACTACATCCGGCTCGGCATCGAGGAGGGCGCCCGGCTGGTCACCGGCGGCCCGCAGATCCCGGAGGGCCTGGAGAAGGGCAACTACGTCACCCCCACCCTCTTCGCCGACGTCAGCAACTCCATGCGGATCGCGCAGGAGGAGATCTTCGGCCCGGTCCTGGTCGTCATCGCCTACGACGACGAGGACGACGCGGTCCGCATCGCCAACGACTCCGAGTACGGCCTGTCCGGCGGCGTCTGGTCCGCCGACGAGGAGCACGCGCTCACCGTCGCCCGCCGCGTGCGCACCGGCACCGTCACGGTCAACGGAGCCCCGATCGCCTTCGACGGCCCGTTCGGCGGGTTCAAGGCCAGCGGCATCGGCCGCGAGTACGGCGCCGTCGGCCTCGGCACCTACACCGAGTACAAGACGATCACCGTCTGACCTCGGGGCCGGGACACCGGTGGGCCGGGTCCGCGCCGCAGGTGTGCGCGGACCCGGCGAGACGTCCGGCGACCGCGGGTCAGGACGGCGGCAGTACCTGACGGCCCTTGTACATCCCGCAGTGGGCGCAGGCGGCGTGGGGCGGGGTCGGCAGCCCGCAGGCCGCGTTGGGGCACTTCACCAGCAGGGGCACGGTCGCCTTCCAGTGGGCTCGGCGGTGACGTACCCGAGAACGGGACTTCCTGTTCATCATGGCGGTGTTTCCGTTTCCGTATGACGTGTGGCATCGCTCCGACCGGTGTGGGGGCACGGCACGGTCCGGCGGACGGGTGCGCACAGACAGGACACACGGGTGTGCGCTGACGTGGTGGGGGTGTGTGCTCGGCGCGGTGAAGGGCCGTGAAGGTCGGAGCCTTGGAAGAGGGCGAGGTGAGCGCGCTTTCGCCGTGCCGGAGTGCGGGACTTCGGCGGGTACGTCCCAGGGGCCTGGGCCGGACCGGGGGCGGTGGGCTCAGGCTAGGCTCTGTCGACTTCGATCAGCACGCCGAGGAGGCTAGCAACCGCCGGGGCCGCGGTGCAACGCAGTGCCTCGTCGGCACAGGTGTGTGTGCACCGGCGCCACCGTCCTCGACGACTACCGGCCGCGATGACGAGAATCAGCCAAAGTCGTTTCCCGGCCGAAGATTTCAGCCACGTAAAAGCGCTTGTGGACCGACCGGACATGGCCACCGGGACGTGACCCGCTCATGGCCGGAATGCGAACACCGATCACCGGGATGCTGACACCGGGAGCGGGACCTGCGACGATCCCGTCGTTTGTGTTCACACCTCCCCTCACCCCCCACCGGGTGCTCCGATGCCGCAGCGTCCGCCACTCCTCGGTTTTCGAGTCAGGAGAGCCATGTTCCCCTTCACCGCCTCACCCCGGCGCGCCCCGCGCGCGGACCGGTCGGCGCCATCGGCAGGACGGACCAGACCCGTCGGCTCCCGCGCTGTGCCCGTCCTGACCGCCACCGTCCTGGCGACGGCCCTGAGCGCGCTCACCCTGTCCGCCTCCGCCACCCCCGCCCTCGCCGCGCCGGCCCCCACGCCCGCCCCCGCCCCGCCGGCCGCCGCGTCCACGCGCCAGGCCGCCGACACCCCCGCGCCCCCGCTCGTCGAGGCCCGCGCCCGGTCCGGCGCCGAGGCGGTCGCCCTGACCTCCGACGGACGCCGGCGACTGCTGGCCCGCGCCGACGAGGACCGCGCCGACGTCCGCCGCGCACTGCGCGCCGGTGCCCAGGAGGACCTGGTCGCCGCGGACGTCCTGAAGGACACCGACGGCACCGTCCATACCCGCTACCGGCGCACCTGGGCCGGGATGCCCGTCGAGGGCGGCGACCTGATCGTGCACGCGGGGGCGACGGGCGGCCGGAGCATCGACGACTCGCTCGACGCCCCGCTGTCCGTTCCCGCCGTCCACGACGGGTTCGGCGCGGCCCGCGCCAGGAGCCGGGCCCTTGCCGAGGTCAAGGACCTGCACGTCGCCCGTGCCGCCGCCGGCGCCGCCCGACGCGTCGTCTGGGCCGTGTCCGGTACCCCGCGCCTCGCCTGGGACAACGTTGTCACCGGCTCTCGGGCGGACGGCACCCCCAGCCGCCTGCACGTCGTCCTCGACGCGGCGAGCGGCGCCCGCCTCGCCGCCTACGACGAGGTGAACTCCGGCACCGGCGACAGCCAGTACAGCGGGACCGTCCGGCTCGGCACCCAACGCGTGGACGGCACCTACCAGTTGGTCGACCCGCAGCACGGCGGCAACAGCGTCCGGGACGTCACCAACGGCGGCTCGGGCGTGCTGTTCACCGACGCCGACGACCAGTGGGGCGACGGCACCGCCGACAACCCGCAGACCGCCGCCGTCGACGCCGCCTACGGCGCGGCCACGACCTGGGACTTCTACCACGACCGGTTCGGCCGCAACGGCATAGCGGACGACGGCGTGGGAGCCGTCTCCCGCGTGCACGTGGCGGGGCTGGCCAACGCCTACTGGCTGGACAGCTGCTTCTGCATGACCTACGGCGACGGCCTGGACAACCGGCACCCGCTCACCGAACTCGACATCGCCGCCCACGAGATGACCCACGGCGTCACCGCCGCCACCGCCGGCCTGCTGGAGACCGGCGAGTCGGGCGCCCTCAACGAGGCGACCAGCGACATCATGGCCACCGCCGTGGAGTTCTCCGCCCACGACCACGACGACGTCCCCGACTACACGATCGGCGAACTCGCCGACGTCCGGGGCACCGGCAAGCCCCTGCGCTACATGGACCAGCCCTCCAAGGACGCCTCCGAGAAGGGCACCTCGCAGGACTACTGGACTCCCCGGACCCACCTGATCGACCCCCACTTCGGCGCCGGGGTCGCCAACCACTTCTTCTACCTCCTCGCCGAGGGCAGCGGGCACAAGAACATCCGCGGCGTGGACTACGACAGCCCCACCTACGACGGCCTCCCCGTCCCCGGCATCGGCCTGCACCAGGCCACCAACGTCTGGTACCGGGCCCTGACCCACTACATGACCAGCACCACCGACTACGCCGACGCCCGCACCGCCACCCTCCAGGCGGCCACCGACCTGTTCGGCACCGACAGTGCCGCCTACGAGTCCGTGGCCAACGCCTGGGCGGCCGTCAACGTCGGCCCGCGCTTCGTGAACCACATCGCCATCACCTCGCTGTCGACCCGCGACGCGGCCGTCGGCCAGCAGGTCACCCGGACCGTCTCCGCCATCTCCACCCGGCCCGGTCCCGTCACCTACGCCGCGAGCGGACTGCCGACCGGTCTGGCCATCGACGCGACCACCGGCCTGATCTCCGGCACTCCCAGTGCCGCGGGCACCTTCCCGACGACGATCACCTTCACCAACTCGGCTGCCGAACAGCGCCGTTACTCCTTCGACTGGACCGTGGTGCAGTCCGGCGGCGACTTCTTCGTCGACCCCGACCGCCACGACTACGCGGCCTGGAAGAGCGTCGAGACCCCGCTGACGGTCACCGGCCGCACCGGCGCCGCCCCGGCCGGTCTGAAGGTCTCCGTGGACCTCGTGCACACCTTCATCGGCGCCCAGGTGATCCAGCTCGTCGCCCCGGACGGCACGGTCCTGCTGGTCAAGGACTTCCGCTGGGACACGGGAACGGAGCTGCACGACACGTTCACGGTGGACGCCTCCGCCGTCGCGGCGAACGGGGTGTGGAAGCTGAGGGTCACCGACTACACGCCGGCCGCGCCCGGCATCGCGCCCAGTGAGGGCGGATACCTGGACCGCTGGAGCCTGACCTTCTGACCCGCCCGGACCGCGCACGCGTGTGCCCGCGCCGAGGCTCCCGGTGCGGGCACACGTCTGACCGGACCCGTGTGGACGACGACTTTGGCTGATAGGTGAGGGCGGAGAGGGCGGCAGGTGGGCGTCTCCCGGGCGACGTTCTACGCCCACTTCCACGGCCAGTCGGACGTCCTGGTCCGCCTCGCCGACATCTGCGGGAGTCGCTGCTGGAACCGGCCCGCAACTGGGACCCGGGCACGGGGGACGACGGAGCCGGCCGTCAGCGACTTCTGCACCGCCGACCTCGAAGGGTTCGACGCGGTGGTGCGCAGGGCCCTGCGGTCCAGGCGGGCCGCGGGCGCGATGCCTGCCTGCCTCGACGTCACCGCCGCGAGCAGGATCATCGTCCGGGGAGGCAACCAGGCCAACGCCCATCACCTCGGGGTCGACGACGGCAGCGGGACGCCGCCCTCGCCCGCGAACGCGCCGCGATCCGGTGGTAGGGCGCCTACGGCCGCCCCGACGCTCCGGCTCCCTCCCCGGACCCGGACGACCGGACCGTCACCCCGGCGTCCGCGACCCTGAGCGTCCGGGCCCGTGTGAACGCGCCGGCGCCTTCGGCTCGTGGAGGGAGTATGCGGGAAGCGGCGACCGCTCGGCCGGGCCCCAGGCTCCCCTCGGTGCGGGTCAGGCGGACTCGCGCGCCCACACGTAGGTCCAGTAGCAGAGGTGACGGATGGCAGACACGGTGATGTCCACGGGCTCCAGGGTGCACGGCACCGCTCCGGCCCCCCTGTCGGTGCTCGACCTGTCGGTGGTGGGGGAGAAGACCGACGCCGCCGAGGCCCTGGCGCAGACCGCCGCCGTCGCACAGGAGGCGGAGCGCCGGGGATACCGGCGGTTCTGGGTCGCGGAGCACCACAGCTTCCCGTCGTCGGCCAGTCCGGCCCCGGCGGTGCTGCTCGCCCATCTCGCCGGGCTCACCAGCCGGATCCGGCTCGGTTCGGGCGGCGTCATGCTGAGCAACCACGCGCCCCTGGTGGTCGCCGAGCAGTTCGGACTGCTCGACACCCTGTACCCCGGCCGCATCGACCTCGGCATGGGCCGCAAGCCCGGCGGTCTGACCACGATCGCCCAGGCGCTGCGCCGGGCGGCCGAGGACCCCGGGCCGGAGGCGTTCGAGGAGCAGGTGAGGGAGGTACTGGGCTTCCTGGGGGAGGCCGGGGACGGCTTCCCCGACGGCCACCCCTACCGCCGCGACCACGTGTACGTGGTGCCCGCCGCGTCCGGCCTGCCGGTGTGGATGCTCGGGTCCGGTACGACGGGGGCCAGGGTGGCCGCGCGGCTCGGTCTGCCGTTCGTCGCCGCCCACCACATCAACGCGGCGCAGGTCCCCGAGGCGGTCTCGGTCTACCGCGAGGAGTTCCGCCCCTCCGAGAGGCTGCGCGAGCCGTACCTGATGGTCTCCGTCAACGTCGTCTGCGCCGACACGGAGGCCGAGGCCCTGGCCCAGGCCCGGTCGCGTCCGCTGATGCTGACCCTCGCCCGGCAGGGCAGGCAGTCCCCGTTGCCCTCCCCCGAGACGGCGGCGCTCTACCCGTACACCGAGGAGGAGCGCCGGATTGCCGAGTTGCTGCTGGAGTCCGCGGTCCACGGCACGCCCGACCGGGTGCGGGACGGGCTGACGCGGTTGCAGGCGAGCACCGGGGCCGACGAGTTGATGCTCGTGTCGATGATCCACGACTTCCCGGTCCGCATGCGCTCCCTCGCGCTGGTGGCGGACGAGTTCGCCCTGGACGGCGAGCTGGGCGACTGACCTCGCCGAAGTGGCCCGGCCGGGGACGCCTGTCCCCGGCCGGGCCACGGCCGTCAGTGCTCCGGCCGACGGGTCAGGCGGGAACCACGCGGTAGCTCAGTGCCGGGACCGGGAGGTCCGACTGCGCCAGCGAGCCGCTGGCCCACGCCGAGCCGGTGCAGCCGGCGCCGCTGTACACCACGACGGACGCCGACCCGTTGGCGACCTGGATCGACTTGGCCGACTGGGACAGGGTGTGGCAGGTGCCGTAGTCACCGAGGTCGACCTCGGTGACGGCACCCGTACCGCCGGTGCCCGAGTAGAGGTAAGCGCCCTCTTGCAGCACAGGCCAGTCGCCGGCGCTCGCCGTCCCCGCGCCGAGGCCGGTCAGGGCCGCGGCGGCGGTCGCGACGACGGCTGCGGTGCGGAACTTCGTCTTGGGGGAGAACATACGACCCACCCTTTCTCGGATGCGCCGCCGCCCGGGGGAGGCGGCGGCGCGACTGGTTCGATCGTGTGTGGCCGGCCGCTCAAGATTCTTGCACCTTCAACCATGTTGGGGAAGAGCGGAACCGGCCACCGACACACGTGTCAGGCGGACGCGGGCAGGTTCCACTTCTGCTGCGTGGAGCCGCCACAGGTCCAGATCTGGAGCTTGGTGCCGTTGGCCGAGCTGGCGTCCGTGGCGTCCAGGCACCGGCCGGACAGGGTGTTGACGAGGCTGCCGTCGGCGCCCGCCTTCCACTTCTGCCCGTTGCTCCCGTCGCACACCTGGAGTGTGACCGCCGTGCCGCTGGCCGTGGCGTTGTTCGCCACGCCCATGCAGTCGCCGAGGACCTGCACGGTGCCGTCGGCGGCGACGGACCAGTCCTGGGAGATGCCCGTGCCGCAGGTGTTCAGCTGGACCGCCGTACCGGCGGCGTTGGTCGAGCCGGATCCGGCCAGGTCGGCGCACTTGGCGCCGAGGCCGGTGAGGTGACCGGTCGGCACCCCGGCGGGCAGCTGCCAGCGCTGGTTGTCCGAGTAGGCGCAGGCCCAGATCTGCAACGGGGTGCCGTTGGCGGAGCTGGGGCCGGTGGCGTCGAGGCAGGTGCCCGACTTCTTGGAGACCAGGCCGCGGTTGGCGGCCCACGTCCACTGCTGGGCGGTGGAGGATGCGTCGCAGTCGGCGAGGACGGCCCGGGTGCCGTCCGCGGTGGCGCCGGACTTCAGCGCCATGCACTTGCCGAGCACGCGCACCGTGCCGTCGGTGGCGACCGTCCACTTCTGGGAGGTCCCCGTGCCGCAGGTGTTGAGCTGCACCTGGGTACCGGCGGCGCTGGTGGAGCCCGACCCGGAGAGGTCGGCGCACTTGCCGCCGTAGCCGGAGATCCGGCCCGTCGGGTCCTGGCGCTGCTGGACGGGCAGGTGCCACACCTTGCCGTCGGTCACCGGACCGCAGTTCCACAGCCACAGGACCGCGCCGGCCTCGGCGACGGTGTCCTTGACGTCCAGGCACCGGCCGGACAGGTCGTTGACGACCCCGCCGTCAGCGCCCGCGTGCCACTGCTGCGCGGCGGAGCCGTCACAGATCTCCAGCACGAGCGGGGTGCCGTTGTCGCCCGTGCCGCCGCCCTCGGGTGTCATGCACCGCGAGTCGAACACCCGCAGCGTGCCGTCGGAGGCGACCTTCCACTGCTGGGAGTCGGCGGAGGAGCAGTTGTCCAGCACGAGCGGGGTGCCCGGCGTCTGGCTGTCCCCCTCGCTGTCGGCGCACATGCCGCCGATGCCGGTGAGGTGGCCCTGCGGACCGGCGGGGGTGGTGGGCGGGGTGAACCGCTGCCCGGTGGTGGCCGTGGCGCAGGTGGCGGTCGCCAGGGCGGTGCCGGGGGTGGTCGAGGAGCCCTTGACCTCCGCGCACAGGCCGGACGCCTGGTTGACCAGGGAGCCGTTCGTGCCGGTCTTCCACTGCTGGGCGGTGGAGCCGTCGCACGCCGCCAGCACCAGGGCGGTGCCGGTGGCCCCGCTCTTCTTGGCGGGCATCGCGCACTGGCCCTGCACCCACAGCGAACCGTCCCGGCCCGCGATCCACACCTGGGAGGCGCCGCCGTCACACGTGGCGGTCTGCACCGCCGTGCCATGGGCGAGACCCGGGGCGTGCGAGACACACGTCCCACCGACCGCGCCGAGCGTCCCGACCGGACCCGCCGGAGCGGGGGAGGCGGGGAAGTCGAGCCCGATCTGCGTCTTGAACAGGTGCCTGGGCAGCTCGGCCGCCCTGCCGCCGATCTTCTCGTACGGCAGCGAGCCGACGGGCGTGGACTGCCGCTGGATGAGGTAGTCGTGCCCGGCCTTGGCAGGGATGGTGAACTGCGCGGCCGTGGAGTACGCCACGACCGTCGAGCCGTCCGCCGCGTCCACGACACCGGCCGACTGGCCGGGCCAGGGGTTGCGGGTGGTGAAGTCGGCCGTGGACCCGGCCTCCAGCACGGCGCCGACCGGGACGCCGCCCCGGGTCTGCACGTCCACCTTGGCGTTGTCGTGCACGGTCACCGTGCCGTCCACGTCCCAGTCGGAGGGGACCGCCGGGGCGATGCGCAGCACGTCGTCGTAGTCCTGCACCAGCGCCTCGTTGACGCCGGCGGCGATCACACCGGTCGTCTCGCTGTACGGCTCACGGCCGGTCAGCACGTTGTTGTTGCTGGTCAGACCGGAGGGGTAGAGCTGGTTGGTGACGTTGAACAGCAGCCCCGCCTTCACCGCGTCGGCCTTGCCCAGTCGGGCCGCCTGGAGCGCGTCGAAGCTCCAGTTGGCGTCGTTGGGCCAGCGGCGGTTGTCGAAGGTGCGCACCGCGAGGTCGTGCAGCGTGCCGGTGTCACCGATCAGGCCGTAGGGCCAGACCGGCTCCAGGTCCAGGTTCTCGGAGTTGTGCGTCTCGGCGGCCGGTTCCCCGGAGAGGGCGATGACGTCCTCGCCGGTGCCGTCCGCGGAGGGGGTGAGCACCTTGGTGTGGGTGGCGGCGTCCGTGCGCGGCAGCGGGGGCACCTTGGCCAGCGCGGCGGTGAGCTGCGACTGGAGGTCGGTGTCCGTGCCGAGCTTCTTGGCCGCCGCGGCGACCACCGGGAACAGCGCCTGCATGGCGGCGCTGTCCGTGACCGGGTCCTGCACGCCCCACTGGGTCTCGTGCGCGTTGCCCCGGGTGTGCAGCAGGCCGTCGGAGCCGGTCGTGGCGTACGACAGCAGGAACTGGGCGGCGGATTTCATCAGCGGGTAGCTGTCACGCAGGAAGTCCAGGTCACCGGTGGTCCGGTACTGCTGCCACAGCGCGAGGGAGACCTCCGCGCCGGTGGAGACGGTCTGCGCGTTGTACGCGGTGATGCCGGCCTGGCAGGAGGCATTGCCGAGACCGCCGTCGAAGTAGCCGTTGCCGTTGAAGCGCATGGTCTCGGGGACGCAGGCGCCGGTGTGGCCCGGCATGTGGTCCTTCGTCCACGCCTCGATGTTGGCGAGGTTGGACGTGTACAGCTCGTAGAACGGGGTGTTGAGGTCCGAGACGCCCGAGGTGAGGTGGGCGGCGGCCTGCATGCGCAGGTTCCACCACCAGTAGCTCTCCGGCGACCAGTCGTGCTCGTCCCTGGTGAAGGAGAACAGGTCCGCCACACCGGCCTGGGTACCGGGCAGCGAACCCCGGTTGCTGGCGGCCGACTGGTACAGGAAGACCGTACGCAGGTTCTCCACGTACGGGCCGGTGCCGTCCGCCGACTCGATCTTCATCGTGCCGGCCCGGTCCCAGAAGCCGTGCCACCAGTCCAGGTGCGGCGTCTTCAGGGCGGACACCGACGCGCTCGCGTCACTGCCCAGGTACGACGCCGCGGTCGCGCCCGCGTCCCCGCCGGCCCAGTGGGGAGCGGCGACGACGACCCGGAAGGAGCCGTCGGCGGCCGGGTTGAAGGCGACCCGCACGCTGTGGCCGTCCGTCACGGAGGTGGTGACGTTGCGCCCGCCCGCGGTGATGCCGAGGAGGGTGCCGAAGGTGTCGCCGGAGCCGCCGCCCCCGTCGTCCTTCCAGGTCTCGGCGAGAGTGGCGACCGCGCCCGAGGCCGCGGCGGAGGGCGAGCGGCCGTCCCAGAGGTCGCCGTCGACGCTCTGGGCGCTGTTCGGGTCGGCGCCGGTGACGTCGACGACGAGTTCGTCGCGGTCGGCGCGGGTGTAGACGGTCGCCGTCATGCCGCCGCCGGACTCGGTGAGCACACCGTTGTAGACGTCCAGGCGGGCGGTGAAGTCGTCGGCCTCGGTGATCTTCTTCAGGCCCGGGACGGTGACCCGGCCCGGGGATTTGCGGTCCGGGAAGGTGTCGCCCCGGTTGAGCTGGGCGGTGAGGCCGTCGGCGGCCCACACGGCGGCGCCCAGGGTGCCGTTGCCGAGCGGCATGGACTCGGTGGGATCGGTGTTCGGCCGGCCGAGGACGACGTCGGAGCGGTGGATCACGGCGGGCCGGTCCACCTGGAACGCGCCGTCCCGCCAGGCCGTCGTCGCGGCGGTGGCCGCCGCGGTGGCGCCGGTGGCCGCCGGGGCGGCCACCGCGGTCGGGGCGAGGGCCCCGAGGGCCAGGGCGGTCACGGCACCGGCCGTGAGCGCGCCCCGGACGGCGGGTCTGTGTCTGCGCATCGGGTACTTCCTGTCGGAGTGTCTCCTGTTGGTCACACCGCGACGACGTGGCCGGGACGACCCGGGGTTCACCGCGGCCCCGCCCGAGGGTCGAAACGTGTGCGCTCTTGACAGATGTCCCCCGGGACGGCAACTATCGTCACCTGTCAGACAGGTGACGAAGTGTCAGTAGGGATGCGAACATGATCAGCAGGCGGAGTGTGACCGGAGCGATGACGGCGGCGGCGACGGGAGCCGCCGGTCTCCTCGGGGCGGGCGCGGGGTCCGCGAGCGCCGGCGACGGCGGACGGGGCGCGCCCGGCCTGGGCCCGCTGTACCGGGTGCGCACCGGGGAACTGGAGATCGCCTACCACGTCACCGGGCCCGCCGGCGGCACGCCGGTGATCCTGCTGCACGGCTGGCCCTTCAGCCCCGTCGGTTCCTACCGGGAGGTCGCCGCGGCACTCGCGCCGCGCGGCTACCGTTGCTACGTCCCCTACCTGCGCGGCCACGGGCGGACCCGGTTCCTGCGGGCGGCGACCTTCCGGTCGGGGCAGCAGGCGGCGCTCGGCGCCGACCTGATCGCCTTCATGGACGCGCTGCGCCTGCCCCGGGCCCTGTTCGCCGGGTACGACTGGGGCGGCCGGGCCGGTGACGTGGCCGCCGCCCTGTGGCCGGAGCGCTGCGCCGGCCTGGTCTCCGTGAACGGCTATCTGATCCAGAACCTCGCCGCGGCCGACAAGCCGCTGGCCCCGGCGGTGGAGGAGGGCCTGTGGTACTTCTTCTACTTCCTCACCGAGCGCGGACGCGAGGGGCTGCGGCGCGACCGGGAGGGTCTCGCCCGGGTGGTCTGGCACCGGAACTCGCCCGCGTGGGACTTCACCGAGGCCGAGTTCGCCGAGACCGCCCCGCTGTGGCGGAACCCGGACTACGTCGACGTGGTGATCCACAGCTACCGGCACCGGATGGCCGCCGCCCCCGGCGCCCCGCAGTACGCGGACCTGGAGCGCAGGCTGCTGGACCAGCCGGTGATCACGGTGCCCTCGGTCACACTGGACGGCGGGGCCGACGGCGTCACGCCGCCGACCGACGGCAGCGGCTACGCCGCGCACTTCTCGGGCCCCTGGACGCACCACGTGGTCCCGGGCGCCGGTCACAACCTCCCCCAGGAACGGCCGAACGCCTTCGCCGCGGCGGTCCTGGAGGCCGACGGGATGGGGTGAGGGCGGCCGGGACACATGTGTGCCGGGACACGGGGTGCCGCGAAACATGCGTCACCGGTTTGACTGGTGACGGAGGATGGTGCATGCTGGCATCAGTCGCCCCGGGTGACGAGCAGGACGCGATCCACGACCGAGGAAGTGGGGCAGGGCCATGAACAAGGAACTCGCCATCGCCGCCGACGCGGCGGTACGGCACGCGCGCTTCGGCAAGCTCCCCGAGCGGATCCGCTACGAGGACATGACCACGCAGGTGGAATCCGCGCCGGGCGGGGGAGACACCTACAACCCCGAGAACTCGTGGAAGTTCTACTCGTGCCTCGCCCTCGACCTGGGCCTGTAGCGTCTCCGTCCGGCCCCCTCGCTCCGCGCGGCGGCCGGACGGAGCCACAGCACACCCCCGACACGCCCTGGAAGACAGCACTGCCGATGAACCACCCGCGCCACGCGTGCCACCCGTCCCGGCTGATCGGACGGTCGCAGGACCTGGCGGCCCTGCGGTCCCGTCTGACCGGGACCGCCGACGCTGCACTCCTGCTGTCCGGGGAGGCCGGGGCGGGCAAGACCGCCCTCCTCGACGCGCTGGCGACGGAACTGGGCCAGGACGGTGTCCGCGTGCTGCGGGCGAGCGGCGCCGAGTTCGAGACGGACATCGGCTACTCCGGCCTCAACCAGCTGCTCCTGCCGCTGCTGGACTCCCTGGACCGGCTGGACGCCGGTCACCGTGACGCGCTGCGCGTCGCCGTGGGCGTCGGCGGTGGTCCGCCGCCCAGCCGGCTCCTCATCTCCACCGCGGTGCTGCTGCTGTTGCGCAGCATGGCCGAGGACCAGCCGCTGTGCCTCGTCGTCGACGACCTGCCGTGGCTCGACCGGGCGACCCTCTCCGTCCTCGGCTTCGTGGTCCGGCGGCTGGCCGGCTCGCGCGTCGGCTTCCTCGCCGCCGCCCGCACCGGCACCGACAGCTTCTTCGAGACCGGCCTGCTCACCGAGTACCGGGTGCAGCCCCTGGACGACGCCTCCTCGGCCGCTCTCGTCGCCCGCGCCCACCCGGCCATGGCCCCGACGGTGCGTCGGCGCATCGTCGCCGAGGCCCGCGGCAACCCGCTGGCCCTGGTGGAACTGCCCGCCGCGCTCGACCGCGACCAGCGCGAGGCGCGCCGGGCCGTCCCCGCCGTACTGCCGCTAGGCGAACGGCTCCAGGCGCTGTTCGCCGCCCGGGTGGGCGCCCTGCCGGCACCGACCCGGGAACTGCTGCTGCTCGCCGCCCTCGACGGCACCGGCGACCTCGCCACCGTGGAGGCGGCGGCCGGCCGGGCCGTGCTCGACGACCTCGCGCCCGCCGAACGCGACCGGCTGGTCCGGGTCAGCGCGTTCCCCCAGCACCTGTCCTTCGCCCACCCGCTGATCGGCGCCGCGGTGGTGCTCCGGGCCACCGCGGCCGACCGGCGCAGGGCGCACCAAGCCCTCGCCGGAGTCCTCGGCGACCGGCCGGAACGCCGCGCGCACCACCTCGGCGAGGCCACGGCGCACCCCGACGAGACGGTCGCGGTCCGGCTGGAGGACGCCGCGCGACTGCGCCTGGGGCGCGGCGACGCCTTCGGCGCGGTCGCCGCGCTCACCCGGGCCGCCGAACTCAGCCCCGACACGGCCGACGTGGCCCGGCGGCTGGCCGAGGCGGCCTACATAGGCGCCGACTCCGGCGACCTGTCCGCCGCCTCGCGGCTGCTGGCGGGAGCCCGGGAGGCCGACCCCGGCGGCCGGCGGTCGCTGCACGCGGCGGCGGCCTCCGCCTTCCTCCTGATCAACGGCGAGGGCGACATCGGCACCGCGCACCGGCTGCTGGTCGGCGCGATCGAGACCGGCGACCACCACTACGACGCCTCCGACGGCGCCCTAGTCGACGCCCTGTTCACACTGACCATGCTGTGCTGGTACGGCGGTGACCCGCTCCTGTGGCGGCCCCTGCTGCGGGCCCTGGACCGGCTGACACCCGCGCCGCCCGACCTGCTGTGGGTGTGCGTCCAGACCTTCGGCGACCCCGCGCGCACCGGTCCCGGCGCCCTGCCGCGCCTCGACGCGCTGCTGGACGACATCGGCTCCGACGCGGCCCGGATCGTCCGCATCGGCACCTGCTCGTTCTACCCCGACCGGCTGGCCGACTCCCGGCGGGCGTCGTACCGCCTGGTCGAACAGGGCCGCGCGGGCGCCACGCCGGCCCGCCGCCACATCGCGGCCCTCATACACCTCGCCCAGGACCACTACGACGCGGGCCTGTGGGACGAGGCCACCGACCTGGCCGACGAGGGGATCTCCCTGTGCGAGGAGCACAACCACCGCTACTTCACCGGCAAGTTCCAGTACGTGCGGGCGCTCGTCGCCGCCGCCACGGGTGACACGGAGACCGCCGCCCGACTGGCCGAGGACATCGTCCGCTGGGCGGCCCCGCGGGGGGCCCACGGCCTGCGCGCCCTCGCCGACCACGTCCGGGGCCTGGCCGCCCTCGGCCGCGGCGACGCGGAGAGCGCCTGGCACCACGCCCGCGCCCTCACCCCGCCCGGCACGCTGGCCCCCTACCTGCCGCAGGCCATGGCGGGGACCCTGGACCTGGTGGAGGCGGCCGTGCGGACCGGGCGGCACGCCGAGGCCGCCGCACACGCCCGGGCCGTCCAGGACAGCGCGATGGCCGCCCTCTCACCCCGCCTGCGCCTGCTGGCCCTGGCCTGCGAGGCCCTCACCACACCCGGCGACGCCGCCCTCCCCCTGTTCGACCGTGCGCTCGCCGCCGTCGAGCCCGGGCGCTGGCCCTTCGACACCGCCCGGGTCCACCTCCTGTACGGGGAACGCCTGCGCCGCCGCCGTGCGGCCAAGGAGGCCCGGGACCACCTGCTCACGGCCCTGGACACGTTCGAGGAACTGGGCGCCCGCCCCTGGGCCGACCGCGCCCGCACCGAACTGCGCGCCGGTGGCGCGGGCGCCGGGACGGCCACCTCGGGCCGGACGGCGCTGACGCCCCAGGAACGGCAGATCGCCACCCTCGCGGCGTCCGGACTGACCAACAAGCAGATCGCCGAACGGCTGTTCCTGTCCCACCGCACGATAGGAACGCACCTCTACCAGCTCTACCGCAAGCTCGGCATCAGCTCCCGCACCGCCCTGCGCGACGCCCTGGACATGGAGAACGTGCACTGAACGTGTACTGAGGGGACGGGGCCGGACCGTGTCGGCCCGGCCCCGGCCGCCTCAGTCCTCCGCGCCGCCCACCCGCACCAGGTGCACGGCCGTGCTCGCCCAGTCCCCGTGCGGCAGGTCCAGGCGCAGGCCGTACGCCGCGAGGACACCGGCGTGATGGACGGCGCCGGTGCGCGCGTCCCGGTAGCGGGCGCCCGGCGCGAGGCCGCGCAGCCGCACCGGTGCCTCCGGCGGCGGACCCTGCTCCCCGGGCCCCCGCCGCCAGGCCAGGACCAGCGTCTCGGCGCCGTCCCCGGCGGCGTACTGCACGACCGCCGGACCCTCGCCCCGCGGCCCGGCGAGCCGGTACAGGTCCCCGTGCTGCACGAGGTGCCGCACCCGTTTGTAGGCGGCGACCAGCTCCGCGCCCTCCGCCAGCTCCTCCTCGGACCAGCGGCCCAGGTCGCCGCCGATGCCCAGCAGCCCCGCCATGGCGGCGTGGAAGCGGTACCGCAGCGGCACCGTGCGGCCGGTGAAGTGGTTGGGCACGTCGGTGACCCAGGCGGACATCACCCGGGCCGGCAGCACCTGCCCGAAGCCGTGCTGGATGAGGAGGCGGTCCGCCGCGTCGGTGTTGTCCGACGTCCACGCCTGGTCGGTGCGGCGCAGGATGCCGAGGTCGGCGCGTCCCCCGCCGCCGCTGCACGTCTCGATCCGCAGCCCGGGGTGGTCGGCGCGGAGCCGGTCCAGGACGCCGTAGAGATGGTGCACGTAGGCGGTCCACAGGCGGTCGTGGCCGCCGGGCCGGTCCGGCCAGCCCGCCTCGCTCAGGGCGCGGTTCATGTCCCACTTGAGGAAGTCCACGCCCGCGTCGGCGACGAGCCGGGTCAGCCAGCCGTACGCCCAGTCGGCGACGTCGTCGCGGGCGAAGTTCAGCACGAGCTGGTGGCGCAGCTCGCTGCGGGTGCGGCCGGGCTGGTGCAGCACCCAGTCGGGGTGCGCGCGGTACAGGTCGCTGTCGGGGTTGACCATCTCCGGTTCCACCCACACGCCGAACCGCATGCCGAGCCGGTGCACCGCCTCGGACAGCGGGGCGAGGCCGTGCGGGAAGCGCTCGGGCGCCGGGGTCCAGTCGCCGAGGCCGGCCCGGTCGTCGCGGCGCGCGCCGAACCAGCCGTCGTCGACGACGTACAGCTCCGCGCCGAGCGCGGCGGCCCGCTCGGCCAGGGCCCGCTGGCTCGCCTCGTCGACGTCGAAGCCGGTGGCCTCCCAGGAGTTGTAGAGCACCGGCGCGGTCTCCGCCCCGTGCGGCAGGACGTGCCGCCGGGTGTACGCGTGCCAGGACCGGCTCGCGGCGCCGAAACCGCCCTCGGTGAACAGCCCCGCGAAGACGGGGGTGGTGAACTCCTCGCCGGGGCCCAGCGGCACCGCGACGCCGTCGTGGCCGGCCCCGCCCGTCACCCCCGCCCGGCCGTCGTGGGTGCGCTGGAGGGTGAGGCGCCAACTGCCGCTCCAGGCCAGCGCGGTGCTCCACACCCTGCCGTGCTCCTCGCCCGCCCGGCCGTCGTCCAGCATCACCCAGGGCCCGGCGTGGTGGCTGGTGATGCCGCGCCGGCTGGTCAGCACCGTCTCGCCGTGCGGGAGCGGCTCGCGGCGCAGCCGGGACTCCGCGGCCCACCGCCCGGTGACATGGCTGACCCGGTAGTCGGGCAGCGCGGGCAGCGACCAGGCGGCGGAGTCGGCCCGCAGCAGGTCGACGGGCTCCTCACCGGCGTTGCGCAGCACCGTACGGCGCTCGATGACGTCGGTGTCGTCGCGGACGGTGTAGTGCAGGGCCACGTGCAGCGGGCGCAGCCGGTCCCGGAACTCCAGCACCAACTCGGCGTTGCCCGGGGCGGGTTCGACGACCCGGTGACCGGTCGGCCGCCACTCGAAGGCGCGGGTGCCGTCCGCGTGGCGGACCTGGAGCGAGGGCGGCCCGTACCGGGTGCCGCCGTCGACGGGGAGTTCCTCGCCGACCGGGTCCCGCCCCTCGAAGCTGCTCACCTCCTGGGACGGGTCGGGCACGAGCAGGTCCCCGGCCTCCTCGGGGGTGAGCCTCGGACCCCACGCCACGTGCCGGGGGGCGCCCGTCGCGTCGACGCGCAGGACGTAGGACGTGCGCGGGGTCGACAGCAGCCAGAGCCCGGAGTCGGGGACACGGAAGATCATCGGCATCAGGCCTCGTGTTCGCGTGGGGACGACGGGAGTCGCGGGGAGCAGCAGGGCCTTTGATCACCAGGCAACACCGCGCGTGCACGGGTCATTTGAAAGCAGAAGTGCGTCTGTGGTCAACCATCGAACCAATCATGTTTCTTTCATTGACAGCGGAAAATAACCCGCCTAGGTTCCCCGCCATGTCCGCCCCGTCGTCGTCTCCCCGTGCCGAGTCGTTCCCCGCGCACACGCCCGCCGCCTCGCAGGTCTTCGTCACGGCCCTCTCCCAGGGCCCGCTCACCCGCTTGGAGCTGGCCCGTCGCGCCGGGCTGTCCCCGGCCGCCGTCACCAAGGCCGTACGGCCCCTCATCGAGGCCGGATACCTGGCGGAGAGCGCCGACGACGAGTCCCGCCCGGCCCTGGGCAGGCCCGCCAGCCTGGTCCGGGTCGACGGCGGACGGGCCCTGTTCCTCGGCGTCAAGGTCACCGGCGACGAGGTCATCGGCGTCCTCACCGATCTGTGCTGCCGGGTACTGGTCGCCCGGCACCTGCCCCTGGCGGACCGTCGCCCCCAGGCGGTACTGGCCACCCTCGCCGACCTCACCCAGGAACTGCTGGCCGAGGCCGACGGCCTGGGCGTGCACGTCGTGGGCGCGGGCGTGGCCGTCTCCGGCGACGTGGACCGCGCCCGGGGCCTGGTGCGCTACTCGCCGTTCCTGGAGTGGCGGGAGGTGCCGCTGGCCGAACTGGCCGCGATGACCACGGGCCTGCCGGTCACCGTGGACAACGATGTCCGCGCCCTGACCGTCGCCGAGCAGTGGTTCGGCGCCGGTGTCGGCCTGTCCGACTTCGCGCTCGTCACCGTCGGCGCCGGCATCGGCTGCGGACTGGTCGTGCACGGCCGGGTGGTGGCCGGGGCGCACGGCGTGGCCGGCGAGATCGGTCACGTCACGGTCGACCCCGCGGGCCCGCTGTGCCACTGCGGCAACCGCGGCTGTGTGGAGGCCGTCGCGGGGGAGGCCGCCATCGTCGACCGGGTGCGCAGGGCCACCGGCACCGAGGTCGCCGACGCGGCCGAGGCCGCCGCGCTGGCCCACCAGGGGGTGGCCGCGGCGCAGGAGGCGTACGCCAGGGCGGGCGAGGCGATCGGCCGGGGCATCGCCACCGTGGCCAATCTGCTCGGCCCCGAACGCGTGATCATCTCCGGCGAGGGGCTGGCCGCCTACGACCTGTTCGCCGAGCAGATCCGCGACTCCTTCGCGGCCGCCGCCTTCGGCTCCGCCGCGCGGTGCGACGTCAGGACCCGCCCCCTGCCCTTCGAGGAGTGGGCCCGCGGCGCCGCCGCGAGCGCCATCCAGTCCTTCATCGGCCAGTCCCGCAACGGACCCTCGTCCGCGGGGCCGTCCGCCACCGCACCGCTGCTCGCCGGCAAGCCCGCCACCGCGGGCGGACCGCGCCCGTGAGCGCACCGAGAAGACCCGTGCCCAGACCGGACCAGTACGTACGAGGAGCACCCATGACGCAAGCGAGCCGCCCCACGCCCCTCGCTCCCGGCTCCGGCCCCGGACGCCGAGGAGTCGTCGGCGGCCTGTTCGGGTTGACGGCCGCCGCCCTGGCCGCGCCCGTCCTCACGGCCTGCGGCGGCGGGCCGAAGGTGGACCCGAAGACGGTCACCTTCGGCTCCAACGGCGCGGACGCCGCCCCGAAGTCCGCCTACGCCGCCGTCACCAAGGCCTTCACCCGGGACTCGGGCCTGAAGGTGGCGACCAACACCGTCGACCACGACACGTTCCAGAAGAGCATCACCAGCTACCTCCAGGGCACCCCGGACGACGTCTTCACCTGGTTCGCCGGGTACCGCATGCAGTACTTCGCCAAGAAGGGCCTCGCCACGCCGCTCGACGACGTGTGGGAGAAGCTGGGCGACGGCTTCAGCGACGCGACCAGGCAGCTCTCGCGGGGAGAGGACGGCACGTACTACTTCGTGCCGCTGTACAACTACCCGTGGGCGGTCTTCTACCGCAAGAGCCTGTTCGCCGAACGCGGCTACGAGGCCCCGGCCACCTGGGACGAGTTCATCGCCCTGGCCAAGCGGATGCGCGCGGACGGGCTCGACCCGGTGGCCTCCGGCTACGGCGGCGGGGACAGCTGGTCGGTCCTCGGCGCCTTCGACTACCTGAACCTGCGGGCCAACGGCTACGACTTCCACATGGCGCTCATGCGCGGCGAGACCTCCTGGACCGACCAGCGGACCACCCGCGTCCTGGACCTGTGGCGCGAGCTGACCCCGCACTACCAGAAGAGCGGCGGCGGCCGGTCCTGGCAGGACGCCGCCCAGTCGCTGCTGGACAAGAAGACCGGCATGGCGGTCATCGGGCTCTTCCTCGGCCAGCAGGTCACCGACGAGAAGATACGCGCCGACCTGGACTTCTTCGCCTTCCCCGAGATCGACCCGGCGCACGGACAGGACGCGGTGGAGGCCCCCACCGACGGCTTCATGCTCAGCCGCAGGCCGAAGAACGAGGACGGTGCGAAGAAGTTCCTCACCTACCTCGGCGGCGCGGCGGCGGAGGAGGCGTACATGAAGGCCGACCCCAGCAACCTCGCCGTCAACGAGAAGGCG
Organism: Streptomyces violaceorubidus; assembly: GCF_000717995.1. GTDB lineage: Bacteria > Actinomycetota > Actinomycetes > Streptomycetales > Streptomycetaceae > Streptomyces > Streptomyces violaceorubidus. Next base: position 144,649 of record NZ_JODM01000018.1, read on the forward strand.
AGCACCGCCTCCTACAACCCGCTGCAGAAGAAGTCGGCCGAACTGATCGCGCGGGCCAAGCACATCAGCCAGTTCGCCGACCGCGACAGCGACCCCGGCTTCATCTCCACGGTCGTCCTGCCCGGCCTGACCGAGTGGCTCGGCCACCCCGACGACGGCGCCGCGACGCTGAAGAAGATCGAGTCGCAGCGCTCGCGCTTCTTCACCGCCTGAGCCCCGCGGACCGGTTCCCATGCCTCCCGCGACGTCCTCGCCCTCCCGCCTGGGCCGCGGCGACCGCCTCTTCCTGGCGCTCGTCGTCGGCGTGCCCCTGCTGGCGCTGCTGGCCCTCGTCTGGCTGCCCGCGCTCGCCTCGATCGCGCTGTCCTTCACCACCTGGGACGGCATCGAGCTGTCCGGCATCCACGGGACGGGCTTCGAGAACTACACCCAGATCCTCACCAACTACCCGCCGTTCTGGCCGGCCGTCGGCCACAACGTGCTGTGGCTGCTGTTCACCGCCCTGCTGCCGACCCCCTTCGGCGTCTTCCTCGCCTACCACCTCGACCACAGGATCCGGTTCACCCGCTTCTACCAGACGGCGATCTTCCTGCCGATGGTGCTCTCCCTCGCCGTCGTCGGCTTCATCTGGGAGATCATCTACGACCCCGACACCGGCCTGCTCAACAGCCTGCTGGACGCCGCCGGAAGCAGCGGGCACATCGACTGGCTCGGCGACCCCGACCTGAACCTCTGGGCCGTCCTGGTCGCCTCGGCCTGGCGCCACACCGGCTACATCATGATCCTCTACCTGGCCGGCCTGAAGAGCTTCGACCCGTCCCTCAAGGAGGCCGCCGCGCTCGACGGCGCGAACGGCCGCCAGACCTTCTTCCGCGTCGTCCTGCCCGCCCTGAAGCCGGTCAACGTCATCATCGTGGTGGTCACCGTGATGGAGTCGCTGCGCGCCTTCGACATCGTCTACGTCCTCGGCGGCGGCACCGGCAGCAAACCCGGCATGGAACTGCTCTCCCTGCTCATCACCGACAACATCGTCGGCGAGTCCGGCCACATCGGGTACGGCTCCGCGCTCGCCGTGCTCCTGCTGCTGGTCTCCCTGGCGGCCATCGGCGCGTTCCTCGTCCAGACCTTCCGCAAGGAGGACGCGTGAGGACCACCACGCCCCGCCCCGAGACCCGGCTCCCCGCGCGGCGACCGTCCGCCCCGAGGCCCGCCCGCCCCCGCCGCGACACGGGCCGCCACCTGCTCCTCGCCACGGTCTCCGCCGCCTGGCTCGTCCCGCTGCTGTGGGCGGTCTACACCTCCCTGCGGCCCTACGGCGACACCGCGGCGCACGGCTACTTCTCCTGGCCGCGCGAGGTGAGCCTCGCGAACTTCACCGACGCCTGGTCCCAGTCGGGCATGCCGCACTTCTTCTTCAACTCCCTGCTCATCACCGTCCCCGCCGTCCTCGGCACCCTGCTCTTCTCGGCGGCCGTCGCCTTCTTCGTCACCCGCTTCGACTTCCGTCTCAACCTGGCCCTGCTGATGCTGTTCACCGCGGGCAACCTGCTGCCCGCCCAGGTGCTCATCACCCCCCTGTACCGCCTGTACCTCCTGGTCCCGCTGCCGTGGTGGATGAGCGACAGCCTGCTGCTCTACAACTCCGCCTGGGGCATCATCGCCATCCACATCGCCTACCAGTGCGGCTTTTGCACCTTCGTCCTCAGCAACTACATGAAGACGATCCCCAAGGAGATCACCGAGGCCGCCCTCGTCGACGGCGCCCCCGTGTGGCGGCAGTTCCTCCAGATCGTCCTCCCGCTGTGCCGGCCGGCCTTCGCCGCGCTCGCCACCCTCGAATCGATCTGGATCTACAACGACTTCTTCTGGCCGCTCACCCTCATCGAGACCGGCGACAAGCGGCCCGTCACCTCCGCCCTGGCCAACCTCCAGGGCGCCTACTTCACCAACCCCAACCTGATCGCGGCCGGCGCCCTGATGACCGCGGTCCCCACGCTGCTGGTGTACTTCGCCCTCCAGCGGCAGTTCGTCAGCGGACTCACCCTCGGCTCGGGCAAGGGCTGAGCCGCCCCCTCCCGCCGCAAGCAACCCACCCTGGAGGTACGGCCCATGGGGTCATCCTCGTACTCCGTCCTGCCCGCACGCGGTCTGAGAGCCGTGGTCGTCCTGGCCGTGGCCGCCGGCCTGGCGACGACCGCCCCGGCCGCCCGCGCCGACAGCGCCCCCTCGTCCCCGGCGTCGTCCACCGCGCCCGCGGCCAAGCCCTACATGGGCTGGTCCAGCTGGAGCATGCAGTCCTCGAAGTACCCGGGCCTCAACCCGGACGGCGACTACAGCTACCTGACCGAGGCCAACGTCCTCAAGCAGGCCGACGCCATGGCCGCCAAGCTGAAGAAGTACGGCTACGAGTACGTCAACATCGACGCCGGCTGGTGGCGCGACCGGGCGTGGACCCCCGAGTTCGACGGCTACGCCCGGCAGAAGGCCGACCCCAAGCGCTTCCCGCGCGGCATGGGGGCCGTCGCCGACGACCTGCACGCCAAGGGCCTCAAGGCCGGGATCTACCTCCCCGTCGGCCTGGAGAAGGAGGCGTACGACGACGGGAAGACACCGATCTGGAACGCCGAGGGCTGCACCACCGCCGACATCGTGTACGACGACCTGCGCACCACCAACGGCTGGGACAGCGCGTACAAGATCGACTTCTCGGACCCCTGTGCGCAGAAGTACGTCGACTCCCAGGCCCGGATGTTCGCCGACTGGGGCTACGACTTCCTCAAGCTCGACGGCGTCGGCCCCGGCTCCTTCAAGAGCGGCGACAACTACGACAACGTCGCCGACGTGGCCGCCTGGCAGAAGGCCATCGCCGCCACCGGCCGCCCGATCCACCTCGAACTGTCCTGGTCCCTCAACATCGGCCACGCGGCCGACTGGAAGAAGCACTCCCAGGGCTGGCGCATCGACACCGACGTCGAGTGCTACTGCAACACCCTCGTGAGCTGGGAGAACTCCGTCGACGACCGCTGGGTGGACCTCCCCGCGTGGACCCGGCACGCCGGCCCCGGCGGCTGGAACGACCTGGACGCCCTGGACGTCGGCAACGGGGAGATGGACGGCCTCACCAAGGCCGAACGGCAGAGCGCCGCCACCCTGTGGGCCATCGCCAAGTCACCGCTGTACACCGGCGACGACCTCACCCGCCTCGACTCCTACGGACTGTCGCTGCTGACCAACAGGGAGGTCATCGCGGTCAACCAGGGCGACACCCCGCCCGCTCACCTGGTCACCGCCTCCGACCCGCAGCAGGTGTGGGCCGCGAAGAACCCCGACGGCACGTACACCGTCGCCCTGTTCAACCTCGCCGACCGCCCCGCCGCCGTCACCGCCGACTTCTCCGCCCTCGGCTTCACCGGCCGGGCCGCCGTGCGCGACCTGTGGAACCACGAGAGCCTCGGCACCCACCGGGACGGGATCACCCAGGCGCTGCCCGCGCACGGCTCCCGCCTGTTCACCCTCACCCCGAAGGGCGCCGCGGACGTCTCCCGGACCGGCTACGAGGCCGAGTCCGGCGGCAACACCCTCGCCGGCAGCGCCTCCGTCGCCGACTGCTCCGCCTGCTCCGGCGGCAAGAAGGTCGGCAACCTCTACACCGGCGGCAGGCTCACCTTCAACGACGTGGTGGTCCCCGCCGCGGGCACCTACCAGGTGCGGATCTCCTACGTCAGCGGCGATGCCCGTCCGGCATCCGTCTCGGCGAACGGGAACGGCGCCGTCCGGCACACCTTCGCCGCCACCGGCGACTGGGGCACCGTCTCCACCGCGACCGTCCCCGTGCAGCTGAAGGCGGGCGCCAACACCGTCACCGTCGACAGCGGCTCCGACTACGCGCCGGACATCGACCGGATCGACGTCATCAGGTCTTCCTGACCCTCCGTGAGGTCTCCCCGCCCCCCGTGCCGGGGGCCCGGTCCGCCCCCGCCGGGCCCCCTCCTCCCCGAGTACAGGAGCCGCCATGACCAGCAGCACCCCGGAACCCGCCAGACGCACCCTGCTCACCCTGGCCGCGACCGCCGCCCTCGCGGGCCTGCCCGCCTTCACCGCCTCCGCCGCCCCCGCCCGCCCCGCCGACGAACCGGCCGGGCGCACCGACGCCCGGCACCTGCTGTGGTGGCGGGCCCCCGGCGACGCGCACTCGCTGATCGAACAGGGCCTGCCCGTCGGCACCGGCCGCCTCGGCGCCCTCGCGAGCAACGACCCCGGCCGCGAACTGCTCCTGATCACCGACGCCACGATGTGGACCGGCGGTCTCAACGACACCCTCGACGCCGACGGCCAGTTCCCCTACGGCCGCGACGACTTCGGCTCCCTCACCCTCCTCGCCCGCCTCACCGTGGACCTCCCCGACCACGACCTGGGCTCCGTCACCGGCTACCGCCGCACGCTCGACCTCGACCGGGGCGTCGTCGGCTGCACCTACGTCCAAGGCGGGGCGACCTACCGGCGGGAGGTCTTCGCCAGCCGCCCCGACGACGTGATCGTCGTCCACTTCACGCAGAGCGGCGGCGGCCGGTACACCGGCACCGTCACCCTGGAGGGCACGCACGGCGAGGACCCGGCCCCCTCCTTCGGCGCCTCCTTCCCCGGCGGGCTGCGCTACGGGGCCGCCGTCACCGCGTACGGCAGCGGCGGCCGGGTGCGGGTGCGCGGCGACCGGATCGACGTCGCGGGCTGCCGGGAGTTCACCGTCGTGGTCGGCGGCGGCACGAACTACGCGCCCGACGCGGCGGCCGGGTACCGCGACCCGTCCCTCGACCCCCTCGAGCTCGCCCGCACCAAGGTCCGCGACGCCGCCGCCCACCCGGCAGAAGTGCTGCGCCGCACCCATGTCGCCGACCACCAGGCCCTGTACCGCCGGTTCGACCTGGACCTCGGCACCTCCACCGCCCGCGCGCGCGGCCTGGACACATGGGAGCGCGTCAACCTCCGCCACACCGGTGGCGAGCCCGACCCAGAACTGGAGGCCGCGTACGTCCACTTCGGCCGCTACCTGATGATCGCCGGTTCGCGCGGCAGCCTCCCGATGGGCCTGCAAGGGCTCTGGCTGGACGGCAACGACCCGGACTGGATGGGCGACTACCACACGGACATCAACCTCCAGATGAACTACTGGATGGCCGACCGCACCGGCCTGTCCCCGTGCTTCGACGCCCTCACCGACTACTGCCTCGCCCAGCTCCCCGCCTGGACCGACCTCACCCACCGCCTCTTCGGCGACCCGCGCAACCGCTACCGCAACTCCTCCGGGAAGACCGCCGGCTGGACGGTCGCCATCTCCACCAACCCGCACGGCGGCAACGGCTGGTGGTGGCACCCGGCGGGCAACGCGTGGCTGTGCAACACCCTCTTCGAGCACTACGAGTACACGCTCTCCCGCCCCCACCTGGAGCGCATCCATCCGCTGCTGCGGGGCGCCGTCGACTTCTGGGAGGCGCGGCTGGTCACCGCCGACGCACCCGACGGCACGGGCGAGGTCCTGATCGCGGACAGCGACTGGTCGCCCGAACACGGTCCCCTGGACGCCAAGGGCATCACCTACGCCCAGGAGCTGGTGTGGACGCTGTTCGGCAACTACGCGCGGGCGGCGGAGGAACTGGGGCGCGACCACGAACACGCCGCCCGGATCGCACGGTTGCGCGAGAAGCTGTACCTGCCTGGCGTCAGCCCGAAGACCGGCTGGCTCAAGGAGTGGATGAGCCCGGAGAACCTCGGCGAGACCACCCACCGCCACCTGTCCCCGCTGGTCGGTCTCTTCCCCGGCGACCGCATCCGCCCCGACGGCTCCACCCCGAAGGAGATCGTCGAGGGCGCCACCGCCCTGCTCACCGCACGCGGCACGGAGAGCTTCGGCTGGGCCAACGCCTGGCGCGCGCTGTGCTGGGCCCGGCTGAAGAACGCCGAGAAGGCGTACCAGTTGGTCGTCAACAACCTGCGGCCCTCCACGGGCGGCGCCAACGGCACGGCCTTCAACCTCTTCGACATCTACCAGACCGGGCCGGGCCGGGGCATCTTCCAGATCGACGCCAACCTCGGCACCCCCGCCGCCGTCAGCGAGATGGTCCTCTACTCCCGCCCCGGCCACCTCGAACTCCTCCCGGCCCTGCCCGCCGCCTGGTCGTCGGCCGGCTCGGTCAGCGGGCTCCCGGCGCGCGGCGGCTTCACCGTCGACCTGGCGTGGCGGGACGGCGAGCCGACCTCGGTGCGGATCCGCAGCACCGGCGGACGCCGCACCACGGTGGTCCACGGCGGCACCTCGCGCACGGTCGCCCTGAAGCCGGGAGAGTCCGTGACGCTGAACGGGTTCGCCCGATGAGGGCGGCACGCCCGGCGGGGACCGCCGCCCTGGCCGCCGTACTCCTCGCGGTCGCCGCACCCGCTCCGGCCGCCGGTTCGGGCACGCACTCCGTGGTCACCTGGGGCGCCAGTGCCGACCGGCTCGGCGACGGGGTGCCCGACCGCGCCTACCGGCTCGTCCTGCGCACCAGCGCGGGCGGCGACGGCCTGCGGGTCCGGCTCTCCAACGCCTTCGGCGACCGGCCGCTGACCCTGGACAGCGTGTGGGCCGGCACGCAGGACACCGGCGCCCGGCTCGTGCCCGGCAGCAACCGGCGGCTCACCTTCGGCGGTGCGCCCTCGGTGAGAGTCCCGGCCGGGGCGACGCTGTGGAGCGACCCGCTGCCCGGCCGGCTGCCCGGCGGCGCGAACCTCGTCGTCAGCCTGCACAGCCCCGACGCGGCCGGTCCGGCGAGCGGGCACGGCATGGCGATGCAGACCTCGTACACCGCCGAGGGCGACCACGGTGGTGAGGAGAGCGACGAGCACTGGACGGGACGGACCGGCTCCTGGTTCTACCTGGACGCTGTCGCGGTGCGCACCCCCGCCCGCACCGGCGCCGTCGCCGCGCTCGGCGACTCCATCACCGACGGCTGGCAGTCCACCTCGGATCTGAACCGCCGCTGGCCCGACTACCTCGCCCGCCGCCTGCAACGGGCCGGCTCCGAGGTCCGGGGCGTCGCCAACGAGGGCATCTCCGGCAACAAGGTCCTCGCCGACGGTGCCGGGCCGAGCGCCCTGAACCGCCTCGACCGGGACGTGCTGTCCCTGCCGGGCCTGCGCACGGTGTTCCTCTTCGAGGGTGTGAACGACCTCAAGGCCCACACCGGGGTCACCGCCGACGACCTCGTCGACGGGTACCGGCAGATCGCCGCGCGGGCGCACGCGGCCGGCAAGTGCGTCGTCGGCGCCACGATCGCCCCGTTCAAGGGCTGGGGGGAGTGGGACGCCGACGCCGAGGCCGTGCGCCAGGAGGTCAACACGTTCGTGCGCACCAGCGACGCGTTCGACGCGTTCACCGATTTCGACCGAGTCCTGCGCAGCCCCTACGACCGGGAGCTCATGCTGCCCGCCCTCGACGGCGGCGACCATCTGCACCCCAACGACAAGGGCATGCAGGCGATGGCCGACGCCGTGGACCTCACGGCACTCCAGTGCGGCGATCCGCCCGCCTGACCGAGCGCGGGGCAGCGGCAGCCGGGGCGCCGGACCGTGAATGAGAACACACCCATGTTCACACATACCGCCTATATGTCATCCTGGTACATGTGACCACCCATCGTGCCCGGAGGCGTCGGCCGCTGCGCCTGCTGGGACTGGTGCTGGCGCTGGTGGTCATCGCGGCCTCCGGCGCGGGCTGGTGGTTCTACCAGCGGCTGGACGGCAACATCCGCAGTGTCTCCATCGGCGCCCGTGGCGGCACGGAGCGGCCCGACGCCTCCGGGCGCACGCCGGTCGACATCCTCGTCATCGGCTCCGACGGCCGGACCAGCGCGGCCGACTGCGGGCTCGGCGGCGGCTGCGCGCACACGGGCGTGCAGAAGGGCGGCGGGAACGCGGACGTGGAACTGCTGGTGCACATAGCGGCCGACCGCTCCAACGCGACCGTGCTGAGCATCCCCCGCGACACCGTCACCGAGATCCCCGCCTGCCGCGACAGCGCGACCGGCGCCTCGGAGTCCGGCTACCGGGGGCAGATCAACAGCGCCCTGCGGTACGGGCCGGCCTGCCAGGTGGCCGCCGTCCACCGGCTCACCGGCATACCCGTCACCCACTACGCGCAGCTCGACTTCTCCGGCGTGGTCAAGATGTCCGACGCGGTGGGCGGTGTCTCCGTCTGCGTCAGCGACGACGTCTACGACACCTACTCACACCTGAAGCTGTCCAAGGGCACCCACACCCTGAAAGGGGTGGCGGCCCTGGAGTTCCTCCGTTCCCGGCACGGTTTCGGCGACGGCAGCGACCTCGGCCGCACGGTGTCGCAGCACCTCTTCCTGGGCGCCGTGCTCCGCAAGGTCAAGAGCGGGGACACGCTCACCGACCCGGCCGCCGTCTACCGCCTCGCCGACGCCGCGACCAAGGCGCTGACCGTGGACGACGGTCTCGGCAGCGTCCGCGCCCTGGTCGCTCTCGCGGCCGACCTGAACAAGGTGCCCACCGGGCGCGTCACGTTCGTCACCATGCAGACCGACCCCGACCCGGACGACACCGACCGCGTGGTCGTGGCGCCCGAGGCCCGGGCGCTGTTCGCCGACATCGCGGGCGACCGGTCGCTGAGCGCCGGTTCCGGCGCGGGCAGGTCCACCCCCTCGCCCGTCCCGTCCCCGCCCGTCCCGTCCGTGCCGGTGTCCCGGATCGCCGTGCGGGTGGAGAACGGCACCGGCATCACCGGCCGGGCCGCCGCCGTCGCCGGCGCGCTGACCGTGCAGGGCTTCGGCTCCGGCACCGTCGCGGGCAACGCGCCGCGCTCCGCCCCCACCACCACCCTCGGCTACGGCCCCGGCCTGCGGGAGCAGGCCCTGCGGACGGCCGCCGCGCTCGGCCTGCCGGCCTCCCGTACGGCGCCGGGCGGTGGAGCGGGCCTGACCCTGGTGATCGGCGCCGACTGGCCGAGCGGGACCACCTACCCCGGGGCCGCGCCGTCGCCGGTCCCGGCGGACGGCGCCACCGCCCGTGCCCACGCCGCCACCGCCGACCGGGCGGGCAAGTGCGCCCAGGTCGGCCGGTACCGGACGGTCAGCCTCGACGGGGTCGCGATGACGCCGTCCCAGGCCTACGCGCTGGCGAAGGACGTGCCCGACTCGGACTCCTGAGGAGGGGGTCACTTGGCCTTGAAGGGCACCGCGAAGGACTTCTTCAGGGACGAGGTGGCCACCAGCGGCAGCAGCGAGGCCAGGGCCTTGCGCTTGAACCCCTCCGGTTCCCGGGTCAGCTTGACGTCGACCCGGGTGCCGCCGCCCTCGGGGGTCATCTTGAAGACCCAGCCGCCGCCGGGGCCGAAGACCTTGGAGTCCAGGGTGGTGATGGTGACCGTGTCCCCGTCCGGCTTCCACTCGTAGCGGGCGCGCTCCCAGGCGGCCGCGGTGCCCTCGGTGACCTCGGCCCAGGTGTCACCGAGGCTGTGGACCTCGAAGTGCTCGGTGTCGATGGTGGGCCACGCCTCGGCGCGCGAGGGCCCGAAGTCGGTCAGCACGCCCAGGACGTCCTTCGGGCTGAGCGGGGAGACGAGGTGGAACTGGATGACCGCCATGGGATTGATTCCTCACCGAGAAGTAACTGTTCTGACCGGTGACGTGAGACTCCCACGGGTAGGCGTCACCTGTCAAGGCGGTTATCCTGTGTGTGGGGGCAGTCGGTCATCTGTCAGGAGAATCAGATGAGACACGTGTTTCCCTGCGGGACGCGCGCCCTGGATTTCGTCGGCACCCTGCAGGCCCGCCGGGGGCCCGTTCCCCTGGAACGGCTCGGTTCGCCCGGGCTGCTGGACGCCTGGTTCGTGCAGGCCGGGCTCCTCGACGAGGAGCCGGGATGCGGCGCGGCCGACCTCAGTGCCGCCCTGGCCCTGCGGGAGGCGGTGCACGCACTGGTCCGGGCCCGGCTCGAAGGCCGTGCGCTGCCCGCCGCGGCGGTCGTCGCGGTCAACCGGCGGGCCGCCACGGTGCCGGTGCAGGCCGTCCTGCGCTCCGGCGGCGTGGACCGGCACGGAACGGCCGCACAGGCCCTGGCCGACCTCGCCCGCGAGAGTGTCGAGATCGTCGCCGGCGAACACGCCGCGCTGCTGCGCGAGTGCGGGCACCCCGACTGCACGCAGATCTACCTCGACCGCTCCCGGGGCCGCCGACGGCAGTGGTGCTCCATGCTGAGCTGCGGGAACCGCGTCAAGGCCGCGGCGATGCGGGCGCGGCGCCGATGAGGAGCGATCCTCCCGCGCCGCTCAGTCGCGGTTCTCCGCCTGGAACATCCAGCTCTGCTTCTCCAGCTCGGCCGTCAGGCCGATCAGCAGGTCCTGGGTCACGGCGTCCACCGGGCCCGTCTGCTCGATCCGCCGACGCGCCCGCGTGATGACCGCGGAGAACGTCCGGACCATCGCCTCGACCGCGTCGCCGTCCTTCGTCCAGCCCGCGGGGAAGGCGGGGAGTCCGCTGGTTTCCGCGACGGTGGCGGCCCGCCCGTCCGGGCTGATCCCCAGGGCGGCGGCCCGTTCGGCCACCGTGTCGGAGTAGGCGCGGGCCATGGTGACGATGTCGTCGAGCTGGATGTGGATGGAGCTGAAGCGCGGACCGTACAGGTTCCAGTGCGCCTGCTTGGCCACCAGGGACAGGTCGAGCAGGTCGACGAGGGTCTCCTGAAGGGCGACCCCCGCGACCGCGCGGTCCTGCTCCGGCAGCGGATTGTCGATGACGTTCATGGGTGTGCGGTTCCTCTCGCTCTGGTCAGCGGTGTCCTCACACCTCATGATGATGGCCGAACGCGCATGGCAGATCAGTCGTTTGACTGTGACACGTGTGCTTCGATACGAGCCGGGGCATCGCACAGGGAGTGCGGAGCGCCTCGACCACATGGAAGCGACGGCCCGAGGACCCGCATGCAGACGCACCACATCCCCCCACCGGAACCGGGTGACGTGCCCCGACTGGCAGCCGCCATCGTCGAGGCCGCGGCCGACATCAGCGGTGCGACGCTGGACTACAGCCCCGACAGCCTCCTGGCCGTGGAAGAGATCATCGACGGTTTCCGGGCCGAGGGGGTCAACGGCGGGGAGATGGCGGAGTCCCTCGTCGCCTTCGGGTGCTACGTCGGCGAGGTCCTCGCCCGTCACTTCGGCGGCGTCTGGCGGCCCGCACCGGCCGACGGCGGGCCGGCGGCCCCGCCCGTCGTGGAACTGCCCGACGGGCGGGAGTACGACCCGATCGCCTGGGTCTTCCGGCGTCTGGAGCCCCTGGACCCCGGGGCCGAGGGTGCGGACGGCGGCGGGGAGCCGTGGCGCGGCATTTCTCCGGCCACCGACTGAACCTTCTCGGGGGTCCGCACCGTTGCCCAGGTGGAGGACGCTCGCCGCCGCCCCTTTCGTCGGCGTCGGGCGACGGAGCGGTTCTGTCCCCGTGGTACGAGACGGACCGCCCCGGCCGCCGGCCCGGAGCCCCCCCGTCCCGGGTCGGCGGTCGCTCACGAGGAGCCGGTTGGCGCGGACGGACCGGCCGCACCGCCCGTTTGGTCAGTCCTGTTCCTGGCGTCGCAGCGCGTCGCGCAACGCCACCCGTGAGGCGATGCCCAGCTTGGGATAGATCTGGTAGAGGTGCGCGCCGACGGTCCGGTGGGAGATGAACAGCCGCTCGGCGATCTGCTTGTTGGTCAGGCCGGTGGCCGCCAGCTCCGCGATCTCGCGCTCCTGCGCGGTCAGGGCCGTCCCGGTGCCGCCCTCGCCGTGCGGGGCGACCCGCCCGGCCGCCCGCAGCTCCTTGCGGGCCCGCTCCGCCCAGGCCGTGGACTCCAGCCGCTCGAAGGTCCGCAGCGCGGCCGTCAGCGGGGCCTTGGACTCCGACAGCGCCCGCGCCCGCCGCAGCCGCTCGCCCTGGGCGAGCCGCACCCGCGCCAGGGTGAACGGCCAGCGCTCGGGGTCCGGTGCGGCCAGCGCCCGGTCGAACAGCAGGGCCGCCTCGGCGTCGTCCTCCGTCACCAGCGCCTCGGCGGCGTCGGCCAGCAGCGCGAGCCGCGGGGAGAGCCCCGCGATGTTCGTCTCCTCGCGCAGCGCACGCACGTGCGCGACCGCCTCCGCGCGCCGGTCGGTGCGCACCGCGGCCTCCACCAGCTCGAAGAACACCCAGCAGGCGTGCGCGACGTACGGCGGAAAACTGCCGGCCGGGCTGATCGCGGTCACCCGGCGGTAGGCCGCGTCGAAGTCGCCGTCGGCGATGTCGGCGAGGGCGTGCACGTGCAGGGCGGTGTGCACGGCCTCGCGGATGCCGCGCGGCGCCGCCCAGTTGATCATCGCCTCGGCCAGCGCGTGGGCGGTCTCGGTGTCGCCCCGGGACGCGGTGACCAGGCCCTTGGTGAACTGGAAGAACCACAGGCAGACGGAGTACCCGGACTGCTCGCACTGGAGGAGCCCCTCCTCGGACAGTTCCAGGACCGAGGTCCACCTGCCGCGGTGGTAGTCGTCCAGGTTCAGATGCGTCAGTGCGCCGATGTGCCGGCGCACCGCTCCGCCGTCGCGGCCTTGGCGCACCAGCCGCCACGAGACCTCACGGACCGCCGCGAGCTTGTCCGGGTAGACCGCCGCGGTCCCCACCCGCACAATCTGGGCGGGGTCGGTGTCCTGCGTGGTCCCGGCGATGATCCTGTCCAGCTCCTGCAGCGTCGCCGTGTCGGCGTGCGCCGGGTCGCCCCAGGTGCGGGCGGCCACCAGTAGGAGCGGCGGGGGAGCGGGCCGCAGCCGGGCGACGGTCGCGTAGTACGGCGCCCACAGGGCCTCGTCAGTACCGTAGCTGCACAGCAGCAGCAGGAAGTGCAGCGCATCGATCAGGGCCGGGTCATTGGCGTCGAAGCCGTGCTCGCCGTCCTCGATGGCGCCGACCAGCAGACGGTGGGCGGTGGCCAGGTCGCCGTCGCTGTTCAGCACGAGCTGGACCGCGGCGTTGGCGCTGCGCAGCGACGCGCCGTGGCCGGGGTCCGCCCGCCGGGCGTCCTCCAGCAGCGCCGAGGCACTGCTCAGCGCGCCGATCGCCTCGGCGCCCACATAGGCGGCCTCGGCCAGCCGGCGCGCCCGGTCGGTGTCCCGGGGGCTGAGGTCGGCGGCCCGGGTGAGTGCGGCGATCGCGGCGACGGCGTCCCCGCGGTCCTGGATCAGGCGTGCCGTGCCCTCCAGCAGCGCGGCCACGTCCTCGTCGGGCTGAAGCGTCGCCTCGCCCAGGTGCCAGGCACGCCGTTCGGGCTTGTCCGCCAGTACGTCCGCCAGGGCACGGTGGGCCGCGCGCCGGGCGCTGCTGGTGGCCTCCGCGACCACGGCCGACTTGATCAGCGGGTGGCGGAACATCAGGCGGTGCGGGGAATCCTCCACCCGGACCAGCCCGTCCTCCTCGGCCGCGTCCAGAGCGACGAGGCCGGCGTCATCGCCCCTCGCCCGGGCGGCGGCGGCCAGCACCCCGAGGTCGCCGGTGTCGTCCAGGGTGGCCAGCAGCAGCAGTGCGCGGGTGTCGGCGGGCAGGCGGCGCACCCGGTCGGCGAACAGGGACTGCAACCGCTCGCCCAGTGGCAGGACGGCCGGCAGCACCTCCCGGGCCCGGCGCTGGTCGGCCCGGAGCGCGTCGGGCAGCTCCAGCAGGGCCAGCGGGTTGCCCTGCGCCGTGTGGAGCAGTCTGCGGCGCACCGGCTGCGCCAGGTCGGGGAAGTACAGGTCGACCAGGCGGGCGGCGGAGGCCCCGTCGAGCGCGGGCACCTCGTACGACGGCAGGCCGCTGCTGTCGAAGAAGCTGTCGACGCCCGTGCGGGAGGCGGCGACGAAGCGGACACGCTCACCGGTCAGCCGCCGGGCGAGGAAGCCGAAGACCGCGGCGCTCGCCCGGTCCACCCACGGCAGGTCGTCCACGACGAGCAGGACCGGCCCGTCCTCGGCCGCGGCCCGCAGCAGGGCGCGTGCGGCGTTGCAGACCACCAGGCGCTCGGGTGCCGGTCCGGCGCCGAAACCCAGGGCGATGCTCACCGCCTCCCGGGCCGCGGCGTCGAGCCGGTCGAGGATGCCGTGCAGCGGGAGCAGGATTTGGTTCAGCGCCGAGTAGGCGACGTCCGCCTCGAACTCGGCGCCGGCCGCGCGCAGCACCCGGGTGCCGTCCCGGGCGGCCGCGGCGGCCAAGGCGTCCAGCAGGGCCGACTTGCCGACGCCGGGCTCCCCGGACAGCAGAAGGGTGCCGCTCCGGTGCCCCTCCAGCAGTCCCCGGACCCGGTCCAGGTCGTGCTCGCGTCCCACGAGGGAGGCGGACGGTCGCGGCGCCTCAACGCGGTGCACCGGACGCCGACCCCTTCCCGCCGCGGCCGGCGGTCGGAACCACGGGCCGTACGCGCGCCGCCGGGCGGCCTGGCGGCATGCCGACGCGGCGGTGCCGCACCGGACCGCCCGTGCGTGCCCTCGCGCTCCCCGTCATCCGCGTCCCTCCGTCTGTGCCCGCCATTCTAGGAGCGCTCCGCCTCCGTCGCGCATCGTGTCCTGGCTGGTCACAGGGCGATCGCGGTGGGTCACGCCGGAGCGCGCCGCTCAGGCGGGACGGCGCGGTCCGCGGCCCGTGGCGGGCGTGCGCTCAGGACCGCGACCACTTCTGCTGGTCGAGGCCGTTGCAGGACCACAGCTGGATGCGGGTGCCGTTGTCGGTCAGGGCGTCCTGGACGTCCGCGCACTTGTCGGCGGGGCCGTTGACGATGTCGTGACGCTGGTTCAGTTCGAACTGCTGGGCGTCGCCACCGTCGCACCGCGCGAGTTGCAGTTCCGCGCCGTCGGCGGTCGAGCCCTGCGCGAGTTGCACACACATGCCCAGTGAGCGCATGGTGCCGTCCGCCGGGAACGTCCAGCGCTGCGAGGCGGAGTCCGCTCGGCAGTCCCAGATCATCAGCCGGGCCCCGGCGACGGGCCGGCCGCCCACGACGTCGAGGCAGCGCTGCGAGGCGTGGCTGACGACGCTCACCCCCGACGGTGACGCCGAAGTCTCCTGCCCGGCGCCCGGAGTACTTCCGGCGGGTGCGCCGGCCTTGTCCCCGGGAGCCTTCGACACCTGGGCCGACGCGGAGCCCGTGGGGGAAGCGGTGGCGGAGGGAGCCGGTGAAGCCTTGCCGTCCTTGCCGTTCTTCCCCTTGTCGCCGGGGGAGGCGCTCGCCGACGGGCGCGCCTCACCGCCCGGCCCGTAGATGTCCTCCGGACGGTAGTCGCCGCCGTCCACGGACACCGACGCCCCGTCCTTCACGCCCTCGTCCTGGCCGGTCAGGACGAGGACCAGCGCCACGGCGCCCGCGGCCAGCAGTCCCACGACGCCGACCACGCCGAGGGCGCCGCGCAGCCCCTCGCGCCGGGCCCGGTCGCCCGGCCGTCTCAGGAAGCCGCCCGGCCGGTCCTGTGCCGAGGGCGGCGACGAGGGCCGGGAGGCCGCCGGTTCCTCGCGCGGACCGTCGAAGTGCGAACGGGACCCGAGGGAGGAGAACTGGGTGAGCCGGGGCAGGGAGTCCTCCCGGCCGGCCGCGCGGGGGGCCGCGTCCGGCCGGTCGGGGGCGAGGTCCGGCCGGCCGGACGCGGGAGACGGGCTGACCTTCTTGCCACTGCCCGGAACACGTTTGGGCAGATCCCCCGTCGGCGGGGGCGCGGGTGGAGGTGTCATGGGGGCCTTCCGGACAGTGCTCGGGGCACGGGCAGGTGGTACGGCGGAGCTCCGGGGAGCCGTTCCGGTCACAGGTGTGGCGGACTTGTGTCCTAGGGGTTCCCCCGGAGCGTGTGACCGGTTACTCTTCCCGGTCTCCGGGCCACCGTTCGAACCGGCGTGCCGGACGCGCCGGTCGGGAACCGGCCACACGGCGCCGCGGTGCCGACGAGGGCTGCCCGGACCTGTGGTGGGAACAGGCGCGCACCCTACCACCGGCAGGTATGAGTCACCGGAACATGTGCACAAGCGCCGTGGACGGCGCGTGGCGACATGTGTGCCTGGCTGCCGGGTCCACCCGGCAGACGAACCTCAACTACCCTGATTGCGGGAACCGGACGAGTTGGTCACCGAGGCGACCGAGTGGGTGTGGCTGGAAACCGGAGTGCACAGGTTTTCGCCGCACGGTCGACGACGTGTCCGCCCGTTCGTCAACCCGGCGACCGGGCGCGCCCGGCAGACATGGTCGCCGCCCGTGCAAGGTACCCCCGGTCCGCTGCCGTCCGGGGTACCCGTCTGAGGAGGAACCACGCGTGTCCCGCCAGGTACTCACCGTCGGTCCGGACAGTCCCGACGGCTTGTCGACGATCGGGGAGGCGCTCGCCAGGGCCCGCAGCGGTGCGGTGCTCAGCGTCCTCCCCGGCACCTACCCGGAGAATCTGACGATCACCACGCCCGTCACCATCGTCACCGCCAAGGCCCGCGGCACGGTGGAGATAGCGCCGCGCCGGGGCACGGCGCTGACGCTGAAGGCCGACGCCGTCATGCTGACCGACCTGGTGCTGCGCGGCCGTGACGAGGAACTCCCGGTCGTCGACGCCCCCCGCGGGCAGGTGGCCATGGACGGCTGCGAGATCACCGCCTCCTCCTGGACCGCGCTGCTCGCCCGCAACAGCGGGTCACTGGCCCTGCGCGACTGCCGGGTGACGAACGCGGGCGGCGCCGGAGTCGTCGTCACCTCCCCGGCGGACAGCTCCGTCGAGTCCTCCACCCTCGAACACCTCGGCACGAGCGGCGTCGTCATCGGCGAGCAGGGCCGGGTGACGGTGCGGGGCTGCACCATCCGCGACGCGCGCGGCAACGGCGTCCTCGCCAACGGGGAGGCCCAGGGCTCGGTCGAGGACTGCGACATCTCCTCCACCGACCAGCCCGCGGTGGCCCTGGAGGGCCGCAGCACCACCACCGTGCTGCGCACGGTGGTACACGACACGAGCACGGGTCTGCACCTGACCAGCGCGTCGCGCACCGTGCTGGAGGACGTGCGGGTCACCAACACCTCCGGCACCGGCATCGCGGTGGGCATGGGCAGCGACCCGCTGCTGCGCCGCTGCCGGGTCGCCCGCACCAAGGAGCACGGCGTACTGGTCTCGGACCGCTCGCGCGGCACCTTCGAGGACTGCTGGGCCGATTCCTGCGAGGCACCGGCGGTCCGGGTCACCGGATCGTCCTCGCCGGTCTTCGTCGGTCTCACGGTGCGCGACTGCGCAGGCACAGGCCTGCTGCTGGAGGAGGAGTCCGCGGCCGAACTGGACCGGCTGGAGGTCGTGGACGCCAAGGGCGTCGGCATCTCGATCCGCACCGGCGCCAATCCGCTGGTCCGCCGGGGCCGGATCATCTCCCCGGCCGGCCACGGCGTCGAAGTGGTCAAGGACGGCCGGGGGCGCCTCGAGGACTGCCTCTTCCAGCAGCCCGGGGACGCGGGCGTCCACGTGGCGGACGACGGCAACGTCTACGTCGGCGGGGGCACGGTGGAATCCCCGCAGGGCGCCGGCCTCCTCGTCGGCGCCGAGGGGACCATGACGGTGCGGGACTGCGCGGTGACCTCGGCGGCGCGCCAGGGCGTCCTGGTGGACAGGGACGGGGACCTGACGGCCACCCGGGTGAAGGCCCACGAGAGCACCGAGCACGGCGTCCTGATCGCCGACGGCGGGCGGGCCGCCCTCAACTCCTGCGAGATCAGCGGCGGTGCCAAGGACGGCATCCGCATCGACTCCACGGCACCTGTCTCCGTCGTCAACTGCACGGTCCGGGACAACGCCGGCGGCGGTGTCATCCAGGCCAAGGAGGGCGACCGGGTCGCCGTGGAGGGTCTGACCAGCACGGGCAACGGCAAGCGGGACGCCTGGGGCGTCGGCGACGCCGAGGGCACCGACCCGGCCGCCTCCCCCGGCACCCAGGAGCACGGCGACGCCGCCGGCGACGACGCCTCCCTGGCCGCGCTGGACGCGCTGATCGGCCTGGACAACGTCAAGCAGCAGGTCCGTACGCTGGTCAACCTCACCCAGCTCGCACAGCGCCGTGCCAGGCTCGGCATGCCGGCGCCGCCGATGAGCCGGCACCTGGTCTTCGCCGGCCCCCCGGGCACGGGCAAGACGACTGTGGCCCGGCTCTACGGAACCATCCTCGCCGGGCTGGGCACGCTCCGGTCGGGACACCTGGTCGAGGTCTCCCGGGCCGACCTGGTCGCCCAGATCGTCGGCGGCACCGCCATCAAGACCACCGAGGCCTTCAACCAGGCACTCGGCGGGGTGCTGTTCATCGACGAGGCGTACACGCTGCTGTCCGACGGCAAGGGCTCCGGCGCCAACTTCGGCCGCGAGGCGGTCGACACACTGCTGAAGCTGATGGAGGACCACCGCGACGACGTGGTGGTCGTCGCCGCGGGCTACTCCTCCCAGATGGACGAGTTCCTGGCGTCCAACCCGGGCCTGGCCTCCCGCTTCTCCCGGACCATCGAGTTCGAGAACTACAGCGTGCCGGAACTGGTCGCCATCGTCGAGAAGATGTGCCTCGGCCACCAGTACCGGCTGGACGAGAGCACCCACCAGGCGCTGGCCGTGCGGTTCGAGCGCATGCCCAAGGACGCGACGTTCGGCAACGGCCGCGAGGCGCGCCGGGTGTTCGAGGAGATGGTGGACCGCCAGGCGACCCGGCTGGCCGGTCTCGCCGAGATCACGGAGAACGACCTGCAACTGCTGCTGCCCGAAGACGTGGGTGTGGAGGCCGCGGCCGCGGTCGCGGCCGAGCAGTCCGCCGATGAGAACAACCCGCTGGCCCGGCTGGGCGACCTGGTGGGGCTCGCGGCCGTGAAGCGGGACGTCACCGATCTGGTCAACCTGCTGTCCACGGCGCGCCAGCGCGAGGCGGCGGGCCTGCCCGCGCCCCGCATCAGCCACCACCTGGTCTTCACCGGGCCGCCCGGTACCGGCAAGACCACCGTGGCCCGCCTCTACGGCGAACTGCTCGCCTCCCTGGGCGTGCTGCCCCGCGGTCAGCTCGTCGAGGTCTCCCGCGCCGACCTGGTCGGCCGGTACATCGGCCACACCGCACAGCTCACCCGCGAGGTGTTCGAGCGGGCCATCGGAGGTGTGCTCTTCATCGACGAGGCGTACACGCTGACCCCGGCGGGCGCCTCCGCCTCGGACTTCGGCCGCGAGGCGGTCGACACGCTGCTGAAGCTGATGGAGGACCACCGCGAGGAGGTCGTCGTGATCGTGGCGGGCTACACGCAGGAGATCGAGGGCTTCCTGGCCTCCAACCCGGGCCTGTCCTCGCGGTTCTCCCGCCGCGTCGAATTCGCCGACTACTCCTCCGACGAACTGGTCACCATCGTCCGGGCGCACGCCGCGGCGTCGGGCTACGAGTGCGGTCCCGGCTCCGGCCCGGTGCTGAGGGAGTACTTCGACTCGCTGCCCCGCGACCGCTCCTTCGGCAACGCCCGCCTGGCCCGCCAGGTACTGGAGGGCATGATGACGCGTCAGGCGGGCCGGATCAGCCGCATGGCCGCACCCGGTCTGGAAGACCTGCGGCTGCTGCTGCCCGAGGACGCTCCCCGGCGGGAAGGACTGCCCGCGTGAACCGCCGACCGGGACAGCGGCCTCCGCGTCCCTCCAAGGGCCTCGGACCCGCCGTACGCCTGGGTGTGTCGCACTTGCTGCCACCCGCCCTGACGGCCGCGGCCGTGCTGGCCGCCGGACCGGTCGCCGTCGCCGCCGACGGCGCGCCCACCGTCAAACTGCCCGTGATGAACGCCGTGCTGGCCGACGACGCCGAGTGCACCAAGCAGTCCACCGCCAAGGCGTCCGCCATGCCGTGGGAGCACCAGAGCGTGGAACTGCCACGTGCCGCGCGCATCTCCCAGGGGTCGGGCGTCAAGGTCGGCGTCGTCGACACGGGTGTGTCCGCGCAGGCGCCCACACTTGCGGGCCGGGTGGAGGCCGTCGGCGACGGGGGCGACGACTGCGTGGGACACGGCACCTTTGTGGCCGGTCTCATCGCCGCGGCGCCGACCGGCGGGGTCGCCTTCCACGGCGTCGCGCCCCGGGCCACGATCGTCGCGACGCGTGCCACCACCCCGCACGGCACGCCCTCGCCGTCCGCGGTCGCGACGGGCATCCGTGCCGCCGTGGACGCCGGTGCCCGGGTGGTGGAGGTGTCGGCGGCGTTCGAGAGCAAGTCTTCCGTACTGCGGGACGCGGTGGCCCACGCCGCGAAGCACGACGCCCTGATCGTGGCCGCCGCCGTTCCGGACCCGCCGAAGAACGCCGCCCCCGACGCGACCCCCGTCCCCCGCGACTACTGGCCCGCGGCCTATCCCGGTGTGCTGAGCGTCCTGGACCTGGACGTCCAGGGTGTGCGGAAGGACGACGCGCTGCTCCCGGTCAACGCCGACCTGGCGGCCCCGGGCGACGGCGTCGTCGGCATCGGGCCGCGGGGCGGCGGGCACTTCGTTGGCAGTGGTGCCTCGCTGGCCGCCGGTTACGCCGCGGGGGCCGCCGCCCTCGTACGGTCGGCCTTCCCCGGTATGTCCGCCGCACAGGTCGCCCGGCGCCTGATCTCCACGGCCTATCCCGACTACGTGCCCCGGCTGGACGCCTACGCGGCGGTGGCCTCGGCGGCGGACGGCGGCACGAAGGAGGCCGGCGCCACCACCGGCGCGCACGAGCGGGCCGTACGGATGCCCGATCACACCCAGGGGGAGCGGGCCACCCGGACCGCGGTGCTGGTCGCGGCGGCGGGGCTGGCGCTGCTCCTGCTCGTCGGCTGGGCCGCCGTGGCCGTCCCCCGGGGGCGGGCCCGCGGCTGGCGTCCACCGCGCCGCTGAAACATCCGCGACGCCCGCGGGGGCGGGAAGGGACCGCTGGTCCCTTCCCGCCCCCGCGCACGTGGTCCCGGCACCTACTCCTGCTCGGGCAGCGGTTCCTCCACCACCGCCGTCTGCAGCAGGGCCGCCTTGTTCCGGGCGATGTGCAGGGCCCGTCCCGGCGGCAGGGTGCGCGGCTTGACGTTGCCGAACACATAGCCCTCGGTGGGCGGGCAGGACATGAGCAGGCCCGGGGTGTTGACCTCGATCAGGCGACGCAGCAACTGGTCGCCCTGGGCGCGGCCGGCGCCGGTGGCGGAACGGGCGACCACGACGTGCAGGCCCACCTCGTGGCCGAGCGCCAGGAACTCGAAGAGCGGCGCGAACGGATGGTCGAAGGCGTTGCTGCCGCCCAGCATGTCGTAGTCGTCGACCAGGACGAAGAGCCGCGGCCCCGACCACCAGTCCGCCTGCCGCATCCGGGCAGGACTGATGTCCTCTCCCGGCAGTCGCGTCTGCAGCGCCTGCTGGGAGCCGCCCACCAGTTCCCCCAGGGCGGACAGGGACACCGCGTGCCCCAGTCGGTACTCCTCCGGCACACTCTCCACCAGCTCGCGCCGGTAGTCGACCACCAGGATCCGGGCCTCCTGCGGGGTGTACCTGGCGGTGATCGCGGACGTCACCAGCTTCAGCAGGTTCGTCTTGCCACTCTCGGTGTCACCGACGGCGATCAGGTGCGGGGTCCGTGCGAAGTCGTGCCAGACGGGGGAGAGCGTCTCCTCGTCCAGGCCCAGCGGCATCCGCAGACCGGTGGCGCCCTCGGGCGCGGGCAGGTCGGCCACGGGAAGCCGGTGGGGCAGCATGCGCACGACGGGTGCGCCGGGGCCGTCCCAGCGGGCGGCGACCCGCTCGACCAGGTCCGCGACGCCCTCGGTGAGGTCGTCCGCGGAGGAACTGCCGTCGACGCGGGGCAGTGCCGACAGGAAGTGCAGCTTGCCCTCGACCGTGAGTCCGCGGCCGGGGACGCGCGGCACCAGCGCCGCCCGCCGCACGTCGATCACCGAGTCCATGTTGTCGCCGAGCTTGAGTTCGAGGCGGGTGGCGATCTGGTCGCGCACCTGCGTGGTCATCTCCATCCACCGGGCCGTCGCGACGACCAGGTGGACGCCGTAGTTCAGGCCGCGGGCCGCGAACTGGTTGAACGTCGGCACCATGTGGTCGAAGTCCTGGCGCAGGGTCTGCCACCCGTCGACCACGAGGAAGACGTCGCCGTGAGGTTCCTCCGCGAACTCGCCGGCCGCGCGGCGCCGCCGGTAGGTCGCCATCGAGTCGATGTTGTGGTCCAGGAAGAACTGCTCCCGGTGATTGAGGACCGCGGTGACCTCGGCGACGGTCCGGCTGATGCGCTCGCTGTCCAGCCGGGAGGCGACGCCGCCCACGTGCGGCAGCCCGGACAGGCCGGAGAGCGTACCGCCGCCGAAGTCCAGGCAGTAGAACTGGACCTCGCGCGGGGTGTGGGTGAGGGCCAGCGCGGCGATGAGGGTGCGCAGCAGCGTGGACTTGCCGCTCTGCGAACCACCTGCGATGCCTACGTGGCCCTCCGCGCCGGACAGGTCGACCACGAGCGGGTCACGGCGTTGCTCGAAAGGCTTGTCGACCAGGCCGACCGGTGCCTTCAGCCGGCCCGCGCCGGCCCACGACGACGCCGCGTACCCGCGCCCCGGGACGGGGCCGAGCGCCGGCAGCAGCGCGTCGAGGGGGGTCGGCTCGTCGAGCGGGGGCAGCCACACCTGGTGCGCCGACGGCCCGGCGTCGCGCAGCCGGTCCAGCGCCACCGAGAGCAGGGTGTCGCCGTTGTCCTGCTCCTCCTCGGCGACCGGCTCCGGCGCGGCCGGCTGCACCGTGCGCGGCACCACGTACCCCGAAGTCCAGGGCACCACCTGGCTGGCCACCCGCGCCTGGGCGCCGGCTCCGCCCCGCCTGCGGTACTCGCCCGAGACGTAGGCCGCCCGGAATCGGGTCAGGGCCTCCACACCGCTCTTGAGATAGCCGCTGCCGGGCTGCGAGGGGAGCTGGTAGGCGTCGGGCACCCCCAGCACACCGCGGCTCTCCATGGCCGAGAAGGTACGCAGGCCGATCCGGTACGACAGATGGCTCTCCAACTGGTGCATGCGCCCCTCGTCCAGGCGCTGCGAGGCCAGTAGCAGATGGACGCCCAACGAGCGCCCCAGTCGGCCGATCATCACGAACAGCTCCATGAACTCGCGGTGTGCCGAAAGGAGTTCACTGAACTCGTCGACCACGACGAACAGGCTTGGCAGCGGGGCCAGTTCCGCGCCCGCGGCACGCGCCTTCTCGTACTCCAGGGCCGAGGAGTAGTTGCCGGCCGCCCGCAACAGCTCCTGGCGGCGGATCAACTCCCCGTGCAGGGCGTCCTGCATGCGGGCGACGAGTGCCACCTCGTCCGACAGGTTGGTGATCACGGCCGAGGTGTGCGGCAGTTCGTCCAGGCCCAGGAAGGTCGCCCCGCCCTTGAAGTCCACCAGGACGAAGTTCAGGGTTTCCGAGGAGTTCGTCAGGGCCAGGCCCAGCACCAGGGTCCGCAGCAGCTCGCTCTTGCCCGAGCCGGTGGCGCCGATCAGCATCCCGTGCGGACCCATGCCGCCCTGCGCGGACTCCTTGATGTCCAGTTCCACCGGCAGCCCGTCGGCGCCGACCGCGACGGGCACCCGCAGCCTCGACGCCCCCCGCGCCCGCTCCCACAGGGTCTGCGGATCGTGCCGGTGGAGGTCGCCGATGCCGAGCAGCGTGGTCAGCTCGGTGTCCGAGTCCAGCGGCTCGGCGGCCGAAGCCGACAGCCGCATGCGGTACGGCGCGACCATCCTGGCCAGCGCCTCGGCCGCGACCGGACCGAGCGCGTCGGGCCTGCCCAGGTCCGTCGTCTGCTCCTTGCGGGCGCGGTCGGTGCGCACCAGCGCGACCCGCTCGGGCGTGACGTCGAGCCGGAGCGTACTGCGCCCCGGCCGCCACTGGAGGGTGTCGGCCAGGTCGATGACCACCGCGTTGCGGAAACCCTGGCCGTCCATGCGGTGGCCCGAAGGCACGGTGACCCCGTCCAGGACGACGACCGCGTAGGGCTCCTCACGTCCGGGCGGCGTCTCCGGGTCGAAGGCGGGGCGCTCGCCGAACTCGGCACCCAGCAGGTCCTCCAGGTCGCTGAACGCGGACGTCACCATCCTCGCCGGACCGGCCCCGTCCTCCTCCTGCGGGTGCTGGCCGTGCGGCAGCCACTTCACCCACTCCCAGGCCGGCCGGTGCTCGTCGGCGGTGCACACGACGATCCACATCTCCTCCGGGGCGTGGAAGACGGCCAGCTGCGCCAGCATCGCGCGCACCAGGTCCCGCCGTGCGTCCGCGTCACCCCGCATCAGCACCCTCGACCAGGAACGCAGGTAGACGGCGACCGGCTGATCGGGCACCGTGCTGTAGGCACGGATGAACCGTCGCAGCGCATGGGCCGCGAGCGGGTCGAGGTCCTCGACCGGCTTGGTGGACAGCGGGGTCAGCTTCATCGCCAGCTGCTGGTCGCCGACGGCCATCCGGACCTCGGCGAAGTCCTCGTCCTTGACACGGCGTTCCCACAGCCGGGTGGTGCGCACCAGGGCGCGCAGTGCCGCCGGGTCCGGATGACGCCAGGCGAGCGCCAGCTGCTGCTCGATCACCGCGCGCCGGATCTGTTTGCGTATCTGCCCCAGATACCTCAGATAGTCCCGCCGTTCACCTCGCAGCCGCTGCTTGCGTTCGCTGGTGCGCCGCATGAACTGGCCGATGATCATGGCGGCGGACGCCAGCAGCATCAGACCCAGCGACAGGTAGACGAAGACACCGTTCGACCCGCCCGGACGCAGGAAGATCAGCATCATGGACAGGGACATCATCGCCATCGGCGCGTAGGTCCACACCGCGGAGTTGTCCGGGACCGTCTCCGCGAGGACCGGAGGTTCCTGGAGGCTCAACTCCCCCTGGGGCATGTCCGGTCCACGACGACGCGCGGGACGACGAAAAAGCACGGAACTCAACGCATCGGCTCCTTCGGGCGGCAGCCAGTGAGGTGTCACCGGGCCCGTTGGCGGGAGAAGCGGGGCCGTGAGAACAGCCCGGCGGACGGAGGTACCCTGCACACGATAGACGGATGAACACCTCAGCGAATAACACACACCCGTGTTGACAGGTGTCTCCCACCCGCACGACCATCCGCCCTGAACACCTTGCGCGAAAGCGAACGTGCCGACCATGAGCGACACCTCGGTGGCCAGCCTGTGCCGCCTCACCGTCCGGGCGCCCTCCAGGACGATCGACCTAGCCGTCCCGGTGGACGTTCCGGTGGCCGACCTCCTCCCCACCGTGCTCCGGTACTGCGTGGAGGGCATGGAGGAGGAGGGCCTCGACCACGGCGGCTGGGTAATCCAGCGCCTGGGCGGCCCCGCCCTCGACGAGGAGGCCACCCTGGAGGCCCTCGACCTGCACGACGGCGAGGTCCTCCACCTGCGCCCCCGGTCCGAGGAGATGCCCGAGGTCCGCCTCGACGACCTCGTCCAGGGCATCGCCGACGTCACCCGGGACCGGCTCCACGCCTGGACCGCTGACCGCAGCCGGCAACTCCTGCGCGGCTTCCTGGTCTGCGTCCTGCTCATCGCGCTGGGCGTACTCGCCTGGCCCGGCGGCCCCGTCGCGCCCCGCGCGGCCGCCGCGGGCGTCACCGGTCTGCTGCTGCTCGCCGGAGCGGCCACGGCGGCCCGCGCCCTCGGCGACGGTGGCACCGCGGGCGCCCTCGGCGTCATGGCGGTCCCCGCGCTGTCGCTGGCGGGCTGGCTGCTGCCCGACGGCCAGATCGAGGGCCCGAACGCCTACCACGTGCTGGGGGCAAGGCTGTTGGCCGCCGGCGCCGCGGGAGCGGGCGCTGCCGTACTCGCCCTCGCCGCCGTCGCCCTCTACCCCCCGCTCTTCCTCGCCACCGCGGTGGTGTGCGTGGCCGCCGCCGTCTCCGGGGCGCTGATGAGCGTCTTCGACGTCCCCGTGGACAAGGCCGCCTGCGCGGTCTGCGCCTTCCTGGTGGTTGTCGGCGGCTTCGTCCCCGCCATGGCCTTCAAACTCGCCGGCATGCGAATGCCGCCGCTGCCGAACAACCCCGGGCAGCTCCAGGAGGGCATCGACCCGTACGACGGCCCCGAGGTGGCCACGCGCACGGAGCTGGCCAGCGGCTGGATGATCGCCCTGTACGGCGCGATCGGCGTCGTGTGCGCCGGATGCCTGGTTCCACTGGTGCACCGCCCCAGTCTCCCCGAGGTGCTGATCGCCGTCGTGCTGTCCCTGGTCCTGCTCCTGCACGGACGCGGCATGGTCAACGTGTGGCAGCGGCTGGTCCTGGTCGTCCCCGGCGCCATGGGAGCGGCCCTCGTCCTCGTGGGCGCCGGCGCCCACCTCGCGCCCGGCGACCGGCCGCTGTTCGTCGCCGGACTGCTGGGCCTGGCCGCGCTCCTGGCCGTCGTCACCTGGACCGTCCCCGGACGCCGGATGCTGCCCTACTGGGGCCGCGCCGCCGAACTGCTCCAGTCCGCGCTGGCGATCAGCCTGCTGCCGCTCACCCTGTGGGCCGTCGGGGTGTTCGGCGAACTGCGCGCCATCTCCGGCTGACCGCGCCCCATGCCGATTCCGAAGAAAGCCGCGAGGTAGGCCACCACCATGCAGTCGAAGCGCGACCAGGTCCAGGCGCACGGGTTCATCATGAGCCGGCTGACGGCCGGCATGCTCCTCGCCGAACCCGACGCCCCGGAGACCCCGCTGGGCCGGACCACCCGCGGGGTGTTCATCGGGGTGCTCATCACGGTGCTCATCGCCGCCGGCGCCGTGGTCTACGGACTGATCTCACCCGGGGGCAAGACCTCGTGGAAGACACCGGGCACCCTCGTCGTGAACAAGGAGACGGGCGCCCGCTACCTCTACGTGGAGGACCGGCTCAGGCCGGTGCGCAACTACGCCTCCGCACGGCTGATCGCCGGTGACAAGCTCACCACCTCCACCGTCGCCACCGCCTCCCTCGACGGCACGCCCGTGGGCCGGCCCATCGGTATCCCCGGCGCCCCCGAGGCTCTCCCGCGGGCCGGCAACCTGGACCGTGACACGTGGTTGGTCTGTTCGACGGTCGGTGCCCGGGCCTCGGACTCCCGCACCACGCTGGTGGCCGGATCCCCCGTCGGGGGCACCGCGTTCGGCACCGGGGAGGCGTTCGTCGCGAAGGGCCCCGACCGTACGACCTACCTCGTCTGGCAGGGCAGCCGGCTCCGTCTGGACAAGGACTCCGGGGCCGCCGTTTCCCTCGGCTACGGGTCCGTGACCCCCCGGCCGGTCTCCGCGGCCTTCCTGGACGCGCTGGTCGCCGGTCCGGACCTGGTGGCCCCCGAGGTACCGGGCCGCGGTGGCGCGGGCCCCTCGCTGGACGGCGGCGCCGGCGCCATCGGCCAGGTGTTCCAGGCCGCGGTGCCCGGCTCCGACGAGCACCCCTACTACCTGCTGCGCAAGGAGGGCCTGGTGCCGGTGACCGCCACGCAGGCCGCGCTCGTCCTCGGCGATCCGAAGACCCGGCAGAAGGCGTACGCCGGACGGACCCCGCGCGCCGCGGTGTTGAGCGCCGACGCGCTCAAGCAGCACCTGGCACCGGGCGCGGAGGGCCGCGCCCCGGTCCCCGGAGGCCTGCCGGCCGAGCCCCCGAAGCCTGCCGCCGTCGGCCCGGGCGAGTCCGCCTGCGCGGGGGTGGAACCCGGCGACGACGGCACGAAGGTGACCACGCTGCGGGTGGCGACGGACGAACTGACCCCCGTGGCCCAGCCGTCGGTCGACGCCGCACCGGCCTGCCTGCGGGTGGACGAGGTCGTGGTGCGGCCCGGCCGCGCGGCGCTGGTGCGTGCCCTGGGCGCCGGCGGCACCACCATGGGCACCACGACCTACCTGGTCGACGACACCGGTACGAAGTTTCGTGTCCCGACGGCCAAGGCGCTCGGCGCCCTCGGTTACGGCGAGGGCGACGCCACGGCCCTGCCCTCGCCCCTGCTCTCGATGCTGCCCACGGGGCCCGCCCTGGACCCGGACGCGGCGTCAGGCGCCGCGCGGCCCACGGTGCAGACGCAGTGCCCGCAGCCGCGTGGCTGAGGCGCGGCAGCGCTGAACAGGCAGATCCGCATGTGACTTTGAGAGCGGCCGGATACTTCACACGTCAAGCGGTACGGTAGTCGTGTAAGAACACTGTCGCCGCTCTGTCGTGGGGGCACATGTATTCCTGGGTGCCCCCACGGAGCGTCGACACAGCTCCGCAGCACACACCATCCACCAACGAGCGCCGAGGCAGTGCGCACTCCTCGACGCAGTACACGGGAGGCTGACATGGCCGGCGATCTCCGCGCAGCGGATTCACAGGCGACACGCAACGGCATCACGGCCCTGGAGGCCGCGAAGCAGGGAATCACCAGGTCCCGCCAAGACGTGGAAGCCACCAAGGCCAACCTTGCCACGGGCTACCAGGGCAGTGACGGCCACGCCTTCACCCAGCTCGTCGCGCAGTGGGAGGGACAGTGCGACATCATCCTCAAGAGCCTGGAGGAAATGATCGACGCCCTGAACACCAACGATCAGGAAGTCAACAAGAACCAGCAGCAGGCGAACGACGCCATCAGGAACGCCTCTCAGAAGACGGGCGCCGCCTTCAGCGCCCTGATGGGTGCCTGACCTCCGGCCAGACGCTCCGTACGGCACCGCTCACCGCACCACTGAATCACACCCCCTCCCGAACACCACGAGGTCGCAATGCCATCATTTGAAGACGGCCAGATCCATGTCGACTACGCGCACATGGACAACGGGGCCGATGACCTGATCCAGCAGACCAAAGCCATCGACCAGACCCTCACCAACCTCGACGCGGAGCTGGGCGCGCTGAGGGAGTACTGGTCGGGTCAGGATAAGCAGGCGTACACCGTCTGCCAGACGAAGTGGAACGGCGCGGTAAACGCGATGGAGAGGCTGCTCGCGGACTACTCGCAGCTCCTCACGGACGCGTCTGGGACCTACCACTACACGGAGCAGTCGCTGGCCCAGCTGTGGGAGGGCATCAAGGTCCAGGGCTGACCGGCGTGCTCAACGGGCCGGACTGGCTGCCCAGGCAGTCCGGCCCCCGGCACGCCCCATACGTTGTACAGCGTTCCGTCACTTCTGGAGGGTCCACATGGGGAACCTTTCGCACCTCGACACTCAGTCGCTGCAGGCGTTCGTCGACAACGACATCAAGGACTTCTTGACGAAGACGGAGGAGATCCGCAGGGACAAGGACTCCGGCGACACCAAGTACCCGGTCAGGGCCTTGAAGAGCCTGGTCGACGGCCAGGCCACGCCCCAGACGATCGGGCAGAACCAGATCCTGGCCCTCGGCCCGATGGTCAACGACGACACCACCCACGGGAAGGGCCTGATCGAGGCATTGAAGAAGGCGGCGGGTTCGATCGACGAGATCCTGGAACGGCAGGTGAGGATCTTCCAGGACATCGACCGGGACTTCCGGCAGACGCTGAAACACATGACGTCGGCCCAGGAAGACAACCTCACCAAGATCGAAGCGGCGAAGCTGCTGGAGCTGCTGGAGGACGTCGACAACGACATGGGTCCGACCAAGCAGGACACGACCACCAAAATCTGAGGGACAGTCCGCAGCCCGCCCTCTCCTCTCCGTTTGCCGTCCCCCATCTTCCCCTAGCGGAGCGCGTACATGGCCATCAATTACGACACGGACGATTACTGGGCACAGGTGGTCGGCCTCTACACGGGTTTCTCGATGCCGAGTCGTAAGACCCTTTTCGACAAGCTGAAGAGCAAGGAAGGCATCCCGCTCATGCGGGTCAACCTTGTCGAACACAAGGGCCGCGCGGTCGACTCGCAGGACTACGCCGCCTCCTCCGGCTGGCAGGCGTCCCACGGCGAGGACTACCGGCTGGCCTTCTACACGCACCACGGCGGCGACAAGGTGAGGCTCTTCACGGCCGACATCATCTTCATCGGGACGCTGGCCGACGCGAACGGCAAGAGCCATCTGACGGACGGCGGAGCCACCCGGGAGGGGGGTAAGTTCACCGGCAAGTACAAGGACGAGTGGGACGACGGCGATCTGTGGCGCTATGTGTCCGCCCCGAAATTCGTCTTCGACGCCCTGGTGAACACGTACAAGACGACGGACTTCTCGTACAACGGCGCGAGCATCTCCGATGAGGACTCCGTCGACCTCATCTCCTTCGAGCGGACCGCGGCCGCCTTCGACCGTGCGGCACAGTTCTTCCGGGAACAGATGAATCCGCTGGAGGACTGGTACACCTCGCTGGGGGGTGAGAAGGCCGCTTGGAAGGGCGAGTCCGCGGACGTCGTACGCACCCTCTTCCAGACGCTCTACAAGAACTACGACAGCTACACGGAGCAGATGGGGGGCCGGGAGTACAAGAGCGACCTCACCATGCTCGACGGCTACCAGCCCCGGTCCACCTACGCGGCGGGACTGCGCCAGGCCCAGTGGGACCTCCACTGGGAGGCGCGCGAGATGCAGGCTGCCTGGCTGAACTGGGCGAACTCCGGGGAACACGACCCGCACCGGGCACTGCTCGAGGAGCTGGAGGAACTCACCCGGTGGATCCTGACCAACAACGTGCCGCTGGTCAGCGTCAAGGTGCCGCACGGACACGTCACCTACAGCGAGGCCAACGACGGTGAGGAGGACCTGTGGGATGTGTCGGACGACGAGGGCGACACGTTCGGTACTTTCCCGGGGTTCAGTGACAATCCGGGCTTCGGCGCCCTGGACGACATCAACACCTGGAAACATATCGGCGAAACCGCTGTGGCCCGCTGGAACCGCAATGTCGAGGGCTACCTCGTCGACGCGGCCAAAAGGTCTCTCTCCAACCTCGGCAAGAACTGGAACACGGCCACCGCCGATCTCGGCAAGGAGGTCGCGGACCGCAACCCCAACAGCCTCTCGCAGACCTTCGAGAAGCAGGAGGCCAAGAAGGCCAAGGACGAGGCGCTGAAGTCCGCCGACGACTCGAAGAAGGCGTTCGAAAACCTCAACAAGAACCTCTCCGACGCCAACAGCGGCAACAAGGAGCTGTTCGACAACCTGAGCAACGGCCTCAAGGACG
Organism: Streptomyces violaceorubidus; assembly: GCF_000717995.1. Lineage (GTDB taxonomy): Bacteria > Actinomycetota > Actinomycetes > Streptomycetales > Streptomycetaceae > Streptomyces > Streptomyces violaceorubidus. Next base: position 175,746 of record NZ_JODM01000018.1, read on the forward strand.
CCAACGCGAACCAGGTCCAGCTCAACGACGGACTGAACGGACTCGGCGACAGTTTCAACGACGGCCTGAACAACATCGGCGACAGTTTCCAGGCCCTCAACGGGGGTGCCGACGGGCTCGGCGGCGGTCTGAACCTCAACGGTGGCGGCAGCGGACTCGGCGGTGCTCTGAACGCCGGCGGCGGTGACACGACGCTGCCGCTCAACGGCGGCCTGAACAACGCTCTCAACGGCGGTGGTGGCGGCCTGAACGACGCCCTCAACGGCGGCGGCGGCCTGAACGACGCCCTCAACGGCGGCGGCACCCACTTGACCGACCCGACCTCGAATTCGGGCGTCACCCTGCCGCTCAATCCGTCCCTCAACGGCGGGGCCCTGAACGGCGGCTCTCTCACCGGCGGGACGAAGAACGGCGGCACGTCCCCCCTCGGCCTGAACGTTCCCTCGACCGGTGCCGGCCCCCACCTGGACGCGGACGGCAACCTGGTCCAGACGTATCCGGACGGGACGAAGACGTCGCTCAACCCCGACACCGGCGCCCTCGTCACGACCGACCCGAAGGGCCACACCACCACGACCCAGCTCAACCCCGGCGACGTCGTCAAGAACCCCGACGGCAGCCACACCCGAATCAACGCCGACGGCACCATCACGACGGAGTACTCGGACGGCACCAAGACGGTTTTCGACCCGTCCGACAACACGTTCCAGACGACGAATCCGGACGGCCACACCAGCACCGCACACCTGAACAAGCCGACCGATGTGCCCGATGTGCCGGGGCTGGGTCACAACCCGTCGTACAACGGCGGCACCACCCACCTGAACGGCAATTCCCCCGCGTTCACGGACGGCATCCGCAACGACGGCGGTCACTTCGAGTACGTCGACTACGACAGCACACCTTTCACGGGCGGTAGGCTGGACGGAAACGCAGGTGGTTACGGTGTGGGCGGCACTCACACCTCGCAGCCACCCGCGGGAGGCACACCGCTCAACCCGGGATTCGGCGCAGGTGCCGGGGGCGCCGGGGGTGCGGCAGGTGCCGGCGGGGGTGGTGCGAACGGAGAACGTGTCCGTACAGTGCTGAGCGACGCCAACAACATGGCCGCGTCGCGTCGCGGCGGCTCCGTCATGCCGGGATTCGAGGGCGAGGCCATGCCCTACCGGCAGAACGGCACCCCGACCACGAGTACGCCCATGGGCGGTGCTCCGATGGGCGGCGGTATGCAGGGCGGTCAGTCCACCGAGAGCGGTGAACGGCAGCGCACCAACTGGGTCGAGGAGGAAGAGGACGTGTGGGGGACTGAGGAAGGCGGGACGCCGGCGGTGATCGGATGAGCGGGATCGAGAAAGGCAAGGATCCGGGGCGTGGCGCGCACGGCGAGGCGGATGCCATCGTCTCGGCGAACCCGTTTACGGAGTCGCTCAACGCGCGCCTCGCCGAGACGCTGTCCGCCCTGGAGTCGGTGACCGCCGGCATGGCCAGGGCCAAGGAGGAGCTGAGCAGAGCCACTCATGTGGCGCGGTCCCGGGACCGCACGGTGGAGGCCACGGCGGGCCCTCAGGGGCAGCTTCTGGAACTCCGGTTCCTCGACAACAAGTACCGCACCATGAGCTCCACCGAACTCGCCGCCTCGGTGGTGGAGGCGGTGTCCCTGGCGCGGGACGCGATGGCGCGTCAGGTGATGTCCACCATGGACCCCTTCACGCAGCCCCTGCCGGGAATGCCTGCCGAGGGCATGAACATCGACTGGGCGGATCTGTTCGGCAAGAGCGTGCTGGAGGACCCGGGGACGGCGGCCCGCATGGGGAACCCGAGGCTGCGTGACGAGATCGACGAGGATGGGGAGGAGTAGCCGTGGGGGAGATTTTCTCGGCGAATGTGCAGGACATCGAGAAGTGGCGGAGCCTCATGAAGAGCATCGCGGAGATCACGGATAACACCGTGCGCGATTTCGAGGCCTCGGCACGCACCACTCTCGACTGGCCCGGGCGGGACGACTCGCTGGCCAAGGACCTGAGGCCCCGGGACAAGAAGGAGCGCGACGGTACCACGGAGACAGGCGCGTCGCTCATGCTCGCCATCAGTGGAATATCCAAGGCACTGCAGGTCAATGCAGATGTCATTCAGCGCGCCCAGAACGATAACAACGAGGCCATCAACGACGCGTCGCGCAAGACGGGTAAGCACTGAGCCGTTATGGCGATCGAGGTGCCTGACTGGGCGAATGTCCTCTTTTTTATGGTCATTGGTGAGCGTATGCCGCAGGCCAATGAGGATCTTGCTTATCAGAGTCACCTGGCTTACAAGGATTTTTCGGCGCGGCTGCACAGGTTGTCGGGTCTGCTGGCGGGTGAAGACGTCCATCCAGATCGCC
>NZ_JODM01000019.1 GCF_000717995.1 Streptomyces violaceorubidus
CACCGAGATCTACACCTAAGCCTTCGTCGGCAGCGTCAGATGTGTATAAGAGACAGGTCCTTGAGCGTCACCGTCGTGTCGGTGCGGCGCAGGGCCAGTGCCGCGGTGACCAGGAGCGGGACGACGGCCATGCCGGCCAGCAGCAGGGCGGTGCGGTCGACCGGCAGGGCCACGTGGACGTCCGGCACCGGGCGGGTGGCCTGCGGGGTCAGTACGGTCAGCGGGATCACCGCCCGGGTCAGGACCGCGCCCAGGGCGGCGCCGGTCAGCAGGGCCAGGCCGGTCAGCACGGCCTGCTCGGCGGCGACCGCGCGGGCCAGTCGGCGGCGCGAGGCGCCCAGGGCGCGCAGTACGGAGAACTCGGTGCCGCGCTCGCGCAGCGACCCGGCGGCGCTCACCGCGAAGCCGACCGCGGCGAGTGCCGCCGCCACCAGGGTCGCCGCGGCGAACGCGGCGCCGGGGCCGGCGCCGAACGGGTCGTCACGCAGTTGCCCGGCGACCTCGTCGCGCACCAGGACCTGGGCCGGGGCGGTGTCCGGGAACGCCCGCAGGCCGGACGCCGCCCGGCCGGTTTGGCCCGGCGCGCTCCGCAGCCACCACTCGGTGGGCGCGACGGCGGCACCGTACTTGCCCTGCAACTGCCGGTTGACCGCCGGCAGGTCGACCAGCAGGGCGCCGCCGAACCGCGCCGACGGCGTCTCGGGGCCCGTGCCGGGCAGCTCGCGCACGGAGCGGACGATCCGCACCGGCACGTCGTGGCCGCCGATCAGCACCGTGACGCGCTGCCCGGTGCGGGCGCCCGAGGAGTCGAGGAAGCGGTCGGTGGCCACGCCCGTCACCTCGGCCGGCCCCGGCTGCGCGACCCGCAGCCGCACGGTGAGCGTGGTGATCTTCCAGGCGTCGGCCTCCGTGTGGCCCGTGGAGTACTCGACGGCGAGCGGACCGGAGCCGAGCACGCGCGGCTTGGAGGGTGCGGCGCCCGGGTTCGGCGGGGCCGGCGGCGGTGCCAGTTCCGAACCGGCCGTCCAGGCGTCCGGCAGCGGCACCCGGCGTACGCTCCCGTCGGCGCCCGTGGCCGTCACCTGCCGTACGGTCAGGCGGTGTTCCTCGCCCCGGCCGCCGGGCTGGACCACCGTGGACTCGACGCCGGTCAGGGTGAGCGGTCCGGCGGAGACGTCCAGGCCGAGGATGTGCTCCCGGCCGTCGGCGGCCAGCGAACCGGCCTCCAGCCGGTACGGGGTGCCCCAGCGGTCCTCGACGGTGACCGTCACGTCCGCCGACCGGGAGCCGTCCGGGGCCCGGCCGGCGCCCCGGACGTCCAGGGTCGCCGCCAGCGCGAGGCGGGCCGTGCCCGCCGGGATCCCCGCGCCCCGCGACGGGCCGCCGGGCGCCATCCCGGACAGCAGCGCCCGCGGCGACCGGTCGGCCAGGTCCGGCCGCATCAGCATCAGGTCCGCCGCGTGCGAGGTGTCCAGCGCGAGCACCGTCGCCGTCCGGTCGCCGGACAGGGAGATTTCGGACCGGGCCGCGGGGGCGACCTCCGCGACACCGGCCACGTCCGCGACCAGATCGGTGCGGCCCGGGCCCGGCGTGCCCGAGGCCTGCACCCGGATCGGTGCTCCGGTGCGGAAGTCGGCCTGGTCGTCCTGCGAACGGGACCACGAGGCGCCCTGCCCGATCGCCATCGTGCCCAGCGCCACGGCCAGCACCAGCAGCAGCACGGGACCCGCCCCGCGCATCGGACGGCGGCTCAGCTGCCAGCCCGCCAGCGCCGCCGCGAGCGAGCGCCCCCCGGCCGCCCGGCGCTCCGCGAGCCGCGCCACCAGCGGCAGCAGCCGCAGTGCCAGCACCGTCCCGGCCAGCAGCGCCAGCGTGGGCGTCGCCACGAACAGCGGGTCGACCCCCAGACTGCCCGCGGCGTCGGCGTCGGCGTCGGCGGTGCCCGTCCCGGTGGCGGAGGTCTGCTGGTCCAACTGCCAGTAGGCGATACCGGCGATCACCAGCAGGCCCACGTCCACGCCGCCCCGCAGCCGGCCCGGCAGCGCCCGGGGACGCACGCCGCCCGCCTCCGGCGCGAGGGTCAGCGCGGGCAGCGTCACGGCCAGCGTGCAGCCGAGGGCCGCGACCGCCGCGACCAGCCACACCGTGCCGCTGCCGCCGGCCGACGGCTCCCAGCCGAGCCCGATCCGGGCCAGCGCCCCCTGCCCGGCCAGCAGCCGGACCAGCGGCCCGGCCAGCAGCGGCGCGCAGACCAGCGCGGGCACGGCCAGCAGCAGCGCCTCCAGCGCGGACCCCGCCGCCAGCCGGGACCGGGAGGCGCCGCGCGCCCGCAGCAGCCGCAGCTCGCCCGCCCGCTCCACGCTCAGCAGCCGCGCCACCAGCAGCAGCGCGCCGCCCGCCAGCAGCACGAGCTGCGACGCGATGACCAGGAGGGTGGAACGGGAGACCTCCAGCGAACGGTCCAGGCGCTCCAGGATCGCGGGCAGTTCGGTGGTCGCCGCGGTGGTGCCGCTGAGCACCCGCTGCTCGCGCAGCCACGCCAGGCCGCCCCGGGCGGCGTCCCCGAGGTCCCGCGTCCCTCCGGTCGTCAGCGAGGAGTAGTCCGCCGTCACCAGCCACCCGGACGGTCCCGCGCTGACCCGGCCGCCGCTCAGCGTGCCGGGCGGGGCGAGCAGCGGCCCGTACGTCGTGAAGCCGCCCTGCTGGAGACCGCGCCCGGCCAGGTCGTCCAGGCGCCAGTACGGCGACCCGCTGTCGACCGGCCGGTACAGGCCGCTCACCACGATCTCGACGGCGGGACCGTCGAGCCGGTCGGTCAGGGTGAGCCGGTCGCCCGTGCCGAGGCCGACGCGCTCGGCGGCGGCCACCGGCACCGCCACCTCGACGGCGCCGTCGGTCTCCCCGCCCCCGCCCCCGCTCGCGGGCATCCGGCCCTCGTCGACGCGGACCTGCGTCGGGTCGAGCGCCGCGAAGTACGTCAGATCGGGGTCGCCGGACCGCTCGGTGGGCGGCCGCAGGGAGCGGGGCAGCGCGTACGGGCCCGAGCGCACCAGGGTCCGCACCGTACGCGGCAGTCCCTCGAAGGTCTTCGCGGCGCCCGCGCGCACGGTGGCGTCGGCGGCCGGCCGCTGCTCGGCGGGTACGGCCGCCTTCACGATCAGGGCGGCGTCGGCCCCGGTGCGGGGGTCGGCGAGGGCGTGCCGCAGGGCCGCGTCGCCGATGGCGCCCGAGTAGGCGGTCAGCGTGGCCAGCACGGTGGTGGTCAGCAGCACGGTGAGCAGGGCCGCCGCCAGCAGCAGGCGGTGCGCCCGCGCCCGCAGCAGCACGAACCCCACGAGCCCCCCGTACCCTGCCACCCGGCCCCCCGCCGCTGTTGTCCAGACCTCTCCGGGATGTTGTCAGAGGGAGAGGTGCGGAAGTAAGCGCTTGGGATGTGGACTTGACCGCATCGTGACCGGAATCCGGCGTCGGCTGACCGGAATGCGCCCGTCGGCGCACCTGGTCACTCGCCGCACCCGGTCACTTGGCGCACCCGATCACTCGCCGCACATGGTCACCCGGCGCGACCGGTCACCCGGCGGCGGGAGCGGGCCGGGTGCTGATCAGCCCTGGGTGTTGATCATCGAGGCCGCCGCGTACGTCAGGTACTTCCACAGCGTCTGCTCGTGCTCCTCGGACAGGCCCAGCTCGTCGAGCGCGACCCGCATGTGCTTCAGCCAGGCGTCGTGCGCGGCCCGGTCGACGGCGAAGGGCGCGTGCCGCATCCGCAGCCGCGGGTGACCCCGGTTGTCGCTGTACGTCGTCGGGCCGCCCCAGTACTGCATGAGGAACAGCGCGAAGCGGTCCTCGGCCGGACCCAGGTCCTCCTCGGGGTACATCGGCCGCAGGATCGGGTCCTCGGCGACCCCCTCGTAGAAACGGTGGACGAGCCGGCGGAAGGTCTCCTCCCCGCCGACCTGCTCGTAGAAGGTCTGCTCCTGAAGCGTGCCGCGCCGAATCTCATTCACGTCGTCCATGGTCTCAGACACGGGGACATAGGACTCAAGGCCCAGGACCGCCCCCGACCGCCCCGCCCGCCGTGCGCGCGGCCCGTACTGTGGAGGCATGGGCGGGCACGAGGACCTGGACAGCCTCGCCGCCTCCGCGCGGGCGGAGCTGGTGCGGGAGATCGAGCGCGCCTGGGCGGCCGACCCGGTGTGGCGGGAGGCGTTCCGGGAGGTCCCGCGCCACCTGTTCGTGCCGTACTACTACGTGGGCGTCCGGGGCGGTTACGAACGCCGGTGGGGCGAGGACCCCGACCCCGGCGCCCGCGCGCGCTGGGTGCGCGGCGCGTACGCCGACGCCCCGCTGGCGACCCGGCTGCGCGACGGCGAACTGCTCTCCTCCAGCAGCCAGCCCTCGCTGATGGCGATGATGCTGGTCGAGCTGGACGTGCGGGACGGCGACCGGGTCCTGGAGATCGGCGCCGGCACCGGCTACAACGCCGCCCTGCTCGCCCATCGCCTGGGCGACGACGACCTGGTCACCACCGTCGACCTGGAACCGGAGATCACCGAGTCGGCCCGCCGGCACCTGGACCGCGCCGGGTACCACCCGGCCGTCGTCACGGGCGACGGGGCCCGCGGCGTCCCCGAGCGCGCCCCCTACGACCGGATCCTCGCCACCTGCACGCTGCCCTCGGTGCCGCGCGCCTGGCTGGCCCAGTGCCGCCCCGGCGGCCGGATCCTGACCCCGCTGGCCACCGGGCTCGTCGTCCTCACCGTGCGCGACGCCGGGCACGCCGAGGGGCGCTTCCTGCACACGCCCGCGTACTTCGTGCCGCTGCGCGGCGCGGCCCGCGCCGAGCCCGAGACACCGGGACTGGGCGGCGTACCGCGCCGGGCCCGGGAGGACGACCTGTTCCGCTTCCTGCTGGCGCTGAGCCGGGGGCGGCTCGATCCGCAGGAGGCGTACGCGCTGTGGGACCGCGAGGACGCCCCGCGCCGCGAGCGCTACGGCATCACCGTCAGCGGCGAACGGGCCTGGGCGTGGCTGGACGACCCCGAGGGCCCCTACGCCTGGCCGTTCGCCTGACGGTGCGTGCAGGTGCGTGCCGGTCGGGCTATCCCCGGCGGATCGTGATCGTCGTCCAGGCGCCCACGTGCACCCGGTCGCCGTCCTGGAGCGGCACCGGCACGAAGGGCTGGATCGGCTCCTCGCCGCCGTTGACCGTGGTGCCGTTCGTCGAGTTCTGGTCGACGACCGCCCAGCTGCCGTCCGGCTGCTGCACCAGCACCGCGTGCTGGTGCGAGACGCCCGGGTCCTCCGGCGGCACGGCCAGGTCGATGTCCGGGGTGTCGCCGGTGGAGTGCCTCCGGCGGCCGATGGTGATCTGGTTGCCGGTGAGCGTGCGCTGCTGCTCGGGCGAGTACGCGGGCAGGTTCAGGCCCGCGGCCTCGGGGCCGGAGCGCTGCATCATCGCCATGAAGTACTCGCGGTCCGGACCGATCGTCGCCGACCAGGTCGTCGGCTGCTGGGGCTGCTGCGGCTGCTGCGGGAACCCCTGACCGGGGCCGGGCGGTGCCTGGGTGGCGCCGGGCTGCGGGTAGCCGTAGCCGCCCTGGGCCGGGCCCCGCCCGTTCGGCCCGCCGGGGCCCGCCGGGCCGCCGGGTCCACCGGGACCGGTGGACGACGGCGGGGAGAGTACCCAGTCGTCGTCACCGCCGCCGAAGGACGGGCCGCCCTGCCGCGGGCGGTTGGTCTCCTGCGGGAAGCCGGGAGGGGCCGGCGGACCGGACTGGAACCCCTGCGGAGCCCCACCGGGGCCGCCGGGGCCACCGGGCGCGGGCGGAACGGGCCCTGGCGGAGGCGGAACCGGACGCGACGGGTCGCCACCGAAACCGGGAGGGGCCGGGGGACCGGAGGGCCCGCCCTGGCCACCGGGGCTACCGGGGCCGTTCGGACCACCGGGTGCGTGCGGGTTGGCGGGCCCACCGGGCCCACCGGGGCCGCCAGGGCCGCCGGGCCCACCGAAGCCACCACCGGGCCCACCAGGCCCGCCGAAGCCGCCCGCGGGGCCACCCGGGCCACCGGGACCGCCACCCGGGCCACCGGGACCGCCACCCGGGCCACCGGGACCGCCACCGGGGCCACCAGGCCCGCGACCGGGACCGCCGGGACCCCCCGGCCCATTGGGGCTGTAGGGACCGTTGGGGCCGCCGGGACCGCCCGCGGGGCCACCCGGGCCGCCGGGACCGCCACGAGCGCCGCCGGGGCCACCACGGCCCGACGGGTCGGCGCCGAAGGGCGGCGGGCCCGGGGGGATCGGTTCCGCGGGACGGTTCATCTGGGACGGGCGGGAGCCCTGGTAGTCGTACGCGTCACCGCCGCCGTAGGACGGACCGCCCGGCGGCCGGAAGTGCGGCGCCGGGCCGCCGGAGGCCGGCGGGCGCGGGGCGGCCGGGGTGTACGAGGTGGCGGTGTTCGTCAGGAAGTTCCACCGGCACTCCTCGCAGAACGGCGCACCGCCCTCGCGCGGTGTGCGGCACTGCGGGCACAACTGCGGCTCGCCGCCCGGACCACCACCGGGACCGCCGCCCGGCCCGCCCTGCCCACCCGGACCGGCGGGCGGCGGGAAGCCGTAGCCGCCGCCGGGCGGTGGCGGCGGAGGGGGCGGCACGGCACCGGCCATGCGGTGACCGCAGACCTCGCACCAGTCGTCGGAACCCGACTGGTGTCCGTTCGGGCAGGTCGGCATGTCGGAGCTTCCCTCTCTTGCGGGCGTGTCGCGCGGTTGTTGTGCGTCACTTCTTCACACGAACAGTCTTCGTCGACCGGGTCTCGAGAGTCATCTCGTCGGCCTCCTCGACCTTCGCTTTCAGTCGCACAGTACCTGCCGCCGCGTCCACCACGTCCACCACCTTCGCGAGCAGTTTCGCCGTATCGGCGTTTCCGGAGGCTCCGGCGAGCTGAACGGCGCGGCCCAGTTTGGCCGTTGCGCCGTCGATGTCTCCCGCTTTGCGTAGATCCAGCCCTTGCTGGATGGCTTGGGCCAGTTCGGCCTGCCCCGTGTAGTGGGCGACTTGGGGGTTGATCGACGTGGACGCCGTCATGTCGTCCGTCCACACGGCCCGTACGAGACCCTGCGCGCCGAGGTTCCGGACGCTGCCCCCGGGCTCCGGGACGACCAGGGAGACGCGGGCGGCCAGCATCTCCTGACCGAGGCCGGCGGCCGGAACCTCCACGCAGACGTGGTAGTCACGGGACTCGTCGCCCCAGGAACCGGTGGGGTAGTCACCGGCCCGGGGTCCCGCCTCGGTTCGGCGGCCGGTCAGCTCCTCGACCGTCGGGGCGACCTGCTTGACGAACTTCACCGTGGTGCCGACCGGGGTCCACAGGCGCAGTGCGACGTCCGCGACCTCCTTGCCCATGGCCGTCTCCATCATCCGCGTGAAGTCGGCGGCCAGGCCGACCGGATCGGCGACGATGTCGGCGCTGCCGAGCAGAGCCGAGGCGATGCCTGTGACTTCTTTCACTTCCCAGTCGGTGCCCACGCCACGGGCGTCGCACGTGAAACGCCCGGCACAGGCGTCGAGCGCGGCCCTGAGGCCCTCGGGCGCCTCGTGCTCGTTGCGGCCGTCGGTGAGCAGGATGCCGTGCCGGATGGCGACGTCCGCGGTGGACAGCAGCCGGTCGGCCAGCCGCAGCCAGGTGCCGATGGCGGTGCCGCCGCCCGCAGCGAGGCCGCGCAGCGCCCGCTTGGCCTGGGCGCGGGTGGTGGCGTCGGCGACCGCGAGCCGCCCGCCGCCCGGGTAGACCTCCTTCGCCACGTGGGTGCCGCCGACCACGGCGAAGTGCACGCCGTCGCGCAGGGTGTCGATCGCGGCGGACGTGGCGTCGCGCGCGTTGCGCATCTTGGTCGGCGGGTAGTCCATCGAGCCCGAGCAGTCGACCATCAACGCCACGGCGGCGGACGGTCCCTGGCCGGGTGAGTACAGGTGGGGCGCGGCGACCGCGCTCCCGACCGTGCCGCCGCCGGTCGCGGTGACCGTGACGATGGCGTTGACCTCACGGCCGCCCTCGGGCAGGTACTCGTTCTGGTAGACGTCCACCGCGAACTGCGGCACGTTCGACTTCGAGAAATTGGCCATGCCGGGTCGCATCCCCCTCTACGTCCCCACAGCGGTGGGGCCTTGGCTCGCAGGCGCGGACCGCCCCCTGCGGTCCGCGAGGCCGCCCCTCCGCCCGTGTCCGCGCGGAGGTCTCAGGCCGATCCTGCCCCCTGCGGCGGGGCCGGGAACGGGAGGAGGGCCACTGTTACGTTGTCGTGGCCCCCGCCGTCCAGGGCGTGACCGACCAGAACGCGGGCGCCGTGCAGCGGGCGGACGGCGGCGTCCAGGGGCATGGCCTCGGCCATCTCCTCGGCGGACTCCGCGTAGTTCCACAGGCCGTCCGTGCAGACCACGACCACACCGGGGCGGTCGGGCTTGAAGGACGCGGTGTGCGGCTCCAGTTCGTAGGCGTCGGCGCCGAGCCAGCCGGTGATCGCGTGGGCGCGCTCGTCGGCGTAGGCCTCCGCCTCGCTCATCAGGCCGGCGGCGACCATCTGGGCGGCCCAGGAATCGTCCTCGGTGAGCCGGGCGGGCGGGGTGGCGCGGTCGGCGGGCACCCAGTAGACGCGGCTGTCGCCGACCCAGCCGACGACGAGCAGACCCGCGGTGACCACGGCGCCGACCAGGGTGCAGGCCGGCGCGTTCTGGTGCGGGGCCTGCTCGCGGGCGGTGGCGGGCTCCTCGGCCAGCGCGTTGACCGCCCGCGAGGCGGCGAGGATGGCGTCGTGCATGGCCTGCTGCGGGTGCGTGCCGCGCGGCAGGGCGCCCAGCAGCGACTCACCGGCCGCCCGGGAGGCGGCGAGGGAGGCGTCGTCGGGGCGGGTCGCGGAGGACACGCCGTCGCAGACGATCGCCACGGAGGCGGGGGCGCCGTCGGGCAGCACGGTGCAGCCCACCGAGAACGCGTCCTCGTTGCGGTGGTGGCGCAGCCCGCGGTCGCTGACGGCGGCGACGGGTCCCGACTCCTGCTCCATGTGGTCGCGTTCGCGGGGCTGGGCGTGTCCGCAGTTCTCGCAGTAGCCGTCGTCGTCGACCCGGCCCGCGCGGCAGGCGACGCACACCTTCTCGGCCGCGGGCGGTCCGGCCGGGGCGGGCCTGGGGGCGGCCTCGGCCCGCTCGGGGGCCGGTCCCTGCTCGGCGCTCAGCCGCGGGTCGGGCGCCTGCAAGGGGTACTCGTCGGGCTCGCCCGGCCGGTCGAACCGTACACCGGGCGCGGGGGGTTCGGCCGGGGCCGCCGGAATCGAGGCCGGAGCCGCCGGAGCCGAGGGCGGCGCCGCGGGCGGGGGCGGCGGCGGCAGCGGCGAGCCGCCCGAGTCGGTGCCCGGCAGTTCGGCCGCCGCGTGCACGGGGGCGGGGTGGCCGCGGCCGTCCGAGTCCCGGGCCACCGGCCAGTCCACGCCGTCCGGCGCGGGCGCCGCCCCGTTGACAGCGAGGATCGGGCTGTCCCCGGGCCGCGCGGGCACGACGGACAGGTCGTATCCGCACGCACCGCAGAAACGGTCACCCGACTCGAGGGGTTCCTCACAGCTCGGGCACTTCGACACAGCGGTCCGCTGTGGCATCTGCGACATCAACTACACCCACGTCCGGGGGCGGTAACGATTGGCACGTTCCACCAGGTCGATCCTCTCCTCGCCGCCCCGCGCCAGCCGGGCCAGCGTGCGGTACGAACGCTCCAGCCCGAAACGCAGGCCGCGTTCGTCCAGGCCGCTGCCGAGCAGCGTCCGTCCCCCGGCGGCGGGAGGGACGGAACCCCGACCTCCGGAGAGTACCCAGTCCAGCGCGCAACCGAGGACCTCGGCCGACAGCTGCTCGCGCCGCGCCGGATCCAGACCGTACACGTCCAGCGCCTCGACCTGCCGCGCGGCGGCCACCAGGTCGTCCAGGAACGCCAGATCGCCCGCGGCCGCGGTGCGTTGCCGCAGCCGCGCCCGCACGGCCGCCACCCGCGCCGCGGTGCAGTGCACGGACGACTCCGGCACGGACTCCAACGTCCGTACGGCACCGGCCCGGTCGCCGGAGGCCAGCTGCACCCGGGCCAGACCGAACGCCGCGCTGACGTGGCTCGGGTCGGAGGACCACACCAGCCGGTAGTACTCGGCGGCGTTGTCGAGCTGCCCCAGCACCTCCGCGCACAGGCCGAGCGCCAACTTGGGCGCGATCTCGCCGGGGAAGGCGTCGTAGACCGCGTCGAAGGCCAGCGCGGCGTCCTCGTGGGCGCCGGTCACCAGCGCGGCGAGACCGCGGTACCAGACCACCCGCCAGTCGTCGGGGCGCTCACCCTCCAAGGCCTCCAGCGCCTCCAGCGCGCCGGACGCGTCGCCGTTCTCCAGCCGGGCCCGGATCTGCCGCAGCCGGGTCTCGGTCGACGGCGCCGGGGCCGCGGCCAGCGCGGTCAGCAGCTCGGCCGGCGCGGACGCCATGAGGCCCGCCAGGAAGCCCGCGTTGGGGTCACCGGCGTCGACCCGGGGGACGGGCAGCGCGAGCGAGGCGGTGGGCGCGTCGGGGTCCTTGACCAGGCCGACGGCCCCGGTGCCGAGACCGCCGACCGAGCTGACCGCACCCGGCAGCGAGGCGCTCGCGCCCCCGGACGCGGCCACCGGCGCGCCCACCGCCCCCGTACCCGCCCCGACCGGCGGGGCGTGCGCGACGGTCCCGCCCGGCGCACCCACCGCCGGACCGGACCCGCCCGGCAGCGCGGGCGCGGGGGTCGCACCGCCCGGCGGGGACGCCCCCCAGCCGCCCCGGCGTCCGCCCGGACCCGGCAGCCTGGCCCCCAGCCGCGACACCTCGCCGTCCAGGCGCGGGAACAACTCCGTGTCCGTGACCCGGAGCTCGGGCCCGAACAGGGTGGAGACGGCGGGCCTGGCACGGCCCGTCCGGAGCGAGACCACCTCGCGCAGCACGCCCGTCAGCTGCTCGGCCATCTCCTGCGCGGAGGCGAACCTGCGGGCCGGATCCGGGTCGGTGGCCCGCACCAGCAGCCGGTAGAACGACTCGTACTGCCGGAAGACCTCGATGCTGTCGGGGTCGGGCAGCGAGTCCGCGTAGACGGTCGTGTACCCCTGGAAGTCGAACGACAGCACGGCGAGGGTCCGCCCCACCGTGTACAGGTCGGACGCCGCCGACGGGCCGACGTCGGCGACCTCCGGGGCCTGGTAGCCCACCGTGCCGTAGATGGCCGACTCGTCGTCGTCCATGCGGCGCACCGCGCCCATGTCTATGAGCTTGAGCTGGTCCTCGGTCTGGAGGGCGTTGTCGACCTTGAAGTCGCAGTACAGCAGCTTGCGGCTGTGCAGGTGGCCGAGCGCCTCCAGCGCCTCGATGCCGTACGCGCAGGCCTGCTCGACCGGCAGCGGGTCGCGCCGGCCCTGCGGGGAGCGCCGGGCGTTGGCGATCTCCTTGAGCGACTTGCCGCCGACGTACTCCATGACGATGTAGCCGTCGAGGGAGCCGGTGCGCTGGTCGAGGTGCTCGACGAAGTTGTAGATCCGCACGATGTTGGCGTGCTCGATCTCGGCGAGGAAGCGCCGCTCGGAGATCGCCGCCGCCATCGCGTCCTGGTCGCCGGTGTCCAGCAGGCCCTTGAGGACCACCCAGCGGTCGGAGACGGCCTTGTCCACGGCGAGGTAGATCCAGCCGAGCCCGCCGTGCGCGAGGCAGCCCACCACCTCGTACTGGCCGTGCACCACGTCCCCGGCCTTCAGCTTGGGCACGAACGAGTACGGGTGCCCGCACTTGGTGCAGAAGCCCTCCGTGCGGCCCGGCCGCTCGCCGCGCGCCCGCCCGACCGGCGCCCCGCAGTCCGAGCGGGAGCAGAACCGCTTGCGCTCGGGCACCTCCGGGTGGTCCATGACCATCTCGCGCGGGTCGGGCCGCGGCACCGCCGGCACCTCGACGAGCCCGACGCCGAGCCGTCCGCGCCCGGTGGAACCCGCGCCCGAACCGGAGCTGCGCACCGACACCGAACGCCCCGTGGAGCGGCCCGACAGCGCCCGGGAGAGCCGGCCGGACACCGAGCGCCGGGACTTCGACGAGCGCGACGACTGGGACGACGTGCGCGCACTGCGGGCGCTGGAGCTGCCGCTGCCCGACGAACCGCGCGAGCCCCCGCCCCCGCCCCCGCCCCCGGCGACACCGGTCGGCGCCGAGGCGAGTGCGCCGCCCGCCGCGACGACCGGCGCGAGACCGCACGTGTCGCAGTACAGCTCGCCGCCGCCCATGTCCTCGTAGGTCCCGCCGCAGCCGGGACGCTGACACGTCCGCCCTGCCTCACTCATGGCGCTGCACCCCCTTCTCGCTCGTGCGCGGGCCGCCCCGGACGCGGGCCGCCCGTCACGCGCCCGGCCCCGTCCGGTCCACCGGACCGCCCTGGCCGGGCACGCGCCGTGTGGCGCCGAGCAGTTCGGCCGCCGCGTGCTGGTAGCGCAGCACGGCCTGCTCGGCGACCCGCAGGTCGCAGGGCGCGCTCCACAGCATGCGGCGCGCCTTCTCGTACTTTTCGGCCAGCTCGGGGTCCTCGGCGTGGCCCAGCCGGGCCATCTTCGCCTTGTAGGCGTCGAGCCGGCCGCGCAGCTCGGCGCGGACCGCGAGCGGCGCGGTGACCGCGGTCAACGACTCCCGGGCCCGCAGCAGTTCGTCCTCCGCCTTCTCCTCCAGGGACTCCAGGAGCGGCGACAGCCGGTGCCACTGGGCGTGCCTGCGGTACTCGGCCGCCGCCGCGAGCTGCTCCTGGAGCACGATCGGCGGCCCGCCGACCACCGGCACCTCCGTCGCGGCGATCTTCGCCAGCACCTCGCCCCGCGCGGTACGGGCCTCGGCCAGCGTGCGGTCCGCGCGCGAGAGCACGTCCCGCAGCCGCACGATCCGCTGCTCGGCGTCCTGGCGCACGGCCAGCACCGCGTCGATCTCGCGGCGCACCTCCTCCAGGGCGCGCGCCTCCCGGTCGTACACCGTGGTGTCGGGACGGCCGCCGCCCGGTGCCGAACTGCCCCGGGCGGGCGTCCAGAAGGCCAGCGGGTCGGAGATCACCTGTTCCCGCAGCCGGGTCAGGGTGCGGGTGATCCGCTCCAGGTCGTCCCCGGCCGGGTGCTCGCCGGGGCGCACGCCCACGGAGTGGGCCAGCTTGCGGGTGCGCCCCAGCTCGGCGGCGAGCAGATCGATCCGGGCGGGCAGCGCCGACCACACGGCGTCGGCGGCGACCACCATGTCCAGGGAGGTCGCGTAGAGCTCGTTCATCCGTGCCACCAGCGTCACCAGCGAGTACCGCTCGCTGAGCCGGCCCGGACCGCCGTGCGCGGTGGGCGCGTTGGCGGTGACGGCGGCGCCGCCGGACACCGTGACGGCCTCGCCGCGCAGCAGCTCCGTCAGCTCCGCCAGGTCCTCGCGGCTGGACCAGCGGCGCCGGGAGCGGATCTCCCGTGCGGTGCGCAGCGCGCCCGTGTACGCGTCGAAGTAGGCCCACAGCAGCGTGATCGACGCCTCCGCGGCACTCCAGCGCTCGGCGGTGACGCCGGTGAGCTCGGCGCCTTCGAGGAGTCTGCGGCCCGCGTGGTCCTGGAGGGCGAGGAGCGAGGTCTCGATCGCCTCGTGCTCCGCGCCGAGCCGCGCCAGCGCACGGTCCACCTCGTCCCGGTCCATCACCGGCCCGGTGGGTCCCGTGTCGCCCATCGATCACCTCTCGCCGTAGGGACTTGTATGTGCTGTGCCGTGCTGTGCCGTGCTGTGCTGTGCCGTGCCGTGCCGTGCCGTGCCTGTGCTCTGTCGTCGCCTGCGCCGCCGCCGGTCAGCTCCCGCGCAGGTACCGCGGGGCCGGCGGCAGCGACTTCGCCGCGCCGCCCATCGTCTCCGACAGCCACTCCTCGTACGAGTGCTGCCACCCGCCCGCCCGGTCCGCGCGCCACTCCTCGAGGACCCGGTTGACCCGGCGTACCAGATCGTCGGCGTCCTTCTTCATCGCCACGCCGTAGTACTCGGTGGTGAAGGCGTCGCCCTTCAGCTCGACCGTCGGGTCCTGCGCGGCCTGGCTCGCGGCCAGGGCGCCGTCGGTGACGACCGCGTCCACCTCGCCGAGCTGGAGCCGCACCAGGCAGTCCAGTTGGTTGGGCACGGTGGTGCGCAGGTCGGCGTCGGCGGCGAGCCTGCCGTCCTTCTGGTCCTGCTCCAGGGTGCTCAGCGCCGTCGAACCCGCCGCCGTGCAGATCTCCTTGCCGGACAGCGTGCCGTCGTAGCCGGTGATCTTCGAGGACTTGGGCGCCAGTACCTGCTGACCGGTCCTGAAGTAGGGGGCGGAGAACGCGACGTCCTCCAGCCGGTCGCAGTTGATGGTCATCGTGCGGACCACCATGTCGACCCGGCCGTCCTGGATCGCGGGGATGCGCTGGTCGGTGGGTATCGCCTTGAACTGCACGGCGTCCTCGTCGCCGAGGAGGTCCTTCGCGATCCGGTGCGCCAGGTCGATGTCAAAGCCCTCCAGTTCGGCGTCGCCGCCGCTGTTCGGGTCGCGGTAGCCCCAGCGGTAGCTGTTCTGGTCGACGCCGACGACCAGCTTGCGCTTCTCGCCCTCGCGGGCGCGGATCGCGTCGATGGCGGGCCCGTCGTCCCCGGACGGGGCGAGGGTCTGCTTCTCCGGGTCCGCGCACTCCCGCGCGGCCCGCGCCTGGTTGCCGTGGGCGACACCGTGGCCGTCGTCGTCCGCACCGCCGCCCCCGCCCGTGCCGTGCCAGGGGACCATCGGCAGGAGCAGGGCCGCCAATACCGCGAGGACGCAGGCGAAGGCCATCGTCCCCACGCCGCCCCAGCCCTTCAGGCCGGTCCGCAACCGTCCCGCACGCATCCTCACGCCCTCTTTCCCGGGTCCTGCCTTGACGGGCTTCACGGGCTTCACGGGCACCCCTTCCCACCGGCCCGCCGGGCCCGCGCCCCGGCTCACCGGTACTCCGACAGCCTGCGGCCGATGCCTGTCAGCGCGCCGGCCGCGCCCAGCCCGGCGAGCACGCCCGCGCCCTGCGGCAGGTAGCCCATCGCGTCCAGGCCGTCGCCCGCGGCCTGCTCGAACTCCGCCTTCTCGTGCTTCAGCGCGGTGGCGAGCGCGGCGTCGACGCCGTCGAAGCACTCCACCGTGGCGCCGTCGCCGCCGATCACCAGGTCAAGTGCCTGCCGGTAGTTGCCGTTCTCGTCCTGCGTGCGGGCCGAGGCGTGGCGCTTCTTCCACTCCGCCATGTCGCCGTTCGCCGTGTCGACCGGCTGTGCGCCCGCCTTGTCGTCGGCGAGCCGCCCCGCCTCGGCCAGCGCCCGGCCGAGGCCGTCCATGCTCTTGCCGAAGGCCAGGTCGTAGGAGTCGTACGTCGTGTCGCCCACCTTCGTCGTCTCCGCGCCGCGGGAGACCAGGGTCAGGTTCTCGTTGCCCCTGGCCTTGAGGGAGGCGATGCGGGCCTCGTTCAGCGCGTTGAGGGAGCGTACGCCGTGCTCGTAGGAGTCGGTCAGGTTCGACCGCGCGACGCTGTGGCCGACGACCAGCCAGAGCAGCACCACCGCGGAGGCGGCGGTCGCCGCGACCAGGCCCTGGTTCAGGA
This sequence comes from Streptomyces violaceorubidus, assembly GCF_000717995.1. Taxonomy (GTDB): domain Bacteria; phylum Actinomycetota; class Actinomycetes; order Streptomycetales; family Streptomycetaceae; genus Streptomyces; species Streptomyces violaceorubidus. Next base: position 15,665 of record NZ_JODM01000019.1, read on the forward strand.
CCCGGTTGGTGAGCCGGTAGTTGCGGTGCTGGGCCCAGGCCAGCGCGGCGAGCAGGACGACGCCGAGGGCGATCGCCGCCCAGGGGTAGGGCTTTGCGTCGCCGTAGTCGGCGCCCAACCGCTGGTTCTCCTTCTTGTAGAGGTCCTCCGCCGCCGGGAGCATCTCCTTCTGCATCTTCTCGTTGGCGTAGCGCAGATAGGCGCCGCCGACCGGGAAGCCCTGCCGGTTGTAGGTGCGGGCCCGCTCGACCAGGCCCTTGTACTCGGGAAGCAGGCGGTTGAGCTTCGCGATGGTCGCCGCCGCAGGGGACTTCGGCTCGGAGTTGGCGGCGGCCGTCACCAGCCCTTCGGCGGCGGCCCGGATCCCGGTGTCGTAGCGGGTGCGGGAGTCCTCCGTCTCCTGGCCGCCGGCCAGGAAGCCGCTGGAGGCCGCCGTGTTGGCCTCGGCGAGCGAGCGGTAGATGTCGGCCGCGGCGGAGCTGAGCGGCTGGCTGCGGGTGAGCACGTCGTCGGCGGCCGCGGCCCGCTCGTTCATCTGCCAGGCGGTGACGGTGCCGAAGGCGACGACGAGCACGGCGAGCACCGCGCCGATGATGCGCAGCCGCCCGGGTTCGGTGACCGCGGCCGCGCGCAGCCGGTCCACGCCCTCGGCGAAGGCGGTACGACGCGGCGCCGTGTCCGGCGGCGGTGCCGTGCCGCCCCTCGGCGGTTGAGTCACTGCTGACCTCCCCCATGGCCATCCGTCGCCGCAAGTATCGCTGTCCGCGCCGACATTCGCACCGGCCTTCACCCGATCTTGCTGCGCTTCCGGTGCAACGCACCACCCCTGCCCATGAATACGCCGCGGGGACCGGTACGGTTCCTCGTACCGGTCCCCGGTCGCCGCCACGGTGCGGGGCGCGGGCGGCCCAGGCGGCTCAGAGGGCTCAGGCGGCTCAGAGGGCTCAGGCGGCTCAGGCGGCTCCGAGGGCTCAAGCGGCTCAGGCGGCTCAGGAGGCGAAGTGCTCCCGGGCCCGTTCCCCGGCCGCGGGCGCCGCGCCGACGTGGTCGAGGCCCAGCAGCACCGCGCCCAGCACGGGCGGGGCCGTCACGACCCGGGGCACGGCCTTGGGGGCACGGGCCGCCAGCAGGTCCCGTATCCGCCCGTCGAGCTGCGGGTGCCGGGCCGCCAGCACGCTGCCGCCCAGCAGGACCGGCGCGGCTTCGGCCAGCAGGTCGAGACGGGTCAGCGCCACCGTGGCCATGGCCACCACCTCGTCGGCCTGCCGGTCCACGACCGACCGGGCGAGCGGGTCGCCGCCGGCCGCCGTGGCGAACAGCACGGGGGTCAGCTCGTGCCGCCGTGCCGGCTCGATCCGCCGCAGGTGCAGGGCCTCGACGAGGGCGTACATCGAGTCGAGGCCGAAGTGGGCCGGCAGCGTGCGGGCCAGCTCCGTGGGCCCGCCCCGGCCGTCCTCCGCGCGCGCGGCGTGCCACAGCGCCTCCTCGGCCAGCCCCCAGCCGCCGCCCCAGTCGCCGGAGATGCGGCCGATGGCCGGGAAGCGGGCGGTGCGGCCGTCGGGGCGCATGCCGACGCAGTTGACGCCGGCCCCGCACACGACGGCGACGCCCAGGGGCTCGGCGACGCCCGCCCGCAGGATCGCGAAGGTGTCGTTGCGCACCTCGACGCCGGTGCCCCACGCGCGCGCGTGCAGCGCGGCGGCCAGCTGCTCCTCCTCCACGGGCAGGTCGGCGTTGGCCAGGCACGCCGAGACGTGGTCGACGGAGGTGACCCCGGCCGCCGCGAAGGCCCGGGCCACCGCCTCCGCCAGGGCGTCCACGGCCCGTTCGACGCCGACGGCGGGCGGCCGGAAGGCCCCGCCGCGGGCCGTGCCGAGCACCTCCCCGTCGGCCGCCACCACGGCCACGTCGGTCTTGCTGTTGCCCGCGTCGACGGCGAGGACGCTCGCGCTCAGGCCCACGCCAGGTGCTCCCGGTTGTGTGCGATCAGCCGGTCCGTGAGCTGTTCGGCGTACGCGTACTGGCCGACGAGCGGGTGGGCGAGCAGCGCCCGGAAGACCCGGTCCCGCCCGCCGCGCAGGGCCGCGTCCAGGGCCAGGTCCTCGTACGCGGTCACGTGCGCCATGAGCCCCGCGTACAGCGGGTCCACGTCGGCCACCGGCAGCGGCGCGGCCCCCTTGCCGCCCACCGCCGCCGGGACCTCGATCACCGCGTCGTCGGGCAGGAAGGGCAGCGTGCCCCCGTTGTAGGTGTTCACCACCTGGTACGGCGAGCCCGCGCCGCCGAGCAGGGCGGCGGCGAGGTCGACGGCGGCCTCGGAGTAGTAGGCGCCGCCGCGCCCGGCGAGCAGCGCGGGCTTCTCGTCCAGGGCCGGATCGCCGTACATCCGGAGCAGTTGCCGTTCCATCTCCGCGACCTCGGCGGCCCGGGACGGCTTGGTGCGCAGCTCGTCGACGACCTCGTCGTGGGCGTAGTAGTAGCGCAGGTAGTACGACGGGACGACGCCGAGGCGGTCCAGGAGCGGCCGGGGCAGGCGCAGGTCGGCGGCGACCGCGTCCCCGTGCTCGGCCAGCAGGCGGGGCAGCACGTCCTCGCCCTCGGGCCCGCCGAGCCGCACTCCGGTCTCCCAGGTGAGGTGGTTGAGGCCCACGTGGTCCAGGTGGACGTCGGCGGGCGCCACCCCGAGCAGCGCGGCGAACTTGCGTTGCAGCCCGATCGCCACGTTGCACAGCCCGACCGCGCGGTGCCCGGCCCGGAGCAGGGCGCGGGTGACGATGCCGACGGGGTTGGTGAAGTCGATGATCCAGGCGTCCGGGTTGGCCCGGCGGATCCGCTCGGCGATGTCCAGCACCACCGGCACCGTGCGCAGCGCCTTGGCGAGCCCGCCCGCGCCGGTCGTCTCCTGGCCCACGCAACCGCACTCCAGCGGCCAGGTCTCGTCCTGCTGCCGGGCGGCCTGGCCGCCGACGCGCAGCTGGAGCAGGACGGCGTCGGCGCCCTCGACGGCCGCGTCCAGGTCGGAGGTGGTGACCACGCGGCCGGTGTGCCCCTGCCGGGCGAGGATGCGCCGGGCGAGGCCGCCCACCAGCTCCAGCCGGTCCGCCGCCGGGTCGACGAGCACCAGCTCCTCCACCGGGAGCGTGTCCCGCAACCGGGCGAAGCCGTCGATCAGTTCGGGCGTGTAGGTCGAACCGCCGCCGACCACGGTGAGTTTCATGCAGACATCAACCCTTTACTCCGGTGAGCGTGACACCCTCGACGAACGCCTTCTGCGCGAAGAAGAACACGAGGATCACGGGGGCCATGACCAGCACGGTCGCGGCCATGGTGAGGTTCCAGTCGGTGTGGTGGGCGCCCTTGAAGGACTCCAGGCCGTAGGAGAGCGTCCAGGCGCCGGGGTTCTCGGAGGCGTAGATCTGGGGGCCGAAGTAGTCGTTCCAGGCGTAGAAGAACTGGAAGAGGGCCACGGCCGCGATGCCGGGCTTCGCCATCGGCAGGACGACCCTCAGCAGGGTGCGCAGCTCCCCGCAGCCGTCGACCCTGGCCGCGTCGAGGTACTCGTCCGGGATGGTCAGCAGGAACTGGCGCAGCAGGAAGATGGAGAAGGCGTCGCCGAAGGCCATCGGGATGATCAGCGGCCACAGCGTGCCGGACAGGTCCAGCTGTTTCGCCCAGAACAGGTACATCGGGATGATGATCACCTGCGGGGGCAGCATCATCATCGAGATCACCAGCATCAGCGACAGGTGCCGGCCCCGGAAGCGGAACTTGGCCAGCGCGTAGGCCACCGGGATCGACGACGCCACGGTCAGCACGGTGCCGAGCCCCGCGTACAGCAGCGTGTTCCGCCACCAGGTGAGGAAGCCGGGCGTGTCCAGGACCGCGCGGTAGTTGCCCCACTCCCAGGTGTGCGGCCACAGGTCGCGGGTGAGGGCCTGCTGGTCGCTCATCAGCGAGGTGAGCACCACGAAGACGAACGGCAGCGTGAAGAAGAGGGCGGCGGCCACGCCCAGGGCGTGGACGGCGATCCAGTGCAGCAGGACGCGTCGGCGGGCGGTGCGCTCCTCGGTGGGCGGCGGGTCGCCGGCCGCGGCGGGCCGGGCCGGCAGCTGGGCCGTCGGTACCTGGGTGGTCATCGGTCACCTGCCTGGATCAGACCGCCCCGGCGGCGCATCAGCAGTGCCGTGAACGCCATCGCCAGCGCGAACAGCACGAGCGCGACCACACAGGCGGAGCCGTAGTCGAAGCGCTGGAAGCCGAGGTTGTAGACGAGCTGGGGGAGGGTGAGGGTGGACTTGTCGGGATAGCCGGGCTCGAAGGACTGCCCGGAGCCGCCGATGATCCCGGAGGCGACCTTCCCGGCGACCAGCGGCTGCGTGTAGTACTGCATGGTCTGGATCACGCCCGTGACCACGGCGAACAGCACGATCGGCGAGATGTTCGGCAGCGTCACGAACCGGAACCGCTGCCAGGCCGAGGCCCCGTCCAGCTCGGCCGCCTCGTACTGCTCCCTCGGCACGTCGAGCAGCGCCGCCATGAAGATCACCATGAGGTCGCCCACGCCCCACACGGCGAGCGCGGTCAGCGCGGGCTTGGACCAGGCGGCGTCCGTGAACCAGCCGGGCGCCGGCACCCCCAGCCCCTCCAGGACCGAGTTGACCGGCCCCGTACCGGGGTTGAGCAGGAAGACGAAGGCCAGCGTCGCGGCGACGGGCGGGGCGAGGTAGGGCAGGTAGAAGAGGGTCCGGAAGACCCCGGCGCCCGTCCTGATCCTCGTGATGAGCAGCCCGACCCCGAGCCCGAACGCCACCCGGCAGGTCACCATCACCAGGACCAGCCAGAGGGTGTTGCGCAGCGCGGGCCAGAACAGCGGGTAGTCCTGGAGGACGTACGCCCAGTTCTCCAGGCCCCGGAACTCCGGGACGCCGAAGCCGTCGTACTTCATCAGCGAGAAGTACACGGTGGACACCAGGGGATAGGCGAAGAAGACGCCGAACCCGACGAGCCACGGTGACATGAAGGCCACCGTGCGCAGCGCCGAGGACCGGCGCTTGGCGCGGAGCGTGTTCGCGCTCGTGGACGTGGTCATGCCCGCTACTTCGCCTGCTCGATGTCGCGGTCGATCTGCGCGGCGGTCTTCTCCAGACCGGCCTTGAGGTCCTTCACCTTGCCCGACTCGTACTGGTAGCCGAAGTCCTGGAGGGTCAGCTGGTAGGTGGCGCCGTTGACGGAGGCGGGCGGGGAGTTCGACTCGGGGTGCTGGGCGATGTCCAGGAAGGTCTTGAACGCCGGATCGGTCTTCAGGTCGGGCGACTTGAGGGCCGGGAAGGTGGAGGGCACGTTGCGGATGGCGTTGGCGAAGGCGACGACGGCCTCGGTGTCGGTCGTCATGTACTTCACCAGCTCCCACGCGGCGTTCTGCTTCTTGCTCTGCGGGGCGATGCCCATGACGGTGCCGGACAGGAAGCCCTTGCCGTACTCGTCCGCCTCGTCGTCGGCGACGGGCATCGGCGCGGTGCCGATCTCGAAGCCGACCCCCGCGTCCTTCGCCATGCCGAGCCGCCACTCGCCGTCCAGTTGCATGGCCACCTGGCCGGTCTGGAAGGGGTGCTTGGCGCCCCACTCGTCACCGAAGGTGTTGCGGTACTTCTCCAGCTTCTCGAAGCCGCCGAGGTCGTCGACGAGCTTCTTCTGGTACGTGAACATCTCGGCGAACGCCGGGTCCTCGGCGACGCTGGACTTGCCGTCCTCGCCGAAGTAGGCGTGGTCCCACTGGGACATGTAGTGGTCGACCACGGTCTCGTAGCCGTGGTAGTTCGGCATGAAGCCGAGCTGCTCGTACCCGTCGCCCCGGGTCTTCGTCAGCTTCTTCGCCACCCGGGCGAACTCGGACCAGGTCTTCGGCGGGGCCTTGATCCCGGCCGCCTCGAAGGCGTCCTTGTTGTAGTAGAGGCCGTAGGCGTCGCCGAGCAGCGGCAGGGCGCAGCGCGTCCCCTCGAACTGGGTGTACTCCAGCATCGGCTTCGGGATGAGCGCGTCCAGGTCGAGCTTCGACTTCTCGACGAAGGGCTTCAGATCGAGGAAGGCGCCCGAGGAGCAGAACTTGCCGATGTTGGACGTGGTGAACGAGGACACCACGTCGGGGCCGCTCGAACCGCCCGCGCGCAGGGCCTGGTTGAGCTTGTCGTCGTTGATGTTGCCGACGACCTTCACCTTGATGTTGGGGTGCGCCTTCTCGAAGCGGTCCACGTTGGCCTGGACGGCCTTCACCTCGGCGGGGGCGCTCCAGCCGTGCCAGAAGGTGAGGGTCGTCTCGGCGTTCGGGTCGTCGGAGGGGCCGGATCCGGACTGGCCGGTGCAGGCGGTGGCGAGCAGGGCGAGGGAGGCGGAGGCGGCGACCGCGAGGGCCGCTTTTCTGGATATTCCGGGCATGGCGAAGCTCCCAGGGGCAGGGTGGGGACAGGTGGGTGGGGCGGGTGAGGGGCGGTGCGGGGGTGTCAGCGCGAGGTGTCGAAGACCTCGTCGCGGGTGGTCGCCAGCGCGCTCTCCAGCGCGCCGCGCAGGACGGGGTGCTCCCGCACCTCACCGACGGCGAGCCGGGGCCGGGAGGCGGCCAGTTCCTCCAGCTCGTCCCGGACCAGGTCGCGCAGCGCCTCCCCGCCCGCGGTGAGCGAGGTGCCGCTCAGGACCACCAGCTCGGGGTCCAGCACCGAGACGAGGGAGGCGAGGCCGGTGGCCAGGCGGGTGGCGTAGGTCTGGAGCAGCCGGCGGTGCGGTTCGTCGTCCGAGCCGGCCCGCGCCGCGCGGGCGACCAGGGCGGCGGCGGCCTCGGTGTACGGCCCCGAGGGCACCTCGGCGACCCCCAGCTCCCGGGCCAGCCGCGGCAGCGCCTGGGAGCCGGCCAGCTCCTGGAAGCCGCCGCTGCCGGTGCGGCTGACCTTGCGGACCAGCGGCGCCCCCGGCACCGGCAGGAACCCGACCTCGCCGGCGCCGCCGGTCCAGCCGCGGTGCAGCCGGCCGCCGAGCACCAGGGCGGCACCCAGGCCCTCCTGGTTCCACAGCAGGACGAAGTCCTCGTGGCCCCGGGCCGCACCGAGGCGCTGCTCGGCCACGGCGGCGAGGTTCACGTCGTTCTCGTACTCCACCGGCATCGGCAGGGCGGCGGCGAGTTCGTCCAGGAGGGCGGGGGAGTGCCAGCCGGGCAGGTGGGAGGCGTAGCGCAGCCGCCCGGTGCCCGGGTCGAAGGCTCCCGGGGTGCCGACGACGAGGCGGTGGACGTCGCCGCGGGCGAGTCCGGCGGCCTTCACCGCGCCGTCGAGGGCGTCGGTGACCTGCTGGACGACGGGGACGGCGGGGCGCCGGCCCGGGGTGGGCAGCTCGTGCCGGCCGACGGTGCGCCCGGTGACGTCGGCGACCGCCGCCAGGACGCGGTCCGGGGTGACGTCGATCCCGGCGGCGTACGCGGCGGCCGGGTTGACCTCGTAGAGCTGGGCGCCCGGCCCGGGGCGGCCCTCGGTCGTCCCCCCGGCCAGGACCAGCCCCGCCGCCTCCAGACGGGCCAGCAACTGCGAGGCGGTGGGCTTCGACAGCCCGGTCAGCTTGCCGATCCGGGTCCGGGACAGCGGCCCGTGCTCCAGGAGGAGGTCGAGTGCGGCCCGGTCGTTCATGGCGCGCAGGACGCGCGGGGTGCCCGGCGTACCGGCGGTTCCTGCCATGCGTGTCCACACCTGCCTCTCGACCGCTCAGCTTTTCAGGGGCGGTGGGGGAAGTCCACCGCGCGGACCACCGGAAACGCTCCGGCGGGACGCCCCGAGAAGGTCTGTTAGGAAAGTTTCCTGTTGGCTGGAGAACGTAGGCCCGCCGCAAGGAGCCGTCAAGAGACCGCCCCCGAGGCAACGCAGTCGTTACCTGGGGGGCGGAAAGGGTGTGGGCCGGTCCGGGCCGGGCTACTTGCTGGTGCTGGGCGGCGGAATGGGGGAGGCCGCCATGGACTGCGGCGAGGCGGTGCTCGCGTACGCCGACGGCGCCGCGACGCCCGCCGTGGGGTCGGCGGCGACCGGGGCGCCCTCCAGGGGGACGGTGGCGCCGCCGACGATCGCGATGCCGGCCGCGTCGAAGGCCCGCTTGATGCGCCAGCGCAGCTCGCGCTCGACGGTGAGGGACTTGCCGGGCATGGTCTTCGCGCAGACCCGCACCACCATCGAGTCGAGCAGCACGGAGTCCAGGCCGAGCGTCTCGATCGGGCCCCACAGCATCTCGTTCCAGGGCTCTTCCTTGCTCATCCGCTCGCCGACCGCGGAGAGGGTCTCCTTCACCCTGTCCAGGTTCTCGTCGGAGCGGACGGTCACGTCGACACCGGCCGTGGACCAGCCCTGGGAGAGGTTGCCGATGCGCTTGACCTCGCCGTTGCGGACGTACCAGATCTCGCCGTCGGCGCCGCGCAGCTTGGTCACCCGCAGCCCGACCTCGATGACCTCGCCGGAGGCGACGCCCGCGTCGATGCTGTCGCCGACGCCGTACTGGTCCTCCAGGATCATGAAGACGCCGGAGAGGAAGTCGGTGACCAGATTGCGGGCGCCGAAGCCGATCGCCACACCGGCGACACCGGCGGAGGCCAGCAGCGGGGCCAGGTTGATCTGGAAGGTGCCGAGCACCATCAGGGCGGCGGTGCCCAGGATGAGGAAGCTGGCCACCGAACGCAGGACGGACCCGATCGCCTCCGAGCGCTGCCGGCGCCGCTCGGCGTTGACCAGCAGCCCGCTCAGTGCCGTACCGCCGGACCCACCGCTCCTGCGGTTCATGCGGTCTATCAGCTTGGTGATCGCCCGCCGCACCACCGCGCGCAGCACCACCGCGATCACCACGATCAGCAGCACCCGCAGTCCGATCGCGAGCCACGTCGACCAGTTCTCCTCGACCCAGCCCGCGGCGTTGGTCGCGCTCTCGTGGGCCTCCCTCAGCGAGGGCACGGTCGGGGCCGTCGGTGTGGGCGACGGCGAGGGCGACGAACCGGCGGCCGACAGGACGGCGGCGGACAGGGACACGACGGAAACCTCCAGGTGCGGCGGCCCGTCCTGCGGGGTCCGGTCCGAGGGTCCGGTCCAAGGTCACGGAAAGGTCACCGGACGGGCAGAGGCACCACACTAACGGGGCACCGGACGCGGTTCGGCCCGAAATGGGCGGGGGAGACACTGCTCACCCGCGCTCGGACTGGTCACGCCCGGGACGGCAGGCCCCGTGTGGTCGAAAACACTCCCAGCCCGTTACCGGGACATGGTGGCGCTACGACCAGGCATGAGGGGAGACTGAACCAGATCGTCCCGGCGCGAGCCACGCGCCGCCGACGCCCAAGGAGGCACCCGTGCCGCATGTCCTGGTCCTCAACGCGTCGTACGAGCCACTCGGCGTCGTACCGCTCCGCCGCGCGCTCGTCCTCGTCCTGGAGAACAAGGCCGTGTGCCTCGAGGAGTCCGGCGCCTATCTGCACAGCGCGACCGTCACCGTGCCCGCACCCAGCGTGGTCCGGCTCAAGCGATTCGTGCGGGTGCCCTACCGCGGCCCCGTCCCGCTCACCCGCCGCGCCCTCTTCGCCCGCGACGGAGGCCGCTGCATGTACTGCGGCGCCGCCGCCACCAGCGTCGACCACGTCATCCCGCGCAGTCGCGGGGGCCTGCACGCGTGGGACAACGTGGTGGCGTCCTGCCGCCGCTGCAACCACGTCAAGGCCGACCGCCACCTGGTCGAACTCGGCTGGCGCCTGCGCCACAAACCGGCCCCGCCCACCGGCCTGGCCTGGCGCATCATCGGCACGGGACACCGGGACCCGCGCTGGCTGCCGTACTTGCAGCCGTACGGCGCGGAGGACGCCATGGCCCGGATCGACGGCATCTCCGCCTGAGACCCCGAGCACCCGCCCGCCGCACCCGGTTCCCCGGCGGCAGGGTGCCCAGGGCGGCCCCGCCCGCCTCGGTCAGCGCGACGTCCTCGCCGAGAGGCGGCGTACGAGGTGGCCTCGACGACCATGAGGACGGGGTCGGGGTCGGCCGCCCGGCGGGGCGTTGCATGCCTGACCGTTTGGGCTTTCCGTGCGCGGGTTAGGTGGATTTTTGACCGGGTCCGTGTCGATTCGAGACGGGGTGGATGTGACCAGGATCATGTTGTCGGTGTCGGGGCGTCTGTCCTCGCCCGGACTGGGTAGGGCTGCCCCTGACCCGACAACCGTCGCGACAAAGGAGACTCCCGTGGCTGCACTCCTCCTGCTCCCGGCCCCTTCCAAACCCGTGGCGGAGCCCTCCGCCGCCTCCGAGACCCCGCACTACTGCGTCTTCGGCGCCACCGGCGGCTGCGCCGAGACCCCGCTGACCAGCGAGCCGCCGCTGCCCGACGCCGAGCCCCTCACCAGTGAGTCGCCGTTCGCCGACGCCGTACCGCTGACCAGCGAGTCCTCGCCCGAGCTCACGGCCGACGTGCCGGAGCAGGGCGGCCCCTCCTTCGCCGTGCCGGAACCCACGAGGTCGTAGAGGAAGCAGATGCCCGCAGACCGGTCGGCCGAGCCCCCCGCCGAGGACCTTCCCGAGGATCTGACCAGGCTCGCCGCCCTGCACGGCGTCGCCACCTCCTACCGCCCCTCCCCGGAGCGCACCGTCTCCGCCTCGGCCACCGCCGTGACCCTCGCGCTGGCCGCCCTCGGCGTGGACACCAGCGGCCCGGGGGCCGTACGGGCCGCGCTCGCCGCCCGCGAGAGCGAGGTGCGCGGGCGGCTGCTGCCGCCCACCGTCGTCCGCTGGGACGGCGGCGGCACCCCGGCCGCGCTGGCCGACCTGCCCGCGGGCACCCGGCTGCGCGTCGACACCGAGCAGGGCGAGTGCCGCGACGGTGCCGGGCGGCTTCCGACCGGGGTACACCGGCTGACCGCCACCGCGCCCGACGGGCGCACCGCCGAGGCCCACCTGATCGTCGCGCCCGCCCGGCTGCCCACGCCCGCCGCCCGCTCCCACGGACTCCTGGTCCAGCTCTACTCCCTCCTCTCCCGCCGCTCCTGGGGCATGGGCGACCTCGGCGACCTCGGCGAGCTGGCCGCCTGGGCCGGACGCGCCCTCGGCGCCGGGTTCGTCCAGGTCAACCCGCTGCACGCGGCCGTGCCCGGCGCCCCCACCGACCCGTCCCCCTACCGGCCCTCCTCGCGCCGCTTCCCCGACCCCGTGCACCTGCGGATCGAGGACGTGCCCGAGTTCGCGTACGTCGGCGACCCCGAGCGCGCCCGGACCCTGCGGGAGCGGGCCGGGCGGCTGCGCGAGGACGTCCTGGACAAGGGCGCCCTGATCGACCGGGACGCCGTGGGGGAGCTGAAGCGCGAGGCCCTGGAGCTGCTCCACGAGGTCCCCCTCGGGCCCGGCCGCCGCGCCGCCTACTGCGACTACCTCGCCGAACAGGGCGCCGCCCTGGAGGACCACGCCACCTGGTGCGCGCTGGCCGAGGTGCACGGCTCCGACTGGCACCGGTGGCCGGAAGGGCTGCGCGACCCCCGCTCGGCCGACACCGACCGCGCCCGCCGCGAGCTGATGCACCGCGTCGACTTCCACTCCCGGCTCACCTGGCTGACCGACACCCAGCTCACCGCCGCCCAGCGCACCGCCCGCGAGGCGGGCATGCCGGTCGGGATCGTCCACGACCTCGCCGTCGGCGTGCACCCGCGCGGCGCCGACTCCTGGGCCCAGCAGGAGTACTTCGCCGCCGGGATGTCGGTGGGGGCGCCGCCGGACGCCTTCAACTCCCGCGGGCAGGACTGGGGTCTGCCGCCCTGGCGCCCGGACCGCCTCGCGGACTGCGGGTACGCGCCGTTCCGGGAGCTGCTGCGCGGTCTGTTCCGGTACGCCGGGGCACTGCGCGTCGACCACGTCATGGGCCTGTTCCGGCTCTGGTGGGTGCCCGAGGGCCACCCGCCCACCGAGGGCACCTACGTCCACTACGACGCCGAGGCCATGCTCGCCGTCCTCGTCCTGGAGGCCGCCCGGGCCGGTGCCGTCGTCATCGGTGAGGACCTGGGCACCGTGGAGCCCGGGGTGCGCGAGGCGCTGCGCGAGCGCGGAGTGCTGGGCACCTCGGTGCTGTGGTTCGAACGGGACTGGGCCGGCGACGGCCGCCCCCTGCCGCCCGAGCGGTGGCGCGCCGACTGCCTGGCCACCGCCACCACCCACGACCTGCCGTCCACCGCCGCCCGCCTCGCCGGAGAACACGTCGAACTCCGCTACCGGCTCGGGCTGCTCACCCGCCCGCTGGAGGAGGAACGCGCCGAGGCCGCCGCGGACACCGCCGAGTGGATCGACGTACTGGCCCGGCTCGGGCTGCTGCACGGCACCGGCGGCGACACCGGAACGCCCGCCGAGGAGGCGGAGATCCAGGCCGTGCACCGCTTCCTGCTGCGCACCCCCGCCCGCATGGTCGGCATCTGGCTCCCGGACGCCGTCGGCGACCGCCGCCCGCAGAACCTGCCCGGCACCTGGGACCAGTACCCGAACTGGCGGCTGCCCGTCGCCGATGCCGAGGGCCGCCCGGTGACGCTGGAGGACCTGGCCGCCTCGCCCCGCCTGCACGCCCTGATCGACGCGGTAAGGGAAGGCGGCGGCGACCGGGACGGCTGAGCGGCACGGGGCCGCGGGGTGCCCGCGCCCCGTACGGGCACCCCGGGCGCGCGGTCGCCCGGACCGTTCGCTAACTTTGCACCGTGGACAAGAAGAACGCCCTGCGCGCCGGCGCCCTGGCAGCCGGTACGACGCTGATGATGCTGCTCATGTCGTCCCCCGCGCTCGCGCTGACGCGCGACGACGGCGACGACCCCGGCACCGGCCTGGGCGTCGTCGAGACGCTGGGCCTCTACGTCCTGGCCCCGCTCGCGCTGTTCGCCGTCATCGCGGGCCTGGTGCTGGTCCTCGACCGGTCCCACCCGGACCACCGGGTGTCGGCTCCCGGCGCCAAGGGCAAGACCAAGACCAAGGCCAAGGTCGCCGCGAAGGCCTGACCCGACGCCCGGCCTCCCGACCCGGCTTCACCGAGGGCGCCGCCCCGCCGCACGTACGCGGAGGGGACGGCGCCCTTCGGCGTCTTCGCGGGCGGGGCCTACTCCTCCGTGCCGGCGAGGAGGTCCCGCAGCAGGCCGGCCAGCTCACCGGCCCGTTCGGCGTCCAGGGAGGCCAGCGCCTCGGTCTGGACGGCCAGGCCCGCGCCGACCGCCTCGTCGATCAGCTCCAGCCCCCGTTCGGTGAGCGTGACCTGCAGTCCCCGGCGGTCGTGCGGGTCGGGGGAGCGGCGCAGCAGCCCCGCCCGCTCCAGCTTGTCCAGCCTGCCGGTCATGCCGCCGGTGGTGAGCATCAGCGTGGCCGAGAGCTGCCGGGGGGAGAGCGTGTACGGCTCGCCGGAGCGGCGCAGGGTGGCCAGGGCGTCGAACTCCCCGCGTGAGATGCCGAAGCGCGCGTACGCCTTCTCCATCCGGTCGCCCATGGCGCGCGCCAGCCGGAAGACCCGGCCGAACACCTCCATGGCGGCCGTGTCCAGGTCGGGCCGCACCACCGCCCACTGGTCGATGATCACGTCGACGGGGTCCTTGCGCGGTCCGGGCTGCGGGGGACGTTCAGTCATGGGACGAGTATCGGGGCCGTTCCGCTCGACCGCAAGAAAGTAGCTTGACGGAAACTAGCTTGAAGTAAACTAGATTGACAGAAACTTGCTTAGGGGTAAGCTACTTGCTGTTGAGCTTCATTTCGCCTCCGAAGGGTGCCCCATGGCCGCCACCCGCCCCGCCGTCGTCGCGCTCACCGCCCTCGCCCCCGTCTCCTGGGGCAGCACCTACGCCGTGACCACCGAGTTCCTGCCGCCCGACCGGCCCCTGTTCACCGGGCTGATGCGTGCTCTGCCCGCCGGTCTGCTGCTGCTCGCGCTCGCCCGGGTGCTGCCGCGCGGCGCCTGGTGGGGGAAGGCCGCGGTGCTGGGCGCGCTGAACATCGGGGCCTTCTTCCCGCTGCTGTTCCTCGCCGCCTACCGGATGCCCGGCGGAATGGCCGCCGTCGTGGGCTCGGTCGGGCCGCTCCTCGTCGTCGGGCTGTCCGCCCTGCTGCTCGGGCAGCGCCCCACCGCCCGCTCGGTGCTCACCGGCGTCGTCGCCGCGTCCGGCGTCAGCCTGGTGGTGCTGGAGGCGGCCGGGGGACTGGACGCGCTCGGTGTGCTGGCGGCCCTCGCCTCCACCGCCTCCATGTCCACCGGCACCGTGCTGGCCAAGCGCTGGGGCCGCCCCGACGGTGTCGGCCCGCTCGCCCTGACCGGCTGGCAGCTGACCGCGGGCGGCCTGCTCGTCGCGCCGCTCGCCCTGCTGGTCGAAGGCGCCCCGCCCGCCCTGGACGGCCCGGCGATCGGCGGCTACCTCTACCTGGCGCTGGCCAACACGGCGCTGGCGTACTGGCTCTGGTTCCGCGGCATCGGCCGGCTCTCCGCCACCCAGGTCACCTTCCTCGGCCCGCTCTCGCCGCTGACCGCCGCCGTGATCGGCTGGGCGGCGCTCGGCGAGGCGCTCGGCCCGGTGCAACTGGCGGGCATGGTGCTGGCGTTCGGAGCGACCCTCGCGGGGCAGCGGGCGCCGCGCCCGCGGGGGGCCGTGGCGGTCGGTGGACCCTTCGGTTCTGCTTCACAAAAGCGTCGAAAAGATTCGATGGACCTGACGGGTGCGGCCCTGCGACGGTAGGCCCGCCAGGCCCCCGACCAGGAAAGGACCTCCGTGGCCACAGCCGCCCGTCCCGACGCCACCCGGATCACCCCCCGACGGACCGCCGAGGCGCGGCCCGCGGCACCCGTCGCCCTCGGGCTCGCGCTCGCCGTCCTCGCCACCCTCGTCTGGTCCGGCAGCTTCGTCACCTCCCGGGCCCTCGGCGACAGCGTGCGAGGCCGCCGGGTTCCGGCCGCACCAGGGCCACGCGGCGGCCGGCTGGCCGGCGATCCTCGCCATGGTCGGGGCGGGCATGGGCGTCGCCCTGGTCCCGCGCATGGCGGCCGTGCCGCGGGACGGCGTGGCGATGCGCGAACTGCGCGCCGACCGCCCCGTCCGGCACGTCGTCGCGGCCGTGCGCAAGGGGGCGGAGGAGGCCGCCGCGACCGCCGCCGTCCTCACGGCCCTGCGGGCGGCGGCGGAGGAACGCGCCACCTGACGTCGCGGCGGGGCCCGGTACGGGGCCCCCGCCGGGGGGCGTTCGGATCGGCGCCGGGTATGGGCGGTCGTCAGTGGCTGGTCGTGCCCGGCGGCGGGGGCGCAGGTCGATGCGGCCATGCGGGCGGGCACGGTGCCGCGGTCGGCGGTCGTGGTGCTGCGTCGGGTGTGCGGGGACACTCGCTCGGCGAGTACACGCGTCCGAGGACACGGGGAGGGGGCGTTCGGATCGGCGCCGCCGTCCTGACGGCCTTGCGGGCGGCGGCGGAGTTGCGCGCCACCTGACGTCGCGGCGGGGATCCGGTACGGGGTCCCCGCCGGGGGGCGTTCGGATCGGCGCCGGGCATGGTGTCGCGCAGGGCGCAGGGCGCAGGGCGCAGGCCGCAGGGCGCCGGGGGGCGTGGACACACGCCCCCGAGTACGCGCCCCCAGGTACGCGCCCACGCCCCCGGATACGCCGAGCGCACGCCGAGGGGGCGCCCGGTGCGACACCGGACGCCCCCCCGTACGTACCGTCCGCCTACTCGGCCGCCGCCGCGTCCGCCGCCTGGGCCCGCAGGGCGCGCTCGACGCCGGAGCGGGACTCCGAGACCAGTCGGCGCAGGGCCGCGTTCGGCTCGGCGGAGGCCAGCCACGCGTCCGTGCGGTCCAGGGTCTCCGGTGCCACCTGCACCGCCGGGTACAGGCCGACCGCGATCTGCTGCGCCATCTCGTGCGAACGGGACTCCCAGACGCCCTTCAGCGCCTCGAAGTACCGCTCCGTGTACGAGGCCAGCAGCTCGCGCTGGTCGGTCTGGACGAAGCCGGCGATGACCGCCTCCTGGACGGCGTTCGGCAGCTTGTCGGACTCCACGACCGACTCCCAGGCCTCCGCCTTGGCCGCCTCGGTCGGCCGGGCCGCCCGCGCGGTGGCCGCGTGGCGCTCACCGGCGGCGGTCTTGTCCCGCTCGTACTCGGCCGCGATCTCCGACCCGCCGAACCGGCCCACGGCCGCCAGCCGCTGCACGAACGCCCAGCGCAGCTCCGTGTCGACGGCCAGACCCTCGATGGTCTGCGTGCCGTCGAGCAGCGCGTCCAGCAGGTCCAGCTGCTCGGGAGTGCGCGCCGTCGCCGCGAACGCCCGCGCCCACGCCAGCTGGTGGTCGCTGCCCGCCTCGGCGGCGCGCAGGTGGGCCAGCGTCGCCTCGGTCCAGCGGGTGAGCAGCGCCTCGCGGGCGGTGGGGGCGGCGTACTGGTCGATCGCCAGCTTCACCTGGCGGTGCAGCGACTGCACCACGCCGATGTCGGACTCCTTGCCGATGCCGGACAGCACCAGCGACAGGTAGTCGCGGGTCGCCAGCTCCGCGTCGCGGGTCATGTCCCACGCCGACGCCCAGCACAGCGCGCGCGGCAGCGACTCGGTGAAGTCGCCGAGGTGCTCGGTGACCTGGGCCAGCGACTGCTCGTCGAGGCGGACCTTGGCGTACGACAGGTCGTCGTCGTTCAGGAGGAGCACCGCCGGGCGCGGCTTGCCCACCAGCTGCGGCACGTCCGTCAGCTCGCCGTCCACGTCCAGCTCGACGCGGTCCCCGCGCACCAGCTTGCCGTCGGCGTCGAGGTCGTAGGCGCCGATCGCGATGCGGTGCGGGCGCAGGGTGGGCTCACCCTTGGCACCGGCGGGCAGCGCGGGGGCCTCCTGGCGGATGGCGAAGGAGGTGATGACGCCGTTCGCGTCCGTCTCGATCCGAGGGCTCAGCACGTTGATGCCGGCCGTCTCCAGCCACGCCTTCGACCAGGTCTTCAGATCACGCCCGGAGGTCTCCTCCAGCGCGCCCAGCAGGTCGGACAGGCGGGTGTTGCCGAACGCGTGCCGCTTGAAGTAGGCCTGCACGCCCTTGAAGAACGCCTCCTCACCGACGTACGCGACGAGCTGCTTGAGCACGCTCGCACCCTTGGCGTACGTGATGCCGTCGAAGTTGACGAGCACGTCGTCCAGGTCGCTGATGTCCGCCATGATCGGGTGCGTGGACGGGAGCTGGTCCTGCCGGTACGCCCAGGTCTTCATCTGGTTGGCGAACGTCGTCCACGAGTGCGGCCACTTCGACCCCGGCGCGGCGGCCTGGCAGGCGGCCTCGGCGTAGGTGGCGAAGGACTCGTTCAGCCACAGGTCGTTCCACCACTCCATGGTGACCAGGTCGCCGAACCACATGTGCGCCAGCTCGTGCAGGATCGTCGCCGCCCGCACCTCGTACGCGGCGTCCGTCACCTTCGAGCGGAACACGTACTGGTCGCGGATGGTCACCGCGCCCGCGTTCTCCATCGCGCCCGCGTTGAACTCCGGCACGAAGAGCTGGTCGTACTTCTTGAACGGGTACGCGTAGTCGAACTTCTCCTGGAACCAGTCGAAGCCCTGCCGGGTGACCTCGAAGATGGCGTCCGCGTCGAGGTGCTCGGCCAGCGAGGGACGGCAGTAGATGCCGAGCGGCACGGACTGGCCGTCCTTCTCGTACACGCTGTGCACCGAGTGGTACGGGCCGACGATCAGCGCCGTGATGTACGACGAGATGCGCGGGGTCGGCTCGAACTCCCAGACGTTGTCCTTCGGCTCGGGCGTCGGCGAGTTGGAGATGACCGTCCAGCCCTCGGGGGCCTTCACGGTGAACTGGAACGTCGCCTTCAGGTCCGGCTGCTCGAAGCTCGCGAAGACCCGGCGCGCGTCCGGCACCTCGAACTGCGTGTACAGGTACGCCTGGTCGTCCACCGGGTCGACGAACCGGTGCAGGCCCTCGCCGGTGTTGGTGTAGGCGCAGTCCGCGGCCACGCGCAGGACGTTGCGCCCCGGCAGCAGGCCCGGCAGCGCGATGCGGGAGTCCTGGAACACCTCGGCGGCATCGAGGGCGTCGCCGTTCAGCGTCACCTCGTGCACCGTCGGCGCGACCAGGTCGATGAAGGACTCCCCGCCGCCGTCGGCGACGTCGAAGCGCACCGTGGTCACGGACCGGTAGGTGCCGCCCTCCTGCGCGCCGGTGAGGTCGAGATCGATCTCGTACGAGTCAACGGTCAGCAGCGTCGCCCGCTGCCGCGCCTCTTCGCGAGTCAGGTTTGTGCCAGGCACGCGGTCATCTCCTCGTTATGTGTGGGTTGTGCCATCCTTCCACGTGGCCGGGACGGAACGCGATGTCCATTTCCCGCCGGTGCGCGGAGCGCCCGCGCGCGAGCCTGGACCCCATGAACGGCTGCACCGCACACCCCGTCCCACCGGCCACCCTCGACGAACTGCGCGCCACCGACGACGCGGGCCGCGTCCCCGCGCCCTTCACCGACGAAGCGGGCGGCGCACCCCTGCGCTGCTGCCTGCGCCACAGCGGCCCCGGCGAGCGGATCGTCCTCGTCTCCTACGCCCCGCTGCGCCGCTGGGCGGCGGCCACGGGCGCCGACCCGGGCCCCTACGACGAGCAGGGTCCCGTCTTCGTCCACGCCGAGCAGTGCGCGGGACCGCGGACGGACCGCCTCCCCTTCACCGACTCGCACCGCACCCTGCGCCGCTACTCCGCCGACGGGCGCATCCTGGGCGGGCGGCTCGTCGGGGACCCCGGCGCCTTCGCGTACGCGCTCCGGGAAGCGTTCGACGACCCGGCCGTGGCGTTCGTCCACGTCCGGGCCGTCGAGTACGGCTGCTTCCTCTACGAGGTGAGGCGGGGTTAGCCGGCGATCAGCCCTTCAGCTCCGCCGCCACCAGCTCCGCGATCTGCACCGCGTTCAGGGCCGCGCCCTTGCGCAGGTTGTCGTTGGAGACGAACAGGGCGAGGCCGTTGTCGACGGTCTCGTCCCGGCGGATACGGCCCACGTACGACGGGTCCTGACCGGCCGCCTGGAGCGGGGTCGGCACCTCGGTGAGCGCGACACCGGGGGCGCCGGCCAGCAGCTCCTTGGCGCGCTCCACGCTGAGCGGGCGGGCGAAACGGGCGTTGATCTGAAGGGAGTGGCCGCTGAAGACGGGCACCCGCACGCAGGTGCCGGACACCTTCAGCTCCGGGATCTCCAGGATCTTGCGGGACTCGTTGCGGAGCTTCTGCTCCTCGTCCGTCTCGTGCAGACCGTCGTCGACGATGGACCCGGCCAGCGGCAGCACGTTGTACGCGATCGGCGCCACGTACTTCTCCGGCTTCGGGAAGTCGGCGGCCGAACCGTCGTGGGTCAGCTTGGGTGCGTCGGCGCCCACCTTCTGGACCTGCTCGAACAGCTCGTCCACGCCGGCCAGGCCGGAACCCGACACCGCCTGGTAGGTGGCGACGACGAGGGCTTCGAGGCCCGCCTCCGCGTGCAGCGGACGCAGCACCGGCATCGCGGCCATCGTGGTGCAGTTCGGGTTGGCGATGATGCCCTTGGGGCGGTCGGCGATCGCGTGCGGGTTCACCTCGGACACCACGAGCGGGACCTCGGGGTCGCGGCGCCAGGCGGAGGAGTTGTCGATCACGACGGGGCCCTGCGAGGCGACCTTTTCGGCCAGTGCCTTGGAGGTGGCGCCGCCCGCGGAGAACAGCACGATGTCCAGTCCGGAGTAGTCGGCGGTGGCCGCGTCCTCCACCGTCACCCCGTCCAGCTCCTTGCCGGCGCTGCGCGCCGAGGCGAACAGCCGCAGCTCGGTGACCGGGAAGTCGCGCTCCGTGAGGATCCTGCGCATGACC
Organism: Streptomyces violaceorubidus; assembly: GCF_000717995.1. Taxonomy (GTDB): domain Bacteria; phylum Actinomycetota; class Actinomycetes; order Streptomycetales; family Streptomycetaceae; genus Streptomyces; species Streptomyces violaceorubidus. Next base: position 35,522 of record NZ_JODM01000019.1, read on the forward strand.
GTGCCCACCTGACCGGTGGCTCCGACGATTCCGACCCTCACGGTGACTCCTTCTCCGTTCGTGCGCGTGTCCTCACGCGCGCTTTGCTCGGCCGAGACTTTTCCATCATGGGGCGAAGCCCGGCCCGCCTGTCCAATCCTTTGCGCGGTGTGCCCGCGCCTTGGGACGCCGAGGCTCGGTCCGCCCCTGCCCATCCCTCCCCGCCGCACACGACGATGTGACCTATGCCTCGCGCCGAAGGGCGACCGGGCGGGCGAACGTTTCGGGCGCCTCGTGCGTCCTAGGGGAAACGTGGCCGGGGGAGGAAATGGCTTTGCTGCGCAGAAGGGCCCGCCGCGGCCAGGGGGACGACGTCCGCGACGACCCCCTGGACGCGGCACAGGAACGCCGGGTGCGGGCGGTGCTCGCGCTCGGCGGGGTGCCGCAGACGGACCTGCTGGACGGGGTGCAGCAGGTCCGGCTGCGGCTGCTGGAGCGGACGGCCAGTGGTCGCGAGGCGCCGCGCGACGTGTCCGCCTGGGCGGCGGTCGTCGCCTCCAACCTGGCCATGGACTGGCACCGGGCCAGGCGCCGCCAGGACCGGCTCGGGGAACGCCTGGCCGCGTTGCGCCAGACGGAGCACCCCGGCGACGAGGACAGCAGTGTGCTGTCCCTGGCCGTCGCGCAGGGCCTGGACGAGCTGCCGGACGCCCAGCGCCAGGTCCTCGTCCTGCGCTTCTACGCCGACCTGCCGGTGCGCGGCATCGCCGAGGAGCTGGGCATCCCCGAGGGCACGGTCAAGAGCAGGCTGCACACGGCGGTACGGGCCCTGCGCGCCCGCCTGCACGAGGACGAGGTGGTGTGAGATGGCCGCCGAACAGCACCCCGGCGCGGACGACGCGCTGATGGCCGCGATCACGGGCGAGCCGCTGCCGCCGGACGCGGGCGCGGACGCCCAGGGCGAGTACCGGTCGGCGACGGCCGACGTGGCGCTGCTGCGGGAGCAGCTGAACCTGCTCGGCGACGCCCTGGGCGACGCCGTCCCGCAGGAGCGCGCGACGGCGACGGCGCAACCGGTGCGGGTCCCCGCACCGCGCCGCCGCCCCTTCCGCCTCGCCCTGGGCGTCCTGGCGGCGGCCTGCGCGGGGGTCGTCGTCGCGGGCCTGGGCTGGCTGGTGGTGCCAAGCGGCACCGGTGCCTCCGACGACGCGGCGAGCGGCAGCGCGGCCGACAAGTCCGCGGCCCGGCCAAAGGGCCCGTCCGCGGGCCAGGAGCCCGCCGTGGTCTTCGGCACCCCCCGGTACCTCGCCTGCGCCCGTCTGGTCGCCGAGGGCACGGTGACCGGCGCCGAACCGGTGCCGGGGGCCGCCCGGCACCGGATCACGCTCCGCGTGACGCGGGCCTACGCGCCCGGGGCGAGCACCGGGCCGACGACGACGTTCGTCCTGGACGACGGCCTTGCCCGGCTCGGCCCCGGCGACCGGGTCCTCGTCGGTGCCCTCCGGGACCGGCCCACCGCGGACGCGGTGATCACCGGCGACCGGAACATCGCCACCGCCCGTGCCCGGATCACCGCCTCCCTCCCCGAGGCCCGCACCCTCACCTGCCACTGACCGCGCCGCCACACGCGACGGGGCGGGCGCCCGGCATCGCGCCCGCCCCTTCCCGCACCCGCACCGGACCACGGCCCGACCGGCGCCGGCCGGACCGGCCCGGAATCCGGTCCCGTCCGACCGCTCCCCCTCGATCAACGGATCACCGTCCGGGGAGAGTTGTCCGACACCGGGGACGGCCCGTGACAACCCCGTGGCCCGTACGGCACCGGTGCGGGTGAAAAGGGGCCGAATCCCGTTCAACCGTCGCGGAGCGCGGCAACCCTCATGCGGTCGGTGCGGTCTCTCCCGGGACCGAGCAGTACCGAGGATGGGGGAAGACATGACCGTACGTGTACGTACCGCCCTGCTCGCGGCCACCGCCCTGGCCCTGTCGGCGGCCGTCGCGGGCCCCGCCGTGGCCGCGCCCGCCGCCACCGGCGGCCACGACGCCACCCGCCGGGCCCTGCGGGCGGCCGTCGAGGACGGAGTGCCCGGGGTCACCGCGAGCGCCCGCGACGGCCGCGGGACCTGGTCCGGGACCGCCGGAGTGGGCGATCTGCGCACCGGCGAGCCGCGCTCCGAGCGGGACCGCTACCGGGTCGGCAGCATCACCAAGACCTTCGTGGCCACCGTGCTGCTGCAACTGGAGGCCGAGGGCCGGCTCTCGCTCGACGACACGGTGGACGAGTGGCTGCCGGGCCTGGTCGCGGGCCACGGCCACGACGGCGGCCGGATCACCCTGCGCCAACTCCTCAATCACACCAGCGGCGTCTACGACTACACGGCCGACGAGGGGTTCGCCCGCGACCACTTCCTCAAGGACGGCTTCTTCGAGCACCGCCACGAGACGGTGACACCGCGCGAGCTGGTCGCGATCGCCATGGCCCACGAGCCGGACTCCGCACCCGGCGCCTCCTGGAACTACTCCAACACCAACTATGTCCTGGCCGGCCTGGTGATCGAGGCGGCCACCGGCCGCCCGTACGGCGAGGAGGTGCGCCGCCGGATCATCGAGCCGCTCGGGCTGCGCGCCACCTCCTTCCCGGGCACCCGCACGGGCCTGCCCGAGCCCAGCAGCCGGGCCTACTCCAAGCTGGCCCCGACGGCGACCGGCCCGACGTACGACGTCACGCGGCTGAACCCCTCCATCGCCGGCGCTTCGGGCGAGGCGATCTCCGACTCGGCGGACCTGAACCGCTTCTACACCGCCCTCTTCCGCGGCAGGCTGCTGCCCGCGCAGCAGTTCGCCGAGATGACGACCACGGTCCCCGCACGGGAGGACGCCGACTACGGGCTCGGACTGATCAAGCGTCGACTGGACTGCGGGGTGACGGTCTGGGGCCACGCCGGCGGCATCCACGGCTCCTCCTCGGAGGCGGTGACGACCGGGGACGGCCGGCACGCCCTCGCCCTCAACTTCAACGGCGACTGGTCCGGCGACGCCGAGGCGGTGATCGAGGCCGAGTTCTGCGACGGGTGAGCTGGGCCAAGGGCCCGCCGGACAGGCCCTAGCGGGGCAGCACCACGACGTACGCCGCGGGCTCCCGGTCCCCGGCCGCCATCAGTGCCGTGCGCACGACGGTCGCCTGGTGCTCCGGGGAGTCCCGCAGCTTGCGCGGGGTCAGGTGCACGACCGTGATCCCCAGCCGCTCCAGGTGCTCGCGCTTGCGGGCGTGCTCCGCCCGGTCGGCGTCGTCCTCCCGGTGGCGGTGCGCCCGGGTGTCCAGCTCCAGCGCCACCGCGTGCTCGGGCCAGAAGGCGTCCACGCCGCCCAGGTGGGGGCCGCCGGGCAGGCGCAGGTCGACGTTCCAGACCGGCTCGGGCAGGCCGTGCTCGCGCACCATCCGGTACAGCCGCTGCTCGGCCAGCGCCCGCCCCTCGGCGACCAGCGAGTCCACGGCGTCCACCACGTGCGGGCGGCTGAGCAGCCGAGCCCGGTTCAACTCCCTGACCAGCACGGCCGGTTCGCAGTGTCCGCCGCGCACCGCCTCGGTCAGCAGGCGGCGGACCGTGCCCGGGTCGGTCAGCTCCGCCACCGCGTCCGCCAGGGCCCGCGCCACCGGCGCCACCGGCACCCCGGTCAGCTCCACGGCGGTCGGCAGCGCGGTCGTGCGCACGACGCGCGCACAGCCCGTGGTGCGCAGCCTGCGCAGCCGCGGGACCAGGACGTCGATCCGCTCCAGGGACGACAGCGGGGGAGCGGCCGAGAAGCCGTGCAGCGTCAGCGCGGCCAGGCCGGTGATCATCGCCTCCGCGTAGGCCGGCACGGGCGGCTGCTCCCCGCCCGGCTGGACCGGCACGGAGACGCTCCCGCCCGCTGCCGCACCGCAGGAGCGGTCCCGCGCCGCGTAGAGCAGCACCGCGTGCAGGCGCTCGTCGCTGGTCGGTGGGCCAGGGTGCAGCAGCACGACGTTCGGGAGGAGTTGCTGCCAGGGACCGCCGGGCCGGCACTGCTCGTCGGTCTCCGCGGCGGAGACCCCGTGCGCCCGCAGCTGGGCGGCCGTCATCAGCCGACGCCGGCCGTCGGCCAGTTCGTGGAGCGGGCGGGGGCGCGGGGTGATCGGGGTGTTGTGCGTCATGACCGGCAATTTCCCGCGCCCGATCCGCCCCTTAACCCCTGTTACACACCCATCGCCGAACCGGGACAGGCCCGCCCTGAAGGACGCCTGTTCGGATGCCGATAACCCCTGGTCCGCCACAGTGCGGCCCAGGGGTTACGGCTGCTCCTGACCGGATTCCGTAACGACGACGGAGCGCTCGGTCATGGGCCAGGGCTCAGCGGTGCGGGGCCGGACGGCGCCGCACCGAGGGGCGCGGGGCCGTGTGCGGCTCCGCCGCGTGGGCGCGACCAGCCACGACCAAGCCGCGCCCGACGGCCGACAAAACCCCTACGCACCCCCGTCGCAGGCCTGCGCGCGCAACGCCCGCGCCAGATCGTCCCGAGCCTCCAGCACCAGCCTGCGCAGGGCCGGTGCCGCGTCCTCGTGCGCCGACAGCCACGCGTCGGTCGCGTCCAGCGTGTCCTGGGAGTCCCGCAGGGAGGGGAACAGGCCCCGGACCACGTCCATCCCGATCTGGATGGACCGCTCGGCCCACACCCGCTCGATCGCCGCGAAGTACTTCTCGGTGTACGGCGCGAGCAGCTCCCGCTGCGAGGGCTGCGCGAAACCGGCGATGGTCGCCTCCACCAGGGCGTTGGACAGCTTGTCCGACTCCACGACCTGCGCCCAGGCCTGCGCCTTGACCACGTCGGAGGGGCGCGAGGCCAGGCAGCGCACCTGGTGCCGCTTGCCGGAGGCGGTGTCGTCCCGGGCCAGTTCGGCCACCAGCACCGAGCCGTCGACCGCCCCGTGCGCGGACAGCGGGGTGAGGAAGGTCCACCGCAGTTCCTGGTCCACCTCCAGCCCGTCGATCTTCTCCGTGCCCTCCAGCAGACCCCGGAGCACCGCCAGGTCGGCCTCCTCGGCCGCCACCGACGCGAAGAACCGCGCCCACGCCAGCTGCTGCTCGCTGCCCGGCGCCGCGTCCCGCAGCTCGCGCAGCGCACCCTCGGCGAGCAGCCGACCGCCCGCCTCCCGCCACTCGGGGGCGGCGTAGTGCACCAGCGCCGCGCCGGTCCAGGCGTGCAGCATCTGCAGGACGCCGATGTCGGACTCGCGCCCCGCGAACCGCAGGACCAGCGCCGCGAAGTCCCGCGTCGGCAGCAGCGCGTCCCGCGTCATGTTCCACAGCGCCGACCAGCACAGGGCGCGGGCCAGCGGGTCGGTCAGCGCGCCCAGGTGCTCGCGCAGCGTCGCCAGCGAGGTGGCGTCGAAGCGCGTCTTGCAGTAGGTGAGGTCGTCGTCGTTGACCAGGACCAGCTCGGGCGCCTCGGCACCGGCCAGCTCCGCGACCACCGTGCGCGGCCCCTCGACGTCCACCTCGGCGCGCGCGTACCGCTCCAGCGCCCCCTCGGCCGTACGCCGGTACAGGCCCACCGCGACGCGGTGCGGGCGCAGTCGGGGGTGGTCCGCCGGGGTGGTCGCGGCCGCCTCCTGCACCACGGCCAGCTCGTCGACACGGCCCTCGGCGCTCAACAGCACCTGCGGGGTGAGCGAGTTGACGCCCGCCGTCTGGAGCCAGGAGCGCGACCAGGCCGCCATGTCCCGCCCGCTGGTCTCCTCCAGGACCGACAGCAGGTCGCCCAGGCGCGTGTTGCCGTACGCGTGCCGCTTGAAGTAGCGCCGCGCGCCCTCCAGGAACGCGTCCTGCCCGACGTACGCCACCAGTTGCTTGAGGGCGGAGGCGCCCTTGGCGTAGGTGATGCCGTCGAAGTTGAGCTTGGCGTCCTCCAGGTCACGGATGTCGGCCGTGATCGGATGGGTGGAGGGGAGCTGGTCGGCGCGGTAGGCCCACGCCTTGCGGCGGTTGGCGAAGGTGATCCAGGCGTCCTTGAAGCGGGTCGCGCCGACGTTGGCGAACGCGCCCATGAAGTCCGCGAAGGACTCCTTGAGCCACAGGTCGTCCCACCACTCCATGGTGACCAGGTCGCCGAACCACATGTGCGCCATCTCGTGCAGGATCGTGTTGGCGCGGCCCTCGTACGACGCCCGCGTCACCTTCCCGCGGAAGATGTACTCCTCCCGGAAGGTCACCATCCCCGGGTTCTCCATCGCGCCGAGGTTGTACTCGGGCACGAAGGCCTGGTCGTACTTCCCGAAGGGGTACGGGTAGTCGAAGTGGTCGTGGAAGAAGTCCAGGCCCTGCTTGGTGACCAGGAAGACGTCGTCCGCGTCGAAGTGCGGCGCGAGACCCTTGCGGCACATCGCCCCGAGCGGGATCTCCAGCCGCGTACCGTCCTCGAACACACGCTGGTAGGAGTCCGTGACGTAGTGGTACGGCCCCGCGACCACGCACGTGATGTACGTCGAGATCGGCTTCGTCTCCGCGAACCGCCACACCCCGTCGGCGAGCTCACCCGCGCCGTTGGACCACACCGTCCACTCCTCGGGCGCCCGCACCTCGAAGCGGAAGGGCGCCTTGAGGTCCGGCTGCTCGAAGCACGCGAAGACCCGCCGCGAGTCGGCCGGCTCGTACTGCGTGTACAGGTACACCTCGCCGTCCTCGGGGTCGACGAAGCGGTGCAGTCCCTCGCCGGTGCGGGAGTACGCGCACCGGGCGTCGACCACCAGCTCGTTGTCGGCGGCCAGGTCCTCCAGGGCGATCCGGGAGCCGTCGAAGACCTCGCTCGGGTCGAGGTCGCGGCCGTTCAGGGAGACGGCGGTGACGCTCGGGGCGATCAGGTCGGCGAAGCTGCTCGCGCCCGGCTCGTTGCAGCGGAAGCGGATCGTGGTGACGGACCGGAACGTGCGCGGCCCCTCACCCTGTGCCTCACCGACGGCCGAGCGCACGTCGAGGGACACCTCGTACCCGTCGACGGACAGCAGTGCGGCCCGCTCCCGGGCCTCATCGCGGGTCAGATTCTCACCGGGCACGGGCGGCACTCCCTCGGATGGTGTTCAGTATGTGGACAGCACCGATCCTGCCATGCGCCCCTGACGCCCGGCAGCCGGGAATGGGTGGGCCGGGCGGTCGGTTGCCCCGGAGAACGCTCGCTCGCGCAGCCTCATGAGGAGAGACATGTCGGAGAAGACGCCCGTCGACTTCTGGTTCGACCCCCTGTGCCCCTGGGCCTGGATGACCTCCCGCTGGGTCCTGGAGGTGGAGAAGGTCAGGGACATCGAGGTCCGCTGGCACCTGATGAGCCTCGCCGTCCTCAACGAGGACAAGCTCGACGAGCTGCCCGCCGAGTACCGCGAGATGCTGGAGGTCAAGGCCTGGGGTCCGGTCCGCGTCGTCATCGCGGCCCAGGAGGAGCACGGCCGCGAGGTGCTCGGCGACCTCTACACGGCGCTCGGCACCCGCATCCACAACCAGGAGGAGGGCCCGGGCCGGGAGACGGTGGCCGCCGCCCTCAAGGACGTCGGTCTGCCCGAGTCCCTCATGGACCACTGGGACGGCACCGCCTACGAGCCGCAGCTGCGCGCCTCCCACCAGGAGGGCATCGACAAGGTCGGCCAGGAGGTCGGCACCCCGGTCATCGCCGTGCCCGGCGCCGACGGCGAGCAGGTCGCCTTCTTCGGCCCGGTCGTCACCCCCGCCCCCAAGGGCGAGGAGGCCGCCAGGCTCTGGGACGGCACCCTCGCCGTGGCCTCCGTGCCGGGCTTCTACGAGATCAAGCGGACCCGCACCAAGGGCCCGGACTTCAGCAACCTGTAGGCCGCGCCCGCGCGCCCCGGCGCACAGGAAGCCCCCGCGAGTCACGTCCTCGCGGGGGCTTCCCTCATTCCGCCCGCCCGGTGAAGGTTGAGAAGACGATCACGAGGCAGGACGACCCGGAGGGCTCAGGGAGCCGGCAGCAGCGTGTTGGTGCGGGACCTGGCGGCCTCGTAGCGCCTGGCCACGTCCTGCCAGTTGACGACGGCCCACATGGCCTCGATGAAGTCGACCTTCTGGTTCTTGTACTGCAGGTAGAAGGCGTGCTCCCAGGCGTCGAAGACCAGGATCGGGGTGGACCCCTGGCCGACGTTGCCCTGGTGGTCGTAGATCTGCTCGACGATCAGCCGGCCGCTCAGCGGCTCGTACGCCAGCACGCCCCAGCCCGAGCCCTGGGTGGTCGCGGCGGCCTTGGTGAGCTGCGCCTGGAAACCGGCGAAGGAGCCGAAGGACTCGGCGATCGCGGCGGCCAGCTCGCCCACGCCGTCCTTCTCCAGGGGCTCGCCGCCGCCCTCGCCGGTCATGTTGTGCCAGTAGATCGAGTGCAGGATGTGGCCGGAGAGGTGGAAGGCCAGGTTCTTCTCCAGGCCGTTGATCGAGCCCCACGTCTCCTTGTCCCGCGCCTCGGCGAGCTGCTCCAGCGCGTCGTTGGCGCCCTTGACGTACGCCGCGTGGTGCTTGTCGTGGTGCAGCTCGATGATCTCGGGGCTGATCACGGGAGCCAGCGCCGAGTAGTCGTACGGCAGCTCAGGAAGCGTGTAGACGGACATGGCGGATCCCCTCCGGCCTCTTATTGCAAAAGCCTTGCAAGTGCACGCTAGCAGCAAGAGTGCTCGGAGGGGTGGAGGGGTGGGCCCGCGCACACGAAAGGGCCCCCGCACGAGTCCGTGCGGGGGCCCTCGGGGGAAGGCCGGTAGGTGACCCCGACCACCTCCAGGCGGGCGATCACGGCGTCGAACCGCTGGCCGCCCCCCGGCGCTGCCGGGCGTGGCCGAGGGCCGCCAGGGCCGGCGTCATCCCGCCCGTCGAGTACCGCTGCACCCGGGTGTCCGGTTCGCGGGCCATCGGCACGAACACCGCCGCCATGCCCGCCAGGGCCACCCAGGTCAGCCACGGGAAGCCCCACATGCGCACGACGACCCTCCCGGGCGCCTCCCGCTCCAGGCGGCGGCGCAGCCGCAGCTGCGAGGCGGCGATGAAGATCCAGACGACCAGGATGACCGCGCCGATCATGTTCAGCAGCCAGGCGAAGACGTCGTCCGGCCGCCAGGGAGCGGCTCGTCCGATGCGTGGGGGGACATGGGGCAAAAGCGCCCACAGTTTCCGGTCCCGTGCCGTCCGGCGGTGGCGGACGCCCACGATACGGACGGCCCGGATGCGGAATGTGATCGTCCGAATGCAGGGTTCCGCTTCCGGGTGACGCCCGCCTCACCCCCTCGGTGACCGGTGTCACCCCGGTCCAGGTGTATCCCGGGCCCTTTGTCGGGAGCCCACCAAGCCGACGAGCGGGCCTTTGTCGAGCGCTGCTGGTGATCGGCCCCCGCCACTGGGATAGCGTCGCGGTGTCCCGACATGTCCACACCACCGCGGAGTCCCCATGAGCACCGCTGCCGTATCCGCCCGCCGCTCCGGGCAGGTCCTCGCCGACCTCATCCCCTCCTCCCGAGTCAGGGACGTCGCGCTCGTGGCGGGCGGCGCCGTGTTCACCGGCGTCGCGGCCCAGATCGCGGTGCCCGTGCCCGGCTCCCCGGTGCCGGTGACCGGCCAGACCTTCGCGGCACTGCTGGTCGGCACCGCGCTCGGCGCCCGCCGCGGCCTGCTCTCCCTCGCGCTGTACGCCCTGGTCGGCATGGCGGGCATGCCGTGGTTCGCGGAGGGCGGCTCCGGCATCGCCGCCCCCTCCCTCGGCTACGTCTTCGGCATGCTGCTCGCCGCCGCGGCCGTGGGCGCCCTGGCCCGCCGCGGCGCCGACCGCTCGGTGCTGCGCACGGCCGGCACGATGCTGCTCGGCGAGGCGATCATCTACGCCGTCGGCGTGCCCTACCTGGCCCTCGCCGCCGACCTGTCCCTGACCGCGGCGATCGCGGCCGGCCTCACCCCGTTCCTGATCGGCGACGCGCTGAAGGCCGCGCTGGCGATGGGCGTCCTGCCCACCGCGTGGAAGCTGGTCGACAAGCGGTAACCGCCCCCGGGCCCACGCGAAGAGGCTCGCCGGAGCGCGACAGCGCCCCGGCGAGCCTCTCTCGTCTCCCGGCCGAGGTCAGCCCTTCCCGGCGGCGGCCTTCCGCGTCGCGGTGATCCGCTGCTTGACGAAGGCGACGACGAGGACCAGCGCGGCGACGAGCAGCGACAGCAGCACGGTGGTGCGCCCGTCGTGCTCGGTGTCGGTCAGCATGTAGCCCAGCACGAAGACGATCAGGGCGGCGGCGGCCCAGGTCAGATACGGGAACAGCCACATCCGCACCACCAGCTTCTCCGGCGTCTCGGCCTGGATGATCCGGCGCATCCGCAGCTGCGAGAAGCAGATCACCAGCCACACGAAGAGGGCGACGGCGCCGGAGGAGTTGACCAGGAAGAGGAAGACGGAGTCCGGGAACTCGTAGTTGAAGAACACGGCGACGAAGCCGAACACCACGGAGACCAGGATCGCCGTCCGCGGCACCCCGCGCCGGGTGGTGCGGGCGAAGGCCCCCGGCGCGTCCCCGCGCTCGCCGAGCGAGAAGGCCATGCGGGAGGCGGTGTAGAGCCCGGAGTTCAGACAGGACAGCACGGACGTCAGCACGATGAAGTTCATGATCTGACCGGCGTTCGCGATACCGAGCGAGTCGAGCGCCGCGACGTAGGAGCCCTTGTCGATGATCGACTGCGAGTCCCAGGGCAGCAGCGCGACCACGACGAAGATGGATCCCAGATAGAAGACGGCGATGCGCCAGATGATGCTGTTGGTCGCCTTGGTGACGGCCCGCTGCGGGTCCTCGGACTCACCGGCGGCGAGGGTGGGGATCTCGCTGCCCATGAAGGAGAAGACGACGAGCAGCACGCCGGTGAGGACGGCCCCGGCCCCGTTCGGCAGGAAACCGCCGTGTTCCGTCAGGTTCCCCAGCCCCGCCTGCTCGCTGTCCACGCCGGGCAGCACACCGAAGACGGCCAGGGCGCCGACGACGATGAACGCCGCGATGGCCACGACCTTGATCCCGGCGAACCAGAACTCGAACTCGCCGTAGGAGCCGACGGAGACGAGGTTGGTGGCGGTCAGCACGACCATCACGATCAGCGCCCACCCCCACTGGGGCACGGCGGGGATCCACCCTTCCAGGATCTTCGCCCCGGCCGTCGCCTCCACGGCCAGCACCACGACCCAGAAGAACCAGTAGAGCCACCCGATGGAGAACCCGGCCCAGGGCCCGAGCGCCCGGTCGGCGTGGGCGGAGAACGATCCGGAGGCGGGATGGGCGGCCGACATCTCCCCGAGCATCCGCATCACCAGCACCACGAGCGTGCCGACGAGGGCGTACGAGAGAAGGATGCCGGGTCCCGCGGTGGCGATCCCGGTACTGGAACCCACGAACAGCCCGGCTCCGATGACGCCGCCGATGGCGATCATCGAGAGATGGCGGTTCTTGAGTCCGGCCTGGAGTCCGGAACCGGGGCCCGCGGAACCCTCCTCGGGCTTGGTCAAGGTCGGCTGCGAAGTCATGGGGGGAGGGTTTCCTTTGCGCCGGTCGAGCACTTTCCCGTACGAGCGGTGTACGAGCCGGACCAGTGAAACGGAGGTGAACGGAATCGGGAACCTTTGAATCCGGATCGTTACTTGAGCTTTCCCTGAGCTTCCATAGTTTCACGTGCTCTTTTCGTCGCTGCCACCCGAAGAGTCCGCGTCGTGGCCCGCGTGTCACACTCGACGCATGCGCGTGTATCTCGGCTCGGACCATGCGGGCTTCGAACTCAAGAACCACCTCGTCGAATGGCTCGAGGCGGCGGGCCACGAGCCCGTCGACTGCGGCCCGCACCTCTACGACGCCCAGGACGACTACCCGCCCTTCTGCCTGCGCGCCGCCGAGCGCACGGCCGCGGACCAGGGCGCCCTCGGCATCGTGATCGGCGGCTCCGGCAACGGCGAGCAGATCGCGGCGAACAAGGTGAAGGGCGTGCGCGCGGCGCTGGCCTGGAGCGAGGAGACGGCGTCGCTGGGCCGCCAGCACAACAACGCCAACGTCGTCGCGATCGGCGCCCGTATGCACACGCGGGACGAGGCGACGAAGTTCGTCGAGACCTTCCTCACCACGCCGTTCTCCGGTGACGAACGCCACATCCGCCGCATCGGCATGCTCACGTCCTACGAGACGACGGGCGACCTCCCGCCCATCCCGCCCCACCACCCCCAGCAGTAGCGCCCCCACGCTCCCGGCCGCCTCCGGCCCCACCGCCGGAGGTGCGCCGGCGCGCACGCCTGTGCCGGCGCGTCCGGTGAACGGGGGGCGGAAGGTATGGAAAGGACGAACCCGTGCCAGAGGGCCACACGATCCACCGCCTGGCCCAGGACTACACCGCCGCCTTCGCCCGGACGGCGGTCCGCGTCACCAGCCCCCAGGGCAAGTTCGCCGACTCCGCGGCCCTGCTCGACGGCACCGTCCTGACCACCGCCGACGCCCACGGCAAGCACCTCTTCCTGGGCTTCGGCGCGGCTGAGGACGCGGCCGAGAGCCCCACCTGGGTCCACATCCACCTCGGCCTCTTCGGCAAGGTCACCTTCGGCCCCACCCCCGCGCCCCCGCCCACGGACACCGTCCGCCTGCGCCTCGCGGGCGACACCGCGTACGTCGACCTCCGCGGCCCCACCGCCTGCGCCCTGATCACGCCCCCGGAGAAGCAGGCGATACACGACCGCCTCGGCCCCGACCCCCTGCGCCCGGACGCCGACCCCGCGGCCGCCCACCGCCGGATCTCCCGCAGCCGCACCACCATCGCCGCGCTGCTCATGGACCAGAAGGTCGTCTCCGGCGTCGGCAACGTCTACCGCGCCGAGGTCCTCTTCCGCCACGGCATCGACCCGTACCGCCCCGGCAGGGACATCACCCGCGCCGAGTGGGACGCGATCTGGCAGGACCTCACCGCCCTGATGCGCGAGGGCGTGCGCAACAACCGCATCGACACCGTCCGCCCCGAGCACACCCCCGAGGCCATGGGTCGCCCGCCCCGCGTCGACGACCACGGCGGCGAGGTGTACGTCTACCGCCGGGCCAACCAGCCCTGCCACCTGTGCGGCGGCCCGGTCAGCACCGCCGACCTCGCCGCCCGCAACCTCTTCTGGTGCCCGACCTGCCAGCGGCGGTAGCTTCCCCCGTCAGAACCCGTGCGGCAGCCACGGCGCCACGTCCGAGCCGAACCCCACCGACGCCTGTGCCAGCGACCCGGACCGCACCTCGCGCACCCGCCCGGCCGCGGCCAGCGAACCGAGGCTCACACCTCCGAGATACGCCGCCCCCAACTCCCGTACGGACAACGCGAGATCGGCCGCGTCCGAGGTGCGCTCGCACGACGCCCCCTTCGCGTCGCCGCTCAGCCGCCAACGCCCCGCGTTCCAGGGGCAGAAGGCGTCCTCGACCTCGAACACCACGTCCACCGGCGCCTGGTAGGTCCGCGCCGCGAGCGCCGCCCCCACGTCCACCAGCCGGACGTACAACGCGTCCCGCAGCTCCGGCCGGCACCGCCGGATGTCCGACACCTGGTGCTGCCACGCCTCGTCGACCGGCCGCCCCCGCACCGCCAGCGTGGAGGTCAGGTCGACGTCGAACAGGAAGCGCCAGAGCGCCGCCCCGGTCGCCGGATCGAGGCCGGCCAGGTCGTCGAGGACCACCGTGCCCCCGGCCCCCTCGCGCCCCCAGGCCGGCCGCACCCGGAACCGCGCGTACCCGGTGACCTGGCCCTCCCGCCGGGCGACCACGCACTGCAGGGGCGAGGCGCCGTCCCGCCCGCTCTCCGGGTCCAGCAGCGCCGGCCGCTCCCAGCCGGGCCGCCGGGCCAGCATCCCGGGCCGCCCCGGCACCAGCCGCGCGTACACCGCCTCGCACGCGTCGAGCACGTCGGCGGGCGCCTCGTACCGCAGCCGTACGTCGTCCGTGCCGGCCGGCACCGACAGCCGGACCCGGCTCGTGTCGATCTCCGCGCTGAGCCCGAAGGTCGCGGCGCCGTACCCGAACCGGCCGTAGATCGCCGGTTCGGAAGCCGTCAGCACGGCCAGCGGCTCGCCCCAGGCCCGTACGTCGTCCAACTGCCGCCGCATCATCGACGTCAGGACGCCCCGGCGCCGGTGCGTGGCGGCGACGCTCACCATCGTCACGCCCGCCGCGGGCACCCGGGCACCGCCCGGCACGGTCAACCGGAAGTCGAACGCCCCCGCCGTCCCGACGCACGCGCCGCCCTCCCCCTCGCTCTCCCAGACCCCGATCGACCGGTCGACCCGCGTCAGCTCCCGGTACAGCTCCAACTCCTCGGCGGGCTCCGGAACCCCGCCGAAGGCACGGACGAGCGTCCCGTACCACCTGTCCCACTCGTCGCGCCGCAGTACCCGCAGCTCCGTCGTCACACCGCCGTCGTCACTCCTGGAGCGTTCCATGCAGCATGCGTACCAGGGCCGCGCGAGCGGGGCGAGACAATTTCCGCAGGGTTGCGGCGCGCGAGCCGTTCGTGAAGTTCACTGTGAAGTCCGGCCTCGGACGGGGGACAAGTGGGACCTCCCGTGCCAAGCGGCCGGTCCGATGGATAGGGTCCCGAACTAATGGCAGCAGGACGACAGCGGCGCGCGGAGGCCGAGACGTTCACGGCCCGGTGGAAGAAGCAGTGGCACCGGGCCCGCGTCGGCGTGCGCCGAGCCGCCGTCGACTACTTCCGCGGCGACGGTTCGGACTGGATCGCGCTCGCCGGACTGCTGGTGACGATCCCCGTCATCGCGGCCACCACGATGGCCAACTCCGTGTGGTGCTCGCCCTCCGCGCTCGTCATCCCGATCGTCGCGGGCGGCCTGCTGCTGCGCCCGGCCAGCCTGCTCGGCCTGTACGCCGCGGCGGCCACCGCGCTGATCGTGGAGTCCGTGCAGCTCGGCCCGTACACCGAGGGCCCCTCCAGGGTCACCCCCGGTGTGGTCCTGGTGGTCGCGGCCTGCGGCTTCTTCGGGCTTCTCGTCGCCCAGTTCCGCAGCCGGGTCGGTGTGCCCTGGCGGCGCGGCGGCACCATGCTCTTCGACCTGCGCGAACGCATCCGCGTCCAGAGCAAGCTGCCCAATCTGCCCAAGGGCTGGCACCGCGAGATGGCGCTGCGCCCGGCGGGCGGGCAGTCCTTCTCCGGCGACTTCGTCGTCGCGGCCCGGACGAACGGCGGGCGGACGCTGGAGGTCGTCCTCACCGACGTCTCCGGCAAGGGCATGGACGCGGCCTCGCGCGCCCTGCTGCTGTCGGGGGCCTTCGGCGGACTGCTGGGCAGCCTGCCCCCGCACGCCTTCCTGCCGGCCGCCAACGGCTATCTGCTCCGCCAGGACTGGGACGAGGGCTTCGCCACCTCCATCCACCTCGTCCTCGACCTCGACTCCGGCGACTACGAGCTGTACTCGGCCGGGCATCCGCCGGGCCTCCAGCTCAGCGCCGGCACCGGCCGCTGGGAGGAGAAGTCGGCCGAGGGACCGCTGCTCGGCGTGTACGACGGCGCCCAGTTCGACCAGGTGAAGGGCTCCCTGCGGCCCGGGGACGTGCTGATGCTCTTCACGGACGGCCTGGTGGAGACCTCCGAACGGGACATCGCCGAGGGCATCGACCGCCTCACCGGCGAGGCCGACCGCTATGTCGCGGGCGGCTTCCACGGCGCGGCCTGGCATCTGATCGAGGCGGTGGCCAAGGACGTCAACGACGACCGGGCGCTGCTGCTGATCTCCCGCGAGGGCCCCGCCGCCCAGCCCGCACCGGCCACGGACTGAGGCCCCGCGCCCGCACCGACATACTGGGCCCATGCCCCAGGACTTCGGACCGCCCGCCCCGACGCTCTCCCTGGCCGAGGTCGAGGCCACCGCACGCGCCGCCCACGCCGGACAGCGGGACAAGGCGGGCCGGCCGTACGCCGAACACCTGCGGGCCGTCGCCGAGGGCGTACGGGCGCGCGGCGGCGACGACGAGCAGATCGCGGCCGCCTGGCTGCACGACGCCGTCGAGGACGACGCGCTGACCGGGCGTTGGCTGGACGAGGCGCCGCTGAGCCGCCGTACCAAGGACATCGTCCTGGCCCTCACCAGGCGGGCGGGGGAGCCGCCCGAGGCGTACGCCGCGCGGATCCTGGCCACCCCCGGCGCTCGGCTGGTCAAGGAGGCGGACCTGGCGCACAACGCCGACCCCGGGCGGCTGGCCGTCCTCGACGAGGCCACCCGCACACGACTGGCCGAGAAGTACACGCGCATGCGCGCCCTCCTCGGCCAGGGGTGACCCGCCGGTCCTAGACGGAGACCTTCTCGCCGCTGCCGTTCGGCGCGGCGGACGCGGCGGCCGGGTCGCGCGCCTCGGACCGCTCGGGCTTCGCACGGCCCCGGGCGGCGTCGCCCGGAACCCGCCTGAAGGCCCAGTCCATCCTCGGTTCGACCACGAACCGGAGCGCCCGCTGGACGGGCCTGGTGCACAGCAGGGTGACGGCGGCGGCGCCGAGGACGGTGAGCCCGATCTCACCGAGCGGCGTGTCCAGGAAGGAGTGCTGGAACCAGCCGGCGTAGCTGCCCTCCTTCACCAGGAAGCCGTGCAGCAGATAGCCGTAGATCGTGCCGGCGCCGAGCGCCGTGAACCACATGCGCCGGCCGGGCACCCAGGCGAAGAAGCACGCGGTCAGCACCACGGAGCAGCCGAAGAGCGCCAGCGTCAGCACGGGCCCCGACCACCAGGGTGCACCCGTCTCCTGCATGGCGGCGTTGCGGTAGAACCAGCCGGTCTCCATGCGCGGCACCGACCACCAGGCGACCAGCAGGGCCGCCGCGACCACCGGCACGGACAGGATCCGCACCGAACGGCGCCGCACCAGCCGGAAGTGTTCGGGGCGCAGCACCAGACCCAGCACGAAGCACGGCAGGAACTGCAACACCCGCTGCATGTTCAGGTCGTTGCCGACGCTGGGCGTCACGGAGGCCAGCGCGGCGATGCACAGGGCGATCGGGAGCGGCCGGCGGACCGTCTGCCAGATCGGGGTGGTCAGCCGCCAGACGAACAGCGCGCACAGGAACCACAGGAGGTAGGTGGGGTCCAGCAGGCTGAAGTCGCTCTGCGGGTCCTCGCTGACGCGGCGGTGCAGCGTGTAGGCGACCTCGAAGACGAGGTAGGGGACGGCGACCCCGGTGATCAGCCGTCGGACGCGCTTGGGGCTGAGGTCGAAACTGCGCGAGAAGTAGCCGGAGATGACGATGAACGCCGGCATGTGGAACGTGTACAGGACCCGGTAGAGGGTCTCCACGGTCCGGTTCCCGTCCAGGATCTGACCCCAGGCGTGCCCCACACCGACCAGCACGATCGCCAGGTACTTGGCGTTGTCGAAGAACGCGTCGCGCTGCCGGCTCGGCGGGGAGGGAGGGGACGACGGCGACTTCCGGTCGCCGTGAGGTCGCAGCGAGCTAGTCATGCGACCCCCGCCGAGAACTCGGCGAGCGGTCGCAGGACCTCGCTGCTCTGGTGGGGGACGAGGCAGCGTAGAACATCTGAGGCACCCTAGCGTTCTGTGTGGGATTCCGTAAAACCCTCGACGTCATTCCTGTAATTCGGGTCTTGAGCGGGGCTTCCAATGCGGTACGAGTACCGTTCGAGTACCCCCGAATTTCCGGAACCCGGCCTCTTTGACGGCGTGACGGCCCCCACAACCCGCCCGGCCGCCGCGCGGCCAAGCCCCTCCCGGGGCGCCCCACTTGTCGTGACACGTCATGACTAAAGACCGCATAAGTCCGGCGGGCGACTCCGCTGGAATGTCCGCTTCAATGCGCTTACGGGTCTCATGGTGATCCTGTGATCTCCCTGTGACGACCCTGTCGGCGCACCCGTCGGCGCGTCACCGATGTCAATGCCGATGTGTCCGCCGCGACAATTCGAAATATCTGCGAACGCGTTGTGTGGACATGGAAACGAAGTGGCGCCAATTCCCCGCACGAGTGGCCCGTCGAAATTCCGTCCGGGGCGCGAGGGCGGGGCGCGCCCGCGTACGCGGGGGAGTGCGCCACCCACGGAACCGGCCGGACGATGTGTCACCCGCCGCATGAGGAGGCCCGGTTGGTGGCACGATGGTTCTGGCGGGGGTGTGCGGTGCCGCACCTCCGGGCGGTAGTGCGGACCGACCGAGGGTGTGATCAGTTGTGGCCATTTCACTGTCAGTGGTGCTGCTGTTGGGGATCATCCTGGTGGTGCTGCTGCGGGGAGGGTCGATCAAGGCGGGGCCGGCGGTCGTCGCGGTCCTCTTCGGCTTCTTCCTCGCCTCGACCGGCATGGCCGACGACATCCAACGCTTCCTGGACTCGATAGCGGACACGATCAACTCGATCCAGTTCTAGCCGCACAAAGGCCTCCGGCCCGATCCCCTGGGGGACCGGGCCGGAGGCCTCTCGGAGCGGGCGACGGGAATCGAACCCGCGTAGCCAGTTTGGAAGACTGGGGCTCTACCATTGAGCTACGCCCGCACAGCTGGCGCCGCGGGTCGGTGACCGCGGCACTGCACGCATCGTAGCGGGTCGTCCCCCCTCGCCGCACACCCCTTCCGGCCGACGCCGGACCTTCCCGGGCGCGCGGGAAAGTCTGCGGCCCCCGGCACGGGGGGCATGTACCCTACGTGTCGCACCAGACGGGGTGTGGCGCAGCTTGGTAGCGCGTCCGCTTTGGGAGCGGAAGGCCGTGGGTTCAAATCCCGCCACCCCGACCACCGACCGATCCACTGACCGATCCACCGAGTGATCGCCTTTTGGGCCGTGTAGTCGCTGCCGTTACTATGCAAGCTGCACGCCCGTGTGTCATCAGCGTCTGAAGTCTCCGGGCGGCGTAATTTGCCGGACACTCTCTGGTTCCGGCAGAACCCAAGAAGTCAGCCACCAAGGAGACCGAACCGTGAAGAGCGCCGTGGAGACCCTGAACCCGACCCGGGTTCGGCTCACTGTCGAGGTGCCCTTCGAGGAGCTCAAGGACAGCCTCGACGCGGCGTACAAGAAGATCAACCAGCAGGTCACGGTGAAGGGCTTCCGCAAGGGCAAGATCCCGGCCCGAGTCATCGACCAGCGGTTCGGCCGCGGTGCGGTTCTGGAGGAGGCGGTCAACGACGCGCTTCCGAAGTTCTACACCGACGCGGTCAACGAGGCCGAGCTGAACCCGCTCGGCCAGCCCGAGGTCGACATCACGGAGCTGAAGGACGGCGAGACGCTGAACTTCACCGCCGAGGTCGACATCCGCCCCGCCATCGAGATCCCGGACTACTCCGGCATCGAGGTCGAGGTCGACGCCGTCGAGGTCAGCGACGAGGACGTCGAGAAGTCGGTGGAGCAGCTGCGCGAGCGCTTCGCCTCCACCTCCCCGGTCGAGCGCGCCGCCGCGGACGGCGACGTGATCACCATCGACCTGCAGGCCAAGGTCGACGGCGAGGTCCTCGAGGACGGCGTCGCCGACGGCGTGTCCTACACCATCGGCTCCGGCGAGCTGCTGGACGGCATCGACGAGGCCGTGAAGGGCCTGGAGGCCGGTGGCGAGGCCACCTTCGCCTCCGAGCTCAAGGGCGGCTCGGCGGCCGGCAAGGAGGCCGAGGTCACCGTCAAGGTCACCCAGGTCGCCGCGCGCGAGCTGCCCGAGCTGGACGACGACTTCGCGCAGCTCGCGTCGGAGTTCGACACGCTGGAGGAGCTGCGGGCCGACAGCCGCAAGCGCCTGGCCAACATGAAGCAGTACGACCAGGCCACGCAGGCCCAGGAGCGCGTCCTGGACAAGCTGCTCGACCTGGTCGAGGTCCCGGTCCCCGAGAAGCTCCTCGAGGACGAGATCAACACCCGTAAGCACAACCTCGAGCACCACCAGCTCGGCCAGATGGGCCTCGACCTCGAGAAGTACCTGGAGCTCCAGGGCAAGACCGCCGAGGAGTTCGAGACCGAGACCCGCGAGGCCGCGGTCAAGGGCATCAAGACCCAGTTCGTCCTCGACGAGCTGGTCAAGCAGGAGAAGCTCAACGTCAGCCAGGAAGAGCTGACCGAGCACCTCATGCGCCGCGCCGCCTCCTCCGGCATGTCCCCCGACCAGTTCGCCCAGGCCGTCGTCGAGCAGGGCCAGGTCCCGCTCCTCGTCGGCGAGGTCGCCCGCGGCAAGGCCCTGGCCTCCGTGGTCGAGAAGGCCACGGTCAAGGACACCAACGGCGAGATCGTCGACCTGGACGACGAGGAGGACGAGGAGACGGAGGCCCCCGAGGCCGCCGCCGAGTCCACCGACGCCGAGAAGGCCGACGACAAGGCCGAGGAGAAGACCGAGGGCTGATCCCCTCGCGCCGTCCCCGACGGATGTGGAACGGGCCCCGGACGTTTTGACGCCGGGGCCCGTTCGTCGTACGGCCCGCGGTCGCACCCGCGCCCTGCGTACCGCTACGCCCGAGGCGAACACCCGCAGAACCGGGATGGCACCGGAGGGCCACCGCGTTAGGGTCCATGAATACGAGGGCAGGGGAGTCCCGGAAAGCGGCTCCAGCCCCGCAGGGAAACGTGAGACGGCCCGGCGCCGTCGTAAGACGAGCAGGTGGATACGTGACGAATCTGATGCCCTCAGCCGCCGGCGAGCCCTCTATCGGTGGCGGCCTCGGCGACCAGGTCTACAACCGACTGCTCGGCGAGCGGATCATCTTCCTCGGCCAGCCGGTCGACGACGACATTGCCAACAAGATCACCGCACAGCTGCTGCTCCTTGCCTCCGACCCGGACAAGGACATCTTCCTGTACATCAACAGCCCGGGCGGTTCGATCACGGCCGGCATGGCGATCTACGACACCATGCAGTACATCAAGAACGACGTGGTGACGATCGCGATGGGTCTCGCGGCCTCCATGGGGCAGTTCCTGCTCAGCGCGGGCACCCCCGGCAAGCGCTTCGCGCTGCCGAACGCCGAGATCCTGATCCACCAGCCGTCCGCCGGCCTCGCCGGTTCGGCCTCGGACATCAAGATCCACGCCGAGCGGCTGCTGCACACCAAGCGGCGCATGGCCGAGCTGACCTCCCAGCACACCGGCCAGACGATCGAGCAGATCACCCGCGACTCGGACCGCGACCGCTGGTTCGACGCCTTCGAGGCCAAGGAGTACGGCCTCATCGACGACGTCATCGCCACGGCCGCCGGCATGCCGGGCGGCGGCGGCACGGGCGCCTGAGCCATCCCCCGCCCCGAGCCGACCGCCTCAGCCCCTTTACAGGAGACACTGTGAACGACTTCCCCGGCAGCGGCCTGTACGACCGCATGAACGCCACGCAGGACCTGCGCGCCGCCTCCCAGGGCCGCTACACCGGCCCGCAGGCCGAGTCCCGCTACGTCATCCCGCGCTTCGTCGAGCGCACCTCGCAGGGCGTGCGCGAGTACGACCCGTACGCCAAGCTCTTCGAGGAGCGGGTGATCTTCCTCGGCGTCCAGATCGACGACGCCTCGGCCAACGACGTCATGGCGCAGCTGCTGTGCCTGGAGTCGATGGACCCCGACCGGGACATCTCGGTCTACATCAACAGCCCCGGCGGCTCCTTCACCGCGCTCACGGCTATCTACGACACGATGCAGTACGTGAAGCCGGACGTCCAGACGGTCTGCATGGGCCAGGCCGCCTCCGCCGCCGCCGTCCTGCTGGCCGCCGGTACGCCGGGCAAGCGCATGGCGCTGCCGAACGCCCGCGTCCTGATCCACCAGCCGTACAGCGAGACCGGCCGCGGTCAGGTCTCCGACCTGGAGATCGCCGCCAACGAGATCCTCCGGATGCGCTCGCAGCTGGAGGAGATGCTGGCCAAGCACTCCACCACGCCGGTCGAGAAGATCCGCGAGGACATCGAGCGCGACAAGATCCTCACGGCCGAGGACGCGCTGAGCTACGGCCTGATCGACCAGATCATCACCACCCGGAAGATGGACAACTCCTCTCTCCGCTAGGCGGGAGGCTGTATCGTCTGCCGCTCCTTGGCACGGTTTGACGCGATTCACGTCAAAGGGACCGTGCCAAGGGGGGCCCGGACGAGGGGCCCGGCAAGGTACCGTCGGACATAAGGCAGCACCAGGAGTCCGCCCGCCGTTGACGTGACGTCGACGCCGGGAGTCTCCCAGGCGAAGGGGAAGCACACCGTGGCACGCATCGGTGACGGCGGCGATCTGCTCAAGTGCTCGTTCTGCGGAAAGAGCCAGAAGCAGGTCAAGAAGCTCATCGCAGGGCCCGGTGTGTACATCTGCGACGAGTGCATCGACCTCTGCAACGAGATCATCGAGGAGGAGCTGGCCGAGACCAGCGAGGTGCGCTGGGAGGAGCTCCCGAAGCCCCGCGAGATCTACGAGTTCCTCGAGAGCTACGTGGTCGGCCAGGAAGCGGCCAAGAAGGCCCTCTCCGTCGCGGTGTACAACCACTACAAGCGGGTCCAGGCCGGTGAGAACGGCGGCGCCCAAGGCCGCGAGGACGCCATCGAGTTGGCGAAGTCCAACATCCTCCTGCTGGGCCCCACGGGCTCCGGCAAGACCCTCCTCGCCCAGACCCTCGCCCGCATGCTGAACGTCCCCTTCGCGATCGCCGACGCCACGGCGCTCACCGAGGCGGGGTACGTCGGCGAGGACGTCGAGAACATCCTGCTCAAGCTGATCCAGGCCGCGGACTACGACGTCAAGAAGGCCGAGACCGGGATCATCTACATCGACGAGATCGACAAGGTCGCGCGCAAGAGCGAGAACCCCTCCATCACGCGCGACGTGTCGGGCGAGGGCGTCCAGCAGGCCCTGCTGAAGATCCTCGAGGGCACCACGGCCTCGGTCCCGCCGCAGGGCGGCCGCAAGCACCCGCACCAGGAGTTCATCCAGATCGACACGACGAACGTCCTGTTCATCGTGGGCGGTGCCTTCGCGGGCCTGGAGAAGATCATCGAGGGCCGGGCCGGCGCCAAGGGCATCGGCTTCGGCGCGCAGATCCGCTCCAAGCGGGAGATCGAGTCCAAGGACCAGTTCGAGCAGGTCATGCCGGAGGACCTGGTCAAGTTCGGCATGATCCCCGAGTTCATCGGCCGGCTGCCCGTCATCACCTCCGTCCACAACCTCGACCGCGAGGCGCTCCTCCAGATCCTGGTCGAGCCGCGCAACGCCCTCGTCAAGCAGTACGAGCGCCTCTTCGAACTCGACGGCGTGGAGCTGGACTTCGAGCGCGAGGCCCTGGAGGCCATCGCCGACCAGGCCATCCTCCGCCAGACCGGCGCCCGCGGCCTGCGCGCCATCATGGAGGAGGTCCTCCAGGGCGTGATGTACGAGGTCCCGTCCCGCAAGGACGTCGCCCGCGTCGTCATCACCGCCGACGTGGTCCTCTCCAACGTCAACCCGACGCTGATCCCCCGGGATTCGCGGGGGCGGGGCCCGGGCGAGCAGAAGACGGCGTAGCCGGTCACGCACCACGCACGCGGGAGGGGCCCGGTCGATTCGACCGGGCCCCCCTCCCGCGTGGCGTCCGAAGGCGCGTCAGGCCTTGACGCGGATTTCCTTGCGGAGCTTGGTGGTGATGTCGACGGCGACGTCCTTCGTCACACCCTTGGTGGCGTCACCCGGTGAGACCAGAGCGATCGTGCTGTAGTCGGCCCAGGCGCAGATCCAGTCCGTCTTCTCCTTCTTGGAGACCGGGTTGGTGCCCTCGACGCCCTGGCACTTCATGACCGCGCCGTCGATGTCGACCGACTCGGGTTCGCCCACGGCCTTGCCGCCCCCCGTCTCGGAGGAGGACGACGAGTTCTTCTCGGACTCCTTCTTGAACTCGGCGAAGAACTTGTCGAGCACTGTCTCGGGGTCCGAGATCTTCCCGTACGCACCGATGTAGGTGATGCCCTTGGCGGTCGCCATTTCAGCGGGGTCGGGGGCCGTGCTCGGGTCCGAAGGGTCGTACCCGGTGAGGTCCGCGGTGGTGTAGAACCCGGTCACGCTCGTGCCGTCCTTGACGCCACTCTTCTCCAGGTCCTTGACCGTGTCCGAGTCGGTCTCGGCGGCCTCGTCGCTGGCGCGCTTGTAGTCGGTGAGCACCGTCGCCGGCGTCGTCAGCTTGTGGGCGCCGTCGTCCTCCAGGCCGCCCGCGCCGCCACCGCCGCCGATCACGAAGTAGGCCCCCACGCCGATCGCCGCCACGACGGCGACCGCGCCGATGATCAGACCGGCCTTCTTCTTGCCGCCGCCACCCGGAGCCGGGGGCTGAGGCATGCCGTACGGCTGCTGACCGTACGGGGGCTGCTGGCCGTACGGGGGCTGCTGACCGTACGGGGGCTGCTGACCGTAGGCGGGCTGCTGACCGTAGGGGGCCTGCGGCGGGACGGCGCCCTGCTGGGGCTGCTGCGGGTAGCCGTAACCCGGCTGAGGGGGAGGCGTCTGCTGGGGGTAGCCGTAGCCGGGCTGGGGGGCCTGCGGCGGCTGCTGGCCGTACGGTCCCGGCTGGCCGTACGGTCCGGGCTGCTGGGGCTGCCCGCCGTACGGGCCCGGCTGCTGGTGACTCATTACTGGGTTCCCCCTCAGATGCCTTACGTGGTGCTGACATCCTGACCCAGACCTGGCGTGCGCAGGTCACCGGGGGCCGCACCGTTACAGAAGAAACGCGTTTCGGAACAGGGCCGTGACGCCCGTAAACTGACCCCCGTGACCGAGAACTCTCAGCAGCCGCAGCCCGCCCCCAGTACCGAACTGCCGACCCAGTACGCGCCGGCCGAGGTAGAGGGGCGGCTGTACGAGCGCTGGGTGGAACGGGGTTACTTCGAGGCCGACGCGAAGAGCGAGAAGCCGCCGTACACCGTCGTCATCCCGCCGCCGAACGTCACGGGCAGCCTGCATCTCGGGCACGCCTTCGAGCACACGCTCATCGACGCCCTGACCCGCCGCAAGCGCATGCAGGGCTACGAGACGCTGTGGCAGCCTGGCATGGACCACGCCGGCATCGCCACGCAGAACGTCGTCGAGCGCGAGCTGGCCAAGGAGGGCAAGTCCCGGCACGACCTCGGCCGGGAGGCCTTCGTCGAGCGCGTCTGGCAGTGGAAGAGCGAGTCCGGCGGCCAGATCAGCGGCCAGATGCGCCGCCTCGGCGACGCCGTCGCCTGGTCCCGCGAGCGCTTCACGATGGACGAGGGACTGTCCCAGGCCGTCCAGACCATCTTCAAGCGGCTCTACGACGACGAGCTGATCTACCGCGCCGAGCGCATCATCAACTGGTGCCCGCGCTGTCTGACCGCGATCTCCGACATCGAGGTCGAGTACCAGGACGACGACGGCGAACTGGTCTCCATGAAGTACGGGGAGGGCGACGAGACCATCGTCGTCGCCACCACCCGCGCGGAGACGATGCTCGGCGACACCGCCGTCGCCGTCCACCCCGAGGACGAGCGGTACAAGCACCTGGTCGGCAAGCTGATCAAGCTGCCGCTGACCGACCGCTCCATCCCGGTCGTCGCCGACGAGCACGTCGACCCCGAGTTCGGCACCGGCGCCGTCAAGGTGACGCCGGCCCACGACCCCAACGACTTCGAGATCGGCCAGCGGCACAACCTGCCGTCCATCGCCGTGATGGACGAGCACGCCGTCATCACCGCCCACGGCCCCTTCCAGGGCCTTGACCGCCTGGAGGCCCGCTCCGCCATCGTCGCCGCGCTGCGCGCCGAGGGCCGGATCGTCGCCGAGAAGCGGCCCTACGTCCACTCCGTCGGCCACTGCTCGCGCTGCAAGACCACCATCGAGCCGCGCCTGTCCATGCAGTGGTGGGTCAAGGTCGGCCCGCTGGCCAAGGCCGCCGGCGACGCGGTCCGCGACGGCAAGGTCAAGATCCACCCGCAGGAGATGGAGAAGCGGTACTTCGACTGGGTCGACAACCTCCACGACTGGTGCATCTCGCGCCAGCTGTGGTGGGGCCACCGCATCCCCGTCTGGTACGGCCCGGACGGCGAGGTCGTCTGCGTCGGCCCCGACGAGGAGCCGCCCGGCGGCGAGGGCTGGTACCAGGACTCCGACGTCCTGGACACCTGGTTCTCCTCCGGCCTGTGGCCCTTCTCCACGCTCGGCTGGCCCGAGCAGACCGAGTCGCTCGCGAAGTTCTACCCGAACTCGGTCCTGGTCACCGGCTACGACATCCTCTTCTTCTGGGTCGCCCGGATGATGATGTTCGGCCTCTACGCGATGGACGGCACCCCGCCGTTCCACACCATCGCCCTGCACGGCATGGTCCGTGACCAGAACGGCAAGAAGATGTCCAAGTCCTTCGGGAACGTGGTGAACCCGCTGGACTGGATGGACAAGTACGGCTCCGACGCCCTGCGCTTCACCCTCGCGCGCGGCGCCAACCCGGGCGTCGACGTCCCGATCGGCGAGGACTGGGTCCAGGGCTCCCGCAACTTCGCCAACAAGATCTGGAACGCCACCCGCTTCGCGCTGATGAACGGCGCGACGGTGGACGGCCCGCTGCCGGACGCGTCGAGGATGTCCTCGACCGACCGGTGGATCCTGTCCCGGCTGAACTCGGTGGTCGCCGAGGTCGACGCGTACTACGAGGACTACCAGTTCGCGAAGCTCTCCGACGCCCTGTTCCACTTCGCCTGGGACGAGGTCTTCGACTGGTACGTCGAGCTGTCCAAGACCACCTTCCAGGCGGGCGGCGAGGCGGCCGAGGTCTCCCAGCGGGTCCTGGGCGAGGTCCTGGACGTGACGCTGCGTCTCCTCCACCCGGTCGTCCCCTTCGTCACGGAGACGCTGTGGACCACGCTCACCGGTGGCGAGTCGGTCGTCATCGCCGAGTGGCCGTCCGACTCCGGGTTCCGCGACGCGGACGCCGAGGGGGAGATCGAGACCGTCCAGTCCGTCATCACCGAGGTCCGGCGCTTCCGTGCCGACCAGGGTCTCCAGCCCGGCCAGCGGGTCCCGGCCCGGCTGACCCTGACCGGCAGCGCGCTCGCGGCCCACGAGGCGGCCGTCCGGCAGCTGCTGCGGCTCCAGCCGGAGGGCGAGTCCTTCACGGCGACGGCCACGCTGCCGGTCGCGGGTGTCGAGGTGGCCCTCGACCTCTCCGGCGTCATCGACTTCGCCGCCGAGCGCAAGCGGCTGGCGAAGGACCTCGCGGCGGCGGAGAAGGAGAAGGCCCAGGCCAACGGCAAGCTCGGCAACGAGGCGTTCCTCGCCAAGGCGCCGGACCACGTCGTGGACAAGATCCGGGGCCGGCTGGCCAAGGCGGACGAGGACATCGCCCGCATCACCGCGCAGCTGGAGAAGCTGCCGGAGGCGTAACCGCCGCAGCCCGCGGGCAGCCGTGCCGTCCAGGCCGCACGACTGCCCGCGGTCACGGGGCACGGGGTACGTAGACTGGTCCCCGTGAGCGACAACCCCGGCCAGAACGACCAGCCCGACCCCCTCGACTCCTTCGACGAGATCATCGACGCGGAGACCACCCGCGACCCCGACCTCGCCGTCATCGAGGCCGGCAGCCGCACCCTGCGCACCCAGGGCGGCCCCCCGCAGGCCGACGTCCCCGGGCGCCCGGAGGATCCCGAGGTGGACGCGGCGCTGCGCGCCGTCGAGACGGAGCTGGCCACCCGCTGGGGCGAGACCAAGCTGGAGCCGTCCGTCACCAGGATCGCCGCGCTGATGGACGTACTGGGCGAGCCGCAGCGCTCGTACCCCTCGATCCACATCACCGGGACCAACGGCAAGACCTCCACCGCCCGCATGATCGAGGCCCTGCTCGGCGCCTTCGAGCTGCGCACCGGGCGGTACACCTCGCCGCACGTCCAGTCGATCACCGAGCGGATCAGCCTGGACGGGGCGCCGATCTCCGCCGAGCGGTTCGTCGAGACGTACGCCGACATCAAGCCGTACGTCGAGATGGTCGACGCGCGGCAGGAGTACCGGCTGTCGTTCTTCGAGGTGCTGACCGGCATGGCGTACGCCGCCTTCGCCGACGCGCCCGTGGACGTGGCCGTCGTCGAGGTCGGGATGGGCGGCTCCTGGGACGCCACCAACGTCATCGACGGGGACGTCGCCGTCGTCACCCCCATCGACCTGGACCACACCGACCGGCTCGGCGAGACGCCCGGCGAGATCGCGGCCGAGAAGGCCGGCATCGTCAAGCAGGACGCCACCGTGATCCTGGCCCAGCAGCCGGTGGACGCGGCGCAGGTCATGCTGAAGAAGGCCGTCGACGTCAACGCCACCGTCGCCCGCGAGGGGCTGGAGTTCGGCGTCGTGGCCCGCGAGGTCGCCGTCGGCGGGCAGCTGGTCACCCTGCGCGGGCTCGGCGGCGAGTACACCGAGGTCTACCTGCCGCTGCACGGCGCCCACCAGGCGCACAACGCGGCGGTCGCGCTGGCCGCCGTCGAGGCGTTCTTCGGCGTCGGCGCGCAGCGTCCCGAGTCGCTGGACGTGGACACCGTGCGCAAGGCCTTCGCCTCCGTCGCCTCGCCGGGGCGGATGGAGGTGGTGCGGCGCTCGCCGACCGTGGTGCTGGACGCCGCGCACAACCCGGCCGGCGCCCGGGTCACCGCCGAGGCGGTGGGGGAGGCCTTCCAGTTCAGCCGCCTCATCGGGGTGGTCGGTGCCAGCGGCGACAAGAACGTACGGGGGCTGCTGGAGGCGTTCGAACCGGTCTTCGCCGAGGTCGTCGTCACCCAGAACTCCAGCCACCGCGCGATGGACGCCGACGAGCTGGCCGCGATCGCCGTGGAGGTCTTCGGCGACGACCGCGTCCAGGTCGAGCCGCGGCTGCCGGACGCCCTGGAGGCCGCGATCACGCTGGCCGAGGAGGAGGGCGAGTTCGCGGGCGGCGGTGTGCTCGTCACCGGTTCCGTCATCACCGTCGGCGAGGCCCGACTGCTTCTCGGGAGGGGCTGAGAAACCGTGCGTACGCTCTGTGCTTCGACTCTGATCGGCGAGTTCTTCGTGATCGGCTTCGCCGGACTGGTCGCCATGAAGGACCCGGACCTGTCCGTGGGGACGGTGTGGACGGTCAGCGGCATCGCGATGTTCCTCAGCGTGCTGCTGTGCGGGGTCCTCACCCGGCCCGGCGGGATCGCCCTCGGCTGGGCGCTGCAGGTCGCGCTGATCGCCGCCGGCTTCGTGGTGCCGACCATGTTCTTCCTCGGTGCGATCTTCGCCGCCCTGTGGTGGGCCTCGGTGCACTACGGCCGGAAGATCGACGAGGCGAAGGCGAGGTTCGCCGCCCAGGCCGAGGCCGCCGCGCCCGACCCCGCCTGACCGGCGGGACGGGGCCGACCGGGCCGGTATGCCTGACGCTGTGTGACCGGGGCCGCGACACGCCCGGTAACCTCATTCATCACCCGCACGACCGCACATCTCCAAGGGAGCCCCTCGTGACTCAGCGCAGCCTCGTCCTCCTCAAGCCCGACGCCGTCCGTCGTGGCCTGACCGGCGAGATCATCAGCCGTATCGAGCGCAAGGCCGGCTGGCAGATCACCGCGCTGGAACTGCGCACCCTGGACACCGAGACGCTGGAGCAGCACTACGGCGAGCACCAGGGCAAGCCGTTCTACGAGCCGCTGGTCGAGTTCATGGCGTCCGGGCCGGTCGTGGCGATGGTCGTCGAGGGCGAGCGGGTCATCGAGGGGGTGCGCGCGCTGGCCGGGCCCACCGACCCGATCGCCGCCGCGCCCGGCTCCATCCGCGGGGACTACGGTGTGATCGTCCGCGAGAACCTGATCCACGCCTCCGACTCCGAGGAGTCCGCCGAGCGGGAGCTGAAGATCTTCTTCCCGGGCCGGGTCTGATCCACCTACGGGACACGCCGGGAGCGTCTTTTTTTCTGACACCGTGTCAGTCGAATGGACCGGGCGGAGCCGGGGCGGTCGCGCGAAAGCGACCGCCCTGTGGCATATGCGCGCCTGATCGGGGGAACGGATGCCACCGTTGGCCCGTCTCCAGAAGCGAGGCGGTGCGCCATCTGCTGACAATGGCGAAGACCCTCGCGCAGTGTTCGCGAAAGCGCGTCTACGATGGAAGCCTCCACGCGTCACTGCACCCACTTCGCCTACCTGAAAAGCCCTCAAAAGCTCCTGGGAAGGCCAGTCGAATCCTGATGGGGAACTCAATGTCGTTCATCGGCCGTGACATGGCTGTCGACCTCGGGACCGCCAACACGCTGGTGTACGTCAGGGGTCGCGGGATCGTACTCAACGAGCCGTCCGTCGTCGCGATCAACACCAACACCGGTGGCATCCTCGCGGTCGGCGCCGAAGCGAAGAAGATGATCGGGCGCACGCCCGGCAACATCGTTGCCGTGCGCCCGCTGAAGGACGGCGTCATCGCCGACTTCGAGATCACCGAGCGGATGCTCCGCTACTTCATCCTGAAGATCCACAAGCGGCGGTATCTGGCTCGTCCGCGGGTCGTCGTCTGTGTGCCCTCGGGCATCACCGGCGTCGAGCGCCGTGCCGTCATCGAGGCGTCGTCCCAGGCCGGCGCCCGACAGGTGCACATCATCGAGGAGCCCATGGCCGCGGCCATCGGCTCCGGCCTGCCGGTCCACGAGGCCACGGGCAACATGGTGGTGGACATCGGCGGCGGCACCACGGAGGTCGCGGTCATCTCGCTCGGCGGCATCGTCACCGCCCAGTCCATCCGCGTCGCGGGTGACGAGCTGGACAACGCGATCATCCAGCACGTGAAGAAGGAGTACAGCCTTCTGCTGGGTGAGCGCACGGCCGAACAGATCAAGATCACGATCGGTTCGGCGTACGACCTCGACTCCGACGAGCACACCGAAATCCGCGGCCGGGACCTCGTCTCCGGGCTGCCCAAGACCGTCGTCATCTCCGCCGCCGAAGTGCGCAAGGCGATCGAGGAGCCGGTCAACGCCATCGTCGACGCCGTCAAGACGACCCTCGACAAGTGTCCGCCGGAGCTGTCCGGCGACATCATGGACCGGGGCATCGTCCTGACCGGCGGCGGCGCGCTGCTGCGCGGGCTCGACGAACGGCTGCGCCGGGAGACCGGAATGCCGATCCACATCGCCGAGGACCCGCTGGACAGCGTGGCGCTCGGCAGCGGCAAGTGCGTCGAGGAGTTCGAGGCGCTCCAGCAGGTGCTGGACGCCTCGCCCCGCAGATGACGTCACCCTTCGGTTCCGCCGTACGAGACGATCTCCTCTCGTGCGGCGGATCGTTGATATAGAGGGTTCCGGCACCGGATGCGCGTGAAGCACCCGACGTGCCGGATCAGCTGAATTCCTGAACACCGCCACGTACATTCCGAGATTCCCGAATTCGACGAGGAAGGCACGGCCGCCGCACGTGAGGGACACGAAAGAGAGCCGGCTGCTCCTGGTGCTGCTGATCGCCATCGCGTTCGCACTGATCACGGTGGACATCCGCGGTGGGGAGGACTCCCCGGTCGACGGGGCCCGGCAGGCCGCGGCCGACGTCTTCGGTCCGATCGAGAACGGGGTCTCCTCCGCGGTCGACCCGGTCGGCAACGCGGTCTCCGCGGTCCGCGACTCCGGCGACCGGCACGACCGGCTCACGCGACTGGAGACCGAGAACGCGGCCCTCAAGGCGAAGCTCGGCAGCGACGAGCGGGGCCGCAGCCGGCTGAAGCAGTTCGACAAGATGCTCGGACTCGCCGGGGCCGGGCAGTACGGCATCAAGGGCGCCCAGGTCATCGCCATAGGAGCCGCCCAGGGCTTCTCCTGGACCATCACCATCGACGCCGGCGCCAACGACGGCGTCAAGCGCGACATGACCGTCCTCAACGGCGACGGCCTCGTCGGACGCGTGACCACCGTCGGCCCGAACACCGCCACCGTGCTGCTCGCCAACGACCCGGACTTCACCGTCGGCACCCGCATGGAGTCCGGCGACGAACTCGGCTTCGCCGCCGGCCAGGGCAACCGCCCCCTGCGCGTCGAGCTCCTCAACGGCAAGGCCGACGTCAAGAAGGGCGACCGCCTCGTCACCTTCGGCTCCCAGGCCGACAAGCCGTTCGTGCCGGGCGTGCCCGTCGGCACCATCACCCGCGTCGACCCCAACGGCGGCGACCTGACCCGCATCCTCGACGTCACGCCGTTCGTCAGCTTCACCAAGCTCGACATCGTCGGCGTCGTCGTCCAGGCCCCGGCCAAGGACCCCCGCGACACGGTGCTCCCGGAGAAGAAGCAGCCGAAGCCCACACCGACCGTGACGGTGACCGTCACCCCCGGCGCCGACCCCGAGGGCCCGGCCCGGAACGACGAGGCCGGGCAGGGCGACGCGACCGGCCAGAACGACACGGCCGGTCAGAACGACACGGCCGGCCAGGACCAGGCCACCGGCCAGAACGACCAGACAGAGCAGCAGAACGAGCAGCCCGAGCCGTAGGAGCCTTCACCCCATGCGCGTCAACCGGATCCTGCTGTCCGTCGCCCTGGTCGTCGTCGCCCTGGTGATCCAGGTCAGCGTCCTCGCCCGCCTCCACCTGCCCGGCGCCGTCCCCGACCTGCTGCTGCTCACCGTCCTCGGCCTCGCCCTGGTCTACGGCCACGTCGGCGGCGCCCTCGTCGGCTTCGGCGCCGGGCTCCTCGCCGACCTCGCCCCGCCCGCCGACCACGCCGCCGGCCGCTACGCCCTGGTGCTCTGCGTCATCGGCTACCTCGCCGGTCTCGCCCGGCCGGACAACGGACGGCTCCGCTCGGCCACCGGCCCCATGGTCGTCGTGGTCGCCGCCGCCATCGGCACCACCCTGCTCTACGCCGGCGTCGGCGCCCTCGTCGGCGACACCGCCGCCCGCCATGTCGGCCTGCCCGGTCTGCTGTTCACGGCCGCCCTGTACGACCTGCTGCTCGCGCCCTTCGTCGTCCCCGGCATCATGGCGCTCGCCCGGCGCGCCGAACACGACCCGCTGGCCGACACCAACGCCGCCGCCCAGAGCCCCGACATCTCCTCCGGCTGGCTCTCCGGGGGCACCGGCCTGCGCATCGGCAGACAGCGCAACGGCCTGAGGGTGAAGACGGCCCGCGCCCGCGTGGCCCGCGCCGGACGCATCAAGGGGGTCAAGCGGCTGTGACGGCCCGCCAGCACACCCGTACCCGCATCGCCAGGGGGAGGCAGCAGTGACCAACTCCCAGCCGCCGCCCACCACCACCCTCGACCGGATGGGCCGCGCCCATGACTAACATTCCGGAGACCGGCCGCAGCACCCGCGTCCAGACCCGGCTCGTCGTCATCCAGATCCTCGTCCTCTCGCTCCTCGCCACCCTCGGCGGCCGACTCTGGTACCTCCAGATCCGCCAGGGCGACGAATACGCCGAGGAAGCCTCCGGCAACCACGTCCAGCAGGTCGTCCAGCCCGCCACCCGCGGCTCGATCCTGGACGCCCGCGGTGTCGCCCTCGCCGACAACGAGACCCGGCTCGTCGTCTCCGCCTCCCGCACCGACCTGCTGAAGATGAAGGACGACGGCAAGGCCGTCCTCACCAAGCTCGCCGGCGTCCTCGGCATGAAGCCCCAGGACGTCATCGACAAGGTCCGGCTCTGCGACGCCAAGACCCCGCAGCCCTGCTGGAACGGCTCGCCCTACCAGCCGATCCCCGTCACCGACGAGGCCACCGTCAAGCAGGCCCTGCAGGTCCGCGAGCGCGCCGAGGACTTCCCCGGCATCACCGCCGAACCCATGGCCGTACGCCGCTACGCCGCCCCCGGCAAGTCCAACAGCGCCCAGGTCCTCGGCTACCTCTCGCCGGTCACCGACGAGGAGCTCCAGCAGGCCCAGGACACCGACTCGCCCTACCTGCGCTCCGACCAGGTCGGCCGCTCCGGCCTGGAGCGCCAGTACGACAAGGCGCTGCGCGGCAAGGCCGGCGTCACCCGCTACGAGGTCGACAACCTCGGCCGCGTCATCGGCAAGGCCGAGTCCGACCCGGGCACCCCCGGCTCCAACCTCGTCACCAGCATCGACGCCCGCGTCCAGCGGGTCGCCGAGTACGAGCTGAACGAGGCGATGAAGGCCGCCCGCAAGGAGATGGACCGCAACACCAACCGCACCTACGAGGCCGACTCCGGTGCGGTCGTGGTGATGGAGGCCAAGACCGGCCGCGTCGTCGCCATGGCCTCCAACCCCGACTACGACCCCAACGCCTGGGTCGGCGGCATCTCCGCCAAGGACTACAAGAAGCTCACCGGCAAGGACTCCAACTACCCGCTGCTCAACCGCGCCATCCAGGGGCAGGCGGCCCCCGGCTCCATCTTCAAGGTGGTCTCCTCGGCCGCCGCGGTCGAGGCGGGCTACGACTTCGACGGCAACTACGACTGCTCCAGCGCCTACGACGTCGGCGGCCAGGTCTTCAAGAACTTCGAGTCGGCCAACGAAGGCATGATCACCATCGGCCGCGCCCTGGAGCT
The DNA here is from genome assembly GCF_000717995.1 of Streptomyces violaceorubidus. Classification (GTDB taxonomy): domain Bacteria; phylum Actinomycetota; class Actinomycetes; order Streptomycetales; family Streptomycetaceae; genus Streptomyces; species Streptomyces violaceorubidus. The sequence goes on from NZ_JODM01000019.1 coordinate 69,926, forward strand.
CTCCTGCGACACCGTCTTCTACCGCCTGTCCCACCAGGAGTGGAAGAAGGACGGCGGGATGAAGCCCAAGAACCCCCACGACTACTTCTACAAGGCCGCCCACCAGTTCGGCCTCGGCGCCACGACCGGCATCGACCTCCCCAACGAGGTCACCGGCCGCGTCCCCGACCGCCAGTGGAAGCAGGACTACTGGGAGGCCAACAAGGACGCCTGGTGCAAGTCCGGCAAGAAGGACGGCTCCTACGTCGAGAAGATCGCGTACGAGAACTGCCTAGAGGGCAACAAGATGCGCGCCGGTGACTCCATCAACTACTCCATCGGCCAGGGCGACACCCTCGTCACCCCCATCCAGATGGCCACCATCTACGCGGCCATCTCCAACGGCGGCACCCTCTACGACCCGACCATCGGCAAGGCCGTCGTCAGCCCCGACGGCAAGAACGTCCGCGAGATCCAGCCCACGGCCCACGGCAAGCTGCCCATAAGCAAGACCACGCTGGCCAAGATGGACGAGGCCCTCGCCGGCGTCGCCAGCCGCGGCACCGCCGCCTGGCGGTTCGCCCAGGTCGGCTGGCCGCAGGAGAAGATCCCGATGCACGCCAAGACCGGCACCGCCGAGGTCTACGGCAAGCAGACCACGTCCTGGTTCGCGACGTACACCAAGGACTACTCGATCGTCATGACGATCTCCCAGGGTGGCACCGGCTCCGGCGCCTCGGGACCCGCCGTCCGCAACATCTACGACGCGCTGTACGGCGTCTCCGACGACGGCGACATCGACCCGAAGAAGGCCCTGCTGCCCAAGCCGCAGGCGAGCCTCCCGAAGATCAAGACGGACGGCACCATCCTCTCGCCGAAGATGCCGAAGGACGTCGTCAAGGAACTCCAGCCCGACGAGAAGGCCTCCCCGGACGAGGAGTACGCCCCCGTCGAGGAGGGCGACCAGCCGGCCACCACCCCCAACCAGAACGGCCAGAACCGCGACACCCGACGCCACCGACGCCGAGGCGGCGGGCGCGGCGCCCGGCCGGGCGGCAGGGGAAGAAGCCGGAGGGCACGCGCATGACCGGCAACAGCTTCCAGGTCTCCGGGTACGGCCCCGAGAAGGCCGGCTGGACCCGCCTCTTCGCCCGGGACTCCCTGGCGCGGCGGCTCGACTGGCCGATACTGCTGGCCGCCGTGGCCCTGTCCCTGATGGGCTCGCTGCTCGTCTACTCCGCGACCCGCAACCGCACCGAACTCAACCAGGGCGACCCGTACTACTTCCTCACCCGGCACCTCCTGAACACCGGCATCGGCCTCACCCTGATGGTCGGCGTCGTCTGGCTCGGCCACCGCGCCCTGCGCACCGCCGTCCCGGTCCTCTACGGCGCCTCCGTCTTCCTGATCCTGCTGGTGCTCACCCCGCTCGGCTCGACCATCAACGGCGCCCACTCCTGGATCAAGCTCCCCGGCGGCTTCTCCCTGCAGCCCTCGGAGTTCGTGAAGATCACGATCATCCTGGGCATGGCGATGCTGCTGGCCGCACGGGTGGACGCGGGGGACCGGCCCCACCCCGATCACCGCACCGTGCTCCAGGCCCTGGGCCTGGCCACCGTGCCGATGCTCATCGTGATGCTCATGCCCGACCTCGGGTCGGTCATGGTCATGGTCATCATCGTGCTCGGCATCCTGCTCGCCTCCGGCGCCAGCAACCGCTGGATCTTCGGCCTGCTCGGCGCCGGTACCGCCGGGGCGCTCGCCGTGTGGCAGCTCGGCATCCTGGACGACTACCAGATCGCCCGCTTCGCCGCCTTCGCCAACCCCGCCCTCGACCCCGCGGGCGTCGGCTACAACACCAACCAGGCCCGCATCGCCATCGGCTCCGGCGGGCTCACCGGTTCCGGCCTCTTCCACGGCTCCCAGACCACCGGCCGGTTCGTCCCCGAACAGCAGACCGACTTCGTCTTCACCGTCGCCGGAGAGGAACTGGGCTTCCTCGGCGCGGGCCTCATCATCGCCCTGCTCGGCGTGGTCCTCTGGCGTGCCTGCAGGATCGCCCGCAGCACCCCCGACCTGTACGGCACGGTCGTCGCCGCCGGGATCGTCGCCTGGTTCGCCTTCCAGACCTTCGAGAACGTCGGCATGACGCTCGGCATCATGCCGGTCACCGGCCTGCCCCTGCCCTTCGTCTCCTACGGCGGCTCCTCCATGTTCGCCGTGTGGATGGCGGTCGGCCTGCTCCAGTCGATCACCGTGCAGCGACCGATGTCGGCCTAGCCCGGCCCCCGGGGACGAGCGGTAAGGGGGACCGGTCCGGCCGGGTTAGGCTGGATGGTCCCCCCTGTCCGCACACAAAGGTCCCGTGAGATGCCTGCCGAAGCCACCCAGGCCGCCGAGTCCGTGTTTCCGCAGCTCGAAGCCCTGCTCCCGCATGTGCAGAAGCCGATCCAATACGTCGGCGGAGAGCTGAACTCCACGGTCAAGGACTGGGAATCCTGCGACGTCCGCTGGGCCCTGATGTACCCCGACGCCTACGAGGTCGGCCTGCCCAACCAGGGCGTCATGATCCTCTACGAGGTACTCAACGAGCAGCAGGGCGTCCTCGCCGAGCGCACCTACAGCGTCTGGCCGGACCTGGAGGAGCTGATGCGGGAGCACTCCGTCCCGCAGTTCACCGTCGACAGCCACCGCCCGGTCGGCGCCTTCGACGTCTTCGGCCTCTCCTTCTCCACGGAGCTGGGCTACACCAACATGCTCACCGCCCTGGACCTGGCGGGCATCCCGCTGGAGGCGAGGGACCGCGGCATCGACGACCCGATCGTGCTGGCCGGCGGCCACGCGGCCTTCAACCCCGAGCCGATCGCGGACTTCATCGACTGCGCGGTCATCGGCGACGGCGAGCAGGCCGTCCTGGAGGTCACCGCGATCATCCGCGCCTGGAAGGCGGAGGGCCGCCCTGGCGGTCGCGAGGAACTCCTCCTCCGCCTGTCGAAGACCGGCGGCGTCTACGTCCCCGCCTTCTACGACGTCGAGTACCTCCCCGACGGCCGCATCGCCCGCGTCGTGCCCAACCGCTCCGGCGTCCCGTGGCGGGTGTCCAAGCACACCGTCATGGACCTCGACGAGTGGCCCTACCCCAAGCAGCCCCTCGTCCCGCTCGCCGAGACCGTCCACGAGCGCATGTCCGTGGAGATCTTCCGCGGCTGCACCCGGGGCTGCCGCTTCTGCCAGGCCGGCATGATCACCCGTCCGGTGCGCGAGCGCTCCATCACCGGTATCGGCGAGATGGTCGACAAGGGCCTGAAGGCCACCGGCTTCGAGGAGGTCGGCCTCCTGTCCCTCTCCTCCGCCGACCACACGGAGATCGCCGACGTCGCCAAGGGCCTCGCCGATCGGTACGAGGACGACAAGATCGGCCTGTCCCTCCCCTCCACCCGCGTCGACGCCTTCAACATCGACCTGGCCAACGAGCTGACCCGCAACGGCCGCCGCTCCGGCCTCACCTTCGCCCCCGAGGGCGGCTCCGAGCGCATCCGCAAGGTCATCAACAAGATGGTCTCCGAGGACGACCTCATCCGGACCGTCGCGACGGCCTACGGCAACGGCTGGCGCCAGGTGAAGCTGTACTTCATGTGCGGCCTGCCCACCGAGACCGACGACGACGTCCTCCAGATCGCCGACATGGCCACCCGCGTCATCGCCAAGGGCCGCGAGGTCTCCGGCTCCGGCGACATCCGCTGCACGGTCTCCATCGGCGGCTTCGTCCCCAAGCCCCACACCCCCTTCCAGTGGGCCCCGCAACTGTCGGCGCAGGAGACGGACGCCCGTCTCCAGAAGCTCCGCGACAAGATCCGCGGCGACAAGAAGTACGGCCGCTCCATCGGCTTCCGCTACCACGACGGCAAGCCCGGCATCGTCGAGGGCCTCCTCTCCCGCGGCGACCGCCGCCTCGGCGCCGTCATCCGCGCCGTCTACGAGGACGGCGGCCGCTTCGACGGCTGGCGCGAGCACTTCTCCTACGACCGCTGGATGGCCTGCGCCGACAAGGCCCTGGAGCCGACCGGCGTCGACGTCGACTGGTACACCACCCGCGAGCGCGGCTACGAGGAGGTTCTCCCCTGGGACCACCTCGACTCCGGCCTCGACAAGGAGTGGCTCTGGGAGGACTGGCAGGACGCCCTCGACGAGACCGAGGTCGACGACTGCCGCTGGACGCCGTGCTTCGACTGCGGGGTCTGCCCCGCCATGGACACGACCATCCAGGTCGGCCCGACCGGCAAGAAGCTGCTGCCGCTGACGGTCAAGAAGACCGCTCCGACCGGCTGAGCGGCGGCAGCCGGGGATTACGGGGCGCCGCGGGATCCGGATCGGGTTCCGCGGCGTCCTCATGTGCATGGTGGATCTGGAGAAGGCGTCCGGTGCGGGCCCGCAGCGGGATGCCGAGGGGTGTCTCGCCGTGGCGATCCGGCTTCCGGTGCGGATCGTGGTGCTCGTGCTGGTCGTGCCGGTGCGCATGGTGTGGGACGCGCTGGTGGTCGCGGGGCGGTTCCTGCGGGACACGGTGCTGCGTCCCGTCGGGCGGGCGCTGGCGTGGCTCGGGCGGGCCGTCTTCGTGTGGCCGCTGGTCGGGCTGTGGCGGTACGTCGTCGTGCCGCTCGCCCGGGGCGTGGGGTGGCTGGGGCGGGTGCTGCTCGTGGTGCCCGCGGTGTGGCTGTACCGGTGGGTGCTGGCGCCGGTGGGGCACGGGATCGCCTGGTTCCTCACCCGGGTGGGCGTGGTGCTCGCGGCGATCGGGCGCGGGGTGTACGCGGGTCTGGCATGGCTCGGGCGGTATCTGGCCGTCGTGCCGGCGGTGTGGCTGTACCGGTGGGTGCTGATGCCGGTCGGGCACGGGATCGCCTGGTGCGGCAGGCAGGTGGCGCGGGGGGTGCGGCTGGTCCTCACCGGTGTCGGGTTCGTTCTGTACTGGACCGTCCGGGTGCTGCTGGTGCTGCCGGCCCTCGCCGTGTGGCGGTGGGTGCTCACCCCGGTCGGCCGGGTCCTCGCCGTCGTCGGACGGGAGGTGGCGGATGCCGCCGGGCACGCCTGGCGGATCGCCGGGCACCTCTCGCGCGCGGTCGGACGGTTCCTCGGCACCGTCCTGCGGTGGACCGTGGCCGAACCGGCGCGCTGGGTGTACCGGAGTGTGCTGACCCCGGTGGGGCATGCCGTGCGGGACGCCGTCGTGCGGCCCCTCGCCGAGGCGGGGCGCAGCGTGGGGCGGGCGACGCGGCAGGCGCTGGCCTCGGCCCGGCTCACCGCACGGCAGGCCCGCGCCGACGTGCGGCGGATGCTCTTCGGGGAGCCCGCCGAGCGGCGGCCGGTGGACCGGGCGGGAACCTACGCCTGCGCAAACGCGTACTCTAGAAAAGAGGACCGGGCGCGAAACCTCCCCGCCGACGCGGGGATGATCCTGACTGGACGACACCGGGAAAGCGTCAGCCGGTGTGCTCCCCGCCACCGCGGGGATGCGTCCGGTTCCGACCGCCGTACACAAGGAGAAGTCCCCTGGGCAAGCGACAGCCCGTAGGCCCGCCGCCCGTTCCCGCGGTGCAGCGCATCCGACTGCGCTACACCAAGCGCGGCCGCCTCCGGTTCACCAGCCACCGTGACTTCCAGCGCGCCTTCGAGCGTGCGCTGCGCCGCGCCGAGGTGCCGATGGCGTACTCGGCGGGGTTCACTCCGCACCCGAAGGTGTCGTACGCCAATGCCGCACCCACCGGCACAGGCAGTGAGGCGGAGTACCTGGAGATCGCGCTCACCGAGGCGCGCGACCCGGAGCGGCTGCGGCTGCTCCTCGACGAGTCGCTGCCCACCGGGCTCGATGTCGTCGACGCGGTCGAGGCCCGGACCTCCGGGCTCGCCGACCGGCTGACGGCTTCCGTGTGGGAGCTGCGGCTGGACGGTGTGGAGCCCGCCGAGGCCGAGGCCGCCGTCGCGGCGTTCAACGCGGCCCCGGCGGTGGAGGTCCAGCGCCGTACGAAGAACGGCGTCCGTACCTTCGACACCCGCTCCGCCGTCGCGCACCTCGAGAGCGTCACCACGCACGGTTCACCGGCTGATAGGCCGACCGACCGGCCCTGTGCGATACTGCGGCTGGTTGTTCGGCACGTGACGCCTGCCGTACGACCCGACGACGTCCTGTCCGGTCTTCGCGCCGTGGCCGACCTGGCGCCGCCGGTCCCCGCAGCGGTGACCAGGCTGGCGCAGGGGCTGTTCGATGAAGAGACCGGTGCGGTGACCGACCCGCTCGCGCCCGACCGCGAGGCAGAAGCGCCCGTGCCGCATCCGGCCGCCGCTTCCGCCGCCGCGAAGGCGCCGGCGTAAGGAAGGTTCCGCGTAGGGACGGACGTCGTAGCGCCGCCCTCGAACTCGGGAGCCACCTGGGTCGGGCAGCGCACCGACCACAAGACTTCGCCAGGCCGTGCACGACAAGGGGTACGGAACCGGCGAGACAAGACACGGAGAGCTTCCGAGCGGCGCCCGCGCCCCGGACGGCGGCGACCGCGCACCGCGCGAGCCGCGGACGTCACCGGCGGTCGACATGTCGATGCCGGACCAGGCGCGGCGCCCGGGAGCCTGACGGGAGAAACCCCCGCATGCTCGAACCGACCGAACCCACCGAGTCGTCGACCGCTTCGACGGACTCCGGATCCAACACCCCCAGCGACACCCTGCCGCCGCGCCGTCGGCGCAGGGCCGCGTCCCGCCCGGCGGGACCGCCGTCCGGCGGCTCCGAGGCGCCGACGGAGACCGTCGCGCCGGCCCCCGCCGAGGTGGCCGAGGCCCCCGAGCCGGCTGCCGAGTCGGCCGCCCCCGCCCGACCGCGGCGCCGTGCGGTGCGCCGTGCCTCCGCGCCCGCCGGGGCCCCCGCCGCGGCGGAGGCGGCCGAGACCGTCGTGCCCGCGGCCCCTGCCGCCGAGGCGGCCCCGGCCCAGGCCGAGGAGGCCGTCGAGGCCACAGAGCCCGCCGCGAGCGCCGCGCCCAAGGGGCGTACCCGCCGTCGTGCCACGCGCAGTGTGACCTCGGCCAGCGAGCCGGCCGCCGTCGAGCCCGCCGTCACCGAGCCGGTCGCCGCCGTGGCTTCCGAGCCCGCCGAGGACGAGACGGAAGAAGCCGGGACCGAGGCCGAGAGCGCCGCGCCCAAGGGCCGGACCCGTCGTCGTGCCACGCGCCGTGTGACCGCCCCGGCCGAGGCGCCCGCCGAAGAGAGCGCGCCCGAGGCCGCCGCGGCTGCCGAGCCGGCCAGGGCGAAGAAGAAGGCCGAGACCACCGCACCCGCCGAGGCCGCCGCGCCCGCCGCGTCCGTGGAGGGTGCCGAGTCCGGTGAGGACGCCGGGCCGCGTCGTGCGCGCCGCCGGTCCACCCGTAAGGCCGCCACCGGTTTCGCCGCCCCGCCGCAGGGCGCCGCGGCGTCCGGCGAGGCGGAGGCGCCCAAGCGTCCGTCGCGTCCCGCGGTCGCCGTGTTCCAGGCGCCCGTGTTCGCCGAGCCCCAGTTCCAGACGCCCGAGCGGGCCGCGGCCGAGGCCGCCGCCGAGGCGGCCGGTGCCGGGTCGGCCAAGCCGGTCGAGGAGAGCGTGGAGGCCCCGGAGGAGCCGTCCGCCGGATCGCGCCGCCGCCGCAAGCGCCGGGGTGCCGCGGCCGAGGAGGCCGCCGAGGAGCGGGCCACCGCCGCCGTGGCCGAGGACGTGCTCCGGGAAGCGGACCACGGCGACGCCGAGTTGGACGCCGAGGCCGAGGCCGAGACCGAGGCCGAGGGCGACGAGTCGGGCGAGGACCACGACGACGCCGAGGGCTACGAGGAGTCCGGCTCGCGCCGTCGCCGTCGCCGGGGCGGCCGTCGCCGTCGCCGGGGTGACGCCGCCGACGGCGACCTGACGGACGGCGAGGGCGAGCACACCGCCGCCGAGCAGGACGCCGCGGACACCGCCGAGCAGGCGGACGAGGACGCCGAGGAGGGCGAGGAGGCCGCGGGCGAGAGCGGTTCCAGCAGCAGCCGTCGCCGCCGTCGCCGTCGTCGCCGGGCCGGGGACGGCTCCGGGGAGGCCGAGACCTCCTCCTCCGACGACCCCGAGCGCACCGTCGTCAAGGTCCGCGAGCCGCGACCCGCGCGGGAGAAGAGCGAGCCGTCCGACGAGGTGCAGTCCATCAAGGGCTCGACCCGTCTGGAGGCCAAGAAGCAGCGCCGCCGGGAGGGCCGCGAGCAGGGCCGCCGGCGCGTGCCGATCATCACCGAGGCCGAGTTCCTGGCCCGCCGCGAGGCCGTCGAGCGGGTCATGGTCGTCCGCCAGCACGGCGAGCGCACCCAGATCGGCGTCCTGGAGGACGGCGTGCTCGTCGAGCACTACGTCAACAAGGAGCAGGCCACCTCGTACGTCGGCAACGTCTACCTCGGCAAGGTGCAGAACGTGCTGCCGTCGATGGAGGCCGCCTTCATCGACATCGGCAAGGGCCGCAACGCCGTCCTGTATGCCGGTGAGGTCAACTTCGAGGCGCTGGGCATGGCCAACGGCCCGCGCCGCATCGAGTCCGCCCTCAAGTCCGGCCAGCCGGTCCTGGTGCAGGTCACCAAGGACCCGATCGGCCACAAGGGCGCCCGCCTGACCAGCCAGGTCTCGCTGCCCGGCCGCTACCTGGTCTACGTGCCCGAGGGCTCGATGACCGGCATCAGCCGCAAGCTGCCCGACACCGAGCGGTCCCGGCTGAAGACGATCCTGAAGAAGATCGTCCCCGAGGACGCGGGCGTCATCGTGCGCACCGCCGCCGAGGGCGCCAGCGAGGACGAGCTGCGCCGCGACGTCGAGCGGCTCCAGGCGCAGTGGGAGGACATCCAGAAGAAGGCGAAGAGCGGCGGCAGCTCCAACGCGCCGACGCTGCTCTACGGCGAGCCGGACATGACCGTCCGGGTCGTGCGCGACATCTTCAACGAGGACTTCTCCAAGGTCGTCGTCAGCGGCGACGACGCCTGGCAGACCATCCACGGCTACGTGTCCCACGTGGCGCCGGACCTGGCCGAGCGGCTGTCCAGGTGGACCAGCGAGGTCGACGTCTTCGCCACGTACCGGATCGACGAGCAGCTCGCCAAGGCGCTGGACCGCAAGGTCTGGCTGCCCAGTGGCGGTTCGCTGGTGATCGACCGGACCGAGGCGATGGTCGTCATCGACGTCAACACCGGCAAGTTCACCGGTCAGGGCGGCAACCTCGAGGAGACGGTCACCAGGAACAACCTGGAGGCTGCCGAGGAGATCGTGCGTCAGCTCAGGCTGCGCGACCTCGGCGGCATCATCGTCATCGACTTCATCGACATGGTCCTGGAGTCCAACCGGGACCTGGTGCTGCGGCGCCTGCTGGAGTGCCTGGGCCGGGACCGGACCAAGCACCAGGTCGCCGAGGTGACCTCGCTGGGCCTGGTGCAGATGACCCGCAAGCGGGTCGGCCAGGGCCTGCTGGAGTCGTTCTCGGAGACCTGCGTCCACTGCAACGGCCGCGGTGTCATCGTCCACCTCGACCAGCCGACGTCCGCCGCGGGCGGCGGCGGTGGCAAGCGCCGCAAGCGGGCCCGGGCCGGCGGCGAGCAGCCGCACGAGCACGAGGCCCTCGCCGGGGTCGAGACCGGCCCCACGGCGGAGCAGGAGGCGGACACCGAGTCCGAGTCCGAGGTCGCCGCCGAGGTGGCGGAGCCGGTCGCCCTCCCGGCGCCCGACTTCAGCGCGGACGAGGAGCTGTACAGCAGCGCCGCCGAGGCCGAGGCCGCCGCCACCCGTGGTCGTGGCCGCCGTCGCGCGAGCCGTCGGGCGTCCGCCCCGGCGGGTGCGCCGAAGGCCGCGAAGGGCGGGGCCACGCAGGCCGCGAGCGCGCCCGTCGAGGCGCCGACCGCGCAGGACGTCACCGTGCGGGAGGAGGTCGAGCGTCCCGTGCGGCGCGAGCCCGCCGCCGAGGTGCTGGCCGAGCCCGCCGCCGTCGAGGACGCCGTCTCCGGTGCCCCGGCCCCGGCCCCGGCTCCGGCCGAGGCCCCGGCGCCCGTGTCGGAGGAGGCCGCGCCCAAGGGCCGTACCCGCCGTCGGGCCACCCGGAAGGTGTCCGCACCGGCCGGTTCGCCCGAGGGTGCCGAGGCCGCCGTGCTGACGGTCCCGGAGACCACGGCGTCGGAGCGGTCCGAGCAGCCGGAGCAGGCCCCGGTGGCCGCCGAGGTGGCCGAGAGCGCCGCCCCGGCCCGTCCGCGGCGCCGTGCGGTGCGCAAGCCCACCACGTCCACCGCGTCCGAGGAGGCGGCCGTCGTGGTCGTCCCGTCGGCGCCGGCGGAGGTCCAGGCGGAGCCCGAGGCGGCCGGTGCGCCGGCCGTGGACGCCGGTGACGAGGCCGCGCCGGCCAAGAAGGCGGCGGCCCGCAAGACGGCCAAGAAGGCGACGGCGAAGAAGGCCGCCACCAAGAAGACCGCGGCCAAGAAGACGACGACCGCGAAGAAGGCCACGGCCAAGAAGGCGACCGCCAAGACGACGACCGCCAAGAAGGCCACGGCCAAGAAGACGGCGTCGAAGAAGACCGCGGCGGCCGCCCAGCAGGCACCGTCGTCGGTCACGGCCGGTACCGACGAGGGCTGACCCGGCACCTGTCCCGAAACATGTGGCCCCGTCCGGACGGATTCGCGTCCGGACGGGGCCGCACGTTTCCCCGGGCCTCGCCGGGCGCATCATCAACGACAGCCGCGTCGCCGCGGCGACGGGCGAGGAGAGGAGATCGCGTGCCGGTGCTGACGAGGCTCATCCCCTCGCCGCTCGTCGTGGACGTCCGGCCGGGCGCCCTGGACGACCTGGCGAGCGTCCTCGCGGACCAGCGGATCTCGCAGTCCGGGAAGCTGGGCGTGGCGATCAGCGACGGCTCCGGGGCTCGGCTGCGCAGGCGGCTGGAGCCGTCCCTGCCCGGCGCGGACTGGTTCGAGGTCGGCGGCGGCACGATCGACGACGCGGTGCGGCTGGCCGACGGCATGAAGTCGGGGCGCTACGACGCGGTCGTCGGGCTCGGCGGCGGCAAGGTCATCGACTGCGCCAAGTTCGCCGCGGCCCGGGTGGGCCTGCCCATGGTCGCCGTGGCCACCAACCTGTCCCACGACGGCATCTGCTCGCCGGTCTCGATCCTCGACAACGACGCGGGCCGCGGTTCCTACGGTGTGCCGACGCCGATCGCGCTCGTCGTGGACCTCGCGGTGATCCGCGAGGCGCCGATCCGTTTCGTGCGCTCCGGGATCGGCGACGCCGTCTCCAACGTCTCCGCGGTCGCCGACTGGGAGCTGGCCCACCGGGTGAACGGCGAGAAGGTCGACGGCCTCGCCGCCGCCCTGGCCCGGCAGGCCGGCGAGGCCGTGCTGCGCCACCCGGGGGGCTGCGGCGACGACGGGTTCCTGACCGTGCTGACCGAGGGCCTGGTGCTGTCCGGCATCGCCATGACCATCGCCGGGCACACCCGCCCCTCGTCCGGCGCCTGCCACGAGATCAGCCACGCCCTCGACCTGCTGTATCCCCGGCGCGCGGCCAGCCACGGCGAGCAGGTGGGCATCGGCGCGGCCTTCGCGACGTACCTGCGCGGTGACCGGGAGGGCTCCCTGCTGATGGCGGACACGCTGCGCCGGCACGGGCTGCCGGTGGTGGCCCGGGACATCGGGTTCGCCGACGAGGAGTTCGTGCGGGCCGTCGGGTTCGCGCCGCAGACCCGGCCCGGCCGGTACACGATCCTGGAGCACCTCGACCTGTCGCCCGCGCGGGCGGGGGAGGCGTACGCCGAGTACGTCGCGGCGGTGAGCGGGTGACGGCGGGGCCCCGGTCCCGGGAGCAGCGGGCCCGGTTTGACCCCTGTCGTACGGCCCCGTAATCTTGACCGTCGGCGTGTCGACTGACGCGTCACATCCCCGTAAACCTCTTTCCTTCCGGGTGCGGGCCCCCGTGGCCCCGGCCGGGAGAGGCTGTCCGTGTGTCACCGGGTGGCTGGACTGCGGGGGTGCCGTTCCGAGCGAGAGAGTGAGATCCGCGTGTACGCCATCGTGCGCAGCGGTGGTCGCCAGCACAAGGTTGCTGTCGGCGACATCGTTGAGGTTGACAAGATTTCCACCGCCCAGGTCGGCGACACGGTCGAGCTCTCGACCCTGCTCGTCGTCGACGGCGACGCTGTGACCAGCGACCCGTGGGTGCTGGCCGGCATCAAGGTCCAGGCCGAGGTCGTGGACCACCACAAGGGCCAGAAGATCGACATTCTGCGCTACAAGAACAAGACCGGCTACCGCCGTCGTCAGGGCCACCGCCAGCAGTACACGGCGATCAAGGTCACTGAGATCCCCGCGGCTGCGAAGTAAGGGACTGAGGAGACATGGCACACAAGAAGGGCGCATCGTCCACCCGGAACGGTCGCGACTCGAATGCCCAGCGGCTCGGCGTGAAGCGCTTCGGCGGTCAGGCCGTCAACGCGGGTGAGATCCTGGTCCGCCAGCGTGGCACCCACTTCCACCCGGGCGCCGGTGTCGGTCGCGGTGGCGACGACACGCTGTTCGCGCTGCAGGCCGGTGCGGTGCAGTTCGGCACCCACCGTGGCCGCAAGGTCGTGAACATCGTTCCGGTCGCCTGATCGGACACTTTCGCGAGGCGGGCCTCACTTCCCCGAGGGGAAGCGGGTCCGCCTTTCGCGTGTTGACCAAGAGACATTCCCGCAGTAGGCAGTAACTGGAGGCACATCCCATGACCACCTTCGTGGACCGCGTCGAACTGCACGTCGCCGCGGGTAACGGAGGCCACGGCTGTGCCTCCGTCCACCGTGAGAAGTTCAAGCCGCTCGGCGGCCCGGACGGCGGCAACGGCGGCCGTGGCGGCGACGTGATCCTCACCGTGGACCAGTCGGTGACCACGCTCCTCGACTACCACCACTCCCCGCACCGCAAGGCCACAGGCGGCAAGCCCGGCGAGGGCGGCAACCGCTCCGGCAAGGACGGCCAGGACCTGGTCCTGCCCGTGCCCGACGGCACCGTGGTCCTCGACGGCGCGGGCAACGTGCTGGCCGACCTGGTCGGTCACGGCACCTCCTACGTCGCCGCGCAGGGCGGCCGGGGCGGCCTCGGCAACGCGGCGCTGGCCTCGGCCCGGCGCAAGGCGCCCGGCTTCGCGCTGCTCGGCGAGCCCGGGGACCTCCAGGACATCCACCTGGAGCTGAAGACCGTCGCCGACGTGGCGCTGGTCGGCTACCCGAGCGCCGGCAAGTCCTCGCTGATCTCCGTGCTGAGCGCGGCCAAGCCGAAGATCGCCGACTACCCCTTCACGACCCTCGTCCCCAACCTGGGCGTGGTGACGGCCGGATCGACGGTGTACACGGTCGCCGACGTCCCCGGTCTCATCCCCGGCGCCAGCCAGGGCAAGGGCCTGGGCCTGGAGTTCCTGCGGCACGTGGAGCGGTGCAGCGTGCTGGTGCACGTCCTGGACACGGCGACGCTGGAGTCCGAGCGCGACCCGCTCTCCGACCTCGACGTCATCGAGGCCGAGCTGCGCGAGTACGGCGGGCTGGACAACCGGCCCCGGATCGTCGTCCTCAACAAGATCGACGTACCCGACGGCAAGGACCTCGCCGAGATGGTCCGGCCGGACCTCGAGGCGCGCGGCTACCGGGTCTTCGAGGTGTCGGCCGTGGCCCACATGGGCCTGAAGGAGCTGTCCTTCGCCCTGGCCGAGCTGGTCGCCACGGCGCGCGCGGCCCGGCCCAAGGAGGAGGCCACGCGGATCGTCATCCGGCCCAAGGCCGTGGACGACGCCGGCTTCACCGTCACCCGCGAGGAGGACGGCCTGTTCCGGGTGCGCGGCGAGAAGCCCGAACGCTGGGTGCGCCAGACCGACTTCAACAACGACGAGGCCGTCGGTTACCTCTCCGACCGGCTCAACCGCCTCGGTGTCGAGGAGCGGTTGATGAAGGCGGGCGCCCGCGGCGGCGACGGCGTTGCCATCGGTCCCGAGGACAACGCGGTCGTCTTCGACTGGGAGCCCTCGGTCACGGCGGGCGCCGAGATGCTCGGCCGCCGCGGCGAGGACCACCGCTTCGAGGCGCCGCGCCCGGCGGCCCAGCGGCGCCGGGACCGCGAGGCCGAACGGGACGAGGCCCAGCAGGAGTTCGACGGCTTCGAGCCGTTCTGATCCCCTGCGGCAGCACCGCGCACGGCCGCCCGTGGAACCATGGTCCCGCGGGCGGCATCTTGCTGTTCGCAGGGTTACACAGGTGTGTCGGGGCCGTGATCTGCCGTCCGGCATCCGTGTGTACTTTGTGAGGAGGATGTGGCCACCCGTGCGTGGCCAGGGGCGGGGGCACGGCCCGACCAGCCGTTCCCGGGAGCAGAGAGAAGCCGCAAAGTGAAGATCGCATTCCTCGTTCGGGACCTGTGCCACATGGGCGGCGTGGTCAGCGCCACGCAGAACCTCGCCGGGGCGCTGGCCGAGCGGCACGACGTCGAGATCGTGGCGCTGCGCAAGGTGCGCGACGAGTCGTACTTCCCGCTCGACCCGCGGGTCAGGGTCCGGGCGCTCACCGACATGCGGCCGCACTCCCCGGTCTCCGACGTGGACAACCCGCTGTCCGACAAGTTCCCGCTGATCTACCCGCTCAACGCCGGTGCCAAGACGCCGGTGGTGAGCCGACTCGCGGAGCTGCGGCTGCTGGAGTACTTCGCCACCACCGACGCCGACGTCGTCGTCAGCTCCAGCCCGCGCAACACGATCATGCTGGCGCAGGCCCCGGGTGACTTCCTGAAGGTCACCCAGGAGCACTCGATGCCCGCCATCTACGCCACGGACATCAAGCAGCGCCTCTTCCCGGCCTACCGGCACCTGGACGCCCTCACGGCGCTCACCCCGGAGGAGGTCGCCTCGCTCGCCCGGCAGGTGCCCGCGGTGCGCAACCGCCTGGCCGTGATGCCCAACTGCGTGCCCGCCTCCACCATCCGCTCCAGCGGCACCAACAAGGTGGTGGTCTCCGCCGGCCACCTGACCGACAACAAGAACCACGCCCTGCTGATCGAGGCCTTCGCCAAGGTCCACGCCGCCGCTCCGGAGTGGACCCTGCGCATCTACGGCCACGGCGCCGAGAAGAAGAAGCTGCGGGCCCGCATCGAGGAACTGGGGCTGTCCAACAGCATCCTGCTGATGGGCGAGACCTCGCCCGTCACCCCGGAGTTCGGCAAGGCCTCGATCTTCGTCCTGCCCTCCAAGCGGGAGGCGTTCGGCAACGTCGTCGTGGAGGCGATGGCCGCCGGACTGCCCGTCGTCGCCACGGACGCCGACCACGGGCCGCGCAACATCCTCACCGACGGCGAGGACGGGCTGATCGTCCCGCGCGGTGACGTGGAGGCGATGGCCGGGGCGATCCGGCGCCTGGTCCAGGACGACGAACTGCGCCTGAAGATGGCGGCAGCCGGCGTCCGCAACGCCGAGCGCTTCCACGAGCGGGCCAGCCGCGAGCGCTTCGAGGCCATCCTGGAGGAGGCCTTCGCCCGCAAGGAGCTGCCCCGCCACGCCACCGCCCGGGTGGACCGGGAGGGTTCGGTCCACGTCGCCGTGGGCACCCTGCCGCCGAGCGCCGGGCAGGCCGACCTCGTCCTGCGCAAGGGCGGCGCCACAGGCGCGGAGCACCGCTTCCCGTTCTCCGCCGAGGGCGACGCGGTCGTGCCCTGGGACGCCGGGGTGCCGCACGGCACCTGGGAGCTGAGCCTGGCCGTCCGCGAGGGCGAGCGCGAGGTGGCGCTCTCCACCGACGGCTACGGCTGCGACACCCGGGACCTGCTCGCCGTGGAACTGCCGCGCGCCCAGGGGCCGTCCCTCGCGCTGCTGCTGCCGCACCTGCACGAGGACGGCGGGCTGCGGCTGCGCAGCGCGCTGCGTGACGTCCACGCCGAGGTCGGCCCGGTCGGGGTCGACGAACGGACCATCGCCGTACGCGCCGAACTGTGGGGCGCGCGGCCCGCCGCGGGCGCCGTCGTGGAGGCCGTGCACCGCCGGGACAAGGAGCGGGTGCTGACCTTCCCGCTGCGCGACGAGGGCGACGGCTGGGTGGCCGTCGACCTGGACTGCGCCACGCTGGTGCGCGCGCACGGCGAGGACGACGAGGAGAAGGAGGTCATCTGGGACCTGTCGCTGCGCACCGCGCCCGACGCGCCCCGGGTGCCGCTGGCCAAGCTGGGCACCGACGTCCTCCAGCCGATCAACGTGTTCACCTTCCCCCGCCCGGTGATCAGCGAGACCGTGGCCGCCGGGCCGACCGTGCTGACCCGCGCGGTGCGCAAGTCCCGCCGGGCGCTGGGCCACACGCCCGCCCCCTTGCCGTCTCCGCCTTCGCGGCAGCGGGTCAGCCCTCCCGCGCCTGCTCGATCATCCGGTCCACGACCCGCGCGGACGCGTTGCCGTCGTCCAGGTCGCAGAACAGGTGGTGGAAGCGGTCGAACCGCTCCTGGTACTCCGCCCGCACCTGGTCGATGTCCCGGATCGCGTCGACGAGCTCCTTGGAGTTGTCGATCAGCGGACCGGGGGAGTCCTGCTCGAAGTCGAAGTAGAACCCGCGCAGCGTGTCCCGGTAGTGCTCCAGGTCGTACGTGAAGAACAGCATCGGCCGCTTCAGGTGCGCGTAGTCGAACATCACCGACGAGTAGTCCGTGATCATGATGTCCGCCGCGAGGTACAGGTCGGCGATGTCCGGGTACTCCGAGGCGTCCCACACGAACCCGTTGCCCGCGCCCGGCACCGCGTCCACCACGTTGGAGTGGCGGCGGATCAGCAGCACGTGGTCGTCGCCGAGACGCCGCTGGGCGTCCTCCAGGTCGATGCGCAGGTCGAACAGGTACTGCCCGGCGCTGTGCGACTGGTCGTCGCGCCAGGTCGGCGCGTACAGGACGACCTTCTTGCCCTCGGGCAGACCGAGGGCCTCCTTCACCCGCGCCGCGATCGCGTCCCGCTCGGGCGAGTACAGGTAGTCGTTGCGGGGGTAGCCCGCCTCCTGGATCTCACCGTCGTAGGAGAACGCCCGCTTCAGGATCGGCGTGCTGAAGCGGTTGGAGGACACCAGCAGGCTCCACTGCTTGGCCTCCAGCGCCAGCTTCTCCTGGTAGCGCCGGTCGAAGTGCAGGGTGTCGATGTCGTGCCCGATCTTCTTCAGCATCGTGCCGTGCCAGGTCTGCACGATCGACTGGCCCGGGCGGCGCACGATCCAGTCGGGAAGGTGGGCGTTGGTGACGATGTAGCGGCTGGAGGCCAGCGCCTCGTACCACTCCCGGCCCCACATGCGGACCTTCTCGACCCCGTCCGGCAGGTTGACCTGGCCGTCGCGGACCGCCCACAGGTGCTTCAGGTCCGAGCCGCGCCGCACCAGCTCCTCGTACATCGCGCGCGGGCTGTCCGAGAACTGCTTGCCGTTGTAACTCAGGTAGAAGACCTGGTCCTTGAGCGGCTGCCGGGACAGCGGCTCGTACACCGTCTGGCGCAGCTCCTTCTGGCGGTACGGGCCGCGCTCCAGGTCGCTCAGCTCGGAACGGGCGTTGAGCTGCGGGAAGTCGCCCCAGCGGTTCTCCAGCCAGTAGCGGCGTCCGCCGAGTTCGGCCTGCACCGGGAACGAGTCGGCGGCCAGCCGGTCGGTCACGAAGGGCACGTCGGGCACGCCCTCCTCGTCGGGCCGCAGGAAGAGGTTCCAGCGTCCGGCCCGCAGCGGCAGGTCGCCCTTGCCGCCGAGGCGGGAGGGGTCGAAGGACACCTCGAAGCGTCCGCCGTCGAGCCACCGCGTCTCGACGAAGCGCTCCTCGTAGCGGTTGCGCGGCTTGAGCAGGAAGCGGGCGCCGGACAGCCGGGGGTCGGCGTGGCCGGTGAGGGCGATCCTGCCGTCGCGCACCGTGGCGGTGTCGATCATGGCGCGGCGGGTGCGGCCGGAGAACTTCAGGAACCCGGTGTGGCCCGCCACGACGGCCAGCTCCACCAGGTGCGACTGGGAGCCGAGGGAGGCCGGCAGCGCGAACTCGGCGTCGGCCAGGCCCTCCTGCATCACGGTGCCGAAGCGGCGCTCCGTGCCCGTCGGTCCGGTCGCGACCAGCACCGTGGACCAGGTCCGCTTCTCCGGCTGCGCCTTCTCGTCGACGCCCTCGTGGAAGATCAGCGCCACGTCCGCGACCGGCACCTCGACCGAGAAGGACTGCGCGGGACCCGCGCGCTCCACGGTGGCGGGGTACTCGAGGGTCTCGGCGCCCTTCTGGTTCTTGACCCGCAGGACCACCTGCTCGTCCGCCGCGAGGGGCTCGCGGATCTCACCGGTGACCTTGATCCGGTCGCCCTCAAGGGTACGTCCGGTGATCAGGGCGCGGACCTTCTCGATCCGCAGCTTCAGCGCCCCGCGCTCCACGGCGGGCAGCATCCGGAATTCCGGGCTCAGCCAGTGGTACGGCGGGAAGTTGCAGGCCGCGCCGCCGCTGGAGTGGACCGCGTGGCGCCGCACCAGCCCGGAGGCGAAGATGCCCAGGCCCACGTGCCACACGGCCTCCTGCCACTCGCCGCCCTTGCGGAGCCGGGCGGGGTCGATGGTGACCTCCCAGCCGGCCCACTCGTAGTTGTAGCGGTCCTGGCCGGAGTCGGTGGTGACCTCGGGGCGCGGCAGGTTGCGGGCCGGCAGCAGGATGCGGCGGCGGGAGCGGTCCTTGCGCAGCTGGAGCACCTTGACCGAGGCCTTGCGCGTGGGCAGGTCGATCTTGTCGATCCAGGCGTTGCCGGACAGCACGAGCTTGCCGCCGGACCAGCTCACCTCCTGGAGCGGGGCGCGCATGTTCAGGTGCTGGTCGATGCGCAGCGCTCCCTTGGGCAGGTGCAGGTCCGCACCCTCCAGGGAGGGGAAGGAGGCGTACTTGCGGACCAGGCCGCTGACCTCGGGGGTCTCCCGGCGGCGCTGGCCGGCCAGCAGGGCGATCAGCTCCTCCATCTGGTGCTTGCGCACCAGCAGCCACTGCACGCGCAGCTCGGCCGGGAGGTCCATGACGACCTTGGGGTCGATGCTGTCGAGGAAGCGGTTCGCCGAGCGCAGGAACTCGGTGCGGTACTCCTCGTCGCCGTCCGGCACCACGTTGAGGAAGAGCCGCAGGTCGTCGCGGAGGACGCGGGTGTCGTACTCGCGCTTGAGGCGGGCGTAGGTCTCGCCGGGCTGCTCGGCGAGGAAGGCGCTGATCTCCATCACGGAGGTGACCCGGTCGCGCACGCCCGCCGGGTCGGTGCGCCGCTGGGTGATCGACGGGGCGGACTCGCCCTCGCGCAGCCGCCAGTAGTAGCAGGGCTCCGAGATGACGTCGACGCTCTCGGCCAGGTAGTGGGCCCGCATGGTGACCGGGGTGTCCTCGTACAGCCGGCCCTCGGGGAAGGCGAAGCCGTGCTTCTCCCAGAAGGTGCGCCGGAAGACCTTGTTGCAGGCGATGCGGTCGGCGACGAGCTTGGCGTAGCGGGATATGTGGGTGCGCAGCCGGGCCTCGCCGGCCAGCATCCGCATCAGCGGCACCTGCCAGGACTTCTCGCCCTTGAGGTGGTAGACGTTGCCGGTGGCGAAGTCCGAGCCGCTCTCGTCGAGGCTGCCGACCATGAGCCGGTAGGCGTCCGGCGGGATCAGGTCGTCGCTGTCGACGAAGGTCAGGAACTCGGACTCGGGCGCAAGGTGGGTCATGCCCGTGTTGCGGGCGGCGCCGAGGCCGCCGTTCTCCTTGCGTATGAGCTTGAAGCGGGGGTCGCGGGAGGCGTACTCCTCGGCGATGGCGGCGGAGCCGTCGGGTGAACCGTCGTCCACCATCAGGACCTCGAAGTCGCGGAAGGTCTGTGCCGCGAGCGAGTCGAGACAGGCGGGGAGGTAACGCTCCACGTCGTAGATGGGGACGATGACACTGAGCCGAGGGGCCATGGCTTGGTGGTCTCCTTTCGGGGTCAGGCCCGCTCGACCAGTTCGAGCGCCTGGGCGGGGGTCGGGGCGTGGTGGCGTTCGTCGAACGGGACGATGGGCGGCAGGCTCTCTTCACCGAGGAAGACGCGCCGCACCACCCGTTCGGCTGCGTGTCCGTCGTCGAATTCGCAGAAACGCCGGCGGAAGGTGTCCCGGCGCTCCGTGGTCTCCGGGCTGTCGTAGGCGCCGGAGGTGAGCAGCCGCAGCAGCTCCGCCTGCGTGGTGGCCACCGCGCCGGGCGGCTCCTGGAGCAGGTCGAAGTAGGTGCCGCGCACCGCGGAGTAGACGTCCCAGTCGGGGACGTAGCTGATGATCGGGCGGTCGAGGACGGCGTAGTCGAACATCGCCGAGGAGTAGTCCGTGATCAGGGCGTCGGCCGCGAGGTACAGCTCCTCCACCCGGGCGTGCCCGGAGACGTCGACGATGCGGCCGGTGCGGCGCATCTCGTTCACGTGCGGGGAGTTGCCGTAGAAGTAGTGGCCGCGCACCAGCAGCGTCACGTCCGGCCCGAGTTCACGGGCGAACCGGCCCAGGTCCAGCGGCGGGGTGAAGCCCGGCTGGTACTCGCGGTGTGTCGGCATGTACAGGAACGCCTTGGCGCCGTCGGCCAGCCCGAGCGCGGCGCGGGCCGCGCGCACGTCCTCGGACGTGGCGTTGACGAGGACGTCGTTGCGCGGGTAGCCGGTCTCCAGCGTGGTGTACGAGCAGGGGTAGACCCGCTCCCAGACGACGGTCGAGAACTGGTTGGCGCTGATGCTGTAGTCCCAGCGGTCGCAGCGCTCCAGGAGTTTCTCGAAGTCCATGTCGGTGGAGGCCGGGTACTTCTGCTGGTCCAGGCCCATCGTCTTCAGCGGAGTGCCGTGGTGGGTCTGCACATGGATCTGGCCCTCGCGCTTGACCACCGAGTCCGCGAAGTTCACGTTGTTCACGAGGTACTTGGCGCGGGCCAGGGCCGCCCAGTACTCGCGGGAACCCACCCGGACGACCTTCACGCCCTTGGGCACCCGGCCCGCGTTCTCCGCGCGGACCGCCCACACCCGGCGCATGTGCGGGGCCAGCCGGGCCAGTTCGGCGTCGATCGCGGCGGGGTTGCAGGAGACGCTGCGGCTCCAGTAGGCGGAGAACAGCACCAGGTTGTCGTCGAGCGGCAGCCTGAGCTGCGACTGGTAGAAGGCGCCCATCGCGCCGCGCTTGGAGCGGTTGAGCGCGGTGCGGGTGCGGGTCTTGACCCGCTGGCGGAACTTCACCGCCGCCAGGGCGCTCACCATGGTGGTGTAGGCGTCGCGCTCCAGCATCCCGTACTTGTGGCCGCGGCCCCCGCCGGGGCGGGTGAAGCCCTTGGGCACCCGGGCGCGGTAGTCGGCCGAGGCGCGGTGGAAGAACTCCGCGCGCGCGTCCTGCGGCAGACGGCCCGGACGCTCCAGGACGGTCAGGTAGTGGTCGACCATCTTGCGGAACAACGGGCCGTGCCACTCGGCGAGTTCCTCGTGCGTGTCCAGGTAGTCGAAGACCCGCTGGTACTGGTCGAAGACGTCGAAGTGCTTGCGGCTGACCGTCTTGAGGATGTTGCCGCCCTCGCGCCGCTGCCGGTAGTGCACGCAGACCCGGTCGAGGACGGCGATCCGCTCGGCGCTGATCAGGGAGCAGAACGTCCAGGGGGCGTCCTCGTAGTACCCGGGCGGGAAGGTGAGCCCGGTCCGGGTGACGAAGTCGCGCCGGTAGGCCTTGTTCCACACGATCTGGAGGAGGTCGAGCAACTGGGGGCGCTCGGCGAGGGAGAAGGTGTCCGGGCCCTCCTCCTTCAGCAGGTCGGCCCGCAGGTTCGGGCGGACGCGGCCGTCCCAGTAGGTACGCGCGTAGTCGAAGATCAGGATCTCGGGGTCGCCCGCGGTCTCGATCCGGTCCAGAACGGCCGACAGGGCGCCGTCGGACAACGTGTCGTCACTGTCCAGGAACAACACGTAATCGCCGGTGGCCTTTTCCAGCCCGGCGTTGCGTGCGCGACCCAGTCCCACGTTTTCCGTGAGGTGAATCACATGAATCCGGGTGTCCCGTTTCGCGTACTCGTCGAGAATGGCCCCTGAGCCGTCCGGCGAGCAGTCGTCGACCGCGATGATCTCGTAGTCCGTGCAGTCCTGCCCGAGTATGGAGTCAAGGCACTCGGGCAGATAGCCCTGCACCTTGTACACGGGGACAACGAGAGAGAGCTTGGGCATCCTTACAACCTGTTCCGAGAACTGACCACGGGACCGCGGGCTGGGACCGGAACGCGCTCCGGGCACTGCTCGGGCCTGGAGCGCGCCGCCGCATCAGCGTAAAGGATTCACGCGGAGTTTCCGCGGGCACGGTAGCCGGACGCCCTGTGCCCCGCCAGAGCGGGAAATGGCCGGACCGGCCGCCCCGAATGGGCCGTGGGGAAGCGGCTGGAGAACTTCCTCACATTCGGTCCCGCTGTCCCCTTTATCGACTTGAGCCGGTTTCCGCCCCATGTGCCCGACTCGATATCGGTGGCCCGGGGAAGGGCCCGCACCGGGTGCCGCGGATTCGGACGGCACGAGGGCGAGCGGCTGGTCACGGGCGGCGCCGGGTACGGCGGCGGGTGCGGGGCACCGAGGTGTCCCGGTGCGGCTGCGGCGCGGCCGGGCACGACACTCCCACCTCGCCGCGTACGAGCTGTCCGCACGCGGCACCGGCCGGGTGTCCGGGCCGGTGCCGCCGGTGACCGGCGGAGGTGCCGAACGGCCCCTGACGGAGGGCGTGATTCGTGACCATGCTGTGACAGGTGTGGTGCACACCACGGCCCAGCGAACGGGACTCAGACGTGGCCGCGCTGCTCCGGGGCCGGGGCCGGGGCCGGGGCGGGGGAGGCGGAGGGGGCGGACGGCCCGGCGGGTTCGCGGCGCGGGCCGGGGACGGGCAGCTCCGCGGCGAGCCGCTCGGCCATCCTGACCCGGTGCCGGTCCGCCGCCGCGCACAGGTCGCGTACCGCGCCGGCGAAGCGCTCCCGGGACGGCGGCTCGGCCGGGCCCAGCAGGCGCCGGGCCAACGCGGCGCGCTCCCCGGCGAGTTCGTCCCGCTCCGGATGGCGCACCGCCGCCAGCAGGGCCGGCACCCCGGACGCGTCCGGCGCCAGCACGGTCGCCGCCGCCACCGTCGGGTACGACTTGCGGAACACGTCCTCGGCCAGCGTGCTGGTGTTGGCGACCGCGTACGGCTTGCCGCTCGCCAGGAAGTCGCTGATCACGCTCGACACGTCACTGATCAGCAGGTCGGCCCGGTTGAAGCAGGCGTAGAGCGAGGGCCGGGCCTCCGTGACGACCTGGTGCTCCCAGGCCGGCAGCGACGCCCAGTACGCCTCCTCCCACGCCACCGCCGCCCGCCGCACCGCCCCGGCCCGCCCCGGCCGCGGCGCGGGCTGCCGCAGCATGCGCTCCGCCTGGTCCGCCGCCGACCGAAAACCGGCCGCGGTGAGCCGGTCCAGCTCCGCCGCCCGCCGACTCAGTGCGGTGGCCGCCGACGCGGGCGGCCGGGGCCCGCCCCGCTCCCGGTTCGCCGCCCGCACCAGCTCGCGGATGCGCAGATCGGCGGCCCGGGCCCGCGGGTCCACCGACCCGGTCAGCGGGTGCGGCTTGTACAGCAGCCGTACGCCGGGGTCCGCGAGCAGCGCCCGCACCAGGTTCTCCCCGGCCTCGACCACCGAGGTGTTGCCGGGGTTGCCGTCCCAGCCCTCCCAGGTCGGCGCGTACAGGACGGTCGTGAACGCCCCGGGGGCGGGCGGCCCCGCGTACGGCCGGACGGCGTCCAGCTGCGGGCGGCCGATCTCCACCACGTCCCTGTCGTCGACGCCGACCTCGGCCAGCGCGTACCGCTCGCGTGCCGCGGGGCCCGCCACCCACACCTCGTCGTACGCCTTCGCGTACGGGTTGCACGAGGACAGCTTGTCGCTCTCCCCGTGGTTGACGAAGGCGTGCTTGATGGTGGGGATGCGCAGGACCTGGGAGGTCTTCCCGGAGTTGGAGGGGTGGAGGAGGACACGGAGCGTCGAGTGCTCCAGGCGCATCAGCGTCGACACCTTCGGCAGGCACACCACCGGGATGTCGGTCGCCGCGATCCGCTGCACCATGTGCCGCTCCCGCAGCACGATCACCGGCCGCCCCTCCAGCCGCGCCAGTGGCTCCAGCCACATGTTCGCCTGGTACGCCGAGGACGCCCCGCCCGAGAAGTACAGGCCGACCGTCGGCCGGTACTGCGTCAGCCACGCCTCGAACCAGTCGAGCACCTCCTGCTCGCCCGCGGGTCGGCGCCCCGGCAGCAGCCGCAGCAGCAGCGTGCCCAGCCCCGCCAGCGCCAGCGCGAGGGACAGCGCGAGCCCGGCCGCCCCGCACACCGGAGCGTCGGTCGCCGCCGTCGCCAGCAGCCCGGCCGTCGCGGGCAGCCCGAAGGCCGCCAGCCGGGGCCCGGGGCGGCGCAGCAGTGCCGGGGGCGCCGGGGACAGCCGCAGCGCGGACGCGTCGACGTTCCGGGTGACCACCGGCAGCGTGCGGGAGCGCCGGACCAGGACGGACACCGCCTGGATCGCCCAGTGCAGCGCGTAGAAGACGAGCAGCCCGGCGACCAGCGGCGCGTACGCCCCCTCGCGGTGCTGCTCGCCGAGGCGCAGCAGACCCACCACGAGCAGCAGGTCGCGCAGCACGTGCCGGACGGTGACGTCGGCGTGCGACTTGGCGAACAGCGACACCATGCCCCGCTGCCACCGGTACAGCGCCCCCTCGGCGGCCAGCGAACCGGCGCTCGCCGCCAGCAGCAGCGGCACGTGCGGCAGCAGCGCGCCGAGGGCCTGGGCGGCGAAGGCGGTCGCGAGCACGCCCAGGACCAGCAGCTTCACGGCCGTCCGCCGCCCGGGCAGGCCGAAGCGGAGGCCACGGGGCCGCCCGAGGGGCCGGGGCGGGCGGGGGAGACGGCGGCGGGGCAGGGACAGGGGCACTGCGATCGCTCCAGGCTCGTCGCGCATCGGACAACCGGGTTAACGCCCGGTGACCGTCCGACGACACGCGCGTGTTGACCCCGGGCCTCGACCCGGGCCCCGCCCCCGGCCCCTGAGCGGCTCCGACCCCGCCCGGTCCGAGCTCCGGTCCGAGCCCTGGCCCGAGCCCCTGTCCGCAGCGTGAACTCCGGTGCGGCGCGTCTTCCCCTTCGCGTAGATTGCCTGGCGAGCGCAGGGATCGGCGTGTGTCGACGGGAGAGGCGGACGGGGCCGTGGCAGGGGCAAGGCCGGGGACAGGGCCAGGGGCAAGGCAGGCCGTGGGCGAGGCCCGCAGGATCGTCGTCAAGGTCGGTTCCTCCTCGCTGACCACCGCCGCGGGCGGCCTGGACGCCGACCGGGTCGACGCGCTCGTCGACGTGCTGGCCAAGGTGCGCGGCACCGACAAGGAGATCGTCCTCGTCTCCTCCGGCGCCATCGCCGCGGGGCTCGCCCCGCTGGGCCTGCGCCGCCGCCCTAGGGACCTGGCCCGCCAGCAGGCCGCCGCCAGCGTCGGCCAGGGGCTGCTGGTCGCCCGCTACACCGCCTCCTTCGCCCGCTACGGCGTCCGCGTCGGCCAGGTGCTGCTGACCAGCGACGACATGAGCCGCCGCGCCCACCACCGCAACGCCTCGCGCACCCTGGACAAACTGCTGGCGATGGGCGCCTTCCCGATCGTCAACGAGAACGACACCGTCGCCACCGACGAGATCCGCTTCGGCGACAACGACCGCCTCGCCGCCCTCGTCGCCCACCTGGTCCGCGCCGACCTGCTGGTGCTGCTGTCGGACGTGGACGGCGTCTACGACGGCGACCCGAGCAGGCCCGGCACCTCGCGGCTGGCCGAGGTGCGGGACATGGCCGACCTCGCGGGGGTCGACATCGGCAGCGCGGGCAAGGCCGGGGTCGGCACCGGCGGCATGGTCACCAAGGTCGAGGCGGCCCGGATCGCCGCCGCCGCCGGCATCCCCGTGGTGCTCACCAGCGCGGTGCACGCGGCCGACGCCCTGACCGGCGGCGACACCGGCACCTACTTCCACGCCACCGGCCGCCGCTCCGCCGACCGGCTGCTGTGGCTCCAGCACGCCTCCACCCCGCAGGGGGCGCTCGTCCTCGACGACGGGGCGGTACGGGCGGTCGTCGAGGGCCGCAAGTCGCTGCTGCCGGCCGGCATCGCGGGCGTGGAGGGCGAGTTCGCCGCGGGCGACCCCGTCGAGCTGCGGGACGGCACCGGCCGGGCGGTGGCCCGGGGAGTGGTCAACTTCGACGCCAAGGAGATGCCCCGGCTGATCGGCCGCTCCACCCGGGAACTGGCGCGCGAACTCGGACCCGCGTACGAACGTGAGGTCGTACACAGAGACGATCTGGTGATCCTGCACCCGTAATGGGTCGAAACGTCCCCGAATCGGTGGTGGACGTTCCGCAAAACCGCCCCGCGATCTCGCACGGCCTGCTCAACTTTCCCCAGGGACAAGTCCGGCCGACCACCGGGCCGAGCCGTGTGCGTGAAGGAGGCCGTCGTGAGCGGAGTACGCCCTGGGACGGCGGCGCCCCGCGGTGGTACCGCCGCCCGCGGGGGCGGGGGCGCCCGCGGCGGCTCGGGCGGGCGCCCCGGCGGCGCCCGGGGCGCGAACCGGGCGGGCGGCGAGGAGCGCGCCCTGACCAGCGTCGCGGCCGGGGACCGCTTCCGGGGCGAGGAGCCCGAGCACACCCCGCGCCTGTGGCACGTCACCCTCAGCGTCTCCGGCGCCCGCGCCCCCCTCACCGAGGTGCGCCGGGCGCTCGAACAGCTCGCGCACGACCACCCCTTCCTGCTGACCAGCCGCTACGCCGACGACCACGCGGAGATCCGGTACTGGGAGGAGGCCCGCGACCTGCACGACGCCGCCGCCGTCGCCCTGCGCCTGTGGGGCGAGCACCGGCAGACCGCGGGACTGCCCCCCTGGGAGATCGTCGGCCTGGAGGTCATCGACCGGGCCACCTACCACCAGCGCATCGCCGCGGGGTACGGGCCCGCCCCGGCGACACCCGTCGGTGTTCACCCGTTCTGACCCGTCCCCCGGGCGCATCTCGCGGGATGGGACACCGGACGGCCCCCGGACCGCGCGCACTACCCTTCCCCCCATGACCACGCTCTCGCCGTACGACTCGATGTCACCCGTCACCCGGGCCGCCTACCGGGCCAAGTCCGCCGCGGCCGACCTCGCGCCGCTGCCGCGGGCCGCCAAGGACGACGCGCTGCTCGCCGTCGCGGACGCGCTGGAGGTCCGCACGAGCGAGATCGTCGAGGCCAACGCCCAGGACGTGGCCAAGGCCCGCGCCGCCGGGACCAGCGAGGCCATCGTCGACCGCCTGACCCTGACGCCCGAGCGGGTCCGCGCCATCGCCTCCGACGTGCGCGACGTCGTCGCCCTGCCCGACCCGGTCGGCGAGGTCGTGCGCGGCAACACCCTCCCCAACGGCATCGACCTGCGCCAGGTGCGGGTCCCGCTCGGCGTGGTCGGCATCATCTACGAGGGCCGGCCCAACGTCACGGTCGACGCCGCCGCCCTGTGCCTGAAGTCCGGCAACGCGGTCCTGCTGCGCGGCTCGTCCTCGGCCTACCAGTCGAACACCGCCCTGGTCCGGGTGGTCCGCGACGCCGTGGGCGGGGCCGGGCTGCCCGCCGACGCCGTGCAGCTGGTGCCCGGCGAGAGCCGCGAGAGCGTGCGCGAGCTGATGCGGGCCCGCGGTCTGGTCGACGTGCTCATCCCGCGCGGCGGAGCGTCACTGATCAACACGGTGGTCCAGGAGTCCACCGTCCCCGTCATCGAGACCGGCACCGGCAACTGCCACGTCTACGTCGACGCCCAGGCCGACCTCGACATGGCCGTCGACATCCTGATCAACTCCAAGGCCCAGCGCGTCAGCGTCTGCAACGCCGCCGAGACCCTCCTGGTCCACCAGGACATCGCCGCCGAGTTCCTGCCCCGCGCGCTGGCCGCGCTCGCCGAGGCCGGGGTCACCGTGCACGCCGACGAGCGGGTGATGGCCCACGCCAAGGACTCCGGCGCGACCGTCGTCGAGGCGACGCCCGAGGACTGGGAGACCGAGTACCTGTCGTACGACATCGCGGCGGCCGTCGTCGACTCCCTGGACCGGGCGGTCGAGCACATCCGGCTGTGGACCTCCGGACACACCGAGGCCATCGTCACCACCTCGCAGCAGGCCGCCCGGCGCTTCACCCAGCTGGTCGACTCCACCACGGTCGCGGTGAACACCTCCACCCGCTTCACCGACGGCGGCCAGTTCGGCTTCGGCGCCGAGATCGGCATCTCCACGCAGAAGCTGCACGCCCGCGGCCCCATGGGGCTGCCCGAGCTGACCAGCACGAAGTACATCGTCACCGGCGACGGGCACGTACGGCGCTGACGGCGGGCGCGCCCCCCCGCCACCCCTCGGGCACACCGCGGGCGTACCGAACGGGGCATCTCACCCACTGGATGAATTTCCCCGCCGTCTGCCCAAAACGACCCCCCAGGTCTACTCTGGAGCCGTGCCGGAGGACGTGGGGGGCACGCCGTTCCCGGACGGCTGGGAGCCCGACGACGACCACGACCGCGGGGTGTCGGACGAAGAGTTCGCCTCCGTGGTCTTCGACGAGGCCTTCGTGCGGGCGGCCGAGGTGCACGAGCCGACCGCCGTCGAACGCCTCCTGGCGGCCGCGGAGGCCAGAGCGGAGGCCACCGAGGCGGAAGCGGCCCGCCGGGGCCGCAGCAGGTCCGAGCGCTACGACGACGGGTACGGCGATTTCGGCCATGATCCCGACCTCGACGACCCGGACGACGACCGCGACCCCCTGGACCGCCCGTACGGCGCTCCCGCGGCCTACGGCAAGCAGGTCCGCTGGCACCGACCCGTCGCCTGGCTGCTCGCCCTGGCCATGGGCATCGGCATGGTCGCGCTGGCCTTCGTGGCCGTCTACCGGGGCGCGTCCTCGGGCGGCGGCCCGCAGCGGGTGCCGCCGCCCGCCTCCACCGGCCCGGAGCAGGGCGGCGCCGCGACGCCCTCGGCCTCCGCCGAGTACTCCCAGCCCGCCGTCTCGGTGCTTCCGCGCAGTCCCTGACCTGCCCCCGGGACGGTGGCAAGCTGTCCCAACTTGACCTGTGGCGGCGCGTTTACGCGACCTTCCGCAGACCCACTCTGAAGGTATGGCAGGGCTTGGCGGTCCGCCCGGAGGAACGCCCGAGGGCGCGCCCGGAGGCGGAGAGGACGAGTACCGATCCGTCGTCTTCGACGAATCGTTCGTGCGCGCTGCCCGGCTCCAGGAGTTCTCCGCCCAGGAGCGCATCACCGACCACGCTCCCGCCGTGCGCCGCCGGCCGCCCCTGCGCCGGGCCGGACTGTCCCGGCAGGCGCTGATCCTCGTCCTGCTGATCGCCGTCGCCTTCGGCACCGCCATCTACATGGGTGTACGGCACCCCTACCAGAGCTCCGCCGGGCAGCGGACGGCCGAGCCGGTGCGGATGAGCGTCGTCCCGCTCGCCCCGCGGGACCGCGTGCCCGGCGCCGACGACGCCGCGTTCCTGTACGCGCACAGCCCCGCCGCGCACTTCAGGACCGCGGCCCAGGGCATCCCGCTGCCGGGGGCCCGGCGCACGGCGCACTTCTCCGAGGACCAGGTCTTCAGCGCGCTCACCACGGCGAAGAACTACATCGTCCGCTCGGCGCTCGACCCGGACGTGCTCGGCGGCGAGGACGTCCGCTCGGTGCGGGTGCTGCTGGACCCCGACCAGCTCCCCCAGTTCGACGAGAGCTTCGACAGGCCCGCCGCGGACGGCCGCCACGCCCCGACCGGGTGGCTGATCCGCTTCGACCCGGCCCGGGCCGAGCTGGCCGACCCCGGGATCCGGGTGGACGGCAGCCTGCGCACCGTGGAGAGCGACGCGTCCACGCTGGAGGTCACCGCCGACCACACCATGGTGTACGCGCTGCGGCCGCCCGGCGACGCCCGGGCCGAGACGTCGCTGTTCACCGTCCGGCGCGAGCTGCACTTCCGCTTCGACCGGGAGGACCTGCGGCTGCACCAGACCCGGCTCGTCGCCTCCTCCGTCCAGGCCGGGCCGCTGTCCTGCGCCGACGACACGGCGAACCAGCTCCGCCCGCTGCTGGCCGGACAGAAGGCCGCAGTCGGCGTCCCGGACGGCACCGACCCGTACACGTCCGGCGAGGCCACGGCCCTGTGCGGCAGCCTCGCGGCGAGCGCCCAGCCGCAGGTGTGAGTGAGCGGGGCAGATCAGGCGCCGTCGCGCGCGGACTCCGGGCCGCCGTCACCGGGGCGCCGAGGCCCCCCGGGCGCCTCCGGGCCCCCGGTGCCCCCCTCGCCCTCGGGCCCTTCCGCCGGTCCGCCCCCGTCCTTGGGCGGCCTCGGCTGGGAGCCCGTGAAGCCGCCGAAGCCCCGGCGCATCCGGTCGCCGAGGTCACCGGCGCCGCCCGCGATGTCGTTGACCAGCTTCATCAGCGGGTCCTTGGAGCCGCGCACATGCGTGGCGTAGTGGGACGCCGACTCCCGGAAGGAGTCCCGCACCGAGGTGTCCTTGTCCTCCTCACGCCGCGGGTAGTGGCCGTCCATGATCCGCTGGTGGTCCCGGGAGGCCGCCCACTTCTTCAGCTCGGCGGCCCGCACCGTGGTGAACGGGTGCGAGCGGGGCAGCACGTTCAGGATCTTCAGCACCGAGTCGCGCAGGTCGCCGCCCGCCTCGTACTCCTCGGCCTGCTCCAGGAACGCGTCCACGTTCATCTCGTGCAGGTGGTTGCCGCCCGCGATCTTCATCAGGCCCCGCATGGACGCCTGGAGGTCCTGGCCGACCAGCAGACCCGCACGGTCGGCGGACAGCTCCGACTTGCGGAACCACTCGCGCAGCGCGGTCACGATCGCCATGATCGCCACGTTGCCCAGCGGGATCCAGGCGACCCGGACGGCGAGGGAGGTCAGGAAGAGCAGGATGGTGCGGTAGACCGCGTGCCCGGACAGGGCGTGCCCCACCTCGTGCCCGACGACCGCCCGCATCTCCTCCTCGTCGAGCAGCTCGACCAGGCCCGTGGTGACGACGATGATCGGCTCGTCCAGGCCGATGCACATCGCGTTCGGCACCGGGTCCTGGTTGACGTACATCGGGGGGACCTTCTCCAGGTCCAGGATGTAGCAGGCGTCGCGCAGCATGACGTTCAGATGGGCGAACTGCCGGTCCGAGACGCGCACCGAGTCGGACAGGAACAGCAGCCTGAGGCTCCGCTCGGGCAGCAGCCCGCTGAGCGCCTTGAAGACCGTGTCGAAGCCGCTCAGCCTGCGCAGCGCCACCAGGGCACTGCGGTCGGCCGGGTGCTCGTACGCACGCGAGGAGATCCCGGGAAAGCGCCTGCGCTGCCGGCTCGGCACGTGCTCGTGCCCGGTGTGGTGGCCGTCGGACATCTCTTCCCCCATGCGCGTAGGTGTGACCCGGACGTACGTATGGTCTTTGCGAACCCTTGTGCGGCCCTTTGCGCCCCCCGAGCCGGGCCCAGCCTAGGCGGAGATACCGTGGACGGGCAGTACGTCTAAGGAGTCCACGCCATGCAGCACATCCCGCACCCCGACTGGCTCGCCGGGGCCGCGACCGCCGCCGAACAGCAGGGGCCGGGGAATCTGCTCCGGATCGTCCTGATCGTCATGGTGGTGGGCTGCGTGCTGACCGCGTGGTTCCTGCTGCGGGGGTACAAGCAGAAGGACGACTGAGGAGATCCGAAGGTTCCCCGGACCCGCCAATCCCCCGCCGCCGCCCGTCCCCAACGGCGGAGTCGGCGTGATCGCCCGCGGGGCGCCCGCATACGATGAGCGGACGTCCAGTCCCGCCCACACCGGATAGGTCCTGCCGAAGATGAGCCTTCCTCCCAGCGCCACCCAGTTCGTCACCCTCGCCGCCGAGGGCGGCGAGGAGCACGGCGGCAACCACGAGAGCCTCAGCCCCTACGTCACCGGCATCGGCGCGTTCGTCATCCTGCTGCTCCTGCTGTGGATCACCACCCGGTTCAACCGCGACCGCTGAGCCCGCGGCCCAGTGGGCGCGACCGGGTCGCTCCGGGCGGGCCGGTAGGGTCTGCTCGCATGGGAGAGCACGAGACGCCTACCGGCCCGGCGCACGCGCCGGCGCGCGGCACGCAGAACGCGGTGCCCGCCCGCGCCGCCGGACCGGTCGACGGCCCGGCCGAGGGCCCGTCGGGCAGGCGGCGGCTGGGCGTCATGGGCGGCACCTTCGACCCGATCCACCACGGCCACCTGGTGGCCGCCAGCGAGGTCGCCGCGCAGTTCCGGCTCGACGAGGTGGTGTTCGTGCCGACCGGGCAGCCGTGGCAGAAGAGCCACCGCGCGGTCTCCGCGGCCGAGGACCGCTATCTGATGACGGTCGTCGCGACCGTCGAGAACCCGCAGTTCTCCGTCAGCCGCATCGACATCGACCGCGGCGGCCCCACCTACACCGTCGACACCCTGCGCGACCTGCGCGCCCTCAACCCGGACGCGGACCTGTTCTTCATCACCGGCGCCGACGCCCTCGCCCAGATCCTCACCTGGCGCGACAGCGAGGAGCTGTTCTCCCTCGCCCACTTCATCGGCGTCACCCGGCCCGGCCACACCCTCACGGACGCCGGACTCCCCAAGGGCGGTGTCTCGCTCGTGGAGGTGCCCGCCCTCGCCATCTCCTCCACAGACTGCCGTGCGAGAGTCGCCAAGGGCGATCCCGTCTGGTACCTGGTGCCCGACGGAGTCGTGCGCTACATCGACAAACGCCACCTGTACCGCGGCGAGTGAGCCGAGAGGGGCACCGGTGAACGACGGATACGACGCGGGACACGGCGACGACCAGTACGAACTCGTCGGCTACGACGAGTACGGCCGCCCCGTGTACCGCCAGGCCCAGGGGCGGGGCCACGCCCAGCCCGGCCACCAGCAGCAGTACGACCCGTACGGGCAGCAGGCCCGGCAGGGCCAGCAGTACGGGCAGGCGGGACAGCACGGTCAGCAGTACGGGCAGCAGGGCTACGGCTACGACCCGTACGCCACGGGTGCCCAGCAGCCGGTCCAGCAGCCCTACGACCCCTACGGCTCCCAGGGCGGCTACGACACCGGGCAGCAGCCGGCGCAACCGCCCGCGCCCGGCTACGGGGGCCACGGCGGCCACCCGGCCGGCCCGCACGGGGGCGCCCCGGCCCCCCGGCCGCCGTACGACCCGTACGGGCAGGCCGCGACCAGCGGGCCGCAGCCCCGGGTCGCCGAGCAGACCGCCCACATCCCGCAGCAGGCCGGGCCGCCCGAGCAGCGGGAGCGCGCGGAGCACCGCGAGGCCGCCGAACCCGGCGGGGACTACCGCACCGAGCAGTTCGCCTTCGTCGAGGAGCCGACCGGCGACTCCGAGGACGTCATCGACTGGATGAAGTTCACGGAGAACCGCACCGAGCGCCGTGAGGAGGCCCGACGGCGCGCCCGCTCGCGCGTCGTCGCCCTGGTCGTCGTCCTGGCGCTGGTCGCGGTCGGCGGCGTCGGCTACCTCTGGTACGCCGGGAAGCTGCCCGGACTGTCCTCCTCCGACGACAAGAGCGGCGCGACGACGGCGGCCGGCGCCCAGAAGCGCGACGTCATCGCCCTCCACCTGCACGACACCAGGGGCGGCGGCACCTCCACCGCGCTCCTGGTGAACAACACCACCACCAAGCAGGGCACCGCCGTGCTGGTGCCCAACGCGTTCGCCCTGACCGGCGACGACGGCAGCACCACCACGCTCGCCAAGTCCGTCGACGACGAGGGCCCCGACGCGACCCGCACCGCGCTCGACTCCGCCCTCGGCACCGACATCGAGGGCACCTGGCGCCTGGACACCCCCTACCTCCAGATCCTCGTCGACCTGGTCGGCAACATCGAGGTCGACACCGACGCCGACGTCCCCGACCCGGAGTCCAAGGACAAGACCGCCGCGCCCCTGGTGCGCAAGGGCGAGGGCCAGACCCTCAGCGGCAAGATGGCCGTCGCCTACGCCACCTACCGCGGCAAGGGCGAGGACGCGAACGCCCAGTTGCAGCGGTTCGGGCAGGTCATGCAGGGCGTGCTGCGCAAGCTGTCCTCCGACCCGCAGGCGGCGACGACCACCGTGCAGACCATGGGGATGATCCTCGACCCGCCGCTGACCGAGAAGGACCTCGGCACCTTCCTCGCCGGGCTCTCCGACCGCGCCAAGGGCGGCGACTTCAAGACCGCGCTGCTGCCGGTCCAGGACGACGGCGGGCTCAGCGCCGAGGCCAGTGACAGCGTCGTCAAGGACGTCCTCGGCGGCACCGCCAAGAGCCCCGACAAGGACGCGGCCGTCACCGTCTCCGTCCGCAACGCCACCGGCGCCGAGGACCGCACCGGCAAGGCCCGCGTCGTCCTTCTCAACGGCGGCTTCACCTTCGTGTCGGGCGGCACCGCCTCGGGCACCGAGGCCACCTCGGAGGTCGTCTACGCCGAGGCCGCCGACAAGGAGAACGCCGTCGAGGTCGCCAAGACCCTGGGCCTGCCCACGGGCTCCGTCACCCAGGGGAAGGTCTCCGCGAACGCGCGGGTCTCGGTGGTGCTCGGCCAGGACTACAAGCCGGCGTCGTAGGGGGGCGGCGGGCGGCGGGCGCTCGCCACGTGGGCCCGTGTCGGCGGTCGTGAGACCCTTGAGGTCAACCGACCGCCGACCCGAAAGCCAGGCAGTGACCGCGACCGACCGCTCCATCGAACTCATCAACGCCGCCGCCCAGGCGGCGGCCGACAAGCTCGCGCACGACATCATCGCCTACGACGTCAGCGACGTCCTGTCGATCACGGACGCCTTCCTGCTGGCCTCCGCGCCCAACGACCGCCAGGTCAAGTCGATCGTCGACGAGATCGAGGAGCGGCTGAGCAAGGAACTCGGCGCCAAGCCGGTGCGTCGCGAGGGCGACCGCGAGGCCCGCTGGGTCCTGCTCGACTACGTCGACATCGTCGTCCACGTCCAGCACAGCGAGGAGCGCGTCTTCTACGCCCTGGAGCGGCTGTGGAAGGACTGCCCCGAGCTGGAGCTGCCCGCCGACGCCAAGGAGACCCGCGGCAAGGCGGAGGAGCACGCGAAGCTCCAGGCCGCCGAGGAGGCGACGCGGACCGACGAGGACTGGCGGTGAGCGCCACCGGAGAGGTGACCGCGGGCAGGCCGGGCCGCGGCCGCCGCGTCATCCTGTGGCGGCACGGCCAGACCGCGTGGAACGTGGAGCGGCGCTTCCAGGGCAGCACGGACGTCGAGCTGACCGAGACCGGCGTCGCCCAGGCCCGCCGGGCCGCCGGGCTGCTGGTGCACCTGCGGCCCGACGCGATCGTCGCCTCCGACCTCGCGCGCGCCGCGAACACGGCCGCCGAGCTGTCCGTGCTCACCGGCCTGGAGGTGACCCTGGAGGAGGGCCTGCGGGAGACCTACGCGGGCGTCTGGCAGGGCCTGACCCACGAGGAGATCATCGCCCGGCACGGCGAGGAGTACGCGGCCTGGAAGCGCGGCGAGCCCGTGCGCCGCGGCGGCGGCGAGCTGGAGACCGAGGTCGCCGACCGGGCCGCCCCCGTGGTGCTGCGGCACGCCGAGAAGCTCCCCGAGGACGGCACCCTCGTCGTGGTCAGCCACGGCGGCACGATCCGCACCACCCTCGGCCGTCTGCTGGGCCTGGAGCCGCACACCTGGGAGAGCCTCGGCGGCCTGACCAACTGCTGCTGGTCCGTGCTGGGCGAGGGCGCCCGGGGCTGGCGCCTGCTGGAGCACAACGCCGGCACCCTGCCGGAGCCGGTGATCGGCGACGACGTCTGAACCGCGATTTCACTTTCCGGCAGGTCGCAGGCTAAAGTTCTTCTTGTTCGCCCCGCCGAGCGGAGCGGACGAGGAGCAGGACCATGCGACTCCGGTCGCGTGGCACCAGGGGCTATAGCTCAGTTGGTAGAGCGCCTGCATGGCATGCAGGAGGTCAGGAGTTCAATTCTCCTTAGCTCCACAGCCCACGGACGAATCCCGTCCCCTTCGGGGGGCGGGATTTTTCGTCCCCGCCCACTTGAGCAACACGCGTCCCACAGGCGTATACGTCGGGGGGACTCCGTGTCCGGACCGGTACTGAGGCGTCGCTGACCGGGTCGGCCCGGCCGTGGCAGAATCAAACGGCCGGAAGGGGACCGCGGCCCGACGGGAGGGAGTGGCGATGCCTGGGAGCATCCTCGAGGAGGTCGGTCACCTCCTCGGCGGAGCGGTGGCACGGAACACGGTCACCCGTCTCAGCTGCCCCTCCTGCGGTTCCGGTCATGTGGCCCAAGTCCTCGGCGACAACGGCGGGATCTCCTACGTGTGCACGGCCTGCGGCCACAGCTGGAGCTGATCGATGGGTGCACACAGGCGGAAGTGCGACTGGTGCGGCAGCGGTACGCCCATCGTGCGCGACATGGAGCCGGTCAACCCCGACTACCAGTACTGGTGCGAGGAATGCGCGCGGGCGCTGATCATAAAGGGCGACCCCATCGAGACGTACCGCGAGCTCGAGGGTGAACCGATCTACGGCCGGCTCCTGGAGGAGCACTGCACGCTCAAACGCTTCTACTCGTTCGTGACGGCCTGACGGCGGAACGACCCCGCAAGAGGGCAGAACGGGCAAAGCGGAAACGATTTGGTGTTGTGCCCGGTGGACCGTGTAATGTTGGCGTCGCCGCCGGGGAGACCGGGCGGATGAAGGGCAAGGGGCTATAGCTCAGTTGGTAGAGCGCCTGCATGGCATGCAGGAGGTCAGGAGTTCAATTCTCCTTAGCTCCACAGGGAAACCCCCCGGATCGTGTCCGGGGGGTTTGTTCGTGTCTCAGCGGCCGAGCGCCCGGCGGCCCCGGCCCTGGGACAGCACCGGCAGGTTGCCGCGCGAGGACGGCGCCTGTCCGCGGGTGTCCTCCTCGATGCGCAGCGCCAGCGCCGGGCAGCGGCGCACCGCACGCACCGCCTTGGCCTCCGCGAAACGCGGCACCTCGGCCTGCGCGACGGTCGGGAAGCCGTCGGCGCCGAGCTGGAAGACCTCCGGCAGGATGTCCGCGCACAGCCCGTGCCCCCGGCACAGCGTCCAGTCGACGAAGATCTTCTGACGGCTGGGGCCGTTCTCCTCCCCGCCGCCCGGGACGCCGGTCGGAGCCCTGCCCGTCTCGAAGAGCGGCAGGACGCCCTCCACGGGCCGACCGCAGCCGTTGCCGAGGACATGGGCGGCCAGGTCGTCCGTGAACGCCTTGACGGTCGACTCCAGGAACATCGCCGAGCCGTCCGGGTGCGAGCAGGCGCCGCGCCGCTTCACGTTCTTCGCGACCTGCTTGACCGCCTCCAGGGCGGCCGGGCCACCGCCGTTCAGGATGTCCTCCAGCCCCCGCGCGGCGGCCGGCAGGCCCAGGTAGCAGGGCCCGCACTGGCCGGCGCTCTCCTCGGCCAGCCACTGCGCCACCCGCAGCGACTCGCCCAGCGGGCAGGTGTTCTGACCGATCGGCAGGATCGCGCCCGCCCCGAGCGAGCCGCCGACCTGCTGGAGCGAGGTGCGGGAGACGATCGCCTCGTCGACGGTCGCCGCGTCGATCCACTTGCCGTGGTAGCCGCCGGTCAGCACCCCCTGCGGCACCGGCGGGGCGCCGGCCAGCTGGAGGACGTAGCGCAGCGGCACGCCCGTCGGGACCTCGATCACCATGGGGCGGGCCACCGCGCCGGAGACCGTGAGCAGCACGGTGCCCGGCTCGTCGTACAGCCCGGTGTTGCCGTAGCGCTCCGGGCCGATGCGGGCGGCGATCGCCAGCTGGGCGAAGGTCTCGGCGTTGGACAGCAGGGTGGGTGCGCCGCCCACGCCGCTCCGGGAGGCGCTCACCTTGCGGCCGGGCGGGATCGCCGGGCCGCCGTCGATGGAGCGGATCAGCGAGGCCGCCGCGCCGGTGACCATGCGCACCGGATTGCGCTGCACGCGCGCGCGGAGGGCGGACCGGCGGCCGTTGCTCAGGCCGCGCTCGGCGAGGGCGGCCTCCATGGAGCGCTGCGTGGACTCGCGGGTGACCCCGATGACCAGTGTGCGGGCGCCCATGGCCTCGGCGCACAGCAGCGCGCCGTCCAGGATCAGGTGCGGGGCGCGGTTGATCA
Organism: Streptomyces violaceorubidus; assembly: GCF_000717995.1. Taxonomy (GTDB): domain Bacteria; phylum Actinomycetota; class Actinomycetes; order Streptomycetales; family Streptomycetaceae; genus Streptomyces; species Streptomyces violaceorubidus. Next base: position 108,113 of record NZ_JODM01000019.1, read on the forward strand.
GCACCGTGTCCTTGCGGCAGGCCGGTTCGTCCTCACTGCCGTTGACCACCACGACCGGCCGTACGCCGCGCTTGATCGCCGCCTCGGCCACCGAGCGCAGCTTCTTGTGGAAGGGGAAGCCCGCGCCGCCGCGGCCCTTCAGGTTGATGCGTTCGGAGAGCTGCGCGAGCTGCTCCCCGCCCATCGGTTCGAGCGGACCGTGCACCTTGAGGTGCATCGGCAGATCCAGCCGCTCGACAAGGTCGAAGCCCGACGTGAGCTGGGGAAGCCCGACCACGCGGACCTCTGGGACGTCGGGCAGGGCCTCGTTCACTTCAAGCCTCCGGAAGGCGTGTTCCAAGGTTCACCGGAACCCGGTGCGCCGAAGTCGTGGGACGGCGAGGGCACACCGGGGGTTGGTTCGGGGGCGGGACCGCTGTTGTACGTGTCGTCCGGGTAGTACGTGTCGTGGACCGCGTTCGTCTCACGGGTGTCGTACACGTCACTCGAGCCGTAGCCGGAGGCGTACTGCGCGGCGTGGCTCGCGGAGTGGTCCGCCGCGCCCGGACCGCCGTAGACCGGGATGGTGTGTCCCGTGTCGTTGAGCGGGTCGTAGGCCGACGGGGGCGCCTCGCCGACCGGGGGCGGCGACGGCACGGGCCAGCCGCCCGGGGTGCCGGCGCCGCCGTCCACGACCGGCATCGCCTCGGTGGGCCGCAGGTCCGGCGGCGGCTGGGCGGACGCGGCCGGGTCGGCCGTCAGCGGCGCCCGGCGCGGGCCCGGGGGACCGGACACGGCGCGGTAGGCCGCCGCGAAGCCGCTGGTGGGCTCGGGGGGAGTGAGGCGCTCCGCCGACTCGTACAGCGGGGCGGACGGGGACGCGCCGCGCGAGGGCGGGGCCCCGGCGTGCTCGTGGCCCGGCAGGGGCGCGGTGTCCCTCGGCCGGATCTCCGCCTGCTCCTGCCGCGCGGGCCGCTCCCCGGTCCCGAAGAGGCCCGCGATCCGGTCGGCGACCTCGCGCTTGACCGGACGGGGTGCCGCGCGCAGCGCCAGGGCCGCCATGACGCCGGCCACGGACAGGGCGTACAGGACCACGAAGACCGGCTTCGCCGCGCGACCCGCGTAGAGGCCGTGCAGCAGGGCCAGGCACCACGCCGGGTAGGCGAGCATGTGCATGGCCCGCCAGCGGGCGGCCACCGGGGCCGGCGAGGCGAAGCGGTTGCGCAGGGCTCCGGTGACTCCGACGAAGATCATGAGCATGCTGGCCAGGGTGCCGAAGCCGATGAGGACGGCCCGGCCGCCGAACGCCTCGTCGTCCGTGGCCAGGAGCCCGAACGGGAGGACCGCGGCGACCCACGTGGTGTGGTCCAGGACCAGCTTGACCACGATGTGCACCAGCAGGAGGACGACCGAGGCGACGGCGGTGGTCCGGTGCACGGCCTGGGCCAGGATCCGCTGCCGGGTGTCGAGGACGATCCGGTCCTGGGCAAGCAGACCCCAGATCACCGAGCAGCTGAGGAGGACGAGGGAGAGGACGCCGGCGCCGAAGTTCAGGAACTGGGCGAAGGTGTCGTCCACCGTGCTGTCGTTCGTCATGACGACGGACCTCCGCACGCCAGGGACGTCACGGGAGGCGGCGAGCCGGGGTCGCGCGGGTGCCTCGGGGGAGGGTTCATCGGGGGAGAGTTCATGGGGGCAACTCCGGAGCGGTTCGGGAAAGCGGTCCCGCTGCCGCACTCTAAGTGGCGCCATACCGGCGGGTAGGGGGTTTGAGTTATTGCGTTGTTATCAAATGACAGTGCGCTCGGGCTGGTGTCCCTTAGCGGTCGTTACGCGAAGTAACCTTTGACCTTGGTTCGGGCGCGTCTCCGGTTTCCGGATCTCGGGCCGCGGATTCCGGTCGGCCGCACGCCGACCCCACACCGACCGCACGCCCGTCGGAAGCCCGTCGCAGCCCGCTCGACGACTGCGGTACCCTGACGCCATGCGTGCCGTACGCCTTCTGCTTAGCGAGCCGCGCTGATCAGTCCCGACCCCGGTCACAGTCCGGAGGCCGGAATCGGCGCGGCGTCCCCTCCTGTGCGAGGGGATTTTTCATTTCCCGGCCTTCGCAGCCGCTGGTCATGAAGGTCGCAGCCGCTGGCAGAGACGATCGATGGAGCTTTGAGGATCATGAGCGAGACGAACCCCGCGGCGACCGCCCCTGTGTCGGCGGACGCCGCGCCGCACCGCTACACGGCTGCCATGGCCGCCGAGATCGAGGCACGCTGGCAGGACTTCTGGGACGCCGAGGGGACCTACGCGGCGCCGAACCCCAAGGGTGACCTGGCGGGCGACCCGGAGCTGGTCGCCAAGCCCAAGAAGTTCATCATGGACATGTTCCCCTACCCGTCCGGTGCGGGCCTGCACGTCGGCCACCCCCTGGGGTACATCGCCACCGACGTCTTCGCCCGCTTCCAGCGGATGACCGGACACAACGTCCTGCACACCCTGGGCTTCGACGCCTTCGGCCTGCCCGCCGAGCAGTACGCCGTGCAGACCGGCACGCACCCGCGCGTGTCCACCGAAGCCAACATGGAGAACATGAAGTCCCAGCTGCGCCGGCTGGGCCTGGGCCACGACAAGCGCCGGTCGTTCGCCACGATCGACCCCGAGTACTACAAGTGGACCCAGTGGATCTTCCTGCAGATCTTCAACTCCTGGTACGACGACGAGGCGAGGAAGGCCCGCCCGATCGCCGAGCTGGTCGCCCGGTTCGCCTCCGGTGAGCGGCCCGTACCGGGCCACCCCGGGCGCGCGTGGAGCACCCTGAGCGAGGCCGAGCGCGCCGACGTCCTGGGCGAGTTCCGCCTGGCCTACGCCTCCGACGCGCCGGTCAACTGGTGCCCCGGACTGGGCACCGTGCTGGCCAACGAGGAGGTCACCGCCGACGGCCGCTCCGAGCGCGGCAACTTCCCCGTCTTCAAGGCCAAGCTGCGCCAGTGGAACATGCGCATCACGGCCTACGCCGACCGGCTGCTGGACGACCTGGACCAGCTGGACTGGCCCGAGGCCATCAAGCTGCAGCAGCGCAACTGGATCGGCCGCTCCGAGGGCGCCCGCGTCGACTTCCCCGTCGACGGCGAGCGCATCACCGTCTTCACCACCCGCCCCGACACCCTGTTCGGCGCGACCTACATGGTGCTGGCGCCCGAGCATCCGCTGGTCGAGAAGTTCACCCCGGCCGCCTGGCCCGAGGGCACCCGCGACGCGTGGACCGGCGGTCACGCCACCCCGACCGAGGCGGTGGCCGCGTACCGCGCGCAGGCCGCCTCCAAGTCCGACGTCGAGCGGCAGGCCGAGGCCAAGGACAAGACCGGCGTCTTCATCGGCGCGTACGCCACCAACCCGGTCACCGGCGAGCAGGTCCCCGTCTTCATCGCCGACTACGTGCTGATGGGCTACGGCACCGGCGCGATCATGGCCGTCCCGGCGGGCGACCAGCGCGACTTCGAGTTCGCCCGCGCCTTCGAGCTGCCGATCCGCTGCATCGTCGAGCCGACCGACGGCCGCGGCACCGACACCGCGACGTGGGAGGACGCCTTCTCCTCCTACGACGCGAAGATCATGAACTCGTCCAGCACCGACTCCTCGGGCGACGGCGTCAGCCTGGACGGCCTGTCCGTCGTCGAGGCCAAGGAGCGCATCACCGAGTGGCTGGAGCGCACCGGCACCGGTGAGGGCACCGTCAACTTCCGCCTGCGCGACTGGCTGTTCAGCCGCCAGCGCTACTGGGGCGAGCCCTTCCCGATCGTCTACGACGAGGACGGCATCGCCCACCCGCTGCCCGAGTCGATGCTGCCGCTGGAGCTGCCCGAGGTCGAGGACTACTCCCCGCGCACCTTCGACCCGGACGACGCCGACACCGAGCCCGAGACCCCGCTGTCCCGCAACGAGGACTGGGTCCACGTCACCCTGGACCTGGGCGACGGGCCGAAGAAGTACCGCCGTGAGACCAACACGATGCCCAACTGGGCCGGTTCCTGCTGGTACGAGCTGCGCTACCTGGACCCGCACAACAGCGAGGCGCTGGTCGACCCCGAGATCGAGCAGTACTGGATGGGCCCGCGCGAGGGCCTGCCGCACGGCGGCGTCGACCTGTACGTCGGCGGCGCCGAGCACGCCGTGCTGCACCTGCTGTACGCGCGCTTCTGGTCCAAGGTGCTGTTCGACCTGGGGCACGTCTCCTCGGCCGAGCCGTTCCACAAGCTGTTCAACCAGGGCATGATCCAGGCCTACGTCTACCGGGACAGCCGCGGCATCGCCGTGCCGGCCGCCGAGGTGGAGGAGCGCGACGGCGCCTACTACTACCAGGGCGAGAAGGTCTCCCGGCTGCTGGGCAAGATGGGCAAGTCCCTGAAGAACGCCGTCACCCCCGACGAGATCTGCGCCGAGTACGGCGCCGACACGCTGCGCCTGTACGAGATGGCGATGGGGCCACTGGACGTGTCCCGGCCGTGGGACACCCGCGCGGTGGTCGGCCAGTTCCGGCTGCTGCAGCGGCTGTGGCGCAACGTCGTCGACGAGAACACCGGCGAGCTGTCCGTGGCCGACGTCGCGGAGAGCGACATCGACGCCGACACCCTGCGCGCGCTGCACAAGGCCATCGACGGCGTCCGGCAGGACCTGGAGGGCATGCGGTTCAACACCGCCATCGCCAAGGTCACCGAGCTGAACAACCACCTGACCAAGGCCGGCGGTCCGGTCCCGCGGTCGGTCGCCGAGCGCCTGGTGCTGCTGGTCGCGCCGCTGGCCCCGCACGTCGCCGAGGAGCTGTGGCGCAGGCTGGGGCACACCTCCTCCGTCGTCCACGAGGACTTCCCGGTCGCCGACCCGGCCTACGTCGTCGACGAGACCGTGACCTGCGTCGTCCAGATCAAGGGCAAGGTCAAGGCGCGGCTGGAGGTCGCCCCCTCCATCTCCGAGGACGACCTGGAGAAGGCCGCGCTGGCCGACGAGAAGGTCGTGGCCGCGCTGGGCGGGGCCGGGATCCGCAAGGTGATCGTGCGGGCGCCGAAGCTGGTGAACATCGTTCCGGCGTAGGCGGTGACCCGGGCGCTCCGGGCGCCCCCTACGGGTCGGGTACGGGCAGGTTCGGGGTTCTCGCGGAACCCTGGGCCTGCCCGCTGCGTTTACCGTGGAAGAGCGGCACGACGGGTGCCGTGCCGTGGCCTGCCGGCTCGCCGGCCGGACGCTCGGAGGAGGAGCCCAGTGGAAGCAGCGCTCACCGTGTTCGCCCTGCTCTTCCTGCTCGCCGTGGTGCTGGGCGTGTACGCCACGGTGAAGGCCGTCGGCGCCGCCAAGCGCAGCGTGGACCGCGGCATCACCCAGGCCCGCCGCACCGTCGAGGACCACACCCTGCGGGCCAAGTCCCTGGTCCAGGTGGGCCCGGCGGCCGAGCTGGCACAGCTGCGGCTCACCCTGCGCACCTCGATGCGGGCCACGCAGGACGCGCTGCACGCGCGCGTGGCCGAGGACGAGTCCCTCAAGGAGTCCCTCGCCCTCTTCGAGCGGCTCAGCGCGCACGGCTTCGAGCTGGACGGCGAGCTGCGGCGGCTGGAGTCCGAGCCGGACCGCGCCACCCTCGCCGAGCGCCTGCCCGGGCTGCGTGAGCGCACCGAGCGCATCACCCGGTCGGCGGACTCCCTGCGCTGGGCGGCCCGCGACCGCGCCCGCCGTTTCGCGGACGACGACCTGGACTCGCTGAGCGCGCAGATCGACGTGGAGGCGGGCGCGCTGCGGCACTGGACGGAGACGGAGCCCGCCGCCGCGCCCTCGTCCTGGCCCGAGGCCCCGCCCGCCGAAGCCCCGTCCACCCGGCAGAGCCGGCCGGAATCGACCGCCCGGGGCCCGGCGGAGAAGGACGCCACACGTCCCGCCATCACCCCGCCGGCCGGGCGCCCCGTGTACCCCTGGCAGAAGAAGGCCCGCCCCGAGAGCACCACCTGACCGGCCCCGCCGACTCGATCCGGCCCTGTGAACGCCCGGTCCTCGGGGCCGGACTGCCGTACGGGCACTACGCCAGGTAACCTCCAGCTCATGTCCCGCCATGTCGCTATCGTCACGGATTCAACGGCCTACCTTCCGGCCCGGACGATGGAGCGGCACGGCATCACCGCGGTACCCCTGACCGTCGTCCTGGGCGACCGGGCCCTGGAGGAGGGCACCGAGATCTCGACCCGCTCCCTGGCCCAGGCGCTGCAGAAACGGCGGCCGGTCACCACCTCGCGCCCCGGCCCCGAAGTCTTCGCCGAGACCTACCGCAGGATCGCCGAGTCCGGCGCCGACGGCATCGTCTCCCTCCACCTGTCCGCCGAGCTCTCCGGCACCCACGACGCGGCCGTCGTCGCGGCCCGTGAGGCCGCCGTGCCGGTGAGGGTCGTCGACACCGGGATGATCGCGATGGCCCTCGGATTCTGCGCGCTCGCCGCCGCGGAGACGGCGGAGTCGGGCGGCACGGTGGACGAGGCCGTCACGGCCGCGGAGAAGCGCGCCGCGGACACCTCCGCCTACTTCTACGTCGACACGCTCGACTATCTGCGCCGCGGCGGCCGGATCGGGGCGGCCCAGGCGCTGTTCGGCTCCGCGCTCGCCGTGAAGCCGCTGCTGCGGCTGGAGGGCGGCCGCATCGAACCCCTGGAGAAGGTCCGGACGGCGTCCAGGGCCATCGCCCGGCTGGAGGAGATCGCCGCCGACCGGGCGGGCAGCGCGCCCGTCGACATCGCCGTCCATCATCTCGCCGCCCCCGACCGCGCGTCGGCCCTGGCGGACCGCCTGCGGGCCCGGGTGCCCGGGCTGGCCGACCTGCACGTGAGCGAGGTCGGCGCGGTGATCGGCGCGCATACGGGGCCGGGGCTGTTGGGGGTTGTGGTCTCGTCACGGTGAGGGCGGGGTGTCGGGGGACCGGGGGACCGGGGCGGGGGACCGGGGCGGAGTGGGGTGGGTGGGGGTGCGTGCGGTCGGGTCACCCGTGAGGGGGGCGGAGTTTTCCACAACCCGTGGGTAGTCCCCGGGAAACGACCATGATCATCGCGAGGGCGTCGAGGTGCCCGATCCTCGTCGCATGGCTCTTCGCTCACGTTCACGCACCACGTCCGCGACCAGCGGTCCGGGCCGTGCCCCGGCCTCCGACGGCCGCCTCGCCCACCGTCGCGCACCCGGGTCCCGTGCCCACGCCCGCCCCCGCTCCCACGCCCGGCACGTTCGCCGGCACCCGCCCCCGGAGGAACTCCGGCGGAGGGCGGAGGCGCTGTTCGCCGAGCGCGCCGGGGCATGCGACCGGGCCGGACCCGAGAGGGCGCGGGGGGAGGCGGGAAAGGGACCGCCGGTGCCCGGCCCCGTGGCCCCCGGCGACGCGGAGTTCCGCGACGCGGAGTTCGGCGACGCGGACTTCAGCGACTCCGACGGTGCCACGACGACCTGGCGGGAGCGGACCGGGCAGGCGCTGCGGGAGCGGATGCCGCTGTGGTTGCAGACACGGTGCGGGCTGGAGCGGCGCAGCGTGGTTGCGCTCTCCGTGCTGCTCGTCCTCGCGGCGGTCTTCGCGGCGCAGCACTTCTGGTCCGGCCGCACCCAGCCGGTGGCGGCACCCGAGGTGCTGCGGGAGGCGGCGGCGTACGGAGCCGGGAAACCGGGGCCGACGGCCGGAGACCGCGCGAAGACGAGCGAGCCCGGGGCCGAGTCCGCACCCACGGCCACGGCCGGGCCCGAGATCGTGGTGGACGTCGGCGGCAAGGTCCGCGAACCCGGCATCCACAGCCTCCCGGCCGGTTCACGTGTCGCGGACGCCCTGCGAGCCGCCGGAGGGGTGCGGCCCGGCACGAAGACCGACGGGCTGAACCGGGCCCGCTTCCTGGTGGACGGCGAACAGGTGATCGTCGGAGCGCCCGCCTCCGCGCCCCCGCCGGGAGCGGGCTCCGCCCCGGGTGGACCGCCGGGAGCGGCGGGGCCCGCGGCGCCGGTCTCCCTCAGCACGGCGACCACCGACCAGCTCGACACCCTCCCGGGCGTCGGCCCGGTCCTCGCCCAGCACATCGTCGACTACCGCACCCAGCACGGCGGTTTCCGCTCGGTGGACGAACTGCGCGAGGTCAACGGCATCGGCGAGCGCCGCTTCGCCGACCTGCGGGACCTCGTACGGCCATGAACACGGACGTGACGGGAGCGAACCGGTCGAGTCGGCCGAACCTGCCCGACCTGCCGGATCTGCCGGATCTGCCGGACCATCTGAACCGGTCGAACCGTTCGGACCGTTCGGACCGTTCGGACCGTTCGGACCGTTCGGACCGGTCGGACGGCTCGGACGGGTCTGACCGACCGGCCGGACTCGACGACAGGGAGGAACCGGAGGAGCCAACTACGAGGTCGCCGCGGGCCGCCGTGCACGCCGCCTCCGGTCACCGGCTGGGCGCGGCCCACCCCCGGCAGGAGGGCCCCGTGGACCTGCGCCTGGTGCCGCCCGCCCTGGCGGCGTGGGCGACGGCGGCGCTGGTGCTGGACGTGCCGACCGGCTGGGCGGTGGGCGTGGTGACGGGCAGTCTGCTCCTGGCCGGGGCGCTGCTGCTGGTGCCGCCGCGCATACGGTCCCGCGCACCGGCCGCCGCCCTGCTCCTCTGCGTCGCCGCGTCCGCCACCTCGGCCGCCTCGCACGGCGCGGACCCGCGCCGGGGGCCCGTACCGGAACTGGCGCGGCAGTACGCCACCGTCACCGCGGAGGTGGAGGTCACGGCCGACCCCCGCCTCACCCGGCCGCGAGTCCGGGGCGAGCGTGCCGTGCCGCCCACGGTGCTGATCGAGGCCGACGTGCGGCGGCTGAGCGAGCCGGACGGGACGGCGGTGACGACCCGGACGCCGGTGCTCGTCCTCGTCGACGTCGGTGAGGGAGCGCAGCGGTCCCGCGCGTCGTCCGCACCCTCCCGCTGGCTGGGGCTTTTGCCGACCACGAGGCTCCGCGTCACCGCCCGGATGGCACCGCCGAGGAAGGGCGGTGACCGGATCGCCGCGGTGCTGCGCGTACGGGCGGGCAGTCGGCCGCCGCGGACGTCGGCCCCGCCTTCGACGGCGCAACGGCTGGCGGGAGGGTTGCGGGCCGGCCTGCGCGAGGCGACCGAGAACCTGTCGCCGGACGCGAGCGCCCTGCTGCCGGGGCTCGTGGTGGGCGACACCTCGCGCGTCACACCGGAGCTGGAAGAGGCGTTCAAGGAGACCGACCTGACCCACACGCTGGCCGTCTCAGGTGCCAACTTCACGATCGTGCTCGCGCTGCTCCTCGGCCCGCCGGGCCTGGCCCAGCGCAGCGAGCGACGGGGCCTCGCACCCCGCCTCGGCCTGCACCTGCGGACGACCGCGCTGCTCGGCGGGGTGCTCGCGCTCGCCTTCGTCGTCGTGTGCCGGCCCGACCCGAGCGTGCTGCGGGCGGCGGCCTTCGGGTCCGTGGCCCTGCTCGCCCTGGCCACCGGCCGCCGCAGATCACTCCTCCCGGCCCTGGCGACGGCGGTCCTGCTCCTGGTGCTCTACGACCCCTGGCTGTCCCGCAGTTACGGCTTCCTGCTCTCCGTGCTGGCCACGGGGGCACTGCTCACCGTCGCTCCCCGGTGGAGCGCGGCGCTGCGCCGGCGCCGGGTACCGCCCCGGCTGGCGGAGGCGCTGGCCGCCGCGGGTGCCGCGCAGGCCCTGTGCGCTCCGGTCGTCGTCGTGCTGTCCCAGCGGGTGAGCCTGGTGGGGGTGCCGTGCAACCTGTTGGCGGAGTTCGCGGTGGCCCCGGCCACGGTGCTCGGCTTCGCGGCGCTGGCGACGGCGCCGGCGGCGATGCCGTTGGCCAAGGGCCTGGCCTGGTGCGGAGGCTGGCCGGCCGAGTGGATCGCGGGGATCGCCCGCACCGGGGCGGCGCTGCCCGGCGCGGGAGTGGACTGGCCCGGCGGCTGGGGCGGGGCTGCGCAGCTCGCCCTCGCCACGGCGGGCGTCCTGCTGGCCGGCCGACGCCTGGCGCGGCACCCGTGGTGGTGCGGCGTCTGCGCCCTGCTGCTGGTCCTCGCGGTGACGCAGCCGCCCCCGCTGGCCCGGGTGATCAAGGGGTGGCCCCCGCCGGGCTGGCGGATGGTGATGTGCGACGTGGGCCAGGGCGACGCGTTGGTCCTCGCGGCGGGAGAGGGGACGGCCGTGGTCGTGGACGCGGGCCCCGACCCGGCTCTGGTCGACCACTGCCTGCGCGCCCTCGGCGTCACCCGGGTGCCCTTGGTGCTGCTGACCCACCTGCACGCCGACCACGTGGCCGGACTGCCCGGGGTGCTGCGGGGCCGCTCGGTGGGCGCGATCGAGACGACCGCCCTCGAAGAGCCGTCGGACCAGGCCGAGTTCGTCCACCGGCAGGCAGCGGGGCGACACGTCCCGCTGCGGCACGCGGCAGCGGGGGAGCAGCGGCGCTCCGGCCCGTTGTCCTGGCGGGTGGTGTGGCCCCCGCCGAGCCCACCGGGGACCACGCCGGCGGGCACCGAGGGCGGCCCCAACGACGCCAGCGTCACCCTCCTGGTCCGGACGGCCGGGCTGCGCCTGCTGCTCCTCGGCGACCTGGAGCCCCCGGCCCAGCGGGAGCTGGCCCGCTCCCCGGCGGCGGCGGAGCTGGAGGGCGTGGATGTCCTGAAGGTGGCTCACCACGGCTCCGCCCACCAGGACTTCGCGTTCCTGCGCGAGGTCGCCCCTCGGCTGGCGCTCATCAGCTGCGGCGAGGACAACACCTACGGCCACCCCGCGCCCGGCACGGTCTCGGCACTGCGCGCCCAGGGAGCGACGGTCCTGCGCACGGACCGGGACGGGGCGGTGGCGGTCGCCGGTACAGGAAGGGAGTTGCGGGTGGCGGCGGAGTGAGGGAGGCAGGGAAGGCGCGTCACCGCCAGGGGCACGCCGGCCGCGTCAGTCGTGCCGGGTGTCGGATGCCGGGGGTCAGGTGCCGGGTGCCCGGGGGTCAGGTGCCGGGGGTCAGGTGCCAGGGCGCCGCGAGGCACAGTGTCCGCCCGCCCCGAGGCACGGTGTCCGTCTGCCCCGAGGCACGGTGTCCGTCTGCCCCGAGGCACGGTGTCCGTCCGCCGCGAGGCACGGTGTCCGCCGGATCGCGTGTGGTTCCCGTCCCCGTTGTGTCCCGGGAGGCGTAGGCCGGGCTGACACCGGGAATTTTCCAATCAGCGCGGACGACGTCACCGTGCCGTGCAGCCGACGCGTCCGGCCGCGGTCGCCCCCCCACCCCCCACGAGACCACACGCCCCAACGTGCCCCGGAACTAGCCGACTTCACCACCACGGGCTCGGCGACGGGACGCCCGTCCGACCGGCAGAAGGAGAAACCCATGCCCCCACCCCCCACGGCCAGGCCGTGGCACCCCGTGGTGCACCGGCTCGGCGAGGACCACCCCCAGCGCGGCGTACACCGACGCGGCCGGTCGCGGCCGGAGCGTGTGTGATGGCGGCCCCCATGTCCGCGGGCGGCTTCCTGAAGGCGCTGAGGGACGAGGGCCTCACCGTCGTCGAGGTCGGCGACTGGCGGGACCACAACCGCAATCACAAGGGCGCCTGGGGGCCGGTGCACGGGGTGATGATCCACCACACCGTGACCCGGGGCAGTGCCGCCACCGTAAAGATCTGCCGCAAGGGCCACCAG
>NZ_JODM01000020.1 GCF_000717995.1 Streptomyces violaceorubidus
GGGCAGGACCAGGCCGACCAGGCGCGCGCGCTCGCCCCGCAGCTGGGTGGGCCGCTCGTAGCCGAGGACGTCCAGGGCGCTCAGCACGGACTGCCGGGTCGCCTCCGAGACCCCCGGCTTGCCGTTGAGCACCCGGCTGACCGTGGCCTCGCTGACCCCGACCTTCTTCGCCACCTGAGCAAGTCGTCGCGTCACGCCCGAAAGGCTAACGCAAACACCGCAAGCGGTTTGCTTCAGTGCCACCGGATCCGGGCGGCGACCGGAAGGTGGTCGCTGTCGGTGGCGGGCAGGGCCCGGATGGCGCTGACGGTTCCGGCGCGGGCCATCACCTGGTCGATCCGGGCCAGCGGGAACCGGGCCGGGAAGCTGAGGGCGAGCCCCCGCTCGGCCACGTTCAGCGCGTCGGTCAGGGGACGCAGCGCCCGGTCGTCGACCGTGCCGTTGAGGTCGCCGAGCAGGACCACCCTGTGCAGCTCCTCCGCGGCGAGGGCGTCGCCCAGCAGGGAGGCGCTCTCGTCGCGCCGGGACGACGCGAGGCCGCTCGTGCCCACCCGGACCGACGGCAGGTGGGCGACGTAGACGGCGACGTCACCGCGCGGCGTGTGCGCCACGGTCCGCAGCCCCCGCTCCCACGCCTCCTCGATCCCCCGGGGCTTGATGTCGAGGGCGCGGGAGCCGCTGAGCGGATACTTCGACCAGAGCCCGACGGTGCCCCGGACCGCCCGGTACGGATAGTCCGGGCCCAGGGTCCGCGCGTAGACCTCCAGCGCCGGCGGCACCAGCTCCTCCAACGCGACGAGGTCGGGCTCGGCGCGGGCCAGGGCGCGCGCCGTGCCCGCGGGATCGGTGTTCTCGTCGCCGACGTTGTGCTGCACCACGACCAGGTCCTCGGAGCCGGGCTCCGGCGCGGGCAGGAGCAGCCCGCCGAACAGGTACGTCCAGGCGGCCGCCGGCAGGAGCAGGGCGCCCAGCGCGAGCGCCGAGCGGCGCACCAGCGCCAGGACGAGCAGCACCACGACGACCGCGCCGAGCCACGGCAGGACGGACTCCAGCAGGCTCCCCAGCCCGCCGACCCCGTTGGGCACGGACCCGTGGAACGACAGCAGGAGCGCGGTCACCACCGCCGCCCCGGCAAGTGCCCCACCCCGCCCTCGCGTCCAGGCGGTCCAGTCGGTCATCGCGCCTCGTCTCCTCGCCCTGGGTGGAAAATTGCAGAAATCCCTTGCAGTGCCCCGAAGTTGCCCGTGGGCGACGGTGTCGTGAAGGGGTTCGAAGGGACGTGTCCAGAGGGTTGACCGCAGTTGAACCCCGCCCTTACGGTCACGACCGCAACCTCTTGCAGTCTTCTTGCTGCAACGCGTTGCAAGCGTGTGCCGACTCCCCGGACCACCCCCGGCACCGCACCACGGGACACCCGCATCCTCACACGGGAGGCTCCATGCACCAGAACACCAGCACAGCGCGGACAGTCACCGCCACGGCGCTCGCCCTCACCGCCGGTGTGGCCGGCAGCCTCCTCGCCGCCGCGGCACCGGCCCAGGCGGCCCCGCCCGGGGACAAGGACGTCACCGCGGTGATGTTCGAGTGGAAGTTCACCTCCGTCGCCCGGGCGTGCACCGACACCCTCGGACCGGCCGGCTACGGCTTCGTCCAGGTCTCGCCGCCCCAGGAGCACATCCAGGGCGGACAGTGGTGGACCTCCTACCAGCCGGTGAGCTACCGGATCGCGGGCCGGCTCGGTGACCGCGCCCAGTTCAAGAGCATGGTCGACACCTGCCACGCGGCCGGCGTGAAGGTCGTCGCCGACTCGGTGGTCAACCACATGGCGGCCGGCGACGGCACGGGCACCGGCGGCTCCTCGTACACCAAGTACGACTATCCCGGCATCTATGCGAGGAACGACCTCGACAACTGCACCTCGCAGATCAGCGACTACGGCGACCGCTTCAACGTCCAGGAATGCGAACTGGTCGGCCTCGCGGACCTGGACACCGGCGAGGACCACGTACGGGGCAGGATCGCCGGTTACCTCAACGACCTGCTGTCCCTCGGCGTCGACGGCTTCCGCATCGACGCGGCCAAGCACATGGCCGCCGGTGACCTCGCCGACATCAAGTCCCGGCTGAGCAATCCCGACGTGTACTGGAAGCACGAGGCCATCCACGGCGCCGGCGAGGCGGTCTCCCCGGCCGAGTACCTCGGCAGCGGCGACGTACAGGAGTTCCGCTACGCCCGCGACCTCAAGCGGGTCTTCAACGGCGAGAACCTCGCGTACCTCAAGAACTTCGGCGAGTCCTGGGGCTACATGCCCTCGGACAAGTCCGCGGTCTTCGTCGCCAACCACGACACCGAACGGGGCGGCGACACGCTCACCTACAAGGACGGCGCCGCCTACACGCTGGCGCACGTGTTCATGCTGGCCTGGCCGTACGGCAGTCCCGACGTCCACTCGGGATACGAGTTCACCGACCACGACGCCGGGCCGCCGAACGGCGGGCAGGTGAACGCCTGCTACAGCGACGGCTGGAAGTGCCAGCACGCCTGGCGCGAGATCTCCTCCATGGTCGGCTTCCGCAACGCCGCCCGCGGACAGGCCGTGACCGACTGGTGGGACAACGGCGGCGACCGGATCGCCTTCGGCCGCGGCTCCAAGGCGTACGTCGCCATCAACCACGAGGGCTCCGCGCTGACCCGCACGTTCCAGACGTCGCTGCCCGCGGGTGACTACTGCGACGTCCAGTCGGGCAACGGCGTCACGATCGACGGGGCGGGCCGGTTCACCGCCACCCTGGCCGCCCACACGGCGGTGGCCCTGCACGTGGGCGCCCGCACCTGCGGCGGCGCGGGCGGACCCGGTGACCCCGACCCGGTCACCTCCGGCGTCTCCTTCGCGGTCGACGCCACCACCAGTTGGGGCCAGAACATCTACGTGACCGGCAACCGGCCCGAGCTCGGCAACTGGAACCCGGCAGGCGCCCTCGCGCTCGACCCGGCCGCCTACCCGGTGTGGAAGCGCGACGTCGAACTCCCCCCGGGCACGGCCTTCGCGTACAAGTACCTGCGCAAGGACGCGGCGCGCAACGTCACCTGGGAGAGCGGCACCAACCGCACCGCGACGGTGAACACCGCGAAAGTCAGCCTCGACGACACCTGGCGCAACTGAGCACCGCCCGACGAACGGTTGCGTGTGAGCAAGCTGACACGCCCGGGGAGTCCGAGGTCGGCCGTTCGGGGGAAGGTAGTGTGTTCAAGGCTCGAACGGCCCACCGCGGGACCCGCGGTGTGACCACGGCGGCAGCCGTCCGTCTGAGCCGCCCGCACGCGACCTCTGAGAGTGGAGCTCATGAACGTGTCGACCGGCGGCAGGCGGATGCTGGGCCGGGGCGCCACAACGGTCCTCGTCTGCGCCATCCTCCTGTCGCCCGGCCCCGGTTACGCGGCGCCGGGCGAACCCGACCCCCGGGGCGGCGAGTCGATCGAGGACATCCGCGCCGAACTGGACGGCCTCTACCGCGAGGCGGAAGTGGCCACGGAGGCGTACAACGCCGCGAACGAGAAGGCGACCAAGCAGGAGAAGCGGCTGACGAGCCTCCGCAAGGACCTGACCCGCGCCGAGAAGCGGGTGAAGAACCTGCGCGAACTGGCCGGCGCGGCCGCCCGCACCCAGTACCGCGGGGGCGACCTCGCCGCCACCGGTATCCAGTTGCTGCTCGGCGACCACCCGGAGCACGCCCTCGACGAGGCCTCCCAGGCCCGCCAGGCCATGCGCGGCCTGGTCAACGTCTCCGAGACCCAGAAGAGCGCCCGCGAGGCACTGAGCGAGCAGACCGAGGCCGCCACCAAGGAACTGCGGGACCTGAAGAGCAGCCGGGCGGACAAGGCCGCGGCGAAACAGAAGATCGAGAAGAAGATCGCCACGGCCGAGCGGATCGAGGTGGGCCTGGAGGAGGAGCAGACCCGCAGGCTGGCCGAGCTGGAACGGGAGCGGGCCCGGCAGGCCGAGGCCCGCTGGACCGGCCCCGGCGGCTCCCCCGCGGGCTCGGGCAAGGGGAAGGGCAAGGGCAAGGGGTCGGCGCCGGGCGGCGGGACGCAGGCGAGCGGAGCGGCCGCGAAGGCCGTCGGCTTCGCGATGGCGCAGATCGGCAAACCGTACGTGTGGGGCGCCGTGGGCCCGTCGTCGTACGACTGCTCCGGACTTACCTCCGCGGCCTGGGCGGCGGCCGGACACCCCATTCCCCGCACCTCGCAGGCGCAGTGGGGCGGCCTGACCCGCGTCAGCCTGTCCTCGGCCCGCCCCGGAGACCTGATCATCTACTACAACGACGCCACCCACGTGGGCATGTACATCGGAGGCGGGCAGATGGTCCACGCACCGCGGCCCGGCCGCAACGTCACGACCGCGCCGGCCGCCTCCATGCCCGTCCTCGGCGTCGTACGCCCCGGAGCCTGAGCGGATGAACCACTCGCTGACCCCCCGTGAGAAGGGGAACCTGCCCGCCCTCGGCGCCCCGCCGCTGATCCGCCTCGACGCCTACGTGGCCGAGGACGGGTCGACGGTGGTCAACGGCCACCTGCTGGACATGGGCGGCACACGGCCGCCCAACGAGACCATCCTCGACGCCGTCGCCATGTTCGCCCGCACCCTCGGGGCACCGGTCGCGGCCACCGTCATCGACCGCACCGCGCAGCAGGTCGCGCGGCTGCGGGTGCATCCCGACGGCTCCAGCCGCACCATCGGCGAGGAGGAGGACCTGCCGCCCGGACGCGAGCGCACCGCCGCCGAGGAGGAGGCGTTCCCGCCGCTCGCCCGCGTCGAGCGGATCATCCAGCACGCGCAGCGCGAGGAACTGCACGCCGCGTTCGTCCTCGCCAGCGCGCTGCGCGAACACCTCACGCTGCGCCGGGGCGCCGAGGACGAACTGTCCCTGGAGGCCAGGGCGATCGAGGCGTACCTCGCCTATCTGCGCGGCGACCACATGCTCTCCACCGTCCTCGCGCTGACCGTCGCCCGGATCCGCTGCCGCACCGACCTGAACCGGGCCGCCCCCGACGTGGCCCGCGCCACCGCCGCATGGCAGCGGTTGTGGGACGAGGGCCAGGTGGCCACCCGCGGGCAGGAACTGCTGCACATGTGGGAGCGGCTGTCCGAGGCGGGCCTGCTCCAGGAACCGTCCCACCACGCCATGGCCCAGGCCGTGCGGAGCCGGCTCGCCCAGGGCGGCCGTTCCGTACCCCCGCGAGCCGAGCCCGCGGCGCCGGCCCTGACCGCGGGCCCCGGCCCGGCCCCCACGCCCGTCGCCCCCGAGGACAAACCCCTCAAGCCCACCCGGCGCGGTCTGCGGCGCTTCACCCGACGGGCCGGCCGGACTCCGGAGCAGTCGTCCTGAGAGCCGGGGCGTCCGGGCTCCGGCGCCGCCGGGGCCTGAACGGGAGCAGGAGCAGGACGAGCGCGACGACGGCCAGGACGAGCGGGGCCCCGTCGGTGAGCAGGGTCAGCAGCAGGCCGGCCGAGGCCGCCGTGTCACCGAGGTCGCGCACGCTCTTCGGGGTGACCGCGAAGGAGAGCGCCGACACCGGCAGCAGGGCGGTCGGCTCACCGGCGACGGTCGTGGTCGCCACGATCTCCCGGTCCACCTTCTGGTCGACGGCGATGCCGGTCTGCCGGTCGATCTGCGCGACGAGGGTGGAGCGGCCCGTGTAGGCGAGGGGCACCGGATCCGGCAGGGCGGCGATCGCGCCGGGGGTGAGACGGGCCCGGGCGTCGGAGCCGAGGCTCGGCACCAGGGCCGCCAGCAGCCGCTTCGGCAGGGCGGCCGGGAGGGGCTTCAGCACCTCGGGGTCCTTGACCGGGGCCGAGACCTCGATCTCGTACACGTTCACGGCACGGTCCTCGCGCTCGGCGGTCCCGGTGAAGCGGACCGGCACGATCGAACGCGTCGTCGCGTCGTAGTACGTGTACGAGTCGTCCCGCGCCGCATCGGGCGGGAAGGCGGAACTCAGCGCGCCCCGCGAGGGCTCGACGGTCGTCCCGGCCGGTGGTGACGTGCCCCGTCTGCTCTCCCGGTCGACGGCGTACGTCTTCGCACTGGGCAGCGTCTGCCCGCCCACCCGGACGGTCGTCGTGTCCTCGAGCACGGCCGTGCCGCCGTGGGCGGACACCACCCTCACCCGCCGGTCGGCGGTGACGGGGACGTCGGACACCAGCGCGTGTGCCGTGTCCCCGTTGCGCAGGGCCTCGCTGTCGAGCACGGTGGCCCGGCCGGAGTAGTGCACGGTCTGGTCGGCGTCGGCGGCCAGCTTCGTCGCGTTCGGGGCGACGACGAAGCGCAGGACCGCCGCGGCGGCGACCAGCACCGCGGCCAGGGTGACGAGCAGGACGGTCGAACGACGAGCGGCCATGGGGCCCTCCCTCTCAGTGGTGCGGACGCATGGTCTCGGCGCCGGCCCTGATCGCCTCGCGGATGCGGGGATAGGTGCCGCACCGGCAGATGTTGCGGATGCCGTCCAGGTCGGCATCGGTGATCGCGCGGCCCTCCTCCTGGACGCGTCGGACCAGGGCCACGGCGGTCATGATCTGGCCGGGCTGGCAGTAGCCGCACTGGGCCACGTCCAGGTCGATCCAGGCCTGCTGCATCGGGTGCAGTTCGGCGCTCACGGTGGCCGGGAGCCCCTCGATGGTGGTGACCTCGTCGGAGGGCCGCAGATCCTTCACGGGGAGGGAGCAGGGGTTGGCCGCCCTGCCGTTGAGGTGACTCGTACAGGCCTTGCAGACGTTGATGCCGCAGCCGTACTTCGGCCCGGTGACGCCGAGGACGTCGCGCAGGACCCACAGCAGCCGCTCGTCGTCCGCGACGTCGACGATGACCTGCTCGCCGTTGAGGCGGAAGGTGTGCTCGGGCACGGGAACTCCCAGTGCTGTCGGGGTGGTTCAGCGGACGTGGTCCAGGCCGTCGGTGGGCGAGGCGGGGACGGGCGGGACGGTGGGCTTGGGCGAGAAGGAGAGGGCGCCGTGGTTGACGGGGAAGACGGTGGGCGTGGTGCCGGTATGAACCTCTTGCGACCGGTGACGGCCGCGTGCGCGTCGACCCGGCCGTGCGGGGCACCGACGACGGTGAACCTCTCCCGTGGCTTGAGGGCGACGGACACCTGCTCGGTCCGGGTGGCCGCCGCCTTCGCCGACAGCTCCCCGATTCCCGCGCTCCGGCCACCCGGACCCGTGACGAGGCCCGCGCTCCAGTCCAGCTCGGGGACGGCGAGTCCCCACTCGGCCGCCGCTGCCCCGAGCAGCCGGTGGCGGGCGACGGCGGCGGCGGTGCGGATCGGGGTGTAGGTCGAGAAGGTCGTGTTCGAACCTCCGGTGAGCTGGTTGAAGAGCAGCTCCGGCCGTGCGTCGGCCAGAGTGATGTGCACCCGCGGGAGCGGGATGCCGAGTTCCTCGGCGATCAGCATGGCCGTCGACGTGGTGATGCCCTGCCCCACCTCGGTCCGCGGCAACGCGAAGGACACGGTGCCGTCCGGATTCACCTCGACGGTGATCAGACCGGAGGTCGGCAGGGCCGCCGCCGTCATCACGTCGTTGAGGTCCACCAGCTCCGTGATCTCCGGCGAGGGCAGGCCCGCCCGCGCCGGGGAGGCGGGGACCAGTTGGGCCGCCGTCATCAACGTCGGTGCGGCCAGTACGTATCCGAGGAACCGGCGTCTTCCCCACGGGGGCGGGCCGGAGCCAGGCGAAGGCGGCTGGGTCGTTTCCTCGTCGCGCGGTCTCGTCATCGTCCCGTCTCGGCTTCCGGTGGGCGGCTGCACGTGCTGTTCTCCGCGGCCGCGGAGGCGCGGAACGCAGGGGCCGGACGCGGGCGGTGGCGCGGAACCCCGGTGGTGACGGCGGGGTCCCGCGCTCCGGCGCTTCGTCGGTGCGTCGGTGCGGCGGGTGGCTCAGGACGGCCGGTTGGCGTCCGGGATCTCGATGCTGGGGCCTCGCCCCTCGGACAGGTAGAACAGCACGAACTTCCGCAGGGCCTCCTCCACCGTCCAGGCCGCCTGCGGGATCAGGGGCAGTGGAATGAGCCCTTCGCGGAAGGCCACCAGCAGGGGCCACGCGGCGCTGATCAGCGGCTGCCAGAACGGCTCCTTGTCCAGCCCGATCAGGTCGCCGGTCCGGTTGCCCAGCGTGTACCGGGTGAAGCCGTTGATCAGGGGCCGGGTGAGCCCGGCGTCCAGCTCCGCGACGATGTCGAGGAGCACGTCGGTGAGTTCGACGCCCTCGGGTGTCGAGGCCAGGATGGGGTCGAGGACCTGCCGGGACTGGGCGTTGGCCTCGTCCCAGGAGGCGGGGATGTACTCGTCCAGGACACCGAGCAGGTGGGCGGTGACCTGCCACACGTGCAGGTAGCCGGCCGACTCGGCGAGGGATGTCCGGACCCCCAGTCGATTAGCTTGCTCATGACAAATGTGGCCAGGCTGTGCCAGGTCACCATGATGTCGGCCTGGCTGATGGGGATCGTCTGCCCGCCACTGGTGCGGGACCAGCCCGGCGACTGGGGCAGCAGATGGCGGACGGCCGCGTGCACCAGCCGGGTCTTGACGGCGGTCACGACCATCCCGCCGGAGGGCTGGTAGGCGTCCAGGTCGCCGACGTCGTACCCGAGTTGCGCGGTCTTGGCGATGCGGTCCTTCATGTCCGCGCCGCCCTTCGAGTAGTAGACGGCGCGTGCCTCGCGCGGGATGGCGGTGCTCATGAGCCCGCTGCCCAGGCCGTACAGCGCGCCGGTGTAGATGCCCTTCTTCGTGGTGAACCTGGCCGCGTCCGCGAGCTTGGCCCGGTCCGTCCAGGGCGGCAGTTGGCGGGCCCGCTCCATGAAGTCGCGCAGATCCGCGGGGAGGCCGTCCAGCAAGGGCTGGTCGTTGCGCGTCCACGTGCGCAGCGCGGCGTTGACCTTCGCCACCTCGCCGCGTTCGATCACGGCGGCGAGCACGGGGTCGGCCTCCTCGTCCCAGACCCAGTCTGGGTCGACCCCCGCCCCCTTGCCGGCCACCGAGCCGCTCGGCGCCCAGGTCCACAGGGACTTCGCCCGGGCCGGCGAGGCGGCGCCCAGTGCCCCCAGGGCCCCGAGCGCCCCTCCTGTGATCAGCATCCTTCGCCTGCTCAGATCGTCCATCGTCGCGTACTCCTCATCGGCGTTCTCCAGTGCTCCACGGGGGGTGATGCCGGGTTGATACGATGAAACACATACTGCTTCGCTGTTTCATCAGGGGAGTACAAGAGCGTCGTGAACGCCAGAGGCCGCACAGAATCGGGGAAGTGACCGAGGGCCGTCCGCGCGGTCGCGCAACTCTCGCACCAACGGCACCCTCGGGCCGTCGACCCCTTCAAGTGGCCGGTCGAGTGGGCCAGGATGCAGGGATGACTGAGCGGTCTCCTTCGGGGCTTCCCCGCGAGAACATCCACTTGCCGGGCGGTTGCGTACTGCGACGGCGCTCGCTGGTCTCCGACGACGCGTTCGTCGACGCGGTCGCCGCCGACGTCGAGCACCTGGGCGAGTGGCTTCGCTGGGCCCGGCATCCGCCCACCCGGGAGGAGACCGCCGGCTTCCGCGCCGAACAGGACGCGGACTGGGACGCGGGCCGGTCGTTCGTCTACGTACTGACCCCGCCGGACCGCCTCGACCAGGTGCTCGGCGGGGGTGCGATGTTCCCGAACGGCGAGGAGGGCGTCCTGGAGATCGGCTACTGGATCTGCTCACCCGCCACCGGCCGGGGCCTCGCCACCCGGGCTGCGGCGGCGCTCACCGAGGAGGGCCTCGGGCTCCCCGGCATCAAGGCCATGGAGATCCACTGCGACCAGGCCAATGCCCGAAGCGCCGGCATCCCGCCCCGCCTCGGATACCGGTTGCTCCGCATCGAACCGGACGAGCCGCAGACCCCGGCGGAGGCCGGACGAAGCATGGTCTGGCGCCACGACGGCACCTGACCACGCCCGTTGCGTCGGGGACCGGTCCGTGGCAGTACACCGGCGTGGTCTACCACCAGACGGAGCACTTGGCCCGGGGCGCCGTGACCAGCGAGCCGCAGACCCGGAACTGGTACGCGGGGTCGGAACTGGTCCGCCGGAAGGGCGTCGTCAGGCTCTGTCCCGCGGACTGGACCGTGAAGGGACCGCACTGGAGCCAGGGGGACACGGAGTCGGCGTTGTCCCAGCCGTTCGCCCGCCAGTCCATCCAGACCTTGTCGCCGGGCCGGGTCTGACCGCTGATCTTGCCGAAGCCGATCTGCGTACTGCCGTAGACGCCCTTCTCGAGCGTGAAGTGGACGTTGCCGACCCAGAACTCCCGCGGTTTCACGGAATCGCCCGAGGCGTTGTCCGGGTGGTCGCGGAAGCCGCGCCTGCCACCCACGCAGTCGGAGGCCGCGGCGGCCGCGGGCTGCGAGGGCTGGGCGAGGACGACACCGGTGGCGACCGTACACAGTGCCGCGACTGCGGCGAGGGTGGAACGTAGCAGGCGCATGAGAGCCGTCTCCTCCTGTCTGTGGAACGAACCCCGTGCAGGGCGCCTCGGACTTTAAGGAGAAGGGGGAGCCGGCGGCACCTGTGAATTGTCAGGGTGGCCACCCGCCGCCCCACTCCCACCGCCGTCCGGGGCCAGCCGCACGACGATCACTCGGACGGCCACCAGCGCCGCTTGTGTCCGAGGCCTTCGGGTGCCAAGCGTGCCGGTGTAAAGTGAAGACCGCCCTTGACCTGCACAAAGCAGGCAGGGAGCCGTCTTCCAGGAGTCCGACATGCTGCGCACCATGTTCAAGTCCAAGATCCACCGCGCCACCGTCACCCAGGCCGACCTGCACTACGTCGGTTCGGTGACCATCGACGCCGATCTGCTGGACGCCGCCGATCTGCTGCCCGGTGAGCTCGTGCACATCGTGGACATCACCAACGGGGCCCGGCTGGAGACCTACGTGATCGAGGGCGAGCGGGGGTCCGGGGTGATCGGGATCAACGGGGCCGCGGCGCACCTCGTGCACCCGGGTGACCTGGTGATCCTCATCAGCTATGCCCAGGTCACGGACGCCGAGGCGCGGTCGTTGCGGCCCCGGGTCGTGCACGTGGACGGTGACAACCGTATCGTCGCCCTGGGCGCCGACGCGTCCGAGCCGGTACCGGGCTCGGACCAGGAACGCAGTCCTCAGGCCGTGTCGGCCTGACCGTACTGACCCGTTGATCCCGCGGGGACGAGGAGCGTGGCCGTGACTGACATCGAGATCCGTGACGACTGGGCGGCCGGACGGCTGGAGGCGGTCGCCGCCGGAGAGGTGGTCGGGCACATCGAGTACTTCGTCCTCGACGCTCCCGAGCGGGCGCTCGTCCCGGTCCACACGATCGTCGAACCGGCCCATGAGGGCAAGGGCATCGCCGGTTCCCTGGCGCGTGAGCTGTACGGGAGCGCGCGCCGGGAGGGCATCACGGTCGCCCCGCTGTGCCCCTACGTCGTGAAGTGGGCCGAGCGCCACCCGGACGAGGCACCCGCCGCCGACCCGGAGCTGCTGCGTGCCGCCAAGGAGTGGCTCGTGGCGCATCCCGAGCTGTTCTGAGCGTGCTGGCACTCCTGCACACCTCGCCCGTCCACGTGCCGGTCTTCGACGCGCTGCGTGACGCGGCGCATCCGGAGCTGGAACTGCGGCATCACGTCGACGCCGGGCTGCTGGAGCGTGCCCGGCGGGACGGGCCCGAGACGGTGGCCGCGTCCGTCGCGGCCGTGCTGACGCGGGCGGTGGCGGAGGGGGCGCGCGCCGTGCTGTGCACGTGCTCGACCATCGGTGGTGTCGCCGAGGCGGCAGCCGCCGTGGCCGGCGTGCCGGTGCTGCGCGTGGACCGGCCCATGGCCGCCGCCGCGGTGGCCGTCGGTCCGCGGGTCCTCGTTCTCGCCGCCCTGGAGAGCACGCTCGCGCCGACGGTGGCACTGATCGAGGAGGAGGCACGGCGCGCGGACCGCCCCGTGGAGGTGCGGACCCGGCTGGTGGACGGCGCCTGGCGGCGGTTCGAGGCCGGTGACGTCGAGGGCTACCTGCGGCGGGTGACCGAGGCGGCCGACTCCGTGACCGGCGCCGACGTGATCGTCCTGGCCCAGGCGTCCATGGCCCCGGCCAGGGAGTCGACGAAGGCCCGGGTCCCCGTGCTGGCCAGCCCCGCAGCGGGACTGGCGGCCGGGGCGGCGGCCGCCGGGGCGGTGGCGGCCTGAGCGGTGGCCGTTTCCCCGGGTCGGCTGGGCCACTCGGGCCGGGCGGTTCGTACGGCTGAGTGAGTGGGGAGGCGGCCGTCGGGTAGGCGGGGGACAAGTCCAGAGCCGACGTCGACCGACTGGCCGGAGGACAGCGCCATGACGAACCCGTATCCGGATCCCGTCCCACCCGGGCCCACCCCGGGTCCCACTCCCGGCCCGGACCCGGAACCCCCACATCCGCACCCCGACCCGGTCTCACCACCGACCCCGGGCCCGGGACCGCAGCCGACCCCACCGCCACCGCCCCCGGGGCCCGGTCCGGAACCCACGCCCCAGCCGCCGGGCCCCGGCCCGCAGCCGACGCCCCAGCCCCCGGAGCCCCCGGCTCCGCCCGGGCCCTCGCCGTCGCCGATCCCGCCGGGACCCGAGCCCGTGCCCAACCCCGAGCCGGGGCCGCCACTCACCTGAGCGAGGGGAAGGCCGACCTGGGGGCCGGGGACTACGCGGTGACCTCCGACCGGTCCCCGCCCCACAGCGTGTGGAAGGCACCGTCCCGGTCCGTCCTGCGGTACGTGTGCGCCCCGAAGAAGTCCCGCTGCCCCTGGGTCAGTGCCGCGGGCAGCCGCTCGGCGCGCAGAGCGTCGTAGTAGGCGAGGGCGGCGGCGAAGCCCGGTGTCGGTACGCCCTGCCGGGTCGCCGCGACCAGGACCTCGCGCCAGTCGTCCTGCGCCGCGGCGATCTCCTGGGCGAAGGTCTCGTCCGACAGCAGGCTCGGCAGGTCGGGCCGGGCGTCGTACGCCGCACGAATGCGGTCCAGGAAGGCCGCCCGGATGATGCAGCCGCCGCGCCAGATCGCGGAGACCGCGCCCAGGTCGATGTCCCAGCCGTACTCCTCGCTGCCCGCCGCGATCTCGTGGAAGCCCTGCGTGTACGACACGATCTTCGACGCGTACAGCGCCTGCTCGACGCGGTCGGCGAAGGCGGCCGCCTCCGACTCGCCGAGCGGTGACGCCTTCGGGCCCGCCAGGCCGCGTGAGGCCTCGCGCAGCGCCGCGTGACCGGACAGGGAACGGGCGAAGACCGCCTCCGCGATGCCGGACACCGGCACGCCGAGGTCCAGCGCGATCTGCACGGTCCAGCGGCCGGTGCCCTTCTGCTCCGCCTGGTCGACCACCACGTCCACGAACGGCTTGCCCGTCGCCGCGTCCTCGTGCGACAGCACCTCCGCCGTGATCTCGATCAGGTACGAGTCCAGTCGGCCGGTGTTCCAGGTGCGGAAGATCTCCGCGATCTGCGCGGGGGAGTACCCGGCCACGTCGCGCAGCAACTGGTACGCCTCTCCGATCAGCTGCATGTCGGCGTACTCGATGCCGTTGTGCACCATCTTGACGAAGTGCCCGGCGCCGTCCGGACCGACGTGCGTCACACAGGGCGCCTCGTCCGCGGCCTTCGCCGAGATCTTCTCCAGCATCGGGCCCAGCGATGCGTACGACTCCTTCGAGCCGCCCGGCATGATGCTCGGCCCGTGCAGCGCGCCCTCCTCGCCGCCGGAGATGCCGGTACCCACGAAGTGGATGCCCTGCTCGCGCAGTTCGCGCTCCCGGCGCCGGGTGTCCGCGAAGTGTGCGTTGCCCCCGTCGATGATCATGTCCCCGGGCTCCAGGAGCGGGGCGAACTCCCTGATCACCGCGTCGGTCGGGTCACCGGCCTTCACCATGACCACCAGGCGGCGCGGGCGTTCCAGAGCCGCCACGAACTCCTTGGCGGTCTCGGTCGCGACGAAGTCGCCCTCGCTCCCGAACTCCTCCACCAGCGCGTGCGTGCGCGACGCGGTCCGGTTGTGCACCGCGACCGTGTAGCCGTTGCGGGCGAAGTTGCGGGCGAGGTTGCGGCCCATGACCGCGAGCCCCGTGACGCCGATCTGCGCGGTAGTGCTCATTGGGTTGGCTCCTAGTGACCTTGGTGTCCGTGGTGCCTGTGTCCGTGGTGCCTGTGCTTGGTGCGTGTGTCCGTGGGTGCCTGTGTGCGTAATGTCCTGGGTACGTGGTGTTGGTGCTCGCCAGTATCGCCGGTTTCGTCGCTCGACCATGCTGACGTGCCGGGTCACCGGCCGCACCTTCCGCTGCCCGTTCCGCCTCCGGGATTCCCGTACGGACGGGAGGGGCCGGGTGCCTCAGCGGATCGGCGTCCTGCCCGAACGACGGCCGCGCGTTCCCGGCCACCGGGGGTCACCAACCGGCCGGTTGCCGTCTTGTCATGGCCTGTTCGCGGCGCTTACTTTTGCCCCTCCTGACGCAATGTCGAGGGGGACCTCCATGGCCGTACGCGGCCGGCACCGCCGGTATCAGCCGAACAGGATCAACCGCGCCTCACTGACCGTCACCGCCGGGGGCGCGGGACTGGCCCTCCCCCTCGTCGGTACCGGCACGGCACAGGCGGCCGACGTGGAGACCTGGGACAAGGTGGCCACCTGCGAGTCCACCGACGACTGGGACATCAACACCGGCAACGGCTACTACGGCGGGCTGCAGTTCACCCAGACCACCTGGGAGGCCTTCGGCGGCACGCGGTACGCCCCGCGCGCCGACCTGGCCACCAAGGAACAGCAGATCGCCGTCGCCGAGAAGCTGCTGGACGTGCAGGGCCCCGGCGCCTGGCCGGTGTGCTCACAGCGGGCCGGGCTGGCCCGCGGCGGCGACACGCCCGACATCCGGCCGGCCGGGGGAGCGGCGCCCGCGCAGCAGTCGGGTTCGGTGAAGGACGTCCAGCCGCAGACCACCCCGCAGTCCCGGGCGGGCAAGGCACGGATGTACACGGTGGTCACCGGCGACACCCTCTCCGGCATCGCCGACACCCACGAGGTCCGGGGCGGCTGGCAGCGCCTGTACGAGGCCAACCGGGGCGCCATCGGCTCCGACCCCGACCTGATCCTGCCCGGCCAGCGCCTGTCACTGCGCGGCGGGGGAGCCGCCGCGGCACCCGGCGCCGAGACGAGCCGGCAGCAGGCCAAGCAGCGGACACCGCAGGAACAGCGGACGCGGCAGAAGGCGAAGGCGCAGCCGAAGAAGGAACAGAAGCGGGAGCCGAAGTCCGAGCCGAAGGAACAGCAGCGGCACGAGCAGCGGCAGGAGCAGCGGCACGAGCAGCGGAAGACGCCGCAGAAGTCCTCCTCCGACAGCGGCAAGGCCAAGGCGGGGAAGGCCTCCACCCACCACGCCGTCGTGGCACCCGTCGACGCCGCCACCGGCACGCCCTACCACCAGGCGGGCTCCTCCTGGTCCAAGGGCTACCACACCGGCGTCGACTTCCCCGTCCCCACCGGCACCTCCGTCAAGTCGGTCGCGGCGGGCCGGGTGGTCAGCGCGGGGTGGGGCGGTTCCTACGGCTACCAGGTGGTCGTCCGGCACGCCGACGGCCGCTACTCCCAGTACGCCCACCTCTCGGCGATCTCCGTGAAGAACGGCCAGTCGGTGGGCGTGGGCCGGCGCCTGGGGCGTTCCGGCTCCACGGGCAACGTCACGGGCCCGCATCTGCACTTCGAGGTGCGGACGGGGCCCGGCTTCGGTTCGGACGTCGACCCG
Organism: Streptomyces violaceorubidus; assembly: GCF_000717995.1. GTDB lineage: Bacteria > Actinomycetota > Actinomycetes > Streptomycetales > Streptomycetaceae > Streptomyces > Streptomyces violaceorubidus. The sequence goes on from NZ_JODM01000020.1 coordinate 15,794, forward strand.
CTGGCCTACCTGCGGGCCGGCGGCGTCAGGATCTGATCCGGACCCGTCGGCGGCCGAGCATCGGCGGCGGGACGAAGGGACCGCCGTAGAAGGGTCCGTAGGAGAGCGTGGCGTCGTCGCTCTCCACCGGCGCCCGGGTTTCGTACGCCTCGTCCGTGAGGGCGGCGTCCGGGACCCGCGGCGCCGCCGGGGACGGCACGACGACCTTCTCGGAGAGCCGTGCCACCGGGACCGCCGCGCCCACGGGCTCCCGGACCGGGACCTCCTCGGCCGGCACGCCCACCGGCTGCGGCCCGAGCGCCGTGGTCCCACGGGCTGTGGACCCAGGCGCCGTGGTTCCGAGGGCAGCCGCCTCGGTCTCCGGGACCACCACGGTCTCCTCGGCCGACGCCAAACTGTCACCGGTGCCGGTGCCGGTGCCGGTGCCGGTGCCGGTCCCGGTCTCGGTGCCGGTCTCGGCGCCCTCCCGCGCGATCCGCTCCGTCGTCAGCATGATCAGCCCGCCGGCGGCCACCACGCCGCAGCTCAGGGCCAGCACGGTGCCGGTCGTGCCGTACCGGAACGTCTCGCCGAACATCGTGATGCCGACGACGGCGGCCACCACCGGGTTCACGACCGTCAGCGTGGCCAGCGGGGCCGCGAGACCGGCGCCCCGGTAGGAAGCCTGGGAGAGCACCATGCCGGCCGTGGCGAGCACGCCGATCACGGCCAGCGACGGCAGGTCACCGACGGACACTCCGCCGGTCCAGTCGACCGCGACCGTCTTGGTGAAGACCGAGGACATCCCGAAGGCTATGCCGGACGCGGTCGCCAGCAGGATGCTGCGGACCGCCGGGTGCCGGTGCGCGGCCCGGCCCGCGATCATCAGCGCCACCACCGCGCCACCGGTGACCACGGTCGCCCCGACCCGCTGCGTCGTGTCCAGCGACTGCGCGTCGGAGGCGCCGACCAGGGACAGCAGACCGGCGAGCCCGACGGTGGCCATCAGGGCGCCCCGCCAGGCGGTCGCACCGGCCCTGCGGCCCACGAAGAGCGCCGCCATGGGCAGCGCGAACACGATGGTGAGCGCTCCCAGCGGCTGCACCAGGCTCAGCGGACCGAGGGCGAGGGCGACGACGTGCAGCAGAGCGCCGAGGCCGTTGAGCGATACCGCCGCCCACCAGGCGGGCCGGCGCAAGGGGGCGTACTGGGCATCAGGGGACGACGCCGCGACCCGCTCCTGCACGATCGCTCCGCCCGCGTACGCCACGGCGGAGACGAGCGACAGCAGCACGGACAACGCGAGGGCGCTCATCGGCTGCTCCTCTGCGTAAGGCGGGGGCGCTGGGCCCGCCGCGGCGATCGGTCGTCATCCATGAACAACACGATGCCGTCCCAGGGTCTTCCCGTCGTCGTCCCTGAGCATTCTTTGGGTCCTACTACCGATGGAGTACGACGGCGCCGCCGTCCTCCCCAGGGTGGGTGACTTCCGGCTCCGACCCCTGGTCCGGCCCCTCAAGGGCCCTGATACTACTGCTCTCCGTGGACCTCGACCCCGCCCTCCGCGCCCTCCGCCCCCTCGGCGGCTTCTCCGTCCTGCACGCCTCGCGTCCGGTGCCGTCACGGCGGGCCGCCACCGTCGCGCCCCTCGCGCACGGCTACGTACCCGGATACGCGAGCACCGCGGCGGACGTTCAGGTTCCCGGTCCGGGTGCCGATCCGCTGGGCCACCGTGTCCGCAGGGTCGCCGTCGCGCTCGGCGCCGCCGAGACCCGGGTCGCCGCCTCCGTGGCCCAGCAGGGGCTCGCCGCCCGCCTGTGGTCGGTGACCCTGGCCTGCGCCGTCCTGTACGGCCACGTCCCGGACCTCGATCCGCGCCTGCTGCACTGGGACCCCGGGGCCACCGCCCCCGACGACCTGTGGCTCACCGAGGTGCACGCCCTGGCCGGGGACGCCGCCACCGTCGCGGAGGTCGTCCTCACCACCCACCTCGCGCCCCTCACCGAGGCCGTGCACGCCCGCTACGGCGTCGCGAGGGGACTGCTGCGGGGCAACGCGGCCTCCGCCCTGGCCGGCGCCGGACGCGAACTGGACCGCTGGGCCCGCCGCCACGGCCGTACGGACACCGCCGCCCACGCCCGGTCGCTCACCGCCGACCTGCTGGCCCACCCCCTGCTCGCCGGCACCGGGACGCTCACCGGCACCTCCTTCCGGCGCCGCAGCTGCTGCCTGTACTACCGGGTGCCGGCGGGAGGCGTCTGCGGCGACTGCTGCTTCCCGTCTCCGCCGGGTCCCGGCCGTTCCCCGCGTCGGCCGGAAAGCACCCGTTCCCCGCTTCGGTAGGAATGCGCCCGCCTCCGCGTCCGTACCAAAGCGCCTTCCCTCCGCGTCCGCCGGAAAGCACCCGCCCCCCGCGCTCTTCCCCAGGCGCCCGCTCTGGGTGACCATGAGGGAACCAGCCGCCGAGACAGGAGGTTCCGGGTGCGCGTGGGACTGCTGAGCCGTGAGTTCCCGCCGGACGTGTACGGCGGCGCCGGAGTCCACGTCGAGTTCCTCGCCCGGGAGCTCGCCCGCCTCGTCGACCTGGACGTGCACAGCTGGGGGGAGGGCCGCAGCGACGGCGTACTGCGCCACCGCCCGTGGTCCGCGCTCGACGGTGCCAACGACGCGTTGCGCACCTTCTCGGTGGACCTCGCCATGACCGCCGCCCTCGAAGGGCGCGAACTGGTGCACTCCCACACATGGTACGCCAACCTCGGCGGCCACCTGGCCAAGCTCCTGTACGGCGTCCCGCACGTGATGACCGCCCATTCCCTGGAGCCCCTGCGCCCCTGGAAGGCCGAGCAGCTCGGCGGCGGTTACACCCTGTCCGGCTGGGCCGAGCGCACCGCGATCGAGGCGGCCGACGCGGTGATCGCCGTCTCCGGCGCGATGCGCGAGGACATCCTCGGCTGCTACCCGGCCCTCGACCCCGCCGCGGTCCACGTCGTGCACAACGGCATCGACACCAGGCTCTACCGGCCCGACCACGGCACCGACGCGCTGGACCGGATCGGCCTGGACCGCTCCCGCCCCTACGTCCTGTTCGTCGGCCGCATCACCCGCCAGAAGGGCGTGCCCCACCTGTTGCGCGCGGTACGGGACATCGACCCGGCCGCGCAGGTCGTGCTGTGCGCGGGCGCCCCGGACACCCCCGGGATCGACCAGGAGTTCCGCTCCCTCTTCGCCGAACTGAGCCGCGCCCGCGAGGGCGTGCACTGGATCCCGCGCATGCTGCCGCGCCCGGAGGTCATCCAGCTCCTGACCCACGCCGCCGTCTTCGTCTGCCCTTCCGTCTACGAGCCCCTCGGCATCGTCAACCTGGAGGCGATGGCCTGTGCCACCCCCGTGGTGGCCTCCCGGGTGGGCGGGATCCCCGAGGTCGTGGCCGACGGCGAAACGGGGGTACTCGTCACCAAGGGAAGCGACGGGGACGCGGAGGCGGACGACGACTTCGAGAGGGGTCTCGCGCGGGCGCTGGACGCCGTCCTCGGTGATCCGGCGGGCGCCCGCCGGATGGGCGAGGCGGGCCGGGCGCGCGCGGTGGAGGAGTTCGGCTGGGACGCCGTCGCGCGCCGCACGGTCCGGCTGTACGAGGAGATCCTCAAGCAGGCTTGAGCCGCCCCGCCCCGGGGCGGCCGAGGACGAGGGTGAGGGGAGCGGCCATGCGTCGTGGAGGTCCTTCGGTGCTCGGCATCGTACTGGCGGGCGGAGAGGGCAAACGCCTGATGCCCCTGACCGCGGACCGCGCCAAACCCGCGGTCACCTTCGGCGGCACCTACCGGCTGGTCGACTTCGTCCTGTCCAACCTGGTCAACGGGGACATCCTGCGGATCTGCGTCCTCACGCAGTACAAGTCGCACTCCCTGGACCGGCACATCACCACCACCTGGCGGATGTCCAGCCTGCTCGGCAACTACGTCACACCGGTCCCCGCCCAGCAGCGCCTCGGCCCGCGCTGGTTCCTCGGCAGCGCCGACGCGATCCTGCAGTCCCTGAACCTGGTGCACGACGAACAGCCCGAGTACGTCGCGGTGTTCGGCGCCGACCACGTGTACCGGATGGACCCGCGCCAGATTCTCGCCCAGCACATCGAGTCCGGCGCGGGTGTCACCGTGGCCGGGATACGGGTCCCGCGCGCCGAGTCGCCGTCCTTCGGCGTGATCACCCCGGGCTCGGACGGGCAGACCGTCACCGGCTTCCTGGAGAAGCCGGCCGACCCGCCCGGGCTCGCCGACGACCCGGGGTGCGTCTTCGCCTCGATGGGCAACTACGTCTTCACCACCAAGGCCCTCGTCGAGGCCCTGCATCGGGACGCCGAGGACGAGAACTCCGTGCACGACATGGGCGGTTCGATACTGCCCCAGCTCACCGACCGGGGCGAGGCCGCGCTGTACGACTTCAGCGCCAACCACGTCCCCGGGGAGACCTCCCGGGACCAGGGCTACTGGCGGGACGTGGGCACGCTGGACGCCTACTACGACGCCCACATGGACCTGATCGCCGAGCGGCCCGCCTTCAACCTCTACAACCGGGACTGGCCGGTGTACACCCACTCGACCCAGCTCTCGCCCGCCCGTTTCAACGCCGGCGGCATCGCCGGCGAGTCGATCATCAGCGCGGGGTGCCTGATCCGGGGCCAGGTCACCCGGTCCGTGCTCTCCCCGGGCGTGGTGGTCGACCCGGGTGCGGTCGTGCAGGGCTCGGTGCTGCACGACAACGTGCACATCGGCCGGGGAGCGGTGGTGCGCGGGGCGGTGCTGGACAAGAACGTCCAGGTGCCGCCGGGTGCGACGATCGGCGTCAACCCGCAGCGGGACGGCGAGTTGTACACCGTCTCCAAGGGCGGTGTGATCGCGCTGGGCAAGGGGCAGCGGGTGCCGTGACGGACGGGTGATCGAACGGGCGATCGGACGGACGATCGGAAGGGTGGTCGGAAGGGCGATCGGACGGTCGTCGCAGGGACGTCGGCTCCGGGCACGCGTGATACGCGCGTTGAGCCCGGGGCCGTTGTCATGTCCCTGGACGCCAGACGCAATCCGTGTTGTCATGCCTCTGCACCGCTGCTGTTACATCGATGTATGACATCGATGTCCTGAGCCATCAGCCACCACCCGTTCTCGAGGAGAGGGTCAGTGCGCACCAAACGACTCAGAGACAGACTCGCCCTGTTGCTGGCCGCCGCGCTCGGCGTGGCGGGACTCGCCGCCGTCCCGGCCGCCAACGCGGCCGACGACTCCGCCGCGGAGGTCCACGGCCTGAAGGGCGAGTACTACACCCAGTCCGCCCCCGGCGCCTTCGACTTCCACGAGCTCAAGGCCACCGGCTTCGACCCGCAGGTCGACTTCGACACCCTGGAGCCGCGACTCGCCTTCGCCACCGGGCAGGCGGACGACGTGAGTGTCCGCTGGACCGGCAAGCTCGTCCCGGAGAAGACCGGCGCCCACACCTTCTCGATCATCGGCGACAACGGCTTCCGCCTCTGGATCGGCGGACAGCTCGCCATCGACCACTGGGTCGACGACTGGGACCGCGAACAGACCGCCCAACCGATCGAGCTGACGGCCGGTCAGTCCTACGACGTCAAGCTGGAGTACTTCGAGCACTACGGCGGCTCCAACCTCCACCTGCGCTGGACCGAGCCCGGCGGCAGCAAGGAGGCGATCCCGCAGTCGGCGTTCCGCCTGCCCGACGGCTTCGACTACAACGGCGCCACGGCGACCACCGTCCAGTCCACCGGCCGCACCCTCAAGCTCGACTTCGCGAGCCCGCTCGCCGCGCCCCCGGCCGGTCTCACCGACCACCTCGAAGCGGTGATCGGCGGCGCCACCTGGCCGCTCGGCGAGACGAAGCCGGACCCCGCCGACCCCAGCGCCCTGCTCGTCGCCCTCGACCAGCCCGTCGTCGGCAACAAGAACGGCGACGCGCCCGGCACCGCCGATGTCCGCTACGACGGCGAAGGCGGCCTCACCGATACCGAAGGCAACGTTGTCAACGCCTTCTGGAGCAGCGGCGGCAACAAGTCCACCTACGAGCTGCGCACCGACTGGGCCGACGAGGTCGGGCCGGACAACGCCCTGCCGGAGTACCCGCGCCCGCAGCTCGCCCGCGAGGACTGGCAGAACCTCGACGGCCGCTGGCAGTTCGCCGCCGCCGAGGCGGGGGAGCAGCCGCCGGTCGACAAGAACCTCAAGGAGCGCGTCCTCGTCCCGTACCCGGTGGAGTCCCAGCTCTCCGGCATCCAGCGGCACGAGGACCGCATGTGGTACCGCCGCACCTTCACCGTGCCCCGCGACTGGCACATCGGCTCCGCCCAGCGGCTGAGGCTGAACTTCGGCGCCGTCGACTGGCAGTCCGAGGTGTACGTCAACGGCACCAAGGTCGCCGACCACAAGGGCGGTTACGACAAGTTCAGCGCGGACGTCACCGACGCCCTCAAGCCCGGCCGCACCCAGGAGCTGATCGTCGGCGTCTACGACCCGACGGACGCGGCGAACGGCGAGAACCCGCCGCTCGGCAAGCAGCGCCTGGATCCGAGCGGCATCTGGTACACGCCCAGCTCCGGCATCTGGCAGACCGTCTGGATGGAACCGGTCGCCCGGGACCACGTGGACTCCCTCAAGCTCACCCCGCACGTCGACGGCGCGGAGAGCACCCTGACCGTCGAGCCGAAGGGCGTGCGCGACGGCGTACGCGTCGAGGCCACGGCGTACGCCGGGCACCGCGAGGTCGCCACGGTGAGTGGCCGCACCGGTGAGCCGCTGATCCTCAGGATCCGCGAGCCGCGCCTGTGGTCGCCCGACGACCCGTTCCTGTACGACCTGAAGGTCACGGTGGGACACGATCGGGTCGACAGCTACTTCGGGATGCGCTCCATCTCCGTCGACAAGGTGAACGGCGTCCCGCGCACCCTGCTCAACGGGAAGCCGACCTTCCTGATGGCCACCCTCGACCAGGGCTTCTGGCCGGACGGACTGCACACGGCGCCGACCGACGAGGCCCTCGCGTACGACCTCAGGCTGCACAAGCAGCTCGGCTTCAACTCGGTGCGCAAGCACATCAAGGTCGAGCCCGACCGCTGGTTCTACTGGGCCGACCGGCTGGGCCTGATGGTGTGGCAGGACATGCCCGCGATGACCGCCGGGAAGAACCCGTCCACCGCAGCCCGCGCCGAGTACGAGCGGGAGATGAAGGAGATGATCGACGAACACGTCAGCCACCCGTCGATCATCATGTGGGTCACCTTCAACGAGGGCTGGGGCCAGTACGACATCGGCCGCGTCGCCGAGCAGGCCAAGGCCTGGGACCCGACCCGGCTCGTCAACAACCAGTCGGGCCTGAACCTCGGGGCCGACGGCGGCGCCGGCGACATCATGGACGAGCACGGCTACCCGAGCCCCGCCCTGCCGCCCTCCCCGGACGGCGAACGGGCCCTGGTCTCCGGCGAGTACGGCGGCCTCGGCCTCGCGGTGCCCGGTCACGCCTGGTCCGTGCAGCAGTCGTACGTCGACGTCGACCCGCAGACGTACACGGACGACTACCTCACCAAGCTCGACGAGGTGCGCGCCCTGGTCTGCCGGGGCGGCAACGGCGCCGTCTACACCCAGATATCGGACGTCGAGGGCGAGCTGAACGGCCTGACGACCTACGACCGCAAGGTGCTCAAGCCGGACGTCGCGCGGGTGAAGGCGGCCCACGAGGCCCTCATCCGCGACGCGTCCCGGCCCGCCCCAGCGGGCTGCACCGCCTGATCACCCGCATCCGAAGAAGAACCGCACGACGGAGCAGACCTTCCGGAGGTCACCGCACATGAGAGGCACCCGGCGTCTGCGGCTGTGCGTGGCCGGGGTGGTGGCAGCGTCCGCGCTGCTCACCGCCCCGGCGGCGCAGGCCGCCCCGACGGCCGACCAGAACCTGACCGACCTGGTGAACCCCTTCATCGGGACCGAGAACGAGGGCAACACCTATCCCGGCGCCGCCGTGCCCTTCGGCATGGTGCAGTTCTCGCCGGACACCGGCCACAACACCGGCTACGACCACTCCGACACCCGCGTCCGCGGATTCTCCCTGGTCCACCTCTCGGGTGTCGGCTGCGGTCTCGGCGGCGACCTGCCGGTGCTGCCGACCACCGGGGACGTCACCGAGACGGACTACGCGAAGTACGCCGCCTCCTTCAGCCACGAGGACGAGGAGGCGAGCCCCGGCTACTACCGGGTCGGCCTCGACTCCGGCGTCGAGGCGGAGCTGACCGCCACCGAGCGCACCGGGGTGCAGCGCTACACCTTCCCGGCCACCGACAAGGCCAACGTCCTGCTCAACGCCGGACAGTCGCTGCACAAGAACATCTCCACCAAGGTCGAGGTGCTCGACAGCCGCACCGTGCGCACCGCGCTCACCGGCAGCGGCTTCTGCCAGGACACGAAGCCCTACACCGTCTACACGATCACCCGCTTCGACCGCCCCTTCGCCTCCTACGGCACCTGGGACGGCGGCACGGTGACCGCGGGCGCGAAGACCGGCGGCGACGGCGCCTACGTCCGGTTCGACACCACCAAGGACCGCACCGTCGAGGCGACGACCGCCCTGTCCTACGTGGACGCGCACGGCGCCGCGCTCAACCTGCGCGCCGAGGGCGGCCACTCCTTCGACGCCGTGCGCCGCGGTGCCGAGCGCACCTGGGAGCAGCGGCTGGACGACGTCAGGGTCCGGGGCGGCGACGACACCCTGCGCCGCACCTTCTACTCGTCCCTGTACCGGTCCTTCCTCGCGCCCAACGTCGGCAGCGACGTCGACGGCCGCTACACCGGCTGGGACCAGGAGATCCACCGCGCCAAGGGCTTCACGTACTACCAGAACTGGTCCCTGTGGGACACCTACCGCACCCAGTCCCAGCTCCTCGCGCTCCTCGCGCCCCGCGAGGCCCGCGACATGGCGATCTCCGTCATCAAGATCGACGAGCAGAGCGGCTGGCTGCCCAAGTGGGGCTACGGCACCGTCGAGACCAACATCATGACGGGCGACCCGGTGACCCCCTTCCTCACCAACGCCTACCAGCAGGGCCTGCTGCACGGCTGGGAGGAGCGGGCCTACCGGGCGCTGAAGAAGAACGCCGACGGCGTCCCGCCCGCCGACTCGCCCGCCGTCGGCCGGGAGGCCAACCGCGAGTATCTCGCCGACGGCTTCGCCCCGTACGTCAAGGGCCGCCCGCACGCCAAGCCCGGCGACTCCGACTACGACCACGGCGCCTCCGCGACCCTGGAGTACGCCCTGTCCGACGCCATGCTCTCCCGCATGGCCCGTGACCTCGGCCACGACGCCGACGCGCGGCGGTACGCCGAGCGCGCCCAGAGCTACCGGAACGTCTTCGACCCCTCGACCGGCTTCTTCCGCGCCCGCGACGCCGAGGGCGCCTTCACCGGTCCGGCCGACCCGGCGCAGAGCGAGGGCTTCCACGAGGGCACGTCCTGGCAGTACCAGTGGCTGGTGCCGCAGGACCTGCCCGGCATGATCGACCTCATCGGCGGGACCGAGGCGGCGAACGCGCGGCTCGACTCCTTCTTCGCCTACGACCGGCTCCTCGCCGACCCGGCGAAGACCGCCCGCGAGGTGTGGGTGAACGGGCCGTACGACTACTACAACGCCGACAAGTACAACCCGCAGAACGAGCCCGACCTCATCGACCCGTACACCTACCTGTCGACCGGGCAGCCCTGGAAGACGACCGACGTGGTGCACGCGGCACTCACCCTGTTCACGGACACGCCGACCGGCATGACCGGAAACGACGACCTCGGGACCATGTCGGCCTGGAACGTGCTGTCCTCGATCGGGATCTTCCCGATCCAGCCCGGCTACGACACCTGGGGCCTGTCCACCCCGGTCTTCGAACGAGTCGACCTCACCCTGGACCGCCGCTACTACCCGCGCGGCGCTCTGACGGTCACCGCGCCCGGCGCCTCGGACACCGACCGGTACGTCCAGTCGGCCCGCACCGACGGCTCGCCCTACGCCCGTACCTGGCTGACCACCGACGTCCTGCGCTCCGTCCGGTCGCTGGCGTTCACGGTCGGCCCGCAGCCGTCCGGGTGGGGAACCTCGGCAGAGGCGGTGCCGCCGCCCCTGACGTGAGGTGAGGATGGGCGCAGACGCCCCATGAGCCACAGCAGTCCCGCCCCTGGCGACAGGGGCGGGACTTTAATCCACTGTTAACTGTGCGTAGCCTGATCGTACTTGACCGTAATCGTCGGAGAGCGATTGACTGCTTGTCCACCCGTCGTCCATCCGCCGCCCCTGCGTCGTCCTTGCGAGGCAAGCCCTTGACTGCCGATCCGCTCGCTCCCCTCGACCTGGCGTTCTGGAACATCGAGTCCGCCGAGCACCCCATGCACCTGGGCGCACTCGGCGTCTTCGAGGCCGACTCGCCCGCCGCCGGCGCCCACGCGGCGGACCTGCTCGCGGCCCGCGCCCCCGCTGTGCCCGGACTGCGGATGAGGATCCGGGACACCTGGCAGCCGCCGCTGGCCCTGCGCCGGCCGTTCGCGTTCGGCGGCGCGAGGCGCGAGCCCGACCCCCGCTTCGACCCGCTCGACCACGTGCGGCTGCACGCCCCGGCCACCGACTTCCACGCCCGGGCCGGACACCTCATGGAACGGCCCCTGGAGCGCGGACGGCCGCCGTGGGAGGCGCATGTGCTGCCGGGCGCGGACGGCGGATCCTTCGCCGTGCTGTTCAAGTTCCACCACGCCCTCGCCGACGGGCTGCGCGCCCTGACCCTGGCCGCCGGGGTGCTCGACCCGATGGACCTGCCGGCCCCCCGCTCCCGCCCCGAGCAGCCGCCGCGCGGACTCCTGCCGGATGTGCGCGCCCTGCCCGACCGGCTGCGCGGCGCCCTGTCCGACGCGGGGCGCGCCCTGGACATCGGGGCCGCCGCGGCGCTGTCCACCCTCGACGTCCGCTCCTCGCCCGCCCTCACCGCCGAGTCCTCCGGCACCCGCCGGACCGCGGGCGTCGCCGTCGACCTCGACGACGTGCACCACGTCCGCAAGACCACCGGCGGCACCGTCAACGACGTACTGATCGCGGTCGTCGCGGGCGCCCTGCGCCGCTGGCTGGACGAGCGCGGCGACGGCAGCGAGGGCGTCGCGCCCCGGGCCCTGATCCCCGTCTCCAAGCGCCGCCCGCGCACCGCCCACCCCCAGGGCAACCGGCTCTCCGGGTACCTGATGCGGCTTCCGGTCGGCGACCCCGACCCGCTCTCCCGCCTCGGCGCGGTCCGCGCCGCCATGGACCGCAACAAGGACGCCGGGCCCGGCCGGGGAGCCGGAGCCGTCGCCCTGCTCGCCGACCACGTGCCGGCGCTCGGCCACCGGCTCGGCGGGCCGCTGGTCTCGGGGGCCGCGCGGCTCTGGTTCGACATCCTGGTCACCAGCGTGCCCCTGCCCAGCCTCGGGCTGCGGCTCGGCGGCCACCCGCTCACCGAGGTCTATCCGCTGGCGCCGCTGGCCCGCGGGCACGCCCTGGCGGTGGCCGTCTCGACCTACCGCGGACAGGTCCACTACGGCCTGGTCGCCGACGCGAAGGCGGTGCCGGACCTCGACCGGTTCGCCCGGGCGATCGACGAGGAGGTGGAGACGTTGCTCACGGCGTGCCGTCCCTGACCCCCGCGGGTTTGGATCCGCGCCGCGCGCTGAATAAAATCCGCTGTTCGACAGCGGTCGCCTCCCGGAGCGCCGCACGGTGACCAGGGAACGGCAGCGGCGATGACGGTGACACAGGACGGCTCGGCGACCAGGGGCGAGGCGCCCGCGGCCCAGGCGCCCGCGCGGGAGGCGGCCGCGGAAGCGGCGAGCGCCCCCGCCTACGGCCCCGGCATCGACCCGGAGCGGCTCGCCGTCTGCCTGAGCGTGCTGGAGGAACTCGACGGACTCGAGGTCGACCACCCGGACGCCATCCGGGTCCGCCGGGCCACCTCGCACATCTACCGCATGGTCAAGCAGCGCCGCCGCCAGGAGCGCCGCGCCGCCAAGACCGCCCACGACAGGGCGGTCACCGAGGCCACCGCCACCGGGTCCGCCGAGCGCATCGACGACGAGACCGAGGGCCTGCTGCCCTCCTCGCGCACCGAGCAGGGCACGATCGCGGGGATACTCCAGCGCCCCCGCTCCTGCTACATCTGCAAGCAGCGCTACGTCGAGGTCGACTACTTCTACCACCAGCTCTGCCAGGACTGCGCCGCCGAGAACCGGGCCCGCCGGGACGCCCGCGCCGACCTGACCGGCAAGCGCGCGCTGCTCACCGGCGGCCGGGCCAAGATCGGCATGTACATCGCGCTGCGCCTGCTGCGCGACGGCGCGCACACCACCATCACCACCCGCTTCCCCAAGGACGCCATCCGCCGCTTCAAGGCGATGGACGACTCCGCCGACTGGCTGCACCGCCTGGAGGTCGTCGGCATCGACCTGCGCGACCCCGCCCAGGCCGTGGCCCTCGCCGAGCAGGTCACCGAGCAGGGCCCGCTCGACATCCTGATCAACAACGCCACCCAGACCGTGCGGCGGCTGCCGTCCGCCTACGCCGCGCTGGTCGAGGGCGAGGGCGCCCCGCTGCCCGCCGGGGAACTGCCCGCCCACCACGTCATCGGTGCCTTCAACTCCGGTGCGGTGGACGGTCTGGCCGCGCTGCCGCTGGGTGCCTCGGGGCTCGACGCGCAGAAGGTGGCCGACCTCGCCCTGGTCGCCGGCAACGCCAGTGTGGTGCGGCACCGCGAGGGCACCGCCATCGACGCGGGCGGGCTGGTCCCGGACGTCGTCGACTCCAACACCTGGGTCCAGACCATCGAGCAGATCTCGCCGGTGGAGCTGCTGGAGACCCAGCTGTGCAACTACACCTCGCCGTTCATCCTCATCAGCGCGCTGCGCGCGTCGATGGCCGAGGCCGCGCGCAAGGCGCCCGCGGGACGCGCCTACGTCGTCAACGTCTCGGCGATGGAGGGCGTTTTCGCCCGCGGCTACAAGGGTGCGGGACACCCCAACACCAACGCGGCCAAGGCCGCCATGAACATGGTGACCCGGACCAGTGCCCAGGAGATGTTCGACACCGACCGGATCCTGATGACCTCCGTCGACACCGGCTGGATCACCGACGAGCGTCCGCACTTCGACAAGCTGCGCCTGGCCGAGGAGGGCTTCCACGCCCCGCTCGACCTGATCGACGGCGCCGCCCGCGTCTACGACCCGGTCGTGCGCGGCGAGGCGGGCGAGGACCTGTACGGCGTCTTTCTGAAGGACTACGCGCCCGGCAAGTGGTGACGGGGTCCTCCGGGCGGCCGGGGCCACTCCGTCCGCGGCGGACGGCGCCTCAGTCGACCGCGCCCAGCCGCGAGTTCCGTGCCGCGGTCAGTTCCAGTACCGTGCGCCAGTCCTCCAGGACCCCGGCGTCGAAGTCGGCGGTGCGGGCCTCGTCGTCCGCCTGGCGCAGGCTGGCCAGGTCGTCGTCGTGGGCCCAGGCCCCGGGGTGGGCCTGACGGCGCACCAGGCGGGCGACGCGGGCCCCGAGCAGCGGCCGTACCGCGTCGGCGGTCCTGGCGGCCGGATCGCCGGGCCACAGCAGCCGGCCCACCGGCGACACCAGCCCCGCGACCTGGAGCTCCTTGTCGGCGGGGCGGCGCCGGCGCAGCAGCGCGGCCGTGCGCAGCGCGTGCCCGTGCGGATCCCCGGGCCCGCCACCCGGCCCGGCGGGGGGCCGCTCGCCCCGGCAGGCGTACAGCAGATCCATCAGCTCCTCGACGCTGCGCAGTTCCATGCCTCGGTCCTCCCACGAGACAGCTGTTGCCGACGAGCAGCAGACCATGGCGAGCTTGCGGTGCGGCCAACGGCAACTTAACTGCGCGACCCGGCGAAGTCGGCATGCGAAGGTACGGACGCCTATGTAGGCCGAACGGGTGAGTTGTGCGCGGTGCAGAAGCGGAGGAACCGGGGCAGACTCGGGCCAACTGCTCGTGGGGCGAAGGGCAATGGTTCTCCCATCTTTTGAGCCCCATAGAGCGCACCCCCGCTCATTTGGTTAATCTGGTCCGGACGGACGGCAGCACAGGGCCCTACCCACACCCAAGGTCCGTCATGGGACGAGCCGGTTCACAACGGTTTGCCTCCGCACGAGTTACCGGCGCCACCGCGTCCGAACTGCATTCGACACACACCCCGGGCGGGCGCCGGGTGCCGGACAGGAGACCGGCGCCGACAGGCCCCGAGGGTGACCCGACACATAAGGAGTGCGCGGTGACACCGGAAACGACGACGACCCCAGAACAACGCACCCAGGAACGCACCGGGCGCGCCGGTCGCAGGCCCGGGGAGATCGGCAGCCTGGACGTGTGGGCGCGCTCCGCCCCCATCCGTCTCGCGGGCTACGAGGAGGACCTCGCCGAGCCGCACATCCTGCCGAGCGTGGACTGACCCGCCCACGCCCGTCCAGGCCGCCGAGCGCATGGGCGTGGCACACTCACGCCCATGCTGATCAGGGAAGCCACGGCCGGCGACTGGCCGCACATCTGGCCCTTCTGGCACCGCATCGTCGCCGCCGGCGAGACCTACGCCTGGGACCCGGACACCTCCGAGGAGGACGCCCGGGCTCTGTGGATGAACCCCGCCAAGCGCGTCTATGTCGCCGAGGACGACACCGGCACCGTCGTCGCCTCGGCCTACGTCACCCCCAACTACGGCGGTCCCGCCGCCCGCATCGCCAACGCCGGCTTCATGGTCGACCCCGGCCGGGCCGGACGCGGCACCGGACGGGCCCTGGCCGAGTACGTCCTGGACGCGGCCAGGGCGGACGGATACCGGGGCATGGTCTTCAACGCCGTCGTGGAGACCAATCCCGCCGTGCGGCTGTGGACCTCGCTCGGCTTCACGATCCTGGGCACGGTGCCGGACGCCTTCGACCACCCCCGGCACGGGCGGGTCGGCCTGCACATCATGCACCGCGCCCTGTAGGACCCGCTCAGTCCAGCGGCGCCGTCCGCCGCCAGGGCCGCAGTGCCTCGATCCGTTCCGCCAGCTCCAGCAGCGCCGCCTCCGACCCCGGGCGTCCCACCAGCTGTACGGCGCAGGGCGCGCCCGAGTCCAGCGTGCCGAACGGCACCGACATCGCGGGCCAGCCGGTCAGGTTCCACGGCGGCGTGAACGGCGAGTACGCCGAGTTCGCCACCACGTTGCGCAGCCAGCCCCGTTCGTGCCAGGGCCCCGCCGCGGGGGAGCGGCGGGCCAGCGCCGGAGTGAGCAGGACGTCGTACTCGGCGAAGAACGGCTCCAGCCGCCCGCGCAGCCGCTCCCGGTCCGCGCCTGCCGCGACCCGGCCGGCGAAGCGCCGCCCGAGGGACGCGTGCACCCGGGTGCGCCGGGTCAGCAGCCGCCGGTCCAGGTCCCGCGCGTCCACCGACGTACCCGCCGTCCAGTGGGTCAGGGCGGTCACGCCCAGCGACGCCGGATAGGGCGGGTCCGCCCGCCGCACCTGGTGCCCCGCCCTCATCAGGACCCCGGCCGCCTCGCGTACGGCCCGTGCGTACGGCGGGGCGACGGGGACGCCGGCCAGCGGGCTGCGCAGCGAGGCGGCGACGCGGAGGGCGCCGGAGTCCTCGCGGTCCGGCAGCGGCCGGTCGGCGAGGACCGAGAGCATCAGCCGGGCGTCCGCGACCGTCGTGGCCAGCGGGCCGTTCTCGGACATGCCGAACCAGTCGCCCTCGCCGATGCCGGCCGGCACGACGCCGCGGCCCGGCTTGAGGGTGACCAGACCGCAGTTGGCCGCGGGGATGCGCAGCGAGCCCATGCCGTCGTTGCCGAGCGCGAGCGGCACCATCCCGGCGGCGACCGCGGCGGCGCTGCCGCCCGACGAACCGCCCGCCGAGCGGGCCGGGTCCCAGGGGTTGCGGGCCGTGCCGAGCACCCCTTCGGTGGTGCCGAACACGCACAGCTCCGGCACGTTGGTCAGCCCCACCACCACCGCGCCGGCCGCCCGCAGCCGGGCCACGGTGACATGGTCGGCGTCCGCGGGCGTGTGCGGAGTGGCGGCCGAGCCGACGCGCGTGGACTCCCCGCGCACCGCGAGATTGTCCTTGACCGCCACCGGCACCCCGGCCAGCGGCAGTTCGCCCAGGTCTCCCCGGGCACCCACCTCCTCCGCCTCGGCGAGCGCGGCCTCGGCCCGCACCGCGCGGAAGGCACCGACGCGGCCGTCGAGCCGCTCGACGCGGGCCAGGTGCTCCGCCACCACCTCGCGCGGCGTGGCCCGCTTCTCCCGTACGGCGGCGGCGATCTCGACGGCGGTCCGGCCGGGCCAGTCGGTCACGGAGGGCTCCTAGGGGTGCGGGAAGGGGGCGCGGGCGGTGCTACTGGCGAGTACGCACGCAGGACAGCACTCTGCCCGTCCCGGGCGCGCACGTCGAGAGCGCGGACGGCCTTGGGTGACCGGAGGCCAACCGGCCCTCGCGTGACCGGAGGCCGGGCGGGCGCCCTGGGGGTGGGACGTCAGACCGGCGGTCGCACCGCCGCCGTGCTGTCCCGCTCGATCAGCCGCGGCACCGGCACCCGCACCGTCCGGGCCGGGCCGCCGTCGAGCAGGGCGGTCAGCTCCGTCGCCGCCGTGCGGCCGAACTCCACGCTGTCCCGGGACAGGGCGGACAGCCAGGGCTTGACCATGCGGCACAGCGCCGAGTCCTCCCAGGCCACCACGGACACGTCCGCCGGCACCGAGAAGCCGAGTTCGGCCGCCGCGGCGACCCCGGCGACCGCCATCACGTCGTTGTCGTAGATCAGGGCGGTCGGGGGAGCGGGCGCCTCCAGCACCCGGCGGGTGACGGCCGCGCCCTCGGCGTCCGAGTAGTCGGTGGTCACCGACTCGACCTCGTCGAGACCGCGCCGCCCGGCCTCCGCGCGCAGGGCCCGGATGCGGCGCTCGGTGTGGGCGAGGTCCGGCAGCCCGGCGATGTGCACGATCCTCCGGTGCCCGAGCGCGTGCAGCCCGTCCACCAGCGCGGCCATCGCACCCGCGTCGTCCGCCCATACCGTCGAGAGCCCCGGATGGCGCTCGTCCGGCACCCCGCCGATCACCACGCCCGGCAGACCGAGTTCGTCGAGCAGGCGCGGGCGCGGATCGTCGATGCGCGGGTCCACCACGAGGACGCCGTCCACCCGGTGTTCGGCCCACCAGCGCCGGTACACCCCGCACTCGTCCGCCACGTCCTGCGCCACCTGGAAGAGCAGCCCGAGGTGCCGCTCCGCCAGCACCTCCTGGATGCCCGAGACCAGTTGCAGGAAGAAGGAGTCCACGCCGAGGGTGTGCGCGGGCCGCGCCAGCACGAAGCCGACCGTCGCCGCGCCCTCCCCGGACAGCGCGCGCGCCGCCGTACTGGGCCGCCAGCCGAGCTGCTCGGCCACCCGCCGCACCCGGTCCCGGGTGATCTCGGAGACCCCCGGCCGGTCGTTCAGCGCGAACGACACCGCGCTCTCGGAGACCCCGGCCCGGCGCGCGATGTCCTTCATCGTCGGCCGGCGCGCGGCGGGCCGCTTGGCCGGCATGCGCGCTCCTTTCCTCGGTGCGAGCGGTGGGCGGTGGGCGGTGCGAGCGGTAAGAGCTAAAGCGCTTGAGTGGCAGGATCCTAAAGCGCATTAGTAGATCCTGGCAAGTATCTACTCACACCGCTCTGACCTGGACTAATGCTGTACCCATCGCTTTAGTTGGCGTGAATCCATTGACTTTCCGAGGAATCGCCGTGCATGGTCGCTGGCACCCCACCGCCGCCGACTTCCAGGGAGACGTGTCACCGTGCCCACCTCGCGCAGAACCTTCGCCGTCGCAGCCGTAGCCGCCCTCGTCCTGCCGCTCAGCGCCTGCGGCTCGGGCGGTGACGGCGGTGGCTCGACCGACGCCTCCGGCAAGGTCGAGGGCGACATCACCTTCCAGACCTGGAACCTGCGGGCCAACTTCAAGGACTACTTCGAGGGCCTGATCGCCGACTTCGAGAAGAAGTACCCCGGCACCCACGTCAAGTGGGTCGACCAGCCCGGCGAGGGCTACGCCGACAAGATCAGCGCCGACGCCGCCGGCGGCACCCTGCCCGACGTCGTCAACGTCTCCCCGGACCTCGTCGCCCCGCTCGCCAAGGCGGGCCTCGCGCTCGACCTGGACAAGGCCGCCGGCCAGTACGAGAAGGAGTACCTGGACGGCGCCTGGGCCAGCCACCGGATACCGGGACTGGACGGCACGTACGCCTCCCCCTGGTACCTCAACACCGGCCCGCTCTTCTACAACAAGTCCCTCTTCGAGAAGGCCGGACTCGACCCCGAGCAGCCGCCGAAGACCTACGACGAGGTCTTCGACGCCGCCCTGAAGATCTCCGACAAGACCGGCGGCGAGGTCGCCACGCTCGCCAACGTGCCCACCATCGAGGACTTCGGCCGTTACGGCGCGTCGCTCATGAACAAGGAGGGCACCGCCTTCGCGTTCAACGACGCCAAGGGTGTCGAACTCCTCACCCGCTACAAGGAGCTGTACGACGCCAAGGCCCTCGACCCGCAGGCGCTGACGGCCACCCCGGAATCGACCGGGAAGAAGTTCCTCACCGGCGCGGTCGCCATGAACCCGGGCAGCGCGCTCGACCTCGCCAACTTCAAGAAGCAGGCGCCGAACCTGTACAAGAACATCGGGATCACCGACCAGATCACCAGCACCGGCCACGTCAACATGTACGTGATGGGCCTGATGGTGAACGCGCAGAGCCAGCACAAGCCCGCCGCGGTCGCCCTCGCGCACTACGTCACCGACGCGGCGCACCAGATGTCGTTCGCCAAGCAGGTCGCGATCTTCCCGAGCACCGCCGGTTCGCTGGACGACCCGTACTTCACCAAGGAGGACGGCACCGACGAGACCCGCGTCCGGATCGCCGCCGCCAAGTCGCTGAAGACGGCCGTCAACTACACGCCCGTGCTGTTCAGCGAGCAGATGAAGACCGAACTGCGCAACCAGGTCGCCAAGGCGCTCCAGGGCAAGCAGAGTCCCCGGGAAGCCCTCGACAACGCTGTCAAGGCGTGCGACCGGCTCCTTCAGCAGCAGGGCTGATACGTCATGGCGAGTCCCACCCTCACCACCGGCACACCGGGCGCCCGAAAGGGCGGCGCCCGGCGCGTGCGGCGCCAACTGCCGACCAGCCCGTGGCTGTTCGCGGCGCCCGGTCTGCTGATCACCGGCGCGTTCATCCTGTACCCGTTCGTCTCCACGCTCGTCAACTCCTTCACCGACCGCCGCACGCTGGTTGCGGGCGAGTTCGTCGGCCTCGCCAACTTCCGCGAGCTGCTCCACGACGACATGTTCTGGATCGGCCTGCGCAACAGCACCCTGTACGTCCTCGGCGTCGTCCCCGCGCTGGTCCTGCTGCCGCTGCTGCTCGCGCTGCTGGTGCAGAAGAACATCCCCGGCATCACCTTCTTCCGCTCGGCCTTCTACACCCCCGTCGTCGCCTCGATCGTCGTCGTCGGGCTGATCTGGGTCTGGCTCCTGGACGAGCGCGGCCTGGTCAACTCCCTGCTGGAGACGCTCGGCGCCGGTCCGCTCGGCTTCCTCAGCGACCAGTGGCTGATCCTGCTCAGCGCGATGGGCGTCACGGTCTGGAAGGGCCTCGGCTACTACATGATCATTTACCTGGCGGCGCTCGCCAACGTGCCCCGCGAGCTGCACGAGGCCGCCGCCGTGGACGGCGCGGGCGCGGTCCGCCGCTTCCTCACCGTCACGGTGCCCGCCGTCCGCTCCACCATGGTGCTGGTCGCGGCGCTCTCCTCGGTCGCCGCCTTCAAGGTCTTCTCCGAGGTCTACCTGATGGCGGGCCCCAGCGGCGGCCCGGCCGGCGAGGACACCACCCTCGTGATGCTGGTCCAGCGCACCGGCACCGGCCTGACCGGCCGGGTCGGCTACGCCTCCGCCATCTCCGTCGTCGTCTTCGTCATCACCGTCGTCCTGATGCTGCTCGTCCTGCGCGCCGACCGGAAGGAGGAGTCGTGAGCCTCGCCGAGAAGACACGGCCCGCCGAGAAGACCCCGGCCGCAGCCCGCCCGCGGAAACGCGGACCGCGCCTGACCGACGAGCACGGCCGCCGCGTCCGCGGATGGGAACTGGCCCTGCGCTACCTGCTGCTGCTCGGCGTCCTGGCCCTGACCATCGGCCCGTTCCTGTGGCAGCTGTCCACCTCGCTCAAGGGCCCCACCGAGGACATCTTCAGCTCCCCGCCCACGTTCCTGCCCTCCGATCCCACCCTGCACAACTACGAGCGGGTCGCCGACACCATCCCCGTGTGGGACTACGCGCTGAACTCGCTGAAGGTCGCCGCCGCCAACGTCGTCACCAACTGCGTGGGCGCCGCGCTCGCCGGGTACGCCCTGGCCCGGCTGCGCTACCGCGGCCGGCGCGTCGCCACCCTGGTGTTCATCCTGGCCATGCTCGTGCCGGTGGAGGGCATCATCATCGCCCAGTTCACCACCATGCGGGAGCTGGGCCTGAACAACACCCTGGTCGGCGTGGTGCTGCCGGGCTGCGTCAGCGCCCTCAACGTCCTGCTCATGCGCAACGCCTTCCTCAACCTCCCCTACGAGATCGAGGAAGCCGCCTTCGTCGACGGCGCCAACGTCTGGCAGCGGTTCTGCCGGATCGCCCTGCCCGCGGTCAAGGGCACCCTCGCCGTCGTCGCGATCTTCGCCTTCATGGGCGCCTGGGACGACTTCCTGTGGCCGCTGATCGTGCTGAGCGACCCCTCCAGGTTCACCCTCACCATCGGCCTGAACTACCTGCACGGCACCTTCGCCAACGACGAACGCCTCGTCGCCGCCGGCACGATCATCGCCGTGGCGCCGCTCATCGTCCTCTTCGCCTGCCTCCAGCGGTACTTCTTCCGCGGCGTGGGCGAGGGCGCCGTCAAGGGCTGAACCCCCCGCTTCCCCCTCACAAGGACACCGCATGCCTTCTGCCGTGCGCTTCGGCGTCAACTACACCCCGAGCCAGGGATGGTTCCACCACTGGCTCGACTTCGACCTCGACTCCGTACGCGCCGACCTGGACTCCCTCGCCGCCCTGGACGTGGACCACGTCCGCGTCTTCCCGCTGTGGCCCTACTTCCAGCCCAACCGCGCCCTGATCCGCGAAAGGGCGGTCGAGCACCTGGTGGCGCTCGTCGACGCGGCCGGTGAACGCGGCCTCGACGTCAACGTGGACGGCCTCCAGGGCCACCTCAGCAGCTTCGACTACGTGCCGGCCTGGACCCGCACCTGGCACCGGCGCAACCTGTTCACCGACCCCGACGTCATCGACGGCCAGGCCGCCTACCTGCGCACCCTCGCCGCCGCCCTGGCCGGGCGGGCCAACTTCCTCGGCATGACCCTCGGCAACGAGGTCAACCAGTTCTCCGCCGGACCCCACCCCGACCCGGACCGCGCCACCAGCGCCCAGATCGACGCCTGGCTGGAGCGGATGCTGGCCGCCTGCGAGGAGGGCGCCCCGGGCCGGATGCACCTGCACGCCGAGTACGACGCCACCTGGTACCAGGACGACCAGCCCTTCACCCCGGCCCAGGCCGCCCGGCGGGGCGCCGTCACGGCCGTGCACTCCTGGGTCTTCAACGGCACCGCCCAGCGCCACGGCCGCGCCTCCGTGCCCAGCGAGCACCACGCCGCCTACCTGGTCGAGCTGAGCAAGGCCTGGGCGGATGACCCGCGCCGCCCGGTCTGGCTCCAGGAGGTCGGCGCCCCCGCACCCCTCGTCCCCGCCGAGCACGCCGCCGCCTTCACCGAGGCGACCGTCGAGAACGCCCTGGACTGCCCCGACCTGTGGGGCGTCACCTGGTGGTGCTCCCACGACGTGTCCCGGGCGCTGGCCGACTTCCCGGAGCTGGAGTACGGGCTCGGGCTGCTCACCAACGACCGCCGCCCCAAGGACACGGCACGAGTGCTGGCGAACGCGGCGCGTGCGGTCCGCGCGGGGTCGCGCCCCGCCCCGGCCCCGCGCACCACGGCCCTCGCCGTGCCGGCCGACCCCGCTCTGCGCTCGGCCTGCGCCCCCGGCGGCGCCGTCTTCGACGCCTTCTTCCGGCTGGTCGCCGACGGCGCCCGCCCCACCACCGTCCTCGACACCCTCGCCGCCGACGGCGGGCACCTCGCGGCCCGCGGCATCACCGAGGTGGTCACCCCCGACCAGGCGGCCGCCCCGTGACCCCCGCCCCGCGCGGCAGAACGCGGGCGCCGCACGATTCGAAGCGCGTGCCGCTGGGGAGCTGTACCTGACGTCGGCCCCCGCCACCCTGACCCACCCCTGGCAACCACCCGCCCCCCCGACCCCGGAGTACCCGCATGCATGACGACCGCAACCTGGTCGAAGCCCGCCTCAAGCGCGTCCTCGACGAGCGTGTCCGCCCCGCCCTCTACCCCGAGTCCGTGCCGCTAGAGGTGGCGGTCTGGAACGCCCCCGGCGAGCCCGTCCCGGTCGAGGAGGGACTCGCGGCCGAGCCGCGCCCCATCGAGGTCGGCGCCCGCTGGGGCGCGCCCTGGGGCACCAGCTGGTTCCGCGTCACCGGCACCGTGCCGAAGGAGTGGGCCGGGAAGACCGTCGAGGCGATCCTCGACCTCGGCTTCGACGAGAACATGCCCGGCTTCCAGTGCGAGGGCCTGGTCTACCGCCCCGACGGCACCCCCGTGAAGGGCCTCAACCCGCGCAACCAGTGGGTGCGCGTCGGCGCCCCCGTCGAGGGCGGCGAGCAGGTGCGCCTGCACATCGAGGCGGCCTCCAACCCCGTCATCCTCGACTACCACCCCTTCGTGCCGACCCCGCTGGGCGACCAGGACACCGCGGGCAGCGAACCGCAGTACACCCTGGCCCGCATGGACCTCGCCGTCCTCGACGAGACGGTCTGGAACCTGGTGCTCGACCTGGAGGTGCTTGGCGAGCTGATGGCCGAGCTGCCGGTGGAGTCGCCGCGCCGCTGGGAGATCCTGCGCGCCGTCGACAAGGCGCTGGACGCCATCGACCTCCAGGACGTCAACGGCACGGCCGAGCAGGCCCGTTCCCGCCTCACCGAAGTGCTGGCCGCCCCCGCCGTCCCCTCCGCGCACCGGA
Source organism: Streptomyces violaceorubidus (assembly GCF_000717995.1). Classification (GTDB taxonomy): domain Bacteria; phylum Actinomycetota; class Actinomycetes; order Streptomycetales; family Streptomycetaceae; genus Streptomyces; species Streptomyces violaceorubidus. Next base: position 38,954 of record NZ_JODM01000020.1, read on the forward strand.
TCAGCGCCGTCGGGCACGCGCACATCGACTCGGCGTGGCTGTGGCCGCTGCGCGAGACCGTGCGCAAGGTGGCCCGCACCACCTCCAACATGACCGCCCTCCTGGAGGACGAGCCGGACTTCGTCTTCGCCATGTCCCAGGCCCAGCAGTGGGCGTGGGTGCGCGACCACCGGCCCGAGGTGTGGGCGCGGGTCAAGAAGGCCGTGGCCGACGGGCGGTTCGTGCCGGCCGGCGGCATGTGGGTGGAGTCGGACACCAACATGCCCGGCTCGGAGGCGATGGCCCGGCAGTTCGTGCACGGCAAGCGGTTCTTCCTCGACGAGTTCGGCGTCGAGAACGACGAGGCGTGGCTGCCGGACACCTTCGGCTTCGCGGCGGGCCTCCCGCAGATCATCAAGGCGGCCGGCGCCAAGTACCTGCTGACGCAGAAGATCTCCTGGTCCCAGACGAACAAGTTCCCGCACCACACCTTCCGCTGGGAGGGCATCGACGGCACCCGGATCTTCACCCACTTCCCGCCCGTCGACACCTACAACTGCTCGATGAAGGGCAGCGAGATCGCCCACGCGGCGAAGAACTTCAAGGACAAGGGCGTCGCCCGGCACTCCCTCGCCCCCACCGGCTGGGGCGACGGGGGCGGCGGCACCACCCGGGAGATGGTCGCCAAGGCGGCCCGGCTGCGGAACCTCGAAGGCTCGGCGACGGTCGAGTGGGAGACCCCGCACGCCTTCTTCGAGAAGGCCGAGGCCGAGAACCCCGCCCCGCCCGTCTGGGTCGGCGAGCTGTACCTCGAACTGCACCGCGCCACCCTCACCAGCCAGGCCAAGACCAAGCAGGGCAACCGCCGCAGCGAACACCTGCTGCGCGAGGCCGAGCTGTGGGCGGCCACGGCGGCCGTGCGCGCCGGGTTCCCCTACCCGTACGACGACCTGGACCGCATCTGGAAGACCGTCCTGCTGCACCAGTTCCACGACATCCTGCCCGGCTCCTCCATCGCCTGGGTGCACCGCGAGGCCCGCGCCACCTACGACAGGGTCGCCGACGAGCTGAACACCATCATCGAAGCCGCCCAACGCACCCTGGCGGGCGAGGGCGACACCCCGCTGGTCTTCAACTCCGCCCCGCACGCGCGGGCCGGGGTCCCGGCGGGCGCCGCCGCGTCCCCGGCCACCGAGGGACGGACCGCTCTGACTCCCCGCCCCGGCGGCGGCCACGTCCTGGACAACGGCCTGCTGCGCGTCGAGATCGACGACCGGGGACTGGTGGTGTCGGCCTACGACCTCGCCGCCGACCGCGAGACCATCGCGCCGGGCGCTGCGGGCAACCTGCTCCAGCTCCACCCGGACTTCCCGAACATGTGGGACGCCTGGGACGTCGACGAGTTCTACCGCAACACCGTCACCGACCTCACCGACGCCGAGGAGGTCGCCCCCGGCGACGACGGCGCCTCGGTGCGCGTCGTCCGCTCCTTCGGCTCCTCCCGCGTCACCCAGGTGCTGACCCTGGTGCCGGGGCAGCGGCGTCTTGAGGTGGACACCGAGGTCGACTGGCACGAGACGGAGAAGTTCCTCAAGCTCGCCTTCCCGCTCGACGTGCACGCCGAACGGTACGCCTCGGAGACCCAGTTCGGGCACTTCCACCGGCCCACCCACACCAACACCAGCTGGGAGGCCGCCAAGTTCGAGGCCTGCAACCACCGCTTCGTGCACCTGGAGGAGCCCGGCTGGGGCGTCGCCGTCGTCAACGACTCGACGTACGGGCACGACGTCACCCGCACCGTCCGCACCGACGGCGACGCCGGTACGACCACCACCGTGCGGGTCTCCCTCCTGCGCGCCCCGCGCTTCCCCGACCCCGAGACCGACCAGGGCGTGCACCGCTTCCGGCACGCGCTGGTGCCCGGCGCGGGCATCGGGGACGCGGTGCGCGAGGGCTGGCGGATCAACCTGCCGGAGCGGCGGGTCACGGGCGGTGCCGGGGAGGTCGCGCCGCTCGTCGCGGTGGACCGGGACGGGGTGGTCGTCACGGCCGTCAAGCTCGCCGACGACGGCAGCGGCGACGTCGTGGTCCGCTTCCACGAGGCCCACGGCGGCCGGGTCCGCGCCACCCTCACCGCCGGGTTCGCGGTCACGGACGTACGGGTGACCGACCTGCTGGAGCGTCCGCTGGCGGACGCGGAGGCCCCCGGACTGGACGGCGACCGGATCACCGTACGGCTGCGTCCGTTCCAGCTCGTGACGCTGCGGCTCAAGCGCGCGTAGCGCCCGCGACGGGCCCGGCTCACCGGGAAGCGGTGAGCCGGGTCGGCGGCAGGTACTCCCGCACATACGTCCGCTCCCAGCACGCGCCCGTCCCCCGCAGCTCGCGCCAGGTCGTGTACCGGTAGCGGAACAGCCGGGCGCGCACGAAGCGCGGCGGCGCGTCGGGCGGGAACGGGGAGCTGCGCAGCAGCCGCAGCGTGGCGCGGTCGTTCTCCAGCAGCCGTTCCACGAAGGTGGCGAACCACGGTCCGGCGTAGGAGGGCGACAGCGCGGCGAACCACATCAGCCAGTCCAGCCGCAGGTGGTACGGCGCGAACTGGCGCGGCCAGCGGTGCGGATCACCGGGTTTGCCCTTGAACTCGTAGGCGCGCCAGTCGCCGTCCTCCTTGGCCGTCTCGTCGGCGGTGCCCTCGATCACCACCTCGTACCTGACGCGGCTGACGGAGCCGAAGGCGCCGTAGGTGTTGACCAGGTGCAGCGAGTCGAAGGAGCGGTTCATCACCTGGCGGCGGGAGATCATGTTGCGCACCGGCCGGTGGCTCAGGAACACCAGCGACGCCGCCACCGCCAGGACCACGACCTCGTACCAGAGCGGTGCGGCGGCCACGGACGGCGGGTCGGCCGGGAACCGGACCACCGACAGGGCCAGCACGACGGTGACCCAGTTGAGCCAGGAGAAGTTGCCCGAGAGCACCAGCCACAGCTGGGTCGCGATCATCAGCGCCGCGGCGGCCGTCGACACGGGGTGCGGGACGAACAGGAGGAAGGGCACCACGAGCTGTGTGACGTGGTTGGCGGCGACCTCGACGCGGTGCAGGGGGCGGGGGAGGTGGTGGAAGAACCAGCTCAGCGGGCCCGGCATCGGCTGGGTCTCGTGGTGGTGGTCCAGGCAGGTCAGCTTCCGCCAGCACTCGTCGCCGCGCATCTTGATCAGACCCGCCCCGAACTCCACCCGGAACAGCAGCCAGCGCAGCAGGAACAGCACCACGAGCGGCGGCGCCACCTCCTCGTTGCCCAGGAATACGGCGACGAAGCCCGTCTCCAGCAGCAGCGACTCCCAGCCGAACGAGTACCAGGTCTGTCCGACGTTGACGATCGAGAGGTACAGCGCCCACGGCACCAGCCACAGCAGCATCCCGCCCCACAGCGGCAGCAGCGAGTCCAGCCCGGCCACCAGCGCCGCCGAGACCGCGCAGCCGGCCCAGGCGCAGCCCGCGAAGAGCCGGTCCGAGTAGCGCCACTGGAACAGGCTGGGTGCCCGCCGGAACGGCACCCGCTCGACGAAGCGGGGCACGGGCGTCAGCCCGCGCTCGCCGAGCAGCGCCCGGAACTGCAGGGCGGCCGTCAGGAACGCGACCAGGTACACGACGGCCAGGGCCCGCTGGAAGACCAGCCGGGCAAGCCAGTAGTCGGGTGCGGTGAACCACTCCACGGCCGGGCTCCTCTCCTACCCGCTCCGTGTACCCCGCCCGGCCGGTGGCCGCGCCGCGGCAGGGTCCGGCGGACCAGGAGTCGAAGATTCCGACAAATCCTGGCAAGGTGGGATCCATGTCTGATCGGGGAGCGAGCGCCCCGTCACTCCCGGACGACTGGCCCGCCCACCCGGACCCGATCCTGGCGCTCAACCGCATGGGCAGCTTCGACTGGGACCTGGACGCGGGACTGTTCCACATGGACGCCCAGGCCCACGAGGTGTTCGACCTGCGCCCGGAGGAGTTCGACGGGCGCCCCGAGTCGCTGTCGCTGCGGGTGCCCACGGCGGAGAGCCGCCGCATGGACACCATCGTCGCCCGGGCCATGAAGGACGGCAGCGAGAACTACGGCAGCTACTTCCGGCTGCGCCGCCGCGACGGCACCCTGCGCTGGACCCACACCCAGGGCTACATCCGCCGGGACGAGACCGGCCGCCCCCGCCGGATCATCGGCATCGTCCGCGACGCCACACAGGAGATGGCCGACATCGCGGCCAGCCGGGCGCAGGCGGCGCAGGACGAGGCGCGCCGCCGGCTCACCAACGTCGTCCAGCTCGCCACGGCCGCGCTCGCGCACGCCCGCACGGTGGACGACGTGATCGACGTGCTGCGCGACACCCACGGACTCACCCGGCTGGGCGCCACCAGCCTGGTGATGGGCCTGGTCGAGGCCGGCCGGATCCGGCTGGTCGCCGACGGGCCCGAGAACAGCTTCATCCCCGGGACCCGGGTCACCCGGATCGACGAGCCGTACCCGATGAGCGAGGCCGTACGGACGCTGAGCCCCCGCTTCATCGAGTCGCCGGAGGAGTTCGCCGAGCGCTACCCGGAGCTGTGGCAGGGCATCACCCACCTCGACATCACCGCGGCCGCCTACCTGCCCCTGATCGCCCAGGCCCGGCCCATCGGCGCCATCGGACTGCTCTACAGCGACCGGCACGGCTTCTCCCCGGAGGACCGCAACGTCCTGGTCGCCCTCGGCAGCGGCATCGCGCAGAGCCTCCAGCGCGCCATGCTCTACGAGCAGGAGATGGACCTCGCCGAGGGCCTCCAGCAGGCCATGCTGCCCCGCACCATCCCCAGCGTGCCCGGCTGCGACGTCGCCGTCCGCTACCGCGCGGCCTCCATCGGGGGCGCCCTCGGCCGGGACATCGGCGGCGACTGGTACGACCTGATCCCGCTGCCCGGCGGGCGCGTCGGCGCCGTCATCGGCGACGTCCAGGGCCACGACACCCACGCCGCCGCCGTCATGGGCCAGCTGCGCATCGTGCTGCGCGCCTACGCCGCCGAGGGCCACCCGCCGGCCACGGTGATGGCACGGGCCTCCGTCTTCCTGCACGAGCTGGACACCGACCGCTTCGCGACCTGCCTGTACGCCGAGGCCGACCTGGGCACCGGAGTGGTCCAGGTGGTCCGTGCCGGACACATCGACCCGCTGGTGCGCTTCGGCGACGGCACCTGCCGCCTGGTGCGCGTCGAGGGCGGGCTGCCGCTGGGGCTGTCCGCCGAGTTCGGGCGCCTCGCCTACCCGGTGGCCACCCTGGAGCTGGACCCGGGCAACACCCTGCTGCTGTGCACCGACGGTCTCGTCGAGCAGCCCGGCGCCGACCTGGACGAGGGCATGGAGGTCCTCACGGCGCTGATCACCTCCGGACCGCAGGACGTGCGGGACCTCGCCGACCGGCTGATCGACGTGGTCGACGAGCGGCGCGGCGACGACGACGTCGCGCTGCTGGTGCTGCGCCGGCACGGCCTGGGCGCCCCGCGGACCTTCGGCCGGGTCAAGCAGCACGTCTCCCCGGGTGACCCGGAGGGCCTCACCGAGGCCCGGCACATGATCCGCACCGCGGTCCGGTCCTGGGGCGCCAGGGCCCTGAGCGACGAGATCGAACTGGTCGCCGACGAGCTGATGACCAACGCCCTCATGCACACCGAGGGCTCCGCGATCGTGACCCTGCGGCTGCTCACCGGAACCGAGCGGCGGCTGCGGGTCGAGGTGGAGGACTCCTCCAGCGCCCTGCCGCGCCGCCGGGAGGCCGGGGACGACGGGGTGTCCGGGCGCGGCCTGCTCCTGGTCGACACGCTCGCCGACGACTGGGGCGTGGAGGCCCGCGGCGGGGGCAAGGTCGTGTGGGCCCAGTTCGAGGTGGCGCACGGCGCGGGCTGAACCCGCCGGGCGCTGTCGGGGGCGGGTGGCACTCTGGACGTATGCCAGAACTGCCCGAGGTCGAGGCGCTCCGCGACTTCCTGACCGAACACCTCACCGGCCGCGAGATCGTCCGGGTCCTGCCCGTGGCGATCAGCGTCCTGAAGACGTACGACCCGCCGCTCACGGCGTTGGAGGGCCGCCGGGTGGCGGCCGTGCGCCGGCACGGCAAGTTCCTCGACGTGCAGACGGCCGACGGTCCGCACCTGGTGACCCACCTGGCCCGGGCCGGCTGGCTGCACTGGAAGGACAGCCTGCCCAGCGGCCCGCCCAGACCCGGCAAGGGCCCCCTCGCGCTGCGGGTCGCCCTGGAGACCGGCGCGGGCTTCGACCTGACCGAGGCCGGCACGCAGAAGCGGCTCGCGGTGTACGTCGTGACCGACCCGCAGCAGGTTCCCGGCGTGGCCCGGCTCGGCCCCGACCCGCTCGCCGACGACTTCGACGAGGCGCGCCTGGCCGCCCTCCTCGACGGCGAGCGGCGGCAGCTCAAGGGCGCCCTGCGCGACCAGAGCCTGATCGCGGGCGTGGGCAACGCGTACAGCGACGAGATCCTGCACGCCGCGAAGATGTCCCCGTTCAAACTGGCCGCCTCCCTCACCGACGAGGAGACCGCCCGGCTGTACGCGGCCCTGCGCGGCACCCTCACCGACGCGGTGGAGCGCTCCCGGGGTGTGGCCGCCGGGCGTCTGAAGGCCGAGAAGAAGAGCGGACTGCGGGTCCACGGCCGCACCGGAGAGCCCTGCCCGGTGTGCGGCGACACCGTCCGCGAGGTCTCCTTCAGCGACTCCTCGCTCCAGTACTGCCCGACCTGCCAGACCGGCGGCAAACCGCTGGCGGACCGCAGGATGTCCCGGCTGCTGAAGTGACGGCGGCCCCGCGGTGTCGACCTCGCCGGGCGCCGGTCATCCGGCCGGCAGCGTCACCAGGTGCTCGCCGTTCGCCGTGCGCACCTCGTAGCGGTCGATCTGGCCGGGTCGCAGGGCGGCACCGCCGCGCATGGTGTGCGGCCGGGCGTCGTGCCGCGGGACCATCCAGCTGGTGATCGTCTGCTCGGACCCGTCGCGGCCGACGGCGACGAGCCGGCACGACCGCGGTCCGGCCCCGTCCTTGACCTCGACGCGCACGTCCGTGCCCCAGCTCCGGTCCTCGGCCGTGACCCGCGCCCACACCCCCGACCCGGCGTCGGTCGCGGCGACCGGCGCCGCCGGGCCGCCCTGACGCGCGTAGAGCACGGCGCCCGGCCCGGCCACCGCGCACACGACGGCGGCGGCCACGGCGTACAGCACCCGCCTGCGGCCGGCCCGCCGGCGGGCGGCCACCGCGGACAGCAACCGGTCGAGCAGCCGCCCTCCCGGTCCGGTCAGCGGATGGACGATACGGGGCGTCGCCTCCCGGTACAGCATCAACTGGCGGGTGGCGGGGCCGAATGCGGTCACCTGGGCCGTGCACCGGGGGCATTCCATGAGGTGGTCCTCGAAACGGAAGGCCTCCGCCTCGTCCAGCACGCCGAGCGCGTAGGCGCCGACGTCACGATGCCTTTCCAGGGACCTCATGCCGAATCCTCGTACCGTTGGGTGCGGGTGGGGTTACTCCGTGCTCCCACCCGTACGCACCCGGCCGCCGAATCACTCAAGACGCGATCGAATCGCGACCAAGGTGTTCCGGGCGGTCCGCGCCGCGGACCGGTCCGTCCCCGGGGAAGGCCGACGAGCCGGCCGGGATGCCGCGGGGACGGCTAGGGCCTGTCGTCAAATGATCTTCGATCGGGGATCATGGTCGGGTGATACGTCGTCATGAACTGTCCGATGCCGAGTGGGCCTTCGTGCAACCGCTGCTGCCCCGGTCCGAGCGGGGCCGCAGGCGGCTGGACGACCGGACGGTCCTCAACGGGATCGTGTGGAAGTTCCGGACCGGAACGGCCTGGCGGGACGTGCCCGAGCGGTACGGCTCCTGGGCGACGCTGCACACCCGCTTTCGACGGTGGGCCAAGGACGGCACCTTTGAGCGGATGCTCCACGCCGCCCAGGCCAGGGCCGACGCGGTCGGGGACATCGAGTGGCTGGTGTCGGTCGACTCCACGATCGTCCGGGCCCACCAGCACGCGGCCGGAGCGCGAAAAGGGGGCTCCGCACCCCGGGACTCGGCCGGTCCAGAGGCGGCCTGACCAGCAAGATCCACCTGGCCTGCGACGGCGTCGGCCGCCCGCTCGCCTTTACCGTCACCGGCGGGAACACCAACGACTGCACGCAGTTCACCGCCGTGATGAAGGCGATCCGGGTGCCCCGGCTGGGTCAGGGACGCCCCCGGGTCCGCCCCGACCACGTCATCGGCGACAAGGGCTACAGCTCCAAGGCCATACGGGGCTGGCTGCGGCGACGGAACATCCGGCACACCATTCCGGAACGGTCCGACCAGGTTCGCAACCGGCTCCGGCGCGGCAGTCAGGGCGGACGTCCGCCAGCCTTCGACAAGCAGGTCTACAAGCGGCGCAATGTCGTCGAACGGTGCTTCAACCGCCTCAAACAGTGGCGTGGCATCGCCACCCGCTACGACAAGACCGCCGAGTCCTACCAAGCAGCCGTCACCCTCGCATCGCTGCTGATGTGGGCGTGACATTTGACGACAACTCCTAGAACAGGTGGATGGCGAGGTGACCCAGCGGCAGCCCGAGCTGCCAGGCGGGCGTCCACACCTTCGGTCCCTCGTCCTCCCCGGTCACCGCCGCCCCGCCGGGGACCGCGTTCAGGTCCGGGGCGAGCAGTTCGGTGTCCTTGAGCCAGCGCCAGGCGGCCTGGGCCAGCTCCAGGTCCGGCGAGTGGCGCCCGGCGGCGACCGCGTCGGCCGTCACCTCGGCCAGCCGCCCGTGGACCCACTCGTGCCAGGGCTGGTCGTAGGCCGTCAGGGACAGCCAGGTCTCCAGGTGGGTGACGACCCGGATGCCGCTCAGCTCGTTCTCCGTGTCGGACAGGAAGACGGTGAGCGCCAGCGCGTCACGGCCGGCGCGGAACTCGAAGGACGTCGGCGGCATCAGATCGCCGGTCCGCAGCAGCTCGTCGGCGATGTACTCGGCGTACAACCACGCCATGGGAACGCTCAGTTCGCCCCCACCGGTGCCGTCCGTGCTCTCTTGACCTCTGTGCAGCATCCCTTCCTGCCTTCCTCCGGTGCGTGCGCGTCGCCCGACCCGGGTCATGGACCCCCGTCCGGAACACGGATGAGGACAGCCGATTACCCAACCGGGGTCCCGGGCAAGGCGCTTTACGGAGGCTTGACCAAAGGGCCGGTTTCACCGCAGGTCGGCGGCGTATCCCGGTAGCACCCTGCGCAGGGCGCGCAGCGCGTAGTATGCGCGGGACTTCACGGTACCGGGTGGGATGCCCAGGGCGGCCGCGGCTTCCGCCACACTCGCCCCCTGGAAGTACACCAGCACCAGGACTTCACGGTGCTCCGGAGTGAGTGTCTTCACAGCCTCGCGCACATCGAGGGCGGCGGCGGCCCGTTCGGCGTGATCGGAGCAGACGCGGGCGGTCTCCAGTACGGCGTCCCCGACCTCCGGCGGGCGCGCCTGGCGGGCGCGGCGCGCGTCGATCGCGAGCCGCCGGGCCACGGTGAGCAGCCACGGCCGCACGGAGTCGAAGTCGTCGGCGCGCAGGGCCTCGGGGTGCTGCCAGGCGCGGACGAGGGTTTCCTGCACCAGGTCCTCGGCACGCTGCCGGTCGCCGTCGCTGAGCCGCAGCAGCAGCGCGAAGAGCGGCCGGCCGTGCTCGCGCTGCAGTGCGGCGAGCTCGTGCTCGGCGGTCGTCCCGTTCGCTGTGTCCGTGAGGGTGATTCCGGCCGTCATGGCCGTATGGCACCGCAGGGGGCCGGGCGGGGACAGGGCGCACGCACGGGTGTGCGGCGGACGGTCGATCGCGTCGACGAACGGTTCGACGAACGGTCGGCGCGCGGTCGGCGGGGGTCTCCACGGCCCGTTCGCGCACGCCGGACGGGCTAATGGGCGTGTCGGAGCCGCCGGTGGGAGACCGTCCCTCTGAATCTGTTTGTAAGTAAATGTGACTTTTCATCGGTGTGTGCGACCCAGCGGAGTGAACGGATGATCACACGCAGTCGGCAGGTGGCCCTGGCCCTGACCGCCCTCCTCACCGCGGGCGCGGCCTGTCAGGCCCGCGACCACGAACCGCCGAAACCGCCCGCCCCGGCCCCGCCCGCCGCCGTCGAGGGCGCCTTCACCCTGGTCGCCTCCGGCGATGTGCTCCCGCACGACTCGATCATCGAGCGGGCGCGCTTCGACGCCGGCGGCACCGGCTACGACTTCCGCCCCATGCTCGCAGGCGCCCGGCCCCTCGTCTCGCGCGCCGACCTGGCCCTGTGCCACATGGAGACCATCTACGGCGCCGACGGCGACTACAGCGGCTACCCGCTCTTCAAGTCCCCGCCCGAGGTGGCGAAGGCGCTGGCCGCCACCGGATACGACGGCTGCTCCACCGCCTCCAACCACAGCGTCGACGACGGCGCGGACGGCATCCGCCGCACCCTGGACGCCCTCGACCGCGCGGGCGTACGGCACGCCGGGACGGCGCGCACCGAGGCCGAGGCCGGCAGCGCGACGGTGCTGCGCGCGGGCCGGGCCCAGGTGGCCCACCTCGCCTACACCCTCCACACCAACGGCCACCCGCTCCCCGCCGACCAGCCCTGGGCGGTCGGCCTGATCGACGAGGCGCGCATCGTCGAGGACGCGCGGGCCGCCCGGAAGGCCGGCGCCGACGTCGTCGTCGTGTCGCTGCACTGGGGCACCGAGTGGCAGGACGAGCCCGACCAGGACCAGTTGACCCTGGCCCGGAGCCTGACCGCCGCGCGCACCGGCGACCGCCCCGACATCGACCTGATCCTCGGCACCCACGCCCATGTCCCGCAGGCCTACGAGAAGGTCAACGGCACCTGGGTGGTCTACGGCATGGGCGACCAGATCGCGGGCGAGATGGTCAACGACCAGGGGATGCGCGATCCGCGCGGCAACCAGTCGGCCGTCGGCCGCTTCACCTTCGCCCCGCCCGACCGGGCCGGCGAACGCTGGAAGGTGACGAAGGCGGAGTTCGTCCCGCAGCTGTTCGACGTCGACGCCGGCCGGGTGGTCGACCTCAGCCGCGCGATCGACGAGGGCGCCGACCTGCGCGCCGTGCGCGACCGCATCCGCGACGTGGTGCTCAGCCGGGGTGCCGCCGAGGACGGACTGGTGATGGGGAAGTAGGTCAGGCGTCCTCCCCGTGGCCGAGGGCGCTCGGCACGGCCCCGAGGACGCACACGCAGGCGGTGACGTCGGCGCCGGGCGAGCGCGTCCGGGGGGAGGGGTGCGTCGATGCCGTTCCCCTGAACGAACCACCCTCTAACGCCGCGCCAGCTCCGACTTCCGGTACGAGTACGAGAAGTAGATCACCAGACCCACCACGAACCACACGGCGAACCGCACCCAGGTCTGCCACTGGAGGAAGGTGATCAGCCAGATCGAGAAGACGATGCCCAGCGCCGGCACGAACGGCATCCACGGGGTACGGAAGGTGCGCGGCAGGTCCGGCTGCCGGTAGCGCAGCACGATCACCGCCGCGCACACCACCACGAACGCCAGCAGGATGCCGATGTTGGTCAGCTCCGCCGCCTCGCCGATCGGCAGGAACCCGGCGATCACCGCCGACGCGACCCCGACGATCCAGGTGACCCGGGTCGGCACGTGCCGGGTCGGGTGCGTCTTGGCGAACCACTTGGGCAGCAGTCCGTCGCGGGACATCGAGAACCACACACGGGTGACGCCCAGCATGAACGTGAACATCACCGTCAGGATGCCGATGATGGCGCCCACCGCGATGATGTCGGCCAGCGAGCTGAGCCCCACCGACTTGAACGCCGTCGAGAAGCCGCTCTCCGGGTCGATGTCCTTGTAGTTCTGCATGCCGGTCAGCACCAGGCAGGCCGCCACGTACAGCACCATCGAGATGACCAGCGAGTAGATGATCGCTTTCGGCATGTGCCGCTGGGCGTCCTTCGACTCCTCGGCCGCCGTCGACATGGCGTCGTACCCGAAGACCGCGAAGAAGACCGTCGCCGCACCGGTGAACGCCCCGCCGACCCCGAACGGGAAGAACGGGTGGTAGTTCGAGCTGTTGATGTGGAAGACACCGACCCCGATCACCAGCAGCACCACCAGCACCTTCAGCACGACCACGACCATCTCGAAGCGGGCCGCGTTCTTGATGCCCAGCGTCAGCAGGTACGCGATCAGCAGGCACAGCACCGCCGCGAACAGGTCGACCCGGTGTCCGTCCCCGGTGCCCGGCGCCCCCAGCATCCAGTTCGGCAGATCGGCGCCCATCTCGCCCACCAGGAAGCTGAAGTAGCCCGAGATGCCGATGGCGACCACCGCCACGATCGCCGTGTACTCCAGGAGCAGGTCCCACCCGATGAACCAGCCCACCAGCTCGCCCAGGACCGCGTACCCGTAGGTGTAGGCGGAGCCCGCCTTCGGGATCAGCCCGGCGAACTCGGCGTAGGACAGGGCGGCCGCCGCGCTCGCGACACCGGCGATGAGGAAGGAGATGAGCACCGCCGGACCCGCCGTGCCGTTGGCGACCGTGCCGGCCAGCGTGAAGATCCCGGCCCCGATGATGCCGCCGACGCCGATCGCGGTCAGCTGCCACAGCCCCAGCGAGCGCGTCAGGCCCCCGCCGCTCTCCGTCTCCTCGATGTGCTCGATGGGTTTGCGGCGGAGAACACCCTCACCCATGCGGAACCGGGCCATGCGCCTCACCTCTTCGTGAACGGCAAACGGCTGACGGTGGATCATGATGACGCACGCACGTCCGTGACGGAAGTCACGACGCACAACGGACCCAAGAAGCCCGCGGCGGCGCACCCGGTGCTACGGCACCACCGTCACCGGCCAGCGTCCCGCCTTCACCAGCCGCACCGCGACCGAGCCGACGAACCGGTGACCGGCCTGCTCGGAGGCGCCCACCACCACCGCGTCCGCCTTCAGCTCGTCGGCCGTCCGCACCAGACCGCTGTACGGGTCGCCGCGGAACGTGTGGAACTCCCAGCGGACGTCGAATATCCCCTTCACCCGCTCCGTCGCCTCCCGGATCTGGGCCACCAGCTCCTCGGCGATCTCGTCGGTCGTCTCCGCCACCGACGCCCCGAGCGCCGCACCCCCCGCCAGCACCGGCTGCACGTACACCACGGCGAGCAGGGCGCCCTGCCGCCTGGCCAGCCCCCCGGCGTAGGCGGCGGCCCGCAACGAGGAGTCGGAGCCGTCCACGCCGGCGACGATGACCTTCGGCCCGTCCGTGCCGCGTTCGAACTGATGGGAGTGCTGTTCCGTCACGCGGCGAGGCTATCGGAGTACCCGGCGATCTTGAGCCGGGCGGGTGGTTCCATGCCGCCGCCCCGGTGTTGCTCTGGTGCGGCGCACCACGACCGGGCGACTGATGAGTCATGAAGAAGGACCAGTTGCTCACCCGCCGCACCCTGCTCACCGGCGTCGCGGCCCTGGGCGCGGCCGGCGCCGGCGGCGCGCTCGCGGCGGGCCTGGGACACGGACCGTCCCCCGCGCCCGCCCCCGTCCCCGCCCCCGGACCCCCGCAGCGCAGCCCGCTCAAGCCGTCCGCCTACCGCCTCCAGCCGCTGACCGGATACGGCGCCCCGAGGGCCGCGCCCGCCCGGCCTCCGGTGCGCAGCGAGCCGATCCTGCGCATGACGGGCCGGGGGCGCACCATGATGCTCACCTTCGACGACGGGCCCCACCCCGAGTACACCCCGCGGATCCTGGACACCCTCGCGAAGTACGAGGTGCGCGCGACGTTCTTCGTGTGCGGGGAGATGGCGGACTACAACCGGGACCTGCTGACCCGGATGGCCGACGAGGGGCACGTGGTCGGCAACCACACCTGGTCCCACCCGCTGCTGACGAAACTCTCCCGGCGCCGTATCCGCTCCGAGATGGAGCGCACGAGCGAGGTCGTCGAGCGGGCCTGCGGCGAGGCGCCCCGCTGGTTCCGGGCCCCGTACGGCGCCTGGAACCGCGCCGCCTTCCGGATCGGCGCGGAACTCGGCATGGAGCCGCTCGCCTGGACCGTCGACACCCTCGACTGGACGACTCCCGGCACCGGCACCATCGTCGACCGGGTCGAGGAAGGCGCGGCCCCCGGCGTCGTGGTGCTCTCGCACGACGCCGGGGGCGACCGTTCGCAGAGTGTGCGCGCCCTGCGGCGCTATCTGCCCGAACTCCTCGACTCCGGATACCACCTCACCGTTCCCCGGCGGCGCCTGATCTGACCGCTGCCGGCGCGCCCGCCGGGCCGGGGCACCCTCAGCGGATCTCGGCCAGGCGGGCGAAGGCGACGACGTTGCCGTCGTAGCCGTTCTGCTTGGTGAAACCGCCGCCGCAGGTGATGACCCGCAGTTCCGCGCCGCCCTTCGCGCCGTAGACCCGGTCGCCGGGGAAGTTGTCCTTCTCGAAGACCTCGATGCCGTAGATCTCGAACACCGCCGTCCTGCCGTCCTGGCGGTGCACTTCCACCTTGTTTCCCTTCTTCAGGGCGCCGAGCCCGTAGAAGACGGCGGGTCCCTGCTCGTTGTCGACGTGGCCGACCACGACCGCGGTGCCCTTTTCCCCCGGGGACACCGCGCCGGTGAACCAGCCCGCCAGGTTCGGGTCCTCGGGCGGCGGCGCGTCGACCCACCCGTCCGCGTCCAGACCGATACCCATGACCGGCGCGTCGACCTGGATGGCGGGGATCGAGACCCGGTCCGGCACCGAGTACGGCAGCGGCGCGACGCCGGGGGAGGCGCCGTCGGCGGCGGCCGCGCGGGTGTCCGAGGCGGCGGCCGACGCGGGCTGCGGAGGGCCCACGTCGAATTCCCCGGAGCCGTTGCGGATGAGCGCGAGACCGGTCAGCAGAACAAGCGCTATCACGCCCCAGGGAGCGCGCTTCCTCCGCCGCTCCTCCTCTTCGGCCAACTCGGAGTCGTACATTCGCCTTCCCCTCTCGATCCGGCCGTCGCCGGATCATCCGCGCATACGAGCACGCTAAGCGCGGTGCGGGGGACCGGCGACGGGGCGGCGGCGAACGGGTGGTGCGCGCGTCCTGCCGTGCGCCATCCGGGAGGCGCCCGGCAAGATTTTCTGACGGGGCGTGACCTGCGGCGATATCCACTCGCGCGGTTTCGGCCCGGCAAGGCGCTCACCAGGACGGACCATTCCCGAAATGCGACTGGGGGCGGGGCAACTGAGGGTCTTTCTGGGAGGCGCTTTCTCGCCGATCGACCGGGGACGGGACCCGGGGCGTCTTCCGCGGAGGATCACATGCGCACCACTCGTGCCCTCGCGGCAGCCGGCGCCGCCGTCGCTGTCCTCTCCCTGGCCGCCCCCACGGCCACCGCCGGGGGTGACCACAACCAGCCGAGCAACATCGTCGCGCTGCCCAGCGTGATCGCCCGCGGCGGCCAGATGACCGTCACGGTCGACGGCTGCCCGCAGGGCGGCACCATGACCTCGGACGCCTTCAGGACCACCCACCTGACCCCGGTCAGGGGAGCCAACGAGACGTCCAGGGGCACCGCCACCATCAGGCAGGACGCCAGGCCGGGCTCCTACGACATCACCGTCAACTGCTCGGGCCGGCGGCTGACCCGGCCGGCGGCCTTCACCGTCATCGGCGGTGTCCGCGGCGGCCTCGGCGGCAGCAGCTCCGAGGGGGCGACCTCGACCGACATCGCGATCGGCGGCGGGCTCGTCGCCGCGGCCGTCGCCGGTGGCGGACTGTTCTGGATGCGCCGCCGCTCCGAGCGGCGGATCTGAGCGCCGTCCGCGACCGGAGCACGACCGCAGGACTTCGCCCCGGACCCTCGTCGGTTCCGGGGCGAAGTCCTGCGCGGCGGTCCTGCGCGGCTCGGGCCGGGATCAGGCGCGGTCCGCACCGGAACGGCGGCGGGAGAGGTGGTACGCCGTGCCCACCGCCCCCGCGACGAGCGCCGCGCCCAGCCCGATCTGCTTCAGGTTCGACCCAGAGACGCTGCCGCCCTCCCCGGCGTGCACGCCCTTGGAGTGCCAGGGCTCGTCGGACGGGTGGTGCGAGCCGCCGCCCGCGATGGTCAGGTCCACGGTGCCCGTCTTGTCCCGGCAGGCGAACGTCACCCGGTAGACCGCCCCGCGCCGGGCGTCCCGGTCGACCCGCGCCGTCGCCGACGACTCGTCGCGGGGGATGGTGACCGTGTCGAACACCGGCGACGTCACCGTGACCCGCCCGTGGCAGCCGGCGGCGGTACGGCCCACCCCCAGCGTGACCTCGCCGCCGGGCGCCACGGTGGCGGGGCTGACGGTGAAGCCGAACGTGTCCGAGCCCACGGCCCCGGCCGGTACGCAGGCGGAGAGGGCGGCGCCGCCCAGCAGTGCGACCGAGGCGACGGGTATCGCGCGCATGGTCAATCCTCCGGATCCCCGAGGAGCAGCGGCGGACCTGTTCCGCTCGCGCCAGGTATGCACCTCGATGTCCGAAACGCTAGGAAGCCGTGCACATCACCGCGATCGCAGTCGCGCGAATGGGGCAAGCGTGTGGGCCGGTCAGGGGACGGTGACGGCGTGTCGGCCGCCGCCGTCCCCGGTGCCGTGTCCGTACCGGTCAGTCCCCGGCGCCCGGGAACAGGCTCAGGAACGGATCGGTCGACGCGGCGACACCCCGGCTGAAGGGTGCGTCGAAGTCCCAGATCAGGAAGAGCAGGAAGGCGATCAGCGCGGAGAACAGCCCCGCGAGGACCAGTTCGCGGGTCGTGCGCCGGATCTGGAGGGCGAAGACCATCCCGACGGTGACGACGGCCCCGGCGATCAGCCCGAACCACACCACCCCCGGCATGGTCGCCCCGGTGGACTGCGCGCGGGAGTTGCGGGCCTGGTCCGCGAGGGCCACCTGGTCGACGAGGGGCTGGTACGCCTGCGCCTCGAAGTCCGACCTCGGCTCGTAGTCGGTGACGTCCGCGCGGACGCGGTCGAGCAGTTCGGTGCCGCGGTCGGTGAGCTCGCCGTGGTCGGCCATGACCTTCCACTCGGTGGTGACGACGTGTCCGACATAGGCGTTGACATCCGCCCGGATGCGGTCACGGACGTCGGGCGGGTAGACCCGGGCCCGTTCCGAGATCTCGTGCAGCGCGACGGCCTCCGTCTGCACGTCGGCCTGGGCCGCGCTGCGCGCCTCCCAGACACCGGCGATGGCCAGGCCCAGGACGATGGCGTACACCACGCCGATCCACATGGTCATGTACTCGATGACGTCCGGCGTCTCGGTGATGTCCTCGTCGTCGGACGCGGTGCGGTGGCGCAGGAGGGTGACGATGACCACCACGACACAGGCGGCGAGCATCGCGAGGGTGAGAACAAGCCATTCCGGCAAGGGAGGCCTCCAGGGATCAGCGCGCACGGAGCGCGGCGACGGCGACCACCGCGGGCACCGTGATGAGCAGGACGAAGACGAGCGGCGACGTGGTCCCGCGCGAGGACCGCTGGGGCGGCCGGGCGGTGCGGTGGCGCGGATAGTGCACCGGGCTGAGCGAGGGACGGGGCGTGACCGAGGGAGCGGGCGCGGGCACCGCGGGGCGGACCGGCGGCGGGGTGGGACGGGGCGTCGGGGTCGGCGTCGGTGTGGGCCGGGGCGGCGCCGGCCGTGCGCGCGGGGGCGGGGGCGGCGGTTCGGGCCTGGGCGTCGGCGGTTCGGGCCTCGGCGGCTTCGGCGCGGGGGGCGGTGGGGGAGTCGGCTCGGGCGGGGGAGGCGGAGGAGGCGGAGGTGTGGGCGTAGGAGTGGGTGTGGGCGTCGGGGTGGGCCTCGGGCAGGGCGGGATGGTGGGCCAGGAACGGCTCCCGGCGACCGCCACCGCGTCGGTGCCGTCCGGTCCGGTCGACGCGTACGCGCAGGCGTCGGCCTGCGCCGCTCCTGCCGGTATGCCGACGAGGGTGAACGTCAGCGTCACCAGGGCCAACACCCGTCCGGCGGCGGCGGATCGGGTCGGTTCGGGTCCATGCACGACGCAGATCATGAAGCCTGGCGCAGCGTCCCACGCCCGAGTGCCCGGCGATTGCCCCGAAGGAGGGACATGGGGCCATCAGGGGTTTGACGACGCAGGACCCGCTCACGCGGGAGCACGGAAACCTGTGCGAGGGGCCGGGCTCCGCAGCGGACGGACGGCACCGGTGGGGAAGAAAACCCGCGACCGGTTGAACACAACGGGCTCCCCCGCGCGTACCCAGTGTCGTGCGGCGGCCCAGCAGGGCGCCCCAACACCTTCGTGACGATCGGGGATTGACGATGAAGACCTCCTGGCGGAGCGCCTCACTCGTGGCGGGCGCCGCGGCGCTGCTGGCGCTGACGACGGCGTGCGGCCAGGACGGCGGCGGCGCCACCGGAAGCCAGAACGTGGGGGCCACGGCCGCCCCCGGAGACGTCGGCGACCTCGCCACCGGCGCCGGTGACGGACTCGGTACCGGCACGGGTGCCGGCCAGGCCCCGGCGAGCGCGCCGGAGCCCGCCGGCAAGCTGTCCGTCTCGGCGAACGCCGAGATCGGCGAGCTGGTGACCGACGGAGCGGGCCGCACCCTCTACCGCTTCGACGCCGACACCGCCCAGCCGCCCAAGACGACCTGCGAGAACGACTGCGCCACCCTGTGGCCGCCCGTGGCCGCGAACGATGCCCTCGCCGGCGAGGGCATCGACGAGGACCTGCTCGGCGAGGTCACCCGGCCCGACGGCACCAAGCAGCTGACGATCGGCGGCTGGCCCGCGTACCGCTACGCCAAGGACACCGCCGCCGGAGACGTCAAGGGCCAGGGCGTCGGCAAGAAGTGGTACGCGCTGGCCGCGGACGGCAAGAAGGCCAAGGCCGAACCGGCCGCCGGGCTGTCCACCCGCGAGGACCCGAAGCTCGGCGAGATCGTCGTCGACAAGAACGGCATGACCGTCTACCGCTTCCTGAAGGACGAGGCCTGGCCGAAGCCGGTGTCGGCCTGCACCGGCGCGTGCCTGGAGAAGTGGCCGGTCGTGGCACCCGTCGAGGCCGACGACACCGAGGGCGTGGAGAAGAAGGGGCTGATGAGCTTCACCCGGCCCGACGGCGCGGCCCAGCAGACGATCGACTGCTGGCCCCTCTACACCTTCGCCGGCGACAAGAAGGCCGGGGACACCAACGGTCAGGGCGTGGGCGGTACCTGGTACGCCGTCAAGCCCGACGGAAAGCCGGTCGGCGCACCGAAGAAGTAGCGACCTCCCGCCCGCCCTCCTTCGGCGCGCGACCGCGGGCCGTCCCCTCCGTACCCAGACGGAGGGGACGGCCCTGTTCGTATGCTTTGGCACGCCTTCGCCCACGGCACGTGCCGCAGGCAGTGACCGGGAACGGACGGTCAATTTCCGTTTGGGCTCGCCCCTTTGGCGGGCGATCAGTAGCCTCAGCTCGAACACCGGATCGCCTATGCCTTGGAGAGCTAGATGGAGCGTCCCGCCTGGGCCCCTCGCAGCATCGACATCTCGGTGCCCAGCGTGTCCCGGATCTACGACTTCTACCTGGGCGGTTCGCACAACTTCGAGGTCGACCGGGAGGCGGCCCGCAGGGCGATGGAGTTCATGCCGGGCCTCCCCAAGATCATGCAGGCGAACCGGGCGTTCATGCGCCGGGCCGTGCGCTTCGCGGCCGACCAGGGCATCGACCAGTTCCTGGACATCGGCTCCGGCATCCCCACCTTCGGCAACGTCCACGAGGTGGCCGGACGCAGCCGCCCCGGTGCCCGCGTGGTGTACGTCGACCACGACCCGGTCGCGGTCGCGCACAGCGAGGCCGTCCTGGCGGGTCACGACGACGCGGACGTCGTGGCCGGCGACCTGCTCAAGCCGCGGGAGATCCTTGCCAGTCCCCAGGTGGAGCGGCTGATCGACCTGAATCGACCGGTAGCCCTGCTGCTGGTTGCCATACTGCACTTCGTGGAAGACGAGGACGACCCGTACGCCGCGGTGGCCGAGTTGAGCGACGCGCTCGCGCCCGGCAGCCTGCTGGTCCTCACGCACGCCTCCTACGAGGGAATCCCGCTGCCCGCCGAGCGGGCCGGGGGCGCGGTGGACGTGTACAAGGACATCCGCAATCCGCTGATCATGCGTTCGCGCGAGGACATCGCGCGGTTCTTCGAGGGGTACGACATGGTGGAACCCGGACTGGTTCCGATGCCGCGCTGGAGGCCGGAGGGGGAGCCGGAGGAAGAGGACCCGTACGCGTTCTCCGGGTTCGCCGGCGTGGGGCGTACAGCGTGAGCGGGGAGCCGGACGGGCCGCAGGACAGACTGCGCCGGTTCGCGACGATCTGGAGCCGGGCGGTGTTCCCGGTGACGTCGACGTCGTCCACCCGGACCGAGTTCGAGGCCGAACTGCTTCCGCTGGCACGCCGGTTGAGCAAGGTGCTGCGGGCCCGGAGCTTCGACGCCGAGGAGGCCAGGGCGGTCGGCGCCGCGCTCGTCGACGCGCACTGCACCGACCCGGAGGCGCTCTCCCAAACCCTGGACTGCGTCGACGCCTACCTGGTGCTCTACTGCGGCGAGGGCGGCGACCCGGAGGACCTGCGGGCCCGTTCGGCACGGCTCCAGCACGCGATGGCGGCCGGGTTCGCCGGGGCGCTGCGGGCCCGGACCCTCGCCGAGCAGGAGGCCATCGCGCAGGCCGCCCTCAAGGCGCAGGGCGTGGTGGCCGAGGCCCTGCACGCCAGCGAGGCCCGCTTCCGCGCGGTCTTCGAGGGCGCCGCCATAGGCATCGGCATCGCCGACCTGGACGGCAACATCCTCCAGGTCAACCAGGCGTTGATGCGCATGTTCGGCATCGCCGACCCCGCGCTCGGCGGCCGCCGCGCCATGGAGTGGACCCACCCCGACGACGCGCCGCAGGTCTGGCGGCTCTACCAGGAACTGGTGCGCGGCGAGCGCGAGCACTACCACGTGGAGAAGGCCTTCTACCGGCCCGACGGGACGGTCCTGTGGACCAACCTCACCGTCTCCCTGCTGCGCGACGCCGACGGCACCCCGCAGTACCAGCTCGCGCTGATGGAGGACACCACCGAACGGCGGCTGCTCAACCTGCGGCTGCGCTACGAGGCCACGCACGACGCGCTCACCGGCCTGCCCAACCGCAGCTTCTTCTTCGAACGCCTGGAGAAGGCCCTGAACGCGGGCCCGGGACAGCGCTTCGGCCTGTGCTACCTCGACCTCGACGGCTTCAAGGCCGTCAACGACAGCCTCGGCCACGCGGCCGGCGACCGGCTGCTCGTGGAGGTCGCCGACCGGCTCCAGGCCTGCGCCACCGCGCCCGGCGAGATGGTCGCCCGGCTCGGCGGCGACGAGTTCGTGGCGCTGACCACGGGGCCCGACACCCGGCACGAGGTCGACGAGCTGGCCGGGCGCATCATGAACGCGCTGCTCTCCCCGGTCAGCGTCGACGGCCGCGAACTGACCGTGCGGGGCAGCATCGGCATCGTCGAGGGCCCGGCCGGCGAACGCAGCCCGGCCGAGGTCCTGCGCAGCGCCGACATCACCATGTACCGGGCCAAGTCGGCGGGCGGCAACCGCTTCGAGCTGGCCGACCCGGAGGCCGACGCCCGCGTCATCACCCGGCACGGGCTGACCACCGCGCTGCCCGCCGCCCTGGAGCGGGGCGAGTTCTTCATCGAGTACCAGCCGCTGGTCCACCTCGGCGACGGGAGTGTGCGCGGCGCCGAGGCGCTGGTGCGCTGGCTGCACCCGCAGCACGGGGTGCTCGGACCCGACCGGTTCATCCCGCTCGCCGAGCACACGGGGCTGATCGTGCCGCTGGGCCGCTGGGTCCTGGAACAGTCCGTGCTCCAGGCCCGCCTGTGGCGCGAGCGCTACGGAGAGGGCGGCGCCGCGGGCCCGCTCCGCATCAACGTCAACCTCTCGCCCTGCCAGCTCACCCACCCCGGACTGGTCCAGGACACCGTGGAGATCCTGGAGCGGACCGGCGTCGCGCCCGACGCGCTGTGCCTGGAGGTGACCGAGTCGGCGCTGATCGGCGCGGACGACGACCTGCTGAAACCGCTGCGCCGGCTGGCCGAGATGGGCGTGGACATCGCCCTGGACGACTTCGGCACCGGCTACTCCAACCTGGCCAACCTGCGCCGGCTGCCGGTGAGCGTCCTCAAGCTGGACCGCTCGTTCACCCAGAGCATGCAGCAGTTCCCGGCCGACCCCGTCGACCTGAAGATCGTCGAGGGGATCGTCGCCCTGGCCCACAGCCTGGACCTCGCGGTCACCGTGGAGGGCGTGGAGACCGGCGCCCAGGCCGAGCAGCTGCGCATACTGGGCTGCGACACGGCCCAGGGCTGGTACTACGCCCGCCCGGGCCCGCCGGAGCGGCTGCACGAACTGGCCCTGGTGGACGCCACGGGCTGAGCGGCGCCGGGGCTGAGCGGTGCCGCCGCGACGCTCAGGTGGCGTGGTGGGCGGCTTCGGCGACGGCGGTCGCCGCTCGGACCAGGGCCGCGGTCGCCGTCGAGCGGGACTGCCCCGGCCAGGCGAGGGAGAGGACGACCGGCGGCGCGTCGACGACGGGACGATAGGCGACGCCCGGGCGCGGATAGCGGGCGGTCACCGAGGCGGGCAGCAGGGTGACGACCTTTCCGAGGGAGACGGCCGCGAGCACCTGGGCCAGGTCGTCGTGGCCGCGCCGGGCCTCGTCGACATGCCGCTCCACGCTGCCGGTGTCGAGGCCGAGGTCGGCCAGCTCCAGCCGCTCGCGGGCGGCGAGCGGGTGGTCCGCGGCCAGGGCGGCGACACGCGGTTCGGCGGCGAGCGTCTCGGTGTCGAGGCCGGTCCCGTCGAACGGCGCGTGGACGAGGGCGACGTCCGCCTCGCCGGTGCGCAGCAGTCGTGGCTGCTCCTGCCATCCGCACAGGCGGACGGCGACCGGCACGGACCCGGGCTCGGAGGCGTAGCGCGCGAGGATCGGCTCCAGCAGCCCGGCGTCCCCGTCGGCCTTCACGGCCAGCACCAGCTTCGGCCCCTCGGCGGCCCGTCTGGCCCGCCGCCCGGCGGCCTCCAGGGCGTCCAGCGCGACGCGCGCCTCGGCGAGCAGGACGTCCCCGGCCGGGGTCAGGGTGACACGGTGGGTGGTCCGCTCGAACAGGGTGACGCCCAATGCGGTCTCCAGGCGGCGGATCGCCCGGGACAGGGGCGGCGGGGAGATGCCCAGCCGCTCGGCGGCGCGCGCGAAGTTGAGTTCCTCGGCGACCGCCACGAAGTAGCGCAGCGCACGCGACTCCATGCCTCGCCTCCCTCCGACGCCGACCGGTATTGCCTTCAGGGTAACAAGCGGGATCCGATCGATCCTTCAGTTCCCCCGGTCCCGCGCACAGGATGGAAGAGCGCCGGGATGCGAACGGAACGGGCTTCCCGCCCCGGCGCGGTCCCTCTCTTCTCCCCTTCCCTGAACCGGAGTTGTGCTCGTGATCGTCATCACCACCCCGACCGGCGGAATCGGCCGGCAGGTCCTCGACAACGTCCTGGACGCCCTCGGCGCCCGGGACGACGGGACCGCCCTGCGCGTCGTCGCGCGCGACCCCGGCCGGCTCACCGCCCGGGCCCGGGAGCGGGCCGAGGTCTTCCAGGGCTCGCACGCCGACCCCGAGGTCCTGGGCGCGGCCTGCGAGGGTGCCGACCAGGTGTTCTGGCTGGTGCCGCCCGCGCCCGGCGCCGACAGCGTCGAGGGCCACTTCCGCGACTTCACGCTGCCGCTGTGCGAGGTGATCGCGCGGCAGGGCGTCGCACGGGTCGTCGCGGTGTCCAGCCTCGGACGCGGCGTGGCCAAGGACGCGGGACCGATCTCCGCCTCCCTCGCCATGGACGACCGGATCGCGGCCACCGGCGTGCACTACCGCGCCCTGTGCCCGCCCTTCCTGATGGAGAACCTGCTCGGGCAGGCGGCGGCCCTGCGCTCCACGGGCGAGTTCCGCATGGCCTGCGCCGCCGACCGGGTCCTGCGGACCTGCGCCACCGCCGACATCGCGGCCACGGCCGCCCGCCTGCTCCTCGACGACTCCTGGACCGGCCGCGCCGACGTCCCGCTCGTCGGACCCGACGCGCTGACCCCCGCGGGCATGGCGGAGACCCTGTCCGAGGTGCTGGGCCGTCCGGTACGGGTACGGGAGACCACCCCGGAGGAGTACAGGGCGTCCGCCCTGCGGTTCGGGGCGAGCGAGGCGGGCGCCCGGGGCCTGGCCGACATGGCCGCCGCGATGGACACCCAGGGCTTCTACGGCGCCGCCGAGCCCAGCACCCCGGACACCGCCCCCACGGGTTTCCGCCGCTGGTGCGAGGAGGTACTGCGCCCGGCCGCGCTCGCCTGAGAGCGGCGGGGTCTGCGGGGCGGGGGCGTGTCGGCGCGCGCCTGTCGGGACAAGAGCCGCCATGGCCATGGCCATGGCCATGGCCATGCGGGGCCGCCGGGTGCGGTCCGGCGGGTGGCCGGCCCGGAGGTCCGGGGTCTGCGGGCCGGGGCGGGTGGGTGACCCGGAAGCGGTACGTCAGCGGCTCCGGCTCCGAGCCGATGAGCGTGTCGAACGCGCTCTCCGACCACCACGCCGACCGGAGGGGCGGTCTCGCAGGCTCGGGTGCGGCCGTGCGGGGCCGGGCGCGGTCCGGCGGGTGGTCGGGTCGGAGGTCCGGGGTCCGGGGTCCGGGGTCCGGGGGCCGGGGCGGGTCGGCGCGTGCCTGTCGCGAGGACGCGAGGAGCGGGGCCGCGGTTGCCGCCTCGCGGGGCCGGGCGTGGTCGCGCCGGGTCGGGCGCGGCCGGGCGGGGTCGGGGGTGGTCTCACCGGACCGGGGGGCGGCTTCGCCGGACCGGGGGCCGGTCCCACCGGGCCGGGGGTGCGTCCGTGGCCCACCCGGCGACCGCCGTGACCAGGCGTGCCCCCCGTGGCGTCGCCGCGCGAGTGACCCGGCGGGACGGCGGTGCGCGGCACCCGGAGCGCGGGGCCCTTAACGCTCCAGCAGCATCCGCTGCAGCTCCCGTGCCGCCCGCGGTGGAGCCACGTCGCTGCGGTGGGCGAGGGCGATGGTCCGGTGCAGGCCCGGCCGGGCCAGCGGGGTCACCCGCAGGCCGCGGCCCGAGCGGGCGGCCACCATCCGCGGGACGACCGCCATGCCCAGCCCGGCCCGCACGAAGCCCAGCACCGCGTCCATCTCGCCGCCCTCGACGGCGAAGTCCGGCTCGAACCCGGCCGAGCGGCACGCGGCCACGGTCAGCTCCCGCAGGTCGTAGCCGTGCCGGAACATCACCAGGCGTTCGCCCTCCAGGTCGGTGATGCGCACGGCGCGGCGCCCGCCACCCGGCCGGGGCGACTCCGGGGACGACACCACCACCAGGTCCTCCCGCAGCAGCTCCACCGTGGTCAGCGCCGGTGAGGCGGTGGGCAGCGGCAGCACCACCAGGGCGAGGTCGAGCGCGCCGCGCGCCAGCTCCCGCACCAGGTCGTGCGAGCCGCCCTCCTCGATCAGCAGCTGGATGCCGGGATAGCGGTCGTGGAAGGCGCGCAGCACGTCCGGGAGCAGGCCGGTGCACAGGCTGGGGGTGGCGCCCAGCCTGACCCGCCCCCGGCGCAGCTGCGCCAGCTCCTGCACCTCGTGCCGCGCGGTGTCCGCGTCCGCCAGGATGCGCCGGGCCAGCGGCAGCAGCGCCTCCCCGGCGTCGGTGAGCGTGATGTTCCCCCGGGCCCGCAGGAACAGGTCGGCGCCCAGCTCCCGCTCCAGCGCCTTGATCTGCTGCGACAGCGAGGGCTGCGCCACGTGGACCACCTCGGCGGCCCGGGTGAAGTGCCGGGTCTCGGCGACCGCCACGAAGTACTGGAGCTGCTGCAACTGCATGGCGCGAGCATACGTCCCCGATAGGGCATGCCTATGAAAACCAGGCGTTCCATGTCTTGGACCGATGAGGTGCCTCCCCCGTAACGTCCTGTGACATGGCTCTGGCAACGCGGACGGACCGACGGCCGTCCATGGCGCGCACCGTGTGGGACTCGACCGTCGGCAAGAAGACAGTGATGGCGGTCAGCGGTCTCGTCATGCTGCTCTACCTGGTCGCCCACATGATCGGGAATCTGAAGATCTACTTCGGGGCCGAGGAGTTCAACCACTACGCCCACTGGCTGCGCACGGTCGGCGAGCCGTTCATGCACTACGAGTGGACGCTCTGGCTGATCCGCGTCGTGCTGGTGATCGCCGTCGTCGCCCACGCGGTGTCCGCGTACCAGCTCAGCCGCCGCGACATCAAGGCGCGGCCCAGCAAGTACGTGCACAGCAGGCCCCGTTCCAGCTACGCGACGCGCACCATGCGCTGGGGCGGGATCATCCTCGGCCTGTTCATCGTCTGGCACCTCCTCGATCTGACCACCGGCACCGTGCACTCCGGCGGCTTCGAGACGGGCAAGCCCTACCAGAACGTCGTGGACACCTTCTCCACCTGGTACGGCAACGTCATCTACATCGTCGCGATGCTCGCCCTCGGCCTGCACATCCGGCACGGCTTCTGGAGCGCCGCCCAGACCCTCGGCGCCGGCAGCCGCACCCGCGACCGGGCCCTCAAGACGACCGCGAACGTCCTCGCGCTGCTGCTCACGATCGGCTTCGTCGCCGTACCCGTGGGCGTCATGACCGGAGTGGTGAGCTGACATGACAACCTACGCCGACTACACGACCGGCGAGCCGGTCGCCGACACCAAGGCCCCGGCCGGGCCCGTCAACGAGCGCTGGGACACCCGCCGCTTCGAGGCGAAGCTGGTCAACCCCGCCAACCGGCGCGGCAAGACCGTCATCGTCGTCGGTACCGGCCTCGCGGGCGGCTCGGCGGGCGCGACGCTGGCCGAACAGGGCTACCACGTCGTGCAGTTCTGCTACCAGGACTCCCCGCGCCGCGCCCACTCCATCGCCGCCCAGGGCGGCATCAACGCGGCGAAGAACTACCGCAACGACGGCGACTCGATCCACCGCCTGTTCTACGACACCGTCAAGGGCGGCGACTTCCGCTCCCGCGAGTCCAACGTGCACCGGCTGGCGCAGATCTCGGTCGAGATCATCGACCAGTGCGTGGCGCAGGGCGTGCCCTTCGCCCGCGAGTACGGCGGACTGCTCGACACCCGCTCCTTCGGCGGCGTGCAGGTCTCCCGTACGTTCTACGCCCGCGGCCAGACGGGCCAGCAGCTGCTGCTCGGTGCCTACCAGGCGCTCAGCCGGCAGATCGCGGCCGGCACCATCGAGATGCACGCGCGCACCGAGATGCTCGACCTGATCGTGGTGGACGGCCGGGCCCGCGGCATCGTCGCCCGGGACCTGATCACCGGGAAGATCGACACCTACTTCGCGGACGCCGTCGTCCTGGCCAGCGGTGGCTACGGCAACGTCTTCTACCTGTCGACCAACGCCATGAACTCCAACGCCACCGCGATCTGGCGGGCGCACCGGCGCGGTGCCTACTTCGCCAACCCCTGCTTCACGCAGATCCACCCGACCTGCATCCCGCGTACCGGCGACCACCAGTCCAAGCTCACGCTGATGAGCGAGTCGCTGCGCAACGACGGCCGGATCTGGGTGCCGAAGGCCAAGGGCGACGACCGGCCGCCGAACAGGATCCCCGAGGACGAGCGGGACTACTACCTGGAGCGCATCTACCCGTCCTTCGGCAACCTGGTGCCCCGCGACATCGCCTCCCGCGCCGCGAAGAACGTCTGCGACGAGGGCAGGGGAGTGGGCCCCGGCGGGCAGGGCGTCTACCTGGACTTCGCCGACGCGATCAAGCGTATGGGACGCAAGGCGGTCGAGGCCAAGTACGGCAACCTCTTCGACATGTACCAGCGGATCACCGACGAGGACCCGTACGAGGTGCCGATGCGGATCTACCCCGCCGTGCACTACACGATGGGCGGCCTGTGGGTCGACTACGACCTCCAGACCAGCGTCCCCGGCCTGTTCGCCATCGGTGAGGCCAACTTCTCCGACCACGGCGCCAATCGGCTCGGCGCCTCCGCGCTGATGCAGGGCCTGGCCGACGGCTACTTCGTGCTGCCGGCCACCATCAACGACTACCTCGCCCGCACCCCCCACCAGGACGACGTGGGCGAGGACCACCCGGTGGTGCAGGAGGTGCTGGCCGAGACCGAGGACCGGCTGAACCTGCTGCTGTCCGTCGACGGCGACCGCACACCGGACTCCTTCCACCGCGAACTGGGCGAGCTGATGTGGGAGTTCTGCGGCATGGCCCGCACCGACTCCGGCCTGCGCAAGGCCCTGGAGCGCATCCCGCAGATCCGCGAGGAGTTCTGGCGGCGCGTCAAGGTCCCCGGCACCGGCGAGGAGTTCAACCAGTCGCTGGAGAAGGCCAACCGCATCGTCGACTACCTGGAGCTCGCCGAGCTGATGTGCCTCGACGCACTGCACCGCGAAGAGTCCTGCGGCGGCCACTTCCGCGAGGAGTCCCAGACCCCGGACGGCGAGGCGGCCCGCAAGGACGACGAGTTCGGCTACGCCGCCGCCTGGGAGTTCACCGGCACCGGCGAGGCCCCCACCCTGCACAGGGAAGACCTGGTCTTCGAGTACGTCCACCCCACCCAGCGGAGCTACGCATGAAGCTCACCCTGCGCGTCTGGCGGCAGAAGAACGCCGACGCCGACGGCGCCATGTCCACGTACGAGGTGGACAAAATCTCCAGCGACATGTCCTTCCTGGAGATGCTCGACACCCTCAACGAGGAGCTCATCCTCCGGGGCGAGGATCCGGTCGCCTTCGACCACGACTGCCGCGAGGGCATCTGCGGCGCCTGCTCACTGGTCATCAACGGCGACGCCCACGGCCCCGAGCGCACCACCACCTGCCAGCTGCACATGCGGTCCTTCAAGGACGGCGACACCATCGACGTCGAGCCGTGGCGGGCCGCCGCCTTCCCGGTCGTGAAGGACCTGGTCGTCGACCGCTCGGCCTTCGACCGGATCATCCAGGCCGGCGGCTACATCACCGCGCCCACCGGCGCCGCGCCCGAGGCGCACGCGACACCGGTGCCGAAGCCGGACGCCGACCTCGCCTTCGAGCACGCGGAGTGCATCGGCTGCGGCGCCTGCGTGGCGGCCTGCCCGAACGGGGCGGCGATGCTGTTCACCTCCGCGAAGGTGAACCACCTGAACGTCCTGCCGCAGGGCGCGCCCGAGCGCGAGACGCGGGTGCTGGACATGGTGGAGCAGATGGACGCCGAGGGGTTCGGCGGCTGCACGCTCACCGGCGAGTGCGCCACGGCCTGCCCCAAGGGCATCCCGCTGGTCTCGATCACCAGCATGAACAGGGAATGGCTGCGGGCCACGCGCAAGGTGGCCAAGAAGTAGCCCCCACGACGTTCGCCGACAGGTGCGGACGGACGGGGCCGGGAGAGGTGCTCCTCCCGGCCCCGTTTCGCTCGGCCGGGACGCCCGTCCGGGAGCCCGGCATTCAGGAAGCGCACATCCGCGCTCCCGGCGGTCGTCACGCGCAGTACAGCCGGCGTCGGAAGAACTGTGGCGGAGCCGTCCCCACGACCACCGTTCTCACGACCAGGAGAGCACCCATGACCGGCGTACTGACCGCTGACCGTCCCCCGAAGCCCGCCGCGCCCCGCCGCTACACCGTCGCGCTGGCCCGCGACGAGGACGACGTGCGGGCCGCGCAGCGGCTGCGGCACGACGTGTTCGCCGGGGAGATGGGCGCGCTGCTGGCGAGCCCGCACCCCGGGTACGACGTCGACCCCTTCGACGCGTACTGCGACCACCTGCTCGTGCGCGAGGAGACGACCGGGCAGGTCGTCGGGACCTACCGGCTGCTGCCGCCGGAACGCGCGGCGGTCGCCGGACGGCTGTACGCGGAGAGCGAGTTCGACCTCTCCGCGCTGACCGCGATCCGGCCCTCGCTGGTCGAGGTCGGCCGGTCCTGTGTGCACCCCGACCACCGCGACGGCGCCGTCATCGGACTGGTCTGGGCCGGCATAGCCCGCTACATGACCGACCGCGGCCACGCATGGCTGGCGGGGTGCTGCTCCCTCCCGCTCGCCGACGGCGGGGCCCTCGCCGCCGGAGCCTGGGACCGGGTACGGACCAAGCACCTGGCGCCCGAGGAGTACCGGGTACGGCCGTTGCTGCCCTGGGTCCCGCGCCCCGCGGCGCCCGCCGCCCGCACCGAGCTGCCGGCGCTGCTGCGCGGCTACCTCCGGCTCGGCGCCTGGGTGTGCGGGGAACCCGCGCACGACGTGGACTTCGGCGTCGCGGACCTGTACGTGCTGCTGCCGATGAACCGGGTCGACCCGCGCTACCTGCGGCACTTCCTCTCGCTGGCCCCGGCCTGATGGGCGGCTGGCTGCCCGTCGCGCCCTGCACCCCCGCCGCGTGCCTGGAACCGTCCCCCCGGGCCGCGGCGGCCGTACCGCGCGCCGTGCTGCGGCTCATCGCGGTCGCCGCGCTGCTTCTCGCCGGCGTCGCCGTGGTGCTGGCGCCGTCCGGTCTGCGGCGCGGGCTGCCCGCGTCCCTGGTGCGGCGCTGGTGCCGGTGGGTCGTGCGGGCCGCGGGGGTCCGGGTGCGCGTCACGGGGGCCGCCGTCCCCGGCGGCGGGCTGCTCCTCGTCGCCAACCACGTCTCCTGGCTCGACATCCCGCTGCTGGCCGCCGTACGCCCCGCGCGGATGCTGGCCAAGAGCGAGATCCGGCGCTGGCCGGTGGCGGGCGGGCCGACGGCGCGCGCCGGGGTGCTGTTCATCGAACGGGACCGCCCGCGGGCCCTGCCGGGCACGGTCGACGCGATCGCTCGGGCCCTGCGCGCCGGCGCCGCGGTGGCCGCCTTCCCCGAGGGCAGCACGTGGTGCGGACGGACCCACGGGCCCTTCCGCCGGGCGGTGTTCCAGGCCGCGCTGGACGCCGGGGTACCGGTCCAGCCGGTCCGGATCCGTTACCGGTCCGGCGGGCCGGCGGTGAGTACGACGCCCGCGTTCGTCGGCGCGGACCCGCTGCTCGCCTCCCTGTGGCGGGTGGTGTCGGCACGTGGCCTGATGGCCGAGGTGGAGGTGAGACCGGCCGTCCGGCCCGGCCGCCACCGCGACCGCCGTTCCCTGGCCCGGGCCGTCGAGAACGAGGTCCACGGTGACCAGGGGAAAGCACCTTCGAAAAGTATGTGTGTTTTGTGAGGTTTGTGCCGTTTCCTCGGCGCCTGTTGCGGACAACCGGAAGGCAGGCACTCGAAAGGAGGGTGATGGCAGATGATCACCCGTGAAGAGATCGCCAACGTCCTGGACCAACCGGTCTACGACGGGGACGGCAACAAGATCGGCGACGCGAAGCATGTCTTCTTCGACGACATGACCGGGCGCCCCGAGTGGGTGAGCGTCAAGACGGGTATGTTCGGCTCCGCCGAATCCTTCGTGCCCATCCGCGACGCCGCGCTGGTGCAGGACCACCTCGAGGTTCCCTACGGCAAGGACCAGGTCAAGGGCGCGCCCTCGGTCGACGTCGACGCGGGCGGCCATCTGTCGGAGACCGAGGAGCACCGGCTCTACGACTACTACGGCATCAACTGGGACAGCGTGCTGTCCGAGGCCGAGCGCACCGACGACGGACGCTTCGCCGCGGGACCGGGCCCGGCGGGCGCCGCCGGAGCCGCCGGAGCGGCGGGTGCGGCGGGTGCGGCGGGCATGGCCGGCCGGACCGGCGAGACCGGCGAGCGGGGCGGGAAGGACATGCGCCATGCGGCCGGTACCGGCGGGATGACCGGCCGCAAGGACGCCATGCAGCGCGAGGGCATGCGCGGCGACGAGGCCATGACCCGCTCCGAGGAGCAGCTGCACGTCGGCGTCGAACGGCACGAGTCGGGCCGGGCCAGGCTGCGCAAGTACGTGGTCACGGAAGAGGTCCAGCAGACCGTTCCGGTCACCCACGAGGAAGTGCGCGTGGTGCGGGAGCCCATCACGGACGCCAACCGTGACGAGGCCCTGGCCGGGCCGGAGATCAGCGAGGCCGAGCACGAGGTCACGCTGCACGCGGAACGCCCCGTCGTGACGACGGAGACGGTGCCGGTGGAGCGCGTCCGGATGACCACGGAGGAGCTCACGGAGAACGAGACGGTGCGCGGCCAGGTCCGCAAGGAGCGCATCGAGGCCGAGACCGAGTCCTTCACGGAGGACGAGACCGGCCGGGGCGGCAAGCGGCGGGGCCGCGAGTGAGGCGTCCCCGGCCTCAGCGCGGGACCGTGCGCCGGTGAACCGACTTCACCGGCGCTTCCCGCCGTCCAGGGCCCGGGCCAGATAGGGCGCGGTGGCGCTTCCCTCGGTGCCCGCCACCTCGGCGGGCGCCCCGGCCGCCACGATCCGGCCGCCCGCGTCGCCGCCGCCGGGCCCCAGGTCGATCACATGGTCGGCGCCCGCGACCACACTCATGTCGTGCTCGACCACGACCACCGTGTGCCCGGCGTCGACCAGTCCGTGCAACTGCCGCATCAGCACCTCGACATCGGCCGGGTGCAGACCGGTCGTCGGCTCGTCGAGCAGGTACAGGGTGTGGCCGCGGCGCCCCCGCTGCAACTCGCTCGCCAGCTTGATGCGCTGCGCCTCCCCGCCGGACAGTTCGGTCGCGGGCTGGCCGAGCCGCAGATAGCCCAGCCCGACGTCCAGCAGGGCGGCCAGACTGCGGGCCGCCGCCGGTGTGTCCGCGAAGAACTCCGCCGCCCCCTCCACCGTCAGGTCCAGCACCTCGGCGATGTTCCGCCCCCGGTGGGCGACTTCGAGCGTCTCGGGGTTGTAGCGCGCCCCGCCGCAGTCCGGGCACGGGGCGTAGGTGCTCGGCAGGAACAGCAGCTCGACGCTGACGAAACCCTCGCCCTGGCAGGTCTCGCAGCGGCCTCCCGGCACGTTGAAGGAGAACCGGCCGACGCCGTAACCGCGCTCCCGTGCCTGGCCGGTGGCGGCGAAGACCTTGCGCACGACGTCGAACAGACCCGTGTACGTGGCCAGGTTGGAGCGCGGGGTGCGGCCGATCGGCCGCTGGTCCACCGAGACCAGCCGGTCCACGCCCGCCAGGTCCTCGGTGATCTCGCCGACCAGGGTCGACTTCCCGGAGCCGGACACGCCGGTCACCGCGGTGAGCACCCCGAGCGGGAAGCGCGCGGTCACCCCGCGCAGGTTGTGCCGGGTCACCGGACCGACCGTCACCGTGCCGCGCGGCTCGCGCACCTCGCGGACGGGCGCGGGGGAGCGGTGGAAGAGGTGAGCGGCGGTGGCGGACTCGGCGATGTCGGCCAGAGCGTCGACCGGACCGCTGTACAGCACCCGCCCGCCGTGCTCCCCGGCCCGCGGACCGACGTCCACGATCCAGTCGGCGCCGCGCATCACGCCCAGGTCGTGCTCCACCACGAACACCGAGTTGCCGGCCGCCTTCAGCCGCTCCAGCACCGCCAGGAGCGCCTCCGTGTCCGCCGGGTGCAGACCCGCCGAGGGCTCGTCGAGGACGTACACGACCCCGAACAGCCCGGAGCGCAGCTGGGTCGCCAGGCGCAGCCGCTGCAACTCGCCCGCCGACAGGGTGGGGGTGGGCCGGTCCAGGCTCAGATAGCCGAGCCCCAGCTCGACGACGGGCGCGATCCGGGAGACCAGGTCCCCGGTCAGCACCTTGGCCGTCTCGCCCTCGGTCGGCAGCAGTCCGGCCAGCTCGGTGAGCGGCAGCGCGGCCAGCTCGGCGACGGTCCGGCCGCCGACGGTCACGGCGAGCGCCTCGGCCCGCAGCCTGCCGCCCCCGCACACCGGGCAGGGCGCGCTGGTGAGGAACCGCTCCGCCTTCGCCCGCAGCGTGGCGCTCTTCGAGTCCGCGAACGTCTTCATCACATAGCGCCGGGCACTCATGTACGTGCCCTGGTACGGCCGCTGGATGCGGCCCGCGTCCCGCACCGGGTGCACGGTGACCACCGGCTGGTCGTCGGTGAACAGGATCCACTCCCGCGCTTCGGCGGGCAGCTCGCGCCAGGGCCGGTCCACGTCGTACCCGAGCGCGTCGAGGACGTCCCGCAGGTTCTTGCCCTGCCAGGCGCCCGGCCACGCGGCGATCGCACCGTCCCGGACGGACAGCGAGGGATCGGGGACCAGCAGTTCCTCGGTGGTGCGGTGCACCCGGCCCAGCCCGTGGCACTCGGGGCAGGCCCCGGCCGCGGTGTTCGGCGAGAAGGCGTCCGAGTCCAGCCGCTCCGCACCCGGCGGGTAGTGGCCGGCGCGGGAGAAGAGCATCCGCAGGGAGTTGGAGAGGTTGGTGACCGTCCCCACCGAGGAGCGGGACGTCGGGGTCGCCCGCCGCTGCTGGAGCGACACGGCGGGCGGCAGCCCGGTGATCTCGCCCACCTTGGGGGCGCCGACCTGGTGGATCAGCCGGCGGGCGTAGGGCGCGACCGACTCGAAGTAGCGCCGCTGCGCCTCCGCGTAGACCGTCCCGAAGGCCAGCGACGACTTCCCCGATCCCGAGACCCCGGTGAACACCGCCACCACGTCCCGGGGGACGTCCACGTCCACGCCCTGGAGATTGTGCTCACGGGCGTCGCGCACCCGGACGTACGGGTCGTGGGGGCTGTGCATCGCGGAGGGCTCCGTACGGTGGGGGGACAAACCCCGCGATTCTACGCCGGGGCGCCGAGCGGTCCCGTACCGGTGACACGGGCGAGCCGCCGGTAGGAGTCGAACAGCGCCGTGCGGTCGTACGTGCTGGTGGTGACCAGGACCTCCTGTGCGCCCGTCTCCTTCACCAGGGTCTCCAGCTCGTCGGCGACCTGCTCCTCGGTGCCGGCGACATGACCGGCCAGACCGGCCTCGTACAGGTCGCGCTCCTTCACGGTCATCGTCCGGGACTCGACCTTCTCGGCCGGCGGCAGCGGTGGGAAGGACCCGTGCGTGCGGGCGTGGGCCATGGACCACGCCTCCGGGACCAGGAGCCGCCGGGCCGCCTCGGGCGTGGCGGCCACCGCGACGGTCCCGGAGACGACGACGTACGGCTCCCGGCTCCACTCGGAGGGGCGGAACCCGGCGCGGTAGCGGTCGACGGCACGGCGCATCCGGTCCCGGTCGCGCAGGTCCCCGACGACCATCGGCAGACCGGCCCGGGCGGCGACGGCCGCGCCCTCGCCCATGGCCAGCACGAAGGGCGGTACGGTCAGCCCCTCCGCCGGGCGCGCGTGCACGCCCGTGGGCGAGGTGCCCCGGAACCAGCCGAGCAGCTCGGCCAGTTGAGCGTCGAAGTCCTCGGAGTCGTCCTTGTCCCGGCCCAGCGCCCTGCGGACGCCGTCGGTGAAGCCGACCGAGCGGCCGAGACCCATGTCGATCCGTCCGGGGAAGAGCGACTCGAGCACGCCGAACTGCTCGGCGACGACCAGCGGCCGGTGGTTGGGCAGCATCACGCCCCCGGTGCCGACGCGGATGCGGTCCGTGGCGCCGGCCACGGCGGCCGCCAGCACGGTCGGCGCCGATCCGGCCACCCCGGGCACGCCGTGGTGCTCGGCCACCCAGAACCGGTGGTAGCCGAGCCGCTCCGCCTCCCGGGCCAGCTCCACGGTGTCGCGCAGCGCCCGACCGGCGGTGCGGCCCGCCCGGATGCGGGAGCGGTCGAGGACGGAGAAGCGGGTGGTGGCGAGTGCGGAGGTCACATGGTGTTCAACGCCCCCACGCCGCACAGATTCCCGGAACCGCACGCCGCGCGGGGTTCCGGGCGCCCCTTTCCGGCGGCGGGGTCCCGGCGCCGGGTTCTAGGGTGGGCGGGTGAGTGACAGCAGCAAGCCCCCGGTGGCCGTGTTCGACCTGGACAACACCCTGGCCGACACCACGCACCGGCAGCGGTTCCTGGAGCGCCGGCCGCGCGACTGGGACGCCTTCTTCGCCACCGCGCCGCACGATCCGCCGCTCGCGGAGGGCATGGCGCTGGTGCGGGAGAGCGCGAAGGAGTGCGAGATCGTCTACCTGACCGGACGGCCCGAGCGCTGCCGGCGCGACACGCTCGACTGGCTGGCCGCGCACGGCCTGCCGGACGGGGCCGTGCACATGCGCGGCGACGCCGATCGCAGGCCCGCCCGGCGCACCAAGCTGGAGATCCTTCGCCGCCTCGCACGGACCCGCGAGGTCCGGGTCCTGGTGGACGACGACGAGGCGGTCTGCGACGACGCCGAACGGGCCGGTTTCCCCGTGCTCCGGGCGCGCTGGGCGGCCCGGTCGGCCGAGCTGCGCGTGGCACAGGAGCGCGAGGGCCGCACCTGAGCCGCACCTTGAGGGACGTGACCGGCCGAGCGCGCTCCGGGAAAGTCAGTCCGACTCCTCCAGGCGGAAGCCGAGCTTGAGGCCGACCTGCCAGTGCGCGACCTGTCCGTCCTCGATCTGGCCGCGCACCTGCGTCACCTCGAACCAGTCCAGCTTGCGCAGGGTCTGCGAGGCGCGCGTGACGGCGTTGCGGACGGCCTGGTCGACGCCGTCGGGCGAGGTGCCGACGACCTCGGTGACCCGGTAGGTGTGGTTCGACATGCGGGTGCTCCCTTCCGGGGCAGCGGTGTGCCCCGCGTCACTCCACCGTGCCCCAAGTCGGGACGGAGCGCGAGGCATCGGCCCGGGGGTGGAAACCGTCCGGTACCTCTCGGTGCCTCCCCTTGACCTTTGTAATGGTCCATACCAAAATCCCAGACACCCGTTCGAGCCTCGGGCTCGTCCCCCACGTCGGGTCTCCCTTCGCGTGTGCAGGGCCCACCTGCCCGTGCCCTCTGTTCGTCAGTCAGAAGGACCCCTCGTGAGACGTCGCCTCCCCGCCCTTGTCTGTGTGTCCGCCGTCGTGCTCAGCGGCTGCGGCCTGATCCCGCAGGACGGCGGGAGCGGGCGGCACACCGTCACCGTGTGGCTGATGAAGGACAGTGCCTCGCAGGACTTCCTGAAGCGGTTCACCGAGGGCTTCGAGGCCGACCATCCCGACCTCGAACTGGACATCCGCATCCAGGAGTGGACCGGCATCGGCGACAAGGTGCAGGCCGCGCTGAAGGCCGACGGCACGGACGGGCCCGACGTCATCGAGGTCGGCAACACCCAGGTCCCGCAGTACGCGGAGGGCGGCCGGCTGCAGAACCTGACCCTGGAGTCGATGCGCGACTGGGGCATCCGCGACTGGCTGCCGGGTCTCGCCGAACCGGGGCAGTGGATGTCCCAGCAGTTCGGCATCCCCTGGTACGCCGCCAACCGCGTCGTCATCTACCGCAAGGACCTCTTCGAACAGGCCGGCATCAACGAGCCGCCCCGAACCCGCGAGGAGTGGCTCACCGCCACCGAGAAGCTCGACGAGGACGGCGACCAGGGCATCTACCTGGCCGGCCAGGACTGGTACACGCTCTCCGGCTTCATCTGGGACGAGGGCGGTGAACTGGCCACCCAGGACGGCGAGGGCGGCTCCTGGACGGGCGACCTGGACTCCGGGGCGGCCCTGCGCGGGATGGAGTTCTACCGCGAACTGCAGGCCCTGGGCGACGGACCGGTCGACGCCGACGAGGAACACCCGCCGCAGTCCGGGGTCTTCGCGAAGGGACGGGTCGCGCAGATCGTGGCGGTGCCGGGCCAGGCCCAGTCCATCCTGCGCGAGAACCCCGGCCTCAAGGGCAGGATCGGCTTCTTCCCCGTGCCCGGCAAGAGCGCCGACAAGCCCGGCGCCGTCTTCACCGGCGGCTCCGACCTCGTCGTCCCGAAGAACACCGACCAGGAGGAGGGCGCGCTCGCCGTGATCGAGGCGCTCGCCGGCGAGAAATGGAACACCGACCTGGCCCGCACCATGAACTACGTCCCCAACAAGACCACGCTCGCCGAGGAGGTCTCCGGCGAGGAGGGCATCGAGGCCATGGCGGCCGGCGCCGCACAGGGCCGGGCGACCCCCGGCACGCCCCGGTGGGGCGCGGTCGAGGCGGACAACCCGATCAAGCAGTACATGACGAAGGTGCTCACCGGGGCGGACGCGAAGTCGGAGGCCCGCAAGGCCTCCGACCGCGTCACACGACTGCTGGACGCCAACGCCCGCTGACCGCCCCGGTGCGTTCGGTGCGGCCCGCTCGGCGCGCCACGCTCAGCGCGCCACGTTCAGCGCGCCACGCTCAGCGACAGGGCGAAACGGCCCTCGCCGTCCGTCCACCAGTGGGCCAGGTCGAGCCCGGCCGCCGCCAGCTCGGCCCGCACGCCCTCCCGCCGGAACTTCGCGGACACCTCGGTGCGCAGCTCCTCCCCGTCCGCGAAGTCCACCGCCAGGTCGAGCGCCTGGACCTTGACGGTCTGCGCGGTGCGCGAGCGCAGCCGCATCTCGATCCACTCCCGCTCGGCGTTCCAGAGCGCCACGTGCTCGAAGGCCTCGGGCGCGAAGTCCGCCTCCAGCTCCCGGTTGACCACCGACAGCACGTTCTTGTTGAACTCGGCCGTCACCCCGGCCGCGTCGTCGTACGCCCGGACCAGCACCCCCTCGTCCTTGACCAGGTCCGTGCCCAGCAACAGCGTGTCGCCCGGCGAGAGAAGGGCGCGCACGGAGGCCAGGAACCCGGCGCGTTCCTCGGGCAGCAGGTTGCCGACGGTGCCGCCGAGGAACGCCACCAGGCGGGGTCCCGGTGTGTCGGGCAGCGTCAGCCCGGCGGTGAAGTCGGCGATCAGCGCGTGCACCTGGAGGCCGGGACGCTCGGCGACCAGCGCCTGCCCGGCCAGGGTGAGGGCGCTCTCGCTCACGTCGACCGGCACGTAGCCGCGCAGGCCGGTCCGCTCGGTGAGCGCGTCGAGCAGCACGCGCGTCTTCTCCGAGGAGCCGGAGCCCAGCTCGACCAGGGTGCGGGCGCCGGTCGCCGCCGCGATCTCCCCGGCCCGGTCGACGAGGATCTCCCGCTCGGCCCGGGTCGGGTAGTACTCGGGCAGCGCGGTGATCTCCTCGAACAGCTCGCTGCCCCGCGCGTCGTAGAACCACTTCGGCGGCAGCCACTTGGGCGTGCTCGTCAGGCCCGCCCGGACGTCGGCGCGCAGGGCGGCGTCCGTGGCGTCCTCGGGCAGCGTCCGGGTCAGACGGAACTGGCTCACGTGCGGGACTCCTTCACAGAGGCGAAAGCGTCTGCCGGGGCGGTGTCGCCCGGGACCTTGAGCGGGGTGAGCCGCACGTCCGTGCCGCTCGCCACGAGCAGGGAGCGGTCGGGGACCTCCTGCCAGCTCGGGTCGTCGTCGTAGGGCTCCGAGGCGACGACCGTGCCGCCGCCCGGGCGGGACAGGTACCACAGGGTGTCGCCCCAGGTGGTGGCGGTGACGGTGGAGCCGTTGGTCAGGAGCAGGTTGAGCCGGGAGGCGGGTGCCGCCCCGGCGACCTCCAGCACCGTCTCGGCCAGCGCCCGGCCCTCGTCGTCCCCGGCGCGCAGCCGCGCCAGGACCAGCGCCCACACGAGCGCCGAGTCGTTGCGCGCCTCCAGCGACAGCAGCTCACCGGGCGGCAGCGTCGCGGCCACCGGGGCGAGCGAGTCGGGCCAGCCCGCCACGGCGCCGTTGTGGCTGAACAGCCAGGCCCCCGCGGCGAACGGCGCGGCGGCCGCCTCGGCGTCGGCGCCCGCCAGCGTCGCGTCCCTGACGGCGCCCAGGAGCGCGCCGGTGCGCACCACCCGGGCCAGGTCGGCGAAGGACTGGTCCGCCCAGATCGGCCCCGCCCGCCGGTAGCGGGCCGGTACCGGGTCGCCCTCGGCGTACCAGCCGACGCCGAAGCCGTCGGCGTTGACCGTGCCGTACCGCTGGTGCCGCGGCGCCCAGGACTGGCGGTACAGACCGTGCGGCGGCGCCACGACGAGCGCGCCGAGCGGCTCCGGGGGGCCCACATAGGCCAGGTGACGGCACATCAGGCGACCTCCGCCGACCGGGCCGTGCGGAACCCGGAGAAGATCTGCCGCCGGATCGGGTAGTCCCAGTTGCGGAACGTCCCCCGGCAGGCCACCGCGTCCACGGCGAAGGAACCGCCGCGCAGCACCTTGTACTCCGGGCCGAAGAACACCTCCGAGTACTCCCGGTACGGGAACGCCCTGAAGCCCGGGTACGGGGCGAAGTCGCTCGACGTCCACTCCCAGACGTCGCCGATCAACTGCCTCACGCCGAGCGGCGACTCACCGGCCGGGTAGCTGCCCGCGGGAGCCGGGCGCAGGTGCCGCTGCCCGAGGTTGGCGTGCTCCGGGCCCGGGTCGGCGTCGCCCCACGGATAGCGCATGACCCGGTCGCCGGCCGGGTCGTACCGCGCGGCCTTCTCCCACTCGGCCTCGGTCGGCAGCCGGCGCCCGGCCCAGCGGGCGTACGCGTCGGCCTCGTACCAGCACACGTGCAGCACCGGCTCGTCGGCCGGCACCGCCTCGGTCACCCCGAAGCGGCGCCGCAGCCACTGCCCGCCGTCCCGGCGCCAGAACAGCGGAGCGGTGAGGGAGTGCTTGCGGACGTGCTCCCAGCCCTCGGGGGTCCACCAGCGCGGGTCGTCGTAGCCGCCGTCCTCGATGAAGGCCCGGTAGGCGCCGTTGGTCACCGGGACGGTGTCGATGAAGTACGGCGCGACCTCGCGCCGGTGCGCGGGCCGTTCGTTGTCCAGGGCCCAGGGCTCGGTCGACGTGCCCATGGTGAACGGACCGCCCGGCACCAGGACTTCCGCCGGTCCGGTGAACAGCGGCACCGGGTCCGGGTCGGGCGCGGTCAGGGCCTGCGGGCCCCTGCGCAGCTGGTGCGTGATCAGCATGGTCTCGTCGTGCTGCTGCTCGTGCTGGGCGATCATCCCGAAGGCGAAGCCCGCCTCGGTCAGCCGCGTCCCGTCGAACGCGGTGCGCTCCAGCACGTCCAGGGCCCGCCCGCGCACGTCCGCCGCGTACCGGCGGGCCTCGGCGGGCGACAGCAGCGGCAGGCTCGGCCGCTCGGAGCGGGGATGCTCGAAGGCGTCGTAGAGGCTGTCGATCTCCGGGCGTATCGCCTCCTGCCCGGCGACCGCGCGCAGCAGCCACTGCTCCTCCTGGTTGCCGATGTGCGCGAGGTCCCACACCAGCGGGGACATCAGCGGCGACACCTGGGCGGTCAGGTCGGGGCCCTCCACGCAGCTGGTCAGCAGCGTGGTGCGCTCGCGGGCCGTGATCAGTGTGGTCAGCGCCCGCTCCCGCAGCCGCTCGGCGTCCACGGCCCCTTCGCCGGAGGTGGCGGCGGCGGTGTGGTCGGTGGGGTGGTTCATGAGCGGGTCTCCCTCCCGTGCGGGCCACGGTCCGGCCCGCCCGGCATGTCCAGCAGATCGTCGGCGGGGCAGCGGCCCCTGAGCACGTAGCGCTCCCGGTAGGCGGCGACGGCGTCCGTCACCTCGGTGCCCGCGCCGAGCCGGGGCAGCGCGGCGAGCGCCGCCGTGAAGCAGATGACGGCCGCCTCGCGCAGCTCGGGGTCGGTCAGCGCGGCACGGGCCGCGTCCTCGTACAGCGGGTTGTGCGGCGCGGGCAGGCCGAGCGTGCGTTCGGCCAGGGGCTTGACGGCCCGATAGGCGGTCTCGGTGGCCTCCGGGTCGTCGAACAGCGCGGCGGTCACCGCCAGCGGCACGATCCAGCCGTCGTCCCCGGGCTGCGCGTCGATCATGCGCAGCTCCAGGTGGCCGCGCGGTCTGACCGGCGGGAAGAGCGTGGTGAGGTGGTAGTCCAGGTCCTCCCGGGTCGGCGGCCGGGGCACCATTTCACGGGTCCACTCCCGCAGGGTCAGGCCCTCCGGCACGTCCCAGGGGCCGCCGTCGCGGCGCACGCACATCACCGGGGCGTCCAGCACGTGCCGGGCCCAGGTACGGCGCGGGTCGCTGTCCAGCGGGGGACCGCCCGCCCGGCCGGCACCGATCTGCGTCCACCGCAGCTGCCGGGTGGACCGCCAGCCGGTGGGGCGCCCGCCGGACAGCGGGGAGTTGGCGAACGCGGCCAGCAGGACCGCGCCCAGGTGATGGGCCAGCCACCACCGGCGGACGTGTCCCAGCGGGCCCGGCTCCTCGTGCCCGGCGTCCACGCACACCTGCACCGAGGCGGAGGCGCACATCATGAAGCGCCCGCCGGGGCCGGAGCGGTCGAGACAGGCCTCCATGGCGTCGTAGCGCGGCTGCCGCAGGTAGCGGCGCGGCGCCTGCCAGGGATCGTGGCCGAGGCCGACCAGGGCGAGGCCGTCCTCGCGCAGTACGGCGCGGACGGCGTCGAGGTCGGCGGAGACGGAGCGGACGCACTCCGTCAGGGAGGCGGCGGGGAGCGAACTCAGCTCCAGCTGACCGCCGGGCTCGACGGTCAGCGCCGACCTCAGGGGCACGGCCCGCAGCGCGGTGTACGCCGCACGGAGCCGTTCGGGTGACACGGGGAGCCGCGGCTCGCGCAGCTCGTGGACCAGCCATTCCACCT
Organism: Streptomyces violaceorubidus; assembly: GCF_000717995.1. Taxonomy (GTDB): domain Bacteria; phylum Actinomycetota; class Actinomycetes; order Streptomycetales; family Streptomycetaceae; genus Streptomyces; species Streptomyces violaceorubidus. The sequence goes on from NZ_JODM01000020.1 coordinate 81,385, forward strand.
CGACGCCGAGGAGCCTGGGCGGGCCGGTCTTGAAGCAGATGCCGCGGACCAGCGCCTCGACCTCGGCCTCATTGACGGCGGTACGTGGCCGGATACAGCCACCAACCGAATCGGACATGCGGGGATCCTCCTGAGATTCCACCATGTCGCCGGCCCTCTGGGACGGGCCGGCACACGTGTTCCACCCAAGACCCTCGTGCCGCTCCGCACAAGGGGGCATTTCGGGACGTTCCCGCTCGGCGATCTCCGTGATCCGCCCGTTTCCGGGGGCTTTCCCCGTCGTTCGCCGGTCGGGAAACTCCGTTGCACCGCCTCCCCAGCATCACCCAGGATCTCCGTATGAGCACCACGGGGGAGACCGCGCGGCCCGCGGTCACGGCGTCCACGGGGGTGGCGCCGTGAGCGCGCGCCTGCGGGGCATCGCACAGCAGACCGAGCAGATCGTCGCGGCGGGGACCTACCGCACGTCCGACGGCCGGGAGGTGTCCCTCGCGGCGGCCCTCGGGGCGGCCTGGGACGGTACGCGGATGTACGGTCCGGGGCCCGTCGAGGTGACCGTACCGGCCCGCGCGAGCACGGTCCTCGAGGTCACCGGTGAGAGCAGCCTGGAGGCCGCCCGGCGGCTCGGCGGCGACGTCGCCGTGCTCAACTTCGCCTCCGCGCGCAATCCGGGCGGCGGCTACCTCAACGGCGCCCAGGCCCAGGAGGAGGCCCTGTGCCGGGCCTCCGCCCTGTACACCTGCCTGCTGCGGGCCCGCGAGTTCTACGACCATCACCGCGCCCACCGCGACCCGTTCTACACGGACCGCGTCGTCCACTCGCCCGGCGTGCCCGTCTTCCGCGACGACCGGGGCCACCTGCTGGACGAGCCGTTCACGGCCGGGTTCCTCACCTGTGCCGCGCCCAACGCGGGCGTGGTGCTGCGCACCGCCCCGGAGCGCGCCGCCGGCCTGCCCGCCGCCCTCACCGCCCGTGCCGAGCGGGTGCTGGAGACGGCCGCGGCCCACGGCCACCGGCGGCTGGTGCTCGGCGCCTGGGGCTGCGGCGTGTTCCGCAACGACCCGGCCCAGGTGGCGGGCGCGTTCCGGACCCTGCTCGGACCCGGCGGGCGGTTCGCCGGGGCCTTCGAACGGGTGGCGTTCGGCATCCTGGACCGCACCCCGGGCGGCACCGTCCGGGCCGCGTTCGAGCGGGCCTTCCCCGAGGGCGCGGGCCGTCCCGGTCAGCTCCAGCCGTAGCGCTCCCGCAGCCGCTGCCGCACCAGGTTGAACCGCATCCGGTCCAGGGCGCACGCCTCGCGGCGCATCCCGGCGTCGTGCAGCCGCAGCACCCGGTCCACGTCGACCCAGGAGTCCCGGCCCGAGCGGTCCCAGGGCCCGCTCCCGATCGGCACCCACTCCCGGTCGCCGTCGTGCCGCCTGCTGGAGAGCTGCACCGCCAGCACCGTCCCGGCCGCCTCCCGGGCCACCACGAGCACGGGCCGGTCCTTGCCCCGGCCGTCCGCCTCCTCGTAGGGCACCCACGTCCAGACGATCTCGCCGGGATCGGGGTCGCCGTCGGGTGCGGGGGAGTACTCGGTGCGCACCCGGCCCACCTCCCGCGGATCGGCCTCGGTGGTGGCGAAGGGCCCGTAACGGCCCGGGGCGGGCGCGTCGTTGCTGTCGATGTCGTCGGCGAAGGCGTTCACGGCCGTACCGTACGGGACGGGCGGTGCGCGGACGCGCGGGGACCCGCGGCCGGTGGCAGGCTTGCCCCGGCAAGCCCTTACGAGTCAGAAGGCGACGTCATGACCGACCAGCTCACCGTGAGCGTCCTGGGCACCGGCATCATGGGTGCCGCGATGGCCCGCAACCTCGCCCGCGCCGGACACGCCGTCCGCGTCTGGAACCGCACCCGGGACAAGGCCGAGCCGCTGGCCGCCGACGGCGCGTACGTCGCGGGCAGCCCGGACGAGGCCGTGAGCGGCGCCGACGTCGTCCTCACGATGCTGTACGACGGTCCGGCCGCCCTCGACGTCATGCGGCGGGCCGCCCCCGGTCTGAGCCCCGGCGCCGTGTGGGCGCAGTCCACCACCGCGGGCGTCGACGCGGTCGCCGACCTGGCCGCCTTCGCCCACGAGCACGGCCTCGTCTTCCTCGACGCACCCGTCCTCGGCACCCGGCAACCCGCCGAGGCCGGTCAACTGCTGGTGCTGGCGGCCGGTCCCCGTGAGGCGCGGGACACCGTGGCGCCGGTGTTCGACGCCGTCGGCTCGCGCACCGTGTGGACCGGCGAGGACGGCGCGGCCGGCAGCGCGACCCGGCTGAAACTGGTGGCCAACAGCTGGGTCCTCGCCGCCACCAACGCGGTCGGCGAGGTCCTGGCGCTCGCCAAGGCGCTGGGCGTGGACCCGGACGCCTTCTTCGACGCCATCGCCGGCGGCCCGCTCGACATGGGCTACCTGCGCGCCAAGGCCGGTCTGATCCGGGACGGCGCGCTGACGCCGGCCCAGTTCGCCGTCACCACCGCCGAGAAGGACGCCCGCCTGATCGTCGAGGCCGGTGAGGCGAACGGAGTCCGGCTGGACCTCGCCGCCGCCGGCGCCCAACGGTTCGCCCGGGCCGCCGCCCAGGGACACGGTGACGAGGACATGGCGGCGACCTACTTCGCCAGTTTCGAGGAGAAGGCGACCGACTGAGCCCGCCCGGGGTACCGGGTGACGAGACCTCCGACACCGGCCGACCGGACCCGGTGCCGGACCACACCGAATCGCTAGGAGTCCGTATGTCCAAGCCGCCGCTGCCGTCCGAGGCCGTCGAACTGCTGCGCCGTCCCAACCCGTGCGTCATGGCCACCCTCCGCAAGGACGGCGCCCCCGTCTCCACGCCCACCTGGTACGTGTGGGACGACGACGGCCGCGTGCTGGTCAACCTCGACGCGGGCCGCGTGCGCCTGGGACACCTGCGCCGCGACCCGCGTGTCACCCTCACCGTCCTCGCGGGCGACGACTGGTACACCCACGTCACCCTCGTCGGACGCGTCGCCGAGATGCGCGACGACGAGGACCTCTCCGGCATCGACCGGCTCTCCCGGCACTACACGGGCAACCCGTACCCGAACCGGGAGCGCCCCCGGGTCAGCGCCTGGATCGAGGTGGAGCGCTGGCACGGCTGGGGAGCGCTGAAGGACAGCTCCCAGGCCGGCTGACGGCCTGGCTCCGCGAGTCGCGCGTACCGCGTGGGGAGTCCCTTGTCCTGCTCCTCGCGCGCCGCCGGCATCCGGGCCCACCAGGTGGCGGCGACCGAAGCAGGGAAGACAGGACGGGACTTCGGGTTGTATGATCTTCGCGCGGCATCGCGTGTCGGTCACCGTCTGGGTGAGGCATGGAGGCGCCGTGGAGATGCCCATGGAGGCATTGACCCGTGTCAGTCGAGTTCAACCACACCATCGTTCTCTCCCACGACCGGGAGAACTCCGCCCGTTTCCTCGCCGGGATCCTCGGTCTCGAGGTCGGCGAACCGGCCGGAATGTTCCTGCCGGTGACGACCGCCAACGGCGTCACACTCGATTTCGCCACCGTCGGCACCGACATCGCCCCGCAGCACTACGCGTTCCTCGTCTCCGAGGACGAGTTCGACGCCGTACTCGCCCGGCTCGTCGAGGGCGGGGTGCCCATCCAGGCCGACCCGCACGGCCGGCATCCGCGCCGGATCAACCGCAACGACGGCGGCCGGGGCGTGTACTTCACCGACCCCTCCGGGCACGGCATGGAGGCCTTCACCCGCCCGTACGGCAGTGACCCGTCCTCGCCGCTGAACGGGGTCACCGAGGACGTGCCCGGGGCCTGGTGACCGGCGCCCCCGAGGCCGTCGCGGTCGCCCACGGCACCGACCGCCCGGCGCGGACCGCGTGGTGGGGCCTCATACGTCGCCGCTGGGCTTCGCCGGGGCCGGTATGGGGACCGGTTCCCGGCGGGGCAGCAGCAGCGGGGTCGCCAGGAGCAGCGCGCCCGCGAGCGCGACCGCCGTGCGCGTACCGGTCACGGCGGCCAGCAGCCCCCACAGCGCGGTCAGCGCCGCGGTCACCAGCTTCCCGCTGACCGTCCAGGCCGACAGGGTGCGCACCACCCGGTCCGCAGGCGTCAACTCCAGCCGACGGGTGGCGTACACCGGGTTGTACACGGCCACGGACGTGATCAGCCCGAACTCGACGGCCATCACCAGGACCAGCCCCGGCGTCCCCGGACCCACGAAGGCCAGCCCGAGCGGCCAGCACACGCGCACCACACCACTGGTGACCAGCACCCGGTGCTCCCCGAAGCGCGCCACCAGCCATCCGGCCAGCCGGGAGCCGAGCAGCCCGCCGGCGCACGGCACCGCGAAGGCGAGGGAGTACTGCCAGGGCGCGAAGCCCAGATCGCCCAGCATGAGCACGGCCAGCAGCGGTGCCGTCGCCATGATCAGCCCGTTGACCAGGACCGTGTTGAGGAACAGCGGACGCAGCCCCGGCGAGGCGAGCACGTACCGCCAGCCGTCCAGCGGGTCACCGGCGCGCAACCGGCCCGCTTCCGTGCGCCGCGGGCTCGGCTCCCCGCCCCCGATCGCGCGGATGCCGAGCGCCGAGAGGAGATAGCTGACCGCGTCGACCGCCACCGTCACCACCGGCCCGAAAAGCCCGACCGCGGCCCCGCCGACCGGGGGCCCGAGCATGGCCGCGGTCCAGGTCGTCGACTCGAACCGGCCGTTGGCCCGCAGCAGGTCCGGCGGGCGCACCAGCGCCTTGAGGCAGGAACCGGCGGCGGCCCTGAACGTGATGTCGGCCGCGGCGACGACGACCGACACGACCAGCAGTTGGACGAAGCCGAGCCGGCCGAAGGCGTACGCGAGCGGCACGCTCAGCAGCACCGCGCACCGGACCAGGTCCATCGCCACCATCACCGGCCGCTTGCGCCGGAACTCCACCCACGGCCCGAGCGGCACGGCCACCACCGCGCCCACCGCGAGACCGGCCGAGGCGAGCGCCGCCACCCGCGCCGGACCGGCGTCCAGCACCAGGACCGCGATCAACGGAAAGGCGTCGAAGGCGAGCCGCGTGCCGAACGTGCTGACGGCGTAGGCCGCCCACAGCCATCGGAACCCCCGATCCCACGATCCGCCGCCCACCACGTCCGACTCGACCACACCCGACTCCGTCACGCCGGACATCAAAGCGAGCCGGGGCCGGACGGATCAAACAACCGTCCGGGCGGCAGACACAACCGATCGTTGTGCGGGCGTCCCGGCGCGCCCTACCGGGCCAGCAGCCCGCGCAGCGCCCCGGCGACCTCGCCCGGCGCCTCCTCCGCCAAGAAGTGCCCGCAGCCGACGGTCTGGTGCCGCAGGTCCGGCGCCCACGCCCGCCACAGCGCGGCGGCGTCGTACCCGAGGGCGGAGCCCCAGTCCTGCTGGAGCACGGTCACCGGCATCCGGAGCCGGTTCCCCTTCTCCCGGTCCGCCCGGTCGTGCTCGACGTCGATGCCGGCCGAGGCCCGGTAGTCGGCCACGATGGAGGGCACCGCCTCGCGGGACGCCTTCAGGTAGGCGGCGCGGACGTCCGCGGGCAGGGCGTCCGGGTCCCGGGTCCAGACGTCGAGGAAGTGACCGAAGAACGCGTCCGGCGCGGCGCCGATCAGCTGCTCCGGCAGCCCCGGCGGCTGCGCCATCAGGTACAGGTGGAAGCCCACCGCCGCCGTCGTACCGTGCAGGACGTCCCACATGTCGAGCGTCGGCAGTACGTCCAGCGCGGCCAGGTGCGTCACCGCGTCGGGGTGGTCGAGCCCGGCGCGCACCGCCACCAGCGCGCCCCGGTCGTGACCGGCCAGCGCGAACCGCTCGTGCCCCAGCTCCCGGGCCAGGGCGACCACGTCGGCGGCCATGGCCCGCTTGGCGTATGCGGTGCCGTCCGGGTCGGCGGGCTTGTCGCTGGCGCCGTAGCCGCGCAGGTCGGGGCAGATGACCGTGTGGTCGGCCGCCAGGTCGGCGGCGACGTGCCGCCACATCAGGTGGGTCTGGGGAAAGCCGTGCAGCAGCACGACCGGGCTGCCCGTGCCGCCGACGGCCACGTGCAGGCCGACGCCGTCGGCGACCGTCACGCGTTCGTGGGTGAAGCCGGGGATGGCCGGTTCCGGGGTGGTCCAGGTGGTCATGGTGGTCAGTGCCTCTCTGTTCCGCTCGCGTCTGTTCCGCTCGCGTCTGTTCCCGCTCGTGTCACGGGTCCTTGTCCTGGTGACGCCTTCGAGGCTGCCGCGCTCGAATCAGCAACCGATCAGCGACCGATCAGCGACCGATCAGCGACCGGCCTCGGACCGGCCCGCACGCGTACCGTGGTGGTCGCAGGCGCGGTGGCGGATCGGAGCGGACGGAACACGGAACATGGAAGCGGTCACGTTCGGTGTGCTCGGCGCCGCAACCGCCTGGCGCGGACCCCACGCGCTCGCCCTCAAGGGACCCCGGCACCGGGCCGTGCTCGCCCGGCTGATCCTGGCCCGGCGGCGGGTCGTCCCGGTCGCCCGCCTGGTCGAGGACCTGTGGGACGCGCCGCCGCCGCGGGCCGTGGGAGCGGTGCGCACCTTCGTGGGCGATCTGCGCCGCGCCCTGGAACCCGACCGCCCGCCGCGCGCGCCCGCCCGGCTGCTCGTCACCGAGGGACCGGGATACGCCCTGCGCGCGGAGCCCGACGCCGTGGACGCCTGGCGCTTCGAGGCCGCCGTCGCCGAGGCGGACCGGATGCCCGCCGCTCAGGCCCCCGACCGGCTGCGGGCCGCCCTGGCGGAGTGGCGGGGACCCGCCTACGCCGAGTTCGGCACCGAGGACTGGGCACGCGGCGAACGCTCCCGGCTCACCGAGTTGCGGCTGCGCGCCGTCGAACGCCGAGCGGAACTGCTCGTGGAACTCGGCCGCGCCGCCGAGGCGGTCCCCGACCTGGACGCGCACCTGACCGAGCACCCCTGGCGTGAGGAGTCCTGGCGCCTGCTGGCGCTCGCCCTGTACCGCACCGGACGGCAGGCGGAGGCCCTCGCCGTGCTGCGCCGGGCCCGCGCCCTGCTGGCCGAGCGGCTCGGCATCGACCCCGGACCCCGGCTGCGCCGCCTGGAGGCCGGGATCCTCGCCCAGGACCCGGACCTGGACCCGCCCGGCGAACCGGCGGACGCGGCGGCCCGGCTGTGGGCCCGGGCGACCGAGGCGTACGACCGCACGGTCGCCGCCGGTTCCCGGGCCCGCCTGGAGTCCACCGTCGGCCTGCTGCGGAGCCTCGCGGTCACCGGCGGCGGTGGCCTGGAAGCGGCCCGGGAGTACCGGATGACAGCGGTCCAGGCGGCCGAGGAGACGGGCGACCCGGAGCTGACCGCCCGGGTGATCGGCGCCTACGACGTGCCCGCCAACTGGACCCGCAGCGACGACCCCGAACTGGCCCACAGCCTCGTCGCCGCGGCCGAACGCACCCTCCTCGCCCTGCCGGAGGACCCCGCCACCGACGCGGCACGCTGCCGTCTGCTGGCCACCGTCGCCCTGGAGTCGCGGGGCGTGCGCTCCCCGCGCGGGCCGCGGGCGGCCGCCGAGGCAGAGCGGATCGCGCGCCGCCTGGACGATCCCGCGCTGCTCGCGTTCGCCCTCAACGGCGTCTTCATGCAGTCCTGCACCCGCGCCGGACTGGCCCCGCGCCGCGACGCCGTCGGCGCCGAACTCGTCGCCCTCGGCACCCGGCACGGCCTGGTCAACTACGAGGTGCTCGGCCACCTGGTCCGGCTCCAGGCCCGCTCGGCCCTCGCCGACCTCACCGCCGCCGACGCGCACGCGAGCGCCGTGGAACGCCTCGCCGAACGGCACGAACGGCCCCTCGTGGCCGTCTTCACCGCCTGGTACACGGCCCTGCGCGAGTCCGCCACCGCCGGATCCCGCCCCGGCTCCTACGACCGCGCCGAGGCCGCCTTCCGATCGGCCGCGGCGCGACTCGAGGGCGCGGGGATGCCGGGCCTGGAACGCGGGCTGCTGCCGCTCGCCCTGCTCGGCCTGCGCCTGGCCCACGGCCGCCCCGCCGAGGTGGACCCGCGCGCGGACTGGGGGCCGTACCGGCCCTGGGCCGAGCCCTTCGCCCTGCTGGCCGAGGGCCGTGCCACCGAGGCCCGGCGCGCGCTGCGGGCGCTGGCCGAACCTCCGCCCGACCTCCTCTACGAGGCCCTGTGCTGCGCCGAGGCCGCGCTCGCCCTCGCGCTCGACGACCGCGCCGCCCTGACGCGGACGTACGAGAGGCTGCTGCCCGCCTCCGGTGAACTCGCGGGCGCGAGCAGCGGGCTGCTCACCTTCGGACCGGTCGACGGCTGGCTCGACGCGATCCGCCGGGCACTGGACGCCTGACGGCGTCGCCGCGAGGCGGCGTCACGGGCACGCCGGTCCCCGCGGGACCGGTGTACGCGCCCGAGGGCCGTGCGCGACGAGGGCGGCCCGGCCGCGGCGGGCCCCTCGGCCGGACGCCGACCGGGGTTGCTCCGGCCCCTGCCGGGTACCCGCCGGGCCATGAAGTGGCAGCAGGTCCAGGAAGGTCCGTCCGCGGTGTACGTGGTGGTGCTCGACCGGGGCGAGGACGCGGTCGCCGAGCTGACCGCCTTCGCCCGTGACCGGTCGCTGGGTGCCTCCCAGGTGACCGCCGTGGGCGCCTTCTCCGAAGCGGTCGTCGGCTGGTTCGACCGGCGGGCCAAGGACTACCGGCGCATCCCGGTCCAGCAGCAGTGCGAGGTGCTGTCCCTCATCGGGGACATCGCCGTCGCCGACGACGGGCCCACCCCGCACCTGCACGCCGTACTGGGTCTGTCCGACGGCTCCACGCGTGGCGGCCACCTGCTGTCCGGCCGGGTCTGGCCGACGCTGGAGGTCGTCGTCCGGGACAGCCCGACGGAGCTGGCCAAGACCCACCGTCCCGACATCGGCCTGGCCCTGATCGACCTGGGCTGAACCCCGCGCCGAGGCCCGGTTCACCGGACCCGGCGCGGGCTACGCGGCCCGCAGGCATTCCCGTACCGACACCCCGGGAGGCGCGAGATGACACGGCGCATCCGAGACGTGATGTCACCGGCGACGGTGGCCGTCGAGCCCATGACGACGGTGGCGCGGGCGGCCCGGCTGATGCGCGAGGAGGACGTCGGCGACGTCCTGGTCACCTACGACTGCGATCTGTTCGGTGTCCTCACCGACCGCGACATCGTGCTCCGCGGCGTCGCCGACGGCCGGGACCCCGACGCCACCACGGTCGGCGCGGTGTGCACGCCCCCGCCCGTCGTCACCCTCGGACCCGACGACACCACCGACCGCGCCGCCGAGCTGATGCGCCGCCACGCCGTGCGCCGGCTCCCGGTCGTCGAGCACGGTGGTGTCCCGGTCGGCGTGGTCAGCCTCGGCGACCTCGCCGCCGCCGACGACCCGCACTCCGCGCTCGCGGACATCAGCCGGACCGCCCCCGACCACTGACGCCGCGCGGGCCGGCGGGCCGGGAGACGAACGCGGGACCGGAACCTTTTGATCCACCGGAAGGGGACGGAGGAAACGACATGGCGCCCACATCACGCACACCCGCTTCACGCACACCCGCCGCAGGCACTGCTGAGGACCGCCGCTCCACCACCCGCACCGCACGGCTGCGCAGCCGGATCCCCGAACCCGACGAGGAACCCGACCTGCTCGGCCAGTACCTGACCCAGATCGGCGCCACCCCCCTGCTGACCGCCGAGGACGAGGTGCGGCTCGCCACCCGCATCGAGGCGGGGGTGCGGGCCCGTGAGGAACTGGAGACGGCCGACACCGGCGAGCCCGCCCCCGCGCCCGGGCGGCGCCGCGCGCTGGAGGAAGCCGTCCGCGACGGCCAGGAGGCCAAGGACCACATGGTGCGGGCCAATCTGCGGCTCGTGGTCTCGATGGCCAAGCGCCACGCCCACCGCGGGCTGCCCCTCCTCGACGTCATCCAGGAGGGCAACCTCGGACTGATCCGGGCGGTGGAGAAGTTCGACCACACCAGGGGCTTCAAGTTCTCCACGTACGCCACCTGGTGGATCCGCCAGGCCATCGAACGGGGCCTGGCCACCCACGCGCGCACCGTACGGCTGCCGGTCCACGTCGTGGAGCAGCTCCAGAAGCTGGCCAAGGTCGAGCGCAAGCTCCGCGCGGGCCTCGACCGGGAGCCGACCACCGAGGAGGTCGCCGCCGAGAGCGGCATCGACGGGGACAAGGTCGTCTGGCTGCGCCGGGTCGGACGGGACGCGGTCAGCCTGGACACCCCCGTGGACGAGACCGGCGACACCGTCGTCGGCGACCTCATTCCCGACACCGAGGTGCTGCGGGCCCCGGAGGTCGCCGAGTTCCAGGCGCTCGCCGCGGAGCTGCGGGAGGCCGTCGGCACCCTCGCACCCCGCGAGTCGCTGATCCTCAGCCTGCGCTACGGGCTGCACGACGGACGCCCCCGCACCCTTCAGCAGGTCGCCGAGCACGTGGGCCTCACCCGCGAACGCGTCCGCCAGCTGGAGAAGGAGTCCCTCGCCCACCTGCGGGCCCCCGAGCAGCGGGAACGCCTGCTGGACTGGGCGAGCTGACCCGTCCGGGGTGCTAGGGCGGCTCCGTCCGCAGCCGGGCCCCCTGCCGCAGCAGTTCCCGCTGGACCAGCCGGTAGGGCAGCCCGCGCGGCCCGCTCCCGTGCCGGACGGTCAGTGCCGCGCACACCCCGGCCGCGTGCCCGGTCGCCATGGCGATGGGCATCACCCGGTACGACGAGTGCGCCACGTGCGTTCCGGAGATGCAGCGGCCCGCGACCAGCAGCCGGTCGGTGTACCGGGGCAGCAGGCAGCGCAGCGGGATGTCGTAGAAACTGCCCCGCGGCACTCGTTTGAGGACCGTGCCGGAACCGCGCGGGTTGTGGATGTCGACCGGATAGGCGCCGTGCGCGATCACGTCCGGGAAGGTCCGCGCCGCCAGGATGTCGTGGCCGGTCAGCCGGTAGTCGCCGAGCACCCGCCGGCTCTCCCGCACCCCGATGTGCGTGCCGCTCTGCACCACGTAGGACTCCTCGAAGCCGGGCACGCGGGTGCGCAGGAACCGGTCGATCCCGGCGAGCTGGTGCCGGGCCGTGTACTCGGCGCGGGTGAGGTCCCAGACGCTGGTGCCGAGGACCCGGTTGACCCGGGTGCTGTTGACGGCGACCTCGCGCGGGTGCGGGGTGGCGAAGAAGAGGATGTCCTCGCGCGGCAGCCGCAGTTCGCCGTTGGCCCTGGCCTCCTCGATCAGGTCCCACAGGCCGTGCACACCCCGCCACTGGTCGGGGTGCTCGCGCACATAAGCGGCGAAGTCCGGCCGGGCGAAGTCGGCGACGCGGAACATCAGCGTCATGGGCTGCACCAGCCCGTCCTCCGGCCGCCCGATCTCGTACGGCGCCCCGCAGGCCGTCGCCACGTCGCCGTCGCCCGTGCCGTCCACCACCACCCCGGCGTCGATCACCACCGGCCCCGACTTGGTCTCGAACACCACCCGCCAGCCCGAGCCGTCCTCCAGAGGCAGCGCGCCGGAGGCGAAGGAGTGGAACAGCATCCGCACCCCCGACTCGTCCATCATCTCCAGCAGGGAGAGCTTGAACAGCTCCGGGTCGAAGGGGACCGTGTAGCCGGTCTTCGGGGAGGGCGGCAGACAGCCGCCCCGGCCCATGAGCCGGTCGAGCAACTGCCACAGCACGCCCGCGACCACCGGCTCGCCCTCGCCGTGGTCGGTGGGCAGCAGCCGTGAGGTGTCCCCGGCCTCGGTGAACGCGGCCTGCTTGTGCTCGTTGTGGAACGACATCAGCGGCATCACCAGCGCCACGGTCGCGTTGCCGCCGAGGAAGCCGTACCGCTCCACCAGCACGACGTCCGCCCCGGCATCGGCCGCGCCGACGGCGGCCGCGAATCCGGCGGGGCCGCCGCCCACCACCAGGACGTCGCAGCGGCCCCCGTGCCGGGCGGGCCGGGGCGGCAGGGTGACGGTGCGGGACTCGCGGGGCTCTTCGAGGATCGGCATCGCCCACCTCCGGGTCAGGCGTTGAGCGGTCGCGGCCCGACGGGGTACGGCCGGTCCCCGGCCGGTTCCCCGCCCGGGGGCCGCTCGCCGGTCGGGCCGTCGCCGGCGGGCACGTCACCGGTGGGGCCGTCACCGGTGGGGCCGTCGTCCGTGGGTCCGTCACCGGTCGGTCCTTCGTCCGTCGGCACGTCGTCCGTGGGCCCGTCACCGGTCGGTCCTTCGTCCGTCGGCACGTCGTCCGTGGGTCCGTCACCGGTCGGGCCTTCGTCCGTCGGCCCTTGGTCGGTCGGCCCGTGGTCGGTCGGCCTCTCGTCCGGCGGTCCCGCGTCGTCCGGCACCTCGTTCGTCGCGGTGCCGTCCGACCCGCGTGCGGCGCCGATCTCGTCGAGCAGGGATCCGCACCGCTCACAGGTCTCCCGCGCCGACGCGGACAGCTCGTCCATCCGGGTTCGCAGTTCGTCCCGGCGCTGCGGGTACTCGTCCCAGAGCCGGTCCACCTCGGCCAGCAGCAGCCCGGCCTGTTCCCGCGCCACCCCCACCAGCGCCGGGGCGCCCAGCCGGCGCGCGAAGTCGAAGACCTTGCCGGAGTACGGCAGCGGCAGCACCGGCACGCCGGTGAGCGCGGCGAAGATCACGAAGTGCAGCCGCATGCCCACGGCCACGTCGAGATGGCGCATGAAGCCGAGCACCTGCCCCGGGCTGTAGTCGCCGTGCAGGATGCGGCCCTGGTCCGGGGCCGTCATGTGGGACAGCACGGCGTGCGCGTGCCGTACGTCGTGCCGTTCCATCGGCAGGAACACCACGCGCGCGTCCAGCCGGCGGACCAGGAAGTCCGCCACGTCGGCGAGCAGCGCGTGGTAGTCGGCCTCGTCGAGCTTCTCGGCGGCCCGCCCCGGCTCGCGCACCGACATCCCCACCAGCCGGGCGCCGGACGGGAAGCCCTCGTCGCGCATCATCGCCTCGGTGAACGGCTCCGGAGCCAGCAGCAGCGCCGGGTCGGCGGTGACCTGGACCTCCCGCTCCAGGCCGACCTCCTCGAGCACCAGCCGCGACTCCTCGTCGCGCACCACGACGTCGTCCATCTCCGCCAGCACCGTCCGCACCGCGTCCCGGTCCTCGGCGTCGGTCAGCGGCCCGGCACCGACGGCGTAGGCGAAGGTGGGCACCTGCCGGATCTGCGCGGCGCGCACCAGCCGCAGATAGCGCCGTGCCTCGCCGTCGTACAGGATTCCGCCGCCGCCCAGCACCAACAGGTCCAGACCGGGCAGCACGTCGAGGACGTGGTTGCGGCTGACCCCCTCCCAGGGCACCACCTCGTCGGCGTCGGGGTGATGGGTCCGGGTGTGCTCCGCGTTCCGGCTCAGCACCACGAGGTGCGCGTGTGGCCGCCGGGCGCGCAGACAGCTCAGCACGCAGGTCAGTATCGCCTCGTCGCCGGTGTTGAAGCCGCCGTAGGACCCCAGTACGCCGATACGCGGGCCACGGCGGGCAGGGGGCGGATGCGAGGGCCGAAGGTTCATCCGGGGCTCCCGTCACGTCGGAATCGGCCGGCGCGCGCCGGTCTCGGTGCGTGGGGCCGGGCACGGTGCCGGGTTGCCTGCGCCGCATCCCGGAAACACCCTGACCAAGAACCACCCTGACCGAGACCACCTGGACCGAGACCCCCCGGACCGAGACCCCCCGGACCGAGACCACCCGGACCGAGACCCCCGGACCGAGGGCCCACCCGTACACGACCCGTCCCGCACTGAGGAGCACCGGTGAACGTCTCCCTCAGCACCTGGCTGCTGACCGTCGCGGGCCTCGGCGTCCTCGTTGCCGCCGACTTCTTCATCGGGCGCAAGCCGCACGACGTGTCCCTCAGGGAGGCCGGGATCTGGACCGCCGTCTGGGTGGTCCTGGCCTGCCTGTTCGGCGTGGGGCTGCTCGCGGTGGGCGGGGGCGGGCCCGGGGGCGAGTTCTTCGCCGGCTACATCACCGAGAAGTCCCTCAGCGTCGACAACCTCTTCGTCTTCGTGCTGATCATGGCCAAGTTCGCGGTGCCCTCGCAGTACCAGCAGCGGGTGCTGATGGTCGGCGTCCTGGTGGCACTCGTGCTGCGCGCCGGGTTCATCGCGGCCGGCGCCGCGATGATCTCCGCGTTCTCCTGGGTGTTCTACCTCTTCGGCGCCTTCCTGATCTGGACCGCCTGGAAGCTCGTCCAGGACGCCCGCAAGGGCGGGCACGAGCAGGAGTACGAGGAGAACAAGTTGCTGAAGTCGATCGAGCGCCGTTTCGGTGTCGCCGACCGGTACCACGGCACCCGGCTGTGGGTGGAGGAGAACGGCAGGCGGGTGATGACCCCGATGCTGGTCGTGATGCTCGCCATCGGGTTCACCGACGTCCTGTTCGCCCTGGACTCCATCCCCGCCATCTACGGGCTGACCCAGGACCCGTACATCGTGTTCACCGCCAACGCGTTCGCCCTGATGGGCCTGCGCCAGCTGTACTTCCTCATCGGCGGCCTGCTGCGGAAGCTGGTCCACCTCTCCTACGGCCTGTCCGTCATCCTGGGGTTCATCGGCGTCAAGCTGGTGCTGCACGCCCTGCACGAGTCGGGCGTGCACGTGCCCGAGATCGGCATCCCCTTCTCGCTCGGGTTCATCGTGCTCGTCCTCGCTATCACCACGGCCAGCAGTCTGTGGGTCACGCGGGGGCAGGAGCGGGCGTGACGCCTACTCCACCAGCTCCTGGGTGCCCAGGACGGTGAGCAGGGCGAGCCGCTCCGCGTCCGCGGTGTCCGGCTCGGCCGTGTAGACCATGATCCGCAGATCGCTGCCCGCCACACCGAGCACGTCGCAGTCCAGGGTGAGGGGCCCCACCCGCGGATGGTCGACGGTCTTGCGGGCCGCCTCGTGCCGGCCGACCGCGTCCGCCCGCCACAGCTCGTCGAACCGCTCGCTGCGCTCCCGCAGCTCCGCGACCAGCCGGGCCAGCCCGCGGTCGGCGGGGTAGCGGGCGGCGGTGGCCCGCAGGTCCGCGACGAGGGCCGCCTCGACCGCCCGGCGCTCCTCGGGCGTGTACCGGGCCCGGCTGCCCGGCCCGACGAAGTTGCGCCACACGCCGTTGCGCTCCGGGCCCCGCCAGTGGGACGGGTCGCCCATCAACGCCGCGTAGGGCGCATTGGCGAGCAGCACCGTCCATGCCGCGTCGTACACGACGACCGGGGTGCCGGCCAACCGGTCGAGCAGCCGGTGGACGCTCGGCGGGATGTACGCCGGAACGGTCTCGGGACCCGGCGGGACCAGCCCGGCCAGCCGGAACAGGTGCGCGCGCTCCTCGGCGGGCAGCCGCAGCGCCCGTACGAGGGCCTCGACGACCTGCGCCGAAGGGTGGGCCGCCCGGCCCTGTTCGAGGCGGGTGACGTAGTCGACGGAGACACCGGCCAGCAGGGCCAGCTCCTCGCGCCGCAGCCCCGCCGCCCGCCGGTGCCCGCCCGAGGGCAACCCGGCCGCCTCGGGCGAGACCCGGTCCCTGCGCAACCGCAGCGCCCGCCCGAACTCCGTAGCCGTCATGCCCCCAGTGAACACCGCCGCACCGGGTCTTCCTGGTACCCGTGGTCCCAGGAAGACCGGACGCCTGGCTGCCCGCACCGGCGCGCCGCACGCTTGGCCCCATGACGACCACACTGATCACCGGAGCCAACAAGGGCCTCGGCTTCGAGACGGCCCGCCGTCTCCTCGCCGCGGGCCACATCGTCTACGCCGCCGCCCGCGATCCCGAGCGCGGCCGCCGCGCCGCCGCGGAACTGGGCGCGCGCCCCCTCGTCCTGGACGTCACCGACGACGCCTCGGTCGCCGCCGCCGTGCGGACCGTGGCGGCCGACGGCGGCCTGGACGTACTGGTCAACAACGCCGGCGTCGAGCAGCGCGGCGAGCACAACTCGGTGACGGGGGCGCAGGACACGACCGCCGACCTGCTGCGCACGGTCTTCGAGACCAACGTCTTCGGTCTGGTGCGCGTTACCCACGCGTTCCTGCCCCTGTTGCGCCGCTCCGCCGCACCCGTCGTGGTCAACGTGAGCAGCGGGCTGGCCTCCCTGACCGGACTCACCTCGCCGCGGAGCCCGGGGTACGGGTACCCGGGCCTCGCCTACCCGGCGTCCAAGACCGCCGTCAACGCGCTGACCGTGCAGTACGCGAAGGCGTTTCCCGGGATGCGGATCAACGCGGTCGAACCCGGCTTCACCGCGACCGACCTGAACGGCAACACCGGCACGCAGACCGTGGCCGAGGGCGCCGAGGTCATCGTCCGGATGGCCCGGCTGGGCCCGGACGGACCCACCGGGGGCTACTTCGACGCGGCGGGCCCGCTGCCCTGGTGACGCCCGGGGCACCGGCCGCGGGACGGGGCCGGCCGCCGGAGGGGCCCTAGCAGCCCGCGGGGCTCGGCCTGCCGCGTGAGACGACCCGGGTGCCGTGGTCGTCGACGACGCGGGCCTGGAGCGAACCGCAGGCGCACCGGGTCCACAGGGTGCCGCCCGCCCCGGTGGGGTGGGCGGACAGCACCTGGAAGGGCTCGGCACCGTCGGGCCACCCGCAGTGCGGGCAGGCGACACCGGTCGTGCTGGGCATGGCGACTCCTCGTGCGTCAGTGGTACGTCGGGATGCTGGTGTGGGCCTCGGTCCCACCGTGGCGCCACTGACAGGGTGCGGCCACGGATCCGTTCACGTCCAGGTTGACTTCACGGACTCCACCGTGAAGCGTGCACTTCATGATTGACCTGCGCAGGCTGCACGTGCTGCGGGCCGTCGCCCACTACGGCACCGTCACCGCGGCGGCCCGTGCCCTGCACTTCACCCCCTCGGCCGCCTCGCAGCAGATCCGGCAGCTCGCCCGGGACCTGGGCGTCGACCTGCTGGAGCCGCAGGGGCGCGGGGTGCGGCTCACGGCGGCCGCGGAGAGCCTGCTGGAACACGCCGACGCGATCGAGGCCCGCTGGGACGAGGCCGAACAGGACCTGCGGGCGGGGGAGGGGACCCCCGCCGGGGCGCTGCGGGTGACGGGATTCCCGGTCGCCGTCTCCGTCCTGCTGGCGCCGATGGCGGCGCGGCTGCGCGAGCGGCACCCCCGGCTGTCGGTGCGGATCCGGGAGGTGGAGGTGGCGGAGAGCTTCGACCTGCTCTTCGAGGGGGAGAGCGACCTGGCGGTGGTGGAGGCGACCCCCGCCAGCCCGCCGTCGGCCGACACCCGCTTCGAGCAGCGGCCGCTCCTGGACGAGCCGTTCGATCTGGTCCTCCCCGCGGACCATCCGCTGGCCGGACGGGAGGAGGCCGACCTCGCCGACGTGGCCCACGAGGCCTGGATCGCGCCGCTGCCGCAGAGTCCCTGCCGGACGCACCTGGTGGCGGCGTGCGGTGCCGCCGGGTTCACTCCCGACGTGGTCCATCTCGCGGTGGACTGGAACGTCACGGCCCACCTGGTCGCCCACGGGCTCGGCGTCGCGCTGGTGCCCCGGCTCGCCCGGCTGACGCCCGAGCTGCCGATCGTCCGCGTGCCCTGTGCCGGACGGCCGCACCGCAAGCTGCTGACCTGCACGCGCGGCGGTGGTCACCGACGTCCTGCGGTCGCGGCCGCGCTGGAGGAACTGCGCGCGCTGGCCGCCGCGGCGGTGGCCTGACGCACGACGGGACCGGAGCTCGGGCGAGCTCCGGTCCCGTACGCGCCGCTCGCGCCGGTCAGGCGGCGAGGACCTCGTCGGCGTGGCCGTGCAGCTGGGCGACGACCTCGGTCAGCTGGGCGGCGACCTCGGCGTCGTCCGCCGGGTGGGTCTCGGCGAAGCGGGTCACCGAGCCGGGGATGGAGAGCTTGATCTCCTCGATCACCTTGCCACCGGCGATGCCCACGGCCTTGCGGGCCTCGTCCTGCGCCCACACGCCGCCGTACTGGCCGAAGGCGGTGCCGACGACGGCGACCGGCTTGCCGCCGAAGGCGCCCGCGCCGAAGGGGCGGGACAGCCAGTCGATGGCGTTCTTCAGGACGGCCGGGATGGTGCCGTTGTACTCGGGCGAGAAGAGCAGGAAGGCCTGCGCGCTCTGGGCGGCCTCGCGCAGCTTCGCGGCGGCGGCCGGGACGCTGCCCTCGACGTCGATGTCCTCGTTGTAGAAGGGGATGTCGGCGAGCCCTTCGAACAGCTGCACGTCGGCGCCCTCCGGCGCGAACTTGACGGCGGCTTCGGCGAGCTGACGGTTGTGCGAACCGGCGCGAAGGCTGCCGACGAGCGCGAGGATGCGGACAGACATGAGTACTCCCACTGCTGAACAGGTGATGGCGGGCGGGCCGAAACACGGCGGTTACGATCCGGACCGAGGTCCGTTTAATTTCTAACATCTCAAACGGACCGCGGTCCAGTTTTCTTCCCGATGCTCTACGCTGGCTTCATGTCCGCCGCCCTGCCGCCCTCCTTCCCGATGCCCCCGGACGCCGTCGGCCCGTCCGAACTGCTCCAGCTCGGCACGGGCGCCGAGGAGGACGAGCCCTGCCTGCGGGCCGACGCCGCACGCAACCGGGCCCGGCTGCTGGAGGCCGCCGGACGCCTGGTCGCCGAGCACGGCGCGGCCGCCCTCACCATGGAGGCGGTGGCCGCCGAGGCCCGTGTCGGCAAGGGCACCGTCTTCCGCCGCTTCGGCGACCGCACCGGCCTGCTCGCGGCGCTCCTGGACCACTCCGAGCGCAAGTTCCAGGCCGCGCTCCTGAGCGGTCCGCCGCCCCTGGGTCCCGGCGCACCGCCGGTCGAGCGGCTGCGGGCCTTCGGCTGCGCGCTGCTGCGCCGCTCCATCGACGAGCTCGATCTGCAACTCGCCGCCGAGCCGAGCGCGGAACGCCGCCACACGGCCGCGCCGCGCCGCTTCCTGCTCGGCCACCTCGCCCTGCTGCTGCGGGAGGCGGTGCCGGACGGCGACAGCGGGCTCCTGTCCCACACACTGCTGGCGTATCTCGACGCCGCGCTGATCCACCACCTCACCGCCCAGTGCGGGCTGCCCCCGGAGCGGCTGCGGACCGGCTGGCTCGACCTGGTCGCCCGGGTGACCCGCACCGACCCCGCGGTCTGAACTCCGTCCGCGGTCAACGACGTTGCCCCGCCCCAGGCCCCGCCTCCGGCTTCTGCCAGGATGCCGTACGTCATGGTGCAGATACCGAATCCGCCGCCCCCCGATCCCTCCGCGGCGCGCTCCGTGCCCACCAGTGCGGATGTGGCCCGCCTGGCCGGCGTCTCGCGCGCGACCGTCTCCTACGTCCTCAACAACACCGGCGCCGTACGGATCAGCGAAGCCACCCGCCGCCGCGTCCGCGAGGCCGCCCGGGAACTCGGCTACGTCCCGCACGCCGCGGCCCGCTCCCTGCGCGCCGGACACAGCCGCATGGTCCTGATGCCGGCGCCGTCCTTTCCCGCCGGCCCGCTCTACAGCCGCTTCGTCGGCGAACTCCAGGGGGCGCTGGGCCGCCTCGACTACACCGTCGTGCAGTACGGCACCGTCGGCGCCCACGGCGACGAGGCCGCCCGCGCCTGGGCCGAGCTGCGCCCGGTCGCCGTCCTGGCCCCCGGTTCCGACCTCGGCCCGCAGGGCGTGCAGGTCCTCAAACGCTCCGGCGCCCGGGCCGTGCTCACCCTCGGCCCCGAGGCCGTCGAGGGAGCACACGCCCTGCTCACCGACCAGGAGGGCGTCGGCCGCAGCGCGACCCGCCACCTCTACGACCGCGGACGCCGCAGCATCGGCGTCGTCGTGCCCGCCGAAGGAGGCCTGGACGTCTTCTCGGCACCGCGTCTCGCCGGCGCCCGGCACGCCGTGGCCGGCACCGACGCCACGGTCACCGAGCTACCCCTCGCCTACGACGAAGGGGACGCCGCGCGCCTCGCGGCGCGCTGGCGCCCCCTGGGGCTCGACGCGGTGTTCGCGTACAACGACGAATACGCGATGCTGCTGATGCGGGCCCTTCAGGACGAGGGCCTCCACATCCCCGGCGACGCCGCGGTGATCGGCGCCGACGACCTGATGCTGGGCCGGCTGCTGCGGCCCCGGCTGAGCACCGTCCACCTGGAACTGCCCGCCGGCCGCGACCTGGCCGCACTCGTCGACCGGGCGGTGCACGACCCCGGCGCCGCGCCCGAGCGCCACAAGGTGCTGGGCGCGACGGTGGTGCACCGGGAGTCGAGCTGACCCGCGGCCGACCCGGCCGCTACCGGCCTTCCTGGCCGTTCTGCCCGGCCTGCGCCTGCTGCTCGGCGACCGCCTTGCGGACCTCGTCCATGTCCAGCTTCCGGGCCTGGCCGATCACGTCGGTGAGGGCCTCCTCCGGCAGCGCGCCCGGCTGCGCGAACACGGCCACCTGGTCCCGCACGATCATCAGCGTCGGAATCGACTGGATGCCGAAGGCCTGCGCCAGCTCCGGCTGCGCCTCGGTGTCCACCTTGCCGAACACCAGGTCCGGGTTGGCCTCCGCCGCCTTCTCGTAGACCGGGGCGAACTGACGGCACGGACCGCACCAGGACGCCCAGAAGTCGATCAGCACGAACTCGTTGTCCGTGACCGTCTGGTCGAAGTTCTCCTTGGTGAGTTCCACGGTGCTGGTCATGAGGTGATCCCTCTTCCTGGTTGCGGGGGGACAAGCCATCGGCACAACACTGCCGACCTGGTGGGTATTCCGCGCACGTACCCATGTGGCCACCTCGCACACCACCCACCAGACTGGCCCCATGACGCAATCGGATTCCCTCACGTACGACGTCGTGGTGATCGGCGCGGGCCCCGTCGGTGAGAACGTCGCCGACCGCACCCGCGCGGCCGGGCTGTCCACCGCCATCGTGGAGAGCGAACTGGTCGGCGGCGAGTGCTCCTACTGGGCCTGCATGCCCAGCAAGGCCCTGCTGCGCCCGGTCATCGCCCGCGCGGACGCCCGCCGCCTGCCCGGCCTCGCCCGGGCGAACGAGGAACCCCTCGACGCGCAGGCCGTCCTCGCCCGCCGCGACGAGTTCACCTCGCACTGGAAGGACGACGGCCAGGTCCAATGGGTCGAGGGCATCGGCGCCGACCTGTACCGCGGCCAGGGACGCCTCGCCGGCCCCCGCACCGTGGAGGTGGCCGGCCCCGACGGCACCCGCCGGCCCCTGACCGCCCGGCACGCCGTCGCCGTCTGCACCGGCAGCGCCGCAGCCCTGCCCCCGCTGCCCGGCCTGGCCGAGGTACGCCCCTGGACCAGCCGCGAGGCCACCAGCGCCGAGAGCGCGCCCGGCCGGCTGATCGTCGTCGGCGGCGGAGTCGTCGCCGTCGAGATGGCCACCGCCTGGCAGGCCCTCGGCTCCCGGGTCACGATGCTGGTGCGCGGCGACGGCGGCCTGCTCGCCCGGATGGAGCCCTTCGCCGGGGAACTGGTCGCCGAGGCGCTCACCGAGGCCGGCGTGGACCTGCGCACCGGCGTCTCCGTCGAGTCCGTCACCCGCGAGAACGGCACCGTCGTCGCCGTCACCGACACCGGCGACCGCCTGGAGGCCGACGAGATCCTCTTCGCCACCGGCCGCACGCCGCGCACCGGCGACATCGGCCTGGAGACCGTCGGCCTGGAGCCGGGCTCCTGGCTGCCCGTCGACGACAGCCTCCGGGTGGCGGGCCACGACTGGCTCTACGCCGTCGGCGACGTCAACCACCGCGCCCTCCTCACCCACCAGGGCAAGTACCAGGCGCGCATCGCGGGCGCCGCCATCGCCGCCCGCGCGTCCGGCGTACCGATCCTGGAGTCCGACCCCTGGGGCGCGCACGCCGCGACCGCCGACCACGACGCCGTACCCCAGGTGGTCTTCACCGACCCCGAGGCGGCGTCCGTCGGCCTGAGCCTGGCCGAGGCCGAGCAGGCGGGCCACCGGGTGCGCGCCGTCGACGTCGACATCGCGGTGGCGGGATCGAGCCTGTACGGCGACGGCTACAAGGGCCGCGCCCGCATGGTGGTCGACCTTCAGGACGAGATCGTCCGCGGCGTCACCTTCGTCGGACCCGGCGTCGGCGAACTGATCCACTCCGCGACCGTCGCCGTCGCCGGCCGGGTGCCGGTCAGCCGCCTGTGGCACGCGGTGCCGTCGTACCCGACGATCAGCGAGGTGTGGCTGAGGTTGCTGGAGGCGTACCGGGACAACTGACGGTCACCGCGGGTCGGGACGCCCGGGCCGCGTGCTGTCGTACCTCGGCATGGAGGAACTCGGGCCGAGCGGTGCCCGGCAGGCGGCTCGTGGGCCGAGCCGGCTGCCGCCCCGTGGTCGTGGGCCCGGCGGCCGGTCAGACCGCCGGGCCGGGCAGATCGAACCCCAGCGCCGACGCCGCCCGCTCCGGCGTCGGCTGGGACCAGAGATCCGCCATCGCCGCGTTCGACGCCAGCGAGCGCGGCTCGGCCCGGTCCAGGTACAGGGTGCCGTCGAGGTGGTCCGTCTCGTGCTGCACGATCCGGGCCGGCCAGCCCGCGAACACCTCGTCCACCGCCCGCCCGTGCTCGTCCCGCGCCCGCAGCCGCACCTCGGCCGGGCGCGCCACCACCGCCTGCCAGCCCGGCACGCTCAGACAGCCCTCGAAGAACGCGGCCCGCCCCGCGCCGACCGGCTCGTACGACGGATTGACCAGCACCCGGAACGGCTGCGGCACCCGCCCCCGGGCCACCCGCACCTCGTCCGGCACCGGCGCCGGATCCTCGATCACCGCGATCCTCAGCCCCACCCCCACCTGCGGTGCGGCCAGCCCGACACCCGGCGCCGCGTGCATGGTCAGCCGCAGCGCCTCGACGAACCGGACGAGGAGCGCGGGCGCCAACTGCCCGTCGTACGGCTCGGCCGAGCGCCGCAGCACCGGGTCCCCGGCCGCGACGATCGGCAACGGGCCGCCGGCGGCGAGCAGTTCCTCGACCCGCTCGGCAAGCGGGGCACGATCACTCGGATTTCCCGTCGCGGTTCCCATCGCGCCAGGATGCCACGGCCGGGGTGCCACGCCCGGGGTGCGCGCTCAGAGTTCGGCGAAGTCGCCCGCGAGCGCCGAGGCGATCCGCAGCTGGGCGTCGGCCTCCTCCTGCCGCCCCTGCCGCTCCAGGGTGCGGCCCAGCATCAGCCGGGCGTACTGCTCGACCGGGTCGCGCTCGACGAGGATCCGCAGCTCCGCCTCCGCCCGACGCAGCTGGGCCGAGTGGTAGTAGGAACGCGCCAGCAGCAGCCGCGGGCCGGTCTGCTCGGGCACCTCCGCGACCAGGGGGCCCAGGACGCGGGCCGCGGCGGCGTAGTCCTTGGCGTCGAAGAACATCCGCGCGCGCTCCCAGCGCTCCGCCGGCGTTCCGTGGTCGTAGTACGTCATGTCCACTCGAGCCTCCTTCGACCCCTCCAACCACGCGACACCGTTGAACATTCCACTACTGATCCGGGTGCGCGTGGAGGCGCTGTCGCCCGCCACGGTGACGGCCCGCGGTCCGACGGACGCGAAGGCCCCGCCGGGTCTAGGTTGGGCGGCATGAGCAACCTTGATCGCGAGGCCGCACCCAGTCTCTGCGGCGGCCGCGGCTTCGTGATGACGGAGCCCGTACGGGAACTTCTCAGCCCTCGCCGGGTCCCGCTCGGCGAGTCCACCGAGGTCCGCCGACTGCTGCCCAACCTGGGCCGGCGCATGGTCGGCGCCTGGTGTTTCGTCGACCACTACGGCCCCGACGACATCGCCGACGAGCCCGGCATGCAGGTGCCCCCGCACCCGCACATGGGCCTGCAGACGGTGAGCTGGCTGCACGAGGGCGAGGTGCTGCACCGCGACTCCACGGGCAGCCGCCAGACCATCCGCCCGCGCCAGCTGGGCCTGATGACCTCCGGCCGCGCGATCAGCCACTCGGAGGAGAGCCCCCGCCCGCACGCCCGCCTCCTGCACGGCGCGCAGCTGTGGGTGGCCCTCCCGGACGCCCACCGGCACACCGTCCCCCACTTCGAGTTCCACGCCGAGCTGCCCCGGGTCACCGCCCCGGGCCTGGCGGCCACCGTGCTCCTCGGCACCCTCGACACCGCCACCTCGCCCGGCACCACGTACACCCCCCTGGTCGGCGCCGACCTGACCCTCACCGGCGGCACGGACGTACGCCTGCCGCTGGAACGGGACTTCGAGTACGCCGTCCTGGCCATGAGCGGCGAGGCCCACGTCGACGGCGTGCCCCTGGTACCGGGCTCGATGCTCTACCTCGGCTGCGGTCGCGCCGAGTTGCCCCTGCGCGCCGACTCGGACGCGGGCCTGATGCTCCTGGGCGGCGAGCCGTTCGAGGAGGAGCTGATCATGTTCTGGAACTGGATCGGGCGCTCCCAGGAGGAGATCGAGCAGGCCCGGCGGGACTGGATGGAAGGGACACGGTTCGGCAAGGTGAAGGGGTACGACGGAGCGCCACTGCCTGCACCGGAACTGCCGCCGGTGCCGTTGCAACCGCGGGGAAGGGTGCGCTGAACTGCAGGAAGCCTGAAGTCGCGCGGATGACGAGCGGGAGTCGGTCGGGCCCTGCTTCCCGCTCCTGGATCGCCGGCGGGAGCGCGGTGCAACGGGTGTCGGGAGTGGTTTCGGGTGGCGGACGATTCCACGGTGTGGCTGTCTGCGGGTGGCTGTGGCAGGACGTTTGCTGACCTGATGCTGGTCGGGCGTAGGAGCGGTGGTCCTGTGGGAGTGGTGGCGTGTCGTTTCGTTGCTCCTTGAGAGGTCGCTGACACCGTCGGCCACAGAGCTGCTGGAACGGTTGGATCGCGCCTGACGTTCCGGTGGTCGACGCGGTGAGTTCGCGGTTCGCCAGAGGCGTGGGCGAAATCAGATGACCTCCGGGTCCGGCCGACCGAAGGACAGCCTCGCCGACTGGCTGTTCATCCGGCCGGAGATCTCCTGGCCATCCTGGCGCGGCAGATGCCTCGCCTCCGGAGCAACGGCCCGCGACGGCTTCCGGAGTTTCTTCCTGGCAACGCGAGGTGGACGTGACAGCGGGGGAACCGCGCGGGTCCTGACCGCCCTCGACGTGGCCTTTACCGACGCGGAGCAGGGCAGGCCGCTGGCCTTCGCCCTGATGGCGAAGTGGCAGCGGACCGTGTTGGGCCACGACCTCGTCGGTTTCCGCACCATGCCGGCCTTCGCGAAGGCCGGACGGGAGCGCTACGGTCTTGCCCCCGATACGCAGGCGCTGTTCGAGCACTGTCTGTCTGGCCTCCTGGCGGTCGGCGGTAGATGGCGTAATCCACACCGAACCCAGAAGGCCCTCACCTGTTCAAGCATCCAGCGTCTAGCGCGGCAGACGCTGCTCAGAGGGAGGCCAGGAACCTATTTGCCTCGGCGGCGAACGTGTCGGGGGCTGTGGTGGGGATCAGGTGGTCGGCGTCGATCTCGATCGGCACGGTGCCCGGGCGGCGCCGGACCATGGCCTCGATCTGTTCGGCCGGGATGATCCCCCGGGTTCCGTGCATGAGCAGGGCGGGGCAGTCGGACGCCGTCCAGTCCGCCCAGTGGTCGCCGTGGACGAGGTCCTCCGAGTGGTACATGTCCTGCGGGTGGAATGGGAGCCGCCAGGTGCCGTCCGGGTTCTGCCGCAGCCGGTCGGCGAAGTAGGGCGCCGCGGGTCCCATGCCCGTCAGTAATTGCTCCCGGCTGGTGGCTTCATAGGGCTGACCGAGCAGGAACGCAAAGGGGTTGGGTCCTTGCAGGCCGAGGCAGGCGGCGCCCTCGACATTGATCAGCGCGGTGACCCGCTGGGGGTGGCGGGCGGCGAACTGGTAGGCGTTGACGGCTCCGAGCGAGTGGCCGAGCAGTACGACCCGGTCGAGGGCCAGGTGATCGAGCAGAGCCTCGATGTCGGCGAGGTAGCCCTCCCGGGAGTAGTCGGCGGCGCGGCCGGAATCCCCATGCCCGCGCTGGTCCGGGGCGATCAGCCGCCACTTGGGCTCCAGCGTCTGGGCGAAGGGGGTAAAGGACGAGCCCTCGGAGAGGTGGCCATGCAGACCGACGATCGGAGAGCCGGCGCCGCCGAAGTCCAGATACGACAGCGGGCGCCCGTCGAGGTCGAGGCGCCCGCGGACGGCGGCCGGGTGCGGAGCGGTGGCGGAGTTCGGAGCCGTGCTGTTCACGAAGTCCCCTTGAGTCGATGGCAGTGGAGGCCGCCGGCGCCGGTGGCTGCCCCGGTGGCGATGTGGAGACCGTAGTCTCTATTTGGGCGTGCGCGCAATACGCTTGTATAGGACGCTCGTATAAGGCGCGCGCCTTGTACGCCCGTTTCACGGCCGCATAGCCTCTCACTATGGGAAATCGTGAAGACCTGCTCGCCGGGGCCCGCCGCTGTCTGGAGGAGAAGGGCTGGGCGCGGACCAC
This sequence comes from Streptomyces violaceorubidus, assembly GCF_000717995.1. GTDB lineage: Bacteria > Actinomycetota > Actinomycetes > Streptomycetales > Streptomycetaceae > Streptomyces > Streptomyces violaceorubidus. Next base: position 107,801 of record NZ_JODM01000020.1, read on the forward strand.
CGTCCGCGACATCACCGCCGCCTCGGGCGGCGTCAGCATGGCCGCCATCGGCTACCACTTCGGCTCCCGCGAAGGTCTGCTCAACGCCGCCCTCATTGAGACCATCGAGGAATGGGGCGCCAGCGTGGGCCGCTCCCTGGCCAGCTTCGGGGCCCCGGAAGCCACGGCCGCGGAGCGCTACGAGGCGATGTGGGACCGGATCATCGCCTCGTTCTCCACCCACCGGGCCCTGTGGCTCGCCTCCGTCGAAGCGGTCACCCAGGCCGAACACTCCGGGGAACTGCGCCGTCACCTCGCCGACGGGCAGGCACAGGGACGACGGGGCATCGCGGCACTCCTCACCGGAGCCGACGAGGCGGCGGTCGGCGACGAGGACACCCGTACCCTGGGCACCGTCCAGATGGCGCTCCTCTCCGGCCTCATCATGCAGTGGCTCACCGATCCCGAGCACACCCCCACCGGCGCCGATATTGTGGCCGGCCTGCGCACCCTGGCCCATACGGTCGGCACTCATGCCTGAGCAAGCCCCGTGAAGGAGAGGGCGGTTGTCGGTGGCGCGTGTCGCCCTCGCGCCGCGACGCTGTCCACGCGGCCCAGCATCAACCCCGTCGCCATCCACGGTCTGCTGCAGACGCCCGAGGACGCTCGGAGGGTGTGTGTGCACTGAGCCGCGGCGGGTGCAGCTCGTTTCCACGTCGATGGTGATCGCTGACCGTGCCGGAGCAGGTACGGGGTGAGCCGTTGAAGGGCGAGGGACCTGCGGGCGGAGGGCACGCTCGCGACAGGAGAGGTCGACGATGACCGCGTGGTGATCACTACATCCGGCTCATGCTGTGGACTGTGGAAGGTGACGCAGGCCCGGACTCACAGCCCGGCATCCCGGCCCGGCATCCCGCCGAAACGGTGGCGCCAAGGCTACGAGGAGGTACGGAAGCCGCAGCAGCCCGACTGGCTGGCCATGCTGGAACTCAAGTACCCACACACCCGACCCGACGCGCCCCCGAAGCGGATACTGAACAGACGCGCCGGCCGCGACCGGGGCGTTCCACCGTGTCGTCCCGCTATCCGCCGGCGGCGTCGTCCTCCAGGCGACCGAGACGGCGGCGGCGTACACACAGGACCGGCTCCCCATGGCCGGCCGCCGCGAAACGGCGAGTTCGACTGTCCAAGCGGCCAAGATCTCTCTACGGTGGCTCCGACCGTGTCGTGAGATGGAACCCGGCGAAGGGGGGACCGTGGAGGCCGAGTTGGCGGCCCTTGCCGCTTCGGGGGCGACGGCGTTGGTGGGGCTGATCGTTTCCGAGGCGTTCGAACGCGCGAAGAGCAGGGTCACCCGGTTCTTCGGAAGCCGGGCCTCGGGGGAGGGGGCCGAGGAGGAGTTGCAGTCCGCGCGTGCCGAGCTGGACCGGGCGCGGTCGGGGGGTGACGCCGACGCAGGGGCAGATGTCCATGGCCGACTGCGGCGGCGGCTGGAAGAGGTCTTCCGGGAGGATCCCGGCGCCGCGCGGGAACTGGCGGGGCTGCTGTCGGAGTTGGCGCCGGACACGTCCCGCGGTTTCGTCTCGCTGGTGGGCGTCGGGGTGAATCACGGCCTGGTGCTCGAGGGTTCTCCCGTCCACGGTGACATCCACTTCCACGTTCCTCCCGGGGCATCGCCCGCCACGGGACGGACGTCCCCGCCCGATCAAGTACCCGTCTTCAACGGGCCGTTCAGCAACCGGACGGCGGAACTCGCGGCGCTGGAGGCGAGGCACGGGGACACCGTGGAGGACCGTTCGGTCCGTGTCGACGTGCTCTACGGTCTGCCCGGAGTCGGCAAGTCGGCCATGGCCTGGCGCTGCGCGGAAAGGACCAGGGGACGTTTCCCGGACGGGCAGCTGTACGTGGACTTCGCGGCCCTGCGCGATCAGGCTGCCCCGGCGACCGGTGGTGATGTCTCCGAGGCGCTGGCCATGTGCCTGAGAGCTCTGCCGGGAGGCCACCTCGGCATTCCGGACTCGCTTCCCGACCGGGCCAACCTCTACAGGTCGCGCACGGCCGGGCTGCGCATCCTGCTCGTCCTCGACGACGTGAACCAGGCCGCGCAGGTGCGTGCGCTGGTTCCCAAGGGCCCGGGCAGCGCGGTGCTGGTCACGAGTCAGGGCGGAATGGGGGAACTGGCCGTCCACGACGGTGCCCGGATGGTCCCCGTCAGGCCGCTGGACGAACACCACGGGCTGCGACTGCTGACGGACTGGTGCGGTGCGGAAGCCGTCGAGGCGGACCAGGAGGCCGCGAAGCACCTGGTGCGACTGTGTGGCGGTCTTCCCGTCGCCCTGCGGGTCGCGGCGGCACGGCTGGTCACCGACGAACATGCGATGAGCATCGCCGAGCTGGCCGCCGAACTCGACGACGAGGCGGACCGGTTGGCGGGACTGGCACTGGACGGAGAGGAGTCCTCGGTGTCCGCGGTTCTGGGAGCTTCCTACCGGATGCTGCCGCCCGACGCCGCCCGGCTCTACCGGCTGCTCGGGTGGCTGCCCTTCGGGCGTTTCGACCTCGGCGTGGCCGCGGTCGCCGTCGGCGCCGACACGCGCGGCGCCCAACGCCTGCTGCGTGTTCTGGCGAACGCCAGCCTGGTGGAGAGAGCGCGGGACGGTCGCTACCGCATGCACGATCTGGTGCGCCTCCACGCCCGGGAGCGGGCGGCCGAGGAGGAGCCGCACACCGAAGAGGCGGCGCTGACCGAGCGGGTCGGCACGCACTACCTGGCCCTGACCGCCTTCGCCGACCTGGCACTGCGCAGGGAGCGGCTGCGGATCGCCGACCTCACCGACCTGCTGCACCGCGCCACCGACCCCTTCGCCGCGCCCGGCGGGCCGCCACCGCTGGAATGGCTGGACACGGAGCGCACCGCTGTCCTCGCGGTGCTGCGTGCCGCCGTCCGCCAGGAGTTGTACGCCCTGGCATGGCGACTGGCCGAGGCGTTCTCGGTGCTGTTCCTGTACCGCCGCTACCTCCGGGCCTGGGCCGAGACGCTGGAGCTCGGCATCGAGGCAGCCGCGGCGGCGACGGCGGGCGCGGGGACCGCGGGGGAGGTCGAGGAGGCCACGGCGGGCGAGGCCCGGCTGCGCAGTCTGCTGTCGCGCCCCCTGCTCGACCTCGGGGAGACCGACCGGGCCAGGGACCAGCTGCGGCGAGCCGTCGCCCTGGCAGAGACGACCGGACGCCTGACGCTGCGCGCCTCGGTGCAGGAGTTCCTCGGCCGGTGCCTGGACGTGGTCGAGCCGTCCGAAGCGGCGGCCGCCTACCGGCGCTCCCTCGAACTCAACGAACGCGCGGGCGAGACCCGCGGAGCGGCACTCGCCACCTTCTTCCTCGGACGCGCGCTCGACGCACGGGGCGACCACGCGGAGGCGATGGTCCTACTGCGCCGGGCGCGGCAGGACTTCGAGCACCGGGCGGAGCCCGACCGGCGGATGGCGGCCCGGGCGAGGGCGGCCATCGGTGTCGCCCACGACCACCTGGGCGACACCGGACAGGCGATCCACGAGCTGCGGGAGGCGGTGCGCGAGCTCCGCGCGGCAGCCGACGGGATGCAGTACGAGGCGCGGGCCCGGGTGCAGCTCGCCGACATCGCCGAGCGGGCCGGGGGACACGACGACCTGGTGCGGGAGTGCCTGGAGCGAGCCGCCGACATCCACGAGGCGCTGGGCGACGTAGGCCCGGCGGAGACCCTGCGGAGGAGGCTGGGCGACCTTGACCGCTGAGCCGTTCCGGGCGGAACCGCTCGGACCTGGCTACCCCCGGGGAGGAGCCGGCCGCAGCCGCAGGACGACATCCTCCTCGCGCACGTCACCGAGTCGCAGGGTCACGTGGGCGCCGTCCAGACGGAGCCCGGTGCGCAGCCCGGCGTAGACGACCGCGGCCGGCACACCCGGGTCCAACGGCGAGCCGGTGACGGCCGCCTCCACGACGCGGCCGTCCCTGACTCCGACCAGGCAGCCGCCCCCGCGCACCGCCGTCGCCGCGAGAAGGCTGCCGGGCAACCGGGTGAGCGTGTCCTCGATCCAGCGCAGCGCACCGACGGACGTGGAGGCCGGGTCGGACCGCACCAGGACCGAGGCGCTCTCGGTCAGCCGACGGTCGCGCTCGTCCTCCGAGCAGGCCAGATGGGTGGAGACCGCGGCGGAGTCCGGGGGCGCCGCCCCGTACGCCGCGACGGCGGCCGGAGAGCGACGCACCCTGACGACGGGCGCCGGTCCGCCTCCGGTGACCCCGGCCGTCACCTGCCACGAGGTGACCGGTGCGGCGGGCGGGTCGGGAACCGGCAGTGTCAGGGGAACCGGGGGAGGCGAGGGCGGCTCGGGGAGCTCCAGCAGGCGGTACAGGACCGTGCGCAGTCGGGCGAGCGCATGCCCCGGCTCGCTGAACGCCCGCGCCGCGACATCGGCGTATCGCTCAGGTGTGTGCTCCGCGGCGACTCGCTCCACCTGGTCGAGCAGGTCTCCGTGGACGTCCAGCCGGGGTGCGACCGAGGCCAGGTGGTGGACGGCGGTCCCCGCAACCGCGTCCTCGCCGAACGCGGCCAGCAGCAGCGGTGTGCCGGCCGCCGCCCCGTACAGCGTCACCGAGCCGTGGTCCCCCACCAGGACATCGGCGGCGACCAGCGCGGGCCGCCAGGCGTGGACGGGCGGCATCAGCATCAGCCCGGCCTCCCGGGCGGCGGCCTGAAGGGTGCGGAGCTGCCAGGCCCCGTGGGCCGACCACACATTGGGGTGCACGATCGCGCCGACCCGGTACTCGTCGCAGGCGAGGTGCGCGAGGAGGCGGGCGGGCAGGTCCGGATGGTTGCCCAGCAGCGACGTCGGACCCCACGTCGAGCTGACGACGACCAGGCGCTGATGCTCCGCGACACCCAGTGCTTCACGGTAGGCCGACCTGCGGCTCCGGCTGCCGGCCAACTCGTCGAAGCACGGATCACCGACGAGCAGGGTGCGTCCCGCCGCCCTCGGGTGACTGGCGAGCAGCTGCTCCTCCTGAGCCGGGTGGGAGATCGCCAGCCAGGCGCGCCCCGACTCGAGCAGCGAGTCCGGGACGACACCGGAGAGCCGCTCGCGCGAACTCCGGGAATCCGGTACGAGTTTCTGGAAACCGACGCCGTGCGGCAGCACCAGCACCGGGCAGTCGCCCTCCGGAACGTCGATGTTCTCGCTGGCGGAGAGGATCAGGTCGGGGGAGAGGCGCTCCAACTGCTCCCAGGGAACGACCCGGCATCCGGCGGTGCGCAGAAGGTCGAGTACGCCGTCGTTGAACGCGGAACCGGGATCGTGGGCGAAGACCACGCTCACGCGGGGGTCGTCGCGCAGGAGCGCCGGCAGGGTTTCGAGGACTCGCACGGTCGAGGTGACCGTACGGGCGGCGACGATCAGGGTGCGCTCACCGTGGAAGGTGCTCCAGCGGTGAGCGTCCGGTCCGACCGGCACACGAAGCGGCGGGCTACCGAACACGCTCACCGCCTCGCACGAACCCGCCCTCCGGTCGGTCAGCCCGCGCGGCTCGCGGCTCGCGGCTCGCGGCTCGCGGCTCGCGGCTCGCGGCTCGCGGCTCGCGGCTCGCGGCTCGCGGCTCGCGGCTCGCGGTCCCTCACAGCGGCTTCCCGGCTTAACGTGGAACGCAGGGACGCCGGGAACGAAGCACGCGAGTTCCTCACGTCCTTGGACGGGACGCGCACTGGCACGGCGCGAAGGCCGACTCCTGGTTCTCCCACATCGCCTTCATCACCCCCGGCCCGGACGTCCGCAACGAATGGCTCGAACCCGTCACCGACGAGGTGTACGGCGAGCTGCCGAAGAACGGAGCGAACGCATGACCATCCTGAACGAGACCTACACGATGTCCAACGGCGTCGAGATCCCCAAGCTGGGGCTCGGTACCTGGTTCATCGCCGACGACCAGGTGGCCGAGGCGGTCCGCGCGGCCGTGGAGATCGGCTACCGCAACATCGACACCGCCCAGGCCTACGGCAACGAGCGCGGCGTCGGCGAGGGCGTGCGCACCGCCGGCGTGTCCCGCGACGAGCTGTTCGTGTCCACCAAGCTCGCCGCGGAGATCAAGGACTACGAGCAGGCGGTCGCGTCGATCGACGGGTCCCTGGAGAAGCTCGGGATCGAGTACATCGACCTGATGCTCATCCACAGCCCGCAGCCGTGGGACGACTTCCGCGGCGGCGACTACGCCGAGGGCAACCGCGAAGCGTGGCGCGCGCTCGAAGAGGCGCACCGGGACGGCAGGATCCGCTCCATCGGGGTGTCCAACTTCCAGCAGCAGGACCTGGAGCACCTCCTCCAGGCCGCCACCGTCGTGCCGCACGTGAACCAGTTGCTCGTCCACGCCGGCAACACCCCCTCGCAGCTCCTGGACCACTGCGCGGCCCAGCGGATCCTCGTCGAGGCGTACTCCCCGATCGCACACGGAGCCATCCTGGAGAACCCCGAGATCCAGGCGATGGCGGGCAGGTACGGCGTGTCCGTCCCGCAGCTGTGCATCCGCTACACGCTCCAGCTGGGGACGGTGTCGCTGCCCAAGACGGCGAACCCCGAGCACATGCGCTCCAACGCCGAGGTCGGCTTCGAGATCTCCGACGAGGACATGGACGTCCTGCGGGGCCTGAGCGCCGTGGACTACGGCGAGCACAGCGCGTTCCCCGTCTACAGCGGCAAGTGACACCGGGCGAGTTGTCCTAACCGGTGACGTCCGCGCCCGCGGCAGTCCTCTTCGCGTGGGCACCGGCCGGGTCCGGGTTCCGGTGGGCGCTCTCGCGCGCGAGAGCGCTGGGCCACCAGACCTTCGGGCCGATGTCGCGCACCAGGGCGGGTACCAGGAGCGATCGCACCACGATCGTGTCGAGGAGCACGCCGAAGGCGACGATGAAGGCGATCTGCGCCAGGAACGCGAGGGGGATGACGATGAGCGCCGCGAACGTCGCCGCGAGGACCACCCCCGCCGACGTGATCACACCGCCGGTGGCGACGAGCCCGCGCAGCATGCCCTGCCGGGCGCCCAGGCGCAGACTTTCCTCGCGCACCCGGGACATGAGGAAGATGTTGTAGTCGACTCCGAGGGCCACGAGGAAGACGAATCCGTACAGGGGTACGGAGGCGTCCGTCCCGGAGAAGCCGAGGCCGTGCTCGAAGACCAGTCCCGCGATGCCGAGCGTCGCCAGGTAGTTCAGACCGACGGTGGCCACCAGGAGAACGGGCAGGGCCAGGGACCGGAGGAGGACGACCAGGATGACCAGGATGATGGCCAGGACGACGGGAATGATCAGGTTCCTGTCGTGTTCCGCGGTGCGCTGGGTGTCGTACTGCTGCGCCGTGTAGCCCCCCACCAAGGTGTCCGCGTCGGCGGCGTGCACCCGCTCGCGCAAGGTCTGGACGGTGCGCTTGGCCGCGTCGCTGTCGGGGGAGTCGGCCAGCGTGGCGTCGATGCGCACCTTGCCGTCGACGACCAGGGGCGGCCCGCCGGGGGTGCTGGTGGTCACCTGTACGTCGGCCACGCCGGGCGTCGTGGCCGCCGCTTGCTGTACCGCGGTCCGGTTCGAGGCCTCGGTGACGATGACCGCGGGCTGGCCGGAGCCGCCGGGGAAGTGCCGGCCCAGTGTCTGCTGGGCGGCGACGGACGGGGCGTCGTTGACGAACAGTTCGTCCAGGGGGACGCCCTTCGACTGCAGCGCGGGGAAGAACGCCGCTCCGGCCAGCAGGAAACCGGTGGTGATGATCCACAGCCGCCGGGGCCGGGCGTCGACCCAGTGGGCGACGCGCCGCCAAAGGCCGTGACCGCCCGTCTCGGCGTCGGCCGACCTCGGCTTGGCCGGCCAGAACGCGGTCCTGCCCATCAGCGCGAGGACGGCCGGCAGGAAGGTGAGGGTCGTCAGGACGGCGCAGACGACGCCGATCGCCCCGACCGGTCCGAGGGCCCTGTTGTTGGTCAGGTCGCTGAGGAGGAGGGCCAGGAGCCCGAGGGCCACGGTGGCGGCGCTGGCGGTGACGGCGCCGAAGGATCCCCGCGTGGCGGCCCAGGCGGCGGTGAGGCGGTCACCGCCGGCGGCGATCTCCTCGCGGAAGCGGGCGGTGAGCAGGAGCGCGTAGTCGGTGGCCGCGCCGATCACCAGGATGGAGAGGATGCCCTGGACCTGGCCGTCGACGCGGACGACGTCGTGGTCGGCGAGGACGTACACGATCGCGCCGGCGACTCCGAGCGCGAAGACGGCGCTGATGATGATCAGGAAGGGCAGGAGGACACTGCGGTAGACGAGCAGCAGGATCAGGAGGACGGCCGCCAGCGCCACGCCGAGCAGAAGCCCGTCGATTCCTGCGAACGCCTCTCCCAGATCCCCTTGGGTCGCCGCCGGACCGGCGAGCTGGGCGCGCGTCTCGGGCACGGCGGCCGCCGCGTGCTCGATGCCGTCCAGAACGTCACCGAGTCGTTCCCCGAGGTCGGGGGAGAGGGGTACGACGCCCTGCAGAGCCTTTCCGTCCTCGGAGCGGAAGGCGGGCGAGGGCGCCCCGTCGACGCCCTCGGTGTCCGCCAGCGACCGCAGAGCCGAGGTGGCCGCCTGCTGCTGGGCCCGGGAGATGTCGCCGCCTTCGGGCGCGGTCCAGACGACGACGGCGGGAAGGGTCTCCTGTTGGTTGAAGGCCTCCTGCTGTGCGATCACCTTCGTGGACTCGGCGTTCTGCGGCAGGAAGGCCGCTTGGTCGTTCGTGGAGACTTCACCGAGCTTGCCCGCGTAGGAGCCGAAGGCTCCTCCGAGGCCGAGCCAGACGATCACGAGGACGAGAGGGACCAGCCGGCGGACTGATCGGCGCGCGCTGTTCATCGACTCCCTAACGGGGCGGGTCAGTAAAGATACCTCAAAGAGAATGTATCTCAATCATTGAGTGATCTCTGCCCGACCCATGCGTTCGCTTCGCCGGACGCCGGACGCCGGACGCCGGACGCCGGACGCCGGACGCCGGATGTCCGACGCCGGTCGGCCGACCCGGCGCCCTGTCCGCCTACGCCGTCCTGTCGCCGCGCCCTCGTGCGACGGAGAAGGTGCGGGCGCCGGGCGCCAGGGCGGCGGTGGCGGGCGCCGCGAAGCAGACGAGCGCGCAGGCCGCGAGGACCGCCGTGGCGCCGAAGGCGTCGATGGCCGGGGCGATGAGGGCGAGGCCGAGCGGGGCGAGGCCGTAGGACAACAGGAAGTCCAGGGAGGAGACACGGGCCAGTTTGTCCGGAGCGACCTCGCGCTGGGCGGCGGTGAACCAGGGCACGTTGAAGAGTTCGACGCCGATGCCCGCGACGGCGTAGGCGGCCGGCACGACGACCGGGTGCACGGGGAACACCAGGCTGAGCGGGGCGAAGCCGTAGCAGGCCAGCCCGGCGAGAGCGGCCCGGCCGGGGGAGCGCGGGCGCCAGCGGGCCATGAGCAGCGCACCGCCCAGTGCTCCCGCGGTGTAGGCGGTCATCGCAGCCGCCAGCACGACCTCGGTCCCGTACTCGTCCCTGCTGACCAGGGGAAGGGCGACGCCGGTCGCGGAGTAGCCGGTGGCTATCACGGCCGTCAGCGCGCCCAGGCCGGCGAGGAACCAGGGGTGCCTGCGCGCCTCGCGGACCCCCTCCGCGAACTCGGCCGGGAAGGACGCCCTGACCGCCCCGGCCGAAGGCTCCGAGGTCGCTTCCGCGGTCCCGGGCCGGGTGCCGGTCGGGGGTACACAGGCCGCGACCAGCCAGAGCAGCCCGATGCCCACCAGCAGTGCCCTGGTGTCCAGGAAGACGGCGAGCAGAGCGGCCGACGAGGGGCCGACGAGCGTGGTGACCCGGACCGCCAGGGTCATGGCGGCGTTGGCCTGCTGCCTGCGCCCGGCGTCGACCACTTCGGCGGTGAGGGCCTGGTAGGCGGGTCGGCAGGCGCCCTGCCCGGCGCCCGCCACCGCGGCGGCCGCCGCCATCAGCGGCACGGAGCGCTCCAGTCCCGCGGCGATCACCGGTGCGGCGGCTCCGGCGGCCAGCCCCGCCCACAGCACGACGCCCCGGCGGGAGTGCCGGTCGGCCAGCACCCCGGCCACGGGCACCGCGGCGAGGAACCCGACGGTACGCGCCGCGAGCAGCAGGCCGAGGTCGGCGGCGGTCAGGGTCCGGCCGAAGACGGCGAGGCCGAGGACGAAGGGCAGGGCCCAGGTGGCCAGGCCCGACGCGGTGGCGCCGGTCCACAGGCGCAGGAAGGCCAGGTCGAGCAGGATCGAGGGCTGCTTCGCCGGAGGGGACTCGGCGGCGGTGGGAAGGGCGGAGGGAGTGGGCACGAGGGAGTGCTCCTGTCCTGTCGGCGGCGAGGGGTCGGGACGCGTACCGGCGGCAACGGCTGTGTACTGCACGGAAGTTGTGCGGCGGGACCGGCCTGGTGGCACGGCGGGCAGCGCGATGCGGCTCACACTATCGCAGTGATAATCATTTCCATTAGAGTGCTACCGGTCGTCGTCCTGCGAGGGGTGTTGGGTTCCATACATGAACATGATTTCCATTGACGAGGTGGTGACGCCACGGCCCGAAGCCGCCGTGCGAGGCCGGTCCGCGTCCCTCAAAGCACTGCTGCTCGGCTGCACGGCGCTGGTCGCCCTCCTGCTCGTGTCCGTCGTCGTCGCCATCGGGCTCGGTCCCGCCGTCGTCACCCCGGGGGAGACCGCCCGCCATCTGTGGGCCGCTCTCAGCGGCGGGCGCATCGCTCCCGATGAGGTGACGACGTATCAGATCGTCTGGCAGATCCGCACGCCGCGCGTGCTGCTGGCGGCGCTGGTGGGTGCCGGGCTGAGCGCGGTCGGAGTGGCGATCCAGGCCATGGTGCGCAACGCGCTGGCCGACCCCTTCGTCCTCGGGGTCTCCTCGGGCGCGTCCGTGGGCGCCGTCGGGGTCACCGTCACCGGAGGGCTCGCGGTACTCGGCGTCCACGCCGTCTCCGTCGGCGCGTTCGCCGGCGCGCTCGTCGCCTCGCTGCTGGTGTACGCGGCCTCCTCCCGCAGGGGCGCGCTGTCACCGCTGCGCCTCGTGCTGACGGGCGTGGCCCTGTCGCTGGGATTTCAGGCTGTCATGAGCCTGATTGTCTACTTCGTGCCGGACGGCGAGGCGACGAGCACGGTCCTGTACTGGACCATGGGCAGCTTCGGTGCGGCGACCTGGGGCGCGTTGCCCGTCGTCTGCGTCGTGGTGCTGGCCGGACTCGCGGTCCTGTACCGGTACGGGAGGGCACTGGACGTCCTCTCCCTCGGCGACGAGACCGCCGCCAGCCTCGGCTTCGACCCCGACCGCCACCGCAAGGTGCTGCTGATGCTCGTCTCACTCGTCACGGGCGTCATGGTCGCCGTCAGCGGCGCCATCGCCTTCGTCGGACTCGTCATGCCGCACCTGGTGCGGATGGTCGCCGGGGCCACGCACGCGCGTCTGCTCGCCGTGGCCCCCCTGGTCGGAGCGATCTTCATGGTGTGGGTCGACCTGGCGGCACGGACCCTGGTGGCCCCGCGCGAGCTGCCACTCGGGGTCATCACCGCGCTCGTGGGGGTGCCCGTCTTCATCGCCCTCATGCGGCGCAGGGGCTACACCTTCGGACGGCGCTGACGTGGACCTGGAACTCGATGAACTCACCGTGGTGACGGACGGCCGGAGCCTCGTGCGCGGGCTGTCGCTCCAGGTGCCGGACGGAAAGGTCGTGGGGCTCGTCGGGCCCAACGGAAGCGGCAAGTCCACCGCCCTGCGGTGCGTGTACCGGGCGCTGCGGCCCAGTTCCGGAACGGTCAGGGTGGGTGAGCGGGACCTGACGCGCCTCCCGCTGCGCGACAGCGCCCGCACCGTCGCGGCCATGACCCAGGACGGCGGCGTCGACTTCGACTTCACGGTCGAGGAGGTCGTCGCCCTCGGCCGCGCGCCCCACCTGCGCGGGAACCAGGCGCTCAGCGGCCGCGAACGCGCCCTGTGCGAACGGGTGATGGACCGGCTCGACATCGGACACCTCGCGCACCGGGGCGTTCTCACACTGTCGGGCGGTGAGCGCCAGCGCGTCCTGCTGGCCCGCGCGCTCGTACAGGAACCGCAGATCCTCGTCCTCGACGAGCCGACCAACCACCTGGACGTCCGCCACCAGGTCGACCTGCTCTCGCTCCTGAGCGGGTCCGGACTCACCGTCCTCGTCGTCCTGCACGACCTCAACCTCGCCGCGGCGGCCTGCGACCGGCTCGGCGTCCTCTCCCAAGGCCGCCTGGTCGCCTCCGGCACACCCGAAGCCGTGCTCACCCCACAGCTCGTCGGTGACGTCTTCGGTGTCACGGCCAGCGTCGTCCCCCACCCGCTGACCGGCGATCCCCAACTCCTGTACTCGCTCGACTCCGCCCGATGAAAGGCTGCTCACGCATGCGTACCACCCCCATTCCCGGCACGGCCCGCCGGCCTGTCGCGCTCGGCTCGGCCCTGGCGGCGGCCCTGGTGCTCGGCGGATGCGGCGCCGAGGTCGAACCGGACGCCAAGAAGTCCGGCACGGTCACCGTCAAACGCTGCGGCGAACCCGTCGAGTACACGGTGCCCGAGCGGGCCGTCGCCTATGAGGGCGGCAGCGCGGACAAGCTGTTCGCCCTCGGTCTGACGGAGCACGTGCACGGCTATGTGATGCCTCCCGCCAACCCGCCGGTGACCGAATCCCCGTGGGCGTCCGAGTACGCCAAGGTGAAGATGCTCTCCGACGACCTCCTGAACAAGGAGGTCGTGGTCGAGGCCGAGTCCGATCTCGTCGTGGCCGGTTGGAACTCCGGTTTCAAGGACGAGCGGGGCATCACACCCGAGATCCTGGACAAGCTCGGCATCCAGAGCTTCATGCACACCGAGAGCTGCTTCAACTACCCGGGCCACCCCGAGCGGATGAGCCCCTTCGAGGCCCTCTACACCGACCTCGAACGGCTGGGCGAGATCTTCCGGGTCGAGGACAGGGCCGCGGACGTCGTCGACGGGTTGAAGAAGCGCGTGGCGGAGGTCGGGAGCAAGGCCCCGACGGGCGATCCGGTGCCCGTCTTCCTCTACGACTCCGGCACCGACCAGCCGTTCACCGCGGGCAACCAGGTGCCCCCCAACGACATCATCAGGACGGCGGGCGGCAGGAACGTCTTCGACGGCCTCGACGAGCGCTGGACCCAGGTCAACTGGGAATCCGTCGCCGAGGCCGAGCCCGAGGTCGTCGTCATCCTCGACTACGGCGACCAGCCCGCCCAGAAGAAGATCGACTTCCTGCGGAAGTCCGCCCACACCAAGGGGCTGCCCGCCGTGAGGAAGAACAACTTCTTCGTCCTCGACTACAACGAGGGCATCAGCGGGCCCCGCAACATCGACGGCCTGGAGAAGTTCGCCACCTACCTGCGCGAACTCGAGGGCTGAGCCACCGCGTGCCACCCCCGCCGTACCGACCAGGAAAGGACACCATGGACCTTCACGCGATCGGCCAGGCCCTCGTCGAGCAGCTGCCCCCACCGCTGCCCGCCGACCGGATCATCGCCCTCAACCAGCCCAAGGCGGACGTGCACACCACGCGTTCCTACGAGTGGAACGGCTGGACGTTCGACGTCCCACCCGGCGTCTTCATACCCGGCTGGACCAGCCGCCTGATCCACGAGCGGGTGCTCGACGGCCGTATCGAGACCCGAAACCTGCGCTACGCCGCCATGGGCGCGGGCCTGGGCGTCGAGGCCGTAGCGGCGGGCGTCCGGGGGGCACGGGAGATCCACGCGCTCGACATCCACCCGCAGAGCGTGGCCGCCGCCACCGGTCACTACCGCCGCCTGGTGGGCGAGCGCCCGGGCACCACGTTCGCCCCGGCGGTGAGCGACGTCTTCGACGCCCTCCCCGAGGGTGTCCGGCTGGACGTGGTCACCTTCAACCCGCCCGCCGTCAGCCAGACCGTCAGTGAGGACCCCGACGTCGTACGCAACGTCTGCGTGGGAGCGCCGCTGCTGGCGAAGTTCTTCGCCCAGATCGCGGAGAAGGACCTGCTGGCCCCCGGCGGCGAGATCCACCTCATCGCCTCCAACACCGCGGATCTGCGCGCCCTGGTCCGGCACGCGCTGGACCACGGGCTCAGCCCTCGGATCGACCACCTCCACGACTGGCGGGACGGCGTGCTGACCTTCCTCTTCCGCATCACCCATGACACGCCGTGCACCGGAGGAGAGCGATGAAGCCCACCGCGGAACTCCTGGCCGCCGTCCTGGCGGGCGATCACGGCCCCCGCCCCACCGACCTCGTGGCCACCAGCGTGTTCTGGGTGCACCACGGCACCCGGCTGGCCGGCGGGAACACCACCTACCTCAACCAGTACGTCCTCGTCCGACTGGGCGACTCCTTCGGCGGCTGCGCCTTCGAGGCCGGCGAGGTCGATCCGTCCGTGTGCCGCGACGCCTCCGGTGCCGCCCTGGACACGCTGCTGGGCGACGTGCCCCGTCCCCTGCGGATCGCCGCTCTCGACGCCTACCTCAGCTCGGTCCGCCCGCACCGGGAGGCGGCCGAGGCCGAACCGGTCACCCTGCCCGCCGGGACGCCCGAGACCCGGGCACTGGCCCGGGACGCGGCCATCGCCGGACTCCTCGACATCGACGCCGGGGCCAAGGTCGCCCTGATCGGGGTGGTCAACCCGCTCGTCGCCGCGATCCGTGAGCGCGGCGGTGATCCCCTGCTCTGCGACCTCAACCTGCGCACCACCCAGTGGGGCGATCCGGTCACCGACGACATGCACGAGGTCCTCGACACCGCCGACGCCGTCGTGGCCACCGGAATGACCCTCGGCAACGGCAGCTTCGACACCGTCCTCGCCCGCTGTCGCGAACGCGGTGTGCCCCTGGTGGTCTACGCCCAGACCGGCAGCGCCGTGGCGCGAGCCTTCCTCGGACAGGGCGTGACCGCCCTGTCCGCGGAACCCTTCCCCTTCTCCCAGTTCAGCGCCGAACCCACCACCCTGTACCGCTACCGGGTGGCGGCCGGCGCATGACCGCCACCACCCGCCCGTCCGAGGCCGCCGCCCCCGGCACGGAGGGCACCGGACGCGCCGCCTGCCACCACGGCGAGATCCTGCAGGGCGTCTTCCTCGACGAGCGGTGCCGCCCCGTCCACGGGCTGGTCACGCTGCCGATGAACGGACCGGGCAGCACCGCCCGGTTCGCGCACCGGCCCGGCAGCCCGCCGGACGAGGTGACGGTGACACCCGCCGGCCGGACCAAGGCGCGGGCGGCGGCCGTCCTCGCCGTACGGGAGTGCGCGGCACGCCGGGACGCGAAGCCCTGCGGCGGGGACCTGACCCTCGCCGGTGACCTCCCCGTCGGCCTCGGAATGGGTTCCTCCACCAGCGACGTCATCGCCACCGTGCGGGCGGTCGCCGACTCCTGGGGGGTGGGGCTGCCCTCGGAGACGATCGCCCGGATCGCGGTGCGCGCCGAGGGCGCCAGCGACCCCCTGATGCACGGCGTGCGCCCCCTGCTCTTCGCGCAGCGCGAGGGCCGTGTCCTCGAAGTGCTCGGCCCCGCACTGCCACCCGCCGTGGTGGTCGGGTGCACCCTCGCCCAGGGCGCACCGGTCGACACCCTCGCCCTCCCCGCCCTCCACCACGACGACGACCTCACCGCCTACGCGCAGCTGCGCGGCATGCTCCGCCGCGCGGTGACCACCGCCGACACCGCCCTGCTCGGCCGGGTCAGCACCTCCAGTGCCCGCCTGCGCCAACGCGTCCTGCGCCACCAGGAGTTCCCCACCCTCACCGCCATCGCCGACCGCGCGGGCGCCGTCGGCGTGCAGATCGCCCACAGCGGAAACGTCGCCGGCATCCTCTTCGACCCCCGTGCCCCCGGCCTGCACCCCGCCCTGCGCCGGTGCGCCCGTGCCCTGGACCGCGCGGGCATCACACCGACCCGGACCTTCACCACCTTCGCGTCCCCCCTCAGCGAGGAGTTCCCGTGGACGAACACATCTCGGACGCCATCGGCCGTCCGGACCTGATACGCCTCGACGACGGCCTGCTGTGTCTCCGCTTCGAGACCATGAAGGTCGTCTCCGCCCTCGCCGCCGTACGCCACCTGCTCGACACCGGAGCCGTACGACGCGGAGACACACTCATCGACAGTTCCAGCGGCATCTACGCCTACGCCCTCGCCCTGGCCTGCCACCGCTACGGCCTGCGCTGCCACATCGTCGGCTCCACCACCGTCGACCACACCCTGCGCACCCAGCTCGGCATACTCGGCGCCCACCTGGAGCAGATGCCGCCCAGCAGCAGCCTCCAACTCGACCAGAACCGCCGGGTCGCCCGCGTCCGCGAGATCCTGCGCGAACATCCCGGCTACCACTGGATGCGCCAGTACCACGACGACATCCACTACCTCGGCTACGAAGCCGTCGCCGAGCGGATACACGACCGGACGGACGGCGACTGCCTCACCCTCGTCGGCGGGGTGGGCTCCGGCGCCTCGACCGGCGCCCTCACCCACTACCTGAGGAAACGCTCCGCCGACGTACGACTCGTGGGTGTCCAGCCGTACGGGAGTGTCACCTTCGGCAGCGAGCACGTCGCCGACCCGGAGATCATCATCGCCGGCATCGGCAGCTCCATCCCCTTCGGCAACGTCCGCCACGACCTCTACGACGTCCTGCACTGGCTTGCCTTCGACGCCGCCCTCGCCGGCAGCGTCGACCTGCTGCGCCGGCACGCCGTCTTCGCGGGCCTGTCGACCGGGGCTGCCTACCTCGCGGCCCGGTGGGAACGTCGTGCGGAGCCCGGCCGGACGGTGCTGTTCATCGCCGCGGACACCGGCCACCGATACGTCGACACCGTGTTCGCCCGGCACGGCGAGGCCGCCCGGATCGAATCCCTGGCACCCCGGCCGGTAGACGGCGGGGACGAACTGGCCCTCCCGTGGTCACGGATGAGCTGGAACGGGTCGCCCGCACCGCAGGGAGCGGTCGCCGGACAGAGCGCCACAGCGACGTGGCGCCACGTCGGGAAGGCCCCCGGACTCGGCGCTCCCCGCGGCACGGCGACGGACCCCTCGGCGCGGGACACCGTCCGGCATCGGCAGGTGTCCCGCAAGGAGAATCACAACGAGGGGTGACACTGTTATGAGTGCCGTGGGGAGCGCGGCGGGTGTGCCCCGGACGCCGATCGAACCCCCGCGAACCGGCGTCCGGGGCACCTGTTCGTTCGCCGATCGACCCGCACACTGGCAGGGGCCGCCCGGATCGGCATGTGCAACGTGCTGAAGCGGTGATGATGCGGTCCAGACATGGCAGACCGCGGACACACGGACGCACGGACCATGTGACAAGGGTGCGGTGTCGGGCGGCTCCGGGAGAGGACTGCGTCACAACGAGACAGTAACCGTGCGACGGCGGGAGACGTCACACGCATCTTCCCGATCCCGGGGCTGTGATGCCCGGGGCCACCTGAACACCCAGCTCCTGTCCGCCGAGGACGGACGGGCCGCTCAGTGTTTCGCCGCGCGGTACAGTCCGCGGCCGACACGACGGACGCGCGAGGAGCCGACGAGACGGTCGAGGGTGCTCCGGACGGCGTTGATGCTGCCACTGTCGGTGTCCCGCCCGAGGGCGGACGCCACGTCCCGGGCACGGACGTCGAAGTCACCGGCTTCCGCGAAGTAGGCCAGGATCTGCTCGGTGAGCCTGCCGTACGGCCGCACGCCGTCGGAGTCGATGTCGGAAGCGCCGGCCGGCGACCGCTCCTCCTCGTCCTCCTCGGTCGTCTCCACGACCGGTGCGGGCGTCGGCGGCACCGGCGGCGGGACCTGTGCGTCGGCGTCCCGCGGCCGGGGGGCCGTGGGCGTCATAGGAGCCCCGGGCATGAGGGCCTGGAGGGCACCGAGAGCCCGCGGCACGGAGCCGAGATGAGCGGTGACCGCCGCCAGTTCCCTCTCCAGTGCCTGCTTCTGCACCTGAAGGCGGACCAGGTCCTCCTGGAGGCCCTCGGCGGTGATCTCGATGTCGCGGGCCGTGGGAGTCACGGAGATCATGCGTTCCTCTCGTCCTCACCCCTTGTTCCGGCGGGGCCGCCCGATGTGCGGGCTCCGTCACCCGGCCCGGCACCAGGGGCATAGTACCCGGACACCAACAAAGTGCCCCCGAGCGCCGGAGAACGCGGTGTGCGGCCGTCGCCGCGACGCACTGTTCACCACGACGGCCCCCGGGCCCGGCCGTGTGCACCCTCGGGCACGGCCCCGCACGGAGTGGTCGAACCGGATGCCACGTTCCTGGTCCGCGGTCTCCTCCGCGAGTTCGCGAAGGAGACCAGGGGCAGGGCCCTGGAGGAGATCGGCCGACCCGCCCCGAACCCGGGCGGGTCGGCCGGTGGAACGCGTCACGCCTCTTCGTCGACCCAGCTCATGAGCTTGCGCAGCTCCTTGCCGGTGGTCTCCAGCAGGTGCTCGGAGTCCTGCTTCTTGTACTCGTTGTACTTCT
>NZ_JODM01000021.1 GCF_000717995.1 Streptomyces violaceorubidus
CTCCAGGACCCGCTCCCGCTCGCCCTCCTCCAGCACCCCGATCCCGCCGACCCGCACCTGCGGATCGGCCACCACCGCCTCCAACACCCGCACGAAGCGCCGCGTCAGGAGCTCCGCCGTCTCCCTGTCGAACAGATCCGCACTGAACTCCAAGGCCCCGTCGATACCGCTCGCGGAACCGTCGGCGGCGAACTGCTCACCGAGGTTGAGCGCCAGGTCGAAGCGCGCCATCTCCGAGTCGAGAGGCTGCCCGGACACCTCCATGCCCGGCCAGTCGGGGAGCCCGTCGCCGGTGCCACGGCCCAGGAGGTTGTGCAGGGACAACATGGTCTGGAAGAGGGGGTGGCGTGAGGGGGAGCGTTCGGGGTTGAGGGTTTCGACGAGGCGCTCGAAGGGGGTGTCCTGGTGTGCGTACGCGCTGAGGTCGCTCTCCCGCACCCGGCTCAGCAGTTCGGTGAAGCTGGGGTCACCGGTGAGGTCGGTGCGTAGGACGAGGGTGTTGACGAAGAAGCCGACGAGGTGGTCGAGGGCGTCGTCGGTGCGTCCTGCGATGGGGGTGCCGATGGGGATGTCGGTGCCAGGACCTTCCGCCAGTGGGCGAGCTGCTGTGCCGCAATCGACGTGTCGTCGCCCTCGTCGCCCAGCAGCGTCTGCTGCCAGAGGGTGTAGTCGGCGTACTGCACCGGCAGCGGCGCCCAGCCGGGGTTCCGTCCCGCGAGCCGGGCGGTGTAGGCGGTGGTGAGGTCGTGGGCGAGGGGTCCCATGGACCAGCCGTCGGCGGCGATGTGGTGGACGACGAGGAGCAGAACGTGCTCCTCGGGCCCGGTGCGGAAGAGGGTGGCCCGCAACGGCAGGTCACCGGTGAGGTCGAAGGGACGCCGGACCTCCGCGGCCAGCGCCGGTCCGGGATCGGCGTCGGCGGCCGCGTCGACGGTCTCCAGCCGGGGCTCTGCCCGTTCCGTGGGCAGGACCAGTTGCCGGGTTCCGTTCTCGTCCTGGGCGTAGAGGGTGCGCAGGGCTTCGTGCGAGGGCGCCGCGAATGCGGGAGACGAGCTGGGTGGCCAGGAGGGAGTGCCCACCGAGGTCGAAGAAGCTGTCGTCGATGCCCACCCGGGCGACGCCCAGCACGTCCGCGAAGAGCCCGCAGAGGATCTCCTCCTGGTCCGTACGCGGCCGGCGTGCCGACTCGCGGGCGTTCGCGTAGTCGGGGGCGGGCAGGGCACGGCGGTCCAACTTGCCGGTGGGCGTCAGCGGCAGCTCGGAGAGGTGGACGACGGCGGCCGGGACCATGTGCTGCGGCATGTGCTCGGCGACGTGGCGGCGCAGTGCCGCGGCGTCGGGCTCCTCGCCCTCGGCGGCGGAGACGTAGGCGACGAGGCGCTTGTCGCCGGGCTGGTCCTCGCGGACCACCACGGCGGCCTGGCCCACCGTGGCGTGGGCGCCGACCAGGGACTCGATCTCACCGAGTTCGATGCGGAAGCCGCGGACCTTGACCTGGTGGTCGGCGCGTCCGATGAACTCCATGACACCTTCGGGCGTCCAGCGCACCACGTCTCCGGTGCGGTACATGCGGGAGCCGGACGGGCCGAACGGGTTGGCGGTGAAGCGCTCCGCGGTGAGGGCCGGGCGGTTGACGTAGCCGCGGGCCACTCCCGCACCCGCCACGTACAGTTCGCCCGCCACACCGGGCGGGACCGGCCGCAGTGCCGAGTCCAGGACGTACACCCGCGCGTTGGAGACGGGCGTGCCGAGTTCGGCCGGGGAGGCGTCGCGGACGACACCGGTGACGCTGTCGGCGGTGCACTCGGTGGGACCGTAGAAGTTGAACGCGGTCAGGCCGGGTACGGCGGTCAGGGCAGCGCGCAGGGACTCGCCGATGGCCTCGCCGCCCAGGACCACCAGGGCGGGCCGGTGCCGGGAGGCGTCCAGCAGGCCGGCCGCGATGAGATGCTGGCACTCGGACGGGGTCATGTCGACGACGTCGATGCGGTCCTCGTCGACCTGACGGGCGAAGGCCTCCGGGTCGTGCCGGGTGTCGTCGTCGATCAGGTGCAGTTCGTGACCGTGCGCGGCCATCCACAGGAACAGGCCCCAGGACGCGTCGAACGAGAAGGACGACGTGTGCGCCATCCGCAGCCGGCGTCCACCGACCGAGTCCGTGACCGGGGCCAGGACCTCATACTGGTGGTGGTGGAGCAGGTTGCTCAGGCTCGAGTGGTGGATCAGCGCGGCCTTGGGTCGGCCCGTGGAACCGGAGGTGTAGAGGATGTACGCGCCGTTGTCCGGGGTGGCGGGCGAAGCCGCGGGGGCCGAGGCGGGGCGGGCTTCGAGGTCCTGCCGGGTGCGGGGGTCGTCCAGGCGTACGACGGGCGTGGTGGAGCCGGCGGGCAGCGCCGCCCGGTCCTCGGCGGCCGAGACCGTCACCACGAGGGCCGGGGCGGAGTCGGCCAGCATGAAGGCGGTCCGCTCGGCGGGATACGCGGGATCCACGGGCAGATAGACCGCGCCCGCCTTCATGGCGGCGAGCAGCGCGACGACGGAGTCGACCGAGCGGGGCAGTACGACGGCCACCACGTCCTCCGGGCCGACGCCGTGCTCCACGATCAGGTGGGCCAGCCGGTTCACCCGCGCGTCGAGCTCGCGGTAGGTGACCCGGGTCCCCCGGAAGACGACCGCGGTCTCCTCGGGGGTGCGGGCCACCTGCTCCTCGAAGAGGCGCGGGAGGGTGTCCGTGGGCACCGTACGGTCGGTGCGGTTCCAGTCGACGAGCATCCGCCGGCGCTGCGCCGGGTCCAGGACGTCGACCCGGCCCACGGGCCGCTCCGGCTCCGCGAGCAGCAGCCGCAGGACGTCGAGCAGCTGCGCGGCCAGTTCCTCGGCCCGTCCGGCGGTGAAGACGTCGGGCCGGTAGTCGAGCTGGAAGCGCAGCCTGCCGTCCGGGATGGCGACGAGGCCCAGCGGGTAGTGGGTGGCGTCGTAGCTCTCGGTGCCGAGGATGGTCAGGTCCTCGGCACCCTGTGCGAGGGCCGACGCGTCCAGCGGGTAGTTCTCGAACACCATGGAGGTGTCGAAGAGGTCGCCCATGCCGGCCGTACGCTGGATCTCGGCAAGCCCCAGGTGCTGGTGCGCGAGGAGTGCGCTCTGCTCCTCCTGGACCCGCGCCAGCAGGGCGGAAAGGGGCTCCTGCGGACGCAGCCGTACCCGCACCGGCAGCGTGTTGATGAAGAGGCCGACCATCTCCTCGACGCCGTCGAGCTCCGGTGAACGCCCCGAGACGGTGGCGCCGAAGACGACGTCGTCCAGGCCGGTGAGCCGGGCCAGCAGCAGTGACCAGGCCACCTGGGCCACGGTGTTGAGGGTCAGCCCGCGGCTCCGGGCGAAAGCGGTCAGCGCCCTGGTCTCGTCGTCGTCGAGGCCGAAGCGGATGTGCTCGGGGACCACGGGGGCCTGCCCGGCCGCCGGCGGGGCGACCCGGGTGGGCTCCTCCAGACCGGCCAGTGCCCGGGCCCAGGCCGTGCGCGCGGTGTCGGTGTCCTGCCCGGCGAGCCAGGTGAGGTGGTCGCGGAAGGGGCGGGGGCGGGGCAGCCCGGAGGCGTCGCCGCGGGACAGGTAGAGGGCGAACAGGTCCTTCATCAGGATCTGCATCGACCAGCCGTCCAACAGGATGTGATGGTTCGTCATCACGAAGCGGAAGCGCCGCTCCGCGAGCCGTACCAGGGTGAACCGCACCAGCGGCGCCTGCCCCAGGTCGAACCTGCGGTCCCGGTCGTCGAGCGCGGCCCGCCTCGCCCGCTCCTCCCGCTCGGCCGCGGGCACTCCGGTCAGGTCCAGGGTGCGCCAGGGGAGTTCCACCTCGCGCAGCACCAACTGCGCCCACTCGCCCGACTTGCGCTGCCGGAAGGCGACCCGCAGATTCGGATAGCGGGTCAGCAGCGAGGCGGCGGCGGCGCGCAGCGCCTCCTCGTCGAGGGCGCCCTCGAAGTCCGTCGTCACCTGGGCGACGTAGACGTCGGTGCCCGCCCCTTCGAGGACGTTGTGGAAGAGGAGACCCTCCTGGAGAGGGGACAGCGGGTAGATGTCCTCGATCTTGCGTGGCTGTCGCGTCACTGCCGTCTCTCCCACTCCGACCGCACTTGTTGATCTGACCAGCGACGAAATACAGCTGGCAGCAATAGTGATCAGCAACCTATTCGGGCGGCCGGGAGGTCTGTCAAGGAACTTTAAGCGCAGCCGTTAACCCTCGCCTTAAAGACCGATGTGGTTCGGGTCGTGCCATGGTTGTCCCATTCAACCTCTCCCTTAAACAGAAGGATTAGAGGGGGAGGGATTCTCCGTCAATGCTAGGGTCGCGGCACTTGCTGGGGGAGCTGGAGGAAGAATGGCACATCAAGACCTGGTGCAGGAATTCGGCTTGTGGATGGAAAGTGATTCCTTCACTTGCCTCGGCGCGCGTGCGTCCCTGCGTCAAGATGTGCTGGTGACCCGTGTCTACGACGAGCTGGACACGGAGGAGGACACCGAGCGGCTGCACCGCGACCTGACCCGGTTCGTCGCGGAACGGCTTCCCGGGGACACGGATTTCGCCTCGTTCGCGGCCGTATTCCGCGGCCCGGTGCGGATCGGGGAGGAGGAGTTCGAGGACATCCTCTGGAGACAACTGGACCGGCTGCACCGCGTCGACGCCCGCGACCACGCCTGGGACGACGGATACTCGAGTGATCCCGAGTCGCCGAAGTTCGGCTACAGCGTCGCCGGGCACGCGTTCTTCGTGGCCGGACTCAATCCGGCTTCCTCGCGAGTTTCCCGGCGGTTCTCCCACCCGGTCCTCGTATTCAACTCGCACCACCAGTTCGACCGTCTCAAGGCACAGGGTACGTATTTCGGGCTGCAGCGCCGCATACGGGAGAGGGAGATCCGCCTCCAGGGAGACGTGAACCCCATGCTGTCCGACCACGGCGAGTCCTCGGAGGCCCGTCAGTACTCGGGACGCGCGGTCCCGGCGGACTGGCGCTGCCCGTTCCCCGCACACGCGGCGGGCGGCACCGAGGACGGACACCCGGGTGGCGGCGGATCCGCCCACCCGTGACGCCGCCCGCCCGTGCCAACCTCGGCCCCTGAAAAGCGTGATGACGCCGGCCGGTGACGACGCCGACCGTCGGCCCCTCCCACCTGCCGCGTCCGCGGCGAGGTTCACTCGACGCGATCGAGCAGCCCCGCCTCGTGGGCGATGATGGCCGCCTGGACCCGGTTGTCTACGCCCAGGCGGGTGAGGATGGAACTGACATGTGTCTTGACCGTGCCTTCGACGAGGCGGAGGCGGCGGGCGATCTGGGCGTTGGCGAGGCCCTGACCGAGCAGCGCCAGCACCTCCTGCTCACGCGCGCTCAGCCGGCCGACCCGCTCCCGGGCCGCGGCCCCGCGGGCCGTCCGGCCGGAGGACATGCCACGGATCACGTGGTGCGCCGCCTCCGGCGACAGATACGCCGCCCCGTCCGCGACGGCGCGCACCCCCGCGATGAGGTCGCGGGGATCGCCGGACTTCAGCAGGAACCCGCTCGCGCCCTCGCTCAGCGCCCGGGAGATGTAGTCGTCCTTGCCGAACGTGGTGAAGATGATGACCGCCGTGCCGACCCCGGAACGCAGGATCGCCGACGACGCGTCCAGCCCGTCCAGGTGCGGCATCTGTACGTCGAGGAGCGCCACGTCGGGCCGGTGACGCAGGACCAGCTCCACCGCCTCCCGTCCGTCGGAGGCCTCGGCGACGACCTCGATCTCCGGGTCTGCGGAGAGGATCGCGCGCGCCCCTGCCCGCATCATCGTCTCGTCGTCGGCGATCAGCACCCGAATCACGCGTTCCCCATCCCTGGTCGCTGTGCGGCCGTCACCGCACCTGCTCGTCTCCAGGATCCCCGATTCCAGGACCCCCGATGAGAGACTCAGCCGACGCCGCCCTGCCTGACTCCACGACCGACCGGTACCGCGACGCACTGAAGCGGCTCGGCCGGCACCGGGTCGTACGGGGCACCGCCCTGTGGACGGTCCTCACCGTACCGGTGCTGTTCGAGTCGCCCGCCGTGTGGGACGCGGGCCCCGTGTGGTGGCCCTGGGCCGGTGCCCTGCTGCTCGTCCCGGCCGTCGTGCTCAGAGAGCGACGCCTGCCCCTGTCCTGGGGCCTCAGCGCCGTGTTGAGCCTGTTCAGCCCCTGGTTCGCCCCCGCCATGCTGGTGATGACCTACCTCGCCGGCCGACGCGACCTGAAGGGCCGGCCGGTGGAAGTGGTCGCCGCGGCGAGCGCCGTGCTGGCCGCACTCGCCGCCCTCGGCGCGAAGTCCGGCTACACCACGACGCTGCTCAACAGCGCGCCGCTGCTCGTCGGCGCCGTCACCGCCTGGCTGGCCGGCCGCCACCGGCAGCAGCGCCGCGAACTCGAACTGGCCGGCTGGCAACGCGCCCGGCACCTCGAACGCGAGCAGCAACTGAGCGCCGACCGGGCCCGGATCAGGGAACGGGCGAGGATCGCCCAGGACATGCACGACCACCTGGGCCACGACCTCACCCTCCTCGCCATGCAGGCCGCGGCCCTGGAAGTCGCCCCGGCGCTGGACGAGTCCACCCGCTCCACCGCGCGTCAACTGCGCAGCAGCGCGGGAGCCGCCGTCAAGAGCCTCAGCGACATCATCGGCGTCCTGCGGGTGGACGACGACGCACCCGAGTCGTCGGGCCCCCGCGAGGACGTGACGGCGACGGTGGACCGGGCCAGGGCCGCCGGAATGCTGGTCGACGTCCGGCGGGTTGGCCTCGACCTGGAAGCGCCGCCGGTGATCGAGGAGGCCGTGCAGCGCGTGGTCCAGGAAGCCCTCACCAACGCCGCCAAGCACGCCCCCGGGGCCGAGGTCCAGGTCCGGCTGGAACGCCTGACGGACCTCACCGTCGTCACCGTCACCAACGGCGCCTCCGGCCAGCCCGCCCGAAGCGGCGGCGGCCACAGCATGGGCCTGGTCGGCCTCGCCGAACGCGCCCGCGTCCTGGGCGGCACCTTCTCCGCCCACCACCGCGACGACGGCTTCGAGGTCTCGGCCCGCCTCCCGCACACCGGCGTACGACCCGGCACGAGCCCCCCGGACGACAGCCCCCCGTTCGAAGCCCCCGCCACCCACGCCGCCCAGCACCACGCGGAACAACGCGTGCGCCGCAGCCTGGCCGTCGTCCTCGCCGTACCCGTCGTGGCGGTGGCCGCGGCGGTCGCGGTGTCCGTGGTCTACCTCTCGCGACAGGTCGACGACATGACCCTCAACACCGAGACCTACCGGGGCCTCAGACTCGGACAGAGCTGGGAGGACCTGCGCTCGGTCCTGCCCTCCCAACAGGTCTACGAGGGAAGCGGCCCCAGCACCTCCGCCCGCGTCCCCACCCCGCCGAACTCCCTGTGCAAGTACTACCGCGCCGAGGGCGGCGGCTTCTTCGCCATGGAGGCCAAGATCTACCGCCTCTGCTTCGTCGAGGGCCAACTCGCCTCAAAGGACACCCTGGACGACACGTGACGGCGGCAGGTCGGCGAGTTCACAGTTCCGGGTGCACGCGTCCCCGCCCCCCCCGGTACTCACGCCGGCCGAGCAGCAACACCGGCATCTCGCCGACGCCCCTCTGCCTCCCGACGTCGGCACGGCTGGTGTCCTGCCACCCTCTCCGGGCCGCAGCACCCCAAACCGCTCGAACTCACCGCGCGCGACGCCACTGACGACAACGCGATCGTGACCCTCACCCCCGCAGGCCACCGCACCCCCTTCCGCTGCCACCCGCAGTCGCCTTCGCCGCATCTCGGCCGCGTGTCGTCGGTCGTTAGTTGCCGGCTGCACCTGCTGTATCGCATCGTGCATCGCTGGTGGGCTGCTGCCCCAAGGATTCCGTCCGGTTCGCGCTCTACGCCTGAGCTGACGGACCGGCGACCCTCACGGTATGGGGCCATTAGAGAAGGTACCGCGGCGGCTGAGTGGCGGGCAGTCCCGTTGCCCCGACTGCGGGCTGTTGCAGGACCGGGCGCCGACGCTTGAACAGGAATGGGTGCTGCTGGAGCCGGACATGAGACCCCTGGCTCACACGGTGCCTGCGGAGCACCGGTGGATCGAACTGTCCGATGGGAGGGTGACGGTCTACGGGGTATGTCCGCCGGATCAGTTCCAGCGGTGCCGCGTTGAGCACCGCCTCGTCTGCTCGGCAGGACCTCTGCCAGATCTGTGGCCGTGCTTGACGTCCCTACGCGAGGAGAACGCGCGACGAGTGGAACGACAGGCCGACCCGGGGCAGTCCCCGCCACCTGAGGAGTGGCCGGACACCGGCTGACGTACGCCCGGGAATCTCGGGGCCGACCATGGGAGACAGCCCAAGACCCTGTCCACGAACAGTCCACGGACCAGACAGACACCCGCTGCGAGCGGCACACGCCTGCACTTACGCGAAGACCCGGCCTCAGCGTTTCCGCCGCCGACCAGATCTCGGGGGCACCTCATGCAGGGTGCCCCGGCAGGATTCGAACCTGCGTACATGGTTATGGAGAGGGCTTCGAGTTCACGAGTAAATAGCTGGTCAGAGTCTCGCGAGCCCTGGACCAGGCTTGGCTCGTCCACAGGTGGTCCATGGCATGTCGATACCGCGCGGAGGGTGGGCTGCGCTTCAGCGCAGGTCGTTCCAGCTTTCAGTATGGTTCCTCTCCTCCCTCAGGGCACGGTGCCCTGCAGCATCCTGCCAGCGAGCTGACTGCCCCGAGGCCGCGATGAGCGCGACTCCTCCACCGCGACCGGTCGCCGTTGCAATGCGCTCTGAGCAGTTGACACGCGTCGAACCGCCCTGCTCGTATGGGCAGTTGCATGGTTCTGATCCAACTGTTGGTGGGGGAGTAGGCGTCGTGGCACTGGATAATCCGGATCTCAAGGACGTGCTCAAGGAAGTCGCCTCCGGTGCTCTTCAACTTCCAGACTTTCAGCGGGATTGGAAATGGGACGACGAGCGGATCAGGGCGCTCATCGCGACGGTGACGTTGAAGTATCCGCTCGGCGTGGTCATGTCGCTGCACACCGGTGGCACTCCGCAGTTCAAGGCCAGGCCGCTCCAGGGTGCCGAGGTTTGCGAAGGCGCTACGCCGGATTTGTTGCTGCTGGACGGGCAGCAGCGATTGACCTCCCTGTTCCAGGCGCTTCACCAGGACAGACCAGTGGAGACGCGGGATTCCCGGGGCAAGGACATGAAGGCCTGGTACTACGTGGACATCGCCAAGGCGGTCGGTTCACCCGCAGATAGGGATGAGGCGATTCTGTCGGTGCCCGAGGAACGCACGCTCAAGCGGGACTTTGCTCGCAAGGTGGTGCTTGATCTGAGTACTACCGAACGCGAATGCGCGACCGGACTTTTTCCGCTGAACTTTGTCTTTGACACCCACCGTGTGGGCGCATGGCAGCAGGAGTTCGTGCGAGATCCAGGCAACTGGCCTCTGTGGATGAAGTTTCAGGACCAAGTCCTGAACAACGTGCTGTCGTTCGACGTGCCGATGATCAAGCTTGCGTCCACCACCACCACGGATGCCGTGTGTGCAGTGTTCGAGCGAGTGAACACCGGCGGCATGCTACTGAACGTCTTTGAGCTGCTGACGGCCACCTATGCGGGAAACCAGGATTACGTTGTCCAGCGAGGGGATTACTACCGACTTCCGGACGAGTGGAAGCAGATCAAGTACGTGCTGACTACCGCGTATCCGGTGTTCGGTCGGCCTGAGGGCGGTCCGGAAGAGGGGCTGAGCAGCAGCGATTTCCTTCAGGCAATCTCCCTGGTCCGTACCTGGGAGGCGAAGCAGGCCGGGACGGTCACGTCCGTCTCGTGCAAGCGCCGGGACCTACTCAATCTGCCCCTCGCTGATTTCATCCGGCTGGCGCCGCGGGTGGCCGGCGCCTTCGCATGGGTGGGCGGTTTCCTGGAGCGCCAGTCCATTGTCCGTACGAGTGACCTGCCGTACCGCACCCAGTTGGTTCCGCTCGCGGCGGTTCGAGCGCTCATCGGCGACGAGACGGATGCCCCGGGAGCCGATGAGCGGATCGCTCAGTGGTATTGGTGCGGGGTCCTCGGCGAGATGTACGGCGGCTCGCTGGAAACCCGCTTTACCCGCGACACCGAGCAGTTGATCGACTGGATCCGGAGTGGCAACAGCGTTGTACCGGACACGGTCGCGGAGGCGGCGTTCCTCGACGACCGGCTGAATACACTGACCACCCGAAACAGTGCCGCGTACAAGGGTATCTACGCTCTGCTTATCAAGCAGGGCGCCGTCGACTGGTACTTCACCGACAGGCCGCTCGCCCCGGGGCAGCTGATCGAGCACGCCGTGGACGTGCGGCTGATCTTTCCCAAGGCATGGATCACCAAAAATGAGCCCAGCAGGGCCAAGTACGCTGATTCGATCGTCAATAAAACCCCACTGTCGCTTCGCGCGAGTAAGAGCATGTCGGGCCCGCCCAGTACCTACCTCAAAACGCTCTCGCTAGAATCGGGCATGCGGCCCGCGTGGTTCGAGGATGTAGTGGCCACCCACCTGGTCGATGTGAGCACCCTACGCGAGGGCGACTTCGTCCGCTTCTACGAGAACCGGGCGAAGCAGCTTCTGGACCTGGTGATGGCGGCTATGGGCAAGCGGACCGTCTTCCGCGACTCGATGGAATCGTGAGTGCGGCTATGGTGCAGATCCCTGGCGAGGAGCAGCTCCTCGCCCTCAAGGGCAAACAGATCCCTGTCCAGGAACTCCTCGCACTATTCGGCACCCGTCTACGCAATGAATTGACGGTCCCGCCTATCGAACAAGCCCTGAAAGACGTTGGCCTGTCCACCCTGCCATACTTTGGAACCTGCAACCACGGCGCTGACGTCCATATGGTGTCACTTCAGCATGCGCTGGTACAGGAGCCGGCCGATGCGGCTGGCGAGCCCGGGGAGGTGCCGTCCGGGGGGCTGCCAGCGCGTCCGCTGCGGGTCGGGGACATCCCCTCCGCGGTGGGGGGCCTCTTCTCCGTGACACCCGACATGGCACTTACTCAGGTGACCTACTTGATGCGAACCAAAAAGTACTCCCAAATTCCTGTTATTGAGGGGGACTCGACGCTGCACGGCGTAATCACGTGGAGTTCGGTCGCGAAGGTGTACGAGACTACTTCCGCTGCGGTACTGGCGGAGGCGATGGTGCAGGATCCGCCCGTCGTCGAGGCCCACCACGACTTTTTCTCTCTGCTTCCCCGGATCTGCGAGGAAGGTTATCTCCTGGTCAGAGCGAACAACGGCACTTTCAGCGGGATCGTGACAGCAGCCGATATCACACAGCGCTTCGAGGTAACGGCCTGGCCGTTCTTCGTGGTGGGAGAGATCGAGTCCCGGCTGCGAAAGTGTCTCGGTGCGAAGATCAGTGCAGACGCTATCCGAGCAGTGCAAGGACCGCCCAGCAAGCAGACTGGCCTGATCACTGATCTGATGTTCATGGGCTATGTGAAACTGCTGGATGGCGAGCAGCAGAACCCCCGTGCTCCGCACGCGATCGGACGACAACTGGCAAGCGCTCGGGTGGCCGGGCGTGGACCGAGGCCAGTTCGTCCGCCAACTCGACCGAGTACGCGTCATTCGCAACAGCATCGCGCACTTCGACGCCGAGCCGCTGACCCCGAAACTCTGCGGAGAGCTGCGGGAGTTCGTCGGACTGTTGCGGCAGATCACCTGACTCAGCGGTCCGGGTAGGGCCGGTGAATGGCATCGATCCGGATATCCCCCTGAGAAGGGTCTCGGCGTAGTCACGTTACGTCCGGTTTGTGTCATCCGAGACCGAGGAATGCGAGGAGCCATCGGCGATCGGGGGGGGCGTTGCGTCGCAGGCCTGCGACGCAACGTTGGAGCACAATGGTCTCTTAAAGCGGGTCTCCGCAACTCCTGCAGATGTCTTCGCCATCGTCGTACATAACGCCGCAGCAGTATGTGGGGCCGCCGCTGACTTCATAACAAGCGCTACACATTTGAGACTCGTCGTCCCAGTCAGTCGCGTTCTCGACGGGATCGTCACAGCCTGTACAGGCAAGCGCTGTCACCGCGCGGCACCCCAGCAATCGGAGGAGGTGAACGGAGAGCAGTAATCGCTGTCGTGTCGCTCCGAGTAGTCGCTCATGTTGGCTGTCGGCTTACCACAGTTCGGACACGTGGGGTGTTCACCCTGACATGTGCGACTGTTGTGCCCACCGAGTCCACATACGCTGCATGCCATGACGACATGGTAGATGAACCTCAGCCGTCGGCCCCAGGGCTTTGCCAAAGACTGGATGGCATGCGGTTTGTGATCAGGCGAGGCCGAGGCAAGCGAGGGGGGCGGCAGGCGTTGCGTGCGTTGCGGCGGAGGCCGACGGGCATGTTATTGGCGCCGTTCCCAGCCGAATAGGTCTGATGGTCAGATTGCGCCAGGTCGCCATCGTTCGCTGTGCATTTGCCTGTCCGCAGTTGGGAGGCGTTCTCGGCTGGCGGTGTGGGAGCGGTTTGTGATTGCTCGTGAGGCGGTGGGTGAGGTTCTGGCGGAGCCTCGGGGAGGCCGGGACGTGGTGCCGGTCGTGGTGGCCGGTGAACGGCCGATGCAGGTCAGGCAGGCGGTGCCCGGCTCAGTGGTGCCTCACTGGGAGGAAGGGCTCGCCCCGCATCAACCATCTTCCGGTGCCAGCAGCTTTCCAGCTGCCCGTCGCGGCCCTCGAGTCAGCCGGGAACCGGCATCGCATCGCATCACGTACGACGGCCCACTCCACATCGCTCATGTCGGACGGATGCTTCGGTCGCCTGTGCGGCCGGTCCGCGGCATTCCCGAACCGGTGAGCGAGACAAACACACGACAGAGACGCCGAGTCGGACGCCATCGATGCCGACACGGAAGACTGCAGCACCTGGGGCCTCCTGTTGCTCGGTTGGCTTCGTCACCCTCGAGCTGTGCGGGAGGCCCCGCTTTCATGCCCCGTCGGCCGCGAGATCACCCGACCAAGTCGACGGCCTCGAACTCACGCCCACCAAGATCGATGGAGCAACAGCTTCCTACGCCTGACCAGCGGAAACACAACAGCACTCTCGGAAAGACCAGGCATCTGAGGCCAAGCGGGTAGCCCGAGTGCTTGAGTGCTACTGCGGTTTTCCCGTACCAGTGGAGCCGGTACTCGTTTTCGTGGGCGTGACTGATCTGAAGGTCGTTGCCACGCAGCTCAGCGTGCGCGTGTACCGGGAGCATGAGGTGGCGGCACTGGGGCCGCTCTCCGGGGTGCTGACGGCCGCGCAGGTCGAGCATGTACAGCGTCGCTCGCCATCGACAGGCGTGGAGCCAGGTCTGAGTCAGCCCGTTGCAGCGAGAGGTCAGTCATCTCTGCCGGAAGCAGTTCACCCGTCCCAGTGGGTTGCAACGGCATCTGCGACGCTGAAGACAGCGTCACATTCGGCGCATTGCGCTCTACCAAAAAGATAGGTCAACTTGCCCGCGACATCGGGCTGGTTGTCGGCAAGCGCGCGACTGTGCAGTCTTTGGGCAAGCCCCTCCAGCGCTGATGAGTCTGCGGGCTGAAGAGGGATCTTCTTTGCCGCGGTCTCGTTCATGTACATGCTGTCTGTGGTCGAGAAGAAGCCGTACTCACCGAAGGCTATGAAGTTCTCGGCGCTGCACGCGGGGCAGGGCACTTCGTACTCGTCATCGTTCAGGCCGTCGAGTTGTTCGCCCCAAACCTCGACGTCTTCGAAGCCGAGGAGTGCGGCGAGCAAGTAGACGTAAGTTCCGGGGTCATCGCTGAGGCTCGGATCCCGAAGAGCTTCCTCAGTCAGTTGCAGCAGGTCGGACATCTCCGAGGCGTATGCCACGTGGGGATCTGGCTCGCCGTATGGCTGGTCAGTACTGGCCGCGATGGCGCCGGCCAGCAAGAGTGGTGGCTGCCTGTCGGCAGGCGACCACTGGCGCGCCAGGTCTCGTAGGGCCGGCAAGGCGGCATGGCTTGCCGGGTAGACGGTGCCCTGATGGCACAAGCGGGACCAAAGCTCGGTCCAGTCTGAGTCGGTCGGGGCTTGGCTCACCCTGTCGAGCAGACCGGGAACGTCTTCTGCCGTGCCGTAGGCGTGGTGGAGCTGCGACCAGTCCGTCATGCCAGCGATCTAAGCAGTCGGGCACCGCAGACTTCACGCCTGGGGCGTGCCAGTCGCGCTGTCGTGGGAAGCAGTCAGCGACCTGCGGCGATGCTCCAAGATCCCGTCCACGCCTTGCCCACGAACCACGGACCCCGACATACGGCCGCTCCGGGCCGCACACGCCAGCACATACGCGAAGACCCCGGCCTCAGCGTTTCCGCTGGTGACGGGGTCTTTGGGCACCTCATGCTGGGTGCCCCCGGCAGGATTCGAACCTGCGCACACGGCTCCGGAGGCCGTTGCTCTATCCCCTGAGCTACGGGGGCGTGTCCGTCGCGGTGGTGTTGCTCGCGGCGACGGGTAGAACACTACCAGCTCGCCCGGGGTGGTCATGAACGGGTTTTGGCGGGCGGGGGCGGTGCCAGGGTGGGGCGTTGTCGCCCGCGGGGGGTGGAAGTGGGGAAAAGCCGGACGCGGTGGCCGGTCCGGACCTACTCTCGAGTTGTGCCTAGGGCGTCCGGCCGGATTCTTGTTGTCGACGACAACAAGGTCATCCGGCAGCTGATCAGGGTCAACCTCGAGCTGGAGGGCTTCGAGGTCGTGACCGCGGGCGATGGTGTCGAGTGTCTGGAAGTCGTCCATCAGGTGCGACCCGACGTCGTGACACTGGACGTGGTCATGCCTCGGCTGGACGGGCTGAGAACCGCCGCCCGGCTGCGTGCCGATCCGCGGACCCGGGACCTGCCGATCGCGATCATCAGTGCCTGTACGCAGTACGAGGTCGACGCCGGGTTCGCCGCGGGGGCCGACGCGTTCCTGTCCAAGCCCTTCGAGCCTGCCGAGCTGGTGGGTCTCGTACGGCAGTTGGCCGAGCGGAAGATCAGTGGACCCGGTGGACCCGGTGGACCCGGTCGATCCATGGGGCCCAGTGGATCCAGTGGGGCCGTCGTCAACGGGTTGTCCGGGACGGGCGGCTCCGGGGGCGGGGTCTCGCTGCCGCGGATGCGTGGGCGCGCGGGGGAGAGCGAGGCGTCCGCCCAGGCGTGAGGGACCGACGCCGGGGGAGCCCGAGAGACCCTGGCTCGCCCAGCTGACGGGGACGGCCCGCGTCCATATCCCGGGACTGCGGCAAATCGGTTCGCCTACCCACCCCCCTCCTCGCCTACGCTGGTCCCGTGACACCCGTAGAGCTCTCCCGCACCGTGCTGCACGCGGTGCGTCGCGCCGTCGAGGCGGGGGAGCTGAGCGTGGCCGTGCCGACGCGTGCCGTGGTCGCGCCGCCGGGGCCCGGAGGGTGCGGGGACTACGCCACCGGCATCGCCCTCCAGCTGGCCCGGCCGGCCGGGCAGCCGCCGCGGAGGGTCGCGGAGGTGCTGCGGCCCCACCTCCTCGGGGTCGAGGGGATCACCGACGTCGTCCTCACCGGGCCGGGGTTCATCAACATCCGTCTGGACGGTGCCGCCTCCGCCGTCGGGGTCGTCGGCGAGGTTCTGCGCCGCGGGGAGCGGTAC
This sequence comes from Streptomyces violaceorubidus, assembly GCF_000717995.1. Classification (GTDB taxonomy): domain Bacteria; phylum Actinomycetota; class Actinomycetes; order Streptomycetales; family Streptomycetaceae; genus Streptomyces; species Streptomyces violaceorubidus. Next base: position 15,666 of record NZ_JODM01000021.1, read on the forward strand.
GGGTACGCCGAGGGGCCCGACGGTCGCGTCGTGCGGCTGCACTGCCCGCACGACCTGCGTGCCGTCGTCGTGGCCGAAGCAACCGCGCGGCTCCTGCGCTCCCAGGGGGCGCTGGTGCGGGTGAGTGCCGAGGGGTTCGAGCCCGCGTGGGCCTCCGTCCTGGGGGCGGGAGTCGACGCCGTCGGGGTCGCGCCCGCCGGGCCGCCCGCCGAGCTGTCCCTCGACGTCCGGCCCGTGCCCGTACCCGCGTCCGCCTCCGGCGAGCTCCTCGCCCTCGGGCGGGACGCCGGACGCTGGGCCCTGCTCCACCCCGCGGCCCACGACCTGCCCCGGACCGGCGAGGAGCACCTCGTCCAGCGGGAGAGCAACCCCCTCTTCCGGGTGCGGTACGCGCACGCCCGTGCCCGGGCCGCCGCTCGCAACGCCGCCGACCTCGGTTTCACCGCCGCACCGGGCCCCCTCGGCGCGGGCGCCGAGCAGGACCTCCTCGCCGCTCTCGCCGACCACCCCCGTGTCCTCGCCGCTCTCGCCGACCACCCCCGTGTCCTCGCCGCCGCCGCGGACCACCGTGCCCCCGACCGGCTCGCCCGGCATCTCGTCACCGTCGCCGACGCCGCACTGCCCTTCCTGCCCACCGTGCTGCCGCGTGGCGGGGAGAAACCCTCGGCCGCCCACCGTGCCCGGCTGGCGCTCGCCGAAGCCGTCGGGGCGGTGCTGGCCGGCGGCCTGGCCCTCCTCGGCATCGACGCACCCGACCACCTCTGAGAGAGCGCAGAAGACGCCATGAGCCGTTCCGCACACCCCGCCGGGCCCCGTCACGCCGACGTCCTGCCCGAGGGGCACTACTCCGCGCCCGCGGACGATCTGAACGCCCTCGACCCCAAGGTCTGGGCCCGCACCGTCGGGCGGGACGCGGACGGTGTCGTCACCGTCGGCGGGATCACCGTCACGCAGCTCGCCGAGGAGTACGGCACTCCCGCCTACATCCTCGACGAGGCCGACTTCCGGGAGCGGGCGCGGGCCTGGCGCACCGCCTTCGGGGCCGACGCCGACGTCTTCTACGCCGGGAAGGCCTTCCTGTCGCGCGCCGTCGTGCGGTGGCTGCACGAGGAAGGGCTCAACCTCGACGTGTGTTCCGGTGGGGAGCTGGCCACCGCCCTCTCCGCCGGGATGCCCGCCGAGCGGATCGCCTTCCACGGCAACAACAAGTCGCCGGAGGAGATCGAGCGCGCCGTACGGGCCGGGGTCGGGCGGATCGTGCTCGACTCCTTCCAGGAGATCGTGCGCGTCGCCCACGTCGCCGAGTCGCTGGGCCAGCGGCAGCGGGTGCAGATCCGGATCACCGTCGGCGTCGAGGCGCACACCCACGAGTTCATCGCCACCGCCCACGAGGACCAGAAGTTCGGGATCCCGCTGGCCGGCGGGCAGGCGGCCGAGGCCGTGCGGCGGGCCCTGAAGCTGGACGGCCTGGAGGTCATCGGGATCCACTCGCACATCGGGTCGCAGATCTTCGACATGTCGGGGTTCGAGGTCGCCGCGCACCGGGTCGTGGGGCTGCTCAAGGACATCCGGGACGAGCACGGCGTCGAGCTGCCCGAGATCGACCTCGGGGGCGGGCTGGGCATCGCGTACACCAGTGACGACGATCCCCGCGAGCCGCACGAGATCGCCAAGGCGCTGACCGAGATCGTGACGAGGGAGTGCGAGGCCGCCCGGCTCGCCACCCCCCGCATCTCCGTCGAGCCCGGGCGGGCCATCGTCGGGCCGACGGCCTTCACGCTGTACGAGGTCGGCACCATCAAGCCGCTGGACGGGCTGCGGACGTACGTGTCCGTGGACGGCGGGATGTCGGACAACATCCGCACCGCGCTCTACGACGCCGAGTACAGCGTCGCCCTCGTCTCCCGCACCTCAAACGCCGAGCCGATGCTCGTGCGCGTCGTCGGCAAGCACTGCGAGAGCGGGGACATCGTGGTGAAGGACGCGTTCCTGCCGGGGGACCTGGCACCGGGTGACCTGGTCGCCGTACCGGCGACGGGGGCGTACTGCCGCTCCATGGCCAGCAACTACAACCACGTGCTGCGGCCGCCCGTGGTCTCGGTGCGGGACGGCGCGGCGCGGGTCGTCGTCCGGCGGGAGACCGAGGAGGATCTGCTGCGTCTCGACGTCGGGTGACGCCCCGCGGCGGAGGAGCCCCCGGCCACGCCCCGCCCGAAGGAGCGGGAGGGTGAAGATCTTCCGGCTCGCGACCCCTCCGAAAATGAAATAAACGTCTCACGATCCGGACGAAAGGCAGAAAATCCCGTCCGGTGCGTGAGACTGGTCCCACCGTAGACGGTATGAGGAAACGAGGTCGGATGATGCGTACGCGTCCGCTGAAGGTGGCGCTGCTGGGCTGTGGAGTGGTCGGCTCAGAGGTGGCGCGCATCATGACGACGCACGCCGCCGACCTCGCCGCCCGGATCGGCGCCCCGGTGGAGCTCGCGGGGGTCGCCGTACGGCGGCCCGACAAGGTGCGGGAGGGGATCGACCCGGCCCTCGTGACCACGGACGCCACCGCGCTCGTCAAGCGGGGGGACATCGACGTCGTCGTCGAGGTGATCGGGGGGATCGAGCCCGCCCGTACGCTCATCACCACCGCCTTCGCGCACGGCGCCTCCGTGGTCTCCGCCAACAAGGCGCTCATCGCCCAGGACGGCGCGGCCCTGCACGCCGCCGCCGACGAGCACGGCAGGGACCTGTACTACGAGGCCGCCGTCGCCGGTGCCATCCCGCTGATCCGGCCGCTGCGCGAGTCGCTGGCCGGCGACAAGGTCAACCGGGTGCTCGGCATCGTCAACGGGACGACCAACTTCATCCTCGACGCGATGGACTCCACGGGCGCCGGGTACCAGGAGGCCCTGGACGAGGCCACCGCCCTCGGGTACGCCGAGGCCGACCCGACCGCCGACGTCGAGGCCTTCGACGCCGCCGCCAAGGCCGCCATCCTCGCCGGGATCGCCTTCCATACGCGCGTGCGCCTCGACGACGTCTACCGCGAGGGCATGACCGAGGTCACCGCCGCCGACTTCGCCTCCGCCAAGGAGATGGGCTGCACCATCAAGCTGCTCGCCATCTGCGAGCGGGCGGCGGACGGGGGATCGGTCACCGCACGCGTGCACCCCGCGATGATCCCGCTCAGCCACCCGCTGGCCAATGTGCGCGAGGCGTACAACGCGGTGTTCGTGGAGTCCGAGGCCGCCGGTCAGCTCATGTTCTACGGGCCCGGTGCCGGCGGCTCCCCGACCGCCTCCGCCGTGCTCGGCGACCTCGTCGCCGTCTGCCGCAACCGGATCGGGGGCGCCACCGGTCCCGGCGAGTCCGCGTACGCCGCCCTGCCCGTCTCCCCGATGGGCGACGTCGTCACGCGCTACCACATCAGCCTCGACGTGGCCGACAAACCGGGCGTGCTCGCCCAGGTCGCGACCGTGTTCGCGGAGCACGGTGTCTCCATCGACACCGTGCGGCAGTCCGGCAAGGACGGCGAGGCATCCCTCGTCGTCGTCACCCACCGCGCGTCCGACGCCGCCCTCGGCGGTACGGTCGAGGCGCTGCGCAAGCTCGACACCGTGCGGGGTGTCGCCAGCATCATGCGGGTTGAAGGAGAGTAACCAGCAATGACCCACCAGTGGCGCGGAATCATCGAGGAGTACCGGGACCGGCTGCCCGTCTCCGACAGCACGCCCGTCGTGACGCTCCGTGAGGGCGGCACCCCGCTCGTGCCCGCGCAGGTGCTCTCCGAGCGCACGGGCTGCGAGGTCCACCTCAAGGTCGAGGGGGCGAACCCGACCGGGTCCTTCAAGGACCGCGGCATGACCATGGCCATCAGCAAGGCGAAGGAGGAGGGGGCGCAGGCCGTCATCTGCGCGTCCACCGGCAACACCTCCGCCTCCGCCGCCGCCTACGGCGTGCGTGCGGGCATGGTCTCCGCCGTGCTCGTGCCGCAGGGCAAGATCGCGCTCGGCAAGATGGGCCAGGCCCTCGTGCACGGCGCGAAGATCCTCCAGGTCGACGGCAACTTCGACGACTGCCTCACGCTGGCCCGCGCGCTCAGCGACAACTACCCCGTGGCGCTGGTCAATTCGGTCAACCCGGTACGGATCGAGGGGCAGAAGACGGCCGCCTTCGAGATCGTGGACATGCTCGGCGACGCGCCCGACATCCACGTCCTCCCGGTGGGCAACGCGGGCAACATCACCGCGTACTGGAAGGGCTACAAGGAGTACGCCGCCGACCGGGTCAGCGCCAGGACGCCCCGCATGTGGGGGTTCCAGGCCTCCGGCAGCGCCCCGATCGTGCGCGGCGAGGTCGTCAAGGACCCCTCCACCATCGCCACCGCCATCCGCATCGGCAACCCCGCCTCGTGGGACTTCGCGCTCGCCGCGCGGGACGAGTCGGGCGGCGCCATCGACGAGGTGACGGACCGTGAGATCCTGCGCGCCTACCGGCTGTTGGCCTCCCAGGAGGGCGTCTTCGTGGAGCCCGCGTCCGCCGCGTCGGTGGCCGGTCTGCTGAAGGCGGCGGAGCAGGGCAAGGTCGACCCGGGGCAGCGCATCGTGTGCACCGTCACCGGCAACGGGCTGAAGGACCCGGACTGGGCCGTCGCGGGCGCCCCGCAGCCGGTCACCGTCCCGGTCGACGCGGCGACGGCGGCCGAGCGGCTCGGCCTGGTCTGAGCGGCTCGGCCCGGTCCGGGCGCCGCATCCGTGCGACGCGACCGGCGTAAGAGGGCGTAAGCGACGCCCGGCCGGGAAGGTCACTCACCAGGGGTTGCACAGGGGGCTTACGACACGCATCGTGCGCCTCCTGTGCGCCCTATGTCGCCACGGAACCTTCCTTCGATAGGCTGTACCTAACCCGCCCGCCGCATATGCCGCGGCGCCGCGCCGTCCCCGCGGTCGCGCCCAGGGTTCTGTACGTCATCGTCATCGAATGTCAATCGACAGTCACGGCAGTCACGGCAGTCAGTCACGGCAGTTCCCACAGTCACGCAGCTCAAGGAGAGTCATCGAGCGATGGCCGGTCCAGCGTTCCGCGCCGCCGCCGTCAGGGTGCGCGTCCCCGCCACCAGCGCCAATCTCGGTCCGGGCTTCGACGCCCTCGGCCTCGCGCTGGGTCTCTACGACGACGTGGTCGTCCGGGTGGCCGACTCCGGGCTGCACATCGACATCGCGGGTGAGGGCAGCGAGACCCTCCCGCGCGACGAGAAGCACCTCCTCGTCCGCTCCCTGCGCACCGCCTTCGACCTGCTCGGCGGACAGCCGCGCGGCCTGGAGATCGTCTGCGCCAACCGCATCCCGCACGGCCGCGGCCTCGGCTCCTCCTCCGCCGCCATCTGCGCCGGCATCGTCGCCGCGCGGGCGGTGACCATAGGCGGCGAGGCCCGCCTCGACGACGCCGCGCTGCTCGACCTCGCCACCGAGATCGAGGGCCACCCGGACAACGTGGCGGCCTGTCTGCTGGGCGGATTCACCCTGTCCTGGATGGAGTCCGGCGCCGCCCGGGCGATCAGGATGGAGCCTTCCGATTCCATCGTTCCGGTGGTTTTCGTGCCCGGAAAGCCGGTCCTGACCCAGACCGCGCGCGGACTGCTCCCGCGCAGCGTCCCGCACGTCGACGCAGCCGCCAACGCCGGTCGCGCCGCACTGCTCGTCGAGGCCCTCACCCGGCGCCCCGAGCTGCTGCTGCCGGCCACCGAGGACCGCCTGCACCAGGAGTACCGCGCGCCGGCCATGCCGGAGAGCGCGGCGCTGGTGGAACGGCTGCGCGGCGACGGCATCCCCGCGGTGATCTCGGGTGCCGGGCCCACCGTGATGGCCCTGGCCGACGCCGACACGGCCGACAAGGTCGAGGCGCTGGCGGGAACGGACTGGGCGGCCAACCGGCTCGGCCTGGACCAGCAGGGCGCGTGCGTCCTGCCCCTGGCGACCGCCAGTGACACCTGACGCGGACGGTTGCCGGATTTCGAGAGGGGGAATGTTTGTTGGATCCGGTAGTGTTAACCTCAAGTCTGCACCCGACCCCACCATGGCGAGGTGCCTCGTGTCCCCGTCCGGGACAGACATTCTTCCGGGAGCCCCCCAAGCCGCATTGTGCAGTGGATGCCGTACGTGATCAGTACGGCCGACACGGGCGCTGAGCGGCCCGCCGGTGGGGTTTACCCCCGCTGGGGGAGTTTCGGAACCGGTGCGACCACGCCGCATGACACTGACACCGGGTGCCACGGCTAGGGGAAGCGCCATCACCAGATATCTCTTCCGCCGTTCAGGCGGACCACCGCCCCGGCACGGTTCACACAGCAAGGACCGAAGCCGGACAGCACAACCGGTCGCCGAGCCAGACAGGCCGACGTCCGCTCCAGGGAAGGACCCTTCGTGAGCGACACCACCGATCTGATGGGCGCACGTGTCGAGGAGACCGCTGCCGCGCCCGCCACGGACGCCTCCGCGCCTGCCACCGGTGCCGGCTCCCGGCGGCGCCGCGGTACCGGCCTCGACGGCATGGTGCTGGCCGAGCTGCAGCAGGTCGCCTCCGGCCTCGGCATCAGGGGCACCGCGCGGATGCGCAAGAGCCAGCTGATCGAGGTCATCAAGGAGGCGCAGGCCGCGGGGGGCTCGCCCGCCAAGGCCGCGGCCGCCGCGGACACCGCCGGCGAGACCAAGCCGAAGCGCCGCAGCACCTCCCGGACCCGTACGGGCGACGAGGCACCCGCCGAGAAGGCGGAGAAGGCCGGCAAGGCCGACAAGAAGGCGGACAAGGCGGCCGCCGACAAGGCCGCCCAGCAGCAGATCGAGATCCCCGGTCAGCCGTCCCCCAAGGTCAACGTCTCGGCCGAGCAGGCCGCCCCCGCCGACGACGCCCCCTCCGAGCGCCGTCGTCGCCGGGCCACCGCCGACGCGGGCAGCCCGTCCGCCGCCACCGAGACGGTGGCCGTCGAGACCCGCACCGAGCCGAAGGCGGACGCCTCGGCCGCGCAGCAGACGCAGGGCCAGGGCGACGCCCGTTCCGACGCCGAGGGCGGCGAGGGCCGCCGTCGCGACCGCCGTGACCGTGGCGACCGCGGTGACCGTGGCGACCGTGGCGACCGCGGTGGCCGCGACCGGCGCGGCAAGGGCGACGACCAGCAGAACCAGGGCGGCGGCCGCCAGGACCGTCAGCAGCAGGGCGGCGGCGGACGCCAGGACCGCCAGCAGCACGACGACGGTTACGACGACGACGGCAGCGGCCGTCGCGGCCGTCGCGGCCGCTACCGGGACCGCCGGGGCCGTCGCGGGCGCGACGAGATCCAGGAGCCGCAGATCAACGAGGACGACGTCCTCATCCCGGTCGCCGGCATCCTCGACATCCTCGACAACTACGCGTTCATCCGGACCTCCGGCTACCTGCCCGGCCCCAACGACGTGTACGTCTCCCTCGCCCAGGTCCGCAAGAACGGGCTGCGCAAGGGCGACCACCTCACCGGTGCCGTGCGCCAGCCCAAGGAGGGCGAGCGCCGCGAGAAGTTCAACGCGCTGGTGCGCCTGGACTCGGTCAACGGCATGGCCCCCGAACACGGCCGCGGTCGGCCGGAGTTCAACAAGCTGACGCCGCTGTACCCGCAGGACCGCCTCCGCCTGGAGACGGACCCGGGCGTCCTCACCACCCGCATCATCGACCTCGTCGCGCCGATCGGTAAGGGCCAGCGCGGTCTGATCGTGGCCCCGCCGAAGACCGGCAAGACCATGATCATGCAGGCGATCGCCAACGCGATCACGCACAACAACCCCGAGTGCCACCTGATGGTCGTCCTGGTCGACGAGCGTCCGGAAGAGGTCACCGACATGCAGCGGTCGGTGAAGGGCGAGGTCATCTCCTCGACCTTCGACCGCCCGGCCGAGGACCACACCACGGTCGCCGAGCTGGCCATCGAGCGCGCCAAGCGCCTGGTGGAGCTGGGTCACGACGTCGTCGTGCTGCTCGACTCGATCACGCGTCTGGGCCGTGCGTACAACCTCGCCGCCCCGGCCTCGGGCCGCATCCTGTCCGGTGGTGTCGACTCGACCGCCCTGTACCCGCCGAAGCGCTTCTTCGGTGCGGCCCGCAACATCGAGGACGGCGGTTCGCTGACCATCCTCGCCACCGCCCTGGTGGACACCGGGTCCCGCATGGACGAGGTCATTTTCGAGGAGTTCAAGGGCACCGGCAACGCCGAGCTCAAGCTCGACCGGAAGCTCGCCGACAAGCGCATCTTCCCGGCGGTGGACGTCGACGCGTCCGGCACCCGCAAGGAAGAGATCCTGCTCGGCAGCGACGAGCTCGCCATCACCTGGAAGCTGCGCCGCGTGCTGCACGCGCTCGACCAGCAGCAGGCGATCGAGCTGCTCCTCGACAAGATGAAGCAGACCAAGTCGAACGCCGAGTTCCTGATGCAGATCCAGAAGACGACCCCGACGCCCGGCAACGGCGACTGAGCCACCGCCGGTCGGCTCGCCGTACGGAAGTCCCGCTTCGTCACCAGGGTGACGGGGCGGGACTTCCGGCTTGTGGGGCTTGTAGGATCAGCGCACCGCAGTGGGGGGGAACGTATTTTCGGATACGCCCACAGGGTGATCAGTGCCGCCTTCACGGGCCCGCACCCAAGGGCTGTTCTCTCCTGCCTGCGTCTACGCGACAGGAGACCTGAGTGACATCTACCCCTCGAAGAGCCCGCCTGGCTCTTCCCGCGGCCACCGCCGCACTCGCCCTGTCGGGCGCGGTCCTCGCGGCCGTCCCCGCCCAGGCGTCCGACGGGACCCCCGTCCCGCCCCGGCCGGCCGCCACCGAACGGCCCGCCACCGCGTCCCACGCCGAGCTGGCGCAGCGCGCCCAGGACTCCGGGGCCGCCCTCAGGAACGGCACCGCGACCGCCCCCGACGCGCAGCCGGATGCCGCGCCGAGCACCGAGGCGCCGTCGGGCCGGATCGACCCGAAGATCATCGGCGGCCAGGACGCGACGATCTCCGAGGCGCCGTGGATGGTGCAGCTGCACTACTACGACGACAAGGGCAACGCCGACCCCGCCGACGACGAGGGCTACTTCTGCGGCGGCACCCTGGTGGCCCCGGCGAAGGTCCTGACCGCCGCGCACTGCGTGTACGGCCTGGACTGGACGGAACACGGAACCGTCGTCGCCGGCACCGCCCAGCTGCCCGACCAGACGGGCCTGCACGGCGGCCGGGTCGCCGGGGTGTGGCGCCAGTGGATCAACCCCACGTACCGGCCCAGCAGCACCTCGGGCGGTGACCTGGCGGTGCTCACGCTGACCGAGGCGCTGCCGTACAAGACCCTGCGGCCCACGACGAGCGGCGACACCGCCTCCTACGCCAACGGGACCCCGGCGACGGTCTACGGCTGGGGGCGCACCAGCTCCACCAGCCAGGAGATCTCGCCGACGCTGCGGAAGGCGACCGTGCCGATGCGCTCGGACGCCTCCTGCACCTCGTACTGGGGCTCCGACTTCGTGCCCGGCCAGATGGCCTGCGCCGGTGACCCGGCCTCCGGCCAGGACGCCGGTACGGTCTCCCCGTGCAACGGCGACTCCGGCGGCCCGCTCGTGGTCAACGGCCGTATCGCCGGTGTGGTGTCCTGGGGCGTCAAGGACTGCGTCGCCTCGGGCGCCTACGCCGTCTACGCCAAGGTCAGCTCCTACGTCGGCGAGGTCAACTCCCGCGTCGACGACACCGACCTCGACTTCGACGGCCTGGCGGACCTGTTCGCACGCACCCCCGGCGGGGAGGCGTACGAGTACTACTCCGTCGGCGACAAGGCGCCCTACCTGGCCGACCGCCTCTCGCTCGGCGACTGGGGCGGGGTGAACCTGGTGCGCCAGGGCGACCTGGACCGCGACTTCTACCAGGACTACGTGTACCGCGCCTCGGACGGCGTGCTGTACACCCTCGCCTTCGACGGGGTCGACAGCTACCGGTCGATCCGGGTCGGCGGCGGCTGGAACGCGATGAAGGACCTCCGCGTCCCGGGCGACCTCTCCGGCGACGCCCTGCCCGACCTGGTCGCCAAGGACAAGGACGGCGTCCTGTGGCTCTACCCCGGCAAGGGCGACGGCACGTTCGGCAGCCGCGTCCGGATCGGCGGCGGCTGGGCCTCCTTCACGATCACCGGCAAGGGCGACTACAACCGCGACGGCAGGCCCGACCTGCTGGCGCGGGACGGCTCGGGCGTCCTGTGGCTGTACCCGGGCACCGGGAAGGCCGCGCCGGCGTTCGGCAGCCGGGTCAAGGTCGGCGGCGGCTGGAACGCCTACGGCGCCTTCACCACCGCCGGTGACCTCACCGGTGACGGCAGGCCCGACCTGCTGGCCCGCGACAGCTCCGGTGTGATGTGGCTGTACAAGGGCACCGGCGCCTCGGGCACGGCCACGTTCAAGACCCGTGTCCGGGTCGGCGGCGGGTGGAACGCGTTCAACCTCTTCGGCTGAGCGAACGACCCCCGCGGGGCCGCCTCCACTCCGGGGGCGGCCCCTTCGCCGTTCACCGGGCCCCGGGCTGCGAGCTTCGCCACACGCCGCGGCCCGGCCGGTGCCCCGGCGGCTCCGGACCGGTGTCCGCGGATCCCCAGGTCAGCGCGGCGAGCCCGGGCCGGGCGAACACGCTCCGTCACCGTTTCCCCATCGCGTCGCCACAGACCGTTGTGCAACCCTGTCCCGAGTTCCGCCGTCCGAGCTACGGGGGGACCATGGTGAGGTACCGGCGCCGAACCGCCGGAGCCGACCGACCCGACCCTGAGCGCAGGGGGTAACCGACCGGACGAACACCGAGGAGCCCATGTCCGCCCAGAGCACGCCGGATCCTGCGATACCCGGCCCCGGCCAGTCCCGTACCACCGGACCCGGTCACCGGGGCAAGGGCCGCCGCCGCAGGCCCAGAGCCAAGCGGCGCAAGGCCCTGCTCGTCGCGGCCTGGAGCGCCGCGGGCATCGTGGTCCTGGGCGGCACCGGAGCCGGAGTCCTGTACTTCAAGCTCAACGGCAACCTCACGAGCGTCGACATCAACCAGGCGCTCGGCGCCGACCGGCCGGAGAAGGCCGACAACGGCTCCGAGAACATCCTGGTCCTCGGCTCCGACACCCGTTCCGGCGGCAACAAGAAGCTCGGCGGCGGCACCGACGACGGCACCGCCCGCTCGGACACCGCGATGATCGTGCACGTCTACAAGGGCCACAAGAAGGCCAGCGTGGTCTCCATCCCGCGCGACACCCTCGTCGACCGCCCCGACTGCACCGGCACCGACGGCGGCGACCACCCCGCCGCCGACGGCGTGATGTTCAACTCCGCCTACTCCACCGGCGGCGCCGCCTGCGCCGTGAAGACCGTCGAGTCGCTCAGCGGCCTGCGCATGGACCACTACCTGGAGGTCGACTTCAGCGGCTTCCAGAACCTCGTCGACGACCTCGGCGGCGTCCGGGTCACCACCACCGCGGACATCAAGGACCCCGACAGCCACCTCGACCTCCGGGCCGGCACCCACCGGCTCGACGGCGAGCAGGCCCTCGGCCTGGTCCGCACCCGGCACGGCGTCGGCGACGGCTCCGACCTCGGCCGCATCCAGCTCCAGCAGGCCTTCGTCAAGGCCCTGGTCGACCAGGTCAAGCACGTCGGGCTGCTCGGCAACCCCAAGAAGCTCTACGACATCGCCGACACCGCCACCAAGACCGTCACCACCGACTCCGACCTGGGCTCCGTGAACTCCCTGATGTCCTTCGCGAGCGGCCTGAAAGGCATCGGCGCGGGCAACATGCACATGGTCACCATGCCGGTGGTCTACGACCCCGCCGACGCCAACCGCGTCCTGGTCGAGAAGGACAAGGCCCAGCAGGTCTTCACGGCCCTGAAGAACGACCGCCCGATCCCCGGGGCGGCCACGCGGGGCACCGCCACCGGTGAGGCCAAGGGCGTCGTCAACACCGGGGAATAGATCACCCCGCCCCCCGGTTTTGGGGGATGGCGCCAGTCCTGGCAGACTGGTACGTCGGCTCCGGTTCACGCTCCCGCATCCCGCGGCTGCGACCCGGCGCCCTCCCGGAACAGTAGGAGACACCTTGAAGCGCGAGATCCACCCCGAGTACGTCGAGACGCAGGTCAGCTGCACCTGTGGCGCGTCGTTCACCACCCGCAGCACCATCCAGTCCGGCACCATCCGGGCCGAGGTCTGCTCCGAGTGCCACCCGTTCTACACGGGCAAGCAGAAGATCCTCGACACCGGTGGCCGCGTGGCCCGCTTCGAGGCCCGCTTCGGCAAGGCTGCCGGCTCCAAGAAGTAGCGAGCCCCCAATCGCCGGTCCACGGCCGCATCCCCTCCCCGGGGAGCGCCGGGACCGGCGTTTTTGGTCGCCCGCCTTCCCCTTCCCAAGCAGCAAGCAGGAGCCCAAGATGTTCGAGGCCGTCGAGGAACTCGTCGCCGAGCACGCCGACCTGGAGAAAAAGCTCGCCGACCCGTCGGTCCACTCCGACCAGGCCAACGCGCGCAAGCTGAACAAGCGGTACGCCGAGCTGACCCCGATCGTCGCCACGTTCCGCTCCTGGAAGCAGACCGGCGACGACATCGAGACCGCGCGCGAGTTCGCGGCCGACGACCCGGACTTCGCCGCCGAGGTCAAGGAGTTGGACAAGCAGCGCGACGAGCTCACCGAGAAGCTGCGCCTGCTGCTCGTCCCGCGCGACCCCAGCGACGACAAGGACGTCATCCTCGAGATCAAGGCGGGCGCGGGCGGCGACGAGTCGGCGCTCTTCGCCGGCGACCTGCTGCGCATGTACCTGCGGTACGCCGAGCGGGTCGGCTGGAAGACCGAGATCATCGACGCCACCGAGTCCGAGCTGGGCGGCTACAAGGACGTCCAGGTCGCCGTGAAGACCAAGGGCGGCCAGGGCGCCACCGAGCCCGGCCAGGGCGTCTGGGCGCGGCTGAAGTACGAGGGCGGCGTGCACCGCGTGCAGCGGGTGCCCGCGACCGAGTCCCAGGGCCGGATCCACACCTCCGCGGCGGGTGTCCTGGTGACCCCGGAGGCCGAGGAGATCGACGTCGAGATCAACCCCAACGACCTCCGCATCGACGTCTACCGGTCCTCGGGCCCCGGCGGCCAGTCCGTCAACACCACCGACTCCGCCGTGCGCATCACGCACATCCCGACCGGAGTCGTCGCCTCCTGCCAGAACGAGAAGAGCCAGCTGCAGAACAAGGAGCAGGCGATGCGTATCCTGCGCTCCAGGCTGCTCGCGGCGGCGCAGGAGGAGGCGGAGAAGGAGGCCGCGGACGCCCGGCGCAGCCAGGTCCGCACCGTCGACCGCTCCGAGAAGATCCGCACGTACAACTTCCCGGAGAACCGCATCTCGGACCACCGTGTCGGCTTCAAGGCGTACAACCTGGACCAGGTCCTGGACGGCGACCTCGACTCGGTGATCCAGGCCTGCGTCGACGCGGACTCGGCTGCCAAGCTCGCCGCCGCCTAAGCCCCCGTACGACTGCCCGGAGGACCAGCGTGAACCTGCTGCTCATGGAGGTGGCCCAGGCCACCCAGCGGCTGGCCGACGCCGGCGTGCCCTCGCCGCGCACCGACGCGGAGGAACTCGCGGCGTACCTGCACGGCGTCAAGCGGGGCGAGCTGCACACCGTGCCGGACGCGGACTTCGACGCCCGGTACTGGGAGGTCGTCGCCCGGCGCGAGGCACGCGAGCCGCTCCAGCACATCACCGGCCGCGCCTACTTCCGCTACCTGGAACTCCAGGTCGGCCCCGGCGTCTTCGTGCCCCGCCCCGAGACCGAGTCGGTCGTCGGCTGGGCCATAGACGCGGTGCGCGCCATGGACGTCGTCGAGCCCTGCATCGTCGATCTGTGCACCGGCTCCGGCGCCATCGCGCTCGCCCTCGCCCAGGAGGTGCCGCGCTCGCGCGTGCACGCCGTGGAGCTGTCCGAGGACGCCCTGGTGTGGACCCGCAGGAACATGGAGGGGTCCAGGGTCGACCTGCGCCAGGGAGACGCCCTGACGGCCTTCCCGGACCTCGACGGCCAGGTCGACCTGGTCGTCTCCAACCCGCCGTACATCCCGCTCACCGAGTGGGAGTACGTCGCCCCCGAGGCCCGGGACCACGATCCCGAGCTGGCCCTGTTCTCCGGCGAGGACGGCCTCGACCTGATCCGCGGCCTGGAACGCACCGCGCACCGGCTGCTGCGCCCCGGCGGCGTGGTCGTCGTCGAGCACGCCGACACCCAGGGCGGCCAGGTGCCGTGGATCTTCACCGAGGAGCGGGGCTGGGCCGACGCGGCCGACCATCCCGACCTCAACAACCGCCCCAGGTTCGCGACCGCCCGCAAGGCCCTGCCGTGAGCGACCGCACCCCGCTGACTTCGATCCCGCAGTACGTGTACGAGGAGGCCCGCTAAATGGCACGGCGATACGACACCAACGACGCGACCGACCGAGTGACCGGTCTGCGCGAGGCCGCCTCCGCCGTCCGCCGTGGCGAGCTCGTGGTGCTGCCGACGGACACCGTGTACGGCATCGGCGCCGACGCCTTCACCGCGGAGGCCGTCGGTGACCTGCTGGAGGCCAAGGGGCGGGGCCGCAACATGCCCTCCCCGGTCCTCATCGGCTCGCCCAACACCCTGCACGGCCTGGTCACGGACTTCTCCGAGATGGCCTGGGAACTGGTCGACGCCTTCTGGCCCGGCGCGCTGACCCTGGTCGCCAAGCACCAGCCGTCCCTCCAGTGGGACCTGGGCGAGACCCGGGGCACGGTCGCTGTCCGCATGCCGCTGCACCCGGTCGCCATCGAGCTGCTCACCGAGGTCGGCCCGATGGCCGTCTCCTCCGCCAACCTCACCGGCCACCCGGCCCCCGAGGACTGCGACGCCGCCCAGCAGATGCTCGGCGACTCCGTCTCCGTCTACCTCGACGGCGGTCCGACCCCCGGCATCGTCCCGTCGTCCATCGTCGACGTCACCCGCGAGGTGCCGGTCCTGCTGCGCGCGGGCGCGCTGTCGGCGGAGGAGCTGCGCAAGGTGGTACCCGACCTCGAGGTGGCGAATTGACGGCCCCTGGGACGGGGCGTGGCATAGGCAACGGGGAACGCGCCGCGGAGATCACGACCACGTTCGTCGGACTTCCGCGCGACAGCTTCCGCATCCTCCACGTCAGCACCGGAAACGTCTGCCGCTCGCCCATCACCGAGCGGCTGACCCGGCACGCGGTGCAGGAGCGGCTCGGTGTGCTGGGCGGCGGCCTGATCGTGGAGAGCGCGGGCACCTGGGGCCATGAAGGCGCCCCCATGGAGGCGAACGCCGAGACGGTCCTCACGGACTTCGGCGCCGACCCCGCCGGTTTCACCGGCCGCGAGCTGCTCGACGAGCACGTGATCCGCGCCGACCTGGTGCTCACCGCGACCCGCGACCACCGGGCCCAGGTCATCTCCATGGGCCACTCGGCGGGTCTGCGCACGTTCACCCTGAAGGAGTTCACCCGCCTGGTGAACGCCATCGACCCGGCGACGCTGCCTCCCCTGGAGGACGGCGTGGTCACCCGCGCCCGCGCCCTGGTCCGCGCGGCCGCCGCGCTGCGCGGGTGGCTCCTGGCACCCACGGTGGAGGCGGACGAGGTGTACGACCCGTACGGCGCCCCCCTGACCTTCTTCCGGTCGATCGGCGACGAGATACACCAGGCCCTGGACCCCGTGGTGACGGCGCTGACGGGGGTCCCCGCGCGGGCGTGAGGCGTGGGCGGTTCCCGGGCGGGTGTGAGGCGGGGTGGGGCTTGCGGGCCTACATTGGTCGTACGTCACCGTCGACGCATGCCCGGAGCGCATCATGTCGGTCACCCACGACATCATCGAGGCCGATGACAGCTCGCTCGGCGTCCTGCTGCGCCAGGACCCCGAGCTGGCCGAGATCCTGTTCGCCGAAGGCCGTCGGCAGTCGACGACCCTCCAGCTGATCGCCGCCGAGAACTTCACCTCCCCCGCCGTGCTGGCCGCCCTCGGCTCGCCGCTGGCCAACAAGTACGCCGAGGGCTACCCGGGCGCCCGCCACCACGGCGGCTGCGAGATCGTCGACGTCGCCGAGCGGCTGGCGGCGGAGCGGGCCCAGGCGCTGTTCGGCGCCGAGCACGCCAATGTGCAGCCGCACTCCGGCTCCTCCGCCGTGCTGGCCGCCTACGCCGCACTGCTGCGCCCCGGCGACACCGTCCTCGCGCTGGGCCTGCCCCACGGCGGCCACCTCACCCACGGCTCGCCGGGGAACTTCTCCGGCCGCTGGTTCGACTTCGTCGGCTACGGCGTGGACGCGGAGACCGGACTGATCGACTACGACCAGGTGCGCACCCTGGCCCGCACCCACCGACCCAAGGCCATCGTGTGCGGCTCCATCGCCTACCCCCGCCACATCGACCACGCCGCCTTCCGCGCCATCGCCGACGAGGTGGGCGCCTACCTCATCGCGGACGCCGCGCACCCGATCGGCCTGGTCGCCGGGGGAGCGGCGCCCAGCCCGGTGCCGTACGCCGACATCGTCTGCGCCACCACGCACAAGGTGCTGCGCGGACCCCGCGGCGGCATGATTCTTTGCGGAAGCGAACTGTCCGAGCGGGTCGACCGGGCCGTCTTCCCCTTCACCCAGGGCGGGGCCCAGATGCACACCATCGCCGCCAAGGCCGTCGCCTTCGGCGAGGCGGCGACCCCCGCCTTCGCCGCCTACGCCCACCAGGTGGTCGCCAACGCGCGGGCGCTCGCGGCCCACCTGGCGGCCGAGGGCCTGGTCGTCACCACCGGCGGCACGGACACCCACCTGCTCACCGTCGACCCCACCCCGCTCGGCGTCGACGGCAAGGCCGCACGCGGACGGCTGGCGGCGGCCGGGATCGTCCTGGACTGCTGCGCGCTGCCGCACGGCGACGCCCGGGGGCTGCGCCTGGGCACGGCGGCGGTGACCACGCAGGGCATGGGGGAGCGGGAGATGCGGGCGGTGGCCACGCTGCTCGCGGGGGTGCTCAGGGGAGACACGGAGGCCACCGCGGCACGCGACGACGTACGGGATCTGGTCACGGAGTTTCCCCCGTATCCGGAATGAGGCAGGGTAGGCGCACACGCGTGCACAGCCACACGTGCAACCATCGTCGCTACCCGGAAGTCCTCATCCATATGCCTGCATGGCTAGGCTGTGAGGCCGGGAATGGCCAGCGAGACCTGTGGGGAAGCCCGTGCGTGAATACCTGCTGACGCTCTGCGTCACGGCCGCGGTGACGTATCTGCTGACGGGGCCGGTACGGAAGTTCGCGATCGTGGCGGGGGCGATGCCGGAGATCCGGGCACGTGACGTGCACCGGGAACCCACTCCGCGGCTCGGCGGGATCGCCATGTTCTTCGGGCTGTGCGCGGGCCTGCTGGTCGCCGACCACCTGACCAACCTCCACCAGGTCTTCGAGAAGTCCAACGAGCCGCGGGCACTGCTCTCCGGCGCCGCCCTGATCTGGCTGATCGGTGTGCTGGACGACAAGTTCGAGATCGACGCCCTGATCAAGCTGGGCAGCCAGATGATCGCGGCCGGCGTGATGGTGGTGCAGGGTCTGACGATCCTGTGGCTGCCCATCCCCACCGTGGGCACGGTCGCGCTGACCCAGTGGCAGGGCACCCTCCTGACGGTGGCCCTGGTCGTGGTGACCATCAACGCGGTCAACTTCGTGGACGGCCTCGACGGTCTCGCGGCCGGCGTGGTGTGCATCGCGGCGGCCGCGTTCTTCATGTACGCCTACCGGATCTGGTACTCGTACGGCATCGAGGCAGCGGCGCCCGCCTCGCTGTTCGCGGCGATCCTGATGGGCATGTGCCTGGGCTTCCTGCCGCACAACATCCACCCCGCGCGCATCTTCATGGGCGACTCGGGCTCGATGCTGATCGGCCTGGTCCTGGCGGCGAGCGCGATCTCCATCACCGGCCAGGTGGACCCGGACAGCCTCTTCGGCGGCTCCGAGCGCAACACCGTGCACCAGATGGTGCCGGTCTACATCCCGCTGCTGATGCCGCTCACCATCATCGCCATCCCGGCCGCCGACCTGATCCTGGCGATCGTGCGCCGGACCTGGCGCGGCCAGTCGCCGTTCGCGGCGGATCGGGGGCACCTGCACCACCGGCTGCTGGAGATCGGCCACTCGCACAGCCGCGCGGTGCTGATCATGTACTTCTTCTCGGCGCTGATCGCGTTCGGCGCGCTCGCCTACTCGGTGAACGCGGCGTCGATGTGGATCGTGCTGGGCGTCGTCTTCCTCAGCGCGATCGGCCTGGTGCTGCTCCTGCTGCCGCGCTTCACCCCGCGCGCCCCCCGGTGGGCCGAGAGCTTCGTTCCGCCGCGCTACCGGCGCCGTCGCCGGACGGCCGCCGTCACCGCGGGCGAGGGCGCGGACGAGGGCGAGGACGGCGCCGAGGCCGTCGCGGACGAGGAACGGGTTCCGGTCACCGCGGGCGTCTCCGGCGTCAACGGGGCGACCGCCGTCGGGTCTCGTACGCGTACCAGGTGAGAGCGGAAAATGCCGCAATACCAGACAAGTTGGCGTCGTGACTGCACAGACGCGCACGGTCACTCTCACGTGTGACAGCAAGCACACCCAGAGGTAAAGACCTCATCAAATAGTTTGTGATACGGTTCACGAGTATCCCCCGGGTAGAGCCCAAGGACCGTAGTGCGACGGTCTCTTGTACGTCAGGACCTCGTCCGGCTCGGGGCTACGCTCGTCCATGACGACACCTGCCCCCTGTGTGTTGAAAGCGGAGTTGCCGCCATGCCGTCCAATGACGTCCGGATCCTGCTTCAGGCTGCCGTGCCCACGGCTGCCGTCGGCGCTGTAGCCGCCGTCGTCAGCGCCGTGGTCGCCGGCGGCAAGGGCGCGGTCGGAGCCGTCGTCGCGACCGTGGTTGCGATGCTCTTCATGGGAATCGGCCTCTACGTCCTGCAGCGCACCGCCAAATCGCTTCCGCACCTGTTCCAGGCGATGGGCCTGATGCTCTACGCGGCACAGATCCTGCTGCTGTTCGTCTTCCTCGCCGCGTTCAAGAACACGACGCTGTTCAACCCCCGGTCCTTCGCGATCACCCTGGTCGCCGTCACGCTCGCGTGGATCGCCGCGCAGACGCGGGCGCACATGAAGGCCAAGATCCTTTACGTCGAACCCGAACCGAAGGGCGAAAAGCCCGAAAAGACGGGTCACTCGTCGTGAGGGGTAGGGCCGCGATAAAGAGGCATGTGAAGTCCTGCTATCGTCCGGTGCCAACTGCGGCATCGCGGGCGCGGGCATCTCGGCTGACGCCTGTTGAATCGCGAGGCGAGATGCCCCACAGCCGCCCCCACATCCGTAACACCAGTCCCGTGCCGAACAGCGGCCCCGCGCCGCGCCGACACAACGAGGTTGCCGTATCCATGCGCCACGCTGAAGGAGCCCGCGGTGAGTGCTGACCCGACGCAGGTGCTCGCCTTCGAGACCGACTGCCACATCTTCGACGGCTGTGGCTTCCCGGCTCCCGGCCTGCACTCGTTCCTGTTCGAACCCCTCTGGGGCGACGCGGACAGCAACCTGTACTTCAACAAGCCGATGCTGCTGGCCCTGCTCGGTTCCATTGTCATCGTCGGCTTCTTCTGGGCAGCCTTCCGCAAGCCGAAGGTCGTGCCGGGCAAGCTGCAGATGGTCGCCGAGACCGGTTACGACTTCATCCGCCGAGGCGTCGTCTACGAGACGATCGGCAAGAAGGAAGGCGAGAAGTACGTCCCGCTGGTCGTCTCGCTCTTCTTCTTCATCTGGATGATGAACCTCTGGTCGATCGTCCCGGTCGCCCAGTTCCCGGTGACGTCGATCATCGCCTACCCGGCAGTGATGGCCGCCATCGTCTACGTCCTGTGGGTCTCGCTGACGTTCAAGCGCCACGGCTTCGTCGGCTTCTTCAAGAACGTCACGGGGTACGACAAGTCCCTGGGTGCTGTCCTGCCGCTGGCCATGCTCATCGAGTTCTTCTCGAACCTGCTGGTCCGGCCCTTCACACACGCGGTGCGGCTCTTCGCCAACATGTTCGCGGGCCACACGCTGCTGCTGCTCTTCACGATCGCCAGCTGGTACCTGCTGAACGGCATCGGCATCGCCTACGCCGGGGTCTCGTTCGTGATGACGATCGTCATGACGGCCTTCGAGCTCTTCATCCAGGCACTTCAGGCGTACGTCTTCGTGCTCCTCACGTGCACGTACATCCAGGGCGCGCTCGCCGAGCACCACTGAGCGTCCCGCACCACACCCCCTGATCGTCCGGTGGCCAACCCCCACCGGTCCGTAAAGAAAAGGAAGAACTGGCATGTCCCAGACCCTTGCCGCTGTTTCCGGCTCGCTCGGCTCCATCGGTTACGGCCTCGCTGCCATCGGCCCCGGCGTCGGCGTCGGCATCATCTTCGGTAACGGCACCCAGGCCCTCGCCCGTCAGCCCGAGGCGGCCGGCCTGATCCGCGCCAACCAGATCCTCGGCTTCGCCTTCTGTGAGGCGCTCGCGCTGATCGGTCTGGTCATGCCGTTCGTCTACGGCAAGTAATCGCGGATCAACTTCCCGCCGACTAGACGAAAGGCAAACCCATGAGCCCGATGCTCCAGATCGCGGCCGAGGAGATGGAGAATCCCCTCGTTCCGCCGATCCCCGAGCTCGTCATCGGCCTGATCGCCTTCGTCATCGTCTTCGGCTTCCTCGCCTGGAAGCTCCTCCCGAACATCAACAAGGTTCTGGAAGAGCGTCGCGAGGCCATCGAGGGCGGTATCGAGAAGGCCGAGGCCGCGCAGACCGAGGCCCAGAGCGTCCTCGAGCAGTACAAGGCCCAGCTCGCCGAGGCCCGTCACGAGGCCGCGCGACTGCGCCAGGAGGCGCAGGAGCAGGGCGCCACGCTCATCGCCGAGATGCGCGCGGAAGGCCAGCGGCAGCGTGAGGAGATCATCGCCGCCGGTCACGCCCAGATCCAGGCCGACCGCAAGGCCGCCGCGTCCGCGCTGCGCCAGGACGTCGGCAAGCTGGCCACCGAGCTGGCCGGCAAGCTGGTCGGCGAGTCCCTCGAGGACCACGCCCGCCAGAGCCGTGTCATCGACCGCTTCCTGGACGAGCTGGACGACAAGGCGACGAAGGCAGAGGCAGCCCGGTGAGTGGGATGCACGGAGCGAGCCGCGAGGCCCTGGCTGCCGCACGCGAGCGTCTCGACGCGCTG
The DNA here is from genome assembly GCF_000717995.1 of Streptomyces violaceorubidus. Lineage (GTDB taxonomy): Bacteria > Actinomycetota > Actinomycetes > Streptomycetales > Streptomycetaceae > Streptomyces > Streptomyces violaceorubidus. Next base: position 36,941 of record NZ_JODM01000021.1, read on the forward strand.
ACGGACTCCACGTCCGTGGACGCCGGCTCGCTCGCCGACGAGCTGGCCGCCGTCACCGCGCTGCTCCACCGCGAGGTGTCGCTGCGTCGGGTCCTCACCGACCCGGCGCAGTCGGGCGAGGCCAAGGCCGAGCTCGCGCAGCGTCTCCTCGGCACCCAGGTCAGCGGCCCGGCCGTCGACCTGGTGGCCGGCATGGTGCGCAGCCGCTGGTCGCAGTCCCGCGACCTGGTGGACGCGCTGGAGGAGCTGGCGGACACCGCCGACCTCACCGCCGCCCAGAAGCGGAGCCGGCTCGACAACGTCGAGGACGAGCTGTTCCGGTTCGGCCGGATCGTCTCCTCCGACACGGAGCTGCGCGCCGCGCTCACCAACCGGTCGGCCACCACCGCGGCCAAGGGCGAGCTGCTGAGCAGCCTGCTCGGCGGCCGGGCGGAGCGGACCACCGAGCGTCTGGTGACGCGCCTTGTCACCGCACCGCGGGGACGTAGCCTGGAGTCGGGACTGGAGTCCCTGTCCAAGCTCGCCGCCGATCGTCGGGACCGGATGGTCGCCGTGGTCACCTCGGCGGTGCCGCTGAGCGACACGCAGAAGCAGCGCCTCGGCGCGGCCCTCGCGAAGGTCTACGGCCGTCCGATGCACCTCAACCTCGACGTGGACCCCGAGGTCCTCGGCGGAATCCGGGTGCAGGTCGGTGACGAGGTCATCAACGGCTCCATCGCGGACCGCCTGGAGGACGCCGGCCGCCGGCTGGCGAGCTGACGCCTCCCGCGACGGCAGTCGCGACAACAGCACAACACGCAGTAGCAGTACGTACTTACGACGGCCCTGGTTGGGCCGTGCAGAGGATTCACCTCTCATTGGGGGGAGTCCCGACTCGTGGAATACCCCCCAAGTGAAACTTCGGGCCCAACAAGGAGAGCAGGGAACTCAGATGGCGGAGCTCACGATCCGGCCGGAGGAGATCCGGGACGCACTGGAGAACTTCGTCCAGTCGTACAAGCCGGACGCGGCCTCGCGCGAGGAGGTCGGTACGGTCACCCTTGCCGGCGACGGCATCGCGAAGGTCGAGGGCCTGCCCTCGGCCATGGCCAACGAACTGCTGAAGTTCGAGGACGGCACCCTCGGCCTCGCCCTCAACCTCGAGGAGCGCGAGATCGGTGCCATCGTCCTCGGTGAGTTCAGCGGTATCGAGGAGGGGCAGCCGGTCTCGCGTACCGGTGAGGTCCTCTCCGTGGCCGTCGGCGAGGGCTACCTCGGCCGCGTCGTCGACCCCCTCGGCAACCCGATCGACGGCCTCGGCGAGATCGAGACCAGCGGTCGCCGCGCCCTCGAACTGCAGGCCCCCACGGTCATGCAGCGCAAGTCGGTGCACGAGCCGATGGAGACGGGCTACAAGGCCGTCGACGCCATGACCCCGATCGGCCGCGGCCAGCGTCAGCTGATCATCGGCGACCGCCAGACCGGCAAGACCGCCCTGGCCGTCGACACGATCATCAACCAGCGCGACAACTGGCGCACCGGCGACCCGAACAAGCAGGTGCGCTGCATCTACGTCGCCATCGGCCAGAAGGGCTCCACCATCGCGTCCGTGCGCGGCGCGCTGGAGGAGAACGGCGCGCTGGAGTACACGACCATCGTGGCCGCCCCGGCGTCCGACCCGGCCGGCTTCAAGTACCTGGCGCCGTACACCGGCTCGGCCATCGGCCAGCAGTGGATGTACGAGGGCAAGCACGTCCTGATCATCTTCGACGACCTGTCGAAGCAGGCCGACGCCTACCGCGCCGTGTCGCTGCTGCTGCGCCGCCCGCCGGGCCGCGAGGCCTACCCGGGCGACGTGTTCTACCTGCACTCCCGTCTGCTGGAGCGTTGCGCGAAGCTCTCCGACGCCGAGGGCGCCGGCTCGATGACCGGTCTGCCGATCGTCGAGACCAAGGCCAACGACGTGTCGGCGTTCATCCCGACCAACGTCATCTCCATCACCGACGGCCAGTGCTTCCTGGAGTCCGACCTGTTCAACGCCGGTCAGCGTCCGGCCCTGAACGTCGGTATCTCGGTCTCCCGCGTCGGTGGCTCCGCCCAGCACAAGGCCATGAAGCAGGTCTCCGGCCGACTGCGCGTCGACCTCGCTCAGTTCCGTGAGCTGGAGGCGTTCGCCGCCTTCGGTTCCGACCTGGACGCCGCGTCGAAGTCGCAGCTGGAGCGCGGTCAGCGCATGGTCGAGCTGCTGAAGCAGGACCAGTACCAGCCGATGTCCACCGAGGACCAGGTCGTCTCCGTCTGGGCCGGCACCACCGGCAAGATGGACGAGGTGCCCGTCGTCGACATCCGCCGCTTCGAGAAGGAGCTGCTGGAGTACCTGCACCGCCAGGAGCAGGGCCTCATGACCTCCATCCGCGAGGGCGGCAAGATGTCCGACGACACCCTGCAGGCCGTCGCCGAGGCGATCGCGGCGTTCAAGAAGCAGTTCGAGACCTCGGACGGCAAGCTGCTCGGCGAGGACGCCCCGTCCGTCGCCAAGTGACGTAAGGAAGGGACCTGACTCATGGGAGCCCAGCTCCGGGTCTACAAGCGTCGCATCCGATCCGTCACCGCGACCAAGAAGATCACCAAGGCGATGGAGATGATCGCCGCCTCGCGCGTCGTCAAGGCGCAGCGCAAGGTGGCGGCCTCCACGCCGTACGCGCAGGAGCTCACCCGCGCGGTCACGGCGGTCGGTACCGGGTCGAACACGAAGCACCCGCTCACCACGGAGGCGGACAGCCCGACCCGTGCCGCGGTCCTGCTCCTCACGAGCGACCGGGGCCTGGCCGGCGCCTTCAACTCCAACGCCATCAAGGCGGCGGAGCAGCTGACCGAGCGCCTCGAGCGTGAGGGCCGCCAGGTCGACACGTACATCGTCGGCCGGCGCGGTCTGGCCCACTACAACTTCCGCGAGCGCAAGGTCGTGGAGTCGTTCGCGGGCTTCACCGACGAGCCGACGTACGCGGACGCCAAGAAGGTCGCGGCGCCGCTCATCGAGGCCATCGAGAAGGACACGGCCGAGGGCGGCGTGGACGAGCTCCACATCGTCTACACCGAGTTCGTCTCGATGATGACGCAGACGGCGGTCGACTCCCGGCTGCTGCCGCTGAGCCTCGAAGAGGTGGCGGCCGAGTCGGGCGCGAAGGACGAGATCCTTCCGCTGTACGACTTCGAGCCGTCGGCGGAGGACGTCCTCGACGCCCTGCTGCCTCGCTACGTCGAGAGCCGCATCTACAACGCGCTGCTGCAGTCGGCCGCTTCCAAGCACGCCGCCACGCGACGCGCGATGAAGTCGGCCACCGACAACGCGGGCGAGCTGATCAACACGCTCTCCCGTCTTGCCAACGCGGCCCGCCAGGCCGAAATCACCCAGGAAATCAGCGAGATCGTCGGTGGCGCCAGTGCCCTGGCCGACGCGAACGCGGGGAGTGACAACTAATGACCACCACTGTTGAGACCGCGACGGCCACGGGCCGCGTCGCCCGGGTCATCGGCCCGGTCGTCGACGTGGAGTTCCCCGTCGACGCGATGCCGGAGATCTACAACGCGCTGCACGTAGAGGTCGCCGACCCGGCCAAGGAGGGTGAGCTCAAGACGCTGACCCTCGAGGTCGCCCAGCACCTCGGTGACGGCCTGGTCCGCACCATCTCCATGCAGCCCACCGACGGCCTGGTCCGCCAGGCCCCGGTGACCGACACGGGCGCGGCCATCTCCGTCCCCGTCGGCGACTTCACCAAGGGCAAGGTGTTCAACACCCTCGGTGAGGTGCTGAACGTCGACGAGCAGTACACCGGTGAGCGCTGGCCGATCCACCGCAAGGCTCCGAACTTCGACGAGCTCGAGTCGAAGACCGAGATGTTCGAGACCGGCGTCAAGGTCATCGACCTGCTGACCCCGTACGTCAAGGGCGGCAAGATCGGTCTGTTCGGCGGTGCCGGCGTCGGCAAGACGGTGCTCATCCAGGAGATGATCTACCGCGTCGCCAACAACCACGACGGTGTGTCCGTGTTCGCCGGTGTCGGCGAGCGCACCCGTGAGGGCAACGACCTCATCGACGAGATGAGCGAGTCGGGCGTCATCGACAAGACCGCGCTGGTCTTCGGTCAGATGGACGAGCCGCCGGGCACCCGTCTGCGCGTCGCGCTGGCCGGCCTGACCATGGCCGAGTACTTCCGCGACGTCCAGAAGCAGGACGTGCTGTTCTTCATCGACAACATCTTCCGCTTCACCCAGGCGGGTTCCGAGGTGTCGACCCTGCTCGGCCGCATGCCCTCCGCGGTGGGCTACCAGCCGAACCTGGCCGACGAGATGGGTCTCCTCCAGGAGCGCATCACCTCGACCCGCGGTCACTCGATCACCTCGATGCAGGCGATCTACGTCCCCGCGGACGACCTGACCGACCCGGCCCCGGCCACCACCTTCGCCCACCTCGACGCGACGACGGTGCTCTCCCGTCCGATCTCCGAGAAGGGCATCTACCCGGCCGTGGACCCGCTGGACTCGACGTCCCGCATCCTCGACCCGCGGTACATCGCGGCGGACCACTACCAGGCCGCGATGCGCGTGAAGAACATCCTGCAGAAGTACAAGGACCTGCAGGACATCATCGCGATCCTCGGTATCGACGAGCTGGGTGAAGAGGACAAGCTCGTCGTCCACCGCGCCCGTCGCGTGGAGCGCTTCCTGTCCCAGAACACCCACGTCGCCAAGCAGTTCACCGGCGTCGACGGGTCGGACGTCCCGCTGGACGAGTCGATCGCGGCCTTCAACGCGATCTGCGACGGCGAGTACGACCACTTCCCGGAGCAGGCGTTCTTCATGTGCGGTGGCATCGAGGACCTGAAGAACAACGCCAAGGAGCTGGGCGTCTCCTGAGCCCCGGCTCACGGTGAGCCGCACGGTTCACCACCCGGAGGGGGCGGGCGCGTCCCGTCCCCTCCGGCACGCCCCTTAGACTTGTAACCAACACCCGGCTCTCCCGCCGGGTGGTGACCCGAGGAGCCACCTTGGCTGCTGAGCTGCACGTCGCGCTGGTCGCGGCCGACCGAGAGGTCTGGTCCGGCGAGGCCACCCTGGTCGTCGCGCGCACCACGTCCGGCGACATCGGCGTCATGCCCGGTCACCAGCCGCTGCTCGGTGTGCTGGAGTCGGGCCCGGTGACCATTCGTACCAGTGACGGCGGGACGGTCGTCGCCGCGGTGCACGGCGGGTTCATCTCGTTCGCCGACAACAAGCTGTCGCTGCTGGCCGAGATCGCCGAGCTGTCGGACGAGATCGACGTCCACCGCGCGGAGCGCAAGCTCGAACAGGCGAAGGCGGAGGGCGACGCCCACGCCGAGCGTCGCGCGGACGTCCGACTGCGCGCGGCGGCGGGACGCTGATCCACAGCCCTGTGCGATAGCGTCGTGCCATGACGTCACTCAGCCGCGGCTGGGACCGGAGGCATCCGGACCCGGCCGCGGCTGAGGCAGATCCGGGTGTTTTTTCCGTTCCGTTACCTAGGAGACGAGGAGGTCGGTGTCGATGGCCCTCGCTCTGACTGTGTGCGGAATCGTCGTGGCCGTGGTGGTGATCGGCCTCTTCGTCTTCGGTCTGCGCCGTCGGCTGATCCAGCGCTCGGGCGGCACCTTCGACTGCTCGCTGCGCTGGGACGCCCCCAAGGAGGGCGACACCACCGACGGCAAGGGGTGGGCCTACGGGGTGGCCCGCTACAACGGCGACCGGGTCGAGTGGTACCGCGTCTTCTCGTACTCCCCCCGCCCGCGCCGCGTGCTGGAGCGCTCCGCGATCGAGGTGGCCGGCCGCCGGCTGCCGGACGGCGAGGAGGAGCTGGCGCTGCTCTCCGACGCGGTGGTCCTGGCCTGTCTGCACCGGGGCACACGGCTGGAACTGGCGATGAGCGAGGACGCGCTGACCGGATTCCTCGCGTGGCTGGAGGCAGCCCCGCCCGGTCAGCGCGTGAACGTGGCCTAGCCGTCTCGCCCGGCCACGCCGCTCGAAGAGCCTGCCGCGGTCCTACGTCAGACCGTTGCTGATGGCGCCCACGAGTTCGCCGTTCGCGGTGTCGCCGCTGAACTCCCAGAAGAAGGCGCCGCCGAGGCCCTGGTTCTTGGCCCAGCTCATCTTGCCCGCGATGGTCGACGGGGTGTCGTACGACCACCACTGGTTGCCGCAGTGCGCGTACGCGGTGCCGCCGACCGTGCCGGTGACCGGGCAGGAGTTCTTCAGGACCTTGTAGTCCTCGAAGCCGGCGTCGTAGGTCCCGGGGGCCGCGCCGGTGGCGGTGCCGCCGGGGGCGGACTGGGTGACCCCGGTCCAGCCGCGGCCGTAGAAGCCGATGCCGAGCAGGAGCTTGGCCGCCGGGACGCCCTTGGACTTGAGCTTGGCGATCGCGTCCGCGGAGGTGAAGCCGGCGGTCGGGATGCCGGGGTACGAGGTCAGCGGGGAGTGCGGGGCGGTCGGGCCGGTGGCGGCCCAGGTGCCGAAGTAGTCGTACGTCATCACGTTGTACCAGTCGAGGTACTGGGCGGCACCGCCGTAGTCGGCCGCGTCGAGCTTGCCGCCCGTGGTCCCGTCGCCGGAGATGGCGGCGGTGACCAGGTAGTTCGGGCCGAACTCGGCGCGCAGCGCCTGGGAGAGGTTCTTGAAGGCGGCGCTGCCGGAGGTGTCGCAAGTCGCGCCGCAGGCGTTCGGGTACTCCCAGTCGATGTCGATGCCGTCGAAGACGTCGGCCCAGCGCGGGTCCTCCACGACGGCCTTGCAGGACTTGGCGAACGCGGCCGCGTTCTGCGCCGCCTGGCCGAAGCCGCCCGAGTAGGTCCAGCCGCCGAAGGAGTACAGCACCTTGATGTGCGGGTACTTGGCCTTGAGTTGGCGCAGCTGGTTGAAGTTGCCGCGCAGCGGCTGGTCCCAGGTGTCGGCGACGCCGCTGACGGACTGGTCGGCGGTGTAGGCCTTCTCGTACGCGGCGAAGGTGTCGTCGACGGTGCACTGGCCGTTCTTGACGTTGCCGAACGCGTAGTTGATGTGGGTGATCTTGGAGGCGGAACCCGAGGTCACCAGGTTCTTGACGTGGTAGTTGCGTGCGTAGACGCCCCACTCCGTGAAGTACCCGAGGTTGACCTTGCCGCCGGGGCCGGGCTCGCCGCCGTTGTCGCCGGTGGTGCGGACCTTGACCGCGCCGCTGACGGGGCCGGTCTGGTCGGCGGTGTCGCGCGCCTGGACCGTGTAGGAGTAGTCCGTGCCCTTGGCCAGGCCGGTGTCGGTGTAGGTGGTGCCGGTGACGGTGGCGACCTTGGCGCCGTCGCGCAGGACGTCGTAGTTCTTGACGCCCTTGTCGTCGGTCGCCGCCGACCAGGACAGCTTCACCGAGGTGTCGGTGATGTTCGAGGCGGTGGGCGTGCCGGGCGCGGAGGGGGCCGCGTCGCCGGGAACCGAGGTGCCGTCGCAACTGCCGCCGTTGATCTTGCAGTTGGACGGGGAGCCGGGGCCGCTGCCGTTGAAGCCGAAGGAGACCGAGGCGCCGGGGGCGAGCGTCCCGTTCCAGCCGACGTTCTTGGCGGTCCAGTGGTCGCCGGAGTTGGTGACGGTGGCGTCCCAGGCGGAGGTGACCTTGGTGCCGGTGGGGAAGTCCCACTCGACGGTCCAGGAGCTGAGGGAGGTGGTGCCGGTGTTCTTCACCGTCCAGCTGCCGCCGAAGCCCGTACCCCAGTCCGAGGTCTTGGCGAAGGTGGCCGTCGCGCTGGTGGCCGCCTGCGCCGGGCTCGCGAGGCCGACGAGCCCCGCGAGGGGGAGCGCCAGGGTCGCTGCGAGTGCCGCGGCCTTGTGTCTGAAGCGCATGTGCGCCTCCTTATAGGGGGATGTTGTTGTGGGCATGACTGAGCCTCATGCCCGCAGTGCCGCGAGAATAGAAAGGGTCTGGACCAGAGGTCAATAGGTCTGGACCAATGTGCGCGGTCGTGGTTGAGCCGGTGTTTGAAGGGGGAAACTAGATCCCCAACTCCTGCGCCAGCACCGCCGCTTGCACCCGGCTGCGCAGCCCCAGCTTCCCCAGCAGCCGGCTGACATGCGTCTTCACCGTGGCCTCCGCCATGTCGAGACGCTCGGCGACCGCGGCGTTGGACAGCCCCTCGCCGAGACAGGACAGCACCTCGCGCTCACGCCGGGTCAGCTCCCGCAGCACCGCCGGGTCCGCGGCCGGCTCCCGCACCGGCTTCGCGGCGAACTCGGCGATCAGCCGCCGGGTGACGGCCGGGGCCACGACGCCCTCGCCGCCCGCCACCGTGCGCACGGCCGCGATCAGGTCCTTGGCGTCGGTGTTCTTCAGCAGGAACCCGGCGGCTCCCGCCCGCAGCGCCCCGAAGACGTACTCGTCCAGGTCGAAGGTGGTCAGCACCAGGACGTCGGCGAGCTGCTCCCCGACCACGATCCGGGTCGCCGCCACACCGTCCAGGCGCGGCATCTGCACATCCATCAGCACCACGTCGGGACGCAGCTCGCGGGCCAGCGCCACCGCCTGCTCGCCGTCCGCGGCCTCCCCGGCCACCTCGATGTCCGGTGCGCTGCCCAGGATCAGCACCAGTCCCGCGCGCACGGCGGACTGGTCATCGGCGACGAGAACGCGGATCATGCGAGGTCTCCTTCGGTCAGGGGCAGGGTGGCGCGCACGGCCCAGATCGTGCCGCCCGCCGCCGCGGGGTCCGCCACCGCCCCGGCCTCGAACGTGCCGTGCAGCAGCGCGGCCCGCTCCCGCATCCCGACCAGACCGGCACCGGAACCCGGGGCGCGCGGGGTGCCCCGGTCGCCGTAGGGGCTGGTCACCTCGACCCGCAGGGCGTCGTCGTGGCGGGAGAGCCGGACGTGGACGGTGCCGTGCGAGGCGTGCTTGAGCGCGTTGGTGAGCGACTCCTGCACGATCCGGTACGCGGCCAGCTCGACCGGTGCGGGCAGGTCGTCGCCGCACGCCGCGTCCAGGGTGACGTCGAGGCCGTTGGCGCGGGCGCCGTCGGCCAGCGCGCCGAGCCCGTCGAGGGTGGGGGCGGGGGCCGGTTCGCTGTCCCCGCCGCCGTCCCGCAGGATGCCGATGAGGCGGCGCATCTCGGCCAGGCCCGCCACGCTGTTCTCGCGGATCACGCCGAGCGCCTGCCGGGTGGTCGCCGCGTCGTCGAGGGAGAGCGCGGCCGTGGAGTGGATGGCGATCGCGGAGAGGTGGTTGGCCACCATGTCGTGCAGCTCGCGGGCCATCCGGGAGCGTTCCGCCGTCACCGCCTGGACCCGGTCCATCTCGGCCAGCAGCGCGGTCTGCTCGGCCCGCAGCAGCGCGGCGTCGGCGGCCTCGCGGTGATTGCGGACGATGAGCCCCGTGGAAGCGGGCGCGAAGGACACGACGCCGACGGCGACACCGATGAGCAGCGCCTCGGGCACCCGCCACAGCGCGAACGGCACGACGGTGCCGGCCACGGTCAGCAGCCCGGTGATCCACGGGATGCGGCGGGCCGAGGCGGGCGGACCGTACAGCACGGCGGCGTACATCAGGTCCGTGTACATGATCACCGTGACCAGGCTGCCCCGGGTGAACGTGTCGGCGACCAGCGCGGCGGTGCCGATCAGCAGCCCCGTCCGGGGCGCCGCCCGGCGCAGCAGCTCGCAGCCCGCCATGACGGTGAGCGGGACCAGCAGGGGCCAGCGGCCGCCGAACAGCACGACCGGCTCGTCGGCGGGCCGCACCCCCAGGCCGATGACCCACAGCAGCAGCCCGCCCAGCAGCCCGGCCGACGCGGCGTACACGTCGAAGCGGCGCGGGTGGGGGAGTCGTGCGGCCATGTCACCATCCAACACGGCCCGCGCCCCGCCCGCCTGATGCGCGGGAAGGGTCCCGCACTGCATCTTTCGATGTACCGGAGGTTCGTCACCGCCGACGACGAACGCGGCGCGTTCCCACGGGAGCCTGGAAGGGCGAACGAAGGGAGTACGTCGTGGTCGTCGCGTTGATCATCGCCTGCGAGGTCGGCTTCTGGGTCCTGCTGGCCCTCGGGCTGGGCGCCCGCTACCTGCTGAAGTGGCGGCGCACCAGCGTGTTCCTGCTGCTGTGCGAGCCGGTGCTGGAACTGGTGCTGTTCGCCGTGACGGCGTGGGACCTGAAGAACGGCGCCGAGCCCGGCTGGGAGCACGGCCTGGCCGCGCTGTACATCGGCTGCACCGTCGCCTACGGCCCCTACACGATCCGCCGGCTCGACGGCCACGCCGCCCACCGCCTGGCCGGCGGCCCGCCCCCGGCCAAGCCCCCGCGCCACGGCATGGCACGGGCCGCCCACGAGGGACGGCTGTGGCTGCGCACGCTGCTCGGCGCCGCCGTGGCCTGCGCACTGCTCCAGGGCGCGGTCTGGTACGTCGGTGACCAGGGCGAGGTCTCGTCGCTGCGGGCCTTCCAGTGGACGGCCCTGCGCGCCGTCGGTATCCACGGGCTGATCGCCCTCACGTACCTGGTCCGGCCGAAGAAGGCCCCGGCGGGCACGGCGTCGGCCGAGGCGGGCGGCAGCGCCCCCGAAGGGGCGCGGGAAACCGCGCGACCGGCCGCGACGAAGCGCTAGACGGCCGAGCGCCGTCCCGTACCTGCCCGCGTACCTGCCCGCGGAGCGTCTAGCGTTCCCCGCCCGGCACCCACAGCACGTCTCCGACCTCCTTGTTGGCTACGCGGGCCAGGATGAACAGGAGGTCGGAGAGCCGGTTCAGGTAGGTCGCGGTGAGCGGGTTCATCGTCTCGCCGTGGGCCTCGAGCGCCGCCCAGGTGGAGCGCTCGGCCCGGCGGACCACGGTGCACGCCTGGTGCAGCAGGGCCGCGCCGGGGGTGCCGCCGGGGAGGATGAAGGAGCGGAGCTTCTCCACCTCGGCCAGGTAGCGGTCGCAGTCGGCCTCCAGCTTGTCGACGTAGAACTGCTCGACCCTGAGCGGCGGGAACTCCGGGTTCTCCACCACCGGCGTGGACAGGTCCGCGCCCACGTCGAACAGGTCGTTCTGGACGCGGACGAGGACCTTGACGACGTCCTCGGACAGGCCGCCCAGGGCGATGGCGGTGCCGATCACCGCGTTCGCCTCGTTGGCGTCGGCGTACGCGGAGATCCTGAGGTCGGTCTTGGGGACCCGGCTCATGTCACCGAGGGCGGTGGTGCCCCGGTCGCCGGTACGGGTGTAGATGCGCGTCAGGTTGACCATGGGGCCAGCGTAGTTACGCCCGGGACGCCTGTCGGCGGACACCCTCGGAGGTCTCCCGCGCCCTGCTCCCGCTGCCGACGGGACGCAGGGGCCGCTGAGCGGGAAAGTGCTCAACTAGGCCGTACGGGGCGCGCGGTGACACCCGTGCGACACCCCTCGGTGTGATGTCCGTCATTTGAGACGTGACGCGCGTTACTAACCGGTCACACAGCGCCTCACGCCCGCTAATCTCCGGCCGAGAGACGAGAATCAGCGCGTATCAGGGGAGTCGCACAGTGGCACGGAAGCTCGCCGTCATCGGAGCCGGTCTCATGGGGTCCGGCATCGCCCAGGTCTCCGCGCAGGCGGGCTGGGACGTCGTCCTGCGCGACGTCACCGACGAGGCGCTGCGGCGCGGCACCGACGGCATCAGGGCCTCCTACGACAAGTTCGTCGCCAAGGGGAAGCTCACCGCCGACGGCGCCGAGGCCGCCCTCGGGCGCATCACCGCGACCACCGACCTGGACGCCGCCGCCGACGCCGATGTCGTCGTGGAGGCCGTCTTCGAGAAGCTCGAGGTCAAGCACGAGATCTTTCGTACCCTGGACAAGCTGGTGAAGGACGGGGCGATCCTCGCGTCCAACACCTCCGCCATCCCGATCACCAAGATCGCGGCCGTGACGGAGCGCCCCGAGCGGGTCGTCGGCACCCACTTCTTCTCGCCGGTGCCGATGATGCAGCTGTGCGAGCTGGTGCGGGGCTACAAGACCAGTGACGAAACGCTCGCCACCGCACGCGAGTTCGCCGAGTCCACCGGCAAGACCTGCATCGTCGTCAACCGCGACGTGGCCGGTTTCGTGACCACCCGCCTCATCTCCGCCCTCGTCGTCGAGGCCGCGAAGCTGTACGAGTCGGGCGTCGCCAGCGCCGAGGACATCGACCTCGCCTGCAAGCTGGGCTTCGGCCACGCCATGGGACCGCTGGCCACCGCCGACCTGACGGGCGTCGACATCCTGCTGCACGCCACGGGCAACATCTACACCGAGTCCCAGGACGAGAAGTTCGCCCCGCCGGAGCTGATGCGCCGGATGGTGGACGCCGGTGACATCGGCCGCAAGAGCGGGCAGGGCTTCTACAAGCACTGAGGTCACCTCGGCCGCGGCAGACGTCACACGCCGGGGTGAATTCGGTATCGGTTCGCTTACAGGCGGCAACCTCCGGTCGTTTCGGCCAGTCAGAGGGTGCAACACCTGATATCGCCGAGAGACCACACCGCACGGAACGCAACGCCCAAGACGAAGAAGACGACGAAGTAGACGCACGCCGGGGAGCGCATATGCACATCAGGGGCGACCACGTCGAGCTGGTCGTCGGGGGCCGCCTCGACGTCCGCAGCGCGGCGGACGCCCGTACGGTCCTGCACTCGGCCGTCGACGACGGAGTCGGCGACCTGGTGCTGGACCTGTCCGAACTGGACTCCTGGGACGCCACCGGACTCGGCGTGATCATGGGAGCCCACCGGCGGGCGGGACGCTGCGGGCGCCGACTGGTGCTGCGCGACGTGCCGCCGCAGATGCAGCGCCTGTTGGTGGCCACCCGGCTGCACCGCATCCTCGCCATCGAGGGCGGCATCGGTGTGGAGACCCTGCCCCGCGTGTAGGTGAAGGTTCACACCTCCGACACACGCAATCCTCACGAGACCGTGACCTCTCCGGCCGTCCCGCACCCCGGACTGTCGGCGATACTGGGCGAAGGTTTAGGGTCTGGCTGCCCGCTGCCTTTGCAAACCCGCCGGCGGGCCCGGACCAGAAGCGACAGTGCGGTGTGCGGCAAGGCCGGGAGGGTGGTCCCCGCCGGGGCCCTGCACACGACGCTTTTGGGGGGGCTTGAACCAATGGACCCGAACAACCGGGGCCCTGAGGAGTACGGCCAGGACGGCGACCACCGGGCGCCGCGCCCGCGCCCGCACAGGGACCCCCTCACCTCCGACTTCGGACAGCACGCGCCCGCGCTCGCCCGCACGGTGCAGCTGGTGTCCGAGGACTTCCTGCTCACCGTCAATCCCGTCGACGGCAGCGAGATCGAGGTCTGCCCGCCCGCCGAGCGGCCCGCCCGGCCCAAGAAGCGCACCGCGGCCGAACGGGCCGAGGCGGAGCGCGCCGCGCGACCGCCCGTACCCCCGGGACCGGTCCGCACCGTGCTGGGCCTGCTGGCCCGCGACGACGAACGCGAACGCCTGGTGCGGCTGCTCGCCCGCGGCCGCTCCGTCCGCCTCACCGGCCCCGCCGGTTCCGGCCGCACCAGCCTCCTCGACGTCGTCGCCGAGGACTGCGCGGGCCTCGCCCCCGACGGCGTGGTGCGGCTCAACGGCCACCGCCGCACCGCCGACGACCTGCTCCACGACCTCTTCCACGCCGTCCACCGCGCACCCCTGCACCGCCCCGGCCGGGCCGAGCTCCTCGGCCACCTCCGCGAGGTGGGCGCGGTGGTCGTCCTGGACGACGTCGAGTTCGGCGGCACCGCCCTCGACGAACTCCTCGACGCCACCCCCGAGTGCGCCTTCCTCATCGGCGCCACTCCGGACGTGGCCGCACCCTCCGCCGACTCGGCCGTGGAAGAGGTCTTCCTCACCGGCCTGGACCGCTCGGACGGCGTGGAGCTGCTGGAGCGCGCCGCGGGGCGTTCCCTCACCGAGGACGAGGCCAACTGGGCCGGGGACCTCTGGTTCGAGTCCGAGGGCCTGCCGCTGCGCTTCGTCCAGGCCGGTGCCCTGCTGCGCCGCCGGGACCGGGAGCGGGCCGGGGCCGACGCCGTCGACGAGTTCGGCGTCTTCGCCGACGCCCGCCCGGCCGACGACACCCCCTACGACGCCACCGAGAGCGACAACGTACCCCTGCCGTCCCTCGGTGAGGCCGCCGCGCCCGCGCCGCTGCTCGCCTCCCGGCTGGGCGCCTCCGCCCGCGCCACCCTGGAGTTCGCCGTCGCGCTCGGCGGCGAGGTGCCGCACCAGGCGCACCTGCCCGCCCTGATCGGCGACACCCACGCGGACGCCGCCCTCGGCGAGCTGACCGACTGCGGACTGGTCTCCCCGGTGGGCTCCCGCTACCGGCTGGCCGCCGGGGTGCTCACCCAGCTGGAGAGCGCCGGGTACGCCGGCACCGTACCGGAGCGGGCGCTGGCCGCCGCCCAGCACTACGCCTGGTGGGCCGGGCACCCCTCGGTCACCCCCGAGCGGGTCTGCGCCGAGGCCGACGCCGTCCTGGCCGCCCTCGCCGTGCTGGTGCCCATGACGACCCCGCCCGCGGACGACGCGGAGAGCCCCGCCGTCGAGCTGGCCCGCACCGCGGCGCCCGCCTTCGCCGCCGGACTGCACTGGAGCGCCTGGCAACGGGCGCTGCGCTCCGGCACCGAGGCCTCCCGGCTCGCCGGTGACGTCGCCGAACAGGCCTACTTCCACCACGAGCTGGGCGTCCTCGCGCTGTGCGAGGAGCAGCTGGACCGGGCGCGCGCCGAGCTGGAGGCCTCCATCGGCCTGCGCGGCGCGCTCTCCGACAAGCGCGGCGCCGTGGCGGGCCGGCGCGCCCTGGCGCTGGTCGCCGACCGCAGCGGGGACACGCCGGGCCTGGGCAGCGGCGCGGGCGCGTTCGGCACGGCGCCGCCCGCCGCCGGACCCGGTGCCGTCGGCGCGGGGTTCGGCCCCACGGTGGGGGAGGAGGTGCCCGACGTCCGCAACGAGGAGTCGGCGTCGCCGTCCGCGGGTGTCCCCGCGCCCTTCCCGCCGCTGAGGCCGCGTCCGCAGTCGCCGACCCTCGTCACCCGCCGCGAGCCCGAGGAGGAGCCGTCCCGCACGGTCGCCGGCGGCATCAAGGGCTTCGCGCGGCGCAACCTGGTGGCCGCCGGAGCGG
The DNA here is from genome assembly GCF_000717995.1 of Streptomyces violaceorubidus. GTDB lineage: Bacteria > Actinomycetota > Actinomycetes > Streptomycetales > Streptomycetaceae > Streptomyces > Streptomyces violaceorubidus. The sequence goes on from NZ_JODM01000021.1 coordinate 52,057, forward strand.
GCGCGCTGCTCGTCGCCGTGCTCGGCACGGTGGTGACCCTGGGCGCCACCTCGGAGAACGACCCCGGGGACCCCTCCAACGAGGTGGGCGTCAACCCGTCGGCCAGCCAGGGCGTCGACGACGGCAGCCTGGGCGCGGACCGGCCCTCGGACGACGGGGAGGGCCAGGGGGCGACCGGCAGCCCGACCGACTCCGGCCCGGACGGCACCCCGGGCACGACGGACGACCCGACACCGACCCGGTCGGGGCAGCCCTCCGACGAGCCCAGCACCGGCGACACCACCGACCCCGGTGACGAGGAGAGCCCGGACGACCCCGGGTCGCCGGACGAGCCGAGCAAGACGCCGAGCGCGCCGACGACGAAGCCGACCTCGCCGAAGCCGACGGACACCGAGCCGACGGACTCCGGGACACCCACCGAGTCCGACGAACCCACCACGCCCACGCCCACCGAAACGGACACGCTGCCGCCCTCGACCCCGGAGACCTCCGACACGGCGAGCCGCGAGTCGACCCCGGCCGCCGCAGGTTCCCCGGCCGGCACCGCGACCGCCTCGCAGAGCGGCGCCGCGACCGGAGGGCCGGGGACGGTGACGGGCCCGGTCATCTGACCCCACGGCCGCCCACGGGACGGGCGACGACACAGGAGGGCCGGGTCCGCCGCACGGACCCGGCCCTCCACGTCGCAGGTGACGCGCTCTCAGAACAGCCGCAGCTTGTCGTCCTCGATGCCGCGCAGGGCGTCGTAGTCCAGCACCTGGCAGCCGATGCCGCGGTCCGTGGCCAGCACACGGGCCTGCGGCTTGATCTCCTGGGCGGCGAACACGCCGCGCACCGGGGCGAGATGCGGATCGCGGTTCAACAGCTCCAGGTAGCGCGTGAGTTGCTCCACGCCGTCGATCTCGCCGCGCCGCTTGATCTCGACCGCGACGGTCCCGCCCTGGGCGTCCCGGCACAGGATGTCGACCGGGCCGATGGCCGTCATGTACTCGCGGCGGATGAGGGTGTAGCCCTCTCCCAGCGTGTCGATGCGGTCGGCGAGCAGCTCCTGGAGGTGCGCTTCCACGCCGTCCTTGATCAGACCCGGATCGACGCCCAGTTCGTGCGAGGAGTCGTGGAGGATCTCCTCCATCGTGATGATGAGCTTCTCGCCCGCCTTGTTGACGACGGTCCAGACGCCCTCCTCCTCGCCCGCGCCCTCCTTCAGGGTGCAGGGCGGCGACATCCAGTTGAGGGGCTTGTAGGCCCGGTCGTCGGCGTGGATCGAGACGCTGCCGTCCGCCTTGACCAGGATCAGCCGGGGGGCCGAGGGCAGGTGGGCGGTGAGCCGTCCGGCGTAGTCGACGGAGCAGCGGGCAATGACGAGACGCATGGTCGGCAACGCTACTCGACGGGCCCGGCCCGACGCGATTCGCCCGCACCCGGGCACCGCGTGCGCTGTCCCACTTCTCCCATTGGCCCCGTCTTGCACACTGGCCGATTGTGCGCCTACCCGATGGTGTCCATCTGGGCATTCTCCTGGTGCCGTCACGATCGGTTGCTTACGGTATTGAACGGGAGGTCGCGAACTGTGTACTCAGCGTGTTCGGAATCGCGCACTCCCTTAACTGTCCGGCAACCCCTGCTGGTCGGGGGTGCGAGAGGAGAACCCATGTCGCTCGACGTCTCACCGGCCCTACTCGAACAGGCCGAGCGAGGCGAGGTCGACGAAGCAGAATTCGTCGACTGCGTCCGGACCTCCCTGCCCTACGCATGGGAGATGGTCAGCTCCCTGGTGGCACAGCTGAAGGTCGACGGCGGAGCCTTCGCCGACAACCAGACGCCCCCGCCGGACGAGCAGGCACGCGGTCAGCTCCTGCGTGCGCTCGCGAGTGACGCCATACGCGGTGCACTGCAGCGGCACTTCGGGGTGCGGCTGGCCTTCCAGAACTGCCACCGGGTGGCGGTGTTCCCGTTGGACTCCTCCGTCGACGAGACACTGACCAAGTTCACCTCGGTGCGCAGCCAGTTGTTGAACCAGTCGCCCGAACTGCGCGACTGCTGAGGCCCCTAGAGCGCCCGCTTGCCGCTCCGTACGCGGGAGGTGCAGTTCTTGTACCGGAGCGGCAAGCTCCCCGCCCGCACCCCCTCAGCGGAGCTGGGGGAGAACCTCGGCCCCGAGCCGCCGTACGTTCTCCTCGGTGGCCGCCAGGTCTCCCGAGCCCTCGACGAGCAGGGCGAAGCGGGAGACACCGGTCCGCTCGGCGGTCGCCGCGAGCCGGTCCGCGCACAGCCGCGGCGTGCCCACCGGGTGCAGCCCGCAGAGCAGTTCTGTGTACGCGTGCGGATCGCGCATCCGCCGGTCCCGGCCGTCCACCGTGACATGGGCGCCCAGCCCCTGCCGCAGCCAGCCGGGCATCGCCTTGAGCAGCGTCTCCGCCGCGTCCGTGCGCCGGTCCGCGATCTGGCAGACGCCGGCCGAGACGTGCGCCGCGCCGTGGATCCGCGCCGCCGGGTGGCCGGCCGCGCGGGCGTGGCGGCGCCACAGGGCGACCATCTCCGCCTTCTCCTCGTCGCCGACGTGCATCCCGAGGAGCATCGGCAGCCCCCGCTCGGCCGCCAGCCGCACGCTCGACGGCGAGGTGCAGGCGAGGACGACCTCCGGGCCCGGCTCCTCCGACAGGGACTCCGACGGGCGCGGCACCACGGGCACCTCGCGGAACCGGAACCGGTCGCCCGAGGCGCCGACGGCCGGTTCCCGCAGCCAGCGCAGCAGCAGGTCGAGCGACTCCGGAAATCCCTCCTCGTACGCCCGAAGACCCGCGCCGAACACCTCCAGGTCCACCCACGGACCGCCGCGGCCCACGCCCAGCGAGAAGCGGCCGCCGCTCGTGACGTGCAGCAGCGCGGCCTGCTCGCCGAGCGCCACGGGGTGGACGGTGGGCAGCACACTGACCGCGGTGCCGACCCTCAGCCGCCGGGTGCGGCCCAGCAGCAGCGCGGCCAGGGTCACGGCCGACGGACACGTGCCGTACGGCACGAAGTGGTGTTCGGCCAGCCAGACGGCGTCGAGCCCGGCCTCCTCGGCGACCTCGGCCGAGCGGACCGCGCGGTGCAGCGCCTCGCCCTGGCCCTGGCCCGGGAACTGGGCCCCCAACACGAAACTTCCTACGCGCATTGCCTTTTCCTGCTTCCTCGGCCCCGACGTGGAGCTCCCCCGCACGGCATAACCGCCTGACACGTGCCGAGGACACGGCCGGACGGAGGACTTTGCGGATTGTCTGCAGAATCGGCCGTTGCGGGACGGCGCACGGGCTCGGGCGGGAACGTCGCGCGGGGGAGTTGCGCGGGGGAGTTGCGGTGTTCGGTGGCATACGCGTACCCGTGTCCGTGCCGCGTAGGCTGGATGCCGCCCTGCTTCCTGTATAGCTCCGTGAGGTGTCCTGTGTCCCCGCGTCGCAACCGACCCAAGGGAGCCGGTTCGTCCGGCCGGAGCGCCGAGGAGGACGGCTCCGGCCGCTACGGCGGCTGGCAGTCCTCGGAGAGCTGGCAGGGCGAGGAGTGGAGCGTACGGCACGTGGCGGGCGCGAGCGCGCAGGGGAAGTCGTACCGCTGCCCGGGGTGCGACCAGCTCATTCCGGACGGCGTCCCGCACGTGGTGGCCTGGCCGGCCCACTCGGGCGTCGACGAGCGCCGGCACTGGCACAAGGCCTGCTGGAACGCGAAGGACCGCCGCACCACGCGGGTGCAGCGGTCCCGTAACGCGCCGAGGTTCTGAGCGCCGGAGCGGCCCTACACGTCGCGCTTCTCCAGCAGGGCGAAGGCGGCGCCGAGTGCGACCGCCGTCACGCCGAGCATGATCCAGAGCGGGTCCAGGCCGGACGGCCCCGAGTCGGAGAGCGAGTTGGAGTAGAAGATGCTGAGCTGGTTCGGGATCGAGTACTCGAACAGGGCCTGCTGAACGTTCTCCAGGGACTTCGAGAACATGAACAGCGCGACCACCAGCGGGGCGAGCACCGCTCCGATCATGAGCGTGATCGCGCCCGCCGAGTGCCGGACGAGCGAGCCGACGGCGAGCGAGAGCAGCCCGAGCAGGGCGACGTACAGCGCCACCCCGACGGTGGCCTTGAACCACTGCTCCCCGGTGGGGCCCGAGGTCTGCCCCTCCAGCAGCGCCGCGTGCACCACGGCGACGCACGCGGAGGAGACCAGCGTCACCACGAACGCCACCAGGAAGAACACGATCGACTTCGCGGCGAGGACCCGGCTGCGAGTGGGGCAGGCGACCATCGTCGTGCGGATCATCCCGCTTCCGTACTCCGACGAGGTGGTCAGCACGCCGAGCGTGATCACGGCGATGCTGCCCAGGAGGACCCCGAAGAAGCCCTGTTCGAGCGGGTTCGAGGTGGAGACGTCGGTGGAGGAGTTCGCGACCACCGCGCCGGTCAGCAGGCCGATGCCGACGACCAGCAGGACGAAGACGCCCAGCGTCCACATCGTCGAGCGCAGCGACCTCATCTTCGTCCACTCGGAGGCGACCGCGTGCCGCAGACCGGCGCGCACCACCGGGATCGGCGACGTGTAGACCGGGTACGGCGAACCGGGCGCCGCCTGCCAGTCGGGCGCGGCCTGCGGCGTCGGGGGCTGGGGGGTGCTCATCGGGCGTCCTCGGGCTTGGTCGGGTCGGAGGCGGGCGCGGAGGCGGGCGCCGGGGCGGCGGCGGGGGGCGCGGGAGCGGCGGCGGGCGGCTGGGGCGTCTGTGCAACCGGCGCGACGGCAGGTGCCTGCGGCGCCCGCTGTGCCGCGTACGGGTTGGCCGGCTGACCGCCGGGCACCGCCCCGGGTGCCGCCGGGGCGCCGTACGGGCCCGCCGGGGCCTGGCCGGGAGCGCTCTGCGGAGCGGCGAAGAGCTGACCGCCCTGCTGGGGCGGCGGCGGGGCGTACCACCCGGGCTGCCCCTGACCCGGTACCTGCATCGGCGGCTGCGCGCCCGGCGGCAGGGGCTGCTGGAGCCCGGCCTTGCGGTCGGCGGTCGACCGGTAGTCCACGGCGCCCTGCGTCATCCGCATGTACGCCTCCTCCAGCGAGGCCTGGTGCGGCGACAGCTCCCACAGGCGTACGTCGGCGTCGTGCGCGACGTCGCTGATCCGGGGGAGGGCGAGCCCGGTCACCCGCAGCGCGCCGTCGGGCTCGGGCAGCACGTGGCCGCCCGCCTCGGTCAGCGCCGAGGTCAGCTTCTCACGCAGCTGCGGCTCGGTGTCCGGCGTCCGCACGCGCGCGAAGTCGGCGGAGTTGGCCGAGATGAAGTCCGTCACGCTCATGTCGGCGAGCAGCTGGCCGCGCCCGATGACGATCAGGTGGTCGGCGGTCAGCGCCATCTCGCTCATCAGGTGCGAGGAGACGAAGACGGTGCGGCCCTCCGCCGCGAGCGCCTTCATCAGGTTGCGCACCCAGTGGATGCCCTCCGGGTCGAGTCCGTTGACCGGTTCGTCGAAGAGCAGCACCTGGGGATCGCCGAGGAGCGCCGCGGCGATGCCGAGCCGCTGGCCCATACCGAGCGAGAAGCCCTTGGAGCGCCGCTTGGCCACGTCCTGGAGACCCACCACGCCGAGCACCTCGTCCACCCGCCGGGCCGGGATGCCGGACAGCTGGGCGAGGCTCAGCAGGTGGTTGCGGGCGGCCCGGCCGCCGTGCACCGCCTTGGCGTCGAGCAGGGCTCCGACCTGGCGCGCGGCGTTCGGCAGCCTGCGATACGGGTGACCGCCGATCGTCACGTGCCCCGAGGTGGGGTTGTCCAGGCCGAGGATCATGCGCATCGTCGTCGACTTGCCGGAGCCGTTGGGCCCGAGGAAGCCGGTGACGGCGCCGGGCCGCACCTGGAAGGAGAGGTTGTACACGGCGGTCTTGTCACCGTATCGCTTGGTCAGGCCGACAGCCTCGATCATGCTCCGCACCCATCGGAAGGTTCAGGGACAGCAGGGCACACGCCCCCGTAAGGGTTAGGAGGATATCCAGGCGCTGACGGTTCCGTTCAAGCGCGGGCAAAATCCGACGCCGTACGAAGGCCCGGCGCAGGGGGTCAGGCGTCCCGCCGCTTCAGCACCGCGTACCCGCCCACGAGCGCCGCGATCACCCACAGGGCCATGATCCCGAGGCCGCCCCACGGCCCGTACGGCACGTCGTCGTCGATCGGCGTGACCACCTGCATGATCTTGCTGCCGGCCTGGTCGGGCAGGAACCGGCCGACCTTCTCCGTCGCCGGGACGTTGCCCAGGATGTTGGAGATCAGGAAGAAGAACGGCATCAGGATGCCCAGCGACAGCATCGGTGAGCGCAGCATCGCGGCGACACCCATCGAGAACATCGCGATGAGGGTCATGTAGAGGCCGCCGCCGAACACCGCGCGGAGCACGCCCGGGTCGCCGATCGACGCCTTGAGGTCGCCGAGCATCGCCTGGCCCAGGAAGAACGTGGCGAAACTGGTGACCATGGCCACGACCAGCGCGAGGCCGGTGGCCACCGCGATCTTGCTGAACAGGAAGGTGCCGCGCCTGGGCACGGCGGCCAGCGAGGTGCGGATCATCCCGGAGCTGTACTCGTTGCCCACGACCAGGACCCCGAACACGATCATCGCCAGCTGGCCGAGGCTGGTGCCGGCGAAACTGATGAAGGTCGGGTCGAAGGAGAGCTGGTCGCGCCGGCTCAGGTCGCCGAACTCGTTCTTCGACAGGGCCGAGATCAGCATGCCGAGGGCGATGGTGACGACCACGGCGAGGCCCAGCGTCCACACCGTGGACGCGACCGACCGGATCTTGGTCCACTCGGACCGGACCACCTGTGTCGCCGCCATGCTCAACCCCTCTTCCAGTCGCTGCCCCACGGCTGCTGCGGAGGCTGCCCCGGTGGCTGTTGCTGCTGCGGCACCGCGCCGGGCGGCTGCCCGTCGTGCGCGTGGTACTCGACCGACTCCGCGGTCAGCTGCATGAACGCCTCCTCCAGCGAGGCGCGCTGCGGGCTCAGCTCGTGCAGCACGATCTGGTGCCGCGCCGCCAGCTCGCCGACGGCCTCCGACTTGTCGCCGTCCACCTCCAGGACCCCGGCGCCCGACTCGACGACCGAGACCCCGGCGCCGTGCAGCGCGTCGAGCAGCTGCTCGCGCTGCGGGGTGCGGATCCGGACGTAGCTGCGCGAGTTTGCCGCGATGAACTCGGCCATCGAGGTGTCCGCGAGCAGCCTGCCCTGGCCGATGACCACCAGGTGGTCGGCGGTCAGCGCCATCTCGCTCATCAGGTGGGAGGAGACGAAGACCGTACGCCCCTGGGCGGCCAGGGACTTCATCAGGTTGCGGATCCAGTGGATGCCCTCGGGGTCCAGCCCGTTGACCGGCTCGTCGAACATCAGGATCCGCGGGTCGCCGAGCAGCGCGCCCGCGATGCCGAGCCGCTGCCCCATACCGAGGGAGAAGCCCTTGGTCTTCTTCCGGGCGACCGCCGTCAGCCCGACCGTGTCCAGGACCTCGCGCACCCGGCTCGCCGGGATCCCGTTGCTCTGCGCGAGACACAGCAGGTGGTTGTAGGCGCTGCGCCCGCCGTGCCAGGCCTTCGCCTCCAGGAGCGCGCCGATGTACGTCAGCGGGTCCTCGAGCTGCTCGTAGTGCTTGCCGTCGATCCGTACGTCCCCGGCGGTCGGCCGGTCCAGACCCAGCACCATCCGCATCGTGGTCGACTTGCCCGCGCCGTTGGGGCCGAGGAAGCCCGTGATGATGCCGGGTCGGACGGTGAAGGAGAGATGGTTGACCGCCACCTTCCCGCCGTACCGCTTGGTCAGCCCCTCGAGCTCGATCATGGCGACCACGCTAGAACGGGACGAGGCCCGCTGCCACCCCAGTGACAGAAGGCCTCGACCTTGTTCGCACGTATTCAGCAGGCGTATCCACCCGTGTGGACCGGGCCGCCTCAGCGGGACTGCTGGGCCGGCACCCCGCGGGAGACCGAGTCGTCCTCGACCGAGGGAGCGGCGGCCACCGCGGCACCCGTGAGGGACGCCAGCATCTCGCGCACGTTGGTCAGCTGCGCGTTGATGGAGTCGCGGCGGTTGGTGAGGGCGGCCAGCTCGCGCTCCGACTCCGAACGGATCCGGTCGGCCTTGGCGTTGGCGTCGGCCACGATGTCCTCGGACTGGCGCTGCGCCGTCTCCACGGTCTGGCGGGCCCGGCGCTCGGCGTCCGTGCGCAGCTTCTCCGCCTCCAGGCGCAGCTGCTCCGCGCGGTGCTCGATCTCCGCGAGCCGCTTCTCGGCCTTGGCCTGACGGGAGGCCAGGTCCCGCTCGGACTGCTCGCGGCGCTTGGCGAGGTTCGTCTCGAAGTCGGCGGCGGCCTGCGCGGCCTTCGCACGGGTCTCCTCGAAGAGCGCGTCCGCCTCGTCGCGCTTGGACTGCGCGTCCTTCTGCGCCTCGGAACGCAGCTGGGAGGCGTCGCTCTTGGCCTTCTCGACGATCCGGACGCCCTCGTCCTCGGCCTTGGCCTTGCGCTCCGCGGCGTACGACTCCGCGTCGTTGCGCACCTGCTGGGCGGCCGACTCGGCCAGCTCGCGGTGCTGCTCGGCCGCGCGCCGGGCCTCCTCGCGCAGGTCCTTCGCCTCTTCCTCGGCGAGCCGCAGGATCTTCTCGACCCGGGCACCGAGACCGGCGTACGACGGCTCGGCGTCGTTGACCTGGGCCTGGGCGTTCTGGGTTTCGAGGTGGAGCTCCTCGATGCGCTTTTCCAGAGCGGTGATGCGGGTGAGAGCGCTGTCACGGTCGGAGACGAGCTTGGAGATACGTTCGTCCACCTGAGCGCGGTCGTACCCACGCCGCACAAGCTCGAAGCCGTAGGGGGAAGTGTCGCTCATGGGGTTCCTGTCGAAAGAGACCGGGTGAGGTGATAGAGGGAATCCTAGGCGCCAATGCGGTGTGTCATCGAGCGGATGCACGTTTGATACGGAGAATGACACCTCTTTTGAGTGGCTGACCCGTGGATGGCTTGCCAAAGTTCTGGTGAACGGTCCCGTCGGGACGCGGCCAAAGATCTCCAGCAGACACCGAATTCGCTCCGGATGCTAGCCGTCTGACGACTTGCCACCCGAACGTGGGGCGCCCACCGTCGCTCCGGCCTTCACCCCGTTGTCCTTCGCGCCCCCGGGCGCCTCGAACGACTCCAGTGCCTCCAGCACGTCCTGCACCCGGGAGATCTCCGCGTTGATGTCCTCGCGGCGCCGGACCAGCACCTCCAGCTCGCGCTTGCCCTCGTCGACCGTGCGCCGGGCCTCGCGAACCGCCTCGGCCTTCAGCTCCTCGGCCTCGCGGACCAGGGTGGCCTTCTTCTGCTCGGCCTCCTTGAGCAGCCCCTCCGCCTTCTTGACGGCGGCGATGCGCACCTTGCCGGCCTCGGAGTTGGCCTCCGACACCAGCTCCTTGGCCTTCGCCTCGGCCTTCGCGAGCTGCTCCTCGGCGGCCTTGATGAGCGCGTCACAGCGGTCGCCGGCCGACTTCATCGTCTCGGCGGCCTCGCGGCGGGCCCGCTCGTGCAGCTCCTCGATCTCGGAGGTGAGGCGCTCGCGCAGCTCCTCCGCGCGCTCCCTTATGGCGGTCGCGTCCCGGCGGGCGCCGACCAGCAGCTCGTCCGCGTCCGTACGGGCCTTCTCCACCCGGGTGTTGCCCTCGACCGTCGCCTCCGAGACGATCCGGTCGGCCTCCGCGCGGGCCGCGCCTACCATCGTGTCGGCCTGCGACTCGGCGTCCGCGGTGGTCTTCTGCGCCTGCTGCTGCGCCTCGGTGAGCAGCTTGTCGGCCTCCGCGGTGGTCTCCGTGATGAGCGTGTCGACCTGCTCGGCGGCCTCCGAACGCCGCTTGTTGGCGTCCTTGCGGGCCTCGTCGAGGGTGCGCTCGGCCTCCTCGCGGGCCGCCGTGGTGACCCGCTCGGCCTCCGCCGCGGCGGCGGCCTTGACCCGCTCCGCCTCGGTGCGGATCCGCTCCGCGTGCTGCTGGGCGGAGCCGACCGTGTCGGCGGCCTCGGCCCGCAGCCGCTCCGCCTCCCCGGTGGCGTCCGAGACCAGCTGCTCGGCCCGGGCGGTCGCCTCGGTCCGCACCCGCTCGGCCTCGCTCGCCGCCTCGGCGGTGACGCGCTCCGCCTCCGCGAGCGTCTGGGTCCGGATCCGGTCGGTCTCGGCCGCCGTCCGTGTGGTGAGCAGCTCCGCCTCGGAACGCGCCTCGGTGATCAGCGTGTCCGCCTGCGTCGCCGCGTCGGACCGGATGCGGTTGGCGTCCTCGCGGGCGTCCGCCCGGGTGCGGGACGCCGACTGCTCGGCCTCGGCGATGGCGTCGGAGGCCTCCGTGCGCACCCGCTGGGCGTGCTCGGAGACGTCCGCGCGGATCCGGTCGGCCTCCGTGATGGCCTCGGACACGGTCCGCTCGGCCAGCGTCTTGGCGGCCTCGGTCTCCTCCTGCGCCTCCCGCCGCAGCCGGGCGGCGTCCTCGCCGGCCCGCTCGCGCTCCGCGTAGGCGTCGGCGCGGACCCGGTCCGCCTCCTGCTCGGCCTCGTGCCGGGTGCGCTCGGCCGCGTGCTCGGCGGCGCTGCGCAGTCCGGTGATCTCCTCCTGCGCCTGCTCGTGCAGCCCGGCGACCGACTCCCGTACCTGCGCCGCGTGCTGCTCGGCGGCCGTCACCATCTCGGTGGCGCGCCGGTCGGCCTCCTCGACCAGCCGCACCGCCTCGGCCTGCGCCTCCTCCACCCGGTTGCGGGCCGAGGCCAGCAGCTCCTCGCTCTGCTCCCGGGCCCGCTCGCGCTCCTGGTCGGCCTCCTGCCGGGCCGAGCCGAGCAGCTCCTCCGCCTCGCGGCGGCGCCGGGCGGCCTCCTCCTGGGCGGCGGACAGCGCCTCCGACGCCTCGGCCGCGATGCGCTCGGCGGCGGCCTGCGCCTCCGCCCGCACCCGGTCGGCGCTCTCCTGCGCCTCCGACTTCAGCCGCTCCGCCTCGCTCGCGGCCTCGGTGCGCAGCCGTACGGCGACGGCCTCGCCCTCCGCGCGGAAGGCGGAGGCGTCCGCGGCGGCCTCGGTGCGCAGCCGCTCGGCCTCCGTCTCGGCCTGCTGCTGGAGCGTACGGATCCGCTCCGCAGCCTCGGTGCGCAGCCGCTCGCTCTCCTCGGCGGCCTCGCGGCGGATCCGCTCGCCCTCCTCGCGGGCCTCGCTCAGCGCCTCCTCGGCGGCGGTGCGGCGCTCCTCTGCCTCGGTGTGCAGCCGCGTCAGCTCCTCGGCCGCCTCCGCCTGCCGGGCCTCGACCGCGCGCTCGGTCTCCTCGCGCAGCTCGCGGGCGGCCCGCTCGGCCTCCGCCTGGAGCTCCTCCACCCGCTCGGCGGCCTCCGCGCGGTGCCGCTCGGCCTCCGCGCGGGTGCGCTCCAGGGTCTCCTCGGCCTGCCGGCGCAGGGTCGTCGCCCGCTCGATGGCCTCGGTGCGGACCTTCTCGCTGTCCGCCGTCGCGCTCTGCCGCAGCTCGTCCGCGTCCGCCTTGGCCTTGGCGAGCAGCTCCTCGGCGGTCTTCGCCGCCTCCTCGATCTGCGCCACGGCCTCCTTGCGGGCCTCGGCGCGGATCTTCTCGCCCTCGGCGACCGCGTCCGCCCGCAGCTGCTCGGCCTCGCCGCGCAGCCGGCGCGCCTCCTCCTGGAGCTCGACCGTCTTGGCGCGGTACTCCTTGGTGTCGTCCTTCGCCGCGCCCTTGAGCTGCTCGGCGATGTCGTGCGCCTCGGCGCGCAGCCGGTCCGCCTCGGCCTCGGCCTCGGTGCGGATCCGCTCGGCCTCCTCGGTGGCGGCCTTCGTGGTGCGCTTGGCGTCCTCCGACGCCTTGTTCAGCACGTCCTCGGCGGTCTTGGCCGCCTTGGACAACTGGGTGGCCGACTCCTCGGCGGTGATCGTGCGGGCCTTCTCGGCGGCCTCGGCGACGATCCGCTCCGCCTCGGCACGGGCGTCCGCGACCACCTGCTCGGCCTCGGACCTGGTGTTCTCCGCGTCCTTGGTGGCCTCGCCGACCAGCCGGGCGACCTGCTCCTTGGCGGTACGGGTGCGCTGCTCGTTGGTGGCCTCGGCGCTCGACAGCGCCTTGGCGGCGGCCTCCTCGGCCTCGGCGACCACCTTCTCCGCCTCGGCCTGCGCCTTGCGCAGCGCCTCCTCGGCCTCCGACATGCGCTGCTCGGCGGCCCGGCTCAGCTCCTGGACCTCGCGGCGGGTGGACTCCGACTCGCTGGCGGTGGAACTGCGCAGCCGCTCGGCGTGGTCGGTGGCCTCCTGCGCCTGCGTGGAGGCGGCGTTGAGCAGCCGCTCGGCGTCGGTACGGGCCCGGCGCAGGATCTGCTCGGCCTCGGCACGCGCGCTCTCCGCGTCGCTCCGCAGCCGCTGGCGGGCCTCGGAGGTCAGCCGCTCCGCCTCCGCGCGGGCCGCGGCCATCGCCTGCTCGGCCTCGGCACGGGACTCGTCGAGCAGGCGCCGGGCCTGCTGCTCGGTGCGGGCGCGCAGCTGCTCGGCCCAGGCCACGTTCTCGTTGACGTGCGACTCGACGGTCTGGCGGCGCTCGGCCAGCTCCTGGTCGAGCTGCTGGCGGCGCGTCACCGCCTCCTGGTGCAGCTCCGCCTGGAGCCGGGCGGCCTGCTCGGCGTGCTCCTGGAGGATCCGCTGGGTCTGCGCCCGCGCCTGGCTCAGCTCCCGCTCCGCGTCGGCGCGCAACTGGTCGGCCTGCGTCTGCGCGTTGCGCAGCAACTGCTCGGCCTGGTACCCGATGTCGCCGCCGTCGAAGGCGGGCCGGGACATGATGGTGCGCCGCGCCTCGTGCAGCTTGGCGCGCAGCACCTCGACCTGGTAGCCGAGGTCCTCGGCGTGCTGGATCGCCTTTTCCCGCTCGGTCTTCAGCCGCTTCATCTCGGCCTCGAACCGAGAGAGGTGGTCGACGTCAGCCGCCGGCTCTCGCTCCTGGCTCTCGTAGCCCCGCACTGCGCGGTCCCATCCGTCCCCTGGTCGCAAATCTTCACGAACGGGCTCCGTCCGTCCGCCGAACGGGGCCCCCGGGGAATGGTGTCAGATCAACGGCGGAGCATGTGCTGCTGCCCCGTCGCCGACCCCCCGAAACACGACCCCGGCGGTCCCGTCGTCGCACGATGACAGGACCGGGTCACCCTGGATCGAGCGGCGACCGCACCCAACCCTACCGGCCCCTATGTACGAAGGTCAGTGCTCAGGTGACTCAACGGCCGCCGATGTGACCAGTTCTGTCAGTACGCCGTGGCAGTCCTTGGGGTGCAGGAAGGTGATCCGCGACCCCATGGAACCGCGCCGGGGCTCGTCGTACAGCACGCGCACGCCCTTGCCCCGGATGTCCGCGGCGTCCGCGTCCACGTCCGCCGTGCCGAACGCGATGTGGTGGACGCCCTCGCCGTTCTTCGCGAGCCACTTGCCGACCGCGGAGTCCTCGCGGGTGGGCTCCAGGAGCTGGAGGTACGAGGCGCCGCCGTCCGACGTATCGTTGATCTTGAGCATGGCCTCGCGGACCCCCTGCTCTTCGTTGACCTCGGTGTGGAACACCTCGAAGCCGTAGGTGGCACGGTAGAAGTCGACGGTCGCGTCGAGGTCGTGGCAGGCGATTCCGATGTGGTCGATTCGCGTCAGCATGGTTTCAGTGCAGCGCTCCGGAGGTGGTTACGCAACGTGCGCGCGATCACACCGACAGCCCGGTGACGGGCGGGATACCGCTCAGTACATTCGAGTAAACCCTCGTTCACTCCTCGGCCTGTGCGGGCCGGAAAAGGGGATCGCAGCCCATGTCTTCTGCATCGAACGGCACGACTTCCGTCATCGTCGCGGGTGCCCGCACCCCGATGGGGCGGCTGCTCGGCTCCCTGAAGTCCTTCTCCGGGGCCGACCTCGGCGGATTCGCGATCAAGGCCGCGCTCGACCGCGCCGGGATCGGCGGCGACCAGGTCCAGTACGTGATCATGGGGCAGGTGCTCCAGGCCGGCGCCGGGCAGATCCCCGCCCGCCAGGCCGCCGTCAAGGCGGGCATCCCCATGAGCGTCCCGGCGCTCACCATCAACAAGGTCTGCCTCTCCGGCCTCGACGCCGTCGCACTCGCCGACCAGCTCATTCGCGCGGGTGAATTCGACGTGATCGTCGCGGGCGGCCAGGAGTCCATGACCAACGCCCCGCACCTGCTCCCCAAGTCCCGCGAGGGCTACAAGTACGGCGCGGTCCAGATGATCGACGCCATGGCGTACGACGGCCTGACCGACTCCTTCGAGAACATCGCCATGGGCGAGTCCACGGAGAAGCACAACACCCGCCTCGGCATCGAGCGCGCCGCCCAGGACGAGATCGCCGCCCTGTCCCACCAGCGCGCCGCCGCCGCCCAGAAGAACGGTGTCTTCGACGCCGAGATCACCCCGGTCGAGATCCCGCAGCGCAAGGGCGACCCGGTGCTGTTCGCCAAGGACGAGGGCATCCGCGGCGACACCACCGCCGAGTCGCTCGGCAAGCTCCGCCCGGCCTTCGCCAAGGACGGCACCATCACCGCCGGTTCCTCCTCGCAGATCTCCGACGGCGCGGCGGCCCTGGTGGTCATGAGCCGGGCCAAGGCCGAGGAGCTGGGCCTGGAGTGGATCGCGGAGATCGGCGCCCACGGCAATGTCGCGGGCCCGGACAACTCTTTGCAGTCGCAGCCGTCGAACGCCATCCGGCACGCCCTGAAGAAGGAGGGCCTGGAGGTCGGCGACCTGGACCTGATCGAGATCAACGAGGCCTTCGCGGCCGTCGCCGTCCAGTCAATGAAGGACCTCGGCGTTTCCACCGAAGAGGTGAACGTCAACGGTGGTGCCATCGCCCTGGGCCACCCGATCGGCATGTCCGGCGCCCGACTGGTGCTGCACCTGGCCCTGGAACTGAAGCGGCGCGGCGGCGGCGTCGGCGCGGCGGCGCTGTGCGGCGGCGGCGGTCAGGGCGACGCGCTGATCGTGCGGGTGCCCGGGGCCTGACCCCACAGACACGAGGTCTCGCCACAGGTACGAGACCTCACCGAACGGAGCTGAACGGAGCTGTGATGCAGGACGTCTCCTCACTGGTGGCCCAGGCCCGGGAAGGCCGGCCGCGGGCCGTGGCCCGGCTGATCTCCCTGGTGGAGGGGGCGTCCCCGCAGCTCAGGGAGGTCATGGAGGCGCTCGCGCCGCTCACCGGCAACGCGTACGTGGTCGGCCTGACCGGCTCCCCGGGCGTCGGCAAGTCGACGTCCACCTCGGCGCTGGTGACGGCGTACCGCAAGCAGGGCAGGCGGGTCGGCGTGCTCGCCGTCGACCCGTCCTCCCCCTTCTCCGGCGGCGCCCTGCTCGGAGACCGGGTGCGGATGTCGGAGCACGCCTCCGACCCGGGCGTCTACATCCGCTCGATGGCGACCCGCGGCCACCTCGGCGGCCTCGCCTGGGCCGCGCCGCAGGCGATCCGCGTACTGGACGCGGCCGGCTGCGACGTGATCCTGGTCGAGACGGTGGGCGTCGGCCAGTCGGAGGTGGAGATCGCCTCCCAGGCCGACACCTCCGTGGTCCTGCTCGCCCCCGGGATGGGCGACGGCATCCAGGCGGCCAAGGCCGGGATCCTGGAGATCGGCGACGTCTACGTCGTCAACAAGGCCGACCGCGACGGCGCCGACGCGACCGCCCGCGAGCTCAACCACATGCTGGGCCTCGGCGAGGCCCGCGCCGCCGGCGACTGGCGCCCGCCCATCGTCAAGACGGTCGCCGCGCGCGGCGAGGGCGTCGACGAGGTCGTCGAGGCGCTGGAGAAGCACCGCGCGTGGATGGAGGAGCGGGCCGTCCTCGGCGAACGCCGCCGGGCCCGGGCCTCCCGCGAGGTCGAGACGATCGCCGTCACCACCCTGCGCGAACGCATCGGGGACCTGCACGGCGACCGGCGGCTCGGGGCGCTGGCGGAGCGCATCGTCGCGGGGGAGCTGGATCCCTACCGCGCGGCGGACGAACTGGTGGCGGGGCTGACGCAGGGCTGAGCCCCCCAGCCCCTTCCTTCGGCCTCGACGGCCTCGTCCTCACCCGCCGGACGGGCTAGAGTGCGCTGCGTGTTCCTCCTCTTGGCATAGGGCCCGCCCCGCACGCGACCGCCGCTTCCGGCCGTCGCGCGCACAGGCGTCCCCCGCTGCCCTCCTGCTGAGGAACCCTTCGCGTGTCCACGTCTCTTCCGCGGCCCTCGTACGCCGCCGTACTCCGCGTCCCCCATGCCCGCCGCACCTTCGCGGCCGCCCTCGTCGGGCGGCTGTCGTACGGCACGGTCTCCCTGTCCCTGATGCTCTCCCTGACCCGTTCCACCGGGTCGTACGCCGCCGCCGGGCTGGTCATGGCGCTCTTCGGCGCCACGAGCGTCTTCCTGTCCCCCTACCGCGCCCTGCTCGTCGACCGGCACGGCCCGCGCCGGGCCCTGCTGCCCATGGCCCTGCTCTACGCCGTCCTGCTCTGCGTGCTGGCGGCGGCCTGTTGGCGTCCGGGCACGCCCCCGGCCGTCCTCGCGGCGACCGCCGCGTCCGCGGGCGCCTGCACGCCTCCGCTCGGCCCCGTGATGCGCGCGGTGTGGACCGAACTGCTCCCGGACCGGCGGCTGCTGCAGCGGGCCTACAGCCTGGACGGCGTCGCCGAGGAACTGCTCTTCGTCTCCGGCCCGCTCCTGGTCGGCGGCATCGTCACCGTCGCCCCGCCGGTGGCCGGCGTCGTACTCAGCGCGGTGCTGGTGGCGGTCGGCACCCTTGCCTTCGTCGCCTCACCGGCGACCGCGGCGCCGCGTCCGGCGGCGGGGGAGAAGAGCGGCGATCCCGCACCCGGGGACGGCGCCACCGGACAGGTCCGGGCCCTGTTGCAGCCCGTCCTCGTCGCGGCGGCCGTCGGCGTCTCGGTGAGCGCCGTCGACCTCCTCGTCGTGGCCTTCGCGGGGGAGCACGGCCTCGGGGACGGCGCGGTCGCCTGGGTGCTCGCGGCGCTGTCGGTGGGCAGCGCGGTCGGCGGTCTCGTCAACGGCGCCGTCACCTGGAGCCGGCCCACCCGGGCGCGGCTCCCGTTCTTCGCGGCCGGTGTCGGCCTCTGCCTCGCCGCGGCGGGCCTCGCGCCCGGACTCGGCACGCTGGTCCTGGCCGTCATGTTCGCCGGCCAGTTCGTGGCCCCGGCGCTGACCACGGCGTACCTGATCGCGGACGAGAGCGCGGCGCCCGGCTTCCGGGTCCGGGCGGGCGCCTGGTGCAACACGGCCGTGAACGCCGGGATGTCGGCCGGTGCCGCCGCGGTGGGCCTGCTGGTGGAACGCCTGCCCCTGCCGGTGTGCTTCGCCCTGTCCGGCGCGGTCGCCGCGGCGGCGGCGCTGGTGCCGGGGCACGGCCGCGGCGGTGCTGACCGGCGGGCGGGACTGATCAGTCGTCGTCGGAGTCGTGCGCGTCGTCCGAGTCGTGTGAGCGGTCGGCCGTGACCTTGCCGGTCTTCGGGTCGACCCGCCAGTCCTGCTCGCCCTTGCCGGAGCCGTGCGTCTCGACCTCCCAGGCGGGCTTGCCGTCGCCGTGCTCGCCGTCCTCGTCCAGTTCGACGGAGGTGACGGTGCCGTGTCCCGCCGCCGCCTTCGCGGCCTCGGCCGCGTCGACGGAGGCACCCTTGAGGGCCGTGCGCGCCTCGGCGGTGTCGTCCTCGTCGTCCTCCCGCTCCGAGCCCAGCACCTTGCCGGTGACCGGGTCGACCCGGACGCTGTGCCAGGTGCCGTCGCCGGAGAGGACGTCGACCTCCCAGGCCGCGCGCTCCCGGCGGTCGTCGCCGTCGCCGTCGCCCGAGTCGTCTCCGTCGTCGTCCTCGTCGTCCAGTTCGGCGGAGACGGCGGTGCCCGGGGTGTCGGCCAGCGCGGAGGCGACTGCTTCGGCGGCCGTCACCTTCGCGGAGGCGGCACCGGCGTCGTCGCGCCGGTTGTCGTCACGGTCCTCGGTCTCGTCCCGAACGCCGCCGTCGTCGTCGTCCGACACGCTCACGTCCGCGCGGGGCGCCGTGCCCCGGTCGTCGTCCCCCGTCGTCGCCAGCGCCGTCGCCGTACCGCCTCCGATCAGTGCGGCGGCGGTGACGGCGGCGATCACGATGTTGCGCTTCATGAGGTCTTCCTCCGAGTCGTCCAGAGTCCGGCATTTTCCGGTGACTTCACTGTCGCGGACCGACGCTGAGGCCAGGCTGAAGCCGCCTGAAGGGATCTTCAGCTCGGCTTTGCCACTCTTTACCCATGCGCCCACCCGTCGCCCACCACCACCCTGCCCGAGGCGCTTCGCGCCGCCCCTCTCGATTCTTGATCGTGGAGGACGAGAAGCGCCTCGCCGTGTCGCTCGCCAAGGGCCTCACCGCGGAGGGATACGCCGTGGACGTCGTCCACGACGGCCTGGAGGGACTGCACAGGGCGGGCGAGGGCGTGTACGACCTCGTCATCCTCGACATCATGCTGCCCGGCCTCAACGGCTACCGGGTCTGCGCGGCCCTGCGCGCCGCCGGGCACGACGTGCCGATCCTGATGCTCACCGCCAAGGACGGCGAGTACGACGAGGCCGAGGGCCTGGACACCGGCGCGGACGACTACCTCACCAAGCCCTTCTCGTACGTGGTCCTCGTAGCCCGCGTGAAGGCCCTGCTGCGGCGGCGGGGACAGGGCGCCGGTGCCTCTCCCGTGCACGTCCACGGCGACCTCAGGGTCGACACCGGCGCCCGCCGGGTGTTCCTCGGCCAGGACGAGGTCACCCTCACCGCCAAGGAGTTCGCCGTCCTGGAGCAGCTCGTGGTGAGGGCCGGACAGGTGGTGTCCAAGGCGGAGATCCTGGAGCACGTCTGGGACTTCGCCTACGACGGCGACCCCAACATCGTCGAGGTGTACGTCAGCGCGCTCCGGCGCAAGCTGCGCGCCGGACTCATCGGGACCGTGCGCGGCGCCGGCTACCGGCTGGAGACCGGGCGGTGAGCCGCCTGTTCGGTTCGGTGCGGGCCCGCGCCACGCTCGCCGCCACCCTCGTGGTCGCCGTCGCCCTCGTCGCGGCCGGTACCGCCGTCCTGCTGTCCCTGCGCTCCAACCTGCTCGGCGAGGCGGGCACCCAGGCGGAGCGCTCGGCGCGGCAGGTGGCGACGGAGCTGGCGGTCGGGACGGCGTACGCGGACCTCTCGCTGGACGTGGACGACCGGCCGGTGCAGGTCGTCGACGAGGACGGCGTGCTGGTCGCCGCGAGCGAGGACCTGGAACGGATCAGCGGGACCGGAGTCGGCGCGGTGAAGCCGCAGCCGTCCGCCTCGCCGAGCGCGGCGGACGGCGCCGACGAGGATGCCGACGACGAGGAGGACGAGGCCCGCGAGTCCCTCGACCCCGGCGAGGTCGGCGGACGGATCACCGTCAGCGACGGCTCGGCGACCATCGACGGGGACACGGAGGACTACCGCTTCGCCGCCGTCCCGGTGAAGACCGACGACCGGGGCACGCTCACCGTCTACGCCGGCGCCCCGCTCTCCGCCGAACACGGCGCCGTGAACACCGCGCTGACCGTCATGCTGATCGGCTTCCCGCTGCTGCTCGCGGTCGTGGCGTGGGTGACCTGGCTGGTCACCCGGCGCGCGCTGCGCCCGGTGGAGGGCATCCGGCGGGAGATGGCCGCGATCACCGCCAGCGAGGACCTGGCCCGCCGCGTCCCGGTGCCGGGGACCCACGACGAGGTGGCCAGGCTCGCCACGACCACCAACGAGACGCTGGCCGCGCTGGAGGCCTCGGTGGAGCGGCAGCGCGGCTTCGTCGCGGACGCCTCGCACGAGCTGCGCAGCCCGATCGCGTCGCTGCGCACCCAGCTGGAGGTGGCCGCCGCCCATCCGGAACTGCTGGACCTGGAGGGCGCCGTGGCGGACACCGTGCGGCTCCAGCGGCTCGCCGCCGACCTGCTGCTGCTGGCCAGGCTGGACGCGGGGGAGCGGCCCGCCGACGCCCGGATCGACCTCGCGGCGCTCGCGCGGGAGGCGGCCGAGGGCCGGGCAGGGGTGAGCGTGCGGGGCGAGGACGCGGTGCGGGTGGCCGGATCGCGGGGGCAGCTGGGGCGGGTACTGGCCAATCTGCTCGACAACGCCCAGCGGCACGCCCGTTCGGCGGTCCGGGTGTCCGTGCGGCGGGACGGGGACACGGCGGTGGTCGCCGTGGCCGACGACGGCGAGGGCGTGCCGGCGGCCGACCGGGAGCGGATCTTCGAGCGCTTCGTACGGCTCGACGCGGCCCGCAGCCGTGACGACGGCGGCGCCGGGCTCGGGCTGGCCATCGCCCGCGACGTCGCCGTGCGGCACGGCGGGACGCTCACCGTGCACGACGCACCGGCAGGCGGCGCCCTGTTCGAGCTCCGCCTGCCGGGTGCCCGGGCCCGCACGGCCCGGGACGGATGATCAGGGACTCAGGGTCGTCCCCGCTGCCCGCGCAGGTGTTCCGCGATGGGCTTGAGCGCCTTGTCCAGCTCCGTCAGGTCCTCCGGGGCCAGCAGGTCGATGAAGTGCCTGCGGACGGAGGACACGTGGTGCGGCGCGACCTTCCGCATCGTCTCCCTGCCGTGCTCGGTGAGGACGGCGAAGAGCCCGCGCCGGTCGGACTCGCAGTTCTCCCGACGGACCAGGTCCGCGTTCTCCATGCGGGTGATCTGGTGGGACAGGCGGCTCTTGGACTGCATCGTGGCGGCCGCCAGATCACTCATCCGCATTCTGTCGCCCTCCGACTCGGAGAGGTTCACCAGGATCTCGTAGTCGTTCATTGTCAGGCCGAACGGCTGCAGGTCCTTCTCGAGCTGGTGCGTCAACAGCCTGTTGACCTCCAGGTGGGTGCGCCAAGCACACTGCTCCGTATCGGTCAGCCATCGAGTGGCCGTCTCGGTCTCCATGAATGAAGTCTACCTAAAAGGTTGAAAGGCGAACTAGTGAGGGGTTTTCCGTGACGGTGACGGTGCGCACGCGTTCGATGTCACACTCCGCAGATTACCGCTCACAGCCCGAAGCGGCGCTGGAGGTCCCCCAGCTGTCCGGGAAGCCCCGGTACCCCCGAGCGGCCGCCGGGCGCCCCGGAAGCACCGCCTCCGGGCACTCCGGCCTGCTGCGGCGGAGCCCCCGCGGCCTGCTCCGCCATCAGGGCCTCGCTCGACTGGAGCAGGACCGTGCCGGCTCCCACGAACTCGAACTGGTGCTCCTCCCCGGAGGCCCCGCCGAGCCCCGTCATCGCACGTAGACCGCCCAGGAGGCCGGTCATGTACCCGTGGTCGTAGTGGTGGCACGGGGACGGGCAGTCCGCCCAGCCGACCAGGGCCTGCGGGTCGACCCGGATCGGGGGTTCCACGAACACCACCGGACCGTTGGACGCGGCCACGAACTTTCCGGTTCCGATCAGCGTCAGGAAGCCCGGCACGATCGACTGCTTGAGCGCGAGGCTTGGCTGAAAAGCGAGCAGGTTGCCCGAGCGAATGGTCAGGTTGCCGTCCTCCAGGTCGTACGAATTCACGTCGAAGGCCCGGTCGGCGAGGAGCATCTTGCCCGAACCCTCCGCCACGACCCAGTCGCTCGCGTGCAGAGGCGAATGGAAGGAGGTGCGCATCAGACGGTCCAGCCGGCCGTGCCCGACGCCGTTGAAATCGATCGTCCCGTAGTAGGCGATCATCTTCCCCTTCTGCAGGAACCACTGGCTCCCCTTGAGCTCCACGCAGAAGGTGTACGCGTTGACGTTGTCGTCGGCCGGCAGTGTCGCCGGGTCGTGGTGGACCGTGCTCACAGCTTCTCCTCCGACGCCTGGACGAACACCGTGCCGCTGCCGCTCAGCTCCAGCTGGAACGCCTCGCCGGAGCCGCGTCCCACCATGTCCCGCCAGCCCAGGGCCGTGGAGAGCCTGTTGCGCACCTCGCCGTGGTGGGCGACGTAGGCCTGCGGGTCGACGCGCACCGGGCGCTGCGGGGTGATGGGCACCTCGAAGACGCCGCCGTGGGCCATCACCGCCACCGAGCCGTGGCCCTTGAGGGACGTGGTGAACAGCCCCTGCCCGCTCACCTGGCCCCGCACCATGCCCATGACGCCGCCCTGCGAGCCGAGGAACACCGTGCTCTGCTCCAGGGTGCCCTCGAAGGCGAGGAGGCGGTCCGCCTCGACGTACAGGGTGTCGCCCGACAGGTTGATCACCTGGACGTGGTGGCCGCCGTGCCCGAAGAACACGGTGCCGCTGCCCTCGACGGTCATCAGCGGCGTGTCCTCGTTCGCCACCCGGCGGCCGATCATCGACATGACCCCGCCCTGGCCGCCGCGCAGGTTCGGGGTGAAGGACACCTCGCCGCGGTAGGCGAGCATGGCACCGCGCTGACTGAACAGCCGCTGCCCGGGTACGACGGTCGCCTGGACCATCTTCGAGTTGATCTCCTGGAAGGCCACCTCAGACATCCCCCGCGATCGTGTTCCGCTCGCTCGGCTGCACGTACACCAGTCCGTCGCCCTCGAAGCGGATCTGGAAGGCCTCGCCGCCGCCCTCCCCGAACAGCGTGCGGAACGTCACGCCGGACTGGAAGGACTGCCGCAGGTTCCCCTGGTGCGCGACGTACGCCCCCGGGTCGACGGTCAGCGGGTACCGCGCGCTGACCCGCAGCACCACCGCGGGACCGTCGGACATGATCGCCGCCTGCCCGTGCCCCTCGATCGTCGTGGTGAACAGCCCGTTGCCCTGGGAGGCGCCGCGCGTGCCCGTGAAGCTGGTGCCGGTGCGCAGTCCGGCGTCGGCCGCCAGGAAGTTGCTCGACTCGACGTACAGCTTGTCGCCCCGGAGCCCCACCAGGGTGATCTCCGAGGCCCGGTCCGCGAACCAGCAGGTCCCCTGCCCTCTCACCTCCATCACCGTCATCTGCTCGCCGGTGATGCGCCGGGTCACCATGCCCCGGATGCCCTCACCACCGCCGCTCAGCTTCTTGAAGGTCATCTCCCCGTCGTACGCGACCATCGAGCCGTTCTTCGCCTTCACGGCGTCTTGGGTCATGTCGACGGCGAGGACCTTGCTGCCCTGAAGTCGGAACATCGCCACGCTGCGAAAGTAGCCCCGCCACGGGGGGACAGAACAGGGCCCACGGGTGGAGACCGACCCTGAGTCCCTTCCTTGGGGCATTGTTTGCCACAATGGGCGAACGATTGTGCTTCCGTTCACAAGGCGGAGCGCACACCGCCCGCGCCGTCGGCGCCTCCCTCCCTCCCGAAGGTGACCCGTGGACCTCAAGACCGCCACAGCCCTCCGCCGCCTCCGCCTGGTCTCGGGCCCCGAGGCGATCTCGTTCCTCCTGCTGCTCGTCTGCTCCGTCCTGAAGCGGACCACCGACTTCAACGCGGTGCCGGTGATGGGCGCGGTCCACGGCTTCCTCTTCGTCCTCTACCTGCTCTTCTGGGCGGACGCCTGGAACCGCGCCAAGTGGCCGCTGAAGACGGCCGCCCTCTACTTCGTCCTCTCGGTCCTGCCGACCGGCGGCTTCTTCGCCGACCGCAGGCTCAAGCGCGAGGCCGAGAGCGCGGTCATCGCCTCCCGCGCCCGCCAGGAAGGGATCGTCAACGCATGATCGTCGCCTTCTCCGTCACGCCGCTCGGCGTCGGCGAGGACGTGGGGGAGTACGTCGCCGACGCCGTCCGGGTGGTCCGCGAGTCCGGGCTGCCGAACCGCACCGACGCGATGTTCACGTCGGTCGAGGGCGAGTGGGACGAGGTCATGGACGTCGTCCGGCGGGCCGTGGCTGCCGTCGAGGCGCGGGCACCGCGGGTCTCCCTGGTCCTCAAGGCGGACATCCGGCCCGGTGTGACGGACGGCCTCACGTCGAAGGTCGAGACGGTCGAGCGCCACCTCGCCGGATGAGCGCCGGATGAGCGCCGGACGAGCGCCGGATGAGCGCGGGACGAGCGCCGGGCGAGCGCCCGGTGAGCGGCGCCGCGCGGGCGTAGGTATCGAAGGGCGAGACGGGGCTGACCGGCATATGACCGGCCGGTAAGGTCTCTTGCCGTGCCGAAGCCCCTCAGTCTCTCCTTCGATCCCATCGCCCGAGCCGACGAACTCTGGGCACAGCGCTGGGGCGGTGTGCCCTCCATGGCCGCGATCACCTCGATCATGCGGGCCCAGCAGATCCTGCTGGGCGAGGTCGACGCCGTGGTCAAGCCGTACGGGCTGACGTTCGCGCGGTACGAGGCGCTGGTGCTGCTCACCTTCTCCAAGTCGGGCGAGCTGCCGATGTCCAAGATCGGCGAGCGCCTGATGGTGCACCCCACCTCCGTGACCAACACCGTGGACCGGCTGGTGCGCTCCGGCCTGGTGGCCAAGCGCCCCAACCCCAACGACGGCCGAGGCACGCTGGCCACCATCACCGACAGGGGCCGCGAGGTCGTCGAGGCGGCCACCCGCGACCTGATGGCGATGGACTTCGGCCTGGGCGCCTACGACGCCGAGGAGTGCGGGGAGATCTTCGCGATGCTCCGCCCGCTGCGGGTCGCCGCGGGGGACTTCGAGGAGGGCTGAGCGGGGGACCTTGCCGGCCGGGCGGGCCCGGCGAGTCGCCCGACCCGGTCGAAGATCGCGCGAAACGGGCGGTTACGCTCGGAGCCATGAAAAAGAGCGTGCTGACCCGCTACCGGGTCATGGCGTACGTCACCGGAGTGCTGCTGATCGCGCTGTGCCTCGGCATGATCGCGAAGTACGTCCTGGATCTGGGCGGCGCCGCGGACTTCACCCAGGTCGTCAGCATCGCCCACGGCTGGCTGTACGTGATCTACCTGGTCTTCGCCTTCGATCTGGGGTCCAAGGCGAAGTGGCCGGTGAAGAAGCAGCTGTGGGTGCTGCTCGCCGGGACCGTTCCGACGGCCGCCTTCTTCGTGGAGCGGCGCATCAGCCGGGAGCTGGACGCCAAGGTCGCCGCCACCGAGGCGCCCGAGCCGGTCAAGGCGTAACCGGCCCTCACCGGCCGTCCCACCGCCGTGCGGACACCCGTACGGCGGTAGCCCATCGACATTTACTTGGACGTCCTAGTAAATTTGGGGGTATGGACGCTCACGCCATAGAAGAGGGCCGCCTCCGCTGGCAGGCCCGGTACGACGCGGCGCGCAAGCGCGACGCGGACTTCACCACGCTCTCCGGCGATCCCGTGGAGCCGGTGTACGGGCCCCGGCCGGGGGACGAGTACGAGGGGTTCGAGCGGATCGGCTGGCCGGGCGAGTACCCCTTCACCCGCGGTCTGTACCCGACCGGGTACCGGGGGCGTACGTGGACCATCCGGCAGTTCGCCGGGTTCGGCAACGCCGAGCAGACCAACGAGCGCTACAAGATGATCCTCCGCAACGGCGGCGGCGGGCTCTCGGTCGCCTTCGACATGCCGACCCTGATGGGCCGCGACTCCGACGACCCGCGCTCGCTCGGCGAGGTCGGGCACTGCGGCGTGGCCATCGACTCGGCCGCCGACATGGAGGTCCTCTTCAAGGACATCCCGCTCGGCGACGTGACGACCTCCATGACGATCAGCGGGCCCGCCGTGCCCGTGTTCTGCATGTACCTGGTCGCCGCCGAACGCCAGGGCGTCGACGCGTCCGTGCTCAACGGCACGCTCCAGACCGACATCTTCAAGGAGTACATCGCCCAGAAGGAGTGGCTCTTCCAGCCCGAGCCGCACCTGCGCCTGATCGGCGACCTGATGGAGTACTGCGCGGCCGGCATCCCCGCCTACAAGCCGCTCTCCGTCTCCGGCTACCACATCCGCGAGGCGGGTGCGACGGCCGCGCAGGAGCTGGCGTACACGCTGGCGGACGGCTTCGGGTACGTGGAGCTGGGGCTCAGCCGCGGTCTGGACGTGGACGTCTTCGCGCCCGGTCTCTCCTTCTTCTTCGACGCGCACGTCGACTTCTTCGAGGAGATCGCCAAGTTCCGCGCGGCGCGCCGGATCTGGGCGCGGTGGATGCGCGACGTGTACGGGGCGCAGACCGACAAGGCCCAGTGGCTGCGCTTCCACACCCAGACCGCCGGTGTCTCGCTGACCGCGCAGCAGCCGTACAACAACGTGGTCCGTACGGCGGTGGAGGCGCTCGCTGCGGTGCTCGGCGGCACCAACTCCCTGCACACCAACGCCCTCGACGAGACCCTCGCGCTGCCCAGTGAGCAGGCCGCGGAGATCGCCCTGCGCACCCAGCAGGTGCTGATGGAGGAGACCGGCGTCGCCAACGTCGCCGATCCGCTGGGCGGTTCCTGGTTCGTCGAGCAGCTGACCGACCGCATCGAGGCCGACGCGGAGAAGATCTTCGAGCAGATCAAGGAGCGCGGGCTGCGGGCCCACCCCGACGGGCAGCACCCCGTCGGCCCGATCACCTCCGGCCTGCTGCGCGGCATCGAGGACGGCTGGTTCACCGGTGAGATCGCCGAGTCGGCCTTCCGCTACCAGCAGTCCTTGGAGAAGGACGACAAGAAGGTGGTCGGCGTCAACGTCCACACCGGCTCCGTCACCGGCGACCTGGAGATACTTCGGGTCAGCCACGAGGTCGAGCGCGAGCAGGTGCGGGTGCTGGGCGAGCGCAAGGCCGCCCGCGACGACGCGGCGGTGAGGGGCGCCCTGGACGCGATGCTGGCGGCGGCCCGCTCTGGGAGCAACATGATCGAGCCGATGCTGGACGCGGTGCGGGCGGAGGCGACGCTCGGGGAGATCTGCGGGGTGCTGCGGGACGAGTGGGGGGTGTACACGGAGCCTGCGGGGTTCTGAGCCCGGTGCCGCGGGGGGATCACCAGGGGGCTGCGCCCCCTGGCCCCCGGGCTACGCCCACCCACCCCCCGACTCGGTCGGCCTGGAGGCGAGCCCCCACAGCAGTACCTGGGTGAAGCTGCGCACCCACTCCTCGGTCGCGGCCTGAGCGCTGACCAGCGTGCGGTGCACCACCGCTCCCGCGACCATGTCGAAGATCAGGTCCGCGGTGCGGGCGGCCTCCGCGGCGTCCGGCTCCGGCGGCAGCTCGCCCCGGGCCTGGGCCCGCTCCCTGCCCTCCAGCACCAGGCGCTTCTGCCGCTCCACGATCGAGGCGCGGATGCGCTCGCGCAGCGCGTCGTCCCGCGTGGACTCCGCGACCACCGCCATCAGGCCGCTGCGCGCCTCCGGCCGGGCCAGGATCGCCGCGAACTGGAGCACCACGCCCTCGATGTCGGCGGGGAGGGAGCCGCGGTCGGGCAGTTCGAGCTCGTCGAAGAGCTCCGCCACCGCGTCCACGACCAGCTCGTTCTTGCCCGCCCAGCGGCGGTAGAGCGTCGTCTTGGCAACCCCGGCCCGCGTGGCGACGTCCCCCAGGGTGAGCTTCGACCAGCCGAGGTCGACCAGGGCGGCCCGCGTCGCGGCCAGGATCGCGGTGTCCGCCGCGGCACTGCGCGGGCGCCCGGCACGGCCGGCGGGGGTGCTGCTCTGCATCCCCCGACCTTAACCGGCGGGTAACACGCGGGCCGCCGTGAGACAGATCACCGGGGCGGGGTGTTGCGAGGGGCCCTCCCGGTATTACGCTACGACTCGTAGCGAAAGCGTGGGTCCGCCCGCGCCGCAGCGACGACCACGGGCGTGGGGTGGGGACCCGGCGCCGGCAGGACGCACACCGAACAGCACACATCCGGGCGGGCTTTCGACCCGGTTTTCACACGCGCGCGCCGTACGGGGGAGGATAGACCCATGCAGCCACGGAACATGTCCATGAGCGGGGTCGTCGACCTCGCCGCGGTGAAGCAGGCCCAGGAGGCCAAGGCGAAGGCGGAGCAGGCGCGCGCCCAGGCCGCCCGTCAGGGCGGCGGCACGGGAGCCGTCTCCCCGGCCGACCTCGTCATCGACGTCGACGAGGCCGGTTTCGAGAGCGAGGTCCTGCAACGGTCCACCGAGGTCCCGGTCGTCATCGACTTCTGGGCCGAGTGGTGCGAGCCCTGCAAGCAGTTGAGCCCGGTCCTGGAGCGGCTCGCCGTCGAGTACAACGGGCGTTTCCTCCTCGCCAAGATCGACGTCGACGCCAACCAGATGCTGATGCAGCAGTTCGGCGTCCAGGGCATCCCCGCCGTGTTCGCGGTCGTCGCCGGACAGGCGCTGCCGCTCTTCCAGGGGGCCGCGGGCGAGGCGCAGATCCGCCAGACCCTGGACCAGCTGGTGCAGGTCGGCGAGGAGCGTTTCGGTCTGACCGGTCTCGTCGTCGACCCGGAGGCGGAGCCGGGCGCCGCGCAGTCCGTCGCCCCCGAGCGTCCGGCCGGGCCGCACGACGCGGCCCTCGATGCCGCCGTGCAGGCGATGGACGCGGGCGACCTGGGCGGTGCGGTGCGGGCGTACAAGAACGTGCTGGCCGAGGAGCCGGGCAACACCGAGGCCAAACTGGGCCTGGCGCAGGCCGAGCTGCTCCAGCGGGTGCAGAACGCCGACCCGCAGAAGGTCCGTCAGGAGGCTGCCGACAAGCCGCGCGACGCCCAGGCGCAGATCGCCGCCGCCGACCTGGATCTGGTGGGCGGTCACGTGGAGGACGCCTTCGGGCGCCTCATCGACACGGTGCGCGTCACGGCGGGCGACGACCGGGACGCCGTACGGCTGCGGCTGCTGGAGCTGTTCGAGGTGGTCGGCGCCGACGATCCGCGGGTGACCGCGGCGCGCCGGGCGCTCGCCCGCGCCCTCTTCTAGTCGACCCCCTTCCGGCCGACCTCGTGGTCGGCGCCGTCGGCGGCGTTTCAAACGCCGTCGACGTGTTGCACGTGTGAAGGAGCTGTCGAAGAGGCGTCACTGCGGCCGCGCTTTACCAAAACTTGGTAATCGCGGCCGCTGTTACTTGCAGTAAGTCGGCGGCGTCGATCTGTCGGACTCTGTCCGTCGATCAATGGTTTTGTTCCGCCCTCAGGGCACACCCAGCGTCGCCGTTCGGGCCCGGTGCGTCGTCCCGCGGACACGCGGCCGCTACTAGCCAGTAACGAACCCCCTTGTGTCGACGGCGAGAATGCACCACGATCGGCGACGCTCGGTCCATTCCCGTACCCCGACAGCCGGTCGGGTGGCGGGGGTTCCTGGGTCCCCACCGAGCAGGGTCGGCGGCAGTGATGCCGGCCCTTGGACAGGGGGGTCTTCGCTCATCCGGCGAAGCCTGTCCAGCAGGGTTGTGCGTGATGCGTGTCAGGCGCGACCAGTGGTTGTCGCTCGGGGGTGATCGCCGGTTATTCGGGCGCGTTGTACGTGCCGCCGAGTGCGGGCGCTCTCCTTCCCGAGGACGTAGCACTTCTCCCATCCCTGCCGGGCCGAGTCGCCGACTGGCGACGGGGCCGAGGTCAGGAGATGTACGTCCGAGAAGGAGGAAATATGGAGTCCCAGGTGCGTGGCGGGACCAGATGGAAGCGGTTCGCTGTGGTGATGGTGCCCAGCGTCGCCGCGACGGCTGCGATAGGCGTCGCGCTCGCGCAGGGCGCTCTCGCCGCCTCGTTCAGCGTGTCGGGCCAGTCGTTCAAGGTGACGGCCAAGGAGCTCGTGGGTACGGGCTTCTCGCAGTACGGGGCCTACGACAAGGGCGTGGACGGCAACCATGCCGTGGCGGTCTCGGCGTTCGACAAGGCCACCATCACCAAGATGTGCCAGTCGGTCGTCACCCCGAACATCCCGCTGATCGGCACCGTCACGCTGAGGCTGGAGGCGGGCGACAGCAACAAGGATTCGGGCAAGGTCCACGCCAAGCAGCTCTACATCGATGTTCAGGACCTGGAGGCGGACGCCACCTTCACGAACATCGACATCGGCGTGGCTGCCGGGGCCATCAACAAGGGCCCGAGGCAGAAGCAGGGTGAGGTCGAGGGCAAGCAGACCAGCCCGGGCGGCTTCGCGCAGCAGGCGGACCAGGCCGTGCTGAAGGACGTGAAGCAGACGGCGTGGGCGACCACCGCCGGTACCTTCCAGCTCAGCGGTCTGCGCATGTCGCTGAAGAAGGGCTCCGGCGAAGGCGTCGAGTGCTACTGAGCCCTCGCTGACGGGTGGGGGCCGGTTGCGCCCCCGCCCGTCGGTCCTTCGGCCGCCTCGCGACGTGGCGGCCCAGATCACCACCACAGCAACGCTGTACCAGGGAGCTGTTTTCCATGAGCGCCGAGACTCCTGCCGCCGTCGGCCAGTTCACCCGCCGCAGGCTGCAGTTCCGAGGCTGGCGGGGCGCCAGGCCCTTCTGGGCCGGTCTGCTCGTCCTGCTCGGTGGCTTCCCGATCATGTACTTCCCGTACGCGCACCTGCAGTTCGGAAACCTGACGGTGGCGATGGCCACCACGGCCGGCGCCGGTTCTCTGATTATCGGCGTGCTCCTGGTCGTACTCGGCGTCAGCCTCTGGTTCCAGAAGCACGTACGGGTCTTCGCGGGAATCGCGGCGATTCTGCTCGCGCTGGTGTCCATTCCCGTCGCCAACTTCGGTGGCTTCGTCATCGGCTTCATGCTTTCGCTCGTCGGCGGTGCCCTGGCCGTGGCGTGGGCGCCGGGGGAGCCGGTCGAGCCGGGGTCGGCCAAGGGCGGCAAGGGCGAGGGCGGCGCCGTCGAGGGCTCGGGGAGCGACTTGGCTTCCGCCCCGTCCCTGAGCGCACCCGGGGGCGACGATCGGTCAGGAACGAGCCCGGCCAACGGGGCGAACGGGAGGCACAGTGCCGGCTGACGAGGTGAAGCACGGGATGGACGAGGAGACGTCCCGTGCGAGAACGGGGCCACGTCACGCGGCGCCCAGGAAGCCACTGTTCACCAGATTCCATGTGCCCACCGGCAAGGCGATAGCCCTGGCGGCGATGCCCACGGCGGTCCTCATGGGGCTGGGGTTCACACCGACCCTCGCCCTCGCGGACGGGAACGACCAGGGCGCGCCGTCGTCCAACAGTCTGACGGCGGACGAGTACAAGGCCTGTGTCGAGGCCATGGCGGACGCCGAGAAGGACGCGTCCGAGTCGCCCGCACCTTCGCCTTCCGCGACTGACGACGGCAAGCAGGACGGGACGGAGCCCAGTGCCTCGCCGTCGGCCGGGGACACGGGCAAGAAGCCGGGCAGGGACAAGGACGCGTCCTCTTCGTCGGATTCAGGTTCCGACGACAAGGACGACACGGCCGCCGGTGACAAGGCCGCCGACGGCGACAAGTCCGAGCCCGCTCCGAGCCCCTCCGCGTCCGAGGGCAAGGAATCGGTCGGCGCGAGCGCCGCCGAGCCTTCCCCCTCCGAATCGGAGAAGGGCGGCCTGCTGGAGGGCATCGGCGACGCCATAGAGGGCATCTTCACCGGTGGCGAGAAGGCCGAGGAGACCGCGAGCCCGACGCCGACCCCCTCGGCGTCCCAGAGCGCCGGCGACGACGCGTCCGACGTCGTGAAGGAGACCACCGACAAGGTCACCGGCACGGTGAAGGACACCGTGGACGGCGCGACCGACGCGGCGTCGAAGGCGGCCGAGGACACCAAGGACACGGTGGACAAGGCCGCGGAGGACGCCGAGAAGGCCGCGCAGGAGGCGAAGGACGAGGTCACCGCCTCGCCCAGCGCCGAGCCGTCCGAGAGCGCCGCGGTGGACCCGGAGGACTGCCCGGCCGCCACCGAAGAGGAGGGCGGTGTCGACAACACGCTGCCCGTGCCGGAGGACCCCTGGTACCTGGAGGCCAGCTCACTCACCCTGAAGGGAGCCTCCTACAAGGGCATCGTCGAGGTGAAGACGGCCAGTGGGGCGACGAAGAAGGTCCTGAAGTACGTCATCTCCAAAGGCACCGACATCGGCGACCTGCACCAGATCGTCAAGGACGACACGACCGGCAAGACTTACCACGTCCAAGCGGCCAAGGGCTCCACGTCCACGATCCGCGACGGCGACACGGTCATGTACACCGAGAGCATCTCGGGCAACCTGCTCGGGCTGATCCCGATCACCTTCGACCCGGAGAATCCGCCGCCGTTGGACATCCCGTTGATCTACTTCACGAACGTGAAGGTGGTGCAGGCCGGCCAGTTCGGCGGCACCCTGCACGTTCCCGGGCTGCACCAGTACATCACCGGCTGAGACCGCGGCCGCGGGCCACACCACCGAGGGCGCCCCCTGCGACAGGGGGCGCCCTCGGCGCGTACGACGGGAGAGGAGGAGCGGTCAGCCGCGCCGCGTCTCGCCCAGGTGGAGGACCCGCACCATGTTGGTGGTGCCGGGCACGCCGGGGGGCGAACCGGCGGTGATCACGACGATGTCGCCGTCGCTGAACCGGCCGAGGCGGGCCGTCTCCTGGTCCACCAGGTCGACCATCTCGTCCGTGCTGTTCACGAACGGCACCACGTGCGGCTCCACGCCCCAGCTGAGCGCCAGCTGGTTGCGGGTGGACTCGTCGGTGGTGAAGGCGAGGATCGGCTGGCAGGCGCGGTAGCGCGAGAGCCGGCGGGCGGTGTCGCCGGACTGGGTGAAGGCCACCAGGCCCTTGCCGCCCAGGAAGTCGGCGATCTCGGCGGCGGCGCGGGCCACCGAACCGCCCTGCGTGCGCGGCTTCTTGCCCGGCACCAGCGGCTGGAGGCCCTTGGAGAGCAGCTCCTGCTCGGCGGCGGTGACGATCTTCGACATCGTCTTGACGGTCTCGATCGGGTACGCGCCCACGCTGGACTCGGCGGACAGCATGACCGCGTCCGCGCCGTCCAGGATCGCGTTGGCCACGTCGGAGGCCTCGGCGCGGGTCGGACGGGAGTTGGTGATCATCGACTCCATCATCTGGGTCGCCACGATCACCGGCTTGGCGTTGCGCCGGCACAGCTCGATCAGGCGCTTCTGCACCATGGGGACCTTCTCGAGCGGGTACTCGACGGCCAGGTCGCCGCGGGCGACCATCACGCCGTCGAACGCCATCACGACGTCCTCCATGTTGTCGACCGCCTGGGGCTTCTCCACCTTGGCGATCACCGGGACGCGACGGCCCTCCTCGTCCATGACGCGGTGCACGTCGGCGACGTCCTTGGCGTCCCGGACGAAGGAGAGGGCGACCAGGTCGCAGCCCATGCGCAGCGCGAAACGGAGGTCCTCGACGTCCTTCTCGCTCAGCGCGGGGACGTTGACCGCCGTGCCGGGCAGGTTGATGCCCTTGTGGTCGGAGATGACGCCGCCCTCGATGACGATCGTCTTCACCCGGGAGCCCTCGACCTCGGTGACCTTCAGCTCGACGTTGCCGTCGTTGATGAGCACCTGGTCGCCCTTGGCGACGTCGCCGGGCAGGCCCTTGTACGTCGTGCCGCAGATCGTCCTGTCACCCGGGACGTCCTCGGTGGTGATGGTGAACTCGTCACCGCGCACCAGCTCGACGGGGCCCTCCGCGAAGGTCTCCAGGCGGATCTTCGGGCCCTGGAGGTCGGCGAGCACACCGATGGCACTGCCGGTCTTCTTGGCGGCGGCCCGGACCCGGTCGTAACGCCCCTGGTGCTCGGCGTGGGTGCCGTGGCTGAAGTTGAAGCGGGCCACGTTCATGCCGGCTTCGATCAGCGTGACGAGCTGCTCGTGGGAGTCGACCGCGGGGCCGAGAGTACAGACGATTTTCGAACGGCGCATGGGGGCCATCCTATCGGTTTGTTTCGGCGCGGAATATTCCGTCTGGCGGAATATACAAAAGGGCGGGATGCCGCTCAGGTGAGATTCGGATTCCCCGATTCATTTACCAGCGCGTAGGTCTGTGTCGCGATCTCCATTTCCTCGTCCGTCGGCACCACCGCCACCGCCACCCGCGCCCGCTCGGGCGAGATCAGCCGGGCCTCGTCGCCGCGTACGGCGTTCAGCTCGCCGTCGACCGCCAGCCCGAGCCCCTCCAGGCCCGCCACGGCCGCCTCCCGCACCGGCGCCGAGTTCTCCCCGACCCCGGCCGTGAACGCCACGGCGTCCACGCGTCCGAGAACGGCGTAATAGGCGCCGATGTACTTCTTGAGCCGGTGAATGTAGATGTCGAAGGCCAGCCGCGCCCGCTCGTCGCCGGCGTCGACACGGCGGCGGATCTCCCGCATGTCGTTGTCGCCGCACAGCCCGATCAGGCCGCTCCTCTTGTTGAGGAGAGTGTCGATCTCGTCGGCGGACATTCCCCCAACGCGCATCAAATGGAAGATGACGGCCGGGTCCATGTCTCCCGAGCGCGTACCCATCACGAGCCCCTCCAAAGGCGTCAGCCCCATGGAGGTGTCCACGCACCGCCCGCCGCGCACGGCCGAGGCGGACGCCCCGTTGCCCAGGTGCAGCACGATGACGTTCACGTCCTCGGGCGCCCTGCCCAGCAGCCGCGCGGTCTCGCGGGAGACGTACGCGTGCGAGGTGCCGTGGAAGCCGTAGCGCCGTACCCGGTGCGCGTCGGCGGTTGCGACGTCGATCGCGTAGCGGGCCGCGGACTCCGGCATCGTCGTGTGGAAGGCCGTGTCGAAGACGGCGACCTGCGGCAGGTCGGGGCGCAGCGCCTGCGCGGTGCGGATGCCGGTGAGGTTCGCCGGGTTGTGCAGCGGGGCGACCGGGACGAGCCGCTCGATCTCGGCGAGCACGGCCTCGTCGATCACCGTCGGTTCGGTGAAGCGCAGACCGCCGTGGACCACCCGGTGCCCGATCGCCGCCAGCTCGGGGGAGTCGAGGCCCAGGCCGTCCTTGGCCAGCTCGGCCGCCACCGCCTTCAGCGCCGCCTCGTGGTCCGGGACCGCCCCGCTCCACTCACGGCTGTCGCCCCCGGCCGGGGTGTGCTTCAGCCGCGAGGTCTCCTCGCCGATCCGCTCGACGAGGCCCACGGCGAGGCGCTCGCCGCCGCGCATGTCGATCAGCTGGTACTTCACCGACGAGGAGCCGGAGTTGAGCACGAGGACACGGGAGCCGGTCACAGGTCGGACGCCTTCTCACTGGGGGACTGCTGGGCCTGGATCGCCGTGATGGCGACGGTGTTGACGATGTCCTGCACGAGCGCGCCCCGGGACAGGTCGTTGACCGGCTTGCGCAGGCCCTGGAGCACCGGGCCGACCGCGATGGCGCCGGCCGAGCGCTGGACCGCCTTGTAGGTGTTGTTGCCGGTGTTCAGGTCGGGGAAGATCAGCACGCTGGCCTGCCCGGCGACCGCCGAACCCGGCAGCTTGGTCGCGGCGACCGACGGTTCGACCGCGGCGTCGTACTGGATCGGCCCCTCGACGCTGAGGTCCGGGCGGCGCGAGCGGACCAGCTCGGTGGCCTCGCGCACCTTGTCCACGTCCGCGCCGGAACCGGAGGTGCCCGTCGAGTACGACAGCATCGCGATCCGCGGCTCCACCCCGAACTGCGAGGCGGTCGAGGCGGACTGCGTCGCGATGTCGGCGAGCTGCTCCGCGTCCGGGTCCGGATTGACCGCGCAGTCGCCGTACACCAGCACCTTGTCGGCCAGGCACATGAAGAAGACCGAGGAGACGATGGCGGCGTCCGGCTTGGTCTTGATGATCTCGAAGGCCGGGCGGATGGTCGCCGCCGTCGAGTGCACGGACCCCGACACCATGCCGTCGGCGAAGCCCTCCTGCACCATCAGCGTGCCGAAGTAGTTCACGTCGGAGACCACGTCGTACGCCAGCTCCGCGGTCACGCCCTTGTGGGCGCGCAGGGCCGCGTACTTCTCGGCGAAGGAGTCGCGCAGCTCGCTGGCGGCCGGGTCGATCAGCTCGGCGCCGCCGAGGTCGATGCCGAGGTCGGCGGCCTTCTTGCGGATCTGCTCGACCGGACCGAGCAGCGTCAGCTCGCACACGCCCCGGCGCAGCAGCACCTCCGCCGCGTGCAGCACCCGCTCCTCGGTGCCCTCGGGCAGCACGACCCGGCGCAGGTCGGAGCGGGCCTGTTCGAGCAGCTTGTGCTCGAACATCATCGGCGTGACCCGGTCGCTGCTGGGGGCGGAGACCCGCTTGTTCAGCTCCGCGGTGTCGACGTACCGCTCGAAGAGGCCGAGGGCGGTCTCCGCCTTGCGCGGGGTGGCCGCGCCCAGCTTGCCCTCCAGGGAGAACAGCCGCTCGGCGGTGGGGAAGCTGTTGCCGGTCACCGAGAGCACCGGCGTGCCGGGGGCCAGCCGGGCGGCGAGGGTGAGGATGCCCTCGCCCGGCACCTCGTTCAGGGTCAGCAGGAGGCCGGCTATCGGCGGGGTGCCGGCGCTGTGCGCGGCCAGCGTGCCGATCACCAGGTCGGCGCGGTCGCCGGGCGTGATCACCAGGCAGCCCGGGGTCAGCGCGGCCAGCAGGTTGGGCAGCATGGCCCCGCCGAAGACGAAGTCCAGCGCGTCGCGGGCGAGCCCCGAGTCGTCGCCGAGGACGATCTCGGCGCCCAGGGCGTGCGCGATCTGGGAGACCGTCGGCGCGGACAGGGCGGGCTCGTCCGGCACCACCCAGCACGGCACCGGCAGCCGGTGCGCGAGCCGCCCGGCGATCTCGTCCCGGTCCTCGCGGGCGACCCGGTTGGTCACCATGGCCAGCACGTCGCAGCCCAGCCCGTCGTAGGCGCGGAAGGCGTTGTGGGTCTCCGCGAGCACGGACTCGGCGCTCTGCCGGCGGCCGCCGACGACGGGGAGGACGGAGGCGCCGAACTCGTTGGCGAGCCGTGCGTTCAGCGACAGTTCGTCCGGGAACTGCGTGTCCGCGTAGTCCGTGCCGAGGACGAGGACGACGTCGTAGTCCCGCGCGACCAGGTGGAAGCGGTCGACCAGCGCGGACACCAGCTCGTCCACGCCCTGCTCGGCCTGGAGGAGGGAGGCCGCCTGGTAGTCCATGCCGTAGACGGTGGCCGGGTCCTGCGAGAGCCGGTAGCGGGCGCGCAGCAGCTCGAAGAGCCGGTCGGGCCCGTCGTGCACCAGGGGCCGGAAGACGCCGACCCGGTCGACCTGCCGGGTCAGGAGCTCCATGACCCCCAGCTCGACGACCTGGCGGCCGTCGCCGCGGTCGATGCCGGTCACGTACACGCTGCGCGTCACGCGTGCTCTCCGTTTCGTCGGGGT
Organism: Streptomyces violaceorubidus; assembly: GCF_000717995.1. Lineage (GTDB taxonomy): Bacteria > Actinomycetota > Actinomycetes > Streptomycetales > Streptomycetaceae > Streptomyces > Streptomyces violaceorubidus. Next base: position 89,063 of record NZ_JODM01000021.1, read on the forward strand.
GAGCGTTTCGTAGGGGTGCGGAACCCTCTTGACAGTACCTCTGGCGGCGGTTAAGGCGCCCGTCAGCCTCCGCCACCGTCCCGCCCTCCGTCCCACCCCTCGCCGCGCCGTCCGTCGCGCTGTGGGTCCGCCGTCGTCCACCGGCGCCCGGGCCGTGGAACAATTGGAGCGGCTCACCGGTGTCAACAGCGAGCAGGAGACACAGCACGATGCGTATCGGAGTTCTCACCGCAGGCGGCGACTGCCCCGGCCTGAACGCAGTGATCCGGTCGGTCGTGCACCGAGCGGTCGACAACTACGGCGACGAGGTCATCGGCTTCGAGGACGGCTACGCCGGGCTGCTGGACGGCCGGTACCGCACCCTCGACCTCAACGCGGTCAGCGGCATCCTCGCCCGCGGCGGCACCATCCTCGGCTCCTCCCGCCTGGAGCGCGACCGGCTCCGCGAGGCCTGCGAGAACGCCGGCGACATGATCCAGAACTTCGGCATCGACGCCCTGATCCCGATCGGCGGCGAGGGCACCCTCACCGCCGCCCGCATGCTGTCCGACGCGGGTCTGCCGGTGGTCGGCGTGCCGAAGACCATCGACAACGACATCTCCTCCACCGACCGCACCTTCGGCTTCGACACCGCCGTGGGCGTCGCGACCGAGGCGATGGACCGCCTCAAGACCACCGCCGAGTCCCACCAGCGCGTGATGGTCGTCGAGGTCATGGGCCGGCACGCCGGCTGGATCGCCCTGGAGTCCGGCATGGCGGCCGGCGCCCACGGCATCTGCCTGCCCGAGCGCCCCTTCGACCCCGCCGACCTGGTCAAGATGGTCGAGGAGCGCTTCGCCCGCGGCAAGAAGTTCGCCGTCGTCTGCGTCGCCGAGGGCGCCCACCCCGCCGAGGGCTCCATGGACTACGGCAAGGGCGCCATCGACAAGTTCGGCCACGAGCGCTTCCAGGGCATCGGCACCGCGCTCGCCTTCGAGCTGGAGCGCCGGCTCGGCAAGGAGGCCAAGCCGGTCATCCTCGGCCACGTCCAGCGCGGCGGCGTCCCGACCGCGTACGACCGCGTCCTCGCCACCCGCTTCGGCTGGCACGCGGTGGAGGCCGCGCACCGCGGCGACTTCGGCCGGATGACGGCGCTGCGCGGCACGGACGTCGTGATGGTGCCGCTGGCGGAGGCGGTCACCGAGCTGAAGACGGTGCCGAAGGACCGGATGGACGAGGCCGAGTCGGTCTTCTAGCCCGCGGGCCCGCTCCTCACGGGTGCTTCTCGACCGCCGACCAGAAGTGGTCCACGATGCGGTCGAGGAAGTCCCGGCCCCCGGCGCCGGAGTCGGGGGCGCCCCCGCCCCAGCCGAGGGTGGCGGCCATCCGCCCCTGGTAGTCCTGGTGCAGCACCTGGAGGACGTTCTCCAGCACCCGCCGGTCCAGCGGCGCCAGCTTGGCGATCGGGCGGACACAGCCCTGCCAGCGGGTGGTCACCGCGCTCGTCAGCAGGCCGGCCAGCTTCTCCTCGCGCCCGGTGACGGTCACGAAGTCGGGCAGCGAGAGGCCGAGCACGTCGGCGAGCCGGGCGGACTGCCGGTCGGTGCCGCGCCAGTCGTCCGCCTCCTCCATCCGCTGGTACGCCGAGAGCCCGAGCCCGACCGCACGCGCCACGTCCTCCGGTGCCAGACCGCGGGCGACGCGGTGCTCGCGGAGGGACTGCGGCCGGCCGATCAGCTCACCGGGCGAGCACCACAGCACCCCGGCGAGCGCGGTCAGTTCCGGGCCCTCGGGGGCGGCAGCCCCCCGCTCCCAGGCGACGACGAGGTCGGGCCCGACGTACGGCAGCCCGTACGAGGTCCGTATGCCGTGGGCGACGTGCTCGGGCCCCATGTTGAGGGCGGCACGCAGCCGGCGGGCGGCGAGGGCGTTGAACGGGGGACCCGACTGGCTCGGGCCGGGTGAGGGTCGGCGCACGCGCCACACCGTAGGGGTCCGGGGCGGCGCTGACTACGGGCTGTTCGGCCAGCGATACGGATTGTAGGAACGTACGGATCGGTGGGCGCTCACCCCTTGACCGCCCCGCCCAGCGCGAACCCTCCGCCCAGCCGCCGGGAGATCAGCACGTACAGCAACACGACCGGCGTCGAGTAGACGATCGAGAAGGCCGCCAGCTGTCCGTAGGCCACCATGCCCCGGTTGCCGAAGAAGTCGTTGATGCTGACCGAGGCGGGCATCTGGTCCGGGGAGAGCAGCAGCATGAAGGGGACGAAGAAGTTCCCCCACATCATCACGAACGAGAACACCGTCACCACCGCCACCCCGGGCCCCATCAGCGGCAGCACGATCCGCAGCAGCGACTGGAACGACGACGCCCCGTCCGTCCACGCCGCCTCCTCCAGCTCCTTCGGCACGCCGTCCATGAAGTTCTTCATCAGCCAGATGGCGAAGGGCAGTTGTGAGGCGGCGAAGAAGAAGATGGTCCCCTGCATGGTGTCGATCATGTTCACCCGGACGAACAGGGCGTAGACGGGCACCATGATCGCCGTGATGGGCAGGCTGGTGGCGAACAGGACGGTGAGCAGGAACGGCCGGTTCAGCCGGGACCGGAAACGGGAGAGCGGATACGCGGCGAGCGCCGCGCACACCACCGTCAACAGGGTCGCCCCGCCGCACAGGATCAGGCTGTTGAGCAGCGGGGTGAAGGTGATCTCCGGGGTGAGGATCGCGTCGAAGTTGTCCAGCGTGACCCCGTCGGGGACCTTGACCCTCAGACTGGCGTGCGGGTCCAGGGCCGACAGCGCCACCCAGGCCAGCGGCAGCACGAAGGCCGCGGCCGCCACCAGCAGCCCGGCGTCGGCGGCGGTGCGGCGCCGGGTGCGGCGCGAGGCGGGGGTGGTACGGCGGGCCGTCCGCGATGGCGGGCGGGGCGCGAGCGTGTCCGTCATCTCAGACCTCCGTGCGCAGCAGACGCAGGTACACGACCGAGAACAGCGAACCGATCAGCAACAGCAGCAGCGCCACCGCCGTGCCGTACCCGATCAGGCTGTTCTGGAAGGCCTGCTCGTACATGAACAGCGGCAGCGTCTGGCTCTTGCCGCTCGGCCCGCCCCGCGTCATCACCCAGATCAGCCCGAAGACCGACAGGGTCTGGAGGGTGTTGAGCATCAGGTTGGTGCCGATGGAGCGCCGGATCATCGGCAGCGTGATGTGCCACATCCGGCGCCAGCCGCTCGCGCCGTCGACCTCGGCGGCCTCGGTGACCTCCTGGGGGATCTCGTTCAGCGCGGCCGAGTACACCAGCATCGAGAACGCCGTGCCCCGCCACACGTTGGCGAAGGACACCGCCAGGATCGGCAGGGTGAACAGCCAGTTCTGGGAGGGCAGGTGCAGCCAGTCCAGGATGGCGTTGAGGGTGCCCTCGCGCCGGAAGAAGGCGTAGAGCAGGAAGCCCGCGACCACCTCCGGCAGCACCCAGGCCGTGACAACGATGCCACCGGTGAGCGTGCGGACCGGCTTCGACGCCCGCCGCATCAGCGAGGCCAGTGCCAGCCCCAGCGTGTTCTGCCCGATCAGCGAGGACAGCACGGTGAACACCAGGGTCAGCCATACGGCGTTGAGGAACGCCTCGTCCTTGAAGGCGCGGGTGAAGTTGTCGAAGCCGACGAAGGACTCCCGGGCCTGCCCGGTGAGCTGGAGGTCGGTGAAGGCGATGACCACGCAGTAGACGATCGGGCCGGCGAGGAAGAGCAGCAGCAGGACGAGGGCGGGGGAGACGGGCAGGGCGCGGACCAGGGACCGGCGGACGGCGCAGGACCGGCCGCCGGAGGCGGCCGGGGGCACCGGGGTCTTGCGGACCCCGCGCTCCGCCTGCTCCGGCGCGGCCGCCGTCACTTGCTCACCACCTGGTTGTCGGTGGCCTCCTTGAGCGCCTCGTCGTAGCCGCGCGCCGCCTCCTCGACCGACTGGTCGCCGGTCGTCACGCCCTCCATCGCCTCCTGGATGGCGACGGACACCTTCGGATACGCGGGGTAGGCGGGCCGGTAGTGGGTGTCGGCGACGAGGTCGGTGAAGAACTCGATGCCGGGCTGGGCGTCGACGTACGCGGGGTCGTTCGCGACGTCCTCGCGGACCGAGATGCCGGAGTTGGCGATGTACCACTTCTGGGCGTTGGCCTTGGTCTGCATCGTCTTGATGAACTCGAAGGCCAGGTCGGGGTTGCCGGCCTTGGCCGGGACGGCCCAGGTCCATCCGCCGGACATGCTCACCCTGCCGGGAGCCTGCCCGTGCTGCGTCGGCATGGCGGCGAGGCCGAGCTCCTTCGACCACTCGGGCCACTCGTGCCCGCTGCCCTCCAGCCAGTCCTGCGGCAGCCAGGAGCCGTCGAGCGCGATCCCGAGCCTGCCCTGCGGCAGCAGCTCACCGCGCACCTTGGTGCCGAAGTTGGGGTCGAGTGCGTCGGAGACCTCGGGGCCGAGCTTCTCCTTGTACACGGTCTCGACGAAGGAGAGGGAGTCCTCGAACCCCTGCCCCGCCGTGATCCACTTCTTGCTGCCCTTGTCGTACAGCGGGTCGGAGCCGCCGTCCCCCGTGCCCGTGCCGTACAGCAGCATCTCGAAGCCCTGCATGGTGGCCGCCTCGCCGGCGGGCTTGCCGGTGTAGACGTTGAGCGGAGTGACGCCGGGGACCTTCTCCTTGATGGCGCGGGCGGCGTCCAGCACCTCGTCCCAGGTCTTCGGCTGCCAGTCGGCGGGCAGCCCCGCCTTGGCGAACACGTCCTTGCTGAACCACAGTCCCCGGGTGTCGGTGCCGTCCGGCACGCCGTACGTCTTGCCGTCCTCGCCCTTGGCCGCCGCCTTCGCCGTGTCGATGAACTGGTCCCAGTCCTTCCAGTCGGCCAGGTAGTCGTCGAGCGGCTTCAGGTACCCGCTGGTGATGTCGGAGTTGATGAGGAAGGTGTCCTCGTAGACCAGGTCCGGGGCGGTCTTGGGGGAGCGGAGCATCTGCTGGAGCTTGGTGTAGTACTCCGAGTCGGGTGCCTTGATCGGCACCAGCTCGACCTTCTTCCCCGGGTTGGCCTTCTCGAACTGCTTCTTGATGTCGCCGAGATAGGTGTCCATCACCTTGATGGAGTTGTCCGTCGACTGCTTGAAGGAGACCTTCACCGTGTCCGGATCACTGCCGGAACCGCTCCCGCAGGCGGCGAGCGAGGCGGAGGCGAGCGCGGTGAGGGTGAACAGGGCGGTGAACCGGACGGTGGGACGCACGGGCATGACCTCCTACGGGCACACGACGCTGTGGCCTGGACGGCTGCGTGGCGAACGTAAGAGGAGTGGTCTAGTCAGGTCAATGCGTGTGCGCGGGATTAGCCCTAGAGGAGGTGATCCGCCTTGCCGGACTTGATGTCGCGGATGAGGGTACGGAGCGCTTCGCGGCTGTCGGTGAGGTAGCGGTCCTCCTGCCCGGCGACGGCGATGTAGGCGTTGCCGTGGGGGTCGGTGCCTATGCGGAAGCAGTTGGCTCCTTCTCCGCAGAACGGGTCTTCCCAGGTGATGTCGTTCATTGCTGCTCTCCTAGAAGTCGTGGGCCAGGGCATGGACGAGGTCGCGCGAGGCGGGCGGGGAGAGTGCGAGAGCCTGAGCGGCGTCAAGCTGGGCGCGGTACTTGGCAAGCTGGCCCTCGTCGTCGATGAACTCCGGGCCGTGGGTGCTGTCGAGCTCGACGGTGTCGAGACGGGAGACAGCCGCCTCGGCGTAGACGACGGACTGCCCGGCCCCGGGGAAGCCGCCCGCATGGAACGGGATGACTCGCAGGGTCACGTTCCCGCGCTCGGACATGCGCAGCAGATGCTCCAACTGGCGCCGCGCGACCGTGGGGCCGCCGAACTCCATGCGCAGAGCGGCCTCGTGGAGGATCACGTCGAGCGCCGGCGGACTCGGACGGTCCAACACCTTCTGACGTTCGACCCGATGGGCGACGCGGACGCTGATGTCGTCCGAGGGCAGCCGGGGGATCACGGCGTCGAACACGGCGCGGGCGTGGTCCTCGGTCTGGAGCAGCCCCGGCAGGTGCACAGTGACGGCGATGCGTAGGCGGGCGGCGTGCCACTCCATCTCGGCGATGTCCAGGAAACCGTCCCGGAGCCGCCCCTTGTACGCCTCCCACCAGCCCTTCTCGCGCCCGGCGGCCATGGCGGCGAGCGCCTCGACGAGCGCTTGGTCGGTACAGCCGTAGTTTCGCGCGAGGGTGCGCACGCGTTCCGCGCTGATGCCGGAGCGCCCGGATTCCATGTTGGGCACATTGGTGCGCGGGACGTCCAGCAGTGCGGCGGCGCGCTCCGTGGTCATCCCGGCCGCGACGCGCAACTTGCGCAACTCGGCCCCGAGTCGACGCTGACGCTCCGTCGGAGCGCTCCTCGGCGGCATTGGTCCTCCCGTTCTGCGGTGTGCTGGGACAGTCTGCCGCTGGTGTGAATGGACGGTCCACCGAGGACTTCGAGGAGAGTAGTACACGTACTCCACTCGTGCGCTACAGTCGGTGATGAGTCGCTTACGTTCAGGTGTCGCCATCAAGGGAGTTGCCCATGTCCGCGTCCGTAGCCTGTCCTGTCTTCGCCGAGGTGTCGGACCTCGCGCCGCCCACGCCCGAGACGCTCACCTGCAGCTTCACCCTGCCCCCCGGCCCGGCCAGCCCGCGGATCGCCCGGGTCACGGCGCGGGCGGTGCTCCACGGGCACGGGCTGGACGACATGGCGGACGCGGTGGTCCAGGTGGTGGGGGAACTCGCCGCCTGCGCCTGCCGATTCACGCCGAGGGACGAGGTGTACGTCTCGCTGCGCTACCGGGAGGGCACCCTGCGGGTGGTGTTCTACGACGGGCACCGGCGGCACGAGCACCCCCGGCTGATCGCGGCCTGCGACGCGCGCAGGCGGTCGGCGCTGCGGGTGCTGGGCTGCGTGGTGCGGGCCTGCGAGGGGGAGTGGGGAATCGGGGAGGCGCGGGAGCCCGGGGGCGGGACGCGGATGTGGGCGGTGGTGCCTCGGCGTGGGGCTCGGGTGTATGCGGGGTCGGGTGCGGACAGGCGGCCGGGGCCGGATCGGGAAACGCTCGCCGTGTCATGACGTGCCGTCACCGGCCGGGCGAACGGCGCCTGGTCTACTCGTCGTCGCGGCACAGACAGAAAGGGTGGCCGGCCGGGTCGAAGAGCACCCGGACGTTCTCCCGTGGCTGGAACTCCGCGAGCGTGGCGCCCAGGGTCATTGCCTCGGTGACGGCCGAGTCCAGGTCACCGACCTGGAAGTCGAGGTGCATCATCGGGCGCTGGTCGCCGTCGGCCGGTGGCCACACCGGAGGCCGATAGCCCTCCGCCTGCTGGAACACGAGGAACGGTCCCTGCGGTGAGGCGGACACGATGGCCGTCCCCGGCTCTTCGTGCCCGAGGTGCCAGTCGAGGAGTTCGGCGTAGAACCTCGCCAGACCGCTCGGGTCCGCCGCTTCGATCGTGGTGCCCCACCACATGCCGCCTGTTCGAGATCGCATGCTCGAGCCTATCCGAGAGCCCCGCGCACGCCGCTACCACCGGAGCGGTGGCCTCGACGTCCGGCATAGTCGTAAGTTACCGCCGGGAGAAGGGGGCCGCGTGCCTGAACAGGACGTCACCGTCGGGCAGTTGCTGCTCGCCGAGTACGAGAGCGTGAAGAGCGAGCAGCGGGCGAGGATCGGCTTCCGGGACAACCTCCTCTACGTGACGCTCGCCGTCGTGGCCGGTGTCATCGCCGCCACGGCCCAGGCCAAGCAGCCCTCGATGCTCCTCGCGCTGCCGCCGGTGTGTCTCGTCCTCGGGTGGACCTACCTCGTCAACGACGAGAAGATCTCGGCGATCGGGCTCTACGTCCGGGACGATCTGGGGCCCAGGCTGGCCGGACTCGCCGCCCACGGCAGTGGATTCACGACCTTCGGGTGGGAGGCGTACCACCGCACCGATACCCGGCGCCGGTCCCGCAAGGCGATCCAGACCGTGATCGACCTGACGGCCTTCTGCGCGGTACCCCTGGCGGCGCTGGTCGTCTTCTGGGCGGACGGCGGCTCCGGTGGACTGCTCGTCGCCCTCTCGGTGCTGGAGGCGCTCGCCGTGGCGGGGCTCGCGGCGCAGGTCGTGCGGTACGCGAAGGCGGCGGCGCCCCGCTGCCGGGTCAGGGAACGTCGCGCGGGGGAACGGCACTGCTGACCACCCTGGCCGAGGCCGAGGCCGAGGCCGAGGGCGGGACGGGGGGCGGTGGACGCGAAGGGGCGACGACGCCGAGCGGGCCCGCGCGTGCTTGACCCGGCTCGCGGGTGCCTGCGACGGGGCGTGCTCGCCCGAGGAGGCCGAGTCGGCCCGCAGGGCGGCACCCGCGCAGGACGCGGGCCGCGGACGCCTACGAACGGGTCGGCTCGCCCGGCGAGGCCGAGCAGGCACGCAGGGCCGCGCGGCTCACCGGCCCCGCACCCACCGGTAGACCAGCTCCGGCCGCCCCACCTGCCCGTACTGCGGGCTCCGGCCCGCCCGGCCCGCGTCCACCAGGTGCTCCAGGTAACGCCGGGCCGTGATGCGGGAGATGCCCACCGCCTCGGCGACCCCGGCCGCGGTGAGGCCCTCGGCCGAGCCGCGCAGGGCGCCCGTCACCCGCTCCAGCGTCGGACCGCTCAGGCCCTTGGGCAGGGCCGCCGGGCCGGGGGCGCGCAGGGTGGCCAGCGCCCGGTCCACCTCGTCCTGGCCGCTCGCCTCCCCGGCGGTGCCCCGGAACTCCGCGTACCGCACCAGCCGGTCGCGCAGGGTGGCGAAGGTGAAGGGCTTCAGCACGTACTGCACGACGCCCAGCGAGACCCCCTCGCGCACCATCGTCAGGTCCCGCGCCGACGTCACCGCTATCACGTCGGTCTGATGCCCCGCCGCCCGCAGCGAACGGGCCAGCTGGAGTCCGTGCACGTCCGGCAGGTGCAGGTCGAGCAGGAGCAGGTCCACCGGGGTGCGGTCCAGTACGCGGCGGGCCTCCGCACCCGTGTGCGCCTTGCCGACCGCGACGAACCCGGGCACCCGGCCGACGTACATCACGTGCGCGTCGGCGGCGACCGGGTCGTCCTCGACGACCAGGACCCGGATGGGCTGCGAGTCCGCGCCGCTCACACCGCACCCCCGGAGCCCGGTCTGCTGCCCGTCACCGCCGCCGGTGCCGCCCCGCCGCCCCCGGCGTCGCCCAGCGGCAGCCGGGCCTCGAAGCGGGCGCCGCCGCCCTCCGCCTCCGCCACGGTCAGGGAGCCGCCGTGCCGCCGTACCGCCTGCCGGACCAGGGCGAGGCCGAGGCCCCGTCCGCCCTCGTCGGCCGGCTTGGTCGAGTAGCCCCGCTGGAAGACCAGGTCGGCATGGGCGGGATCGACCCCGGCGCCGGTGTCGGACACCCGCAGCACCAGCTCGGAGCCGTCGGTCCCGGTGCCTTCCGTGTACGCCGCCACGGTCACCCGCGAGGGCACCGCGCCCTGTGCCGCGTCCACCGCGTTGTCCACCAGGTTGCCCAGGATCGTCACCAGGTCCCGGGCGGGCAGCGACGGCGGCAGCAGTCCGTCGTCCAGTCGGCCGTCCTGCGACACCACCAGCTCCACTCCCCGCTCGTTGGCCTGCGCCGTCTTGCCCAGCAGCAGTGCCGCGAGCACCGGCTCGCCCACCGCCGCCACTACCTGGTCGGTGAGGGCCTGCGCCAGCTCCAGCTCCGCCGTGGCGAACTCCACGGCCTCCTCGGCCCGCCCCAGCTCGATCAGCGAGACGACCGTGTGCAGCCGGTTCGCCGCCTCGTGCGCCTGGGACCGCAGGGCCTGCGTGAAACCGCGCTCCGAGTTCAGCTCGCCCGTCAGCGACTGCAGCTCGGTCACGTCCCGCAGCGTCACCACCGTGCCCCGGCGCTCACCGCCGGAGACCGGCGAGGTGTTCACCACCAGCACCCGCTCCGCCGCCAGGTGCACCTCGTCCACCCGCGGCTCCGACGCGAGCAGCGCCCCCGTCAGCCGCGCGGGCAGCCCCAGGTCCACGACCGAGGTGCCGACCACGTCACCGCGCACGCCGAGCAGCTCCCGCCCGCCGTCGTTGATCAGCGCGACGCGGTAGTGCCCGTCCAGCATCAGCAGCCCCTCCCGCACCGCGTGCAGCGCCGCCTGATGGTAGTCGTGCATCCGGCTCAGCTCGTCCGCGTTCATCCCGTGCGTGTGCCGGCGCAGCCGCGCGTTGATCACGTACGTGCCGACCGCGCCGAGCAGCAGCGCCCCGGCCGCCACCCCGGTCAGGGCCGTGAGCTGCTCCTGCGCCCGCTTGCTGATCTCCTCGACCTTGATGCCGGCGGAGATCAGGCCGACGATCCGACCGCCGTCCACGATGGGCGTGACCGCCCGTACCGAGGGGCCGAGCGTGCCCGTGTACGTCTCCGTGAAGGTCTCGCCCCGCTGAGCGCGCTCGATGTGGCCCTGGAAGGGGTGGCCGATTTGCTTCGGTTCGGGGTGGGTCCAGCGGATCCCCGACGGATCCATGATCGTCACGAAGTCCACGTCGGTGTCCTGCATGACCCGCACCGCGTACGGCTGGAGGCGCGCCGTCGGGTCCGGGGTGCGGATCGCCTGTGCCACGGACGGCGAGTCGGCGATCGCCAGCGACACCGCACGGGCCTGGCGCCCGGCCGCCTCCTCCGCCTGCCCCCGGTCGCTGAGGTAGGTGAACAGCGCGTACCCGACCACGACGACCGCTATCAGGACGGCCTGCATGGCGAAGAGCTGCCCCGCGAGGCTGCGGGGTCTGGGGACGCGGAGGTGCATGCCGACAGTCTCCACCTTGGCTGGATTGTGAACTAAATGAACGCAAGGGTGACCGCGCTCACACGCCGGGAGATAGTCACCCCGTCCCCGATACACACCCCCGGACGTGAGCCGCACGCCGGTGATGCCGACGACGTCGTCAAGGAGGGCCGCCGTGACCAGCAAAGCCGCTACGGCACCTGCCGCACCCAAAGCCAAGCGCGACCGCACGCACTATCTGTACATCGCCGTGATCATCGCGGTCGCCCTCGGTATCGCCGTCGGTCTGATCGCCCCGGACTTCGCCACCGAGCTGAAGCCGCTCGGCACCGGCTTCGTGAACCTGATCAAGATGATGATCTCCCCGATCATCTTCTGCACGATCGTGCTGGGCATCGGTTCGGTCCGCAAGGCCGCCAAGGTCGGCGCGGTCGGCGGCATCGCCCTGGTCTACTTCCTGGTGATGTCGCTGGTGGCGCTCGCCATCGGCCTGATCGTCGGCAACATCCTGGACCCGGGCACGGGTCTCGCGGTGACCGACGCCGTCAAGGAGACCGGGCAGGCGCAGGTCGACGCGGAGGCCAAGGGCACCGTCGACTTCCTGATCGGGATCATCCCGACGACGATCGTCTCGGCGTTCACCGCGGGCGAGGTCCTGCAGACCCTGCTGGTCGCCCTGCTCTGCGGCTTCGCCCTGCAGGCCATGGGCAACGCCGGCCAGCCCGTCCTGCGCGGCATCGAGCACATCCAGCGGCTGGTCTTCCGGGTCCTGGCGATGATCATGTGGGCGGCCCCGGTCGGCGCGTTCGGCGCCATCGCCGCCGTCACCGGCTCGGCGGGCGTCGACGCCCTCAAGAGCCTGGCCGTGCTGATGCTGGGCTTCTACGTGACCTGCTTCCTCTTCCTCTTCCTGGTGCTCGGCACGGTGCTGCGCCTGGTCGCCGGGATCAACGTCTTCTCGCTCTTCAAGTACCTGGGCCGCGAGTTCCTGCTGATCCTGTCCACGTCCTCGTCGGAGTCGGCGCTGCCGCGCCTGATCGCGAAGATGGAGCACCTGGGCGTCAGCAAGCCGGTGGTCGGCATCACCGTCCCGACCGGCTACTCGTTCAACCTCGACGGCACCATGATCTACATGACCATGGCCTCGCTGTTCATCTCGGACGCCATGGGTACGCCGATGTCGATCGGTGAGCAGATCCCGCTGCTGCTCTTCCTGCTGGTGGCCTCCAAGGGCGCCGCCGGTGTCTCCGGCGCCGGTCTCGCCACGCTGGCCGGCGGCCTGCAGTCGCACAAGCCCGCCCTGGTGGACGGCATCGGTCTGATCGTCGGCATCGACCGCTTCATGAGCGAGGCCCGCGCGCTGACCAACTTCGGCGGCAACGCCGTCGCCACCGTCCTCATCGGCACCTGGACCAAGGAGATCGACAAGGACCGGGTGAACGAGGTGCTGGCCGGCCGGGTCCCGTTCGACGAGAAGACGCTCCTGGACGACGGCCACGGCACCGCCGAAACGGACGGCGGCGACACCCCGGACCTGCCCGAACAGGGCGGCGAGAAGGAGCTGGCGCGGGCCTGACACCCGTACGGCGCCCCTGCCCGCCGGGGCCGCTCCCGCACACGCCGGGCGGCTGAGGTTCTCCCCCCGTCGCTCAACCGCCCGGTCCCCCGAAGAAGCCCCGCGCCCTCCCCCCGGCGCGGGGTTTCTTGCCTTGACGTCCGCGTCAAGGCTTACGTTCGTCGGCATGCGAATCGGCGAGCTGGCCGCACGGGCCGGGACCACCACGCGGACGCTGCGGTACTACGAGTCGCGGGGTCTGCTGCCCGCACGGCGGGGCGGCAACGGCTACCGCACCTACGACGAGGACGACCTGAAGCTGCTGCGGCAGATCAGGACCCTCCAGGACTTCGGGTTCGACCTGGAGGAGACCCGCCCCTTCGTGGAGTGCCTGCGCGCCGGGCACCCCGAGGGCGACTCCTGCCCGGCGTCCCTGGTGGTCTACCGGCGCAAGCTGGCCGAGCTGGACACGCTGATCGAGCAGCTCACGTCGGTGCGCGCGCAGGTCGCCGCGCAGCTGACGCGGGCCGAGGCGGCGGCTCCGGGGGGTCCGGAGCCCAAGTGCGAACTGGGAGGACACGGATGAGGACCAGCGGTGTGCCCGAGGTGACGGACGCGGAGTTCGCGGCGGAGGTGATCGGGTCGGACCTGCCCGTGCTGGTGGAGTTCACCGCCGACTGGTGTCCGCCGTGCCGGCAGATGGCGCCGGTGCTCGCAGCCCTGGCGCAGGAGGAGGGCGACCGGCTGAGGGTGGTGCAGCTGAACGTCGACCAGAACCCGGCGACGACGAACGCGTACAAGGTGCTGTCGATGCCGACCTTCATGGTGTTCCGCGGGGGTGAGCCGGTGAAGTCGATGGTCGGCTCCCGGCCCAAGCGGCGGCTCCTGGAGGAACTGGCCGACGTGCTCTGACCGGCCCGGCAGACCGGCCCGGCAGACCGGTCGGCACACGAAGAAATCCCCCGAGCAATTGCGCTCGGGGGATTTCTCTGCGTATATTCGTTGATTCGTGACTTCAGAAAAACGAGGTCGCGAAGAAGTTCAGTAGGCACAGTATATGCGGCCGGGAGTGGAATTGTCAAACACCGAATTTCCGGACAATGAATTGCTGCACGAGCAGGAATTCATCGACGGACTGTACGCGCGCGTGGACGCGCTGCGCGGCGACGCCGAGGAGTCCGTCACCGATGCCCTCGCACAGGGCAACACCCCCCAGCAGGCCCGCCTGGAGCGGGACATCCTGGTCGCCGAGCGCTCCGGGCTGCTCGCCGCGCTCAACGCGGTGGACGGCTCCCTCTGCTTCGGCCGGATCGACCTCACCTCCGGGCAGGGCCACCGCATCGGCCGCATCGGGCTGCGCGCCGACGACGCCGAACGCACCCCCGTCCTCATCGACTGGCGGGCCGGTGTCGCCCGCCCCTTCTACCTGGCCACCGGCCACACCCCGATGGGGCTGCGCCGCCGCCGGCACATCACCAGCGAGGGCCGCACGGTCACCGCGCTGCACGACGAGATCCTCGACCTCGGCGACGAACGGCGCACCGGCCACGAGGACCCCTCCGGCGACGCCGTGCTGCTCGCCGCGCTGAACTCGGCGCGCACCGGCCGCATGGGCGACATCGTGCAGACCATCCAGGCCGACCAGGACCGCATCATCCGCGCCCCGCACCGCGGCGTCCTGGTCGTCGAGGGCGGCCCCGGCACCGGCAAGACCGCCGTCGCCCTGCACCGCGCCGCCTACCTCCTCTACGAGCACCGCGAACTGCTCGCCAAGCGCGCCGTCCTCATCGTCGGCCCCAACCCGGCCTTCCTCGGCTACATCGGCGAGGTGCTGCCCTCGCTCGGCGAGACCGGCGTGCTCCTCGCCACCGTCGGCGAGCTGTTCCCCGGCGTGAAGGCCACCGCGACGGACACCCCCGGGGCGGCGGCCGTGAAGGGCCGGGCCGGCATGGCCGACGTGCTCGCCGAGGCGGTCCGCGACCGGCAGGCGCTGCCCGACCCGGTGATCGCGATCGAGCACGACCGCGAGGTCCTCCTGCTCGACGACGACCTGGTCAACGTCGCCCGCGAGCGCACCCGCGCCGCCAAGCTGCCGCACAACGCGGCCCGCGAGCACTTCGAGGGCCACATCCTCAACACCCTGACCGACATGGTCGCCGAGCGCATCGGCACCGACCCCTACGACGGCACCAACCTCCTCGATCCCAGCGACATCACCCAGATCCGCGACGAACTCGCCGAGAACCCCGAGGTCTGGTCCGCCATCGACCAGCTGTGGCCCCGGCTCACCCCGCAGCGCCTGGTCGCCGACCTCCTCGCCGCCCCCGAGGACTTCCTGGACGCCGAGGACGCCGCCGCCGTGCGCCGCCCGGTCACCCGGCACTGGACCGTCGCCGACGTCCCCCTGCTCGACGAGGCGGCCGAACTGCTCGGCGTCGACGACCGCGTCGCCCGCTCCCGCGCCGAACGCGAGCGCGAGGAGCAGATCGCCTACGCGCAGGGCGTGCTCGACGTGTCCTACGCGTCCCGCACCTACGAGTTCGAGGACAAGGACGAGGAGGACGCCGAGGTCCTGTCCGCGCACGACATCATCGACGCCGAGCGGTTCGCCGAACGCCAGGAGGAGGACGACCACCGCAGCGCCGCCGAGCGCGCGGCGGCCGACCGTACCTGGGCCTTCGGGCACATCATCGTGGACGAGGCGCAGGAGCTGTCCCCGATGGCCTGGCGGCTGCTGATGCGCCGCTGCCCGACCCGCTCGATGACCCTGGTCGGCGACCCGGCCCAGACCGCGGAGGCGGCCGGCGTCGGCTCCTGGTCGAAGATCCTCGCCCCCTACGTCGAGGACCGCTGGGACCACACCCGCCTGGGCGTCAACTACCGCACCCCGGCCGAAATCATGGACCTGGCGGCGGCCGTGGTCCGCGCCGAGGACCCCTCCTTCACACCCCCCAGCTCGGTGCGCTCCACCGGCGTACGCCCCTGGGTCCGCGCCACCGACGACCTCCCGGCCGCCGTCGCCGGGGCCGCCCGGGAGCTGACCCCCGAGGAGGGCCGCCTCGCCGTCATCGCCCCGCGCGAGCTGCACCGGGCCCTCGCGGCCCGGCTCGACGGCGTGACGGCGGGCGCCGAACCCGACCTGACGCACAGGACGGTCCTGTTGGACCCGCGCCAGTCCAAGGGCCTGGAGTTCGACTCCGTCCTGGTCGTCGAGCCCGCCCGCTACGGCACCAGCGACCTCTACGTCGCCCTCACCCGCGCCACCCAGCGCCTCGGCGTCCTGCACTGCGAGCCGCTGCCGAAGGGACTGGCCGACGCCGGGTGATGACGGTCAGGCCGGACGCAGCCACACCGTCGCCAGGGGTGGCAGGGTCAGCCGGATGCTCGCCGGGTGGCCGTGCCACCCCTGGGCCTCCGGTTTGACCGGGTCCGGGGTGACCACGTCGCCGCCGCCGTAGCGGGCTGCGTCGGTGTTGAGCACCTCGTGCCAGGCCGGGACGTCCTCGGGAACGCCGAGGCGGTAGCCGGGGCGGACCACCGGGGCGAAGTGGGACACCGCGAGCAGCGGGGTGCCGTCGGCGTCCAGGCGCAGGAACGCGAGGACGTTGTCCTCGGCCGCGTCGCCGACCACCCAGGCGAAGCCGGAGGGGTGGGTGTCGCGCCGCCACAGCGCGGGTGTGGCCCGGTAGTGGGTGTTCAGGTCCCGCACCAGGTCGCGCACGCCCCGGTGGTCCGCCGCCGCCCCGTACTCCGGGTCCAGCAGCCACCAGTCGGGGCCGTGCGCCTCGGACCACTCCGCGCCCTGCGCGAACTCCTGGCCCATGAACAACAGTTGCTTGCCGGGGTGGGCCCACATGTAGGCCAGGTACGCCCGTTCGTTCGCCCGCTGCTGCCACCAGTCGCCGGGCATCTTGGACACCAGCGACTTCTTGCCGTGCACCACCTCGTCGTGGGATATCGGCAGCACGTAGTTCTCGCTGTAGGCGTACACCATGGAGAAGGTCAGCTCGCCGTGGTGGTACTTGCGGTGCACCGGCTCGCGGCTCATGTACCCGAGCGAGTCGTGCATCCACCCCATGTTCCACTTCAGCCCGAATCCCAGGCCGCCGAAGCCGCTCGGACCCTGGTGGTGCGTGGCCCGCGTGACCCCGTCCCAGGCCGTCGACTCCTCCGCCACCGTCACCACGCCGGGCACCCGCCGGTACAGCGTGGCGTTCATCTCCTGGAGGAAGGCCACCGCGTCCAGGTTCTCCCGGCCGCCGTGCTCGTTGGGCGTCCACCGGCCCGGCTCGCGCGAGTAGTCCAGGTACAGCATCGAGGCGACCGCGTCCACGCGCAGCCCGTCGATGTGGAACTCCTCGCACCAGTACACGGCGTTGGCCACCAGGAAGTTGCGCACCTCCCGGCGCCCGAAGTCGAACTCCAGCGTCCCCCAGTCCGGATGCGCCGCCCGCAGCGGATCGGAGTGCTCGTACAGCGGGCGCCCGTCGAACTCGGCCAGCGCCCAGTCGTCGCGCGGGAAGTGCGCCGGCACCCAGTCCATCAGCACGCCGATCCCGGCCCGGTGCAGCCGGTCGACCAGGTACTTGAAGTCGTCGGGGTCGCCGAGCCGGGCCGTGGGCGCGTAGAAGCCGGTGACCTGGTAGCCCCAGGAGCCGCCGAAGGGGTGCTCGGCGACCGGCATCAGCTCGACGTGGGTGAAGCCCAGGTCGGCGACGTAGGCGGGGAGCTGTTCGGCCAGTTGCCGGTAGGTCAGGCCGGGGCGCCAGGAGGGCAGGTGGACCTCGTACACCGACATCGGCGCCTCGTGCGCGGGCACGTCCGCGCGGTGGGCCAGCCAATCCTCGTCGCCCCACGTGTAGTGCGACGCGTGCACGACGGAGGAGGTCGCCGGAGGCACCTCGGTACGGCGGGCCAGCGGGTCGGCGCGGAAGGTGCGCGAGCCGTCAGGCCGGGTGATCTCGAACTTGTACAGCTCGCCCGCGCCGACACCGGGCAGGAACAGCTCCCACACCCCGGTCGAGCCGAGGGAGCGCATCGGGTGGCCGGTGCCGTCCCAGAAGTTGAAGCCGCCGGCCACCCGGACCCCGCGCGCGTTCGGCGCCCACACCGCGAACCGGGTGCCCGCCACCCCGTCGTGCGTCGTCGGATGAGCGCCGAGCGCCCGCCACAGCTGCTCGTGCCGCCCCTCGCCGATCAGGTGCAGGTCCAGTTCGCCCAGGGCGGGCAGGAAGCGGTACGGGTCCTCGACCTCCTGGACCGTCCCCTCGTACGTCACCAGGAGCCGGTGGACGGGGACCTCCTCCAGCGGCGCCAGACCGGAGAAGAACCCGTCCCCGTCGTCGTGCAGCGCGAGCCGCAGTTCCCCGGAGAGCACGGTCACGGCCAGCGCGTACGGCCGGAACGCCCGGAACGCGACCCCGCCGGGCACCCGGTGGGCACCGAGCACCGCGTGCGGATCGTGGTGCGTGCCGGTGAGCAGCCGCTCCCGGTCGCCGGCGTCCAGCGCGGGGGAGACGGCGACCTCGGCCCCGGGGGCGGCGGCGCGGGTCTCCTCGCGGGGCGCGGCCTTCTTCGCGGCGGTCTTCGTGCCGACCGTCTTCCTGGCGACGGCCTGCTTGGCGACCGTCTTCTTGGCGACCGTTTTTTTGGCGACCGCCTTCTTCGTGACGGCCTTCTTGGCGACGGCCTGCTTCGAAGCCTTGGCCGTCTTCTTCCCGGTCGTCTTCTTCGGGTCGGAGCCGCTGGACGAGGGGCGGGGGGTCACGGGCGGGGCCTCCTGGGCGAAGGGGGAGCGGGCGGGGGTGTCATGCCGGCTCGGGCACGGACAGGCGGCGCACCGCCGCCAGGGGCACCGGAAGCCAGTCGGGACGGTGCCGGGCCTCGTACAGGACCTCGTAGACCGCCTTGTCCGTCTCGTAGGCGCGCAGCAGCACCGGGTCGGTGCGCGGGTCCCGGCCGCCGGCCTCCGCGTACCCGGTGCAGTACGAGGCCCGGCAGGTCTCGGCCCAGCCCGGCACGCGGACCTCGGCCGAGTGTGCGGCGTAGTCGAAGGAGCGCAGCATCCCGGCGACGTCCCGCACCGCCGGCTGCGGAAGCCGGCGCTCGGCCAGGGGCTTCGCCGGCTCGCCCTCGAAGTCGATCAGCGACCACTCCCCGTCGGGGGAGCGCAGGCACTGGCCGAGGTGCAGGTCGCCGTGGACGCGCTGCGCGGTCCAGGTACCGCCCTCGGCGGCCAGGTCCGCCAGCGCCGTGAACGCCGTCCGCAGCGCGGGTGCGTAGGACCGGAGCAGGGGCACGGCCCGCGCGGCCTCCGCCAGCCGCTCGATCATGCCGTCGGCGAGCTGCCGGGCCTGCGCGTGCCCGAGGGTGACGGTCGGCAGCGCGCGGGCCAGCGCGGTGTGCACCTCGGCGGTGGCCCGCCCGAGCGCACGGGCCTCGGCGGCGAAGTCCTCGCCCTTGGCCAGCTCGCGCAGCGCCAGCTCCCAGCCGTCGGTCGCGCCCTGCAGATAGGGCTGGAGCACACCCAGCACCCACGACCGGCCGGCCAGGTCGGCCACCATCCATCCCGCCGGTGCCGGCACCCGGGGGCAGCCCTCACGGGCCAGGGCCAGCGGCAGCTCCAGGTCGGGATTGACACCGGGCACGATCCGCCGCAGCACCTTGAGGATGAACGTATCTCCGTACACGACCGATGAGTTCGACTGCTCGGCGGTCATCAGCCGGGGCACCAGCCCCGTGCGGATGTCGTCGCCCGGAGCCCGCTCGAAGCGGAGCCCTCCGATCCGGGCCCGCGTGCGCAGCGCCTCCAGCAGGACCTCGGCGGGGCGGGTGTCGTACAGGGCGTCGTAGGCGGTGAGTCCGGCCGCCGGGCCCTCGCTCACGTGTCCGATCAGCGCGGGCGCGAGCCGGGGCGGCAGCGCCTCGCGCGTGCCTATCAGGAGCTGGTAGCAGTCCCCGGGCTCCTCGGCCGAGCCGCCGGCCGGCGTGTGCCGCTGATGGGCGCGGACCAGGACGTGGTGGAGGCCGAGGCGGGAGTCGGCCGGGAGCAGTTCGGTGGCCGCGACCAGGGAGAAGCCGGTGACCGGGCGCCCCTTGCCGGCGAACCAGCGCTGCCGCGGCAGCCAGTCCCGCAGCAGTGGATCGAGTGACGCTAGGAGGCCCGGAGGGCTCGTATCGGTGCGTATGACGGCTTCCGACATGACGTCGCGTCCTTTCCCCGGATCGTCGGGGTGGTTACTGATGCGTGCCCCGGGCGGAGCGGGGGAAACCGGCCCGCCCGGGGGTGGGGGCCGCACGGGCCCGGGCTAGGCGGCGTCCTTGCGCAGCCGGAACCAGTAGAAGCCGTGACCGCCCAGGGTCAGCAGGTACGGCAGGTCGCCGACCGCCGGGAAGCGCACCCCGCCGAACAGCTCGACCGGGTGGCGTCCGCCGAAGGCGCTGAGGTCCAGCTCCGTGGGCTGCGCGAACCGGGAGAAGTTGTGGACGCACAGCACCAGGTCGTCCCCGTACTCCCGCAGGAAGGCGAGGACCGCCGGGTTCGACGACGGCAGCTCGGTGTAGGTGCCCAGGCCGAAGGCCACGTTCTGCTTGCGGATCTCGATCATGCGGCGGGTCCAGTGCAGCAGCGAGGACGGCGAGGCCATGGACGCCTCGACGTTCGTCACCTGGAAGCCGTAGACCGGGTCCATGATCGTGGGCAGGAACAGGCGCCCCGGGTCGGACGAGGAGAATCCCGCGTTGCGGTCCGGGGTCCACTGCATGGGGGTGCGGACGGCATCGCGGTCGCCGAGCCAGATGTTGTCGCCCATGCCGATCTCGTCGCCGTAGTAGAGGATCGGCGAACCGGGCAGGGACAGCAGCAGGGCGGTGAACAGCTCGATCTGGTTGCGGTCGTTGTCCAGGAGCGGGGCCAGCCGCCGCCGGATGCCGATGTTGGCCCGCATGCGCGGATCCTTGGCGTACTCCGCGTACATGTAGTCGCGTTCCTCGTCGGTGACCATCTCCAGGGTCAGCTCGTCGTGGTTGCGCAGGAAGATGTGCGCACCCGCTTCAGGAAGGCGTGCGTGGCCGGGAGGTTCTCGCAGTTGGTGCCCTCCTCCTGGTAGAGGTACGGCACCGCGTCCAGGCGGAACCCGTCGATGCCGAGGTCCAGCCAGAACTTCAGCGCGGAGATCATCTCCTCCTGGACGGCCGGGTTCTCGTAGTTGAGGTCCGGCTGGTGGGAGAAGAAGCGGTGCCAGTAGTACTGCTTGCGCACCGGGTCGTAGGTCCAGTTGGACGCCTCGGTGTCGACGAAGATGATCCGCGCGTCCTGGAACTGCTTGTCGTCGTCGGCCCAGACGTAGTAGTCGCCGTAGGGGCCGTCGGGGTTCTTGCGGGACTCCTGGAACCACGGGTGCTGGTCGCTGGTGTGGTTCATGACGAAGTCGATGATCACGCGCATGCCGCGCTGGTGGGCGGCGTCCACG